>NZ_FQZA01000022.1 GCF_900141995.1 Palleronia salina | reverse complement strand
CTTCTCGCCGTGCTCGGCAGCCAGCCCCGCCATCATCTTCGCGAAGATGCCTTTGTCGCTCCAACGCTTCCAGCGGTTGTAGAGCGTCTTGTGCGGGCCATATTCCTTCGGTGCATCTCGCCAGCGCAAGCCATTGCGATTGATGAAGATAATCCCGCTCAGGACGCGTCGATCATCGACGCGGGGCTTGCCATGGGACTTCGGGAAGTAGGGCTCCAGACGCGCCATCTGCGCATCGCTGAGCCAGAAGAGATCAGACATGTCACCGCTCAGTTTTCTGGCGGTGAATCACGCCCTTCCGCTCAGATCAATGGGTCCTGAACCTAGAGGGCATTCGTCGCATTGGAGCCATTCAAGCACATCCTGGAGGTTTTTCGCTCCGGAGGTCGCTTTGTCGCCAAGACCCTGGAAACTATCTTCAAAGGGATTGAAAGTCATGGGTGTCATTTCCTTGATTTGGCCGTTCATCGTTCAGATTGGCCGTTCTTCGTTGTGACGAAGCGGAAATTGACAGGCACTCTGCAAGAAAAGCCGCAACTAACTTGCCGGGTGGCTGTCATCTTTTCCGTTCTTCGTCGGGGGGGTCATTTAGTCGTTCCCGCTGGCCGCAGATCGCGCTGAAGCCCATGGGTCGAATGAGTTGTGGGCCGGCCTCTGCTGCCGGGACTGCGTAGCGTCCGGCGAGAGCATCGCTGTCGTCGAGGCGCGCTTGTAATGAGGCACGGGCAATCCTGCCTGCCAGGCGCGTAGCTGTGCCCTTCGCCAGATCATCGGCTTTTTCCGAAGCGGGATCGGGTCAGGAAAACTCGCGTCGGGCTTCGCCAAGCCGCGTCGCTGGGCGGAACGCGTCGACTCTCCCAGGATGCCTGCGACGTCGTCCGCCGTGCAGTGAGGCAGCTTCAGTTCGTCCCAACGCGAACGCGGCGGTGGCGCAAGGCCTTCGGCCTGCCAAATGGCATGCCACGGATAGCGACCGCCGACATGACGAATGCCAACCTTCCGCGCGAGCTCGCGAGCTGCCCTGGCCGACGGCAGTCTCCAATACTTGGCAAGCTCTTCCGCACTCGCCGAACCTGGGTCCTTGCTGTCGGTCTTCATGTCCGAGCCTCCTTGTGGGAAGGAGATCGGATCGTGCAGGCCCGGCCGGAAATGGCTGTGGCAGGTTCAAGCGCGCGTTCGGTCTGCGCGGCTTCACAAACTGCTTGACGCGTCCGAGGGCGCTTTCGCTGTAGGGGAAATTGACCAGATCTTGCCCAAACTCGGTGCCGCTCGGTGCCTCTCAGTGCCACTCGAGGCGGTTTTCGATGTGAGGGAGTTTTCTCGCTTAGAAGGCAGTTTCGCCTTGTAATCCCTTTGTTTGCTTGGCTATACGCGTCGGTGGAGACGTGGCCGAGTGGTCGAAGGCGCTCCCCTGCTAAGGGAGTAGGCGGGAAACCGTCTCGAGGGTTCGAATCCCTTCGTCTCCGCCACATTTAAAGCGTAAAACTCTGTTATATTGAAGTAATTTCGCGCCGCTTCCAGATCATTCCCACACTTGTTCCCACATCGCGCGCCCGTTGCCTTCGCAGGCTTCTGTCATTCAGTCACGCCATCATCGGTCAGGCCGGTAATCAGCGTCCTTTGACGGTCGCGGTCGATCTGGCCGTAGCTGCGCAGGGTCGTCAGCACATCGGTGTGCCCTAGGTTCTGTGACGTGGCGATCAGTTCGGCAACCGACTTAGCGTTCTTGGCAGCATCGCGCGCCAACATGTGGCGGAACGCATGGGGACCGTAGTTCGGGATGCCCGCAGCCTCGAAAGCCTCGCGCACGATCTTGCGCACCACTTCGGTGCTGCGCCACGGACGGCGGAGGAATCCGCTTACCCAGAATCCGTCATTGGCGCTTGGGGCGGTGGCGGTCGCGGGGAACAGCGGATCGTCAGGGCCGTAGAGTTCTGCCGCGTCGAGATGTGCCAGCCATGCAGCCAGCGCAGCTTCGGCCTCGTCGAATCCCTTGGCGAAGAACGTTTCCATCCGCTTGCCGAATTTAGTCGCGACCTCGCGTGGATTCTGCGTCACTGATTTCTCGGCCAGATCGACATGCTTGATGCGCAGCGACACTAAAGCCGACACCCGGATGCCAGTCAGGCACAACAGCGCGACGACAGCCCGGTCGCGCAAGTCGCGCGGGGTGGCCGTGGGCATCATCGCCAGGGCACGTTTGGCCTGCCGAACACTCGGTGCCGGCCGTTCGGGGGCCGCGCGAGCCTCGGCTTCGTCGCGGCGAGACAGGCGGAAGTAATCGGCGTCGCCGGGTTTGATCCGGCTGCGATAACCACCCGCGCAAGCCGCAAGGTCAGTGTGGCCCTGGACGAGTTCTATTGCCTTGCCTGCCGCAAAGCGCGCAAGCCCGCCGAGGGCTTTGCCGACTGCACCGTCAAGGACGGGCGCGCGATGCTGACCGCCCTGTGCGAAGTCTGCGAAGTCGTGGTCCACAAGCCGGTGTCCGTGGGCCGAATCCCCGAAATCGCACGGCTTCTGGACCTCATGACCACGCCGCGTCCGCTGCCCGACGCCCCCGCGCGAAAGGAAGCGTGAAAGCACATTAAGGAGGCGGACAGGCGTCCCCGTGTTTTTCCACTTCACGACACCACCGCCCGGCAGGGTTGCCGGTCTGCTGATCACGACCGAGGCGATGGTCGCGCAAAAGCCCGAGAAAGCAGGTCGCAGCAGCGCAATGTCCGACATGGGCGGAATGGACGGAATGATGTGAACGGCTGTGTTCTGTCGCCGAGAGGCGCGGGGCGCAGGGCGCAAAATCACATTTTCTATCTCAAAAGATACCGATCAATAATTGAAAAAACACTCGAGACCAGGAGAAATTCAAATGTCTAAGGGCGACAAGCGACGTGGCAATCGAGAAGTCAAGAAGCCGAAAAAGGTGAAGGAAAGGGTTTCTGCAACAGCAGACTCGACGAAGGGCAAAGTCTTGACCAACCTTGGCGAGCAAAAGAGGAAATAGGATCAGGACCTATTGATCTGGCTTCGTCTGTCGGGCTTGACAACGCCAAACTCCCGAGATTCGGAAGCGCAACATGAGGGACTTGTAGGGAGTGAGCGTCGATCAAATGCATAGGCTTCGATCGAACGCCCCAAGGATCACGATTCCATTCGACCAGTAGAATGTCTCACTGAGACCGACGTCGAAATACCACCAAAAGCAACGACCGGGCGGCGGAGAACCTATATGGCTATGATAAGACTGACAATCGGCAGGTCTCGATACCCGCTGTGATTATTGGGCCCGCGATGGCGAGATGCCAACCCAAGTTAGCGACAAGCCATGGCTTTGGACGTAAAGTGGCATAAACACTACGATAATTATATGATCGATTGCATTTGCTCATGAGTCCGATTTGCTCGTGAGTCTACGGGGGCGGAAGGGGGCGCGGATGCGCATTCAAGAATGAAAAGATTATTGAGGTGGGTGATGATGGCGGTAGCCGCTGTAGGTCTTGCAATCTCGGCTGCTTTGATCGGCCTACTAATGAACGGCGGCCTGAACTTCAATTAAGCAAGACCGCCAAAGTGACTGAAATTGATCTATGTTTCCGCCATCTGGGTGAAAGGGACCCTACACCGATGTTAGATATTTTCCACAGGACGTCCTGGTTGGTTGTGGGAGGCGTTGTTGCAGTTGGCATCGCGGTCATTGCCTACTTCAGTCTCGGTTATCCTGCTAAATTATGGGAGAGCGATGCTCCCGCCGCGACCGCGCCAGTCAGCGAATAATAATCTAGAACCATCCTGACGAGGGCCTGGCTCGGTTCTTGCGCCAGTCAACGCGCATTTTGTGACGTATCGAATTCCGAAGCTCCCGAATTGCCTGAATTCTTCCATTTAAATTGTGATCGGCCAATTTAGGCTCAGGACCCATTGATCAGCACGGCTTCGCGTGATTCAGCCTCCGATTGAAGGAGACTGACGATGAGCGATCTCTTCTGGCTGACCGACGTGCAGATGGAACGGCTGCGGCCCTACTTTCCGAAGTCGTATGGCAAGCCGCGGGTCGATGACAAGCGTGTTCTGAGCGGGATTATATTCGTCAATCGCAACGGCTTGCGCTGGCGGGACGCGCCGCGTGAATACGGCCCGCACAAGACACTTCACAACCGCTGGATCAGGTGGAGCCGCATGGGCGTTTTCGCGCGGATCATGGAGGGGCTCGCCGCGGAGCAGGCCGATTGCAGGACGATCATGATCGACGCGACCACGGCCTCGAGCCTGCAGGCTCAAAAGGGGGGCGTGGCCGTCCGATCGGCCGGACCAAGGGCGGCATGAACACAAAACTGCATGTCGTGACCGACCGGGATGGACGGCCTGTCCGTCTCTTCGTGACCGCCGGCCAGGTCAGCGACTACAAGGGCGCGCTACAGAGCCAGCTGCCTCAGGCGGACCGGCTGATCGCCGACCAAAGATACGATGCCGACTGATTCCGTAACGCGTTGTCAGACAGCAAAATTCGCGCCTGCATTCCGCCGCGAGAGTCGCGCACGGCCCCAATCAAATACGACAAGCGTCGATACCGGCGCCGCCACCGCATCGAGATCATGTTCGGCCGTATCAAGGACTGGCGCCGGATTGCCACCCGCCATGATGGATGTCCGAAAGTCTTCCTCTCGGCCATCGCGCTCGCTGCGACCGTCATTTACTGGTTATGAGTCCTGAGCCTAGGTTCTCGAAGGCGGCATCGTTCGGAGCGAATACTGTGACCTGACCGCACTGGCTCAAGCTATGAACCATACTGGTCGCTGCCAGAAGATAGTGCAGAAAATTCAGATCCCTATCTTCGGCGATGATCGCGGCAACCGTTTCGGCTCCGATGTCCATCTGAGCGCGGAGCACATTCGGCGCAAAAAGGAGAGATGCCGCTCCCACAAAATATGTTTCAAGGAATTTACGGCGACTCATGAGTAGCCCTCTATTGCAAGTTCGGATGATTGAATACGACCCGGTCAGGAACATGCAGAACTTGGAAAAATACGGATATGGCACGATTTCAATCGGCGGATGACGTTTCGCCATCTCGCCGTGTGTCAGACTTTGCTGATCGCTGGTCGGCACAATTGAATGCGGGAAGAAAGTCATTTCCCGCATATTCGAGCGGGGCCCAACCACAATACCTTGGCTCTATTGGTTACTTCCTCGCACCATAAGCGCGGTCAAGCTTTGCAATTTTAGATCGGGACGTTGTCGAACAGTTCGTCATCATCATCCGAGCCGAGCCGAAGAGTGTCGACGGTTTCCGTTTTCGAGGCGGCGATCAGATCGCGCAGTAGCAGCAAGCCATGCGTCTTTCCCTCTTTGCTGTTCGCACAGATAGATTTATTCACCTCGTTCAGCTCTCCATTTACACTTATTGGATTCATCGCAGTGACTCCCAGTTGCGGGGCTACTCATCGGGAAAGTCGACGGCGCTCATTCTTCAAACATCTTGACCAACAGATGACTCGATCCGGTAAAGCCATCTAAATAATATTTGAGGGTATAAATGAGCGCCGTCTCACCGCCACGGCCTCCCCAACCGCGATGGAAGATTCTCTTATAAAGCGAAAGATATGGCTCGGTGCCAACACAGGTTAGGACGCTATGTAGTTCCCCGCTCATCACCTATGGACCGCCGAATTATAAATCATCCCGTGATTCGTCAGGTGTTCATCGGCGCAACTCAGATTCCCCGAACCAGCCGTTCGTAATAACGCGTAGAGGTATCGCATGATACGAGATTAGAAATTCTGGGCAAAATGATAATTTATTGCGTCAGCGCGCTTGGTTGCTTTGGCACACTCCCGGAGCTTCATCTTGAGTTGCATACAGACTATAAACCTCTCCCCGTTACACCGTTGACCCAACCGAACAGCCTGCTCCATCTTCCATTGCATTTGGATGATCGTGTGCCGCAAGTCGAACCAAAACTCCGACCTTGAGATCACAAAGGGCACTCTGCCGTCCTGAGTAGCTTCCCGAGACTGGCATTATATGATGAATGTCGCGCCCGACTGCTACTGGAACTAGGTTCTGAGACCCGACGCTTCGGTTCGTTGGGTCAAAGGCAATCCATCCAGCACCTGGTACATATATCTCGACCCAAGCATGCGTAGACCCTGAACCCAGCGACCCGACGAGGCTCATCTCGGGATCGGACAGATAGCCCGAGACGATGCGGGCGCCAAAGCCAAGCCGGCGAACTGCCTCTGCAAGCAGGACCGCGAAATCACGGCACGAGCCCCATCGCCGGTCTAGTGTCTCGATCGGTGACTGGGTGCCTTCAGTGTCGCGGCTCTGGTAGGAAATCTGACTGAACACGCCATTGCTGATGTCCTTCAGCAAGGACAGCGTGTCGGTCGGGCGTGCCATGACAAACCCATGTACCCATAGGGAAAGCCGACCGTCCGGGTCGGGATATTGCAGAACCGTTAACGCGCCCAGATCCGTCCATTCGTCGTCGGCGTACACAAAGGGGTACTGCGCGGCCGAGGCGGCGATGGCAAAGACCGGCCATGCAGGCGCGGTGAGCTCCACTGTGGCACGGCTCTCGATCACCAGATGATCCGTCACGCCGTCAAAGACGGCGGTGGCGACAGCGTTGCCGGCCACGTCATGCGCCCAAGCTACCGTCGCCGTCGGAGAAATGGAGAGGGCATGCGCAAGTAGTCGCAGTTCCCTCGTTTCTCGGGGACGTAGCATCAACCGATGGGGCCCAAGAGGGACCTCGTGACGGTACCTGTAGGTCGTGGTGTGAACGATCTCAAGGCAGGTCAAAATGATGTTCCAGTTGGGATTGAGGGAGACGGCGGGCGGCTGCGGGGATCAGCGGCGGCGAGCTGTGCCCGTGCTGACGGGCGCGGCGTTCCGCCAAGCACTCAACCCCTTGCAGCGCCGGCAAATCCGTTCTCCGAAGCCTTCGCTCCGGAATGAGGTTTTGCATCGCAGGCATCTGCGTTCTTGCGGCACATCCGCCACGGCCCTTGGGGTCGCGATATCCAGTACGTCACGCCCGACGATGGCCTCGTCCGCCATCACGTTTTCCCCGCAGCCAGACGGATGCGTGCCGGCGGTGAGTCCGGTCGTGAAGGCATGCCTTCGTTTTCGGCGGTCCGGATCGACTCTTCGTCCCGCGCTCCTCGGTCGGTCGTCTTCGAAGGCAGCGCAGCCAGGGTCGGATCGGATCTCCCAGACCCGGAATATAGGTGTCGCAGGTGCGCCTCAGAGACCCCGTCGGCCTTCATCACGAGCTGTACCATCGGATCAGCCAGCATCTCTTCAAGGAAAATGTCGGACAACTCCCTGCCGGTCAGCTTGTCCCTGGCGCGTGCTTGGTCGAGGTCGGCAAGGGAAACACTCAGAGTCCGTTCAAGGCCCGGATGAGGTATCCGGGGATGAAGCTTCACAAGGACGGAGGCTTTCCAAGCTGCGGGATCCCGTTGATCAGGGGGCGAAGCCACCTCTGTTTCGATCTCGTATTCTCCCGCCGGAAGCGTCTCGTCAAAGCCCGAAACGTTGAAGGGCCTGGAAAAAACCGCAACGGTCTTGCTCGTCAGATCTTCCATTCGCTCATTCCTTTCCCATGGTGCTGTGGGCGGCCCACGCCCCTCACGGGAATGAGGCGCGTGACCGATGTAAGGCCTTATGATGTCTTGGAGTCCGCGGATGCATCCTCGCCAGAAGCCTTGGGCTCGGTCTCCTTAGCAGGTGTCGTCGCCATTTTCGCCGGCTTGCGATTTAACGCAGCCGCAGCCCTAGCGGTCAGGTCCTTGAAGGACATGTCATCGATCCTTTGATATCCGACGCCAACTCCTCGTCCATGTCGGACCGGGATACCTGACGTCGGTACTGACTATATGGGGATTGGCGAGCCCGTTTACGATGGTGCATCGAAAAAGAAACCGAGGTCAGTCAGGCCAATTCATCCGTCCAGAGCTTGAATTACATCTATGTGTTCTCGCCGGATGTCTGGGTCAGAGGGACATCGGAAGCATCGCGACCGCGCGCGATCAGGATTCCCGCAAACCTGGGCTTGTTGTTCCGCGGGGCGAACATGTGCCATTCACTAGCGAGAACCACCTCCATCCACGCGGCAACCCCCCGGGTAAATACGGGAGAGGCTCCCCGATGTCGCTCAGGTATCCGATCCAGTAGCGGGCCGGAATGTTCATGCATCGGCACAGGGCGATGGCGAAATGAGCAAAGTCGCGGCAGATTCCCTGCCCCATGGCGAGGGTCTGCGACGCGGTGCGCGTCGCCTTTGCTTGCATATATCAGAAGCGGACATGTCCATGCACGAAATCGCAGATCCCCTGGACGCGTGACCATCCGGCGTCCGTGGTCTCAAATAGGCACACGCCTCCTCCGATAGAAGGTCGGTGTCGCAATACCGGCTGCCCAGCAGAAACACGAGCGTCTAGAAAGGGAGATTCTGAACCGCATGCTGCCGCGCGCCGGGAATGGAGAGATCGGGCTGGCTTGTGTCGCGGAAGATGCCATCCGTCGACAGGCAGAAGTCGCCCGCCAGAGCCAGGACGCGCGTGCACCAATTGCCGAACCCATTCCAGTAGCTTTCAAGCGGCACCCTCGGCGACGTGACAAGGTAGTCGGCACGCTCCAGATCGCCGCAGCGCGATTAGTGGACGTTCAGCATCGCAATCACCGGCGTCGACTGCGCGAAGCTGTATCGCAGCCGGCACCCAATGCTAACGCGCATGGCTGCCGTCCGCGCGAGAAGACTCACCAAAGGTTGTTTCATCGGACCTTGCTCTCTTGCGGACCAGAGCTCGCAATTTGAAGCGTGAGTTTTCGATGATCTGAGCGTGAGCGTTCCGGTCAGCCGTCGAGTAGGCGCGGCCGGTAGCGGGGAGGCGCTGCAATTCGGTCTCGTCGGCATGCCCTCGTTCTCAGCCACCTGGATCGAGAAATCCGTCGGGACTATCGGTTGGGTGCTGTTGGTCATCGGAGGGAGAGCTTGAGCAAGGCCGCAGCGGCAAGAGCCTGTTCCTTCTGGTGGTAGTCGCCGCGGAACTTGCCATCGACCTGCACCTCCCAGATGCCGCTTCTTTCGCAGATCTGAACCCCACCGCGCTGTGCCGGCCGGTCCGTGGAAGATTCCTGTGCTGCTCTGCGTTTCGGCGGCACGCGTTTTATGTCGATCATTTCCGGCTCATTCGCCCTTGGTACGCGCGCTTCTCCGATGAGCATCACGGCGCGAATGAATTCTTCCGCATAATCAGCGGTTTCGCGGTAGTCGTGTTCGCGCCGGGCCATACTCACCGGCTCCACGAACCGTTCTCGCAGGTGGACCACGAAACGCGGTTCTGTCCGGGCCATGTAGGCGATCAGAGCTTGCAGGATCCGTTCATGAGCCAGCACACGCCGTTCGAGGTCGGTGGTCTCTGGGAAAGCTATCGGCATGGCTCGGTTCATCCTTCATCGACCGCGCGTTGCGGACGCTCCGGCAACGCGTCAACATCAAGGGCTGCCAGGCAGGCCTGCGCGATATCACGGTTCGGAGCATCTGTTCCGGGCACCGTCGCCCAGCCGGCCTCCATTAGGGCATCGCGGCGCTGATAGGTCGAGGCGGCCCGGATCGTTTCGAGCTTTTCGGCCCGTGCTGGGTCAGACTGTGCCATCTCAAGGCAAACCGGCACCATGGAGGCGACGACATCGTCTTGGGACATCTCCATTGCCCTGTCATTCGCCGTGCCGCCCGTCACCCAGCCGCCCCATGTAAAACCGACTACCGCGACAAGAGCCGCGCCGATCATGGCACCATAGATACCGGGTTTGAGCCATTCGGGGGTATTCATTTCAAGTCCTCCTGCGGAGAAAGCGCCGCATCGCCGTGATTGTTCTTCTCAGTCGTGCCCTGATCCCGGCTTAGCGCCGCTTCCAAGTCGCTCTTGGAAATGGCGCATATCTCTGTCCGTCCCGCATGAATGCCCCTCCCGCGCACGGTCAGGTAGGTCGCCGTCCGGCGATACGCCTTGAAGGTGAGCCCTTGGAGAAGCTCTTCTTCGACAAGAACCTCGTATTCGCCCGCGGGCAAATCTCCCAAATATCCTGGTAAGCTGAACGGGTTAAAAAATGTCACCGTCGATCTGGTCGACCGCATGGTCATCTCTGGTCTCCGCGATGTTGGCAGATCCGTCGCTCACCACTGTTGACGGCCCCTTGGAGTGCGGGACGGCACGGGCGAACGATCTTAATTCTTTTACCTCGGGATTCTCCGACCGACGCTGACGCATGTTAGTCCCGGGCGCGCAGAGCCCATCGCGATCTCCCTTCTGGGCAGTCACCAGCACTGACCTGTGTTAGGGCGGCGAGAGCGATCTGCGCCCATCCTTTCAGAAACGGAGATAATCTGCGTTCCTGCAACCGTTGGAAGGAGTGGCGATGGCCGATCCCGATGTTCTCGACTCGCATCCGCCCGAGTTTGATCGGTTCCTCCATGCTACCGTCGGCGAAGACCGAAACGGCTATGCCGTGACTGTGCTCTCCATGCTTGCGCGGCTCGGCCTAGACCCATGGAAGGAAACCGCTGAACTTGCAGCGCTCGGGCGTAACGATGCGCGAGCGCGGTTGGGAACGCTATTGGCGCGATTTCGCGACGTTCCCACGCTCACAAACAACCAGGGCACGATTGCACAAGATCTGAGCCAGCTGCTCCCTGATCGTCCGACGTCGGGCGCTCTGCACCGGACTTCCAAGACGGTTAATGGCGGCCACCAAATCGCCGCTAACTCAATCTGGGTGATATTGGCGATTATTCTTACGCTCTTTCAGCTGCTGACCTTTTTCGCAAAAGGGGCAGGCCAATGACAGGATCCGATCACGCCTCAGAAAAATCAGAACATGCTGAGCAAGAGTCTAGGATGCCGTCGCCACGCGATCAGGACCTTCTTTGGGACCTGGAAGAACGGTTCTGGAGCAGTGGCGCCAAAAGTGCGAAATCGACAACCGCAAAAGACGCAGTGATGATCCTTCCCTATCCTCCGGGGATCTTCCAGGGTGACAAAGTCTGGAACTTCACTCGTGAGAATACTGGTTGGCGAACTGTCGCGATGACAGAGCGTCGAGTGACGTGGCGCGATAGCATCGCAATTCTCACCTACCGTGTCTCAGCTGAGAAACCAAATCTAGCGATTTACGTCGCCCTCTGCGCCTCAACCTATCTTCACGATGAGGACAGGTGGTTCAGACTATCTCATCAGCAAACCGTGGTCGCCTGATCCATTTGCAACGCGCGCATCCAGACTAACCTGTGTCAGTCGGCGTGTTGCCAACACTGGCTATATGAGATGTGTGCCCGCCGAAAATTTGGTGGTGCAGTTATTTGATCACCGGAGAAGCGTGCGAGCATGTCGATCCAATCAGGACGTTATGTTCGCACGCTTCATATTCTCAGGACTCTTAGGAAAGGACAATTTAAATGCCCCCCGAACAGAACAAGACTGCCTAGAAGATGACCTCTGTGAAGGCTGCGTGGGACAAGGCGCCCGCTGGTCCGAGGAAGGACACGGCGCTCAAACATTACCGGGCAACCGAGAAGGCGCACATGGCGAAAAACGACGCCGGTACTAACAAGGAACTCGATGCGGCAACAAATGCCCTTAAATGAGCTCCAGAAACTATCTTGATCCTGGGCGCCGCCTGCTGAGCGAGAGTGGGCGGCCATTTCACTTGAGCAGCGGTCCGGTCTGGTCCAGATATGCCGGGTCGAACCCTGCAAGGTCCACCAGCCCGAAATAGTCTTGAAACGTCACGCGGCCGTCTCGAAAGGTCACGAGGCCGTCCTCGCGCAGCTGACGCAGGACACGGTTCACATGGACCGCGCTGAGCCCCAGCGTATCGGCGAGGTGGTATTGCGTCAGAGGGCAGTCGAAACCTTCCCTGATGCCGACGCCGATCAGCGCAAGCCTCGATCCTAGTTCCAGCAGGAAGTGCGCCATCCGGGCGTCCGCATCACGCCGACCGATCCCGACGAGATGCTCGACCACCATGGCCTCGTCACGCGATGCCGCCCAGAGGATGGCGGTCGCAAGACGCGGCGTCTGCGCGAAGGCATCGAGAAGATCGCTCGCCAGCACTTCGGCGGCCTCAATGTCGACGAGAGGTTCGAAGCTGTGATCCGACGTGCGCAACAGGACGCTGCGCAGTCCCAGAAAATCCCCCGGCACCTGAAAATCAACGATCTGCCGCGTCCCATCGGCCTGAAGCTTGTAGGAACAAACCCAACCCGACGACAGAATGTACGCGGCCTGCGCCGACTGGCCCTGATGCACCATGTCACGCCCCGCGACAAATGAGCGGCGACGCTGGTGCAGTCGCTCAAGCACGGCCAGCTCGGCCTGCGACAGGGCGACGAAGGCAGATAGCTTGCGGGTTAAGGGGCTTTGTTCGGCTGATGTCATGGAGGCTCCCGGCGTGTCATGACCCAAGAGCGGAAATCGGCCAGGACGCTGCTCTGGATTAGTCTAGCGTAGAGCACTTCCTGCGAGAAGTACGGATGTATCTGACACTCGCCTCCCACGGCGATCACGATGCCGACGAAGGGGCGCCGTATATTGCTACCTCCGATAAGGATGGGATGCCGCTCAATATAGGGAAAAAACAGAAGTAAACGCTCGCATCCGACGCAAAAAACCGGTCAGCTTGCGCCCGGAAGCTCTTATCGATGCTCTCGGCCAGAATCGGTCATTCTGCGTCCGCGCGGTAAAGGTCTATCTCCAGAATCTGCGTCGCATCGCCTCGCCCCTATTGAATTTAATGCGCGTGACACCACTTTCATCATAACCACAGTGATAAGCGCGGAACGCAATTTTCTCGCAGCTCTTGGTTTCCACAGCGTATTCGTCAGGCGAACAGTGAGCAGAGTCTCAATGGACGGCTCGCGAACGTTGGGTCTGCCAAGACCAAGGATTTTTTCTTCTGATTACGTGTGATCCGTTCAGAAGAAGTCGAATGGTAGCATGCACAGCGCGGCGGCGCTTCCTCCGCCCGAGGACATCCCGATGAAAAGAACCTTTTCGCGCAACGCTGCGCCCGATCGACGTGAGGATGCCGGACGATCGCCGATGTCCGGATCTGTTTCGGATGACCTGAAGGCATCTGCCGCAGGGTCGCCCGTTGCAATCGTCTATTGTGAAGGACATTTTGGCCGGATTGATGGCAAAACAGCCAACGGATTGATCCGGCATTCTGCAGCATATCGGATCGCGTCGGTCGTCGACAGCACCCAAGCTGGCCGGGATACCGGGCATCTCCTCGACGGGGTCGTAAACGGCATTCCAGTGGTCGCCAATCTGAAAGATGCCGTCCGCAAAGCAAATTGCGTTCCGGATTATTTGATCTATGGAATGGCACCGTCGGCCGGCAAGCTGTCTGCGTTGGATCGCCTGGTAATCTTGGAGGCCATCGAGCATGGCATGAATATTGTTAGTGGGCTGCATGAGTATCTCGGCGATGATCCGGAGATCGCAGCGGCAGCCAAGGTCGGGCAGGTTTCGATCCGCGATATTCGCAAGCCCAAGCCGAGCAAGAACATGCGTCTCTTCGATGGCTCTGTCGGAGCGGTGGGCGCAATTCGAATAGCCGTTCTGGGCACTGACTGCGCAATAGGCAAAAGGACAACGGCCACGCTTCTGGTAAGCGCCCTGAACAAAGCGGGTATACGGACCGTCCTGGTCGGAACAGGCCAAACGGGACTGATGCAGGGCGCACGTTTCGGCATCGCCATGGACGCGATCCCTCCTCAATTCTGCTGCGGCGAGCTGGAAGGTGAAGTGGTCGCTGCATTCGCCTTGGAGGCACCTCACGCTATCGTAATTGAAGGTCAGGGTGCGCTGAGTCACCCGGCCTTCTGCACCTCGGCTTTCATCCTCCGAGGTAGCCAACCGGATGCTGTAATCCTGCAACACGCCCCCCGCCGTCCACATCGTTGCGATTTCCCCCAGATGCCGATGCCGGACCCCACGTCTGAAATCGCTCTGATTGAGGCTTTCGCTCCAACACGGGTGATCGGGATGACCCTGAACCACGAAGGGATGCTCAACGATGAAATCGCGCCCGCCATTTCCTACTGGAATGGCAAGCTGAGCCTGCCGGTCACCGATGCACTGACCCGGCCGGCGACTGAACTATTGGACATGGTTTTGTCCGCATTCCCCGAACTCGCCCCGGCCCCTACCGAGGCGGGAGCATGACCACGCCACGCATAGAGGTCGACCTTACTAAGATCAGACAGAATGCGAGGAAGCTGGTGGATTGCCTCGCGCCCCTTGGCATTTCAGTCGTCGGGGTAACGAAAGGGGTCTGCGGGCACCCGGAGATCGCACGCGCGATGCTAGACGGAGGCGTCACGGTATTGGGCGATGCTCGCGTTTCCAACGTCGAACGCATGCGCACAGCTGGTATCACGTCTCCGATCGTCCTGATCCGCACCCCGATGCTCAGTCAGGTCGATAGGATCGTTCCGACGTGTGGCACAAGTCTCAATACAGATTTCGGAGTCATCGAAGCCCTGTCCAATGCGGCCCGACGGGCTGGCTGTATCCACCGAGTGATCCTCATGACCGAGATGGGGGACGAACGCGAAGGTCTTTCACCGTCTGCAATGCGAGATATAGCGCAGCGGATGATGGGCCTCGCAGGTGTGTCGCTGGCCGGAATCGGTTCAAATTTCTCCTGCCTCACGGGGCGCACCCCTCCGCCGATGGCAATGCATGCGCTCTCACGGCTTGCTGCCACGATTGAGCGCGACTGCGGCATTCCGATGAGGATAGTCTCGGGTGGAAACTCGGCTAATCTTGCGTCGTTGCTGGGTGGCGTGCGGCCCGAACGTATAAACCAATTGCGTCTCGGCGAAGCCATTCTTTTGGGACGAGATCCGCTTACACACCAACCTATAGACGGCCTTGCAACAGATGCGTTCACGCTCGTGGCCGAGGTCATCGAATCCACGATGGACGCACCGACCTCACTTCGCCGTTCGCCGGGCAGCTCGGCCAGTCAGCGCAGTGCAAGGATTCGAGGCGGCAAGTCCCTGATCGCTCTTGGGGATCAGGATACGGACACAAGGGGTCTTTCGTTCCAGGATGGACTGACAAGGCAAGGTTCGACCAGCGATCACCTCATCCTGCGCACGATGCACTCGCCACTGGTCGTGGGCAGTGAGGTGCAATTTCAACCAAGCTATTCCGCGCTGATGCGAGCGATGAGTGCCACCGACATCGCGGTCGAGGTCAGCAATACACACGACATGGTCAGGTCGTCCTCACAACGAAAATCCCATCTCGACTTGGAAAGAGCATGAGCGCTGAGCATGGCGCAAACGGGTCCGCATTGCAAATGGATCGGTGCGAAAGCGTTGAAAGCAAGCGTTGCGTGGCAGCCCTCATTATGCTCCGGTCGTCCCGCGGGGCAGACGTTGGCGCAAAAAGCAGCGAAGGCCAGCTTTCCGCCTTTTCCTGAAGCTTCGGCTTCGCCCAGTTTTCCGCCGCGGTACGTCCGCTTTAAGCTCGCAGCATCTGACTGCACCTACAGCATGTATTGCGCTCGCGATCGTCAGTTTGAGCTCTCCGCCGTAATCTGGTGGTTTCGCTCAGGTATGCTGGTCATTTGCCTGATATCCTGCGCGCATGCCGGGGTCTTACGTCGGGAGCTGAAGACGATCCAAATGGCGTCCGATCGTCGAGCGTGACGGCGCGGGATCGCCGGGGAACCGCTTGAGCTGCCCCAACCGAGTGGTCCAGGTTGATTGTTAGTGCATCGCTGGTCGCCGGTCGACGGCTATGATGCTCTCCGGCGCCGGAGGCCTGTAGCCCAAGGCGCTGTGGGGCCGGACGGTATTGTAGTGGCGACGCCACCGCTCGATGAGGATCTGGGCCTCACGGAGCGAATAGAAAACCTCTCCGTCGAGCAGCTCGTTGCGGAATCGAGCGTTGAAGCTTTCGCAGTAGCCGTTCTCCCAAGGTGAGCCAGGCTCGATGTAGGCGGTCTTGGCACCGACGGCGCCGATCCAGTCGCGGACCTTCAGAGCAACAAATTCGGCACCGTTGTCGGACCTTATAAAC
>NZ_FQZA01000008.1 GCF_900141995.1 Palleronia salina | reverse complement strand
CGCCGTCACCGCGCCGGGCGCGTTGAAATAGGTCACCGTGTCGTCGCCATCCCCCCCGAAATACCGTTCGCGCCCGCCATCGGAGCTGACGAACCAGTCGAAATCGCCCAGGCCGCGGAAATCGTTGGACTGGTCGTCGCCGAAGAACACGTCCTGCCGGCCCGAGCCGGTGATCCGCTCGATGCTGGTCAGCTCGAGCCCCGCGGCCAGGTTCGTATTGTTGGCCGGATTGGTTAAATCCAGGTAAATCCCCGTGGCCTGCGCGCCCGAGGGCGGCAGCGGCCCGAAGGCGTCGCCGATGGTGTTGGCGGCCGCGTTCTGCCACTCGACGAAGCTGATCATGTCTTGCCCGTTGCCGCCGTCGATCGTGTCGGGGCCGGTGGTCGCCAGGAACCAGTCGTAATCGCCCAGGCCCCGCAGCTGGTTCGCGCCCGCGTCGCCGCGGATGAAATCGGCGAAGATCGTGCCCGTCACCCGCTCGAGATTCAGCAGGCTCATCCGCTCCGCGCCGTCGTGGCTGACCGCCGTCCCGGCCTCGAGATCGATGGTCAGGCGGTAATCCAGGTTGGTCCGCCCGGGCGTCTCACCCAGGTCCGAGAACGACACCATGTCGTTGCCCTCGCCCCCGTCCACCGTGTCGTCGCCCCCGCCGGGGGTGATCCAGTCCGCCCCGGGTCCCGCGCCGCCCGTCAGAGAATCGCTCCCCGCGCCGCCATAGATCAGGTCCGCGCCCTGCCCGCCATCCAGGGTATCGTTCCCGTCGCCGCCATCGAGCGTGTCCGCGCCCTCGCCGCCGGCGACCCAGTCTGCCGACCGGCTGCCGCGGACGTTGTCATCGCTGAGCCCGCCCCTGACCCGCTCGATGCCCGTGAACCCGCCTGATGCGTCGAAGGTGCGGATGACCTGTTCGATCTGCGCGGCGAGAAACCCGTCTTCCCCGGGCTCGGGCAGGTTCCGGGCAAGATCGCCGGGATCCCGCGAGAACAGAGGATCGGTTCGCAGGACATCGTCGGGCGTCAGCAGGTCACCGCCGATCAGGCGCGCCTCGAACCCGTCGCCGTCGTCGGTTCCGTCACCATCGACGTCGAGAACGCCCCACCGGGCGACCAGCGTCTCGACCTGTGCCGAGTAGGTTCCGGCTTCGAGGTCGACGTCGACCAGCCCGTCGAGCAGGCCGAAATCGAGCGTGTCGTCGCCCGTTCCGCCGACGAGGGATTCGGCCGTTCCGAGATCGACGACGATACGGTCGTCTCCTGCCCCCCCGATTGCCAGGTCGGAACCACTCCCGGTGATGAGGACATCCGCGCCGTCGCCGCCTACCAGGGTGTCGTCGCCCTGCCCTCCCGACAGGATATTGTCGGCCCCGTCGCCGGTCAGGGCGTCGTCGCCCGCGCCGCCCGCCACGTTCTCGATGTTGCGCAACGTGTCGGAGCCGAAGGCGCCCAGGGCGCTGCCTGTGCCCAGATCGACGGTCACGCCGGAAAATCCCGTGGTTACGAAGCCCCCGTCCAGCCCGTCCGGCTGCGCCCAGACGTAGGACGCCATATCGACGCCCGCGCCGCCATCCAGGATATCGCTGCCCGCGCCGCCGTGCAGGATGTCGTCGCCGTCGCCGCCCAGGATCGAGTCGTCTCCAGATCCCCCGTACAGCTCGTCCGCGCCCCCTGCCCCGTTCAGCGTGTCGCGGCCATCGCGCCCGACGATACGCTCGTCCGCGCCGCTGCCGGTGACGCGATCGTTGAAGCCGGTGGCGATGAACTGCTCGAACCCTTCGAGCGTCATGCCCACCTGCTCGGCGTTGATGGTCGCCTGCCCCTTGAAGGATTCCACGGTGCCCGCGCCCAGATCGGCGACGATGCGCGACAGGAACGCGACGTCGAAGCCGATGGTGTCGAACCCGTCGCCGCCATCGGCGTGCCCGAAGAAGCGCTTGATGACGACGCGGTCCGTGCCCGCCCCCATCAGGGCCGCGTTCTCGCGGGTCGTGTCGCTCCAGACCGAGAAATCGGCGCCCGCGCCGCCGTGAAAAATGCCGCCGCCGCCCCTGTCGAAATTGCCGATATCGTCGCCTTCGGCCGCGAACACCTCGGCGAAGCCGTTCTCGCCGTCGAAGCGGTCGTCGCCGCCGCCCAGCTCGAAGGTGGTGGGGCGGGTGCCGCCCGGCTCGTAGATCGCGTGATCGGCGTAGTCACCAAGCTTGATCGCCTCGACATCGCGCGGCTTGATCGAGAAGAACGCGTTGGGCGTGTTGCGCAGATCCTCGCCCTCGGTGCCGATCTCGAACGCGCGCAGGGTGAGGGCGATGCTGCTTTCCACCCGGTAGAACCAGCGCGCGGGTCCGACGCCATCGAGCTCGAGCCGGTCCTCGCCCTGTCCGCCGTCGATCTGCAGCTGGGTCGCGCCGCCATCCACGCGCTGCGCCAGGATCAGGTCGTCGCCCCGGCCGCCGAAGATGTGCTCGGTCCCGTTGGTACGGATCACGTCGTCGCCACCGGCCCCGTGAAGCCAGGACGCCACCGGGCCGCCGACCAGCAGGTCGGCCACGTCGGATCCCATGAACCCCTCGACCCCGTCGGTCTCGTCGGTGGCCACCTGGGTGCCGTCGGCGTCGAACCGGGCGATACGCCCCGTGGTCCCGTCGATCTCGACCCGGCCGCTGGCCGCGGTCTCGGCCATGTAATTCTTCACGGTCTGAAGGATCGAGGGGTCGTCGTTCACCGCGTTCACATCGTCGCGGATGGTGGTCGATTCCCCGGTGTAGGACACCACGTCGAACCCGTCGCCGCCGATATAGGTGTCGGTGACGCCCAGCGCTGCCGCGCTGCCCGATATCATGACATCGCGGCCCGAGCCGGCGTCGATCGTGTCCGCACCGGCCCCCGCGACGATGAAATCGTCCTCGCCGCCCGTGCGGATGAAATCGGACCCGCCGCGCCCGGTGATCACGTCCTGGCCATCGGCGGTATAGATGGCGTTGGGGTCGTCGGTGCCGCGCACGAAGTGCTTTTGCCCGGGCTGCAGGATGACGTTCTCGATATCGACCAGCGTGTCGGACCCTTGCCCGAACGCGGTCCCCTCGCCCAAGTCGACGCGCAGGCTTCCGAGGCTGCCGGCCAGGACCTGGAAGGTGTCGTCTCCCGTCCCGCCGAGGGCCTCGTCGTCGCCCAGGCCCGGCAGCAGAACGTCGTTGCCCGCCCCCCCGATCAGCCTGTCATCGCCGGTGGAGCCGAAGATGCGGTCGTCGCCCTCCAGCCCTTCGGCCACGTAGTACCCGTCGATCCGCGTTCCGGTGGAGTTGAGGAACATCAGGTCGTTGCGCGCCGATCCGGTCAGGACCGAGCCGCCGATGAACGCGGATTTCAGTTCGGCCCCGGTGAAGGCGATATCGGTGAAGGCGACGATATCGCCGTCATCCAGGTCACGCAGGATGTCGACGCCGGTATTGAACGTGCCGAAGGGGCGCACGTGGCTGACGACAATGTCGCCGGTCGCCTGGTCGGTATCGCCGGGCAGGCGTTCGCGGGCCAGTTCGTACCCGGTGAAGCTGGCATTGAAGTGGATGAAATCGTCGCCCGCCTCGCCCCAGATCTCGTCATCACCGGTGCCCGCCACGATCACGTCGTTGCCGGCGCCGCCATAGATCGTATCGTCGCCGCCCAGGGCGTCGAGCGCGTCATCGCCCTCGTCCCCGCGCAGCACGTTATCGAGGTCGTTGGACCAGCCCGCGAAACTGTTCAGGGCATCGCCGAAGCCGTTGCCGAACGCGGCTTCGGTCACCGCGTCCATCATGTCGAACGCGCCCAGGGCATTGTCGATGAACTGCTCCAGCCCCTCGACCAGCGGCTTGATCAGATCGAAGAACGCGTCCAGCAGATCGATAGGCGGCAGCAGGTCGGCAATCGCCTCTTCCGCGGCATCCATAAGACCGCCGAGCCCAAGGGACTCGACGATGAAATCGACCACCGAGTCCACGAGCTGCGAGACCAGGCCGATGGCGTCCAGCAGCGGCCGGATCGGGTCGATCGCATTGAGCGCGATGTCCAGCGGCACCTTCAACTTGTCCAGCAGTTTGCCGATTTCCTCGACCCCGGACAGTTCGAGGTTGATCGAGTCGAAGTCGATCCGATCGAAGATCCCCAGGAGGTTCTCGAACGCCTCGTTCACCGCCGTGACCTGCGGCGTGACTGCGACAAGACGATCGATGCGCACCGCGGACTCGGCGTCGAGGCCCGCCTGCAAATCGGCGAACGCCCAGCCTTCGGTGGACGTGCTTTGGGCCGCAGGATCCTCTGCCGCGCTCGCCCCGATGCCGAGACGGCCGAGGTGGTAGTCCAGGTTGCCGTTCATGGCGTGGTACTGGTTGGTGCTTCCGCGCGAGGCCAGTTCGAGCCCGGAAATCAGTACCGTCAGCGGATCGCGTACCAGCGCGATGGAAAAGTCCATCGCCGCCAGGAAATCCTTGACCTTGAAGATGGCGTTGAACGTCTGGCGCTGATCGAGCGTGCTTTGCAGGGTGATGCCGTCCAGCCTGTCCTGCACTTCCTTGATGGTCTCGACGGGCCGTTCCACGTTGGTGACCGCGGCTTGCAGAACCTTGATCGGCGCCTTAAGGGGCGACACGACGTTCACCGCGGCCAGCGTGTATTTCACCGCGTCCAGCTTCCACGGCACGCCGTCGGTGAAGTCCTTGGACTTGCCGTAGACGAACATCCCCGCCTGTCCCGCGGTGACGGCGGCGCCGATACCATCCAGGACGTTGCGACCATACTTGAGGCCGTCGGCGACACCCCCCGTGACGGCGGAATAGCGGTCAAGTGACATCGTGGGCCCCTCAGGTTCTGAAAATCACGCGGGGCGGTAAAACTGGGTGCGCCGCGTGGGCAGCGTCAAAGGATACGTAAATGAACTGAGACAGCATTAGGCAGCCGGTTCCGCAGGGTCAAGCTGGGACAGGGGGCGGAAGGCTGCCATCGGCCCGGGCGGATCCGCTGGACGCAAGCGCGTTCGGCTCGCCCAACACGGCCGCGACAATCCGTTCCGGCGTTCGATTTGATTGGTGCCCCCAGCAGGAGTCGAACCCGCGACCTACTGATTACAAATCAGTTGCTCTACCAGCTGAGCTATAGAGGCACGCGGTCCGTATAAGACCAGGGGCCGGTCCTTGTCCATGGCCGGTGCGCGCGTCAGCGGTTGGCGCGCGCCAGGATCGCAACTGCGCCGAGCCCCACCAGCATGACCAGAAGGGCGGCCGGTGCGGCCTCGCCGATGCGCTCGAGCGATGCCTGTTCGTAGACCCGCGTGGCCAGCGTGTTGTAGTTGAAGGGCCGCAGCAGCAGCGTCGCGGGAAGCTCCTTCACGCAGTCGACGAAGACCAGCAGCAGCGCCGTGCCTACGGATCCGCGGATCAGCGGCAGGTAGACCGCCCGCAGGGTGGCCCCGGGGCTGCGCCCCAGCGCGCGCGCGGCCATGGGCAGGCTGGGGGCCACGCGCCCCATGGCCGCGTCGGCGGCGCCCTGGGCGATGGCGAAGAAACGCACCATGTAGGCCAGCACGATGGCCGCGGCCGAGCCGGTGAGGATCAGGCCCGGGTCGGTCCCGGTGATGGCCAGCCACGTATCGGCCAGCGCGTGGTCGAAAGCCGCCAGCGGAAGCAGGATCCCCACGCCCAGCACCGCGCCCGGCGCCGCGTAGCCGATGGTGGTCACGGGCAGCAGCAACCGCGGCAGGGTCGCGCGGGCCAGCCGCACGCCATAGACCAGCACCAGCGCCCCCGTCACCGTCAGCCCCGCCGCGGCCCCCCCGGTGGCCAGCGTGTGCCACAGCGCGCGGCCGAGATCCGGGTCGATCCAGGCATGGGCGTTGACCCAGGCATGGTGCGACAGCACCCCCACCGGCAGCACGAAGCCGAAGACGAAGGGCAGCAGGCAGGCCAGGCTTGCAAGGGCCGCCTGCCCGCCCGCCAGCCGCGCGCGCGTCAATGGCACATCGCTGCGCGACAGCCGGAAGAAGCGCGACCGGCGGCGCGACAGCTTTTCCAGCGTCACCAGCGCCAGGACCAGCGCCAGGATCACGCAGGCGATCTGCGCCGCGCCGCCGGCGTTGCGCATCTCCAGCCAGACGGTGAAGATCCCGGTGGTCAGGGTCTGCACCCCGAAATATTCCACGACACCGAAATCGTTGATCGTCTCCATCATCACGATGGCGGTTCCGGCCGCGATGGCGGGGCGCGCCATGGGCAGGCCCACGCGCCAGAACCGGGCGACCGGCCCCGCGCCCAGCGCCCGCGCCACCTCGAGCGTGCGGCCCGACTGCTCGCGGAAGGCGGCGCGGGCCATCAGGTAGACATAGGGAAACAGCGATGCGGCCAGCACCAGAAGCGCCGCGCCCCGCGACCGGACCTCGGGGAAGGCATAATCGCGCGCACTTTCCCATCCCATCAGCGCGCGCAGGCCGGTCTGCACGGGCCCTGCGTATTCCAGGAAATCGGTCAGCGCATAGGCCCCCACATAGGCCGGCACGGCCAGCGGCAGCAAAAGCCCCCACTCCAGCCAGCGCCGCCCGGGGAAGTCGTACATCACCACCAGCCACGCGGTGACGGTCCCCACCGTCGCGGCCAGCGCGCCGACCCCCGCCATGAGCACCAGCGAGTTGCTCATGTAACGCGGCAGCGTGGTCGAGATCAGGTGGCCCCAGATCGGCTCGGTCGGGAACAGGGCCATCCACACCACGGCGGCGATGGGCAGCAGGACCAGCCCGGCGATCAGGGCGGCCCCGATCGACCAGCCGTCGATGGCCGATGAAACGCGGCGCGCGGGCGGTGAAATCTGACTCATTTTATCGGCCATGGCCGTGTCTTAGCCCAGCCCGCGGCGGTGGAAAACCGTCAATGCGGCCTCCATGCCGCGTCCGGCGGGCTTGCGCGATTATGCCTCAATTCGTGGACAGCACCATGCTAGGACCGGGGACGATGACCGAACAGCCCATGCGAATCAGCTTCCATATCGGCGCCCACATGACCGAGGGCGAACGACTGATCAAATCGCTCCTGCGCAACCGCGATGCGCTGGACCACGCGGGCGTCTGCGTGCCGGGGCCGTCGCGCTACCGCCCGGTCCTGCGCGACGTGCTGAACACGCTCATGGGCAAACCGGCCGATCCCGACACCCAGGACGCAGTGCTCGAAACCATCCTGGAAGGTGCCAGCCCCGACCACCTGGTGCTGAGCAATTCCAGCTTCATATCGGTCCCCGCCATGGCCGTGGGCGAGGGCCAGCTTTACCCGCGGATGTACAAGGCCGGGTGGCTGCGCAATATCTTCCCCGACCACCCCGTGGATTTCCACATGTGCGTGCGGGACATGACGACGTTCCTGCCGGCGATCGTCTCCGCCGCGGGCGACGACGTCGGCTACGACCGGCTGATGGGAGGGACCGATCCGCGCCAACTGCGCTGGTCGGTGCCGGTGCGCCAGCTTCTCGAGGCCTGCCCGGACGCGACGCTCACGCTGTGGTGCTACGAGGACATGCCGCTTCTGTGGGAAGAGCTCATGCGCACGATGGCGGGCGTTGGCCCCGACCTGCACCTGACGGGCCGTTTCGACCTGACACGCCACCTGATGTGCGACGAGGGGATGCCCCGCCTCCGGGCCTACCTGGCCGCACACCCGCCCAAGTCGCGGACCATCGAGCGGCGGATCATCGCGGCCTTTCTCGACAAGTTCGCCGATCCCGACGCGATCATGGCCCAGCCGGACCTCCCGGATTGGAACCAGGACCTGCTGGACGACCTGACGACGATCTACGAGGCCGACCTGGGCGATATCGCGCGGATGGAGCGGGTGCGCATCCTGTCCCGCTAGGGCGCGCGACCGTGGCGGGCCGGTCGATCGGCCCCTGTCCCGCATCCGCCTTCAGGTCGTTCTGACCGGGGCGCGCGGCCAGCCGATCGCGGACCGGCTCAGCTCATGCCCAGCGCTTCCTTGTACATTTCCAGCACCGCCTCTTCCTCGGCGATGTCGTCCTTGTCGCGCTTGCGCAGCGCGATGACCTTGCGCATGACCTTGGTGTCGTAGCCGCGCGCCTTGGCCTCGGCCATCACTTCCTTCTGCGCCTCGGCGATGTCCTTTTTTTCCTGCTCCAGCCGTTCGAACCGCTCGATGAACTGGCGCAGCTCGTCTGCGGTGACGCGGTAGTTGGAGTCGAGGACGCTGTCGGCGGTGTCGGTCATGGCGGGGCTCCTTCGGGATGCGCGCGATTTGAAGGCTCGGGATAGCGCCCCGCCCGGGCATGGGCAAGACCGCCCGGGGCTTGCGATGCGGCGGCCAATGGCCTAGCCGTCCGACGCCCGCCCGGCGGGACGGCAACAGGGGAGCCTTCGGATGCAATCACTGGTTTTGGGCGGCGCGGCCGTCGCGCTCCTTGGGCTTCTCGGGCTGGTCTATTGCATCGTCTCCGCGCTCCGGGCGCGCCGTGCGGGCCTGTCCGACGACGCCCTGCGCGCCCGGTTGCAACGGCTGGTCGCGTGGAACCTCGGATCGCTGATGCTGTCGATGATCGGGCTGGGGCTGGTGGTCGCGGGGCTCTTCCTGGGCTGACCCGCCCGGTCAGATCGACGCGAAGCCCTTGCCGTTGCGGATCAGCACATCGATCAGCTTGTGCGGCGTCTCGCCCATATCGCGCAGCGCGGTGGCGATCCTGAGCAGGCCCGTCCGGTCGGCCAGATGCAGGATGCCGCCGC
This sequence comes from Palleronia salina, assembly GCF_900141995.1. Classification (GTDB taxonomy): domain Bacteria; phylum Pseudomonadota; class Alphaproteobacteria; order Rhodobacterales; family Rhodobacteraceae; genus Palleronia; species Palleronia salina. The sequence continues at coordinate 149,198 of NZ_FQZA01000008.1, read as the reverse complement.
TGTCGCGCGGCAGGCCCAACGCGGGCAGGCTCGCCACGTCCAAATCACCCGTGCGCCGCACGCCGCCCGCCGCGAGGATCTCGACCGCCTCGGCCACGACGAGGGCGATCCACGCGGTGCGGATGGCGGCCGGCGCCATGGCGGCATCGGTATCGCCCCGCGCGCTGCGCATCTCGGCCGCGACGCTGTCGAGATCCTCCAGCCCGTCGCCCCCGGCGCGCAGCAGGATGTCGATGGCGCCCCCGGTGCCCCTGTTCCGCGCCGCCCGCTCGGCCTGAACCCGGGCCAAGCCCCGCGCGGCGGCACGCGCCAGCGGGGTCTCGGACAGACCCAGATCCGTCAACGCCTGCTCCAACGCGGGCACGCCGGCCCCGCGGACCACAAGCGTCTCGCAGGCCGCCAGGCCCGCTTCCTCCAGCCGGGCGAGGACGCGGCCCGGCGTGGGGCGCACGACCAGCGGACGCCGCGCCAGGGCCCGGACCAGCGCTGCCGTCGCATCGCGAGCGGCATCGGACGTGTCCCTGGCCACGGCGATTTCGGCCAGCGCGGTGGACTGACGCGGCAGGTGAAGGCCGACGGCGTCCGCGGCCCGGCCGGTTCCCACCAGTGAAACCGGGTCGGTGTCGCTGCCGCCCAGGACGATCGGCACGCCGGGCCGCGTCAGGACCGCCATCGCCTGTGCCAGGTCCGCCCGAAGCTCGGCGGCCGAGGTCGCGGCCTCGACGACCATGTCCACCTCGCCCAGAACCTCGATCTCGGTGCCCGGGGCAAAGCGCGCCAGCATCGCGTCGCGGCCCGTCTCCGACAGCCGCCCCTCGGCAGCAAGCGTATCGATCCGGCCCAGCACGGTTTCCGCCGCGCGCGCCAGACCGTCATCGTCCAGCCCCACCAGGTCCACCTGCGCGCCGCGGCGCAACGCGGCCACGGCCATGACGCCCGCGACATTGGTGCCGCCGACGATGGCGATCCGGCCCGGCAGCCGCGTGGCCGGGGGGGTGAGGTCCATCTCCTGCTCGGCCTGTGCCAGGTGGATCAGGGCCCGCGCACGGCCATCGTCCAGTGCCTCGGACCGGGCGGTTTCGGCCATCTCGGCCGCGGCCGAGCGGGGCACGGTCAGCGTCGCCTCGACACAGTCGATGATCCGCAGCGCAAGCTCGTCTGACCCGGCACCGGCGCGGGCGGCGGCGGTGGCATCGAACAGCGCGCCCGGATCGGACAGGCCGTCACGTTCCGGCGGCGGCGTGCCCTCGCGAGCCAGCGCGACCGCCGCGCTCAACGGGTCGGGATCCACCAGGTCCACAAGGCCGGCAGGCGCCTTGCCCAGCGGCACGGCGCGGCCCCCCAGCAGCATGGAAAGGCTCGCCCGGCCCCCCACCAGCGCGGGCAGCGTCGCCGTGGCCAGCGCGGCCGGGGGCAGGCCCAGCGCCACGTCGTTCAGCCGCAGGACCGCGCCCGGATGGGCCACGCGCAGACCGGCCGCCAGGGCCAGCTCGGCCCCTTGCGCCGAGGCGAGCCCGGACAGCGCCGCGATCACAGGCTTGTCGGCCCCGCGAATCCGTTCCGCCAGACGACAGGGCGCGGGGTCGTCAAGCCGGTCCAGCGGCAGGCCCCGGCAGAACACCCCGGGCCGCGCGGCTTCGAGCACGACACCGCGCACGGCCGCATCGCCCAGCGCCTGGTCCAGCTCGAGGCTCAGCGCCGACAGGCCGGGCGCGTCCAGCCAGGCCGGCAGCGTGATGATGGCCACGTCTTGGTCCATACGGATACTCATGCCGCGCCCTCGTCGCGCGTCAGGTCCACCGCCATGCCGGCCAGAAGCGGGATCGCACGGCCATAGGCGCGGGCCTTTTCGGGGTTCGACGCGTTGCCCGCCTCGGCCCGCGCGAAGACACCCTGCAGGATCGCGGCCAGGCGGAAGAAGGAAAACGCCAGGTAGAAGGACCAGTTGTCGATGGGTCCGATGCCCCGGCGGTCGCAATAGGCGGCGACGTAATCGGCCTCGGACGGAAGTCCCAGCGCCGCACGGTCCAGACCACCGAGCCCCCGCATCCCCGCGTCATGGGGCAACCGCCACTGCATGCACTGGTAGGCCAGGTCGGCCAGAGGATGGCCCAGGGTCGACAGCTCCCAATCTAGAAGTGCAACAACATCAGGGGATCGCGGCGCGAACATCATGTTGTCCATCCGGTAATCACCGTGGACCAGTGCCACCGCCCCGTCATCGGCGGGCCTGTTCCGCTCGAGCCAGGCCATGAGATGCGCCATGTCGTCCGAGGGCTGATCGACGCTGTCGCGATACTGCCGCGACCACCGATCGACCTGCCGCGCGAAATAGTCGCCTGGTTTGCCGAAATCCGACAGCCCCGCCGCCGCGACGTCCACATCGTGCAGCGCGGCCAGGGTTTTGTTCATGCCGTCGTAGATCGCCGCCCGCGCGTCGCGGTCGAGCTCGGGCAGGCCCGGATCCCAGAAGATGCGCCCGTCCAGGTATTCCATCACGAAGAAGGCCCGCCCGATGGGCGACGCGTCGTCTGGGGCCAGCGCCAGCATGGCGGGCACCGGCACGTCCGTACCGCCCAGCGCCGCCATGACACGATATTCCCGGTCCACCGCGTGCGCCGATTTCAGAAGCTTTCCCGGTGGCTTGACGCGCAGAACGTATGTGCCGCTGTCGGCGTCCAGCCGAAAGGTCGGGTTCGACTGGCCATCGCCGAATTTCACGACGCCCCGCAGCCGCGCGAAGCCCGGCACGTGGTCCGAGAGCCAGGCGTCCAGATCCGCCTGCGTGATGTCCAACCCCTTGATCATGGGGGCACCTTATTGGCCATGCTGGGGGGCGCAACGGTTTTGCAACCGGTGCGATTGACTTTGCCAAGGGCGATGCCATCCTGCGCCACCAAACGCTTCGAGGGGACGATATGGCGGCCATGGATCTTGGAATAACCGACACGCTTGCGCCGCTGCTGAAGGACGTGCGCGCCATGGTCCGGGACGAGATCGCGCCGCTCGACGCCGAGTATCTGGCCGAGGTGCCCAAGGGCGACCGCTGGGCGTTCACGCCGCGCCAGACCGAGATCCTCGAAGGATTAAAGTCGAAGGCCAGGTCACGGGGATTGTGGAATTTCTGGCTGACGGACAGCGATCGCGGCCGCGGCCTGACCACGGTCGAATACGCCTACCTGGCCGAGGAAATGGGCCGGTCGCACCTGGCCGCCGAGGTCTTCAACTGCAACGCGCCCGACACCGGCAACATGGAGGTGTTCGAGCGCTACGGCACCGACGAAATGAAGGCGCGCTGGCTCGAGCCGCTGCTGAACGGCGAGATCCGCTCGGCCTACCTGATGACCGAGCCGGACGTGGCCAGCTCGGACGCCACCAACATCTCGCTATCCTGCGTGCGCGACGGCGACGACTACGTGCTGAACGGCGAGAAATGGTGGGCCACCGGCTCGGGCGACCCGCGCTGCGCCGTCTACATCGTCATGGTGAAGACCGGCGGCGACGACCAGCCCAAGCACAAGCGCCATTCGATGATCGTGGTCCCCGCCGACGCGCCCGGCATCGAGAAGCTGCGCCCGATGACCGTCTATGGCCACGACGACGCACCCCACGGGCATTACCACATCCGCTTCACCGACGTGCGCGTCCCGGCCGAGAACATGCTTCTGGGCGAGGGCCGCGGCTTCGAGATCGCCCAGGGCCGCCTGGGCCCCGGCCGCATCCACCACTGCATGCGCGCGCTCGGCCAGGCCGAGCTGGCGCTGGAACTGCTGGTGGACCGCGCCGAGGTGCGCGAGGCCTTCGGCAAGCCGCTGAGCCAGCTGGGCGACATGTACGACCAGATCGCCAACAGCCGGATGGAGATCGAGCAGGCCCGCCTGCTGTGCCTGAAGGCCGCGTGGATGATGGACCAGGGCGATGCCCGTGCCGCCGCGCCGTGGATCAGCCAGGTGAAGGTCGTGGCGCCGCTGGTCGCACTCGAGGTCACCGACCGCGCGGTGCAGGTGCACGGCGCCGCGGGCATCAGCCAGGACACGCCCCTGGCGCGGCAGTGGACGAACCTGCGCACCCTGCGGCTGGCCGACGGCCCCGACGCGGTGCACCGCCGGCAGGTGGCCCGGGCCGAGCTGAAGAAGCGTGGGCGCAACACCGCGTGATCGGCACGCCCCTTGGCCCGGCCGTGGCGGGGCGCTAGGGTCGCGCGCGAACCAGATCCGAGAACCTGAAAGGCCCGCCATGGACATTCGCCGCCTCACCGACCGCTATGCCGTAGCGCCGCAGCTCGACCCGCAGGACATGGCGGCGCTGGCCGAGCAAGGCTTCACCACCGTGATCTGCAACCGCCCCGATGACGAGGTCGGGCCCGATCACGCAAGCGACGCCATGGCCGAAGCCGCGCGTGCGGCGGGACTCGACTTCGTGCTGAACCCGGTGTCGAACGGCGGCATGGGCCCCGCGCAGATCACCGCGCAGGCCGAGGCGCTGGCCAAGGCCGACGGCCCGACGCTGGCCTATTGCCGGTCGGGCACGCGGTCGACCTTCGTCTGGGCCTTCGGAGCCGCGCCCGTGATGCCGGTCGAGGATATCGTCGCCCGGGCGGGCGAGGCCGGCTATGACCTGTCGCCCGTCGTGCCGCAGCTGCGCGCGCTGGCGGGCCAGGGCGGGGCACAGGGCTGACGCCCCTGCCCTGATCCGGCCCGGCAGTCCGCGCGGGCTTAGCCGATCAGCGCTGCAGCACCGTTGGTTGCACGCCCTGGCGGAACGCGTCCCGCACCGCCGCGCGGAACACCAGCACGGCGGCAAAAGCGCAGACCAGCGCCACGAGATCCGCCGCGACCGAGATCGTCGACGCCGCCGAGATCACGCCGGTGACGATCTCCCACACGCCGATGAGCGGCGTGATCAGCGCCATGGGGAACAGCCCCACCAGCATCGCGAGCAGGATCGAGAACAGGATCTCGCCCCGCAGCCAGCCGGAGTGGCGAAGCGGATGGGTCCTGGCATAGATGGCAAAGGCCAGCACGAGCGCCGCGACGCTCGAAAACAACGCGGTCATGTGGATCACGGACGTGTCCTCGCAAGGGGACGCGCGGCAGCTTGGCCGTGCGTCGGGATCAGTATGTGGGGATATCGGGGCGCGACACGCGCACAGCCTTGCCGGCGCGACGAACCACGGGGATCGCATCGCGCTGGATCGGTTTCACGCTTTTCGCTGAAAGGTATCCGGCCCGGCCGAATTGGCGGGAACCGAAGGTAGGCTGCGAAACACCGCGAAGGCTGTTTCACTTGTCGGGACTCCAGGCCCGGAATCGCCGGGCGCGTCCGACCCGGCCCGGCGATGCGACTCGCGCATCGGGGTCCGGGTGGCCGCGCCGATATTGTCCCGAAACCGGCGCCGCGCAAGATCCCGCGTGGGGAACTTTATCCCTATTTCGACGGCGCGCGCGACGGGGTCAGGTCGGTCCGGGCGCGCTCAGGCGTTGCGCGACGCTTCGCGCGCGATGCGGCCGATCTCGCTGCGGTGATACCCCAGTTCGGCCAGGTCCCGGTCGCTGTAGGCGTGCAGCTCGTCGACCATCTTGCGATAGGCCGTGCGGGTCCGGGCGTGGCGTTCGTAGGCCGCGCGCAGGCTGTCGAACTGGGCGCGCAGACCGGTGCGGCCGCGCTGGATGAAATCGGTGGATGCGTGTGCCATGTCAGGCCTCTTTCCTTGGTGTCTCTTCGCCGCTTGGCGTTGACCACCAACCTATGCCGATGCTGCGCCTGCACAATCACGGCATCGGAATTGCCGCTATGCAGCATACTCATGGCCGACGTCGCGGCAGCCGCTGGTCCCTGAACGGTGCGGTGGAGCTGCAAGAACCTTTCTCAAGCCACTGATGCGCAAACATTTCACAGGCAAGCGCGCACGGCTTTCGGCCCGACCTGCGACAAAACGTATCTCACTGCGAATTCTCCCCATCCGTGGATTGAGACCTCACGGTATCGTCCCTAGATCAGGACCACGACTTTCAGAAATTTCTGAAATTTCAGGAGAGAAGGATCGTACCCGATGAAGATGACGCCCCTGCACCAGGAGTTCGTCCTGCATTTCGGCGAGATGGGAAGCCGCTGGGGGATCAACCGTACGGTCGGCCAGATCTATGCCCTGCTCTTCCTGTCCTCGGCACCGCTGAACGCCGACCAGATCACCGAGGCACTGAGCATCAGCCGGTCCAACACCTCGATGGGGCTGAAGGAATTGCAGTCCTGGGGCCTCGTCCTGCGCAAGCATCTTCCCGGCGACCGGAAGGAGCATTTCACGACCCCCGACGACCTGTGGCTCATCGTCCGCACCCTTATCGAGGAGCGCAAGAAACGCGAGATCGACCCGACGCTGTCGAAGCTCCGCGAGCTCGAGATGCAGGGCCCCGGCGGGGATGACTATGCCGAGGCCCGCATCGCCGAGCTGCGCGAGATGATCGAGATGATGACCGACTTCTACGACGACATGGCCCGGCTCGAGACCGAGAAGCTGGTCCGCCTCATGACCTACGGCAGCCGTCTCGCGGGCCTGATCGACAAAGCCGGCGGCTACCTGCCGTCCACCAGAAGCTAACCCAGACACACGACACCACCATGGAAACGCTCGACACCCTCATTCTCAGCCGCATCCAGTTCGCGGCCAATATCTCGTTCCACATCCTGTTCCCGACCATCACCATCGCGCTCGGGTGGGTCCTGCTGTTCTTCCGCCTGCGTTTCGCCTGGACGGGCGACGAAAAATGGATGGCCTCCTATCGCTTCTGGGTGAAGATCTTCGCCCTCAGCTTCGCCATGGGCGTGGTCTCGGGCATCACCATGTCCTTCCAGTTCGGCACCAACTGGCCCGGCTTCATGGAAACCGTCGGCAACATCGCGGGCCCGCTGCTGGCCTACGAGGTGCTGACCGCCTTCTTCCTCGAGGCGGCCTTCGTCGGCATCATGCTGTTCGGCTTCTCGCGCGTGCCCGGCTGGCTGCACATCACCGCGACCGCGCTGGTGGCCTTCGGGACCACGCTTTCGACCTTCTGGATCATCGTGCTGAACAGCTGGATGCACACGCCCCAGGGGTTCGAGATGGTCGACGGCGTCGCCCATGCGACCAACTGGCTGGAGATCATCTTCAACCCCTCCATGCCCTACCGTTTCGCCCACATGATGCTGGCGTCGTTCCTGACCGTCGGCTTCCTCGTGGCAGGCGTGTCGGCCTTCCGCTGGCTGCTCGGCGACCGCTCGCGCGAGGTTCGGTCGATGCTGAAGACCGGCGTCATGGTCGGCGCGCTGCTGATCCCGGTGCAGATCTTCATGGGCGACCTGCACGGTCTCAACACGAAAGAATACCAGCCCGCCAAGGTCGCCGCGATGGAGGGCCTGTGGGAGACGCAAGAGGGCGCACCGCTGGTGCTGTTCGGCCTGCCGGACGAAGAGGCGCGGCTGAACCGCCACGCCATCGAGGTGCCGGGACTCGCCTCCTTCATCCTGACGCACGACTGGGACGGCAAGCTGACCGGCCTGAACGACTTCGTAGCCGAGGACGGCACACCGCAACACCCGCCGGTGGCCCCTGTCTTCTGGTCCTTCCGCGTGATGGTGGGCACGGGCCTGGCGATGCTCGCGCTCAGCTGGGCGGCCGCCTTCTTCATGTGGCGCCGCCGCGACCGGCACGAGGGGCGGACCCAGGGTCACTGGCTGGCGGTCGAGGGGCTGCCGAAACCCCTGCTCTGGGCGCTGGTGCCCATGGCGTTCTCGGGCTGGGTGGCCACGCTTGCCGGCTGGTACACGACCGAGATCGGCCGCCAGCCGTGGCTGGTGCAGGGCGTGATGACCACCGACATGGCGGTAGCCGACGTGCCCGCGCCGATGGTTCTGGGCACGCTGCTCACCTACCTCGCGATCTACGCGGCCCTGTTGATCGCCTATATCGGCGTGATCGCCTACCTCGCGCGCAAGGCCGCGCGCGGGGAGGACGGGCGCGCCATCGAGATGGACCATTCCGGCAAGGCGCATGTCGCCGCCGTGACCCCCGCGGAGTGAACCGATGCTGCCTGACTTCTCAAACCCCGCCGACTGGCTGCCCTGGGCCTTTGCCTCGCTCATGGGCCTGTCGATACTCGTTTACGTCGTGCTCGACGGCTTCGACCTGGGCGTCGGCATCCTGTTCCCGCTGGCCGACCGCGCCGAGCAGGACCGCATGATCGGCTCGATCGGGCCGTTCTGGGATGCCAATGAGACCTGGCTGGTCCTGGCGGTGGGCCTGTTGCTGGTCGCCTTCCCGACGGCCCACGGGATGATCCTGTCCACGCTCTACCTGCCCGTCTTCGTGATGCTGGTGGGGCTGATCCTGCGCGGCGTGGCGTTCGAGTTCCGCGCCAAGGCGCGCGCGCAGCACAAGGCGCTGTGGAACCGGCTGTTCTTCGCAGGCTCGCTGGTCACGGCCCTGGCGCAAGGCTTCATGCTGGGGCTTTACATCATGGGGCTGGAGAAGACGGCCGAGACCTATCTCTTCGCCCTGCTGACCTCGGTTGTGCTGGCGGTCGGCTACGGCTTCATCGGTGCGACCTGGCTGATCCACAAGACGGAAGGCAGTTTGCAGGGAAAGGCGCTTGGCTGGGCCCGGCGCAGCCTGTGGGGGATCGTGGCCGGCGTGGGGGCGGTGTCTCTGGCCACGCCGCTGGTCAGCGACCGGATCTTCGGCAAATGGTTCGCCTTCCCCGAGATCCTGTGGCTGGCCCCCCTGCCCGTTCTGTCGGCCGCGTTGATCGCCGGGCTGTGGGTGATGCTGCGGCGCATGCCCTTCGCGGAAGACCGGCTGGACTGGTTGCCCTTCGCGACGTCCAGCGCGGTCTTCGCGCTGGCCTACCTGGGGTTGGCCTACAGCTTCTATCCCTATGTCGTGCCCGAGCGGCTGACGATCTACGAGGCCGCCGCCGCGCCCGAAAGCCTCATGATCATCCTGGTGGGCGCCTGTTTCGTCGTGCCGACGATCATCGCCTACTCGGTGCTGGCCTACGTGATCTTTCGCGGCAAGGCGACCGAGCTGCGATACGACTGACGACCGGGCGCCGCCATGTCCACACACGCATAGTGGCGCGGCGGGCGCTCCCCGGTGCATGCCGTCAACGCGGCGCCACGGGGGCGGCCCGGGCGTGTGGCGCTTATCACGGTGCCTGCCTCACTCGTCGCCGGGCTCCGTCAGGGCAAAGGTGAGGCTTGGCTCGACCTGCGGCACGGCGGCCTCGTCGAATTCGCGCGGCGCCACGCCCAGGCGGATCGCTTTTTGCCCCCCGCTCTGGCCCAGCCGCCCGGTGCCAAGGACATGCCCGCCCGGTCCGACCAGTGCGACGGCGCCCAGCGCGCCCTGCGGCAGCGCGATCGTGTCGCCAGGCGCAAGCGCCTGAAGGTCGGCGGCCGTCATCCGCGTCTGCGCAAGGGTCGCGCGCAACGTGACCTCGGCCCCCAGCAGGCGCTGTTCTAGCCCTTGCGACCAGGCACTGGACACCGGCCCGTCGGACGACGCGGCGGCCACATCGCGGCGCGGCAGCACGATGTCCAGCCGCGCCTGCCGCGGCCCGCCCGGCCCGGCGGCAAAGCTTATGGAGACCCGGTCATGGGGCGCGTCATCAAGGCTTAGCGCGATTTCGCGCAGGTTCGCGATCCGCATGGCGAAGCGATAGCCGGACATCATGCGGCCCGCGCCCATCTCGGCCGCCAGGGTTTCCTGCACGGCCAGCACCCGGTCCAGCGCATCGGCGACCATCGCGGCGTCCAGCGCGGTGACCGGACGGTCGGCCAGCCCGCGCGACTGCACCCGGCCCATGGTCTGGACCTCGATCATCGCGGCCAGCCCGCCGGGATCGAGGATGGCAAGGCCATAGCCCGCCGGGCCGTCCAGCAAGGCGACCAATGAGCCGGGCGCGACCGTCTCGCGCAGATCCTCGGGCGTGACAGTGGTCTGCGCGATCTCCTGGACCGTCGCCTCGAGCGCGATGGACCGCACGAATCCATGACTGACCGACCGCCGCCACACCCGTTCGGGCGTCAGCAGGTGCGGCGCCGCGTCAGTGGGCGCATCCCTGATCTTGCGGCGCAGGGGGGACGGGTTGGACATGGGCAAACGCCATCCTGGCTGTTTGGATCGCCGCCAAAATGGCCGATGGACCTTACCAAAGCTTGAAGACCGTCCCTATTGCGCCGCCAATCCGGCCGACAGGTTCTGGCGCAGCGGCACGTGAACCCGGAACGCCGCGCCGTCCTGGCCCGGCAGGTACGAGATCGTGCCCCCCAGCCGGTGCACGATCTCACGGCAAATGGCCAGGCCCAGCCCGGCGCCCCCCGCCGCGTCCGGGTCGCCGACGCGGGCGAATTTCTCGAAGATCACCTCCTGGCTTTCGCGCGGGATGCCGGCGCCGTTGTCGACGAAATCGATGTCCAGCCCGGCACCCGCGTGGCGCACGCGGATATCGAGCCGGGGATCGGGCGCCTGGCAGTATTTCACCGCGTTGCCGATGAGGTTGATGAAAACCTGGCTCAGCCGGTCGGGATCGGTCTCGATGAAGACCTGCTCGCGCGCGGGGTCGCGCGCCACCGCCATGCGCGTCACCGCCCCCGAGGCCGACAGCGACCGGTCGATGATACCCGACAGCGGCACGGTCTCCAGCCGCAGCGACACCTGCCCGTTCTCCAGAACGCCCAGGTCCAGCAGGTCGTCCAGCAGCCGCGTCAGGCGCTGCGCCTCGTCGTGGATCACGCCCGAGAACCGGCTGCGCTGCTCGGGCGTCATGTCGCCGCCGTCGCGCAGGATCTCGGAAAATGACCGGATCGAGGTCATGGGCGTGCGCAGCTCGTGGCTGATCTGGCTGAGAAAGGCGTCCTTCTGGATCGACAGCGCCGTCAGCTTCTCGTTCGCCTCGCGTAGCTGCGCGGCGGTGCGGCTCAGTTCCTCGGACTGCGCCTCGAGCCGGGCGGAATACTCCATGATCTGCGCCGTCTCGTCCGCCACGCGCATGAGCTCCTCGACCGACACGACGAGGCCGCCGGTGATCTGGCCCACCATGGCGTGCGCCGTTGCCGCGCCCACCGATCCGGCCAGCTGGCGTTCCAGGTGCGTCAGGAAATCGGGCGTGACATCGGGCAGGAAGCCGCGCTTGCCCTGCGCCACCGCCTCGGCCCGGAACAGCCGCTGCGCTTCGCGGCCGCCCAGAATACGTTGCGCCATCATCAGAAGGTCTTCGGCCTCGACCGTGGCGGGCGTCCAGCCCCGCGCGCCCGAGCCGAAGCGGAACACGTTGACCATGGCCGCGCCCTGCACCCGCTCGATCGCCGTAGCCTTCGACAGAAGCGACCCGGCGATGAAGGCCAGGGTGTTCAGGCTCATGGACCAGAAGAAGGCGTGAAGCAGCGGATCCAGTCCGCTGATCCCGAAAAGCGCGTGGGGCCGCAGCCAGCCGAAGCCCATGGGCCCCTCGGCCATGGTCGCCGCCGACACGGCGACGCCATCGCCGAAACTGGGCAGGAACAGCGTCCAGGTCCAGACGGCAAAGCCCAGAATCAGCCCGGCGCCCGCCCCGATCCGCGTGGCGCCGCGCCAGAAGATGCCACCGAGGAGCACCGGCAGGATCTGCGCCACCCCGCAGAACGAGATCAGCCCGATCGAGGCCAGGAACGCGCCGCCGCCGGTAAACCGGTAGTAGACGTAGCCCAGCGCGAGCAGGCCCACGATACTGGCTCGCCGCGCGCCGATCACCACGTGGCGCACGTCGCCCGACACCGTCGCCCCCTGTTCGCGCATGGCCAGCCACAAAGGCACGATCACGTGGTTCGACATCATCGTGGCCAGCGCGATGCAGGCGACGATCACCATCGACGTGGCCGAGGAGAAGCCGCCGAGGAATGCCAGCATGGCGAGGGCGTCCTGCTCCTGCGCCAGCGGTATGGTCAGCACGAACAGGTCCGGGTTCGACCCGGCCGGCATGACCTGCAGGCCCACCGCCGCGATGGGCACGACGAAAAGGCTGAGCGCGAACAGGTAGCTCGGGAAGGCCCAGGACGCGGTGGCGAGGTGCCGCTCGTCGCTGTTCTCGACCACCATGACCTGGAACATCCGCGGCAGGCACAGGAAGGCCGCGGCCGACAGCATCGTCAGGCCCAGCCAGCGGCCTGGCTGCAGCTCCCACGTGGCGATGGGCGCGGCTTCGATCAGCTCGAATGTCTGCGACGGGCCGCCCGCGATGCCCCAGACGACGAAAGCCCCCACCGCCATCAGCGCGACCAGCTTCACCACCGCCTCGAGCGCGATGGCCGTGACGATGCCGTTGTGCCTTTCGTTCACGTCGAGGTTGCGGGTGCCGAAGAGGATCGTGAAGACGGCCAGTCCGATGGCGACGATCAGCGCGGTGTCGTTCAGGCTGGCCTGCGCGGGTCCGGCCAGCGCAGCGAAGCTCAGCGTCACAGACTGCAGTTGCAGCGCGATATAGGGCGCGGTGCCGACCACGGCCATTGCGGTCACCAACCCGCCCAGCGCCGTGGACTTGCCGTAGCGCGACGAGATCATGTCGGCGATCGAGGTGATCCGCTGCACCTGCCCGATGCGGACGATCTTGCGCAGAAGCGCCCACCACCCCACCATCACCAGCGTGGGGCCGAGATAGATCGTCACGAACTCCAGCCCCGTGCGCGCCGCCGTGCCCACGGCGCCGTAGAAGGTCCAGGCGGTGCAGTAGATCGACAGCGACAGGGTATAGATCAGCGGGCCGCGCAGCCACCGCGCCCGGCCGCGCCGCGCCGCGCCCTCGGCCCAGAAGGCCACGGCGAACAGCAGCGCGACATAGGCGATGGCCGACACGACCACCAGGTTCAGCGGCACGGGCTCAGTCCCCCTGGACGGGCGCGCTCACGCCCCCGGCCCGTCAGCCGAGCGCGCCAGCGCCATGGACAGGAGCCGCGCCGCCCCGATCAGAAGCGCCCAGACCCCGAACAGGTAAAGCCCGCCGCGCGCCGTGGATGCCGCAGCGCTCCCGTCGCCCTGCCCGGCCCAGAGGATGGGCAGGAAGAACAGCACGGCGGCCAGAACCGGCAACAGGCGCGCCGCGTCGGTGAGGCGGCGCCGCTCGTAGCCGTCGCGGCCGCTGAAGGGTGCGGGATCGGGGACCGGCACGGCGCTTGCCGGGTCGACCGGCGGCCGTTCGGTCGGCAGCTCGGTCGGGTCCGACGGGCCGGAGCCGTCTTCATGGGTGCTCATTGCGGGGCCCCGGTCGAGGGCGCCGCGATCAGGCGCACGGCTTCCAGAAGGGCCTGGTTCGAGAAGGGCTTCACCATGAACTCGGTCGCGCCCAGCCGCAGGGCGAGATCGCGATCCTTCTGCTGGCCGCGCGCGGTCAGAACCAGCACCGGCAGCTCTTTCATGGCGTCGTCGGCGCGCAGGTCGGCCAGGATGTCGTATCCCGACCGGTCGGGCAGCATGACGTCGAGGATCACGAGGTCGGGCGCGCGGGCGCGCACGGCGTCCACCGCGTCGGCCCCGTCGGAATGGGTCGACACGCGCCATCCGTCCCGCGACAGGATGAAACGCACCGCTTCGATGATGTTGGGCTCGTCCTCGATCAGCAGGACGCGCTTGCCGTCGCTCAACACACAGCCTCCCCTCTGTGGTCCGGCGATGGTGTCCCACCGGCGTGGCACAGTATGGCGGGGCACCGGGGCCGAGTCAAAATCAAGTCCATCCCTTTCACCCCTGGGCGTCGGGCAGGATCGAAGGCTCGCGCCGCGCCGGGCATCCCTCGCGCGGGCACAGGCGGCAGGACTGGCCCACGGGGCGCGGGCTGTCGGTGGCGTTCGCGCCGGCCTCGGCGGGCACGATCAGCATGGTGGCCCGCAACACGACCGGCTCGGACGGGTCGCGCGGCTGGGTCCTTTCGGCGGCGGCGAACGCCTGCACGGGACGCGTGGCGCGGCCGGGCTGGATCAGCGCGCAAGCTACGGGCCGCGGCGACCACAGCGCCTCGAACAGTGGCCAGAGCGGGCAGCCCGCCCCGAAGCGCGGGATCTCGAACCCGGTCAACGGCCGCCGCAGCGTCAGGGCGCCCGCCCCGTCGCAGACCGCAAGGCCCAGCGGGGTGCCGACCACGTCCTCGGGCGCCGAGGCAAGCCGCCGCATGGCCAGCGGCACGGGCACGTCGGCCACGACCGCGACGCGAAAGGGATCGGGCGCGCCCGTGCGCTGCAGCGCGTCGCGCAGCGCATCGAGCGGCAGCTGCGCCGCGTCGCGGGCATAGTCGCGCAAATGTTGCAGCAGCACGGCGCGGTCCGGGCCGTCGGGCAGTGTCCCGGCCAGGTCCTCGGGCGCGGATGCACCGGTCTCGAGGTCGGCCACGTGGAACGCGCGGTGGGTCAGCCAGGCCTCCATCTCGTCCTGGGGCGTCTGCACGTCGTGCTCGGGACCGGTCCCTGCATCGAGATAGCTGGCCAGGCGCCTTGCGCTGTTGGCCAGGCGCAGGCTGTCCTCGTGCAGGTTGCGGTGAAACCGCGCCTGCCAGTCCGCGGGCAGCGCGGCGTCCTCGGCCAGGATGGCCGAGGTCGACTGGATCGCGGTCACCGTGGACAGGACGTCGTGCACCGAGGCCGACAGCAACGGGTCGTGGCTCAGCCGGTCGCCCAGCGTGGCGATGCCCCGCTCGAGCGTGGCGATGCGGTCGGCCTGCGCGGCGATCAGGGCCGACCACCCGGGATACGCGGCCGCCATCGCCTCGACCCGGCCGATCTCGGGCGCGACCGCATCCCCGTCGCCCGCCCGGCCCGCGGCCCGGCGCATGTCCTCGATCAGCGCGACCTCGGCGCCCCGGGACAGGGCCGCCGCGTCCGCGCCCAGCGCCTCGGCCAGCCGGGCCAGCACCCGCCCCCCGATGGGCCGCCGGCCGTGTTCGATGAGATTGAGATAGGACGGCGAGATCCCGGCCTGTCGCGCCAGGTCGGCCTGCGCGATCCCGGTCTCGAGCCGAAGGGCCCGGATGCGCGCCCCTTCCCCCGTGGTGTCGGCCATCGGCAAATTCCCCTGTGAATCCAACGGTCTTCTGCGGCACAGCGTAAAATTGTTTACAGAATGCCAATGTATATTGTTCATTAATTTACAGAAAAACCGATACTCATCAATGCCTTGTTGAGACGTTTGCGGATCTCCGTATTAATCGTGCCATCCTTGTAAAAGGGTGGGTCCGCGCGGAGGAATCACGGTCGCGGACGAAAAAACCAAACGGGAGGACTTCCATGACGTCATCTAACTTCACACGTCGCGGCCTGCTGAAGACCGGCGCCGCCTCGGGCACCGTTCTGGCGACGCCGACGATTTTCACCGGGGCCGCCTGGGCCGAAGCGCATACCGGCTTCACCAACGCACCGCAGGGCGACACCGTCACGCTGGGCTTCAACGTGCCCCAGTCGGGCCCTTATGCCGACGAGGGCGCGGACGAACTGCGCGCGTTCGAGCTGGCCGTCGAGCACCTGAACGGTGAAGGCGACGGCGGCATGCTGAACACCTTCTCGTCCAAGACGCTGGAAGGAAACGGCATCAACGGCAAGCGCGTCGAGTACGTGACCGGTGACACCCAGACCAAGTCGGACGCCGCGCGCGCCTCGGCCCGCTCGATGATCGAAAAGGACGGCGCCGTGATGGTTTCGGGCGGCTCGTCCTCGGGCGTGGCCGTGGCCGTCCAGGCGCTGTGCCAGGAAGCCGGCATCATCTTCATGGCCGGTCTGACCCACTCGAACGACACGACGGGCAAGGACCGCAAGGCCAACGGCTTCCGCCACTTCTTCAACTCTTACATGTCGGGCGCCGCGCTCGCGCCGATCCTGGCCGCACAGTACGGCACGGACCGCAAGGCGTATCACCTGACGGCCGACTACAACTGGGGCTACACCACCGAGCAGGCGGTCCGCGAATCGACCGAGGCGCAGGGCTGGGAAACCGTGAACGCGGTGAAGACCCCGCTGACCCAGACCGACTTCTCGTCCTACATCACGCCGGTCCTGAACTCGGGCGCCGACGTGCTGGTGCTGAACCACTACGGCGGCAACATGGTCAACTCGCTGACCAACGCCGTGCAGTTCGGCCTGCGTGAAGCCACCGCCAACGGCAAGCAGTTCGAGATCGTCGTGCCGCTCTACTCCGAGCTGATGGCGCAGGGCGCGGGCGAGAACATCGCCGGCATCCTCGGCAGCCAGAACTGGGACTGGAAGCTCGAGAACCAGCTGGGCGAGCGTTACATCGGCACCAACGCCTTCGTGCAGTCCTTCGGCAACAAGTATGGCCGCCCGCCGAGCCAGGCCGCCCATACCTGCTACGTGCAGACGCTGCTGTATGCCGACGCGGTCAACCGTGCGGGCAGCTTCAACCCCTGCGCGGTGGTCGAGGCCCTGGAAGGCTTCGAGTTCGACGGCCTGGGCAACGGCCCGACGCTGTATCGCGCCGAAGACCACCAGTGCTTCAAGGACGTCGTCGTGGTGCGCGGCAAGGAGAACCCCGAGAACGAGTTCGACCTGGTCGAAATCGTCGAGGTCACGCCGACGGACCAGGTCACCTACGCGCCTGATCACCCCCAGTTCGGTGGCGACGACGCCACGCTGGGCGAGTGCAACCCCGGCGCCTGAGCCGAGACCCGCGGGCGGCCCCAGGGCCGCCCGCCCTTCCCCACCCAAATTAACGGAATGGAGCCATGGACGGACTCATCCTTCAGATCCTCAATGGCCTGGACAAGGGCAGCGCCTACGCGCTGATCGCACTGGGCCTGACGCTGATCTTCGGCACCCTGGGTGTCGTCAATTTCGGCCATGGCGCATTGTTCATGATCGGCGCCTTCTGCGCCGTGACCCTGCAGCGCATTTTGAACCTCGGCTTCGTGGACGAGGGCGCGACATCGTCCAGTGTCGGCGGCTTCTCGTTCGGCGGCGCGCAGGAAACCCCGTATGTCGAGCACTGGTTCGGCGAGGCCGTGGGCGGCACGATCATCGACTGGTCCGTGCCCCTGGCCATTCTCTTCGCCATCCCCGTCATGATGCTGGTGGGCATCGCCATGGAGCGGGGTCTCATCAAGCATTTCTACAAGCGCCCGCACGCGGACCAGATCCTGGTGACCTTCGGCCTGGCCATCGTGCTGCAGGAAGTGGTGAAGTTCTACTTCGGCGCCAACCCGATCCCGACGCCCGCGCCCGACGCCTTCACCGGCTCGTTCGATTTCGGCGTGCTGATCGGCTATGACCCGTTCACCATCGTCTATCCCTACTGGCGCCTGGTCTATTTCGTCTTCGCGATGGTCATCATCGCCGCCGTCTTCGGCTTCCTGCAGTTCACCACCTTCGGGATGGTGGTCCGCGCCGGCATGGCCGACCGCGAAACCGTGGGCCTGCTGGGCATCGACATCGACAAGCGCTTCACCATCATGTTCGCAATCGCCGCCTGCGTCGCCGGTTTGGCGGGCGTCATGTACACGCCGATCAACTCGCCCAACTACCACATGGGCATGGACTTCCTCGTCCTCAGCTTCGTGGTGGTGGTCGTGGGCGGCATGGGGTCGCTTCCGGGCGCCGTGCTGGCGGGCTTCCTGCTGGGCATCCTCGAAAGCTTCGCCTCGATGGCCGAGGTCATCGATATCGTGCCCGGCATCAACCAGATCATCATCTACCTAGTCGCCATCGTCATTCTGCTCACCCGGCCGCGTGGCCTGATGGGCCGCAAGGGCGTGATGGAGGAATAAGCCATGACCGATCAAACCACCGACACCCGCATGGACGCGACCCGACCGCGCGCGTCCGCGGCTCACAAGAGCAGCGGCCTGCTGGGTCTGACCGGCAAGGACCTGGGGCTGTTCATCATCGTGGCACTGCTGACGATCCTGGCGCCGTTCATCTTGAACCCCTTCCCCGAAGGCAGCGCGCTGGCGCAGTTCAACGGCGGCTATCCCGACCTGATGCAGCGTTTCGTGATCTTCGGGATCTTCGCCATCGGCTTCAACATCCTGTTCGGCCTGACCGGCTATCTCAGCTTCGGCCACGCCGCCTTCCTGGGCGTGGGCTCCTACGCCGCGATCTGGATGATGAAGCTGCTGACGCTGAACGTCATCCCGGCGATCATCATGTCGATCGTCTTCGCCGGGATCTTCGCCCTGATCGTCGGCTACATCTCGCTGCGGCGGTCGGGGATCTACTTCTCGATCCTGACGCTGGCCTTCGCGCAGATGAGCTACGCGCTGGCCTACTCGGTGCTGACCCCCATCACGGGCGGCGAGACCGGGCTGCAGCTGAAGGCCACCGACACCCCGCTGCTGTCGAACCTCGGCCCCACCGAGATCGGGCGCGCCAACTTCTTCGGCGTCGACATGCGCGCGAGCTACGAAATGGCGATTGGCGACTGGCTGTTCACCTTCAACGCCGGCTACTACATCGCGGCCGTCTTCATGCTGCTCAGCTTCTACCTGGCGATCCGGCTGTTCCGTTCGCCGTTCGGGATGATGCTGCGCGCCGTGAAATCGAACCAGCAGCGCATGAACTACACCGGGCTGAACTCGCGCCCCTATACCCTGGCGGCCTTCGTCATCTCGGGCATGTATGCCGGTCTCGCCGGCGGCCTGATGGTCGCGATGGACACCCAGGTGGGCCCCGAGCGGATGTTCTGGACCGCCAGCGGCGAGGTGGTGCTGATGACCATCCTCGGCGGCGCGGGCACCCTGATCGGCCCGGTGCTGGGCGCGGGCATGATCAAGTACATGGAAAACATCGTGTCCAAGATCAACGACGGCATCCTGCACCAGTGGTTCGCCTTCATGCCCGACGGGATCGAGGATTTCCTGGTCTTCGTTATCCATCCCTTCATCGGCAAGGGCTGGCACCTGACCCTGGGCCTTCTGTTCATGCTGGTCGTGATCTTCCTGCCCGGCGGGCTGGTTGAGGGCGGACAGCGCATCGCATCGGTGTTCCGCCGCAAGGAGACCAAGACGTCCACCGTCGAGAAATCCGCGGCCGAACAACAGCAGCACTCGGAATAAGGAGCCGGACCCATGGGAATCCTTGAAGTCAAGAACGTGGGCAAGCGCTTCGGCGGGTTGCAGGCCCTGGGGGACGTGAACCTCAGCGTGAAGGAAAACACCTGCCACGCGATCATCGGGCCCAACGGGGCGGGCAAGTCCACCCTGCTGAACTGCCTGATCGGCAAGCTGATCCCCGACACGGGCAGCGTCATGTTCGACGGCCAGTCTGTGCTGGGGCGCAAGCCGCACGAGATCAACCAGATGGGCATTTCCCGGGTGTTCCAGACACCCGAGATCTTCGGAGACCTGTCGGTGTTCGAGAACGTGATGATCCCCTGCTTCGCCAAGCGGGACGGATCGTTCCGGATGCACGCCTACGAGTCCTGCGACGCCGAGACCGACATCATCGCCAAGGCCGAGGCGATGCTGGACGAAGTCAACATGCTGGAAAAGCGCAATGTCGTGGCCTCGTCCCTGTCGCGCGGCGACAAGCGGCGGCTCGAGATGGCCATGTGCCTCAGCCAGAAGCCCAAGCTGCTGCTGCTGGACGAACCCACCGCCGGCATGGCGCGGGCCGATACCAACAACACCATCGACCTGCTGAAGACCATCAAGGCCAAGGGCGAACTGACCATGTGCATCATCGAGCACGACATGCACGTGGTCTTCTCGCTCGCCGACCGGATCACGGTGCTGGCCCAGGGCACGCCGCTGGTCGAGGACACGCCCGAGAACATCAAGGGCCACCCGAAGGTCCGTGAAGCCTACCTGGGCGAGGCCGAGGTCTAGGGGCCGCCGCGGCGCGGGCCCGCCCCGCGCCGTGTTTCTTGAGCAATACGGAACGGTCTTCTTGCGAAGATCGCCGGGAGGAGACGAAAGACCATGAACGCGCCCTTCAACAAGCACGCCAACAACGCGGCCACCGCGCCGGCTTTCCTGAGCGTCGCCAATATCGAGGCCTATTACGGCGAGAGCTACATCGTCCAGGACGTGAGCTTCAACGTCCACGAGGGCGAGATCCTGGCCCTGCTCGGCCGCAACGGCGCGGGCAAGACCTCGACCCTGCGCGCCATCGCGCGGCTCGACAACCCGGCGCTGCGCCACGGCGAGATCTGGCTTGACCACCAGCCCCTGCACGAGATGCGGTCCCACCAGGCCGCCGCCGCGGGCATCCAGCTGGTGCCCGAGGACCGGCGCATCATCCCCGGCCTCACGGTCGAGGAGAACCTGCAACTGGCCCAGATCGCGCCGCCCAAGGGCTGGGGGATCGAGCGGGTGTACGAGCTGTTTCCCCGCCTCAAGGAGCGCCGCCGCCAGGAAGGCGTGACGCTCTCGGGTGGCGAGCAGCAGATGCTGGCCATCGCCCGGGCGCTCTGCCGTGACATCAAGGTGCTGCTGCTGGACGAGCCCTACGAGGGGCTCGCCCCCGTGATCGTGCAGGAGATCGCCAAGACGCTGAACATCATCCGCGACCAGGGCATCACGACCATCCTGGTCGAGCAGAACGCGGTGGCCGCGCTCAAGCTCGCCGACCGGGCCGTGATCCTCGACACCGGGTCGGTGGTCTATGACGGCTCGGCCCAGGAGGTGCTGGACGACGAGGCGCTGCGCGCCGAGTACCTGGCCATCTAGGACGAATTTACGAGGGCCCGCCCCGCTCCGCCCGGATAGAGCCGGGGGGCGACTGGCCTATGTGCCCGCACAAGTGAAGGAGGAGGAACCGATGCCAGAGACCGACGTGGAAAAACACGCGCCCAGCCCCGATTTCGTCAAGACGGCGCACGTGGATGCCGCCAAGTACGAGGAAATGTATGCCGCCTCGATCGCCGACCCGGACGCGTTCTGGGGCGAGCACGGCAAGCGCATCGACTGGATCAAGCCGTATACCAAGGTTAAGAACACAGATTTCACCTATGGCAAGGTCGACATCCGCTGGTTCGAGGACGGCACGCTGAACGTGGCCGCCAACTGCATCGACCGCCACCTGAAGGACCGCGGCGACCAGACCGCCATCATCTGGGTCCCGGACGAGGATGACGGCAGCGACCAGCACATCACCTACCAGCAGCTGCACGCCCACGTGGGCAAGTTCGCCAACGTCCTGAAGGAAATGGGCGTGGGCAAGGGCGACCGTGTGGTGATCTACCTGCCGATGATCCCCCAGGCGGCCTATGCCATGCTGGCCTGCGCGCGCATCGGCGCCATCCACTCGGTGGTCTTCGCGGGCTTCTCGCCCGATGCGCTGGCCAGCCGCGTGAACGGCTCCGAGGCCAAGGTGGTCATCACCGCCGATGGCGGCCCCCGCGGCGGCCGCGTC
The DNA here is from genome assembly GCF_900141995.1 of Palleronia salina. Taxonomy (GTDB): domain Bacteria; phylum Pseudomonadota; class Alphaproteobacteria; order Rhodobacterales; family Rhodobacteraceae; genus Palleronia; species Palleronia salina. Next base: position 127,847 of record NZ_FQZA01000008.1, on the reverse strand, counting down.
ACCGCGCTGAAGGACAATGCCGACAAGGCTTTCGCCAAGGTCAATCACGACGCCAAGATGCTGGTGGTCAAGCGCGCGGGCAACGACATCTCTTGGACCCAGGGCCGCGACCACTGGCTGCACGAGATGGAGGACAAGGTCTCCGACGACTGCCCGGCCGAGGAGATGAACGCCGAGGATCCGCTGTTCATCCTCTACACCTCGGGCTCGACCGGCCAGCCCAAGGGCGTGGTCCACAGCCAGGGCGGCTACATCGTCTATACCGCGATGACCCACCAGTACACGTTCGACTACCACGACGGCGACATCTACTGGTGCACCGCGGACGTGGGCTGGGTGACCGGCCACAGCTACATCGTCTACGGGCCGCTCGCCAACGGCGCGACCACCGTGATGTTCGAGGGCGTGCCCACCTATCCCGATGCGGGCCGCTGCTGGAAGGTCTGCCAGGACCACGGCGTGAACCAGTTCTACACCGCCCCCACCGCCATCCGCGCGCTCATGGGCAAGGGGACCGAGTTCGTCGAAAAATACGACCTGTCGTCGCTGAAGGTCCTGGGCACGGTGGGCGAGCCCATCAACCCCGAGGCCTGGAACTGGTACAACGACGTGGTCGGCAAGGGGAAATGCCCCATCGTCGATACCTGGTGGCAGACCGAGACGGGCGGCCACATGCTGACCCCCCTGCCCGGCGCGACGCCCACCAAGCCCGGCTCGGCCACGCGCCCCTTCTTCGGCGTGCAGCCCGTGGTGCTGGATCCCGAAAGCGGGAAGGTCAAGGAAGGCAACGGCGTCGAGGGCGTGCTGGCCATCGCCGACAGCTGGCCGTCGCAGATGCGCACGGTCTACGGCGACCACGACCGGTTCATGAACACCTACTTCCAGCAGTACAAGGGCTACTACTTCACCGAAGACGGCTGCATGCGCGACGAGGACGGGTACTACTGGATCACCGGCCGCGTGGACGACGTGCTGAACGTGTCGGGCCACCGCATGGGCACCGCCGAGATCGAGAGCGCTCTGGTCGCCCACAAGGCGGTGAACGAGGCCGCGGTGGTCGGTGTGCCCCACGACGTGAAGGGCCAGGCGATCTACTGCTACGTGTCGCTCATGGACGGCAATCAGCCCTCGGACGAGCTGAAGAAAGAGCTTCAGGACTGGGTCCGCGGCGAGATCGGCCCAATCGCCAAGCCCGACTACATCCAGTGGGCGCCCGGCCTGCCCAAGACCCGCTCGGGCAAGATCATGCGCCGCATCCTGCGCAAGGTCGCCGTGAACGAGCACGACCAGCTGGGCGATACCTCCACCCTGGCCGAGCCCGAGGTGGTCGACGACCTGATCGAGAACCGGCTGAACAAGTAACCCGAGGTTCTGAACGAGTACCGGGCGCGGGGCGAAACCCCCGCGCCTTTTTTTGTGTGGAAGTGCTTGCTGGCGAAGGATCTCGGGCCGTCGCGGAAGGGAGGGTGGGGAGGTTACGCTCGCAGCGACTTGCGCGTTGGTCGGCTATGCGGACGTAGCTGCAGTTCCATTCGCCTGCACGAACGTTAAGACCGCAAACCAGGCAATGCCAAAAGCGAATAGCAGAAACACTGTGAGGCAAATAATGAATGAAGCCCATCTAACAGGCTTTGATCGCTGGATCTTAGCCCATATGCCCATACCTAGTAGCTCCGCTAAGTCCTTTTGAAGTTTGAAGTATCCGCCTTCTTCATGCTCGGGGGTTCTAAACCGTGCGTAGCTTTAACCTACCAATGCTCCTGAGAATAAAGTCCCTACGAGGCAAAGACACAAAGCAAGTGCTGGAGGCATGATCTCTGCCATAGCGCCATGCGTGACGGTCACACGCACGAAGCACCCAAGACGCGAGCCGTCAAGTATAGGCTCGAAGCAGGGGTTCGCGACCTATGTCGACAGGTCTGCAATGGCCTGAAAACTTCGACACCACCTCTCCCCCCAAGAAAGCCCCCATGCCCCGCAAGGATTACCCCGAAACCCCCGATGGCCGCTACTTCGTCTCCAAGGGGCGGTTGTGGCGGAAGACCGATCCGTCCCTCGACGACAGCGAACGGCGCGCGGCGGTGAAGGCGCTCATGCAGGCGCGGCGCGATGTGGGGCGGGCCGAGACCGAGGCCCAGGAACGCGACGCCCGTGACCGGATGGACGCGGCCAAGAAGCGGCTGGGCGAGCGGGGACCGGTCTGGTGGGACGACGGTGCGCCAGACGAGACGCGCAAGGCGCCCTGGAACTCCAGCTACGCGGAGTGGTGGGACGGGCTCGACGACGACGCAAGGGCGCGCGGCAACCCCGACTAGCGCCCGTGGCTGCCGTCGTAGCCGCTGACCTCGGGCGTCTGCCAGTTGCGCAGCACGTCGTCGGCGGGCCGCAGAACCTCCATGCTTAGCGCGTGGCAGACCGCGGTGTCCGACGAATGCTCGGCTCCGCAATCGCCGCCGGGGCACGCGCTCAGCACCGCCAGCAGGTCGATCCCGGCCAGAAGGTCCAGGTGATCGCCCGCCCGCGCGGGGCTGGCCTTCATGAAATACCGCCCCTCGTCGGCGGTGAAGCCCGTGCACATGAACACGTTCAGCACGTCGTGCACGTAGGGCTCGGACTCGGGCAGGCTCAAGCCGGTGGCGTCGGCCAGCGCGCGGGTCAGGTTGGAATGGCAGCAGTGGTGATAATCACCGCCGCCCAGCAGGTGCGCGGTGTAGGGGTCGCAGCGCGTTCCGATCACGTCATGCACCCGCCCGCCGAACGCGTCCGTGCCGTACCAGTCCAGGCTGTCGGCGATCACCGTCGCCATGGGCCGTAGGTAGGGAAACCCCGACCACAGCCGGTCGCCGACGTCGACATGAGTGCCGTGCAGCGCCCGCGTCTTGCCGCTGTAGAACCGCTCGGACAGGTTGCCGTCGGCGAACAGGTTCAGGTCCCCCACCTGCGCGCCGTCGGGGCAGGCGATACGCAATACGTGGCCCGCGGGCACACGGATGGCCGCCGCATCGCGTGGCGGGACGCGCACGTGGTCGACCGCGCGCAGATCGGACCTGACACGGGCAATGCGGTCGGCATCGACCGGCGGCAGGGCATCGGTGGTATAGCAGATGACCGGCGCGACCGCGCGCCGGCGGTCGGCGTCGTCAGGTGACGGCATCGCCATCGCAGACCTGCTGGCCGGTGGCATCGCGCAGCGGAATGCCCGTGGGGGTTGCAGACGCCTCGAGCGCGAGGCCCCAGCATCCGTTCGAATCCCGGATCAGGAAGCCGGGGTTCATGCCCTGCGGCAGCGCCGCCAGCGCGGCGGCCGAGGGCTGCGCGCTCCGCCCACCCGTTGCTTCGACACATCCCGTGAGGGCGACCAGCGCCGTGACCAGAATTAGCTGACGTCTCACCCGGCGCCCCCTTTCAAATCCATATCGCGGCGACGCTACCATGGCCCCCCGGGGGGTCAAGCAGGCCGCTTTTGGGAAATTTGTCGGCGGTTTCGATTGTGGCATTAAGGTTCTGTTCACCTCCCGGAGCCAGATTAAGAGGAAGTTAACCTCAACGCCCCGAGGCCCCCGCCCCATGCTGTCCGTCGACACACCGCCCGACATCGCGATGTTCCGCCTCGCCGGGCTGCGCCAGGCCGCACGGCGCGAGGCGCGCAGGCTCGAGGCTGCGGCGGGATCGCGGTCGGAATACTACGCGGACCCCGCCCCCGCTCCGGTGGCCGCGGGACCCGTGCGAAGGCTCGCCCTGACACGGGTGCCCTCGCTGCCGCTGCCCCCGCCGGCCCAAGGCGCGCGGACGGCGAACTATGCCCCGGTGACGGGGGCGCCGCGCGAAAGGCAACTCGACGCGCTGTTCTAGGCGGTCCTCCCGTTCCTTTGCATGCCGCCGGCCCCGGTTCGCGACGCGTCCGGCCGCCCGTGTTGGCCCCGAAGACCCAACCCGCTTTCCACCTGCGGCCGGCTGCCCTATATGTGGCGATTGACAGGCTCCGGAACACACGGGGCGGCAGAGGGAACGAGGAATGCATGGCCGACAACCCGCACAAGAATGACGTGAGCTTCATCAAGGCACTGGCCGAGCTGCTGCGCGAGAACGATCTGACCGAATTGCGGGTCAAGCGGGAATACGGCGAGGACGACAGCCTGGACGTGCGCGTGAGCCGCGAAAAGCACGTGGTCGCCCAGGCCACCGCCGCGCCCACCCCGGCCCCCGCGCCGGCCCCCGCCGCGCAACCCGCGCCCGAGCCGGTGAACGACGACCCGGCCAGCCAGCCCGGCGCCGTGACCTCGCCCATGGTGGGCACCGTCTACATGGCACCCGAACCCGGCGCGGCCAATTTCGTGTCGACCGGCGACACCGTGAGCGAAGGCCAGACGCTGCTGATCGTCGAGGCCATGAAGACCATGAACCACATCCCGGCGCCGCGCGCGGGCAAGGTCAAGCGCATCCTGATCGAGGATGGCGCCCCGGTGGAATTCGGCGCCCCCCTGATGATCATCGAATAAGGCGCAGGCATGTTCGACAAGATCCTGATCGCCAACCGCGGCGAAATCGCCCTTCGCGTCATCCGGGCCGCCCGCGAGATGGGCGTGGCCACGGTGGCGGTGCATTCCACCGCCGACTCGGACGCGATGCACGTGCGCATGGCCGACGAATCCGTGTGCATCGGCCCGCCCTCGGCCGCGCAAAGCTACCTGAGTTTTCCGGCCATCATCTCGGCCTGCGAGATCACGGGCGCGCAGGCGATCCATCCCGGCTATGGCTTCCTGTCCGAGAACGCCAATTTCGTGCAGATCGTCGAGGATCACGAGCTGACCTTCATCGGCCCCCGGGCCGAGCATATCCGCATGATGGGCGACAAGATCACCGCCAAGGACACGATGAAGAAACTGGGCGTGCCCTGCGTGCCAGGCAGCGATGGCGGCGTCGCCGACCTGGACGAGGCCGGGAAAGTCGCCGGCGACATGGGCTACCCGGTCATCATCAAGGCCACCGCCGGCGGCGGCGGGCGCGGCATGAAGCTGGCCCGGTCCGAGGGCGAGCTCGAGCAGGCCTGGTATTCCGCCCGGTCCGAGGCCAAGGCCGCGTTCGGCAACGACGAGGTCTATATCGAGAAATACCTGGGCACCCCGCGCCATATCGAGGTGCAGGTCTTCGGCGACGGCAAGGGCAACGCCGTGCACCTGGGCGAGCGGGACTGCTCGCTGCAACGTCGCCACCAGAAGGTCTTCGAAGAGGCGCCCGGCCCCGCCATCACCCCCGAACAACGCGCCGAGATCGGCCGCACCTGCGCCGAGGCCGTGGCGAACATCAACTATGCCGGCGCCGGAACGATCGAGTTCCTGTTCGAGGACGGCCAGTTCTATTTCATCGAGATGAACACCCGCCTCCAGGTCGAGCACCCGGTGACCGAGGCCGTGTTCGGCGTGGACCTGGTGCGCGAGCAGATCCGCGTTGCCGCCGGGCTGCCCATGTCGTTCACGCAGGACGACCTGCGGATCAACGGTCACGCCATCGAGGTGCGGCTGAACGCGGAAAAGCTGCCCAGCTTCAGCCCCTCGCCCGGCAGGATCTCGCAGTATCATGCGCCCGGCGGCCTGGGCGTCCGGATGGACAGCGCGCTCTACGACGGCTACCGGATCCCGCCCTACTACGACAGCCTGATCGGCAAGCTGATCGTTCACGGCCGCGACCGGCCCGAGGCGCTGTCGCGCCTCAGCCGCGCCCTGGGCGAGTTGATCATCGACGGCGTGGACACCACCGTGCCGCTGTTCCATGCCCTGCTGCGCGAGCCCGCCGTTCAAAGCGGCGACTATACCATCCACTGGCTCGAGCACTGGCTCGAAACCAACCTGCAGTAACGGCGGCGGGATGCAGCGCATCTCGCCGGATCTCCTGGTTCAGGCCTACGCCCAGGGCGTGTTCCCCATGGCCGACAGCCGCGAGTCCGCGGACGTGTTCTGGGTCGATCCGCAATTGCGCGGCGTCCTGCCCCTGGACGGCTTCCACCTGTCGCGGTCGTTGCGCAGGACCATCCGCCGGGCGCCTTTCGACATCAGCTTCGACCGCGATTTCGACGGCGTGATCGCGGGCTGCGCGGACCGGGACGAAACCTGGATCAACGACGAGATCGCGGCCTCCTACGGCCTTCTGCACCGATCGGGGCTCGCCCATTCCATCGAGCTTTGGGACGAAGATGGCGCACTGGCCGGAGGGGTCTATGGCGTCAGCCTCGGCGCGGCGTTCTTCGGCGAATCGATGTTTTCGCGCCGCCGCGACGCGTCGAAGATCGCACTGGCCTACCTGGTGGACCGGTTGCAAAGCTGCGGCTATCGGCTGTTCGATACCCAGTTCATCACGCCGCACCTGGCCTCACTCGGCGGTGTCGAGATCTCGCGCGCCGAGTACCGCAAGCGCCTGGCCGCCGCGCTGTCCGAGCGGGCGCAGTTCCGGGCCGATCTGCCGATACCGACGCCCGATCAGCTGGTGCAGCGCATGACCCAGACGTCGTAACGGCGATCCTCGAGCGCGTTCAACGCCGGGGACGAGGCGACCATCCATCCCGCGAACCGCGGCTCTGCCACGCCCGCGTCACGGATCACGAGATAGGCATAGGCGTTGCCCGACGGGTTCTCGACCGGGTAGCGACACTCGCCCAAGGTCACCTGCAGCCGCCCAACCTCCTCGGTGTCGCCCTGCGTCAGCGAAATGTCCCGCACCTGCCCCGTCGTCTTGTCGAGGCTGCGCAGCACGACGCCCGCCGCCCGGTCGGTGCGGTCCTGCGCGACGATCGTGTCGCGGAACTGCGCCGTGGCGGGCACCGCCGTCACGGCCAGCGCCAGCGCCGCCATGATCCGGATCATTCCGGGCTCCACGCCTCGTAATCGGCGCGCGGCTTGGGCTCGGGGTTGCGGATCGACCCGGCGGGCGCATAGGCCGCGGGCGTGCCGGTCAGGTTGGGAACGTGCGGCTTTTCCCACTTGCGGTGGGTCAGCGGGCGTTCGGTCGGCGGTTCGTTCCAGGTGTGGTGCAGCCAGCCGTGCCAGTCGGGGTCGATGCGGCTCCCCTCGACCTCGCCGTTGTAGATCACCCAGCGGCGCGACCCGTCGGCGTTCTGGTAGAACACGTTGCCCTGCCCGTCTTCGCCCACCTTGGTGCCGTGGCGCCAGGACCAGATACGGGTGTTCAGCGTGGCGCCGTCCCACCATGTGACCGCGCTGAGGATCTTTTTCAGAATGCCCATGGAGCCTCCTTCGGATTGTGCCAGATATGGCCCAGAGCGGCCTCAACGTCCAGAGGGTTGGCGGGCCGTCACCTCGATCTCGATCCGCATCTCGGGGGCTTGCAGGCGCGCCGACATCATCGTCGCCGCCGGGGGCGCGTCTCCGAAGGCCGCGCGCGTGACCGGCCAGCAGGCGGGCCAGTCGTCGGGGTCGGGCAGAACATAGGTCACCCGGACCACGTCGCGCAGACTCGCGCCCAGCTCGGCCAGGGCGCCTTCGATGGTGGCCAGCGCGTTGCGGCATTGCTGCGCCACGTCCTGCGGCATCTCCATGGTCGCGTAATCATAGCCGGTGGTCCCGGCCACGAAGATCCACCCATCGCAGGCCACCGCGCGAGAATATCCGATCCGCGTCTCGAACGGGGAATTTGTCGTCACACGCCGCACAATGTCCTCGGGTTGCCCAAATTTTGCCTGATCCTTCCACAACCTTGGGGGCAAGAGCCAGCAAAGAAGTCATCCCATGCGCCTGATCAAACTCACCCTCTTCGGATGCGGTCTCATCGCCGTCGCGACCCTGTTCAGCGCGGGGGGCGCCACCGGCGTGATCCCAGTCTCGACCGCGTCACCCATCGCCGGCGCGGCGCTGAGCGCGGCCGGCGCCACCGCGCCCTCGACGGCGCCGAGCCTGCTGGAGCGGACGGTGCGCCTGACCCTGCGCATGGCCCGCGAAATGGAAGAAAAGCGGGGCGAGGATGGCACCCGGTTCCAGAACAGCTTTGCCGAGAACGAAGATGGCCGCCGTGTCCTGAAGCTGGAGCCGGTCGGTGCCGTCCCGGCACCGGACCGGGACCTGGCCGGGCTGGCCGCAAATCAATCCAAGAGCCTGCCGGTCCCGCGCGCCCGCCCCTGAGCGCCGGGGCGCGTTGCCGTAAATAAAAAACGCCGCGCCCGGGGGCGCGGCGTTTCGGGGTCAACCGGCGCTGGCCGGCGTGCCCGTTTTCTTGCTTTCGGAATATATCATCAGCGGGGCCGCCTCCGAGGTCACGGCCTCCTCGTTGACGACGACTTCGTCCACGCTGTCCATGCCCGGCAGGTCGAACATCGTGTCGAGCAGGATGTCCTCCATGATCGACCGCAGGCCGCGTGCGCCGGTCTTGCGCTCGATCGCGCGCTTGGCGATGGCAGTCAACGCGTCGTCGGTGAAGGTCAGCGCGGCGTCTTCCAGCTCGAACAGGCGCTGGTACTGCTTGACCAGCGCGTTCTTCGGCTTGGTCAGGATGGTGACCAGCGCGTCCTCGTCCAGATCCTCGAGCGTGGCGATCACCGGAAGGCGACCGACGAATTCGGGGATCAGGCCAAACTTCAGCAGGTCTTCGGGCTCGAGCTCGGTGAACATCTCGCCCACGCCCCGCGCCTCGGCGTCCTTGACGTCGGCGCCGAAACCGATGGCGCTGCCCTTGCCGCGCTGGCTGATGATCTTCTCGAGCCCCGCGAAGGCGCCGCCGCAGATGAACAGGATGTTCGTGGTGTCCACCTGCAGGAATTCCTGCTGCGGGTGCTTGCGCCCACCCTGGGGCGGCACGCTGGCCACGGTGCCTTCCATTATCTTCAGAAGGGCCTGCTGCACGCCCTCGCCCGACACGTCGCGCGTTATGGACGGATTGTCGGACTTGCGGGTGATCTTGTCGACCTCGTCGATATAGACGATGCCGCGCTGCGCGCGCTCGACATTGTATTCGCTGGCCTGGAGAAGCTTCAGGATGATGTTCTCGACATCCTCGCCCACATAGCCCGCCTCGGTCAGCGTCGTGGCGTCGGCCATGGTGAACGGCACGTCGAGGATCCGCGCCAGCGTCTGCGCCAGCAGCGTCTTGCCGCAGCCCGTGGGGCCGATCAGCAGGATGTTCGACTTGTTCAGCTCGATGTCGGATTTACCGGCGTGGTTCAGCCGCTTGTAGTGGTTGTGCACCGCCACCGACAGGACCCGCTTGGCGTGCAGCTGGCCGATCACGTAGTCGTCGAGGACTTCGCAGATTTCCTTGGGCGTGGGCACCCCGTCCGAGGCCTTCAGTCCCGCCGACTTGGTCTCTTCGCGGATGATGTCCATGCACAGCTCGACGCATTCGTCGCAGATGAACACGGTGGGACCGGCGATGAGCTTGCGCACCTCGTGCTGGGATTTCCCGCAGAAGCTGCAGTAAAGCGTGTTCTTGCTGTCGCCTGAATTCGTAGCCATCGTCTATCCTTCCGGGCCGCCAGACCCGTTGCGTCGTCTTTGCCGGGGACAGAATTCCCCGTGGCTTCTCCACCCTTTCGGGCAGACTAGGGCACCGCCCAGAGGCCCGCAATCGCAAAAACCTGCGTCGCGGGCCGCCGGGAAACGGGCCCCGTCAGTCGTCGCCCTTGGCGCGGTTTTCGACGATCTCGTCGATCAGGCCCCACTCCTTGGCCTCCTCGGGGGACATGAAATTGTCCCGCTCCAGCGCGTCGACGACCTTCTTCATGGGCTGGCCGGTATGCTTGACGTAGATCTCGTTCAGCCGGTCCTTCAGCTTCTGCGTCTCCTGCGCGTGGATCATGATGTCGGTGGCCTGGCCCTGGTAGCCGCCCGAGGGCTGGTGCACCATCACGCGGCTGTTGGGCAGCGAGAACCGCATCCCCGGCTCGCCCGCCGTCAGCAGCAGCGACCCCATCGAGGCCGCCTGCCCCACCACCAGCGTGCTGACCGGCGGCTTGATGTACTGCATGGTGTCGTAGATCGACAGGCCGCTGGTGACGACGCCACCGGGGCTGTTGATATACATGCTAATCTCTTTCTTGGGATTCTCGGCCTCGAGATGCAGCAGCTGCGCCACGATCAGCGACGACATGCCGTCGTGGACCGGCCCCGACAGGAAGATGATCCGTTCCTTCAGAAGCCGCGAGAAGATGTCGTAAGCACGCTCGCCCCGGCTGGTCTGCTCTACGACCATGGGGACGAGATTCATCATGTGCTCGATGGGGTTTTGCATGTGCCTGCCTTCAGCTTGGGTGTGATCGCGAATAATGTGCGTCGGGTTGACAGAGTCTTAGTAGCGCGCCCTGCCAGCCGCAAGGGACGGCCCGTTCACCACGCCGAGCGCATGAGGTCGATCAGCGTCCCGGTCGAAAGCGTCACCGGGTTGCCCTTCATCGACGACGATCCCTGCGCCGCCTCTGCCACGTCCGACAGGTCGTCCTCCGACAACCCCATGTCGCCAAGCCCCGGCAGGCCCGCGTCGCGCGACCAGCGGGCCAGGTCCGCGCCGCCCAGCGCCGCGTCGATCCAGACCCGCACTTCGGCGATCCGCTCCGCCAAGGCGCCATCGGCGGCCGCGGCGTTGGCGTCCATCACATGCGGCAAAAGCGCGCCGCAGACTGCCCCGTGCGGCGCTTGCGCCACGCCGCCGATGGGCCCGGCCAGCCCGTGCACCGCGCCCAGCCCCGCATTGGCCAGCGCGAGGCCCCCCGACAGGCTGCAATAGGCCAGCGCATCGCGCGCATCCGGATCCTCGCCCTCCATCAGCCGCGCCAGCGCCGCCAGACCGCCCGGGATGGCGGCGCGGCAGAGCGCGTCGGTCAACGGGTTCGCCTTCGCGCTCAGGTAGGGCTCGATCACCTGCGTCACCGCGTCCAGCCCCGAAGCCAGCGTCACCCCGCGCGGCGCGCCGTCGGTCAGCTCCGGGTCCACCACGGCCAGGTCCGCCAGCATCCGGTCGTCGCGCAGGCTGACCTTGCGCCGCGCCTCGGGCACCCCGATGACCGCGTTCTTCGTGACCTCGGCCCCGGTGCCGGCGGTGGTGGGCAGCGCGACGAACGGCAGCGGCGCAGCCTCCAGCGGCAGCCCCTTCCCCACGACCTCCAGGTGATCCATCAGCGGCCGGGGGCTGGGTCGCAGCCCGGCGATGGCCTTGCCGGTATCGATCACCGCGCCGCCCCCCAGGGACACGATCACCTCGGCCCCCTCGGCCGCCGCCACGCCCGCCTGGATCGTCGCGACATCGGGCTCCCCGCTCACGGCGAAACGGTCCACGGTGCAGCCCTCGGCCGCCAGCGCCTCGGCCAGCCAGTCCGAGCGCGCCGCCGTGCCGCCGCCCACCAGCAGGACCCGGCGGCCCAGCGCGGCGACATCGGGCGCGACCGCGCGCGCCGTGCCCCTCCCGAACCGGATTTCGGTCGCGGTGCGAAACGTGAATGGTGTCATGGTGTCCCTCCTTGCCGTGAGGATCTGGCGCGCCGCCTCCGGAACGCCACCACCCCCGGCTTCATCTTTCCACAAATACCTGGACGCGACATCCGACCCCGGCGCGACATGCGGCCCTCTCGCCCCGCCGGATCCGCCGCCTATCTCGGCCGCCATGGAGCATGATTTCGTCCCCACCCGCCAGGCCGGCCTCGACCGGCTGTACGCCTTCGCCCCGGATGCCGGCGCGCGCTACGCCGCGCAACGCAACTTCGACAGTCCCGAGGGGGTGAGCCAGCTCTCGCCCTACCTGCGCCACCGCCTGTTGACCGAACCCGAGGTCATCGCCGCCGTGCGCGACATTCACGGCGAACGCGACGCCGAGAAGTTCATCCAGGAGGTCGTCTGGCGCAGCTACTTCAAGGGCTGGCTCGAGCTCAGGCCATCGGTCTGGGCCGACTACCGCCTGGGCCTGAAGGCCGCGCGCGACCGCATCGCGACCGAGGGCGGGCTGCGCAAGGGATGGGAACAGGCCTGCGCGGGCGCCACCGGCATCGACTGCTTCGACCATTGGGCGCGGCAGCTCACCGGCACCGGCTGGCTGCACAACCACGCGCGCATGTGGTTCGCCTCGATCTGGATCTTCACCCTGCGCCTGCCGTGGGAGCTCGGGGCCGATTTCTTCCTGCGCCACCTGCTCGATGGCGATCCGGCGTCGAACACCTGCTCGTGGCGGTGGGTCGGCGGGTTGCACACGCGCGGCAAGCACTACGTGGCCCGCGCCGAGAACATCCGGCGCTATACCGGCGGCCGCTTCGACCCGAAGGGCCAGTTGAACGAGACACCCGATCCGCTGGACGGCCCGCCCCTGCCCGAGACGCGCACTCTGCCGGACACGCCCGCGCCCGAGCCCGGCCTGCGCACGGGCCTTCTGCTGGTCGAGGACGACCTTACCCCGGACCTGCCCGCGCGCGATTTCGCCGCCACCGCGACGCTCAGCGGTGCGGCCCATCGCTCGCCGCTCAAGGTCGCGCCGGGCGTGCTGGACTTCACCGACGCCGCGCTGGCCGATGCGCGCGACCGGCTGGCCCCGGACGCCACGCCGCTTTTGGATGCCGACGCGCTCGCCACCTGGGCGCGGGAGAACGCGCTGGAACAGATCGTCACGCCCTACACGCCCACCGGCCCGGCGCGCGACCTGCTCGAGGGCAGCGGCCTGCCCGTCGTCCCGGTGTTGCGCGACTGGGATCGCGCGGCCTGGCCCCACGCCACGGCCGGGTTTTTCAAGGTGAAAAAGCAGATCCCGAAGCTCCTCTCGGCGGTCTGACAGCGCGTGCGATTGCCGCGAAATTCAGCGGATGCCGCCGCGTTGGGCCGCAATTCGGCGCACCCCCCTGCATCTTCGCGCCAGACGCGCTATGCTACGCAAAACAGCAATGCGCAGAATTGACCGGGGGGACCGACCATGGCCGAGACCCAAGACAGCAAGATCCACGACCTTTTCGTCATCGGTGGCGGCATCAACGGCACCGGCATCGCCCGTGACGCCCAGGGCCGCGGCCTGAGCGTGGCGTTGGCCGAAATGGGCGACCTGGCCGGGGCTACCTCGTCGAAATCAACGAAGCTTTTCCACGGCGGGCTGCGCTATCTCGAATTCTTCGAAATCGGCCTGGTGAAAAAGGCGCTGGTCGAACGCGAGGTCCTGCTGGAAGCCATGCCGCATATCAGCTGGCCCATGCGCTTCGTCCTGCCCTATTCGCCCGACATGCGGTTCGAGGGCGACACTCCCACCTCGCGCCTGCTGGGCTGGACCATGCCGTGGCTGAAGGGGCGCCGGCCCTCGTGGCTGATCCGGCTGGGGCTGTTCATGTACGACAACCTGGGCGGGCGGAAATACCTGCCCGGCACCAAGACGCTGGACCTGACGACCGCACCCGAAGGCGGCCCGATCAAGGACCGCTTCAAGAAGGCTTACGAGTACAGCGATTGCTGGGTCGAGGACTCGCGCCTCGTCACGCTCAACGCGCGCGACGCCGAGATCCGTGGCGCCCGCATCATGACACGCACCAAGGTCACCAGCGCCGAGCGGCGCGAGGGGCTGTGGCATATCACGGTCGAGGACACCGAGAGCGGCACCTCCGAGACCATTCGCGCCCGCGGGCTGGTCAACGCTGGCGGCCCCTGGGTCGAGAACGTGGTGAAGAACACCGTGCGCATGAACTCGTCTGAGGGCGTTCGCCTGGTCCGCGGCAGCCATATCGTGACGAAGAAGCTCTACGATCACGGCAAGTGCTACTTCTTCCAGGGCGAGGACGGGCGCATTATCTTTGCCATCCCCTACGAGACCGATTTCACGCTGATCGGCACCACCGACAAGGATCACGGCCACGACCCGACCGTGAAGCCCGAATGCACCCCCGAAGAGGCGCAGTATCTTTGCGACTTCGCCTCGAACTACTTCGAGCAGGACATCACCCGCGACGACGTGGTCTGGACCTATTCCGGCGTGCGCCCGCTCTACGATGACGGCGCGAAATCGGCGACGGCGGCCACGCGCGACTATGTCCTGTCGCTGGATGCCGGGCCCGCCACCGATGGCGGCCTGGGGTCCGAGCCGCCGCTGCTGAACGTCTTCGGCGGCAAGATCACGACCTACCGCAAGCTGGCCGAACAGGCGATGGCCAAGCTGCGCCCGTTCTTCCGCGACATGCCCGAGAACTGGACCGCCGGCATCCCCCTGCCCGGCGGCGATTTCCCGGTGGACGGCGTGAAGAAGCTGACCGACGACCTGAAGAAGGCCTATCCGTTCCTGGGCGACTACCAGGCCGGGCGGCTGATCCGCGCCTACGGCACCGAGGCGAAGGATATCTGCGGCGACGCCAAGTCGGCCGAGGATATGGGCCGCGATTTTGGGGGCACCCTGACCGAGGCCGAGGTGCGCTGGCAGATGGATCACGAATACGCCCGCACCGCCGAGGACGTGGTCTGGCGCCGCACGAAGCTGGGCCTTCGGATGAGCGCCGACGAGATCGCCGCGCTGGATCAATGGATGGCCGAGGCCCGCCGTCCCGCCCAGGCCGCCGAGTGACGACGGGGCGAGCCAGCCGACCGGACTTCGAAAGAAACGTTTGCGATAGTCGGCCCGTCGATAACGTCTCCAATCCAAGCTCTTATGCGGGTTTCCCCGTTTGAGGGCCGTTTGAGATCCCGGAGCATTTCGATTTCCCGCGTCGCATTGCGCGATCCGTGGTATCATCGTCGTTGACCCACGGGGCGCGGAGATTGCGGGGGATCACCGATGGCATTGCTGACCGATGACCGGATCTGGCTCTCCTGGACCGGGATGGAGACGGACCTGATCTTCAATCTACGTCGCGCTGCTCCAGATCGGGCGCGATACGGGCGCCGGTGTCATCCTCGATACGCCCACCTGGATGGCCAATCCCGACCGGGCGGTTCTTGTCGGGTATGACCCCGATGATCTCGCGCGTGTGACGGGCGACTCTGTCGCATTCGCGCAAAACGCGGCCCGTACCGCGCCCGACGTCGCCACACGGGTCAGCGTTCAGATCGGACCACGCGGCGATGGCTACGCAGCGGGTATCGCCACCATCGACGGCGCGCGCGACTACCACGCGCCACAGGTTTCGGCCGCGCGGGCGGCCAAGGCGGACATGGTCAGCGCTTACACGATGGGGTCGGTCGCCGAGGCCGCCGGCATCGCCCTGGCCGCCGAGGCATCGGGCATCGCGGCGCTCATTTCGTTCACGGTCGAGACCGATGGACGCCTGCCGGACGGCACGCCGCTTGCCGATGCCGTGTACGAACTGCGGGACATCGCCGATCCCGCTGCCGTCATGGTCAATTGCGTCCATCCCGACCACATCGACAACGCGCGGGACGGTCGCCCCTGGCAGGCCGGTCTCGCCGGCGTCGTGGCGAATGCCTCGCGCCAGAGCCACGAGGAACTGGACAACGCCACGGTGCTCGATGACGGAGACCCCGAAGAGCTGGGCTCGCAGGTGATCGGGATGAAGCGGGCGTTTCCCAATCTGAGGATCGTGGGCGGCTGCTGCGGCACGGACCTGCGCCATCTTCGTGGAATCGCCAGGCACGCGTCCGCGCCCTGAACCCGGGTGGCGGGGGACGGATGCCGTCATGGTCCCGGATGCCCCCGGTTTTCGACCTTTCCGGATTGCCCCCTTGCCACCCTACCCGCACCGGGCCAGTTTCCTTCCTAATCAAGCGGAGGAGACGACATGACCCACATCCTGGCGATCGACCAAGGCACCACCTCGAGCCGCGCGATCCTGTTCGACAGCGATCTCAAGATCACCTCCTCGGCGCAGGAGGAATTCGAGCAGCACTATCCCGCCTCGGGATGGGTGGAACACGATGCCTCGGATCTGTGGTCGTCCACCGCCGCCGTCTGCCGCGCCGCCATCGAGAAATCCAGCATCGGCCCCGACGCGATCAGGGGCATCGGCATCACCAACCAGCGCGAGACCGTTGTCGTCTGGGACAAGCAGACCGGCCAACCCATCCACCGCGCCATCGTCTGGCAGGACCGGCGCACGTCCGAGATCTGTCAGCAGCTGAAATCGGACGGCTACGAAGAACAGGTGACGGCCAAGACCGGGCTGCTGCTCGACCCGTATTTTTCGGGGACCAAGCTCAAGTGGATCCTCGACCACGTGGACGGCAGCCGCGAGCGCGCGCGCAAGGGCGAGATCCTGTTCGGCACCGTCGATACCTTCCTGATCTGGAAGCTCACGGGCGGCGCCAGCCACGTCACCGATGCCACCAACGCGTCGCGCACGCTGCTTTACGACATCCACAAGGGCAAATGGTCCTCGACCATCGCCGACATGCTGGACATCCCCATGGAGATGCTGCCCGAGGTCAAGGATTGCGCCGCCGATTTCGGCATGACGCGGCCCGACCTGTTCGGGCGCGAGATCCCCATCCTGGGCGTGGCGGGCGACCAGCAGGCAGCGGCCATCGGCCAGGCCTGTTTCCAGCCCGGCATGCTCAAATCGACCTACGGCACCGGCTGCTTCGCGCTGCTCAACACCGGTGACACGCCCGTGCGGTCCGAGAACCGGCTGCTGACCACGGTGGCCTACCAGTTCGACGGCAAGCCGACCTACTGCCTCGAGGGCTCGATCTTTATCGCGGGCGCCGTGGTGCAATGGCTGCGCGACGGGTTGAAGATCATCCGCGAGGCGAAAGAGACGCAGCCACTGGCCGAACGCGCCGATGACGGGCAGGACGTGATCCTGGTGCCCGCCTTCACCGGGCTGGGCGCGCCCTACTGGAACGCCGATTGCCGCGGCGCAATCTTCGGCCTCACCCGCAATTCCGGCCCCGAGGAATTCGCCAAGGCCGCGCTGGAGTCGGTCGGCTACCAGACCCGTGACCTGCTGGATGCCATGCAGGCCGACTGGTCCGATGGCGAGGCGCAGACCCTGCGCGTGGATGGCGGCATGTCGGCCTCGGACTGGGCGATGCAGTTCCTCAGCGACATCATCGGCGCTTCGGTCGACAGGCCGCAGGTGCTGGAGACCACGGCGCAGGGCGTCGCCTGGCTGGCGGGATGGCGCGCGGGGCTTTACCCCGACCAGGCGGGCTTTGCCGAGCGTTGGCGCGTCGACCGGACCTTCAAGCCCGACATGGACGACACCACGCGCGAGCGGAAATTCGACCGCTGGCAGCGCGCCGTCCAGGCCACGATGGGGGTGTGAGGTCTCCGGCGTGAAGGCGTGGCTGCGCCGGCTTTACGAGGGCGACGGCACCGGACCGCGCTGGTTTCGCCGGGCGCTGCTGCTCTTCGACGTGGTGACGATCGGGTATTTCCTGCTGACCGCCACGTCCGAGATCGACCTGCGCATCATCCTGATCGACCTGTGTATCGGCGTCGTGCTCGTCGCCGATATCACCGCCCGGCTCTGGATCGCCGACCGGCGGCTGAAGGAGCTTCTGTCCCTGCCCACGCTGGCCGACCTGGTCGTCATCCTGTCGCTGGCCGCGCCGCTGGTGGCCGGCACCAACCTGGGCTTCCTGCGGGTTCTGCGCGTGCTCAGGCTGCTCAGGACCTTCCGGCTGGCCGAACGCCTGGACCGGGCGACCGCTGGGCTGGACGTGAACACCCGCATCGTGCGCGCGGCCGCCAACCTCGCCGCGTTCATCTTCGTGGTCACCAGCCTCGTCTGGGTGTGGGAGCATGATCGCAACGACGCTCTGAACACCTACGTGGACGCGCTCTATTTCACGATCACCACGCTGACGACCACGGGATACGGCGACATCACCCTGACCGACCGCGTGGGTCGTCTGATGACCATCGTCATCATGCTGTTCGGGGTCGGCCTGTTCCTGCGGCTGCTGCAGGCGCTGTGGCAGCCCAACAAGGTCGAACAGCCCTGCGCCACCTGCGGGCTGAAGCTGCACGACCGTGACGCGAGCCACTGCAAGCATTGCGGCGACACGATCTATATCGAGACCGAGGGCGATACCTGACCGGCCCCGCGGTGCCGCCCGCTTTGTTCACCCCGAAATGATCTGGGGCCGTCCGGCCCGGCGCCATAACCGCGCGTCCTGCACCGGGGTCTATCACCGCACAACGAAAAAGGGCCGCGCACCGCGCGGCCCTTTCGGATTTCGGATGGGTGGTCCTTACAGCTTCTGAAGGAGCGCGTTCACCGACTCCTTGGCGTCGCCGTAGAACATGCGCGTGTTCTCCTTGAAGAACAGCGGGTTCTCGATGCCGGAATAGCCGGTGCCCGAGCCGCGCTTGGACACGAAGACCTGGTTGGCTTCCCAAACGTGAAGCACCGGCATCCCCGCGATGGGCGAGTTCGGGTCGTCGTTGGCCGCCGGGTTCACGATGTCGTTCGAGCCGATGACGATCACCACGTCGGTGTCTTTGAAGTCCTCGTTGATCTCGTCCATTTCCAGCACGATGTCGTAGGGCACCTTGGCCTCGGCCAGCAGCACGTTCATGTGCCCCGGCAGACGGCCCGCCACCGGGTGGATGGCGAAGCGAACGTTCTTGCCCTGGTCGCGCAGCTTGGTGGTCAGCTCGCTCACCGCCTGCTGGGCCTGGGCCACCGCCATGCCGTAGCCCGGCACGATGATGACGCTGTCGGCTTCCTTCAGGGCGTCGGCCACGCCGTCGGCCTGGATGGCCACCATCTCGCCTTCGACCTCCTGCTGGGGGCCGCCCGCGCCGCCGAAGCCGCCCAGGATGACGCTGACGAAGTTGCGGTTCATGGCCTTGCACATGATGTAGCTGAGGATCGCACCGGACGAACCCACAAGCGCGCCCACGACGATCAGCAGGTCATTGCCCAGGCTGAAGCCGATGGCCGCCGCCGCCCAGCCGGAATAGCTGTTCAGCATCGACACCACGACCGGCATGTCGGCCCCGCCGATGCCCATGATCAGGTGGTAGCCGATGAAAAGCGCAGCCACGGTCAGGATCAAAAGCGGGAAGAACCCGCCGCCGCCCAGGTACCAGAACAGGCACAGAAGCGAGAGCGCGGCAGCGCCGGCGTTCAGCATGTGACCGCCGGGCAGCTTGGTCGCGGCGGTGTTCACCCGGCCCGCCAGCTTGCCGTAGGCGATGACCGAGCCGGTGAAGGTCACCGCACCGATCCAGATGCCCAGCGCCAGCTCGACCCGCAGGATGTTGACCTCGACCGCCGTTTTCTTGGCAACGATCTCGGCGAAGCCGCGGAAGCCGTCTGCCACCGCCTGCGCCGCATCGCCCAGCGGCCCGTAGGTCGGCTGCGGGAAAGCCACGCCGGCCTCGGCGAAGGCGGCCGCCACGCGGCCGATCTCGATATGGGCGTTCAGGCCCACGAAGACCGCCGCAAGACCCACCAGCGAGTGCATGGCCGCCACGAGTTCGGGCATCTGGGTCATCTGCACGCGCTTGGCCAGCACCATGCCGATGGCCGCCCCGCCCGCGATCAGGATCAGGGACAGCAGCCACAGGCCGGAGCCGGGGCCGAAGAACGTCGCCAGAACGGCGATGGCCATGCCGATGACGCCGTACCAGATGGCGCGCTTGGCGCTTTCCTGGTCCTTCAGGCCGCCAAGCGACAGGATGAACAGGACGGCTGCGACGACATAGGCCGCGGTCGTGAATCCGTATTCCATTGCGCGCGCCCCCTTAAGACTTCTGGAACATGGCAAGCATCCGGCGTGTCACCAGGAAGCCGCCGAAGATGTTGATACCGGCCATGAACACCGCCAGCGCGGCGAGGATCGTGACCAGGATCGAGCTCGACCCGATCTGGGCCAGCGCGCCCAGGATGATGATGGACGAGATCGCGTTGGTCACCGCCATGAGCGGCGTGTGCAGGCTGTGCGCGACGCCCCAGATCACCTGGAAGCCCACGAAGCACGACAGCGCGAAGACGATGAAGTGCTGCATGAAGGACGCGGGCGCGATGGTGCCCAGCAAAAGCACCAGCACGGTTCCGACGGCCAGCAGGCCGACCTGTTGCTGGGTCTGCTTGCGGAAGGCGGCAGTCTCGGCGGCGGCCTTCTCTTCCTTCGTGGGCTCTTTCTTCTTTTCCTGCTTGGGCTTGGCAGGGGACGGGTTCTCGCGCTTGGGGGGTGGCCAGGTCACCTCGCCCTTGTGGGTGATGGTGCTGTCGCGGATCACCTGGTCGTCCATGTCGTGGACGATCTGGCCGTCCTTCTCGGGCGTCAGGTCCGCCATCATGTGGCGCACGTTCGTCGCGTAAAGCGTCGAGGACTGCTTGGCCATCCGGCTGGGGAAGTCGGTGTAGCCGATGATGGTGACGCCGTTGTCGGTGACGATCTTCTCGTCCTTGACGGTCATCTTGCAGTTGCCGCCCTTCTCGGCGGCCAGGTCGACGATGACGGATCCCGGCTTCATGGCCTTGACCATGTCCTCGGTCCAGAGCTCGGGCGCCTCGCGGTTGGGGATCAGCGCCGTGGTGATGACGATGTCGATCTCGGGCGCCTGCTCGCGGAACAGGGCCAGCTGCTTCTCGCGGAACTCGGGGCTGGAGGGGGCTGCGTAGCCGCCTTCGCCCACGCCCTCGGTGTCCTCGAAATCGAGGAACAGGAACTCGGCGCCCATGGATTCGATCTGCTCGGCCGTCTCGGGCCGCACGTCGAAGGCGCGTACGATGGCGCCCAGCGACGTGGCGGTGCCCAGCGCAGCCAGGCCGGCCACACCGGCGCCGACCACCAGGATCTTCGCCGGCGGCACCTTGCCCGCCGCCGTGACTTGGCCGGTCAGGAAGCGGCCAAAGTTGTTCGCGGCCTCGATCACGGCGCGGTAGCCGGCGATATTGGCCATGGACGACAGAGCGTCCATCTTCTGGGCGCGGCTGATGCGCGGCACCATGTCCATGGCGATGAGCGTGGCGCCCTTCGCGGCGGCCTTCTTCATCAGCTCTTCGTTCTCTGCGGGGTAGAAGAAGCTGATGAGCGTCTGCCCCTCGCGCAGCATCTCGACCTCTTCTTCCGAGGGCGGACGCACCTTGGCGACGACATCGGCGGCGTCGAACACTGCCTTGGCGCTGTCCAGCACCTCGACCCCCGCGTCGCGATAGACGTCGTCGGCGAAATCGGCCTTGGCGCCGGCGCCCGACTGGATGACGCACTCATGCCCAAGCTTTTGAAGTTGTTCGGCCGAGGCCGGCGACAGGGCGACACGCGCCTCGCTTGGCTGGTGTTCCGTAATGACACCGAATTTCATCGCGGCCC
This sequence comes from Palleronia salina, assembly GCF_900141995.1. Taxonomy (GTDB): domain Bacteria; phylum Pseudomonadota; class Alphaproteobacteria; order Rhodobacterales; family Rhodobacteraceae; genus Palleronia; species Palleronia salina. The sequence goes on along the minus strand of NZ_FQZA01000008.1, from coordinate 106,677 downwards.
TCTCCTTCTCGTGATCGAAAAACGAACTCCGAACCTGACTATAGCGTGCGCCGGGTCAAGGCAACGCCCCGGCGGCGACGCTTTCAGATCCAGCGACGGGTGCCGGCCGCCCAGGCTTGGAACGCATCGCCGAAAGCAGCGGCAAGGCGGTCTTCCTCGGCGCGGATGAACCGCCAGGTGACGATCGCCACGAAGAGGGGCACCAGGATCACCCCCCAGACCGCGCCGGTCCACGCGACGGCCCCCGTCAGAACCAGCGCATCGCCCAGGTAAATGGGGTTGCGCGACACGCGGAACGGCCCGCCCGTGACCAGCGCGGCGGGCGCTTGGTGGGGGATGGGGGTGGTCCGGGCCGCCACCATGACCGCGACCGCCCAGGCCATCAGCAGAAGGCCCGCGACGATCAGGGCGGTGCCCAGCACGTCCCAGACGCGGCCCGTGACCTGCGGCCCCGTATCGCGTCCCAGCCAGAGCGCGGTCAAATGTCCCGCCAGCCAGACCGGGGGAATGTCGATCCATTTCAATCCCATCTTGCGCCCTTTCCCGGCCTTCGCCACTTTGTCGGCGATTTCACGGGAGGGATCCATGACTGATCTGAACGGGCGGCACGCGGTCGTCACCGGCGGCGGCAGCGGCATCGGGCTTGCCATCGCGCGCGCGCTGGCAGGGGCAGGCGCCGCAGTCACCATCACCGGCCGCCGCGAGGCCGCGCTGCGCGACGCGGCCGCGGCGACACCGGGTCTGCACCCGCTGGTCATGGACGTCACCGACGAGGCATCGGTCGTCGACGGATTCGCCGCCGCCGTGGCCGCCCGCGGCCCTGTCTCGATCTGCGTGGCCAATGCGGGCATCGCCGAGGGACGCAACCTGGCCAAGATGGACCTAGCCTTCTGGCGCAAGATCCTGTCCACCAACCTCGACGGCGCGTTCCTGACCCTGCGCGAGGCGATGAAGTCGATGCACGACCAGGACTGGGGCCGGGTCATCGCGGTCAGCTCGATCGCGGGGGTGCGGGGCCTCAAGGGCGCGCCGGCCTACACCGCGTCCAAGCACGGCGTGATCGGCCTGATCCGGGGCCTGAGCGAGGATTACATGCGCAGCCCCATCACGTTCAACGCCATCTGTCCCGGCTATGTCGATACCGATATCGTCACCCGCAACACCGCCGAGATCTCGGCCCGCGCCGGGCTGAGCGAGGAGGAGGCGCGGCAGACCATGATCCGCGCCAACCGCCACAAGCGCCTGATCGACGCGGACGAGATCGCGGCGGCCGCCCTTTGGCTGTGCGATCCACGCTCGGGCAGCGTCAACGGCCAGTGCATCGAGATCAGCGGGGGCCAGACGTGACCACCGATTTCGCCCTGACCCGCAGTTATTTCGAACTGCCGGAAGGTGTCGCCTACCTCGACGGCAATTCGCTGGGACCCTTGCCCAAGGCGGTGACCGGCACGCTGGACACCACGCTGCGCAAGGAATGGGGGCGCATGGCCATCGGCGGGTGGAACCGCGCCGGCTGGATGGAAATGCCCGCGCGCCTGGGCGACCGGATCGGCGCGCTGATCGGGGCCGCACCGGGCACCGTGACACTGGGCGACACCTTGTCGATCAAGGTCTACCAGGCGCTGTCGGCCGCGATCCAGATGCGGCCCGGCCGGCGCAAGATCCTGAGCGATTCCGGCAACTTCCCCAGCGATCTTTACATGGCGCAGGGCCTGATCGACGCGCTTGACCGCGATCTGGAACTGGTGGTCGTCGATCCCGAGGACGTGCGCGATCACCTGTCCGAGGATGTCGCCGCGCTGATGCTGACCGAGGTGGACTATCGCACCGGGCGGCGCCACGACATGGCGGCGCTGACCGAGGCCGCCCATGCCGACGGGATCGTCACGATCTGGGACCTTGCCCATTCGGCGGGTGCTCTGCCGGTAGACGTGGCCGGCTGCAAGACCGAGTTCGCGGTCGGCTGCACCTACAAATACCTGAACTCCGGCCCCGGCGGCCCGGCCTTCATCTACGCCCGGCCCGACATCGCCGACGGGATCCGCCCGGCGCTGGCGGGATGGCTGGGCCACGACGCGCCCTTCGCCTTCGAGCCCGACTATCGCCCCGCGCCCGGCATCGCGCGCATGCGGGTGGGCACGCCGCCGATCCTGCAGATGGCCGCGCTGGACGCCGCGCTGGACGTGTGGGACGAGGTCGACATGGACGACCTGCGGGCCCGCGCGCTGGAACTGGGCGACCGGCTGATCGACGGGGTCGCCGCCGCCTGCCCCGAGCTGGTTCTGGCCACGCCGCGCGACCCCGCCCATCGCGGCAGCCAGGTCAGCTTTCGCCACCCGGACGGCTACGCGATCATGCAGGCGCTGATCGCGCGGGGCGTCGTCGGCGATTTCCGCGCGCCCGACATTTTGCGTTTCGGGATCACGCCCCTTTACATCGGCGAGGGCGAGATCGACCGCGCCGTGGAGATCCTGTCCGATATCATGGCGCGGAAATCCTATGACCGCCCCGAATTCCGGACCCGCAACGCGGTGACCTGACCGCGCTCAGCGCCGCAGCGTCGTGCCGCGCCGTGGGCAGGTGACCGTCCCGGCGGCCGTGTCCCACGCCATGGGCCAGGTGCGCCGGCCACCATCCGGCAAAGGGGAATAGACCTCGACATGCAGGTGCGGGGCCGCGGAATAGCCGGTGTCGCCGGACAGCGCGAGCACTTCGCCCGCCGCCACAGGCTGCCCCACGCGCACCCGTGCGCTGTCCTGCGCAAGGTGGCCGTAAAGCGCGACGGTGCCGTCGTCGTGCAGGATCAGCACGCGGTTGTCCTGTCCCATCTGCGCGCGGTCCAGACCGCCCGCGCTGCGATCCATCCGCAGGCCCACCACCCGGCCCGCACGCGCGGCCAGCACCGGTGTGCCCTCGGGCAGCGCGAAATCCACCGCCTGCCCCGCCGCCCCGCGATGGGACATCCAACCGTCGCAGCCCTGGGCCACCTGGGCGCCGGGCAGATCGAACGGCAGGACATACAGCGCGACGGGATCGGGCCGGGCCGAGGGCGCGCCGTGAAGCCACCTGTAGTCGTAGCGCCAGTCGCCAGCGCCCCCGCCGGGCCAGCTGATCCGCGCGAGATCGGCGCGGCCCCCGGGCGGCAGAACCCCGCGGCCCGGCCCGGCGACTTCCGCGTCCGGGGCCGTCACCGTCACCGCCACGGTCAGCGGCGCGTGGCCCCCCCGGTTGACGGCGGCGATGGTGATCGCGCCCGCGTTTGTCTCGACCGAAAGGCAGAGCGGACCGTCGCACCGCTCGGCCGCGTCAACGCCCGGCGACACCGCGGCAATCGCCGCAACCACCGCCACGGCGCGAAAAAACCCGTGAACCGAACCGGCGCGTGGTAGGTTCCAACCATGACGCCGCCGTCGAAAGGATCCCACGGCATGAGATACGCCACGATCGCCGCGCTGTGGCTCGGCGGCGCCGCCATGGCGCAGGACACGTCCGAGGATATCATCGCGCTGGCCGAAGAGGCGGGCATCGGCGGGCTGGGCCTTGCCCCCTGCCGCGACGTGACCGGGCCCGAGAACGCGCCGCTTCTGGCGCAGGCGGGCGACTGGATGCTGGGCTACATGGCGGGCCGCATCGACGCGGGCGAGACGCTGGTCGAGGGCGAGCCGCTGTCGGCGGCCTCCAGCATCGACATCGTCACGTCCATCGCCACCTTCTGCGTGCAGAACCCCGACGCCACCGTGCTTGGCGCGGCACGGCGCTATGGGCAGCGCGTGTTCGGGACCGAGCCGGTGGATCGCCAGTTCGAGGACGCACCGTCCGAGGTGCCGCGGCCCGCGGCGCGCCCCGAAAGCATCGAGGAAGAGGCGGCCGAGGAAGAGACCGCGTCGGACGCGGACGACACCGAGGCGACCGAAGCGGCCGACGAGCCCGCCGCGGACTGACGCCACGGGCCGGCGGATCAGGCGATCCGGCGCAGCGGGTGCGGCCTGCGCCCTTCCGCCCAGGCGCGCACGGCGTCGCCGAACGCCTCGAACAGCGGGCGCGACACCGGGTCGGCGGCGGCGTTGTACTCGGGGTGCCACTGCACCGACAGCGTGAAACCCGGCGCGCCGTCGATATAGGCCGCCTCGCAGGTCCCATCGGGCGCGAAGCCGTCGATGACGAAGCGCGGACCCGCGTCGATCACACCCTGTCCGTGCAGGGTATTGGTCATCACCTCGCGCGATCCCAGCAGCCGGTGGAACGGCCCGCCCTCGCTGAAGCGAACGGTGTGGCGCAAGGCGAATTTCTCTTCGATGGTGCCGTCCGGCGGCATGCGGTGGTTGTCGCGGCCCGGAAGATCCCGGATCTCGGGGTGCAGGGTGCTGCCCATGGCGACCGCCACCTCCTGGAAGCCGCGGCAAATGGCGAAGAAGGGCTGGCCGGTCTCGACGCAGGCGCGCACCAGCGGCAGGGCGATGGCGTCGCGCGCCCGGTCGAAAGTACCATGCGCCTCGGTCTCGGGATGACCGTATTCGTCGGGGTGCACGTTGGGCCGCCCGCCGGTGAACAGGAAGCCGTCGCAGGTGGCCATGAGCTCCTCGACCGAGGTCAGGCGCGGGTCGGCCGGCACGATCAGCGGCACGGCCCCGGTCACGTTGGCGATGGCGTCGCTGTTCATCAGCCCGCCGCCGTGGATCTCGTAGCTGTCGTTGATCAGGTGATGATTGCCGATGATGCCGACCAGCGGACGCTTCATGGTGGGGCTCCTTTCGCGATGGCGTGTTCTAACAGAGCCATCGGAGCGATCCAAGCCGCCACCCTGTCGCGCCGCCGACCGAAACGGCAAACGCCCGGAAATTGAGCCTAGCTGGAGAAGTTTCGGCTGTCCTTGATCTGATCCCAGGCCCAGACGACCTCGCTCAGCTGTTCCTCGTGTCCGCGGTCGCCGCCGTTCATGTCCGGGTGCAGCACCTTGATGAGCGACTTGTAGGCCTTGCGGATCTCGGTCTTGGTCCAGTGATCCTTGGCCTCGAGAATCTCGATCGCGCGGCGCTCGGTGGGCGGCAGGCGGCGGGTCGTTCCGCCGGTGGTGGACTTGCCGGGGTTGCGGGTGGCGTTGTCGCCCAGCACCTGGTGGGGGTCGTCCACGCCCAGTCGCGCCCAGGCGCGCTGTTCGTCGGACTTGCGGCCGAAGGGCTTGGTCTTGCGGCCCCAGACGCGATCCTGGTCGACCTGGTCGGCGAATTCATCCTCGGTCGTGCCGTTGAAGAAGTTCCACTTTAGATTGTACTCGCGCACGTGTTCCTTGCAGAACCACAGGTACTCGTCGAGGTGATCCGGCGATTTGGGGGCGCGGTACTGGGCCGATTCTTCGCAGCCAGGGTGCTCGCAGACCCGGTTCGACGTCTCGAAGGCGCCCGACATCCCGCGCTTGCCGCGCGGGTTCTTTTTCTTCGCGGACGAAACCCTGATGTCGAAGCCGAAGGGATCGTTTTTCGCCATGACCGCTCCTTTCCAGCTCGGAGCAGAGATATTAGAGAAAGATCCGTCGAGGTGAAGAGGGGAGTGGCCCGGAAAATGGCAGTCGAAGATGAAATCCGCCTAAAACTTGAAGACGCCTTCGCGCCCCGCGCGCTGACGGTAAAGGACGACTCGGCGGCCCATGCGGGCCACGCGGGCGCGCCGGCCGGGGGTCAGAGCCATTTCAACGTGGTGATCCGTGCGGACGCCTTCGCCGACATGTCGCGCATCGCGCGGCACCGGGCCATCCATGCGGCGCTTGGCCGCGACCTGGTCGGCCGGATCCACGCCCTCGCGCTTGACGTGGACGGGTAACTCAGCCGCGGTCCGGCCCCGGGACGGGGTGCAGGTCGCCCTCGGGCGTGCGCTTGGCGCTCAGACCGCGTCCGCCCTGCGGCGCGCGGCTGTAGGGGGCCTGCGATATCTCGGTCGCCAGCGCCTCGGGCGTGTCGGGCTCGTTCCGGGCGACGGGATCGGCGCGGCGTGGCGCGGCCGTCTCGACCTCGGCCGCCGGGGCCTGTTCGGTTTCGACCCAGCGGCGGTAGACCAGAACGGTCACGGCCGAGACCGTGGGCTTGCGCAGCAGGCCGCGGCGCGCCTCGACGTTGAGGGTCTCACTGCGCTGAAATTCCCAGCCCGCCAGCCCCTCGGCATTCAGCGACTCCTCCATCGCCAGCGCAAAGCGCGCGTCGACGCCTTTTACGCCCTTCACGCGGGGGGCATCGGTCCGCGCGGGCACGACACGGTATTCGTAGTAGGACATCGGGCGGCACCTTTCGCGATCTGCTTGGCGCGTCTCTATCCAAGAACTGGGGCGCGCTGTCCAGACCCGGGACGTATGGGCGCAGGAACCTGCCGGTCGAACGGGACTTGTCCCGGCAACAGCCGAATTGGAGACACCCATGGCCTACAAGATCCTCGGGCTCGGGGCGCTGACCGCGCTTCTCGCCTGCCAGCCCGCACCGCCCGGATACGGCGTCGACCCGCAGAAACTGCCGGCGGAACGCGTCGCGTCGCCGTCCGACGGGTTCTACCACTCGGACGACTGAACCGGTCCACGGAACAACGGCCGACCACGCCGCATTGGGCCGGTAACGACAGACGACGAAAGGACTGAATTGATGACACGACTGATCCTCGCCCCTGCCGCCCTCGTGACCCTCCTGGCCGGCTGCATGAACGACCCGGTTCCGCTGAACGACGGCGACACCGTCCCGGTCGGCGAAGAGCTGGCATCGCCCAGTGACGGCATCGAGACCGAGTACAACTGATCGCCGGATCGCTTCGATCCATCCGGAAGGAACCATTCGGACGTTCGTTCGCTTAGGGGCGAAACGGAAAGGACAGTTTTATGACCCGTAGTTTGATGATTTTCGGCTTTCTCACGGCAACGCTCGCCGGTTGCATGAACGATCCGGTGCCCGCGAGCAGCGTGGTCGAGCCCGCTCCCGAGGAGCTTTCCGAGCCGACCGATGGCCTGATGAACGAGAACCAGGTCGAGTAATTCCGGGCTGCTGTCAGCCTGTTCGTGTTCTTTAACGAGTCGGGGCGCGCCACTTGGCGCGCCCTTTGTCTTTGCGCTCAGCCGTTCAGCTTCGTCGCCACGATCTGGTTGACCACCTTGGGGTTCGCCGTCCCGCCCGTGGCCTTCATCACCTGCCCCACGAACCAGCCCGCGAGCTTCGGGTTCGCCTGCGCCTTTTCGACCTGCGCGGGGTTTTCGGCCATGATCTTCTCGACCGCGGCTTCGATGGCGGCGGTGTCGGTGACCTGCTTGAGCCCGCGTTCGTCGACGATCTTCTCGGGGTCGCCGCCGTCGGTATAGACGATCTCGAACACGTCCTTGGCGGTCTTGCCCGAAATCTCGTCGGCCTTGATCATGCGGATGATCGCGGCCAGCTGCGCGGGCGCCACCGGGCTTTCGGTGATCGCGCGATCGTCTTTCTTCAGGCGACCGAACAGCTCGTTGATGACCCAGTTCGCGGCCAGCTTGCCGTCGCCCGCATCCTTGGCCACGGCCTCGAAATAGGCGGCATCGTCGACTTCGGCGGTCAGGACCGACGCGTCGTACTCGGTCATGCCGTAATCCAGCACGAAGCGCGCGCGCTTTTCGTCCGGCAGTTCGGGCAGCGACGCGGCGATGTCATCGACCCAGGCCTGCTCGATCTCCAGAGGCAGCAGGTCGGGGCACGGGAAATAGCGGTAGTCATGCGCCTCTTCCTTCGACCGCATGGACCGCGTCTCGCCCTTGTCGGGATCGTAAAGGCGTGTCTCCTGCACGACCGCGCCGCCATCCTCGATGATGGCGATCTGCCGGCGGGCCTCGTAGTCGATGGCCTGCTGGATGAAGCGCATGGAGTTCATGTTCTTGATCTCGCACCGCGTTCCGAGATGCGAGAAATCCTGCGTTTCCTGATACTTCTCGTAATCGCCCGGCCGGCAGACCGATACGTTGACGTCGGCGCGCAGGTTGCCGTTCTGCATGTTGCCGTCACAGGTCCCGAGATAGCGCAGGATCTGGCGCAGCTTGCCGACATAGGCGGCGGCCTCTTCCGGGCCACGGATGTCGGGGCGGCTGACGATCTCCATCAGCGCGACGCCGGTCCGGTTCAGGTCCACGAAGGACATGGTCGGGTCCATGTCGTGGATCGACTTGCCCGCGTCCTGTTCCAGGTGAATGCGCTCGATCCGCACCAGCCGCGCCACGCCGGGCGCCATGTCGACCAGCACTTCGCCCTCGCCCACGATGGGATGGTAAAGCTGGCTGATCTGGTAGCCCTGCGGCAGATCGGGATAGAAATAGTTCTTGCGATCGAAGGCCGAGCGCAGGTTGATCTCGGCCTTCAGACCCAGCCCCGTCTTCACGGCCAGCGCGACGCAGCCTTCGTTGATGACCGGCAGCATGCCCGGCATGCCCGCGTCCACGAAGGCGACGTTGCTGTTGGGCTCGGCCCCGAAGGCCGTCGAGGCGCCCGAAAACAGCTTGGCCTTGGACGCGACCTGGGCGTGAACCTCGAGCCCGATCACCAGTTCCCAGTCCTCCTTGGCGCCCTGGATCACCTTCGGCTTGGGGGTTTCGTATGTCAGGTCGAGCATGGGGGCCTCGTGGCATGGGTCGCGAAGTTGCGCCTGAATAGGCCCGGCGGCCCGGCGCGACAAGGCCCCGATGGGCGGGAAAGCGCCGTTCGCTGCACCGCAGCGTAGCCAGGTTGGGCCGAATCGGGCTAAGGGCGCCTCGATCAACAACCCAAGGGTTCCCGAGAATGTTGCGACACCTCGCCATTGTGATGTTTTTGCTACTACCGGCCTGTGCGCAGATCAGCGGCCAGCGCGAGGCCGAGCCGACCGCCGAGTTGCCGGTCACCCGGTGGGATTTCCGCCCCGAATCCGAGATCTGGACCCAAGCGACGCTTCAGGCCCTGACCGAGCACGGCGCCGCCCTGCCCGCGATGGTTCCCGCCGACTACGCCGAGTGGTGCCCCGAATACGCCGCGCAGACCCCCGAGAATCGCGCCGCTTTCTGGACCGGCCTGCTGTCGGCGCTGGCCAAGCACGAAAGCACCTGGCGGCCCGAGGCCGTTGGCGGCGGCGGGCTGTGGTACGGCCTGACGCAGATCGATCCGCGCACGGCGCGGGCCTATAACTGCGATGTCACCTCGGGACAGGCGCTGAAGGACGGCGCGGCCAACCTGCGCTGCGCGGTGCGGATCGCCGCCGCCCAGGTGTCCAAGCGTGGCACCATCAACCGTGGCATGCGAGACTGGGGTCCGTTCCATTCGGCCGCCAAGCGCGCCGAGATGGCCGCCTGGACCCGGGCGCAGCCCTATTGCCAGGCGCCCGAGCCCAAGGACCCCTTCACCAATCTTCTCGACCGGCTCTGAGCCCGGTCGGCAACCCCTTGCCGCGCCGCCCTTTTGTGCGGCGGCGCGGCGTGGACGGCGGCACCGAATAGGTTAGCTTGCCGATCATGCGCCTGATACTCGCCCTTCTCGTTGCCGCCCTCGTCCTGCCCGCCCGGGCCGAGACCGTCCGGCCGCTGGCCCGGCCGACATTCGACCCCATTCCCGTCACGCGCTGGGATCATCGGGACGAGGCCGGCCGCTGGAGCCGAGCCGCGTTGCAGGCGCTGCGCAACCACGGCGAGCCGCTGGTCGAGATGGAGCCCGAGGACATGGCGCGATGGTGCCCTGGCTATGCCGGCGCCCCGCCCGACGCGCGCCGCGCCTTCTGGGTGGGCTTCCTGTCGGCGCTGGCGCACTACGAATCCACCCACAAGCCGCGCGCCGTGGGCGGCGGCGGCAAGTGGTTCGGCCTGTTGCAGATCGCGCCCGCCACCGCACGCGGCTACGAGTGCCGCGCGGGCAGCGGCGAGGCGCTGAAGGATGGGCCGGCCAACCTGAGCTGCGCGATTCGAATCATGGCCGAAACCGTGCCGCGCGACGGCGTCATCCACGCCCGCGAGCCGCGCTGGAGCGGCGTTTCGGCGGATTGGGGCCCCATGCGGTCCAGCACCAAGCGGGCCGCGATGCGCAACTGGCTGCGCGGCCAGGACTATTGCCAATTGCATGTCAGCATGCGCCCCAGGCTGCGCCCGAAGCCGGATAGCCACATCATGGGGCCGATCCGTCCGGCGCTGCGCCCCGCCCCGCGGCTGGCGACTGCGGTGGGACCGACCGCCCCGCTCTGACGCTTAGGCCGAGCCGGGGCCGCTTCCGGCGCGGCTGAGCGCGAGGGGGCGGCGCGAGGCATCCAGCAGGCTGACCGACGGCGCATGCCGCCCGCCCAGCGCCAGGGTGGCGCGGCGCAGCATCTCGATCGCGGCCTCGGATTGCGCCGGCAGGGCATTGGGCGAGATCGGTTCGCCCACGGTGACGCGGAAGGGCTGGCGCGACTTGTTCAGCGTCTCGTGGAACAGGGTGATGTCCCGCAGCGACGGGTGGATCAGGTCGAACAGGTAGAACAGCGCCGAGTTGCGCGCACGGATGTTGATCGGAATGATCGGCACCTCGAACTTGCGCGCGATCATCGCCGCCGATGCCATCCAAGGGCGCTCGAACAGACGCAATCCCCGTCGCTTGGCCAAGCGGCCCGAGGGGAAGATGATGCCCAGCCGGTCTTCCTTCATGGCCCGCATCGTCCAGGCCATCGTCTCGCGCGCCTTGCCGTGGGTCCGCTTGTCGTGGCGCCATTCGACGGGCGCGATCATCGACTCGAGCTGGGGGACGACCTTCAGGATGTCCACGTTCGCGTAGAAGAAAAGGTCCGGGCGCAGGGGGCTGAGCAGATGGTGGAGAACGATGCCGTCCGCGATCCCGGTGGGGTGGTTGCACACCACCATGGCGGCACCGGCGCGGGGGATGTTGTGCTGACCGCTGATGCTGACATCGCGTGCCAGCAACCCGCCCATGCGATCCATGAGCGCGGGGCCCGACCAGGTCTCCATCTCCTCGGCAAGCGCGACGGTGCGGTCATAGCTCAGCATCCGGTTCAGCGCGGCGCGCGCCAGATCGACTCCGGGTCCGCCCCGGCCAAGCCAGGCCGCGCGTTCGAGGATTTGCTGGTCTATGCGCTCTTTCACGCCCATGAGATGCCACCCGACCTTAACGGTACCATGACAAATGGCCCGGCGGCGTCGCAATGACAACCGCCGGGCCCATTCCGGGTGGAATTCACGGGTTTACCGCCGATCGCGGCATACCGGCGTCAGGCGGCGTGATCGCGGGCATCGCCAGCCTCGACCGCCTCGATGATCGCGCGGCAGAACGCGTCCAGGTCACCGGGATTGCGCGACGTGATCAGGTTGCCGTCCTGCGCCACGGTTTCGTCCACGACCTCGGCGCCCGCGTTGCGCAGGTCGGTGCGGATCGACGGATACGCGGTCAGGCGCTTGCCCTTCACCAGGCCCGCTTCGATCAGCAGCCAGGGCGCGTGGCAGATGGCCGCCAGCGGCTTGCCGGACATGCCGAAGTCGCGGATGCGCGCGACGGCATCTTCGTTCAGGCGCAGCACGTCGGGGTTGATCTGGCCACCCGGCAGGACCACGGCGTCATAATCCGAGATGTTAGTCTCGGAGATCTTAACGTCGGCGGCGACCTTCTCGCCCCAGTCGGTCTCGTCCCAACCGGTGATGGCGTCGCCGTCGGGGGTGGCCACGTGTACCGTGGCGCCCGCCTCGGACAGTTGCTTCTTCGGCTCCATCAGCTCGGACTGCTCGAAGCCGTCCGAGGCGATGATGAGGATTTTCGCGGTGTCGATCTTGGGCATGTTTGCCTCCGTTCGCGTTCGTTTGAAACTTGTAAACAGAACGGATCCGACGGGCTGTGGTTCCAGCCGCAAAACGCCTCAATTCGCGCCCGCGCACAGAATCCTTTCGACCATCTCGGTGCTGTCGCGCGACAGGTTCGGCACCGCGCGGATCCGCTCCAGCGCCTCGCGGATCATGTCCTGCCGGTCGGCGTCGTATCGGCGCCACGTCTCGAACAGCGTGGTCATGCGCGCCGTGGTCTGCGGGTTCACCGGGTCGAGCTTGCACAACCACTGCGACACCAGCGCGTAGCCCCGACCGCTGGCGTCGTGGAAGGCAGCGTGGTTCATCCCCAGCGCGCCGATCACCGCGCGGAACCGGTTGGGGTTCTTCCAGTCGAAGGCGGGGTGATCGACCAGCGCCTCGGCCGCGTCCAGCGCCAGGTCCGCCGGTGCCGCGCTCACCTGCACCGAGAACCACTTGTCCAGCACCAGCCGGTCGTCCTGCCAGCGGTCATGGAACGCGGCGAGCGCGTCGTCCGCCGCGCCGATCTGGACCAGCGGAAGCAGCGCGCCCAGGCTGTCGGTCATGTTGTCCGCCGCATCGAACTGCGCGCGCGCCAGCGTGCCGCCGTCCAGCCGGCTGAGCAGGCCCAAAGCGGTGTTGCGCAGTGCGCGCCGCCCGGCCTGCGCGGCATCGGGGGCATAGGGCGACAGGTTCGCCAGCCCGCCATACAGATCGCTCAGCGGGTCTTTCAGCTCGGCCGCCCTGGCCTTCTGCATCCGGTCCCGCGCAGCGGCGATGGCGGCGGGGTCCGGCACCTGCCCGGCATCGGCCAGCCCCTGTGCCATGTCGTCGTCGCTGGGCAGGCCCAGCACCATGGCGCGGAACGAATGATCCAGCGTGTCGTCGGTCAGCACCGGGGCCAGCCCGGACAGGTAGGCCGGATCGGGCGCCGCGCCGTCCGTGATCATCCGCATCAGCGCGTCCTTGGCCAGGGCGCGCCCCGCCTCCCACTTGTTGAAGGGATCGGTGTCATGGGCCAGCAGCAAGGCGCGGTCCGCGTTGTCCAGGTCATGGCGCAGGATTACCGGCGCGGAGAATCCGCGCAGGACCGACGCCACCGCGTCATCGGTGCCGATGTCGAAGCTGGCGGTCTGATGCGCCTCGGTCAGCTCGACCAGGGTGGATGGCAGAACCTCGCGCCCGTCGCGGGCGATGGCGCCCACGACCACCGGGATGACCTGCGGCGCCTTGTCGGGCTGGCCGGGCGTCGCGGGCACCTCCTGCCGAAGGTGCAGCGTCAGCGTCCCGTCGGCCACGCGGCTGTCCACGGTGACACGCGGCGTGCCTGCCTGCGAATACCACAGCTTGAACTGGGACAGGTCGCGGCCGGTCGCATCCTCGAAGACGGTCAGCCAGTCCTCGATGGTGCAGGCCTGCCCGTCGTGGCGGTCGAAGTAGAGCGCCAGCGCGCGGTCATAGGACTCGTCGCCCACCAGCCGCTTGAGCATCCCGATGACCTCGGCGCCCTTCTCGTAGATGGTGGCGGTGTAGAAGTTGTTGATCTCGATATAGCTTTCGGGCCGCACCGGGTGCGCCAGCGGGCCGGCATCCTCGCGGAACTGGCGGGCGCGCAGCATCTGGACGTCCTCGATCCGCTTGACCGCGTGCGAGCGTTCGTCGCCCGAGAACTGCTGGTCGCGGAACACGGTAAGACCTTCCTTCAGGCACAGCTGGAACCAGTCGCGGCAGGTGATGCGGTTGCCGGTCCAGTTGTGGAAATACTCGTGCGCGATGATGGCCTCGATCCTGGCATAGTCGCCGTCGGTTGCCGTCTCGGGGCTGGCCAGGACGTAGCGGGCGTTGAAGATGTTCAGGCCCTTGTTCTCCATCGCGCCCATGTTGAAGTCGTCCACGGCGACCACGTTGAACACGTCGAGGTCGTAGGCGCGGCCGTATTTCTCCTCGTCCCAGCGCATCGACCGCTTCAGCGCGTCCATGGCATAGCCGCAGCGATCCTCGTCGCCCGGACGCACCCATATGTTCAGCGCAACGTCCCGCCCCTCCATCGTTTTGAAGCAATCGGAATGGGCGACAAGATCGCCCGCGACCAGCGCGAACAGGTAGCTGGGCTTGGGGTGCGGGTCGTGCCATTCGGCCCAGTCGGCGTCGCTGTCGCCCGGGTTGCCGTTCGACAGCCGCACCGGCAGGTCCGAGTTCACCCGTACGGAAAACGGCGCCATCACGTCGGGCCGGTCGGGGTAATAGGTGATCTTGCGAAAGCCCTCGGCCTCGCACTGGGTGCAGAACATCCCGTTCGAGATGTAGAGCCCATCCAGTTCGGTATTGGCCGACGGATCGATCTCGACCTCGCATTCCCACACGAAGGGCGCGTCGGGCGTATCGACCTCGAGCCCCGTGGGATCCACGCGCGGCGCGACCGGCGTGCCGTCGATGGCCGCCGAGATAAGCGTCAGCTTCTCGCCGTCCAGCCGCAGCGGGCCGGAGGGGCCGTCGGGATTCGGCCGGAACGCGATGCGCGACCGGACCCGCGTGGCCGAGGGGTGCAGGTCGAACGCCAGCGTGACCGTCTCCACCACGTGGCTGAAGGGGGCGTACTCGGCCAGGCGCACGGGGCGCGGCGCAGCGTCTTTCATTGTGGGCTCCTTGGATCCGGAAACATGGGAACGACTGGGCGCGCGGGACGTTGGGCAGTTTTGCCTGCATCCCGTGCGGGCCTGTTACTTATGGAAGAAGTCAAAGACATGTCTGCCCCCGATACTGACGTCAAGAAACAGCAACGTCGCCACAAGTTCCCCCTGGTCGGAATGGCGTGGATGGTCGTTTGGGCCGCCGTCCTGCTGATCGGGTTGATCGTCTATCTCAGCCTGAGCGGCAACGAGCCCGGCAACGAAACCCCCATCGACGAAGAATCCGCGACCGAGTAAGACCGCGTGGCCAAGGCCCGGTCGAAAGCGGATCTTCCGCAGAAAATCTGCGCGACCTGCGGCAGGCCATTTGCCTGGCGCAAGAAGTGGCGGCGCGACTGGGAGCAGGTTAAGTACTGCTCGGACCGCTGCCGGGGAGAAGCGAAACGCGCCCGCGCGACAGATGACAACGAATAGACGGAGGATACATGACGAACCGCATCCAGCGTGCCGAGCTTTCGGTGGCCGAAGACCTGGCGACTTTCGCCGAAAAGCACGCCCTGCCCGGGACGGGCGTCTCGCCCGATGATTTCTGGAAGGGCCTGTCGGACCTCGTTCACGACCTCGGCCCCAAGAACGCCGCGCTTCTCGAAACGCGTGAGAAAATGCAGGCGACGCTGGACGAGTGGCACCGCAGCAACCGCGGCAAGGTGACGGACCAGGCCGCCTACAAGGACATGCTGCGCGAGATCGGCTACCTGGTCGAGGAAGGTCCCGATTTCACCATCGGCACCGACAAGACCGACCCCGAGATCGCGGATGTCCCCGGCCCGCAGCTGGTCGTGCCGATCATGAACGCGCGCTATGCGCTGAACGCCGCGAACGCGCGGTGGGGCTCGCTCTACGATGCGCTTTACGGCACCGATGCCCCGGGCGACCTGCCGCAGGGCGGCGACTACGACCCCGAGCGGGGCAAGCGCGTCATCGCACGCGCCAAGCAGATCCTCGACGACGCCGCGCCGCTGGCCAGCGGCAGCCACGCGCAGCTCGTGGGCTACAAGATCGCCGAGCAGGGGCTCGAGGGCCTGTACCTGAACGACCAGGACTGGCGCGCCGCGGATGCCACGCGCAAGGATCCGAACAGCCGCCCGGCGGGCACCACCCCCGAGGTCGAGCACACGATCCCGCTGGCCGACCCGACGCAGTTCGTCGGCTACCGCGGCGACGCCGATGCGCCGACCTCGATCCTGCTGCGCAGGAATGGCCTGCATATCGAGATCGTGCTGGACCGCGACCACCAGATCGGCGCCAGCGACCCGGCCGGCGTGGCCGACATCCAGCTGGAATCGGCCATGTCCGCGATCATGGATTGCGAAGACAGCGTTGCCGCCGTTGACGCGCCCGACAAGGTGCTCGCCTACGGCAACTGGCTGGGCCTGATGAAGGGCGATCTGTCCGAGAAAGTCACCAAGGGCGGCAAGACCTTCACCCGCGTTCTCAACGACGACCGCGTCTTCACGGCGCCCCATGGCGGCGAGGTGCGGCTGAAGGGCCGCGCGCTGATGCTGGTGCGCAACGTGGGCCACCTGATGCGCAACCCCGCCATCCTCGACCGCAACGGCGACGAGGTGTTCGAGGGGCTGATGGACGCGGCCTTCACCACGCTGATCGCCATGCACGACCTGCAACGCGCGGGCGGCAACTCCGAGCACGGCTCGGTCTACGTGGTGAAACCCAAGATGCACGGGCCCGCCGAGGTCGCCTTCGCCGACGAGATTTTCACCCGGGTCGAGACGATGCTTGGCCTGCCCGCCAACACGGTGAAGCTGGGCATCATGGACGAAGAACGTCGCACCTCGGCCAATCTCAAGGAATGCATCCGCGCCGCCAGCGACCGGGTGGCCTTCATCAACACCGGGTTCCTCGACCGCACCGGCGACGAGATCCACACCTCGATGGAAGCCGGCCCCATGGTGCGCAAGGGCGAGATGAAGAACTCGGCCTGGATCAAGGCCTACGAGGATCGCAACGTCGATATCGGGCTGGCCTGCGGGCTGAAGGGTCGCGCGCAGATCGGCAAGGGGATGTGGGCCATGCCCGACCTCATGGCCGACATGCTGGAACAGAAGATCGGCCATCCCAAGGCGGGCGCCACCTGCGCCTGGGTCCCCTCGCCCACCGCCGCCACCCTGCACGCGCTGCATTACCACCAGGTCGATGTCCACGCGGTGCAGGACGACCTTGCCAAGGGCGGTCCGCGCGGCAGCCTGGACGATCTGCTGACCATCCCGCTGTCGGACGCCAACTGGTCCGAGGACGACATCACCTCCGAGATCGAGAACAACGCCCAGGGGATCCTCGGCTACGTCGTGCGCTGGGTCGACCAGGGCGTCGGCTGCTCGAAGGTGCCCGACATCCACGACGTGGGCCTGATGGAAGACCGCGCCACCTGCCGGATCTCGTCGCAGGCGCTGGCCAACTGGCTGCACCACGGCGTGGTCACCGAGGAGCGCGTCATGGACACGATGAAGAAGATGGCAAAGGTCGTGGATCGCCAGAACGAGGGCGACCCGAGCTACATTCCCATGGCGCCGTCCTACGACACCATCGCGTTCAAGGCCGCGTGCGACCTTGTGTTCAAGGGACGCGAACAGCCCGCGGGCTACACCGAGCCGGTGCTGCACGCCCGGCGGCTGGAACTGAAGGAGAGCCAGGCATGAGCATCACATCCGAACAGGCCCTGAAGGCCGTGACCGAAACCCTGACCGAGGGCGTGAGCCGCGGGCTGAAGCCGCTTTCGGCCATCGTGCTCGACGCGGGCGGCCATCCGCTGGCCTTCCAGCGGGCCGATGGCGCGTCGCCGGGCCGTTACGCCATCGCCCATGGCAAGGCCTACGGCGCGGTGATGCTGGGGATGACCGGGTCGGCCCAGATGAAGCGGGCCGAGGACCAGCACTATTTCATGACCGCCGCCAACGGCGTGTTCGGCGGCGCGGTTGTGCCGGTGCCGGGCGGGATCCTGATCCGCGATGATGCAGGTGCCGTGATCGGGGCGCTTGGCGTGACCGGCGACACGTCGGACAACGATGCCGAGGCCGGTCTGGCCGCGCTGAAGGCCGCCGGCCTGTCGGGCGAGGCCTGAGACGATACGGTCGGGGCGGCGCACGGCCGCCCCGCGCCGGGCTGTGTCAGCCCACCACCGGCGCGCCGTCACCCGCGGGCCGGAACACCATGGAAATGCCGTTGATGCAGTGCCGCTTGCCGGTCGGCGGGGGACCGTTGTCGAAGATATGGCCAAGGTGCGATCCGCAGCGATCGCAATGCACCTCGGTCCGGGTGCCTAACCAGCCGGGGTCGGGCTTGGTGGCCACGGCATTGTCCATCGCCTGGTAGAATGACGGCCAGCCGGTGCCGGAATCGAACTTCGTCTCGGACCGGTAGAGCGCCTGGTCGCAGCCCTTGCAGTGGTAGACGCCCTCGGCCGTGATCTCGTTCAGGGGCGAGGTATAGGCCCGCTCGGTTCCTTCCTCCCGCATGACCTCGTACTCGCGCGCGGTGAGCAGGTCGCGCCATTCGTCCGCCGAGCGGGTCACCTCGAAGGTGCCGTCGGATTGCGCGCATCCCGCGACCGGAACCAGGGCCATGGCCGCCGCCCCGCTGAGGAAATGTCGCCTGTGCATGTGTTCTCTCTCCCGCAAAACTCCTGCGGGTGTAACGTATAAGGTCCGGCGGCGGTTGCCTCGGGCCCTCGCGCAGGCGTGATCGGGCGTCAGCGCGGCGTCACCTCGGCCACGGCCAGGATCTCGCCGGTGGGTCCGACCTCGTCCGTCGACCCGCCGGGCGGCTCGACGCTGACGGCAAATCGGCCCTGCGGGATCCGCTGCCCCCAGAACGGGATCACCGGCACCGAAAGCGAGCCGTCATCGGGCAGCACGCCCACGGCGTGGGGCGGCTGGTCCTCGGTCAGAAGCCACAGTTGCAGCACCCGCCCCTCGGGCGCCTGCCCCGCGGCGCGGGTCACCGTCAGCTCGGCCGCGTCCGGGTCGTAGCTTGCCGTCACCAGCAGGTCCTCGCTTTCCGAGGTCACGTCGGCGGCGAAGCGCGGCCCCGGTTCGGGGCCCAGCAGCGGCGTGGCGACCATGAAGGCCAGCGCGACGGCGGCGGCAACGCCCGCACCGCCCAGCAGGCCCACGAGGAAACTGCGCCGCCGCCCGGCCGCGAACCGCGGCTCGCGCTTCGGCGCGCGGGGCGCCGTTTCGGCCGCCAGCCGCTGCCGCAGGCCGGCGGGCGGTGTCTCGGACGGGATCTCCTCGGCCATGGGCACCAGCCGCTCGGACCACTCGGCCACCAGCGCGCGGAAGGCGCCGTCGGTCCCGAGCCGCGTCTCGGCCGCGCTGCGCTCGGCCGGATCCAGCAGGTGCAGCACGTACTCGGCCGCAAGCACCTCGTCGGGGCGGTCGTTTTCCGGGCTGTCGCTGTCGTCGCGGCTCATCGGCTCAGGCACTCTCTCAGGCTTTGCAGGCTGCGGCGCAGCCAGGTTCTCATCGTGTTCAGCGGCACGTCGAAGCGCCGGGCCAAGTCGTTGTAGGACTGGCCGTCCAGGTAGGCCCCGCGCACCGCGTCGGCGCGCCGGGGATCGAGTTCACCGAGACACTCGGCGATCCGCCGCGCCTCGCCCGCCGCGATGGCCGACGCCTCGGGGCCGGGCCCCGACGCCGCCATCCGCTCCAGCGCGCTGTCGTCGTCGGTCGACGGCTTTCGGGCGCGCAGTCGGTCGATGGCGGCGTTGCGCGCCACCGTGATCAGCCACGTCATCGGGCTGAGCCCGTTGGCCGTGTAGCGGTCGGCGTTGCGCCAGACCTTCAGAAACACCTCCTGCAAAACGTCCTCGGCCTCGGCGCGGTCATTCAACACACGCAGGCACACACCGAAGAGTTTCGCACTGGTCGCGTCATAAAGAGACAAAAATGCCGTCCGGTCGCCCCCGGCCACCGAGAGGATCATGTCCTCGACATCTGAAATGCTGCGCGCCACGATCCGCCCTTGTTCCTCACCCGGTCATCCACTGCGGGACCGAGTTGAACAAATGCGCGGGGCGGTGACCAGAGCCAATCCCCGCGATCCCCTTTTCCTTGCGCGGGCGCAGGATATGTTGCACCACGCGCGCAACGCCGACCGCGGCCCCCGCACGCCCCCGACGAGAAGGATTTCCCATGCCCGACGGCAGCATTGACATCGACGCCAAGCCCACGCGCGAGATCTCGGTCCGCGAGGTTTTCGGCATCGACAGCGACATGAAGGTCCAAGGGTTCGACGACGCATCGGACCGGGTGCCCGATATCGACAGCACCTACCGCTTCGACCCCGACACGACCTTGGCCATCCTGGCCGGGTTCCAGTACAACCGCCGCGTCATGATCCAGGGCTATCACGGCACCGGCAAGTCCACCCATATCGAGCAGGTGGCGTCGCGGCTGAACTGGCCCTGCGTGCGCGTGAACCTGGACAGCCACATCAGCCGGATCGACCTGATCGGCAAGGACGCCATCAAGCTGCGCGACGGCAAGCAGGTCACCGAGTTCCAGGAAGGCATCCTGCCCTGGGCCCTGCGCAACCCCACCGCCATCGTGTTCGACGAGTACGACGCCGGCCGCGCCGACGTGATGTTCGTGATCCAGCGCGTCCTGGAAGTGGACGGCAAGCTGACGCTGCTGGACCAGAACAAGGTCCTGACGCCGCATCCCTATTTCCGCCTGTTCGCCACCGCCAACACGGTGGGCCTGGGCGACACGACCGGGCTGTACCACGGCACCCAGCAGATCAACCAGGGCCAGATGGACCGCTGGTCGCTTGTGGCGACGCTGAACTACCTGGACCACGATGCCGAGGTCGAGATCGTCCTGTCGAAGCTGCCGGGCTACGACTCCGACGACGGCCGCAGGACGGTCGGGCAGATGGTGACCGTGGCGGACCTGACCCGCACCGCGTTCATGAACGGCGACCTGTCCACGGTCATGTCGCCCCGGACGGTCATCGCCTGGGCGCAGAACGCCAACATCTTCAACGACGTGGGCTATGCCTTCCGGCTGTCCTTCCTCAACAAGTGCGACGAGCTGGAGCGCGAGACCGTGGCCGAGTTCTACCAGCGCTGCTTCGACGAGGAGTTGCCGGAAAGCGCCGCGTCGCTGAGCCTGGGCTGAGAACCGGCCCCGGGGCCGGTGCGAGAGGCGCCGCCTCTCGCGCTCTCCGAGGTATTTTTGGAAAGATGAAGGGGCGGACGCTTGGTGCCCTGCCCCGCACCTTCTAGATAAGGCGTATGAGCAAGCCACCCGACAATCCCTCCGATCCGTTCAAGAAGGCGCTGGCCGAGGCCACGCGCGTCCTGGCCGACGATCCCGAGATGGGCGTGACCTACTCGGTCGATCCGCCGGGCATGAACAATGACGGGCTGCGCCTGCCGCAGATCAGCCGCCGCATGACCCGCGACGAGGTCCTGCTGGCGCGCGGCACCGCGGACGGCTACGCGCTGCGCCGCCGGCACCACGACGCGGGGACCTTCAACCACTACGCGCCGCAGGGCCAGATGGCGCGCGACCTTTACGAGGCCATGGAGCATGCCCGCTGCGAGGCGGTGGGCGCCCGCACCATGCCCGGCACCGCGGGCAATATCGACGCGCGCATCGCGGTCGAGGCGTCGCGCAAGGGCTACGACAACGTGGGCGAGCGCGAGGAGGTGCCCCTGTCGGTCGCGGCCGGCTACCTGATCCGGCAGATGGCCACCGGGCGCGACCTGCCCGAGGGCGCCGAGCAGGCCGCCGGATTGTGGCGCGAGTTCTTCCAGGGACAGGCCGGCCCCACGCTGGAGGGGCTGCAGGGCAACCTGGCCGACCAGGCCGCCTTCGCCCGCATGGCACGCCAGATCATCGACGACCTGGGCTACGGCGACCAACTGGGCGATGACCCGGACGCCGAGGATACCGACGACGAGGCGACCCCCGAGGACGAGCCCCAGGACGGCGACGAGCCCGACAGCACCGGCGACGAGGACGAGGCCGACAGCCAGGAGGCGGACGCCGCCCAGAGCCAGGAGCAGACGCAGGACGCCGCCCAGGCCGAGATCTCGATGGACGACGAGGCCGACATGGAGTCGGGCGAGGAGCAGGAGGTGCCCGAGGGCGACGCCCCGACCGAGCCGCCGCCCCCGCCGCCCGTGTCCGAGGCCGATCCCGGCTACGAGGTGTTCGACCAGGCCCACGACGAGATCATCCGCGCGGAAGAGCTGGCCGAGCCGGCCGAGCTCGAACGCCTGCGCGCGTATCTCGACAAGCAGCTCGAGCCCATCAAGGGCGCTGTGGGGCGTCTGGCCAACAAGCTGCAGCGACGGCTTCAGGCCAAGCAGAACCGCAGCTGGGAGTTCGATCTCGAGGAAGGCACGCTCGACGCGGGACGCCTGGCGCGAGTCGTGGCCAACCCCACCACGCCGCTGAGCTTCAAGGTCGAGAAGGACACCGAGTTCCGCGACACGGTGGTGACCATCCTGCTGGACAACTCGGGCTCCATGCGCGGGCGGCCCATCAGCATCGCCGCGATCTGCGCAGACGTGCTGTCGCAGACACTGGAACGCTGCGACGTCAAGACCGAGGTGCTGGGCTTCACCACCCGCGCCTGGAAAGGCGGTCAGGCGCGCGAGGCATGGCTGAACGCCGGGCGGCCGCAGCGGCCCGGGCGCCTGAACGACCTGCGCCACATCATCTACAAGGGCGCGGACGCGCCGTGGCGGCGGGCGCGCACGAACCTTGGCCTGATGATGAAAGAAGGCCTGCTGAAGGAAAACATCGACGGCGAGGCGCTGGAATGGGCGCACAAGCGGCTGGTGCAGCGGCCCGAGGCGCGCAAGATCCTGATGGTGATCTCGGACGGGGCCCCTGTGGATGACAGCACGCTGTCGGTGAACCCCGCGAACTATCTCGAAAAACACCTGCGCGACGTGATCGCCATGGTCGAGCGGCGCAAGCAGGTCGAGCTGATCGCCATCGGCATCGGCCACGACGTGACCCGCTACTACAGCCGCGCGGTCACGATCACCGATGCCGAGCAGCTGGCCGGCGCCATGACCGAGCAGCTGGCCGGCTTGTTCGACAGCGACCCGCGCAAGCGGGCGCGCGTGCTGGGCATGAAGCACGCGGGGTGACGCGCCGGACGCGCGGAAAGGACTGGGATGTTTCAGGATTTCACCGTCACGGCGCGGCCCGAGCAGGGGCCGCCGAGATTGGCCGCGCTGCGAAAAACCATTTCGGAACAGGGGCTTGACGCATTCCTTGTGCCCCGGGCCGACGCGTACCAAGGCGAATATGTCTCTGACCGCGACGCGCGTTTGCAATGGCTGACGGGCTTTACCGGCTCGGCCGGGATCTGCGTCGTGACAGCCGAGCGTGCCGCGGTCTTCGCCGATGGCCGCTACACCCTCCAAGCCCGCGCGCAATGCGCCGACGACTTTGAAATCGTGGACTTTCCGGCTGAGCGGCCCGGCCCCTGGCTGGCAGATATCCTGCCCGAGTCGTCGGTCGTTGGTCTCGACCCGTGGCTGCACACCCGCGCCGAGGTCGAGGCGCTGGAAAGAGCGCTCGCCCCGCGCAACATCGCGCTGCGCCCTGTGGATAACCCTGTGGACGCGATCTGGGACGACCAGCCCGGCCCGCCTCTGGGGGCGGTTTCCGCCTATCCCGACGACCTGGCCGGGGCCACCCGCGCCGAGAAATGCGCGCGCATCGCCAAGGACCTGCGCGATGCCGGGCAGGACTGGGCGGTGCTGAGCCTGCCCGACTCGATCGCGTGGCTGCTGAACATCCGCGGCAGCGACATCCCCCGCATCCCGGTCGCCCATGGCTTCGCCCTGGTCGAGGCGGCGGGCGGCGCCGTCCGGCTGTTCATGGCACACGAAAAGCTGCGCGACGTGGAGATGGACGGTGTCGACGTGCTTCCGCCCGACGGGTTGGTCGCCGCGCTGGCCGCGCTCGACGGCGTGGTGCGGGTGGACCGGGACAGCGCGCCGCACGCCGTAGGCCTGGCGCTGGAAAACGCGGGCAGCCGCGTGGACTGGGCGCCCGATCCCTGCATGCTGCCCAAGGCCTGCAAGAGCGCGGCCGAGATCGCCGCCACGACCGAGGCGCACCTGCGCGATGGCGCGGCAATGTGCGCGTTCCTCGCCTGGCTGGAGGGGCGGCTCGACGGGGTCACGCAGGGCGAGACCCTCACCGAGATCGACGTGGCCACCGCGCTGGAAGGCTTCCGGCGCGCCACCAACGCGCTGCGCGATATCAGCTTCGACACCATCGCCGGCACCGGGCCGAACGGGTCGATCACCCATTACCGCGTGAATACCGAGAGCAACCGCGCGGTCGCGACGGGCGACCTGCTGCTGGTGGATTCGGGCGGGCAATACGTGGACGGCACCACCGACATCACCCGCACGGTGGCCGTGGGACCGCCCGACGCCGAGCAGGTGGCGGCGTTCACCAGGGTGCTGAAGGGCATGATCGCCGTGAGCCGGGCACGCTGGCCGCAGGGCCTTGCCGGTCGCGACCTCGACGCGCTGGCACGTGCGCCTCTCTGGATGGCGGGTCAGGATTACGGCCACGGTACGGGCCATGGCGTCGGCGTCTACCTGAGCGTTCACGAGGGGCCGCAGCGTCTGAGCCGGATGAGCGAGGAGCCGCTTCGGCCCGGCATGATCCTGTCGAACGAGCCGGGCTATTACCGTGCGGGCGCCTGGGGCATCCGGATCGAAAACCTGGTCGTGGTCCGCCCTGCCCCGCCCATCGACGGCGGTGACCCGGGGCGCGACATGCTGGACTTCGACACGCTGACCTGGGTGCCCATCGACCGCCGCCTGATCGACGCCGATGCCCTGTCGCCGGGCGAGCGGGCCTGGATCGATGACTACCACGCCGGCGTCTACGAGCGCTTGGCCCAGCGGGTCGAGCCCGGTGTGGCCGATTGGCTCCGGACGGCGACGGCCCCCCTCTGATCCGCGCGACGGGGCGGCGTTGTCAGACGCGAGGGATCTGCTAGGGTCCGC
Organism: Palleronia salina; assembly: GCF_900141995.1. Classification (GTDB taxonomy): domain Bacteria; phylum Pseudomonadota; class Alphaproteobacteria; order Rhodobacterales; family Rhodobacteraceae; genus Palleronia; species Palleronia salina. The sequence continues at coordinate 82,202 of NZ_FQZA01000008.1, read as the reverse complement.
CCCAAGGAACACGAGGCAGGGAGGCGCGGCATGGCCGGCAACATGACCATCGAGACGGCAGAAGGCACCTGGGTCGTACGCGCGGGCGGCGCCGTGCTGGGCGAATCCGCCGACGCGCTGATCTTGCGCGAGGACGGCTACGAGGATGTCGTCTATTTCCCACGCGGCGACCTTGCCATGGCGTTTCTGGACCCCTCGGACAAGAAAACCACCTGCCCGCTGAAGGGCGAGGCGACGTATTTCCACATCCAGACCAAGAGCATGACGCTGAAGGACGCGGCGTGGAGCTATGAGACGCCGACCGAGGGTGCCGAGGCGATCGCCGGGCACCTCGCCTTCAAGGACGAGGGCGTGACGGTCGAGCAGCTGTAAGGTTTCGACAGGTCAGGAATGTTCCTCGGCCGCCGTGGCGGCCAGCGCGCGGTTGTAGGCGCGCAGGGCATCCACGTGGAACAGCGCGCCCAGCACCTCGGGCGGCTCGCCCTTGGCGCCGATCCGCACCACCGGCAGGAACAGGCGGCTGGTCTCCTCGAACAGCGGCATCGCCTCTTCCAGCGTGGCGTCGCCCTCGACGTGGACGCCGGCCTCGATCGCGTCCCAGATGTCCTTGCGCGGGGCCGCGTGGGGGTGATCGGGTCCGCGCATGACGTTCTGCACCCGGAACATGGACAGAAGGTAGGCCTGCGGCCCCTTGCTGAGATGGATGTTGCGGTTCTCCAGCTGGGTCAGGAAGAAACTGCGATCCACCAGCCGTGACGCCAGCGCGGTCGAGGTGCTGACCGCCACCATCACCGCCAGCCCGGTCTGCCAGTCGCCCGTCAGCTCGAACACGATCAACGTGGTCGAGATCGGCGCGCCCAGCACCGCCGCCGCCAAAGCCCCCATGCCCGCGAGCGCGTAGAGCGTTTCGGCCCCCGAGACATCCGGAAAGATGCTGGTGGCCACCAGCCCGAAGCCGAGGCCCGTCAGCGCGCCCAGCATGAGCGAGGGCGAGAAGACGCCGCCCCCCATGCGTCCCCCCATGGTGATGGCGACGGCGGCCGTCTTCACCACGGCCAGCACCATGACCTCGTGCAGCAGCAACTGCCCGGTCAGCGCCAGCGACGTGGTCTCGTAGCCCACGCCGATGATGGCGGGAAACTCGATGGCCAGCAGGCCCAGCAGCAGACCGGCCAGCATCGGGCGGCTCCAGCGTGGCAGGCCCAGCTTCTCGCGGCCTGTGCTGGCGACCCGGTCCGTCCAGAAGATCGCGTGCATCAGGATGACGGCGACCAGTCCGCAGACCAGCCCCAGCAGCAGGAAGGCGGGAAGCTCCTGGTAGAAGGTCAGCACCCCGTCCTCGATCAGCCTGAACTCGGTCACGTCGCCGAACTCCAGCCGGTTGATGACCGTTCCGGCCGCGCTGGCGATGACGATGGGTGCGAAGGCGTGCACCGCGAAGTGCCGCAACACGACCTCGAGCGCGAAAAGCGCCCCCGCGATGGGCGCGTTGAAACTGGCCGACACGGCGGCGGCCACGGCACAGCCCAGAAGGTCGCGCGCGGTGATCCCGTTGGCCCGGATCAGGTTGTTGACCCAGGTGGCGATGACGGCAGCCAGGTGCACCACCGGCCCTTCCCGGCCCGACGACCCGCCCGACCCCAGCGTGATGAGAGAAGACGCGGCGCTGGCCAGTCCCGCCTTTACCTCGACCCGTCCGTCGTAAAGCGCGGCCCCCTCAATCACGTCGGCAACCGAGCGCACGCGCCCGTCCTTGGTGAAGTGATTGAGGATCAGCCCCACCACCAGGCCGCCGCAGACCGGGTAGGCCACGATCAGGTACCACGGCAATTCCTGCGCGAAGCTGGTCAGCGCCGAGATGTCGTCGGTGCCGTAAAGCGTTGCCTGCAGCCAGTTGATGCCCTTGCGGAAGAACAGCGCGGCAAAGCCCGAGGCGACGCCGACGGCCAGCGCGATGAACCAGAACTGGATCTGGCCGGGACCGCGGTTGCGCAAGACCCGCCAGCCGTCACGGCAGGCGCTGAGCGTGGTCTGTGTCAACGACCAGTTCTGAGGCCCGCGGCCCGTCTCCATCTTCCCCACATCCCGGTTTGCCCCGCGGGGCCGGTGATGCATCTTTCCTAGGCGATACGCCCCCAAGGGAAAAGGCGATTTGCCCATGCAGGACCCGTCCGAGATGCCCCGTGCCTTTGCCGCCGCGTGGAACGCGCGCGATGCGGGCGCGCTGGCCGCCCTCTTCGCCGCGGATGCGGATTTCGTGAACGTGGTCGGGCTCTGGTGGCACGACCGCGAGGCGATCCGGGCGGCCCACGATTACGGGCTGCGGGGGATGTTCCGGAACTCGACTTTGAAGATTGGCCGGGTGAAGCACCGCGACCTCGGGGACGTGGCCGTGATCCACGCGCGCCTGCACCTGGCCGGGCAGGTCGCGCCGGATGGCAGCGCGGCGGACCGTCGGTCCACGGTCATCACCTTCGTGATGCACCGGCGGGATGGCGAATGGCTTTGCGTCGCGGCCCAGAACACCGATATCGTCCCCGGCGCCGAAAGCCACGTGGCCGGCGACGGCGTCCTCAGCCCCGCCGACTACCGCTAGCTGGCCGCCAGAAGGGCGCGCGCGGCGTCGCGCGCCGCTTCAGTGATGCTGTCGCCGGCCAGCATCCGCGCGATTTCGTCCACCCGGTCGCCGGTATCCAAAGGCACGACGCGCGAGGTCGTGATCCCGTCCGCCACGTCCTTGGCCACGCGCCAGTGGTGGCGCCCGAGAGCGGCCACCTGCGGCGAGTGGGTGACGACCAGCACCTGTCCGCCCGACGCCAGCGCGGCCAATCGGCGCCCCACCGCGTCGGCGGTCGCACCGCCCACGCCGCGGTCGATCTCGTCGAATATCAGGGTCAGGCCGCTGTCGGTGCCGGTCAGGCAGACCTTCAGCGCCAGCAGAAAGCGCGACAGCTCGCCCCCGGACGCGATCTTGCCCAGGGGACCCGCAGGCGCGCCGGGGTTGGTGGCGACGGTGAATTCCACGGCGTCCCGCCCCAGCGGGCCCGGCGTCGCATCGGAGAACCGCGTCTCGAACTGGGCGCGCTCCATCTTGAGCGGCGCAAGCTCGGCCGCCATGGCGCCGTCCAGCGCCGCGGCCGCCGCCTGCCGCGCCTGAGAAAGCGCGGTCGCGGCGGCGTCGTAGGCAGCGTCGGCTTCGGCAAGTTCTTTCTCGAGATCGGTGATGTCGTCGGCGCCGCCGTCCAGGGCGGACAGACGCTCGCGCAGGGTGTCACCAAGCTCGGGCAGCGCGTCGGGCAGGACGTTGTGCTTGCGGGCCAGGCCGCGGATCGCGAACAGCCGCTCCTCCACGGCCTCCAGCTCGCGCGGGTCGAACTCCAGCGTGTCCAGCGCTTCGGAGACGCCCTGCTCGGCCTCGGCCAGGGCATCCAGCGCGCGTGCCAGGGACTCGAGCGGGGCATCCAGCGCGCCGTCGGCCTGGGGCGCCGCGGCTTCCAGCCAGCGTTGCGCGTCGATCATCGGCCCCTCGGCGCCATCACCGCCAAGGGCCTGCAACGCACGCGTGATGTCGTCGCCGATGCGCTGGCCCGCCTGCATCTGGCGACGGCGCGCATCCAGCGTCGCATCCTCGCCCGCCTCGGGCGACAGCTTGTCGAATTCTTCGACCGCGTGTCGCAGGAAGTCCTCTTCCGCCCGGAGCGCATCCAGCCGTTCGCGCGCGGCCGCCAGCTGGCGCGCGATGTCCGCGCGGGCCCGCCACGCCGCGCGGGTGGTTTCCAGCAGGTCGGGCCGGTCGGCATAAGCGTCCAGAAGGGCGCGGTGCCCCTTCGGATCCAGCAGGCCCCGGTCGTCGTGCTGGCCGTGCAGCTCGACCAGCGTATCGCTCAGCCGGCGCAGCACATCGCCCGACACGCGGCGGTCGTTGATCCAGGCGGTCTTGCGGCCGTCCTGCGCGTTCACGCGGCGCAGGACCAGCTCGTCCTCGATCTCGATCCCGGCCTCGTCCAGCACGGCCCGGCCCGGGTGCCCGCTCGCCAGGTCGAAGACCGCCGTGACCTCGCCCCGCTCGGCGCCCTGGCGCACCAGGTCGGCCCGGCCGCGCCAGCCCAGAACGAAGCCGAGCGAATCCAGCAGGATCGACTTGCCCGCCCCGGTTTCGCCGGTCAGCACGTTGAGACCCGGCTGGAAATCGAGTTCCAGCCGGTCGATCAGAAGCATGTCGCGGATATCCAGGGCGCGCAGCATCGTCACTGTCCAGAAAGGTGAGGCGTGCGGTGGACTACAGCCACTCGCCGCGCACGACCTGGCGATAGACCGTCCGCAGCCACGAGTCGCCGCGCGGCTCGGGCGACAGGCCCTGCCCGGTCAGAAGGGAATAGGCATCGTCGTACCAGGGCGTCGACTGGTAGTTGTAGCCCAGGATCGCGCCCGCCGTCTGCGCCTCGTCTGTCAGGCCCAGCGACAGGTAGGATTCGACCAGCCGGAGCAACGCCTCGGGCGTGTGGGTTGTGGTCTGGAAATCCTCGACCACGACGCGGAACCGGTTCACGGCGGCGGCGAAATGATCGCGCTTGAGGTAGTAGCGCCCGATCTCCATTTCCTTGCCGGCCAGGTGGTCGAAGGCCAGGTCGAATTTCAGGATGGCCGAGCGGGCATATTCGCTGTCGGGATACTGTTCGATCACAACGCGCATGGCCTGGAGCGCCTGGAAGGTCAGCCCCTGGTCCCGGCCCACGTCGTCGATCTGGTCGTAGTAGCTCAGCGCCAGCAGGTATTGGGCGTAAGCCGCATCCTCACCGCCCGGGTAGAAATCCAGGTAGCGCTGCGCGGAATTGCGCGCCTCTTCGTAGTCGCGATCGCGGTGATAGGCGAAGGCCTGCATCACCAGCGCGCGCTTGGCCCATTCGGAATAGGGATAAAGCCGCTCGACCTCGCCGAAGAAGAGGGCCGCGTCCTCGGGGTCGTTATCCTCGAGCTCGAATTCGCCCCGCTTGTAGATCTCTTCGGCCGAGAAGCTTTCCAGCGGTTGATCGCGCGAGGTGAAGGCGTCGCCGCCGCAGCCCGCAAGAACCGCGCCAAGCCCCACCAAGCCAAGATATCGAGTGATCGCCATCATGCGTCGTGCAGCCCCTGCCCCCGGATGCGCGGTCGGAACGCGCCCTTTGGGCGATGGTCTAGCACAGAAAAATCCGGTGCAAAACGGGTAAGCACGGCCCCCGCTCCGGGCTGTGGCTTACGCGGCCAGCCGAACCAGGTCGCGCGGTCCCGCACCCGCCCCCGGAAGGCGCGCGGCAAGGGTGGCATCGGCCTCGACCAGCCGCGCGGCGCCGGGCCGCGCGAACAACGTGCGCAGCAGGGCATTGGTCATCGCGTGGCCCGAGCGCACGCCGGTATAGCGGCCCAGGATCGGCGCGCCGGCCAGCGCCAGGTCGCCCAGCGCGTCCAGCATCTTGTGGCGCACGGCCTCGTCCTTGTGGCGCAGGCCGCCGGGGCTGAGCACGTCGGCGCCGTCGACGACCACCGCGTTTTCCAGAGTCCCGCCAAGGGCAAGACCGCGCGCGCGCATGGCGTCCACGTCCGCCTGGCGGCAGAAGGTCCGGCTGTCGGCCAGTTCGCGGACGAACGCGCCGTTGGCGATGCGCAGGCACTTGTCCTGGCGGCCGATGGCGGCGTCGGTGAAATCGATGTGGAAGTCGATCTCGAAATCGTCGCTGGGCTCCAGCCGGGCCCAGGCGGGACCGTTGCGCACCTCGACCGTCTCGAGGATCCGCAGCGCCATGACCGGCGCGTCGAACCGCTCCAGCCCCGTCTCGAGGATGGCGGCGACGAAAGGCGCGGACGAGCCGTCGAGGATCGGCAGCTCGGGACCGTCGACATCGATCGTCAGGTTGTGGATGCCGCAGCCGGCAACGGCGGCCATCACGTGCTCGACCGTCGAGACGTCGACGCGGTCGGCATTGACCAGACGGGTGCAGAGCTCGCCCTGCTCGACCTGTGCCCAATGGGCGGGGATCAGGGCGTTGCGGCCCGACACGTCGGTGCGGCGGAACCAGATGCCGAAATTCGCGGCGGCCGGGCGCAGGGTCATGCGCACGTTGCGGCCCGAATGCAGGCCCACGCCGTCGAAGCTGATCGCTTTTTTCAAAGTTGTCTGCATCTTGCCCCACTTTCGCCGGTATACCGGTCTCCGGTCAGTCTGACTTAGGCGCGGGGGCGGCGCCGCTCAATTCAAGCTTTGCAACGTTGGTGTAACAGCGGCATCCCCGGGTCGGCAGAATTTCGCCGAGAGGCGCTTGGGGCCACCCAAACACCTGTTTTCGAACGAAAAAGGGCCGGTCTGCACCGGCCCTTCGTTCACGAAATATTAGGCTTTTCAGTTCGCCTGGCGCCGCAGGAAGGCCGGGATTTCGATCCGGTCCTGGTCGTTCGGCGTCTCGTCCTGGCGCGGCGCGGCCTGGGTGCGCGGCTCGGCACGGCGGGCCGGCATGGCACCCGAGGGGGCCGAGCGCTCGGTCGTTTCGGGCTGGCCGGTCATCCGACCGATCAACGAGTTGATCCCGAAACGCGGGCGCGCCTCGCCGCTCGACGGCTGGGGGGCGTGGCCACGCGGCGCGGCCTGGGGCTGACCACCGTGCTGCGGCGCGGGCGGCGCCTTGCGAACGGCCTGCTCCAGACGCGCCAGCGCCTCGGAGGACGGCTGGCCGGGCACCGCGGTGCGAACGGGCGCGGCGGGCGCCTCGGCCACGGGCTCGGGGCGGTAGGCCGGCGCGGGCAGCTCGCCCTCGTCCCGGTCATCGAACAGCTCGGACGCGGGGGATTTCTCGGCGCGGCGCTGCTCCCAGTCGGCGAAGAAGTCGGGCTCGTCCGCGGCGGCACGCTCGGCGGGCTCGGCCACGGGCTGCGGGGCCGGCGCTTCGGCCCGGACGGGCTCGGGGCGGGGCTGCGGCGCGGGGGCAGGCTCTTCGCTGCGGGCGGGCGTGGTCAGCGGCTCGGACAGGCGGCGGCGCGGCACCGGGGTGTCGGCCACCTGGGCCACGGCGTCGATGCCGGTCGCCACGACGCTGACGCGCATGCGGCCTTCCATGTGCTCGTCCAGGGTCGAACCGACGATGATGTGCGCGTCCTGGTCGACCTTCTCGCGGATGACGTTGGCGGCCTCGTCCAGTTCGAACAGGGTCATGTCGTAGCCACCGATCACGTTGATCAGCACGCCCTTCGCGCCGTTCAGGCTGATCTCGTCCAGCAGCGGGTTGGCAATTGCCAGCTCGGCGGCCTTCAGCGCGCGATCTTCGCCCTCGGCCTCGCCGGTGCCCATCATGGCCTTGCCCATCTCGTCCATGACCGAGCGGACATCGGCGAAGTCGAGGTTGATAAGGCCCGGGCGGACCATCAGGTCGGTCACGCCCTTCACACCCTGGTATAGCACGTCGTCGGCGAGGCCGAACGCGTCGGTGCAGGTGGTGTTCTCGTTGGCGAGACGGAACAGGTTCTGGTTGGGGATGATGATCAGCGTGTCGACCATCTTCTGCAGCGCCTCGATGCCCTCTTCGGCCTGGCGCATCCGCTTCGAGCCCTCGAACTGGAAGGGCTTCGTGACGACGCCGACGGTCAGAACGCCAAGCTCGCGCGCGGCCTGGGCGATGATCGGCGTGGCGCCGGTGCCGGTGCCGCCGCCCATGCCGGCGGTGATGAAGCACATGTGGCTGCCGGCCAGGTGATCGACGATCTCCTCGATGCTCTCTTCCGCGGCGGCGGCGCCCACGGCGGACCGCGCGCCCGCGCCCAGGCCTTCGGTGATCTTCACGCCCATCTGCACCTTGGTGGTGGCCATGGACTGCTGGAGCGCCTGGGCATCGGTATTGGCGACGACGAACTCGACCCCGTCGAGCTGCTTTTCGATCATGTTGTTGACCGCGTTGCCACCGGCACCGCCGACACCGAACACGGTGATGCGAGGCTTCAGCTCGTCACGCTGAGGAACCGAGAGATTCAGAGTCATGTTTTTGTCCGCCTGTAGTTTCTGCCCCGGACTGCCGACCGGGATTTCGCCGTTTTGATTGCCCCCGATTCTATCGCCACATTTCTGTCACGTCACCCGCTATTGTTCGAATTCTCCAACATTTTTCATGGCTTACGGGCGCCGAAAACAGTTAATCCAATTTATCAAGAACGCACTGTTACCAGTTGTCTTTGAACCATTTTACGGCGCGGCGGAGCGATCTGGCGGGATAGCCGTCGGCAGGAATCTCGAAATCCCACCACTCGTCTTGCGGGTGAGCCGCGAACAGGCACAACCCGACGGCGCTGGCGAAGGCGGCGCCGGTGGCCTTTTCGGGCAGTCCGGCGACCCGTAGCGGACGTCCGATGCGGACCTGTTGCCCGAGAATCCGGGGCGCCAGGTGATCGAGACCGGGAATCTGGCTGGACCCGCCGGTCAGCACGATCTGCTGACTCGGCAGATGCTCGAATCCGGCGGCGTCCAGACGGGTCCGGACCTCCTCCAGAATCTCCTCGACCCGGGGACGCATGATGCCGATCAGCTCGGCCCGGCTGGCGGTGCGCTGGTCGCGGTCCCAGTCGCCGGTCTCCTCGCCGCCCAGCGCGATCATCTCGCGGTCGTCCATGGAGGTCGCGACCACCCCGCCATGCAGGGTCTTCAGCCGCTCGGCCGTGGCAAGGGAGACCTGCAAGCCCTTGGCGATGTCGCTGGTGATGTTGTCGCCGCCCATGCGGACGCTGTCGGCGAAGATCATGTGCTTCTTCATGAAGATCGACAGGCCGGTGGCCCCGCCGCCAAGGTCGACGCAGGCGGCGCCCAGTTCCTGCTCGTCCTCGACGAGGCTGGCGATCGCGCTGACATAGGAGGACGACGCCACGCCGGCCAATTCCAGGTCGCAGCGCTTGAGGCAATGGATCAGGCTCGCCACGACCTTGCTGTCCACCGTCAGCAGGTGCATGTCGCAGGCCAGCGTGTTGCCCATGTGTCCGCGCGGATCGCCCATGCCGCTGCGGTGATCCAGTGCGAAGTTCACGGGCTGGGCGTGCAGCACCTCGCGATCCTCGCCGAAGGGCGGGACGTCGCAGGCGGCCATGCAGCGCGCCACGTCCTGTTCGGTCACCGGCCCGCCGCCCACGTCGATCTGGCCCGCCAGGCCATAGCTGCGCGGGTCGCCCCCCGACAGCGTCGCGATGACGTGGTCGACCCGGATCTGCGCCATTTTCTGCGCGCCCTGCACGGCGGTGCGGATCGCGCGCTCGGTCTCGGGCATGGTGTCGACCTCGCCGAAGCGGACACCGCGCGAGCGGGTGGTCGCCGCGCCGACGATGCGGAAGGTGCCCTGCCCGGCCATGGGACCGACACCGTCCGACGCGCGGAACTGGTCCGGACCGTCGATCCGAAGCACCAGGCACGCCACCTTCGAGGTGCCCACGTCCAGCACCGCGATCACGCCCCGCTGCATCGCCGCCTTGCGCATGGCGCGCATGGCGCGCTGCGACTGGTAGAGATCCGTCATGCCTAGTCGTCCCCTAGTTCTATCATTTTTATCTGCCGCATGGTTTGCGCCGCCTCGGGCGCCAGCCGCACGGTCGGACGGCGCGGGTTGCGCATGTCGACTACCCGCACCTCGCGCGCCAGAAGGTCCTGCGCCTCGTCCACGGCGATGACCTGCTCCAGCGCGCCGACCGGCGTGCGTTCGGGCAAAAGGATGCGCTGACCACGGTCCAGCACGACCGTCCAGCGCCGTTCGCCCACCCGCAGAAGTCCCCGCAGGCGGGTGCTGAGCGGCTCGGCCGCGGCCACCAGTTCCAAGGCCTCGGCCGCCGCGCGGTCGGCACCGCGCCCGATGATGAGCGGAAGGTCCGGCCGCGCGCCCCGCTGCAGGATCGTCGACACGCGGTTGCCGCCGACATCGACAAGGTCCAGCCCGCGCGGGTTGCGCCACACCAGCGCGGGCACCCGCTGTTGCACCTGTATATGCAGCACGCCGCCCGGGCGAATGCGCAGGTCGGCGCGTTCGACCGCGTCCAGCCCCGCGACCGTCGCCTGCATCTGGGCCAGGTCGAGGTCGAAGGACGACATGGGGAAGTCCAGCGGCAGGATCTCGCGAATATCTTCCGAGATGTCGGGGCTCGCGCCGTCGATGGCCATGAGCTTGACCATGAACTCCTCGCGGCTCTGGATCTCGGTCTTCACCTGCTGCCACCACAGGCCCATGGCGTCGCGCCGGTCCTGGTCCGACAGGGCCAGCACGCCGATCAGGACCATGATCGCCGTCGGCAGACCGAAGACGAAGCCGCGCCGCACACCGGGCGTGAGCATCAGCCGCTGGAGGCGATACGCCAGGCGCGAGGGCGCCGGGTCGCGGGGGGCCGCCTGGCCTACCTGAGACATGAGGCGTCCTTCACCATCCAGTCGCAGAGCGCGCCGAATTCCATGCCCGCGTGTGCCGCCTGTTCGGGCGTGAGCGACGTGGGCGTCATGCCGGGCTGCGTGTTCGTCTCGAGCAGGATCAGCCCGTCGCGGCCGCGCGCCTCGTCCCAGCGGAAATCGGTCCGGCTGACACCGCGGCATCCCAGCGCCGCGTGCGCGCGGAGCGCATAGTCGAGGCAGGCCTCGGTGATCTCGGGCGGCACCTGCGCGGGGATCACGTGGCGCGATCCGCCTTCGACATACTTGGCGTCGTAGTCGTACCAGCCGTCGGTCAGGATGTCGGTCACCCCCAGCGCCCGCGCCGGTCCCTGGGGGCCGGCACCCAGCACGGTGGTCGTCAGCTCGCGCCCCGGCGCGAAGCGTTCGACCATCACCAGCTCGGGCATGTCGTCCGACAGGGCGGGCGGGCCGTTGGTATCGGCCGGCACCAGGTAGACGCCCACGCTGGAGCCTTCGTTGAAGGGCTTCACCACGTAGGGCGGGTCCATCACGTGGGCGCGGCGGACGTCCTCGCTCCGGGCCAGCAGCGACGGCACCACCGGCAGGCCCGCGCGGCGATAGGCGTCCTTCGAGCGTTCCTTGTCCATGGCAAGCGCCGAGGCCAGCACGCCCGAATGGGTATAGGGCAGGCCCATCCATTCCAGCAGGCCCTGCACGCAGCCATCCTCGCCCCAGCGACCGTGAAGCGCGTTGAAAACCACGTCCGGCGAGATTTCGGACAGGCGCAGGGCCAGGTCGGCGCCAGCGTCGACCTCGATCACCTCGTACCCCTGCCCCGACAGCGCAATCGCACACTCGCGCCCCGACGACAGCGAGACTTCACGCTCGGCCGACGGACCGCCCATAAGGACTGCCACCTTGGGGTTTGCCCTGCTCGACATACCCGCTCTCTGTGCCTCTGGCCCGGCGTTGCGGGCCTTATTATTCTGCGTCGCGGCTTGTGTTTTGTCCGCGTTCACCGGCAGTCGCGGGTTCACCCACGCGCCGTACTTCCCACTCTAGACGAATCGCGCTGGTTTGAAAGACCTTTTGGCGAACATGCTCGCCGAGATTTTCCAGATCTGCGGCAGTTGCGCCACCCGTGTTGATCAGGAAGTTCGGGTGCTTCTCGGACATTTGCGCCCCGCCGATCCGCGCGCCGCGCAGCCCCGCGTCGTCGATGACCTTCCAGGCCTTGAGCTCGTGGGTGTCGTCGTCGCGGCCGGTGCTGCTGTGGCCCGCCGGGTTGCGGAAGGTGGACCCCGCGGTGCGGTCCTTCGTGGGCTGGGTGGCGTCGCGCTTGGCCAGCTGGTCTTCCATCCGCGCGGTCAGCGTGTCGGGATCGCCCGCATCGGCCCGCAGGCGCGCATGTGTGATGACCCAACCGTCGGGAAGCTCGGAATGGCGATAGGCCAGCTTCAGTTCGGCCGCCGGGATCGTCACGACCTCGCCCGCGCGGGTGACCGCGTCGACCTCGATCAGGTGGTCGGCGACATATGTGCCGTAGCAGCCCGCGTTCATCCGCACGGCGCCGCCGATGGCCCCGGGGATGGTGCGCAGGAAGGTCAGGTCGCGTCCCGCCGCCGCGGCCTTGCGGGCCACGTGGGCGTCCAGTGCGCCCGCCCCGGCCGTGACCACGTCGCCCTCGATCGAGACGTCCATGAACGGCCGGCCCAGCCGGATCACCACGCCCCGCACGCCGCCGTCGCGCACGATCAGGTTGCTGCCGACCCCCATGGGAAAGACCGGGATCTCGGGCGGCAGATCGCGCAGGAAATCGGCCAGGTCCGCGACATCGGCGGGCTGAAACAAGATATCGGCCGGGCCGCCGACGCGCAGCCAAGTCAGCTCGCTCAGGTCGCGGTCCGGGGTCAGGCGCCCGCGCACGGCGGGAAGGGATCGGGTCAGGTCCATGCGCCCGTGCCTATGCCATGCGCGCAGGCGATTCCAGTGGTCCCGTGGCGAGGCGGGGCTGGTCCCGCGGCCCGCGCCGTGGCAATGAGGCGCCATGCTGGTTTACAAGATTTTCCGCCCCGCCGAATGGGACAAGCTGCAGCGCGACGGCGCGACCGACGGCGCGCCCATCGATGTCTCCGACGGCTATATCCACCTGTCCAACGCCGAGCAGACGCCCGAGACCCTGTCCAAGCATTTCGCGGGTGCCGAGGGGCTGATCCTCTGCGCGGTCGAGACCGATACGCTGGGCGACGCCTTGAAGTGGGAGCCGTCGCGCGGCGGCGCGCTGTTCCCGCATCTCTATCGCCGGATGGAACTGGGCGACATCAGGTGGCACGCGCCCATCGGCCATGACGGCACCCGTCATGTCCTGCCGGACCGGATGGCATGAGCCCGCTCGAGCGGCTGGGCCTGCGCGCGCTTCGAGCGTTCGACCCCGAGCGCGCCCATGGCCTAGCGCTCTCGGCCCTGCGCGCCGGGTTGGCGCCCTCCCCCGGCCCCGTGACATCGCACCGGCTGCGCGTGTCGCTGGGCGGGCTCGACCTGCCCAACCCCGTGGGGCTGGCCGCCGGGTTCGACAAGAACGCCGTTGCGCTGGCCCCGCTGGCCCGGGCCGGCTTCGGCTGGCTGGAGGTCGGGGCCGCCACCCCCCGCGCGCAGGAGGGCAACCCGCCCCCGCGCCTGTGGCGGCTGGCCGGGGACCGGGCCGTCATCAACCGCTTCGGCTTCAACAACGAAGGGGTCGACGCCATCGCCGCCCGCCTGGCGGCCGCGGCGACCGGCGTGCCGCGCGGGCTGAACCTGGGCGCCAACAAGGACAGCGCCGACCGCGCCGCCGATTTCGCCGCCGTGCTGACCCGCGCCGGGCCACATATCGATTTCGCGACCGTCAACGTGTCGTCGCCCAACACCGAGAAGCTGCGCGACCTGCAAGGGGCCGAGGCGCTGGCCGCGCTGCTGGCCAAGGTGATGGAGGCGAACGCGGCCCTGGCGCGGCCCCTGCCCGTCTTCGTCAAGATTGCACCGGACCTGTCGGATGCCGACCTGGCCGATATCGCCCGCGTGGCTGGGGATGCAGGTCTGTCGGGGATCGTCGCCACCAACACCACCCTGTCGCGCGACGGGATCGATCCGCGCCATGCCGAAACGCCCGGCGGCCTGTCCGGCGCGCCGCTGTTCGAGCGGTCGACCAGGGTGCTGGCGAAACTGTCCACGCTCACCGCCCTGCCGCTGGTGGGCGTGGGGGGCGTCAGTTCGGCCGAGGAGGCTTACGCCAAGATCCGGGCCGGCGCGACGGCGGTGCAGCTTTATTCCGCGATGGTGTTCCAGGGGATGTCGCTTGTGGCCGAGATCGCACGGGGTCTCGACGACCTGCTGGTGCGCGACGGGTTCGACAGCGTGGCGCAGGCGGTGGGGACCGACCGCGACCGCTGGCTCTAGTGCGCTAGCCGACCGAGCGTTCGAGGTCCGGGTATTTCCAACCCAGCGTCGCGCCCCGGAACACGAAGCTCAGCAGGAACGCCATCCACAGCCCGTGATTGCCGAAGGCCGGGACCAGTGCCACCGCCGCCACGGCATAAAGCGCCGCCGAGATCACCATCATGTTGCGCATGTCGCCCGTGCGCGTCGCGCCGATGAAGATGCCGTCCAGCATCCACGCCGCGCAACCCAGCACCGGTGCGGCGACCATATAGGGAAGGTAGGCACGCGCCTCGGCCCGCACGGGTTCGGCCGTCGTCATGATGTCGATGACCAACCCGCCAGCGACCGCGAAAACCACCGCCAAAACGACGCTCGAAACGCCGCCCCAAAAGCTTGCCACCACCGCCCCGCGCCGGAACAGGTCGCGCCGCCCGGCGCCCAGCGCGGCGCCGACGATCGCCTCTGCCGCGAAGGCGAAACCGTCCATGGCGTAGGCGGTGATCTGAAGGAATTGCAGCAGGATCTGGTTGGCTGCCAGCGGCACGTCCCCGAAGCGCGACCCGGTGAACAGGAAGCTCACGAAGATCGCCTGCAACAACAGCGACCGCAGGAGGATATCGCCGTTCACCTGCGCGAAGCGTTTCAGGCGCGCCGGGTCCGCCACCCGTGTCCAGTCACGCCAGGCGGCCGTCGCGAAGGCGTCGCGGCACAGCCACAGCCCCAGCGCGAGGCCCGACCATTCGGCGATGAAGGTGGCCCAGGCCACGCCGGTGACGCCCCAGCCGAGGCCCAGCACGAACCACAGATCCAGCCCGATGTTCAGCCCGTTCATGGCAACCTGTACCGCCAGCACGCCGCGCGTGCGTTCCGCGGCAATGAGCCATCCGGTAATCGCGTAGATCGAGATCAGCGCGGGGGCAGAGAACACGCGCACCGCCATGTAGTCGCGGGCCAGTGCCTCGACCTCGGTGCTGGCGGGCGACACTATGAAGGCCAGCCAGAAAAGCGGGATCTGCAACGCGATGATCGATACGCCCGCCATCAGGCCGATGCCCAGCGCGCGGCTGAGGATCACCGCCGCCTCGGCCCCGTCGTTCCGGCCCAGCGCCTGGCTGGCGAAGCCGGTCGTTCCCATGCGCAGGAAGCCAAAGATCCAGTAGATCGCGGTCAGGATCACAGCGCCGATGCCCACGGCTCCGATGGGCGCGGCCTCGCCCAGCTGCCCGACGACTCCGGTGTCCACGATGCCCAGGATCGGTACCGTCGCGTTCGAAAGTACGATGGGCAGCGCCACGCCCAGAACGCGCGCATGGGTGACCGGTCGGGCCGTTGCCTCGGTCATGCGCGGGAGGCGCGAAATCGACCGCCGGTCATAGCCAGCCCAATCTCACCCATCCTCGCGCGCCTGGGGCATCAGGAAGTGCCCGGTGGCCTGCGCGAACAGACGGTCGCGATTGTCCTGCCATGCTTCGACCTGCACGCTGGCATAGCGCCGGCCCGACCGGTTGATCTTCGCCCGGGCGTAGGCGTCGCGCGGCAGGCCCGAGCGCAGGTAGTCGATGGTCAGGTCGATGGTCTTGGGCATGCGCGGCAGGTTCCCCTGCTCCAGCGCCTCGGCATCGATGCGGCCCGACTCGATCTCGTCCCAAAGCCGCGACCAGGCCAGCGCGATGGTCGCCGTGGTCTCAAGGAAAGCAGCGGTCGCGCCCCCGTGCAGCGCGGGAAGCATAGGGTTGCCGATCAGTTTCTCATCGTAGGGCAGGATCGCGGTCAGTTCGTCCCCGCGCCGGTCGAAGCGGATACCGAGATAGCGCAGGTACGGAATGCCGCCGACCAGGGCGTCCAGCGCGGCATCGCGGCGGTGCTTGACGACCTGTACCGGTTCGGGCTGCGGACGGCGGCTCATCGTTGCTTCCCCCGCTCCAGCGTGAAGGCGCCGGTGGCGGTGGCCACCGGGTTCACGTCGTCATCGTCCAGCGCCCGCGCCCGCACGAAGGCGACCGACCGCGTCACGTGATAGCATTCGGCCACCGCGCGGACCGTCTGGCCGGGCGTCGCCGCGCGCATGTAGTCGATGCGCAGGTCCAGCGTGGCGGTCCCGGCGGGCTGGCTGCCGTGCAGCATCACCGCCGCCCCGCCACAGGTATCCATCAGCGCCGAGACCGCACCGCCATGGATGACGCCCGAGGCCGGGTCGCCGATGAGCTTTTCGTCATAGGGCATGCGGATCTCGGCCCGCCCGTCGCCCGTGGCGACGAGTTCCATTCCAAGGTCGCGGGAATGGGGAATGGCGGCGATGAACTGGCGGGCGATCCGCTCGGCGTTCTCGGACATGGTTTGAACGGGGCCTCCGTCGCTCGGGTTCGGCCCTTCATTGGCCTTTGCCTGTCCGCCCGCAAGGCAAAATCGCGGGCGGCCCACCCGGCATAGCTCCTGCCGCGCGCCGCGGCGATTGAACCGCCCGGCCACCCGCCCTAGGTTGTCCCTTGCGAAAGGGAGGTCGCGTCCGTGTCCGAAGAACGCCTGAATTTCAAGGAAATGTGCGCCAAGTTCGACGTCACGCCGCGGACCTTGCGGTATTACGAGTATATCGAACTGTTGCAGCCCATTCGCGAAGGCCGCGCGCGCTTCTACGACCCGCGCGACGTCGCCCGGATGAAGCTGATCCTGCGTGGTCGCCGCTGGGGCTTTTCGCTGGAGGAGATCCGGCAATGGCTGCTGATCTACGACAAGCAGGGCACCGAGGCGCAGATGCGCGAATGGGTGAAGCTCGCCGACCGGCAGCTCGACAGCCTGCGCACCGAGCTCGAGCAGATGCAGAAGGCCATCGACGAGCTGCAGGAGAACCGCGACCAGGTGGCCGACAGCCTGGGCTGACCGCTCTGTCGCCCGGCTGAACCGTGGGGCGTGCGTCACCCGCCGCCGCCAATGCTCGCGACCGTCGGCGCTGCCTCTCCTCTGAAAAGTAAGCATGCCAGATCCGGCGAACACGGCCCCGCTGTGCAGTGCTATTGCACCTCCTCCACCAGCGCCGCCTCCCCTCCCCAAGCCGCATGGCGAAATGACGTGACGTTTGCCTTACGTGAACGTCAATGTGACTTGCGCCCACGCGCCGACCTTCGCAAATACTTCGCCAGATACACGCCGACGCTGCCCGAGAGACCGATGACCGACGACGACCTGATGACCATTCGCCAGATGTGCGACACCTTCGAGGTGACCCCCCGCACGCTGCGATTCTACGAATCCAAGGAACTGCTTGCCCCCAAACGCGAGGGGCAGAAGCGGCTCTTCACCCGCCGCGACCGCGCGCGCCTGAAGCTGATCCTGCGCGGCAAGCGCTTCGGCTTCAGCCTGGAAGAGATCCGCCAGCTTCTCGACCTCTACGAGATCGGCGACGACCAGGAGACCCAGCTGACCCAGGCCCGCGCCATCGCGCAGAACCGCCTGGAAGACCTCAAGGCCCGCCGGGTCGATCTGGAAGAGGCCATCGCAGACCTCGAGGAACAGATCGCCTGGGGCGAGGAAACCCTGCAAAAACTGCGCCGCAACCCGGCCGCCTGAGACATACGCCCGAGGAGGAACCCCCATGCCCACCTACACCGCCCCCGTCAAAGACCTGCAATTCGTCATCCATGACATGCTGAAGGCCTCCGAGGCCGCGACCCCCGGCTACGACGAGCTGGACCGCGACTTCACCAACGCCGTGCTGGAAGAGGCCGGCAAGCTTTCCGAGAACGTCCTGGCCCCGCTGAACACCGTCGGTGACGAGGAAGGCTGCAAGCTGGAGAACGGCGTCGTGCGTACGCCCAAGGGCTTCAAGGACGCCTACGACCAGCTGTGCGAGGGCGGCTGGATCGGGCTGGACTGCGACCCCGAATACGGCGGCCAGGGCATGCCCTACCTGCTGAACTCGGCCGTGGGCGAGATGTTCGTCTCCGCCAACATGGCGCTCAACATGTACCAGGGTCTGAGCCACGGCGCCTACAACGCGATCCACACCCACGGCTCGGACGCGCAGAAGCAGACCTACCTGCCGAAGATGGTCGAGGGCACCTGGTCGGGCACCATGAACCTGACCGAGCCGCATTGCGGCACCGACCTGGGCCTGATCCGCACCAAGGCCGAGCCGCAGGACGACGGCACCTACAAGATCACCGGCTCGAAGATCTGGATCTCGGCCGGCGAGCACGACATGACCGACAACATCATCCACCTGGTGCTGGCCAAGATTCCCGGCGGCCCCGAGGGCGTGAAGGGCATTTCCCTCTTCATCGTGCCGAAGTTCCTGGTGAACGAGGACGGCTCGCTGGGCGAGCGCAACAGCCTGTCCTGCGGCGGTCTGGAAAAGAAGATGGGGATCCACGGCAACGCCACCTGCGTGATGAACTACGACGGCGCGACCGGCTACCTGATCGGCGAGATGCACAAGGGCATGCGCGCCATGTTCACCATGATGAACGAGGCCCGGCTGGGCGTCGGCATCCAGGGCTACGCCCAGGGCGCGGTGGCCTACCAGAACGCGCTGGGCTTCGCCCGTGATCGCCTGCAGGGCCGCGACGTGACCGGCGTGAAGAACCCCGATGGCCCCGCCGACCCGATCATCGTGCACCCCGACGTGCGCCGGAACCTGATGGACCAGAAATCCTTCGTCGAGGGCGCCCGCGCCTTCGCGCTGTGGGGCGCGTCACTGATCGACAAGGCCCACCGCGAGAAGGACGCCGAGGCCGAGGCGCTGATCTCGCTGCTGACGCCGGTGATCAAGGGATTCCTCACCGACAAGGGCTTCGAGACCACCGTGCTGGCGCAGCAGACCCTGGGCGGATCGGGCTTCACCCGCGAATGGGGGCTCGAGCAGTTCGTCCGCGATGCGCGCATCACCATGATCTACGAGGGCACCAACGGCATCCAGTCGCTGGACCTGGTGGGCCGCAAGCTGGGCCTCAACGGCGGCAAGACGCTCATGGGCTTTTTCGAGATGATCAAGACCTTCATCAAGGAGAACGAGGGCAACGAGGCGCTGAAGGCCGACTTCCTCGACCCGCTGAAAGCCGCGTCGAAGGACCTGCAGGCGGCGGGCATGTACTTCATGCAGAACGGCATGAAGAACCCCAACAACGCGCTGTCGGGCAGCTACGACTTCATGACGCTCTTCGGCCACGTGTGCCTGGGCTTCATGTGGGCCCGCATGGCCAAGGCCGCGCAGGAGGCGCTTGACGCCGGCGCGACCGACACCGAGTTTTACGAGACGAAAATCGCCACCGGCCGCTACTACATGGCCCGCCAGCTGCCCGCCACGGCGACGCACCTGGCGCGGATCAACTCGGGTGCCGCGCCGGTCATGGCGCTGGATGCCGCCAACTTCTGAGGCGCGGCCGAAAAGGAACAGGAGGCCAGATGCCCAAACGCTTTCGCCTGACCCGCCGCATACCCGTCGCCATGACCGAGGACGGGTACAGGCGGCTGCGGAAATTCGCCGCCGAGGCGGGGCTGGACGAGGGCGAGGCGCTGAGCTTCCTGTTCGAGCATTTCGACAGCGTGACCAACAAGGAAAACCTGACGGCGCGGCTGCGGCTGTTCAACTCGGAACTCGATGCGCGCAAACGCTAGGCGTCGCGCGGGCCGGGACCCGGGGCCGCCTCCGGCGGAGGTATTTGGGGAAAGATGAAGCGACTGACGGTCCAGCCCGATCCCGCGGCACGACCCGGTGTCGCACGGCAGGACCGGAGCTTCACCTTTCACGGCCATCGGCTCCTCAGCCTGTACCGCGCTCCAAGGGTCACGCACCAACCTTAACGAAGGATGAATCCGGCCACTTCATCTTTCCGAAAATACCTTGCGGGGGGTCCGGGGGGCGTAAAGCCCCCCGGTGCCTCGCCAACCGGGAGAGAGCATGACCATAGACCTCCATTGCTTCGGCGAGTCCGGCAACGCCTACAAGGTCGCGCTGGCGCTGGACCTCGCGGGCCTCGACTGGCGGCCCGTCTTCGTCGACTTCTTCAAGGGCGAGACCCGCAGCGACGCCTGGCGCGCCGAGGTGAACCCCATGGGCGAGGTGCCGGTGCTGCGCGACGGCGAGCTGACCCTGACCCAGTCGGGCGTCATGCTCGATTACATCGCCGAGACCAGCGGAAAGCTGGGCGGCGAGCGGCACGAGGTCCTGCGCTGGATGTTCTGGGACAACCACAAGTATTCCACCGCGATCGGGATGACGCGGTTCCTGATGAACTTCCTGCCCGAGGACAAGCGCCCGCAGCCCGTGATCGATTTCCAGCTGGGCCGCCTCAAGGCCGCCCACGCCGTGCTGAACGCCCACCTGCAGGGGCGCGACTGGGTGGTCGGACGGGACGTCACCATCGCGGACCTGAGCCTCGGTGGCTATCTCTTCTACCCGGAACCCTTCGGTTTCGACCGGGCCGACTGGCCCGAGATCGACCGCTGGCTGAGCAACATCCAGTCCCTGCCGGGCTGGAAACACCCTTATGACTTGATGCCGCGTGCCTACGCGGCCTGAGGAGGACCCCATGACCGACGCCTTTATCTACGACGCCGTGCGCACCCCGCGCGGCAAGGGCCGCAAGGACGGCGCCCTGCACGAGGTGACCTCGGCGCGCCTCAGCGCGGGCGTGCTGAACGCGCTGAAGGATCGCAACGGCCTGGACGGCCACGCGGTCGAGGACGTCATCTGGGGCAACGTCACCCAGGTGGGCGAACAGGGCGGCTGCCTGGCGCGGACGGCCGTGCTGGCCTCGGAGCTGGACGAGCGCATCCCCGGCGTCGCCATCAACCGCTTCTGCGCGTCCGGCATGGAAGCCGTGAACATGGCCGCCAACCAGGTCCGCGGCGCCACCGGCCAGCGCGGCGGCGTCGGCTACATCGCCGGCGGGGTCGAGATGATGGGCCGCGTCCCCATGGGCAGCGACGGGGCGGCCATCGCCGTCGATCCGTCCATCGCCATGAACACCTATTTCGTCCCCCAGGGCATCAGCGCCGACATCATCGCGACCGAGTACGGCTTCAGCCGCGACGACGCCGATGCGCTGGCGGTGGAATCCCAGAACCGGGCGGCGGCCGCCTGGGCCGACAACCGCTTCGCCAAGTCGATCCTCGAGGTGAAGGACCAGAACGGCCTCACCATCCTCGACCGTGACGAGTACATGCGTCCCGGCACCGACATGCAGGCGCTGGGCAGCCTCAACCCGTCCTTCAAGGACATGGGCGAGACCATGCCGGGCTTCGACAAGATCGCGCTGATGAAGTACCCGCACCTGGAGCGGATCAACCACATCCACCACGCCGGCAACAGCTCGGGCATCGTGGACGGCGCCGCGGGCGTGCTGATCGGCGACGCCGAGTTCGGCAAGGCCAACGGCCTGAAGCCCCGTGCGCGCATCCGCGCCACCGCCAAGATCGGCACCGATCCGACGATCATGCTGACCGGCCCGGTCCCGGTGACCGAGAAGATCCTGGCCGATCACGGCATGAATATCGGCGACATCGACCTCTTCGAGGTGAACGAGGCCTTCGCGTCCGTGGTGCTGCGCTTCATGCAGGCGTTCGACATCGACCACGGCAAGCTGAACGTCAACGGCGGCGCCATCGCCATGGGTCACCCGCTGGGCGCCACCGGGGCGATCATCATCGGCACCCTGCTGGACGAGCTCGAGCGGTCCGACAAGGAAGTCGGGCTCGCCACCCTCTGCATCGCGTCCGGCATGGGCGCGGCCACCATCATCGAACGCGTGTAAGGAGCCGGAACCATGACCGATTTCACCATGAAGACCGGCGACGACGGCGTCGCCATCATCACCTGGGACGTGCCCGGCAAGTCCATGAACGTGCTCAGCCTCGAAGGCTGGGACGAGCTGGACGCGCTGATCGACCAGGCGCTGGCCGACGACGCCGTGAAGGGCGTGGTCATCACCTCCGGCAAGAAGGATTTCGCCGGCGGGATGGACCTGAACGTCATCGCCAGGATGAAGACGTCGGCGGGCGACGACCCCGCCAAGGGCCTGTTCGAGGGCCTGATGCGCAGCCACGGCATCCTGCGCAAGATCGAGCGTGCGGGCATGGACCCCAAGACCAACAAGGGCGGCAAACCCATCGCCGCCGCCCTGCCCGGCACCGCGCTGGGCATCGGTCTCGAAATCCCGCTGGCCTGCCACCGGATCTTCGCCGCCGACAACCCCAAGGCCAAGATCGGCCTGCCCGAGATCATGGTCGGCATCTTCCCCGGCATGGGCGGCACCACCCGCGTCAGCCGGATGATGGGGGCCATGCAGGCGAGCCCCATCCTGCTGGAAGGCAAGCTGAACGATCCGAAGAAGGCCAAGTCGCTGGGCCTGATCCACGAGGTCGTGGACGACCCCGTCGCCGCGGCGCGCGAATGGGTGCTGAACGCCAAGGACACCGACATCGTGAAGCCGTGGGACCAGAAGGGCTTCAAGTTCCCCGGCGGCGCCCCCTATCACCCGGCGGGCTTCATGACCTTCGTCGGCGCCAGCGCCATGGTCAACGGCAAGACGCAGGGCGTCTACCCCGCCGCCAAGGCGCTGCTGTCGGCGGTCTACGAAGGCGCGCTGGTGCCCTTCGACACCGCCATCAAGATCGAGGCGCGGTGGTTCACCTCCGTCCTGATGAACCCCAGCAGCGAGGCGATGATCCGCTCGCTCTTCATCAACAAGGAAGCGCTTGAAAAGGGTGCGAACCGCCCCGAGGCGCCCGACCAGACCGTCAAGAAGGTCGGCATCATGGGCGCCGGCATGATGGGTGCGGGCATCGCCTACGTCTCGGCCAATGCCGGGATCGAGGTCGTGCTGATCGACCAGGAACAGGCCGCCGCCGATCGCGGCAAGTCCTATTCCGAGGACATCCTGGACAAGGGCATCAAGCGCAAGAAGGTCACCGAGGAGAAGAAGACCGAGGTCCTGGGCCGCATCACGGCGACCACCGACTACGACGCGCTGAAGGGCTGCGACCTGGTGGTCGAGGCGGTGTTCGAGGATCCGGGCATCAAGGCCGAAGTGACGAAAAAGGTCGAAGCCGTGGTCGGCCCCGACTGCATCTTCGCCACCAACACCTCGACCCTGCCCATCGGCGAGCTCGCCAAGGCGTCCGAACGCCCCGAACAGTTCATCGGCATCCACTTCTTCAGCCCCGTGGACAAGATGATGCTGGTCGAGATCATCAAGGGTGCCCAGACCGGCGACCGTGCCGTGGCCAAGGCGCTGGACTACGTGCGCCAGATCCGCAAGACGCCGATCGTGGTGAACGACGCGCGGTTCTTCTACGCCAACCGCTGCATCATCCCCTACATCAACGAAGGGGTGCGCATGGTGAAGGAAGGCGTCGAGCCCGCGCTGATCGAGAACGCGGCCAAGATGCTGGGCTTCCCGCTGGGTCCGCTTCAGCTGGTCGACGAGACCTCGATCGACCTGGGCGTGAAGATCGCCAAGGCCACCAGGGCCGCCATGGGCGACGACTATCCGGACGAGGCCGTGGACGAGGTGCTGTTCTGGATGGCCGACCAGGGCCGCATGGGCCGCAAGTCCAAGTCGGGCTTCTACGCCTACGCCGAGGACGGCAAGCGCGTGGGCCTGTGGGAGGGCCTGGGCGACAAGTATGCCGTGGCCGATGACCAGCCCGAGCTGACCCGCGTGCAGCATCGACTGATGATGGCCCAGGTGCTGGAGGCCGTCCGGGCGTTCGAACAGGGCGTGCTGGAAGACATCCGCGAGGGCGACGTGGGCGCCATCCTGGGCTGGGGCTTCGCGCCGTGGTCGGGCGGTCCGTTCAGCTGGCTGGACATCATCGGCGCCGCGAAGGCCGTCGAGATCTGCGACACGCTGACCGCCGAGTGCGGGGCGCGGTTCACCACGCCCGAGCTGCTGCGCGACCTGGCCAAGGGGGGCGACAGCTTCTACGGCCGGTTCGGCGACGGCGCGGCGATGGAAGCCGCCTGACGCCCCAAGGCGTCACCGCACCACCAAACGGAAAAGGCCGCGTCCTCGGACGCGGCCTTTTTCATCGGGACCTTGAGGGGGGACAATCCCGATGGGGAAAGCTTTCAGTTCTCGTCCGCGTAGGCCATGTCGCGGCGGCGTGCCTCGTCCTCGGCGATGATCCGGGTGAGGTCCGTGGCCCGCTCGATCGGCAGAAGCGAATAGGTTTCGGACGTGCCCTCGTCATCACCTGCGGAAAGCGACGTGTCGGCGGGGCACAGGAACAGCGCGCCGATATTGGCGAAGACCAACTGCTCGGTCTCGAAATAAAGCGTCACGATCTCGGTGCTGGCGTCCGGCAGTTCGCGCCGGATGCCGCGGAACCCTTCCAGCGCCTCGGCGGCCATGAGCGTGAAGGGATCGCCGAAAATATCCTCGGCCGCGTCCGATTCCAGCATCACCGGCTGCTCGGGCAGCAGCTGCATGGGGGTCTGGTTGCCCAGCGCCTCGACCGGGACCGACAGCGGCCACTGCTTGCGCGGGCAGGCCTTGGCCTTGGACCACAGCTTGGAATGCTCGACGCGCGCCACTTCCTGCAGGCCGCCGTCGAAGGTCAGCACGCGGTCGCCCGGCTTGACCTCTTCGATGGGGCGCCAGCCGATGGTCGTGGCCACGCGCGTGCCCGCGATGATCCCGATACGGGGGCTGTCACCAGCGGTTTCGGACCCGTCGGACGTGTCGGCCTGGGGGCGGGAAAAGGATGACAGCTTCATTTTGAGGCTCCAATTGCAATCGCAAGACTCCGCCGGATGGGACGGATTGATTCACTTTTGACGCGTAATTCGCGCGGCATTTGGCCCCGAACCGGGCGAGAATGCGGCATCCGCCAATTTTCGGGAAGGTCGCGGTAAATTCACCGGATTGTCGCGGCTGACGTGTCGCTCAGAAACGGTAGCCGAACCTCTGGATGTCCTCGGCCGAGATTTCCCCGACGATTTCGCGCGTCGACTCGTCGTAATAGCCACGATAATCCCGCGCCCTTTGGGACGCATTGGCGCGCGTTATCAGCCCCAGGCGCATGTCCAGCCGCGATTCGACGGCCGCAAGGTCATCCTCCAGAGTCTCGAGCCGCAGGAACAGCGTGTCGACTTCGCGCCCGTCCGAAAGCGTCACGTAGGTGCGCGCCGCATCGCCGCGCATGCTGTCGCGCGTGTGGGGGTGGGCGACGAAACCGGGGAAGTCCAGCTGGCCCGCCAGCGCCACGGCCGGGTGGTCGAACCGCTGGGCCTTCAACCAGTGGTAGTAGCTGACCATCCGGTCCCACGGGTTGCGCACGATCGCGAAGACGAACATGCCGGTGATTTCGTCGGGCGTCAGGATCCCCTCGATGTCGGCCAGGCGCGAATGCTTCCACAGCCGGCCCCGGGGGGCGAGATCCTTCAGCCGCCCGCGCCGCCGGACGGCCTTGGGCGTGTCGCCGATCAGGATGTCGTCCCTCATCGCCCGGTTCTCGAGCGCGAGGCTGAGCGCCGTGCCACCGGTCTTCGGGATGTGGACGAAGATATAGCCGCGGCCGGGCGAGATGATCATGGTATTCCGGGGCTTTCGGGGCTTTGCTATCGTTCTAGGTGACGCGATAGTTTCACGACGGTCGTCAAAGACAAGGGGGATGCCATGGGCTGGATGCAGGACGAGACGGGGCTGGACAAGACACGCGCCAACCACGTGCCGCTGACCCCCCTGTCGCATCTCGCCCGCGCGGCGCGTGTCTTTCCTGGCAGGGAGGCGCTGATCGACGGGCCCCTGCGCTGGAGCTATGCCGAATACCACGCCGACACGTCGCGGCTGGCCTCGGGGCTGAAGGCGGCGGGCATCGCCTCGGGCGACGTGGTGTCGACCATCCTGCCCAACGTGAGCGCGCAGGCCATCGCCCATTTCGGCGTGCCCGCCTGCGGCGCGGTCCTGAACACGATCAACACCCGGCTGGACGTGGCTACGGTGTCCTACATCCTGTCCCACGGCGGGTCGCGCATGGTGCTGGTCGACAGCGACCAGGTGGCCCTGGCCGAGGCCGCCATCGACCAGATGGACGGCCCCCCGCCCCGCATCGTCGAGGTGCCGGACCGCGCGCGCGGCCACCGCGCCACCGGCCGCCACATGACGTGGGACGACCTGCTGGCCAGCGGCACCCCGGACGCGCCGTGGGACATGCCGCAGGACGAATGGGAAAGCCTGGCGCTGAACTATACCTCGGGCACCACGGGGCGGCCAAAGGGCGTCGTCTATCACCATCGCGGCGCCTACCTCATGACCATGGGCACGGTCGTCAGCTGGCAGATGCCGCTGTTCTCGCGCTTCCTGACCATCGTGCCGCTGTTCCATTGCAACGGCTGGAACCACACCTGGATGATGCCGATGCTGGGCGGCACCGTGATCTGCTGCCGCGACATCACGGCCCGCGCGATCTACGACGCCATCGCGGACGAGGGTGTCACGCATTTCGGCGGCGCGCCCATCGTGCTGAACACCATCGTCAACGCCGACCCCGAGGATCGCCGCGACTTCGACCACACGGTCGAGGTCTTCACCGCCGGCGCGCCCCCCGCCCCCGCGACGCTGGGCGCCATCGGCAAGCTGGGCTTCCACGTCATGCAGGTCTACGGCCTGACCGAAACCTACGGCCACGTGACCGAATGCCTGTGGGATCCCATGTGGGACGGCATGGAGGACGAGGCCGAGGCCGCGAAGAAGGCCCGGCAGGGTGTCGCCATGCCCATGATGGAAGAGATCGAGGTGCTGGACGAAGCGCACCGCCCCGTGCCCCATGACGGCGTCACCCAGGGCGAGATCGGCATTCGCGGGAACTGCGTGATGAAAGGCTATTTCCGCAACCCCGACGCCACGGCCGAGGCCTTCGCCGGCGGCTGGTTCCACTCCGGCGACATCGCGGTGCAGCATCCCGACGGCTATATCCAGATCGCCGATCGCGCCAAAGACATCATCATCTCGGGCGGCGAGAACATCAGCTCGGTCGAGGTCGAGGGCTGCCTCATGGGCCACCCCGCCGTGTCGCTCTGCGCGGTCGTGGCCAAGCCCGACGACAAGTGGGGCGAGGTGCCCTGCGCCTTCGTCGAGCTGAAGAAGGGCGCGCAGACCGACGAGGCCACGCTGATCGCCTTCGCGCGCGAGAAGCTTGCCGGGTTCAAGACGCCCAAGCGCGTGGTGTTCACCGAGCTGCCCAAGACGTCGACCGGCAAGATCCAGAAGTTCGAGCTGCGCCAGGCCGCGAAGACATTGTGAGGCCCGCAATTCCCCCAGCCCCGCATATTGGCGCGCCTGTATCATGACCGTTCTCAGTGAATACGCCCGGCTCGAGGCGAGCGGCCTCTGGCGTGAAAGCCCCGAATCGCAACGGCGCGACGTGGTGGTGTCCATCGGTGACGCGACGCTCAAGATCACCGATATGAGCGACCGGCCCCTCGCGCACTGGTCCCTGCCCGCCGTCGAGCGGCGCAACCCCGGCGCCGTGCCCGCGCTGTTCGCGCCCGGCCCGGACGCGGGCGAGACGCTTGAGCTGGACGACAGCGACATGATCTCGGCCATCGAACGGGTGCAACGGGCCGTCGAGCGCCGGCGGCCCCGGCGCGGCTGGCTGCGGACCGGTGTGCTGGCGGTGGTGCTGGCCGGCCTGCTTGCGGGCGGCGTCCTGTGGCTGCCCGACGCGCTGGTGCGCCACGCCACGGCGGTGGTGCCCGAGGCCGTGCGCGCCGATACCGGGCGCAGGCTGCTGGCGCAGATCACCCGCGTCGCGGGCGAACCCTGCGCCAACCCCGCCGCGCGGTCCGCGCTGGCGCAGCTGTCGTCGCGGGTGCTTGGCCCCGGCAGCGGGCGGCTTGTGGTCCTGCCCGGCGGCCCCGAGACGGCCGCGCACCTTCCCGGCCGCCTGATCCTGCTGAACCGCGCCCTGATCGAGGATTACGAGGCCGCCGAGCCCGTCGCCGGATACATCCTGGCCGAACTTGCGCGGGCCGAGATCCGGGACCCCATGGCGCGGCTCCTGGAATTCGCGGGTCCCATGGCCGCCGTGCAGCTTCTGACCCGGGGCGAGGTCCCCGACGACACGTTGCGTCGCTATGCCGAGCACCTGTCAACCAGCCCGCGCGCACCCTTGCCGGTGGCGACCTTCCTCAGCCGCATGTCGCAGGCGCAGATCCCCGTCGCGCCCTATGCCTATGCCGAGGACATCACCGGCGAAACCACCGTCGCGCTGATCGAGGCGGACCCGGTCACGCCCGAGACCGCGCGCCCGGTCCTGACCGACGGGCAATGGGTCGCGCTGCAGAATATCTGCGCCCGCTGAGGCACCGGGGCGACCGCCCGGTGGCCCGAGCCCGTTTTCGGACGGCTGCCGTCCGAGAAGACGGCCCGCGACGCGACTCGCCAGACACATTCACGGCGACCCCGCCCGTCCGCGCCGGGACAGGCACATGCCGCGCCCACGGCAAAGGCAGGCTCATCGTTACGCCGCGCGCAGCGCCAATCCGTCGGGCGCGCGACGCGGCCTAGCGGACGAAAGCGTCCGAGAAGCCCTGCGCGCGGGCCACGCCCAGCGCACGTGACAGCGCCGCCCGGTCACTGAACGGACCGGCCAGCACGCTGCGGTAGGCCGTGCCGCCGCGCCGGACGTCCTGCATCCGCACCGGCAGGCCCGCCGCCTGCAAGCGCCGCGCCGTCGCCTGCGCGTTGGCGGGGTTGCCGAAGCTCGCCACCTGCACGTAGCGCCCGCCGGCCGCCTTGGGCTGGGACGGCGCCGGGGCGGCGCTGCGGGTGGCCGGCGCGGACTTGCTGGACATGACGACCTTGCCATCGGCACGGGTGCGCAGCGCGCTGCGCGGCACGATCTGGCGCTGGCCGTCGGTGATGATCGTCACGAACTTGCCGCCGCGCAGGTCGGCGCGCTGCTTGTCGTAATCGGTGTAGGGATAGACCAGGTAATGATACCGGTCGGTGACGTCGCGTCCGCCGGCCGTCTTCAGCCGCCGCGGCACGGTCTGGGTCCAGACCAGCGCGGTCTGCAGGGCACCGCTGAAGGTCTGCTTGCCGCGGTCGGGATTCAGGCGGTCGTCGTCCCAGGCACGGCGATAGCCCGGGGGCGTCCGGACCGCCGGGACACTGGGCACGCGGATGCGGTCGCCCGGCTGAAGCTCGAACACCTCGGACGGCGCGCCGACACGCGGTGTTGTCGCCACGCTGCGCGGCGCGGTGGCCACGCTGCGGCGGGCGTTGGGGGTCACGGGCTCGGCGGCCAGTTCCGAGGACGACAGGTTGCGCGCGGCGCGGTAGGGCATGGGGCGAAGTCCATCGGTGGACCCGGCGCGCGGCGGGGTCGGCGCCTGCGCGGTGCTGCGCGGGGTCGGCGTCGCGATGGTCCGCGGGGCCGTTGCCGTGCTGCGCGGCGTGGGCGTCGCCAGGACGCGGGGGGCTGCCGGGGCGGGTGCGGCGGCAGCGGTGTTGGTCTGCGCCGGCGCGGGATCGGGGATCACCGGAAGCTCGGCGCGGGCCGTGCGCCGGAACTCGGTCGGCTTGAAGCCGCACAGCACGCGGCGGTTCCCGGTGACGCGGGGCACCCAGCTGGTTTCGCCGATGGCGCCCGCACGAACATAGACGCAGCCCCGGCTATCGACGAACTGGCGGCCGTTGAAGCCCGCGGGCGGAAACTCGGCCGGCGGGCCGGCATCGGCCAGGTCGGTGCGCAGATCCTGCGCGAGGCTCGTGGTGGCGACGCCCGACAGCGCCAGCGACAGCGACAGGCAAACGGTTCTCAGCATGGTGTCCCCCCGGACTCTAGGTGCATGGCGATACGATGCACGGGGGGCGTCGGGGGGTAAAGGGCGCGGCGCGCTATTTCGTACCGAACATGCGGTCCCCGGCGTCGCCAAGGCCCGGCACGATATAGCCTTTCTCGTTCAGCCGCTCGTCCAGCGCGGCGGTGACGATGGGCACGTCCGGATGCGCCTGCTTCATCCGCTCGACGCCTTCGGGCGCGGCCAGCAGGCACAGGAAGCGGATATCCTTGGCGCCGGCATCCTTCAGTTTCTGGATCGCCGCGGCCGAGCTGTTGCCGGTGGCCAGCATCGGGTCCACCGCGATGACGACACGCTCGGACATGAGATCGGGCACCTTGAAGTAATATTCCACCGGCTCGAGCGTTTCCTCGTCCCGATAGAGTCCTACGAACCCCACCCGCGCCGAGGGGATCAGCTCGAGCATCCCGTCCAGCAGGCCGTTGCCCGCGCGCAGGATCGAGATCAGCGCCAGCTTGCGGCCCGCCAGTTTCGGCGCGTCCATGGGCTGGATCGGGGTGTCGATCCGGGTGGTCGTCAGCGGCAGGTCGCGCGTGATCTCGTAGGCCAGCAGCTGGCTGATCTCGCGCAGAAGCTGGCGGAACACGGCGGTCGAGGTCGCCTGGTCGCGCATGATGGTCAGCTTGTGCTGGATCAGCGGGTGTTCGACGACGGTCAGGTGCTGGGTCATGTGCGGTCCTTCGGCGGGCGTGTTCGGGTTGCGGGGCCGGGCTTAGCCCGCATCGATCCGCTTGAGAAGGGCCGCGCGGGTGTCTTCGTCGCAGAAGGCCGCGCGCGCGGCGGTGCGGTTGATCTCGGCGAACATCGTGTCGTCCCAGCCGAACAGGTCCGACAGGTGGGCGTATTCGTCCCGCATCGTGGTGTGGAAGAACGGCGGATCGTCGGTCGACACGGTGACCGGCACCCCGGCCGCACGCAATTCGTCGATGGGATGGTCGCGCCACTTGCCGTAGACGCCCAGCGCGATGTTGCTGCCCGGGCAGACCTCGAGCGTGATGCCGTCGCGCGCCAGCCGCTCGACCAACCCCGCGTCGCGGATGGCGTGGACGCCGTGGCCGATGCGGCTGACCCGCAGATGATCCAGCGCGTCGCGTACCGAGGTGGGGCCGCCCCACTCGCCTGCATGGGCGGTCAGGCCCAGCCCCGCCTCGCGCGCCATGTCGAAACTGTAGGTGAAATCGCGCGGGTGGCCCGCCATCTCGTCGCCCGCGATACCGAAGCCGGTGATGAAATCGCCGGCGGTCTCGGCGGCGCAGCGCGCGGCCTCTTTCGCGGCGTCGGGGCCGAAATGGCGGATACAGGTGACGACGCCCCGCATCTCGACCTCGGGCACCTCGCTAGCCGCTTCCTGTATCGCGGCGAGGTAGTCGCGCCAGGCGCCCAGGTCACGGCCGCCGCAGAAATCGGGCGACAGGAACGCCTCGGTGTAGATGACGCCTTCCTCGGCCGACTGCGCCAGCACCGCGCGGATCAGCCGCGCGAAGTCCTCGGGCGTTTGCAGCACGGTGCAGGCCGCCTCGTAGACGCGCAGGAAGTCGTTGAAATCGCGGTAGGCATAGCGCCCCTGGCCATCGAAGATCGACGACAGGTCGACGCCCTTCTCGGAGGCGAGACCGCGGATGAAGGCGGGCGGCGCCGCGCCTTCCAGGTGCAGGTGAAGTTCGATCTTCGGGATCACAGGAAGCTCCTTCCCGGGCCGGTGTCCGATAGGCCCAGATGGGTTGCGATGCTGGCGGCCACGTCGACGAAGGCGCAGTGGCCGATCTCGCCAGCGCCCGTCCCCGCGACCAGCACCGGCACCCGTTCGCGGGTGTGGTCGGTGCCGCGCCAGGTGGGATCGTTGCCGTGGTCGGCGGTGATGACCAGGATGTCATCGGGATCGAGCCGCGCGACCAGGTCGGGCAGCGCCGCGTCGAACCATTCCAGGTGCCGGGCATAGCCGTCGGGATCGCGGCGGTGACCGTAGGCGCTGTCGAACTCGACGAAATTGGCGAAGGTCAGGCTGCCCGGCGCGGCATCGTCCATCCGCGCGCGCAGGTGGTCGAGCAGTTCCGCGTCCGAGCCCTTGGCCCGCGTGTCGATCCCCTGCATCGAGAAGATGTCGGCGATCTTGCCCACGGAATGCACGTCGCGGCCCGCGTCCTTGGCCCAGTTGCACAGCGTCGGAGCAGGCGGCGCGATGGCGAAGTCGCGGCGGTTGGCCGTCCGGGTGAAGCCTCTATCGGCATCGCCCAGGAAGGGCCGCGCGATGACCCGGCCCACCCGCATGGCGTGCAGATCGGGCGCCAGCGCGGCGCAGAGGTCGATCAACCGGTCGAGGCCGAAGACCTCTTCGTGGGCGGCGATCTGGAATACGCTGTCGGTCGAGGTATAGCAGATCGGACGGCCCGTCCGCATGTGCTCGGCACCCTCTTCCTCGATGATGTTGGTGCCCGAGGCATGTCGGTTGCCGAGAATGGCGTCGCAGCCCGCGAGCGCGCAGACCTTCTCGACCAGCTCGGGCGGGAAGCAGGGATCTTCCTTCGGGAAGAAGGTCCATTCCCACGGCACCGGCAGCCCGGCAAGCTCCCAGTGGCCCGAGGGCGTGTCCTTGCCCGGCGAGACCTCGGTCGCCGCGCCCCAACGCCCCTGCGGCCCGGCGCCGAGACCCGGCGCGTCGAGGCCCGAGGCGAGCGTCACCGCCCGGCCCAGCCCCAGCGCGTCGAGATTCGGCAGACGCAAGGGCCGGTCGCCGTCCGCCAGCGCCCGGGCGATGTGACCCACGGTATTGGCTCCTTCATCGCCGAACGCGTCCGCATCGGGCGCGCCGCCGATGCCGACCGAATCGAGCACCACCAGGAAAGCCCGCGCGCTCATCGGAGGGCTCCCACCTGATGGCCCGTGCCGGGCAGAAGTATTTGGGGACCAGTGATGCAAGGGGGCTGTGCGATGTTCACGCGATCCGCTCCGCGATCAGGGTTGTGGCGTCCGGGGCCTTGTCCGACAGGGTGAGCGCCTCCAGCACCGCCGCCGCGGCCCGGTCGGCGGCGGCCTCGTCCGCGGCGTGGACGCGCGCCAGCGGATCGCCCTTGGCGAGCCGCGCGCCCAGCGGCGCGATGGCGTCCAGACCCACGGACGGGTCGATCGCATCGCCGTCACGCGCGCGCCCACCACCCAGCGCCACCACCGCCTGGCCCAGCGCAGTCCCGTCGGCCTTGGCGAGGTAGCCGTCCGTGGGGGCGGGAATGTCGCGGATCACCGGCGCGCGCGGCAGCACCGCGTCCCACGTCTGCGCGAAATCCGAGGGGCCGCCCTGCCCCGCCACCATGGCGGCGAAGCGCTCCATCGCGCGTCCGTCCGTGATCGCCTGGGAGATGCGCGCGGCGCCGTCCTCGGGGCTTTGCGCCAGGCCCGCCATGTGCAGAAGCTCGCCCCCCAGCGCGGCGGTCACGCGGGCGAGCCGGCTGTCGGACTCCCGGCCGTCGAGCACGGCCATCACCGCCCGGATCTCGGTCGCGTTGCCCATGGCCGGGGCCAGCGGCTGGTCCATCGCGGTGATGAGCGCGCGGGTGGGCAGGCCCGCGCCGGTCGCCGTTTCGACCAGCACCCGGGCCAAGTCCCGCGCCGCCGCCGGATCGCGCATGAACGCGCCTGAGCCGCATTTCACATCCAGAACCAGCGCGCCCAGCCCCGCGGCCAGTTTCTTCGACAGGATCGAGGCGCAGATCAGGTCCACCTGGTCGACCGTCGCGGTCACGTCGCGGATCGCGTAGAGCCGCTTGTCCGCCGGCGCGATCGCTCGGCTGGCCGCCACGATGGCGGTGCCGGTGTCGCGGACGACCCGCTCGAATGCGTCATGGTCCAGCGCGACCGACAAGCCGGGGATAGCTTCGAGCTTGTCCAGCGTGCCGCCGGTGTGTCCCAGCCCGCGGCCCGAGATCATCGGGACGAAACCGCCCAGCGCCGCCAGCGCGGGGGCGAGGATCAGCGAGACCGGGTCGCCGACGCCGCCGGTGGAATGCTTGTCGACCACCGGACCCGGCAGGTCCCAGGTCAGCCGGTCCCCGCTGTCGGCCATCCCGGCGGTCAGCGCGACGCGCCCCGCCTCGCCCAGCCCCGGGCCCCGGCAGACGCCCATGGCGAAGGCGCCCGCCTGGGCATCGGTCACCTGCCCGTCGGCAAGCCCGGCGGCGAACGCGGCCAGGTCGGCGGCCCCGGGCACGTCACCGCGGCGCAGGCTGGCGAGGGTGTCGCGGACGCTCACGCGCGGTCCATGTGGCCCGCGTCGAAGGCACCCGGCAGCAGGTCCGCCACGGTCGTCTCGAGAACCTGCCCGTCGGTCGTCGCCAGCGTCACGGGCACGGTGCCATCCGCGAACTCGGCCAGCTTCTGACGGCAGCCGCCGCAGGGCGGCACCGGCGCCGGGCAATCGGCGATGACGGCAATGGCGGCGATACGCTTGTCGCCCGCCGCGACCATGGCCGCGATCGCCCCCGCCTCGGCGCAGGTGCCTTCGGGGTAGGCCACGTTCTCCACGTTGCAGCCGCGGTGCAGGTTCCCCTCGGTCGAGCGCAGGGCGGCGCCCACCTTGAACCTGGAATAGGGCGCATGGGCGTTTTCACGCACGGCGCGGGCGGCGGACAGCAGATCTTCGGTCATGGCGGACAATCTGATCCGGCCGGTGGGGCTTGGCAAGCGGAACCCGGGTCGCGCGCCGCGCATTTCCCCCATGACGCAAGGTGAGGAGACCGCGATGAGCGACGACCAGAAGAAACACAGCCCCATGGACGTGGCGTCCTTCCCCGTCGGCGGCGCCGTCGAGTCCGGTGAAAACCCCCATGGCAACGAGCCCATGACCGAGGTTCAGGCGGCCCAGCTGCGCGAGCTGTGCGAGAAAAAGGGCGAGGCTTTCGACGCCACCCTGACCCAGGATCAGGCCGACGCCCGGATCGCGGCGCTGAAGGACGACTGATCCGACAGCAGCGGCGCATGCGGAACCCGCTGGCGCGCCATCCGTTGGAACAAATACAGAACAATTTCCGACGGAGAGACACGATGACCGACACGACCGACACCCCCAAGGCGGACGCCCCCGGCAATGCCGACAAGCCCGTGGATGCTTGGGTGACCGGGGACGAGATGATGACCGGCGCTCAAGCATCGTACCTCAAGACGCTGTGCGAGGAAGCGGGCGAGCCGTTCGACCCCGACCTGTCCAAGGCCGATGCGTCCAAGGCCATCGACCGGCTGCAAGAAAGCACCGGGCGCGGAACGGGCTGAACGCTTGCCGCGCGGGCGCTTCGGGGCGTAGCCTTCAGCGGTATCGCACCGCGCGGAGGCTGCCGTGGATCTCGTGCCCCTCATTTTCTACGGCGTGATCTGCGCG
Organism: Palleronia salina; assembly: GCF_900141995.1. Taxonomy (GTDB): domain Bacteria; phylum Pseudomonadota; class Alphaproteobacteria; order Rhodobacterales; family Rhodobacteraceae; genus Palleronia; species Palleronia salina. The sequence continues at coordinate 47,243 of NZ_FQZA01000008.1, read as the reverse complement.
CTGCTCGGCGCGTTGCTGCCGCAAGGCATGCGGACCGGAGCCCGGCTGGGCCTTGGCGCTGCGATCGGCGTGGCGGCGGCCGCGCTTCTTCCGATCTTTCGCTCGGCGCTGGGAGTGTAACGCGCGCCCTTCCCACGGGGAACGCGACACCGTATCCCAAGGCAAACACCACCGCGGAGGGCAGAGATGGACGAGGACAAGAAACAGGCGCTGCGCGCGGCCGCGCTGGAATATCACCGCCATCCGCAGCCCGGCAAGCTCGAGATCCGCGCGACCAAGCCGCTGGCCAACGGGCGCGACCTGGCGCGGGCCTATTCGCCGGGGGTGGCCGAGGCCTGTCTCGAGATCAAGGCCGACCCGACGACGGCCCGGGACTACACCGCGCGGGGCAACCTCGTGGCCGTGGTCAGCAACGGCTCGGCCGTTCTGGGTCTTGGCAACATCGGCGGGCTGGCGTCCAAGCCGGTGATGGAGGGCAAGGCCGTCCTTTTCAAGAAATTCGCCAATATCGACTGTTTCGATATCGAGCTGAACGAATCCGACCCCGAGCGGCTGGCCGACATCGTCTGCGCGCTGGAGCCGACCTTCGGCGCCATCAATCTCGAGGACATCAAGGCGCCCGACTGCTTCATCGTCGAGGAGCTTTGCCGCCAGCGGATGAACATTCCCGTGTTCCACGACGACCAGCACGGCACCGCCATCGTCGTCTCGGCCGCCGCGACCAATGCCCTGCTGCTCGCCAAGAAAAGCTTCGACGAGATCAAGGTGGTTTCGACGGGCGGCGGCGCGGCGGGGATCGCCTGCCTGAACATGCTGCTGAAACTCGGGGTCAAGCGCGAGAACGTGTGGCTGTGCGACATCGAGGGGCTGGTCCACGAGGGCCGCGAGGCCGAGATGACGCCGCAGAAAGCCGAGTATGCCCAACCCGGCGGGCCGCGAAAGCTGGACGACGTGATCGACGGCGCCGACCTGTTCCTGGGGCTGTCGGGACCGAACATCCTGACGCCCGAGATGGTCGGGCGCATGGCCGAGCGGCCGATCATCTTTGCGCTGGCCAACCCCACCCCCGAGATCGACCCCGAGGCCGCGCGCGAGGTGGCGCCGGACGCGCTGATCGCCACGGGCCGGTCGGATTTTCCGAACCAGGTCAATAACGTGCTGTGTTTCCCGTTCATCTTCCGGGGCGCGCTGGACGTGGGAGCGACCACCATCAACGACGCCATGAAGATTGCCTGCGTCGAGGGTATCGCCGAACTCGCCCGCAAGACCACCAGCGCCGAGGCCGCCGCCGCCTACAAGGGTGAACAGCTGACCTTCGGCCCCGATTACCTGATCCCCAAACCCTTCGATCCACGGCTCATGGGGGTCGTCGCCCGCGCGGTGGCCAGTGCCGCGATCGAGTCCGGCGTGGCCGAACGGCCGATCGAGGATCTCGACGCCTACAAGCGCCGGCTCGACAGCTCAGTCTTCCGCTCGGCGCTGATCATGCGGCCCGTCTTCGAGGCCGCCGGGACCGCCGAGCGCCGTATCGTCTTCACCGAGGGCGAGGACGAGCGCGTGCTGCGCGCGGCCCACGCCATGCTGGAAGAGACCACGGACAAGCCCATCCTCATCGGCCGCCCCGAGGTGATCGAGCTGAGGGCCGAGCGGGCGGGTCTCCAGATCCGGCCGGGACAGGACTTCGACATCGTGAACCCCGAAAACGATGCCCGTTACCGCGATTATTGGCAGACCTACCACAAGATCATGGAACGGCGCGGCGTGACGCCAGACCTGGCGAAGGCGATCATGCGCACCAACACCACCGCCATCGGCGCCGTCATGGTGCAGCGGGACGAGGCCGACTCGATGATCTGCGGGACGTTCGGGCAGTACCTGTGGCACCTGAATTACATCAGCCAGGTGCTGGGCACGAAGGACCTGCACGCGGTGGGCGCCCTGTCGCTGATGATCCTCGAGGACGGGCCGCTCTTCGTGGCCGACACCCACGTGAACCCGCAGCCCACGCCCCAGCAGATCGCCGACACGGTGGTGTCGAGCGCGCGGCACGTGCGCCGCTTCGGGGTCGAGCCGAAGATCGCGCTGTGTTCGCATTCGCAGTTCGGCAATTTCGACTGCGACACCGGGCTGCGGATGCGCGCCGCGCTCGAGATCCTGGACAGCCAGCCGCGCGACTTCTGCTACGAGGGCGAGATGCACGCCGACGCCGCGCTCGACGGCGAGCTGCGGGCCCGCATCTTCCCGTCCAGCCGGATGGAAGGCGCGGCCAACACGCTGGTCTTCGCCAATACCGACGCCGCCTCGGGCGTGCGCAACATCCTGAAGATGAAGGCGGGCGGGCTCGAGGTGGGGCCGATCCTCATGGGCATGGGCAATCGCGCCCATATCGTCACCAGCTCGATCACCGCGCGCGGCCTTCTGAACATGTCGGCCATCGCCGGGACGCCGGTGGCGCATTACGGCTGAGCTTGCACCGGCCGGAGGGTCGCACCGCTGGCGGAAAGGATGTGTTTCGGGGCGCGTCGCGCCGGCCGGGCGCCACGTCCCGGCCGGTCTTGCAGGAGGTTTCGACAGACCCTCAGCGGGCGGGTTTCGATCCTTTCTTCTGCTGTTGCTTCGCGGGGGACGGGTCGGCCGTCGGCGCCGGTGGCGCCGGGCGGGCCTGCTTCATCTTCTTTTTCGGGGACTTGTCGGGCATGATCTTCGATCTCCGGGTCCGGGCCGTCGCGGACATGCGTGGCCCTGGGTACAGGATGCCCCCTGCACCTCCGGCCCGCGCGATCATCCGCGTCGTCGGTGTCGCATTCAGACCTCGGCATTAGAAATCGGCGCCTGTTAGCGATGCCATCCCGGGACCGTGCTTGTCGCGGCGGCGCGGGGCGGCATAATCCGCCCCGATCAGGGGAGGAGACCACATGACCAGCTACGCCGAGACTTACGCCGCCTGGAAGGCAGACCCGGAAGCCTGGTGGATGGAGCAGGCGCGCGCGATCCACTGGGACAGTTTCCCGACCCGCGCGCTCGATGACACCGCCAGCCCGATCTACAACTGGTTCGGCGACGGCATCACCAACACCTGCTACAACGCCGTGGACCGTCACGCCGAGGGCGGGCGCGCCGACCAGGCCGCCCTGATCTGGGACAGCCCCGTGACCGGCCAGAAGAAGACGATCACCTACGCCGAGCTCAAGGACCAATGCGCGCGGCTGGCCGGCGCGCTGAAGGCGCAGGGGGTCGAGACCGGCGACCGGGTCATCATCTACATGCCCATGGTGCCCGAGGCCGTCGTCGCCATGCTGGCCTGCGCGCGGATCGGCGCCATCCACTCGGTCGTGTTCGGCGGCTTCGCCTCGGCCGAGCTGGCGACCCGCATCGACGACGCCAAGCCCAAGGCCATCATCGCGGGATCCTGCGGGATCGAGCCGTCGCGCACCGTGGCCTACAAGCCGCTGCTGGACGGGGCCATCGACCTGGCCGCCCACAAGCCCGAGTTCTGCATCATCTTCCAGCGCGAGCAGCTGCGCGCCGACCTGATCGCCGGGCGCGACCTGGACTGGGACGAGGTGCAGGAAGACGTGACGCCCGCCGACTGCGTCCCGGTGCGCGGCGACCACCCCTGCTACATCCTCTACACGTCCGGCACGACCGGGCAGCCCAAGGGCGTGGTGCGCGCCACCGGCGGGCACCTTGTCGCGCTGAACTGGACGATGAAGGCCGTCTACAACGTCGACCCGGGCGAGGTCTTCTGGGCCGCGTCGGACGTGGGCTGGGTCGTCGGCCACAGCTACATCTGCTACGCGCCGCTGATCCACGGGAACACCTCGGTCGTGTTCGAGGGCAAGCCGGTGGGCACCCCCGACGCGGGCACCTTCTGGCGCGTCATCGAGGAACACGGCGTGAAATCCTTCTTCACCGCCCCCACCGCCTTCCGTGCGGTGCGGCGCGAGGATCCGGACGCGACATTCCTGCAAAACCATGACCTGAGCGGCTTGCGCGCGATCTACCTCGCCGGCGAGCGTGCGGACCCCTCCACCATCGAATGGCTGCAGGACAAGACCGGCAAGCCGGTCTACGACCACTGGTGGCAGACCGAAACCGGCTTCCCCATGGTCGCCAACCCCGTCGGGATCGAGCCGCTGCCGGTCAAGATCGGCTCGCCCACCGTGCCGATGCCGGGCTACGACGTGCGCATCCTGGGCGAGGACGGCCAGGAATTGCCCGCGGGCGAGCTGGGGGCCATCGCGGTCAAGCTGCCGCTGCCGCCGGGCACGCTGCCGGGCCTGTGGAACGCCGAGGAGCGATTCAAGTCCGCCTACCTGAACGCCTTCCCCGGCTATTACGAGACCGGCGACGCCGGCCGGAAGGACGAGGACGGCTATATCTGGATCATGGCGCGCACCGATGACGTCATCAACGTGGCGGGGCATCGCCTGTCCACCGGCCTGATGGAGGAGGTGCTCGCCACCCATCCCGACGTGGCCGAATGCGCCGTGGTGGGCGTGGCGGACGACCTGAAGGGACAGCTGCCCATGGGCTTCCTGACGCTGACGCGCGGAGTCAACCGCGACCACGCCGAGATCTGCCGCGAATGCGTGCAGCTGGTGCGCGACAAGATCGGCCCGGTCGCCGCCTTCAAGCTGGCCGTGGTTGTCGAACGCCTGCCCAAGACGCGGTCGGGCAAGACACTGCGTGCGACCATGGCCAAGCTCGCCGACGGCGACACCGTGAAGGTGCCCGCCACCATCGACGATCCCGCGATCCTGGATGAGTTGCGCGAGCGTATCGCGGACCTGGGCTACCCGAAGACCTGATCACCTCGGGCCATCGGCGCAGGCCGGTGGCCCGCTCTCTCGCGCTCGCCTCTGCCCGACTACCGGCAGTACGGTCCCGACCGATAGCTGGCCGTGTCGAAGTGGAAGTGGTCCTGGTGGAACCGGTCGGACTCAGGCCCCAGCACCGTGCCGAACGGACCGCAGGCCCCGCCGTGCAACCGGCGCAAAAGCCGCCCGCGGCGGTAGGTCGACCAGTGATCCAACACCGAGATCCGTTCGCCATCCCTGAGGCCGATGGCCGAGATGTCGATGGCCCGCCCGCGCCCGTGCTCGGAGATCCGCGCGCCGGACTGGTTGTTGCGGGTGCGGCAGGCGTAATGCGCGGCAACGTCCAGCGAACTCAGGCCCCCGCCGCGCCGCCCGACCGCGGGCTTGGCCACGTCGTCGACCCAGACCCGCAGGGACCGCGCCGCGGAACAATCCAGCAGTGCCGATTGCGACAGGACAACGCCCGCAACGCTGCTGACGCGCACGGGATTCTCGATGCCGCAGGATCCCGCGCCGCCAACCGGTTCGGCCAGCTGGCCGCGGATGGCGGGATCGCCGCAGAGCGCCTGGCCCGGCAAGGACGCCGCGTCCCGGCTCGCCAGGTGAATCACGCGGCTGCCGCAACTGCCCAGAACCAGCAGCGCGGTCAAAGCCAACAAGACGCGTCTCATCGCTTGCCTCCCCCGCGGCCGAAGTCCGGCGTCGCGGTATCCTGTCCCGCATCGATGATGCCGCGCCGGATCGCCCGGGTGCGAGTGAAATAGTCGTGAAGCATCTCGCCATCGCCGGTGCGGATGGCGCGTTGCAGGGCGAAAAGCTCCTCGGTGAAGCGGCCCAGGATTTCCAGTGTCGCGTCCTTGTTGGTCAGGAACACGTCGCGCCACATGGTCGGGTCGCTGGCCGCGATCCGGGTGAAGTCGCGGAAGCCGGCGGCCGAGTACTTGATGACCTCGCTGTCGGTGACGCGGCGCAGGTCATCGGCCACGCCCACCATGGTGTAGGCGATCAGGTGTGGCGTGTGGCTGGTCACGGCCAGGACAAGGTCGTGGTGATCGGCATCCATGACCTCGACCCGCGCGCCCATCTCGGTCCAGAGCCTGGCCAGCCGGGCGATGGCATCGGGGTCGGCCCCGTCGTCGATGAGCAGTGTGAAGCGGTTCTCGAACAGCTCGGCAAAGCCCGCTTCGGGGCCCGATTGCTCGGTCCCGGCAAGGGGATGGCCCGGGATGAAGTGGATGCCGTCGGGGATGTGCGGAGCCACGGCGTCGATGACGGCGCGCTTGACCGAGCCCACGTCGGTCACCGTGGCGCCCGGCGCCAGGTGGGGCGCGATCTCGATGGCGATGGTCTCCATCGCGCCGACGGGAACGCACAGGACCACGAGGTCGGCATCCTCCACGGCCTCGGCCGCCGTTTCGCACACGCGGTCGCACAGGCCGCGCTTCAACGCGACCTCGCGCGTCGCGGCGGTGCGGGCGGTGCCCACGATCTCGCCCGCGAGGCCCGCGCGCTTCATGGCCAGCGCCATTGAGCCCGCGATCAGCCCCAGCCCGATCAGCGCGACCCGTTCGTAGACCGGCGGATGGCTCACCCGTCCTGGCCCTTGAACTGCCCGATGGAATGGACGACCCGGCGGCACGACGCCTCGTCGCCCACGGTGATGCGCAGGCAATTGGGCAGCTTATAGCCCGCCACCTTGCGCACCAGCAGCCCGTCGGCGCGCAGATGCGCCTCGCAGGCATCAGCTTCGTCGGCGTTGTCGAAGCGCGCCAGAACGAAATTCGCGGTCGAGGTGTCGGACATGACGCCGATCTCGGCCAGCGCCTTGGCCATCCAGGTGCGCATGCGGGCATTCTCGGCGCGCGAGCGGTCGACGAATTCCCGGTCGCGCACGGCGGCCTCGGCGGCGGCCAGCTGCGCCTCGCCCAGGTTGAATGGGCCGCGCACCCGGTTCAGCACGTCGATCACGTGGGCCGGTCCATAGGCCCAGCCGACCCGCAGGCCGCCCAGCCCGTAGATCTTCGAGAAGGTGCGCGTCATCACGACATTCTCGCGCTTGTCCACCAGCTTGGCGCCGCCATCGTAGCCGTCGACATACTCGGCATAGGCGCCGTCCAGCACCAGCAGCACGTGATCGGGCAGCTCGGCCGCAAGGCGGCCCATCTCGTTGCTGCCCAGCATGGTGCCGGTGGGATTGGCGGGGTTCGCGACGAAAACCAGACGGGTGCGGAAGCTCACGGCGTCGAGGATGGCGTCCACGTCGACCTTGCGCTCGTGCTCGGGGACCTCGATCGGCGTGGCGCCCGAGGCCAGCGTGCTGATGCGGTACATGGCGAAGCCATGCTCGGTGTGGATCACCTCGGTGCCGGGGCCGGTATAGGCCTGGCAGATCATGTGGATGATCTCGTCGCTGCCCGCGCCGCAGATGATGCGCGCGGGGTCCAGGTGATGCACCTCGCCGATGGCCTGGCGCAGGCTCATGTGGTCGGTGGACGGGTAGCGGTGCAGCAGGTGCGCGGTCTTGCGCAGTGCTTCGCGCGCCGACTCGGGCGGGCCCAGCGGGTTCTCGTTCGACGACAGCTTGACCACGTCGCTGACGCCCTCGGCATGGCTCGCCCCGCCCTGGTAGGGCGCGATTTCCATGATGCCGGCCTTGGGCTCGATGGCGTGTGTCATTGTGGCTGTCCTTCCCGTGTCCCGCACCTTCTAGCGTTGCGGTCCGAGCCTGACCAGACGCGTTTGGACGCGGATCGGGAATTGAGTTTTTGGGAAACAGTGAGGCCCCGCCGGGACCCTGCGGCTGACCGCCGGCTGGCGGTGCCGGCGCGAAGGTTCCCCGGTGCCTCGTCCCGGAACACGCGGCGCGCTGGCGGACACGAAAAGGGCCGCCCCGGCGGGACGGCCCTTGGAAATTCTTCGGTCTTCGCGCCCTTAGTTCTGGGCGTAGAATTCGATGACCAGGTTCGGTTCCATCTGCACCGGGTAGGGCACATCGCCCAGGCTGGGCACGCGGGTGAAGGTGGCGGTCATCTTCGAGTGATCCACGTCCAGGTAGTCGGGAACGTCACGCTCGGGCAGGCCGGCGGCTTCCAGCACCGAGGCGAGCTGCTTCGACTTCTGGCGCACCTCGACCACGTCGCCTTCCTTGACGCGGTAGGAGGGGATGTTCACGCGCTTGCCGTTCACCAGCACGTGACCGTGGTTCACGAACTGGCGCGCGGCGAAGACGGTCGCCACGAACTTGGCGCGGTAGACGACGGCGTCCAGGCGCTGCTCCAGCAGGCCGATGAGGATCTCACCGGTGTCGCCGCGGCGACGCTCGGCTTCGGCATAGATGCGGCGGAACTGCTTCTCGGTCAGGTCGCCGTAATAGCCCTTGAGCTTCTGCTTGGCGCGCAGCTGGATGCCGAAGTCGGACATCTTGCCCTTGCGGCGCTGGCCGTGCTGGCCGGGGCCGTATTCGCGGCGGTTCACCGGCGACTTGGGGCGACCCCAGATGTTTTCGCCCATGCGGCGGTCGATCTTGTACTTGGCAGACGTGCGTTTGGTCACGGCTGATCTCCTTTTGTCATGTCAAAAGGGCGTTGTCCTTTGCCTTGGGAGCATTCCCGCCGCCGACAGGCATCCCCTTGCGGGGGCCACCAACACCAATGAGCGGCGGCTTATACGCGCCCTGCGGACAGTGTCAATGCGTCCGACCGGGCGCCTTGCAGAAGGATCGCGGCCTCGGCCGGACCCAGCGTGCGGCGGGCCAGATCGCCGTAGCTTTCGGGGTTGGCGGGAAGTCCCGGAACGGCCCGTTCCAGCGCAACCCGGTCAGCGGGCGCCAGCGCGTCGAGATCCGCGTCGGCGGGGTGAAAGCTCTCGGACGCGATCCCGTTGGCGAAGATCACCTGGTGGCGCTCCATCAGAATGTGGACATAGCGCACCGACCGCGAGGAATGGTCGACCAGGATCGTCCGGTCGTTCACCAGGTCGCGCGCGGCGACCAGGACCTCGGGCGTGTTGAACAAGTCGCGCGCCGCCTGCCCGCCCACAAGGATGCGGTGCCGGGGCGACACCAGCAGGTCGCCATCGGGCATCCCATCTGCCATGGCGTGGGCGCGCAGTCGGACCGGGCGCAGGTGCGGCGCGGCCGCCAGCCGCGCGCCCGACAGGGTCGTCTCGCCGATCCACAGGATCTCCTGCGCCCCGTCGTCGCGGGTCATGATCCGGTCGCCCACACACAGGTCTTCGACCGGACGGTATCCATCCGGCGTCAGCAACGGCGTTCCGGAGGTAAAGCAGATCACCCGTGGATCGGGTCGCATCAGGCGCGACGGGGACGGTTCCGGCGCACGGACGACCCAGAGATCGCGGCCGCGCGGCGGCAGGGAACCCTGCGCCATCAGAAGCGGCTGAGCCGCAAGCGCCGTTTCTATCAGGGCGAGACGCCAGACCTGGCGTCCGTCAGTGACCGTGAAGGCACGGTCGGGGTCGAGATGCGCCGCCTCGGGGTCCAGTGGTTCACCGATATCGACAGCCGCGCGCCGCAGCATGCGATGCGCAGCTCGCGCCGCGCGCCGCCCGAGATCAGCTTGTCCTTCATGGCCCCTGAGGACCAGTATATGGTTCGTGTCGTCAACGCACACCGCCTCGCCGGTCCATGACCAGCATGCTCCGGCCAAAAGCGCCGTGGGTGGCGGCGCTCGAAGCCCGTCGAGTTCCGTTTGCGACCAAGCGATGACGAACGTGCCCTTGGCTATCGTCACGTTCCGGCCTGCCTCTGTCTTTTCCGCGCTTTTTGCGCGTGTTATCCGGTGACCTTAACACGGGCCACGTCAGCCGGTGCCATTGTCATTTGACATTGCGGCAGCCTGTGGCCGGCGCCCCACAATCGCCTTTGGCGTGCGAGGCTTTCCCCCTTGGACCCGCGGGGGCCTCCGGGCTATCTGCGGGATCGAGGGCAGCCCCGAAGCGGGGCACCCGACCGGGGGGAGTTGCGATGGACATATGCGAGACGAAGACGAGCCTGCGCAGCTTTCGCGCGGCATTGCCCGGCAAGGTGGGGCTGGTGCCGACCATGGGCGCGCTCCACGAGGGGCACCTGAGCCTGGTGCGCCGCGCCCGGGCCGAGAACGACCACGTGATCGCCACCATCTTCGTGAATCCCACGCAGTTCGGACCCAACGAGGATCTCGACACCTATCCCCGCGCGGCCGAGGCTGACCTTGCGCTCTTGCGGGCCGAGGGCGTCGATGCCGTCTTCACCCCCGCCCCGGCCGAGATGTACCACCCCGACGCGCAGACCGTCGTCGAGACCACGCAGCTGGCGAAGATCCTGATCGGTCGCCTGCGGCCCGGCCATTTCCGGGGCGTGGCTACGGTGGTCACCAAGCTGTTCAATATCTGCCAGCCCGACGCCGCCTATTTCGGCGAGAAGGACTACCAGCAGTTGCAGGTGATCCGCACCATGGTGCGCGACCTCGACATCCCCGTGCGCATCGAAGGCGTGCCCACCATGCGCGAGGCCGACGGGCTGGCCATGTCGTCGCGCAACCTGCGCCTGACGCCCGAGGCGCGGGCCGCGGCCCCTGCCCTGCATGCCGCGCTGTCGGCCGTCCAGGGACGACCCGGCCTGTCGGTGGGGCGGATGCGCAAGCTTCTGCGCGAGATCCTGGAGCGGGCCGAAGGCGCCGAGATCGCATCCATCGATATCCGCGACGCCGCGACCCTGGCCCCCGTGACCGGCACGCCCGATACGCCGGTCGTGGTGCTTCTGGCCGTTCGCTTCGGTCCCGTGCTACTGATCGACAACCGCGTCATAGCCCCCGTGAAGGACCGCCCATGAGCTCAGAGCCGCAAAAGCCCGTCCGCCGCATCACCGCGCCGCAGATCGCCGCCCGCAAGGCGGGCGAGCCCATCGTGTCGCTGACCTCGTACCACGCGCACACCGCGGCGATCGTGGACAAGCACGCCGATTTCATCCTGGTGGGCGACAGCCTGGGGATGGTGATGCACGGGATGGAGACCACCGTGGGCGTGCCCATGGACCTGATGATCATGCATGGACGCGCCGTGGTGCGCGGCACCCAGCGGGCGCTGATCGTCGTCGACATGCCCTTCGGCAGCTACGAGGAAAGCCCCAACGTGGCCTTCCGCAACGCCGCCACGATCATGAAGGAAACCCAGTGCGGCGCGGTCAAGCTGGAAGGCGGCGCGCGCATGGCCGAGACCATCCACTTCCTCACCCAGCGCGGCATCCCGGTGATGGCCCATATCGGCCTGACCCCGCAATCCAGCCACACGCTGGGCGGCTTCAAGACGCAAGGCCGGGACGAGGACAGCTGGCCCCTCCACATCCAGGACGCCAAGGCGGTGGCCGAGGCCGGCGCCTTCGCCCTGGTCGTCGAGGGCGTGGTCGAGCCGCTGGCCGACCAGATCACCCGGGCCGTGGACATCCCGACCATCGGCATCGGCGCGTCGAAGAATTGCGACGGGCAGATCCTGGTGCTGGAGGACATGCTGGGCCTGGGCGACCGCCCGCCGAAATTCGTGAAGGTCTACGGCAACCTCGGCGCCGAGATCGAACGCGCTGTGTCGGCATACGCGGGCGAGGTGCGCGATCGCAGCTTCCCCACCGATGACCAGGTCTACAAGACCAAGCCGCCGCAGGGCTGATTGACCGGACGGCGACCGCACTAGGTCAACCAGGGCTAACGACTGATGACCCGGGAGGCCTTATGTATCGCCGTTCTTTCCTTGCCCTCGCTTCTGCCGCGACCCTGTCGGCCTGTGTGCCCGGCCCGCGCTCCAACCCGCTCAGCCGGGCCGAGGCACGCAACCTGCGCTTCAACGACATCACCGTGAACACCGGCGGCACCGCCTACCTCACGAACGCGGCGGGCGAATATCGCAACCAGCTGGCGCCCACGCTCGAAGCAGAGCTCAGGCAGGAATTCAGCGACCGGATCGGCGCCGACGGCACCGCGCAGATCATCGTGGACATCTCGCGCCTGAACCTCGCCGACAGCTTCCGCACCGCCACCGGCGGCGACCAGTCGCGGCTGACCGGATCGGTGCGGATCGTCACCGGCGGCGCAACGGTGGCGAGCTACCCGCTCGACGTGACGGCCGGCGAAGCCGCCGAGACGCGCACCGGCGTGCTGATCGGCGCCGCGATCAACTCTCGCGCGCGGTTCTTCCGCCGCCTGACCAACAGTTTCGCCGCCGAGACCTACCAGCTGGTCACCGCCTGATCCGCCAGCGGGCGCGGCCCTTACCCTAGCGCAACAGCGCAACGGCCTCCCACGGCTCGAGCGTGACGCGGCCTTGCAAGCCCCTTCGGGCCGCGTGGGTATGAACGACGGGCCGACCCGACCCGCACAGGGCGTCGGGCAGCTCCAGCGCCTGCGCCTCGCCCGTCAGGTTGATCAGGACCGCCAGCCGCCGTTCGTGCCACCCGCGGGTGAAGGCGAAGACGGCCGGATGATCCTCCAGGTAGGCCTGGAAGCCGCCGTGGATCAGCACCGGCAGCTCGCGGCGCAAGCCGATCAGGTGCCGATAGAAGGCGAACAAGCCGTCCGGGTCGGCCCGGTCGGCGGCGACGTGCACCTCGCGGCTGTTGGGGTTCAGCGGCATCCACGGCGTCCCGGCGGTGAAGCCGGCGCCCGGCCCCCCATCCCATTGCATCGGCGTCCGGGCGTTGTCGCGGCCGTTCAGGTTCACGCCCTCCATGAATTCGGCATGGGTCAGGCCATTCGCCATGAATCCCTCGTACTGGCCATGCGCCTCGAGGTCCTCAACATCGGCCAGCGACGCGGCGCGGGTGTTGATCATGCCGATCTCCTCGCCCTGGTAGACGAAGGGCGTGCCGCGCAGCAGGTGCAGCATCGCCGCCAGCGCCTTGCCGGACGCCACCCGTCCTACACCGTCGTCGCCGTAGCGCGAAATGTGGCGCGGCAGGTCGTGGTTCGACAGGAACAGCGCATCCCAGCCGTATTCGCGCAGGTGGGTCTGCCACGCCGTGATTTCGCGCTTCAGCATCAGGGGCGTGACCTCGCGCGGGCGGAACTTGTGGAATTGCGGGTCCCAGCCCAGCTTCACGTGGTCGAAGTGAAACATCATGGCCAGCGGCGTCGCGTCCGCGACGTATTGCAGGACGGTGTCGCGGCTGACGGCCCAGCTTTCGCCCACGGTCAGCAGGTCGCGCCCCTTCAGAACGCGGTCATGCATCTCGCCCAGCCGGTCCCAGATATGCGGCCCCTCGTCGAACAGGCCGCGATCCACGTCCTTGCCGATCAGGTCGATCACGTCCATGCGGAAGCCCGCGATGCCGCGGTCGATCCACCATTCCATCATGGACCAGATCCGGTCGCGCAGGTCGGGGTTGTCCCAGTTCAGGTCGGGCTGACCGGGGCTGAACAGGTGCAGGTACCACCGGTCGACCGCCGCGACATAGGTCCAGGCCGGGCCACCGAAGATCGCGCGCTTGTCGGTGGGCGGCAGTCCGCCCGGTCGCCCTTCGCGCCAGACGAACAGGTCATGCTCGGGCGCGTCGCGCGATGCGGCAGCCGCCTTGAACCAGGCGTGCTCGTCCGAGCAGTGGTTGACCACCAGGTCCATGACGATGCCGATGCCGCGGTCACGTGCCTCGGTCACCAACCGGTCGAAATCTTCCAGCGTGCCGTATTCGTGGTGAATCGCCTGGTAGTCGCTGATGTCGTAGCCGTTGTCGCGCTGGGGCGAGGCATAGACGGGGCTGAGCCAGATGAAACCGACCCCGAGATCGGCCAGGTGGTCCAGCCGCGAGATGATGCCGGGGATGTCGCCGACCCCGTCGCCGTCACTGTCGCAGAAACTGCGCGGGTAGATCTGGTAGCCGACCGCGCTCTTCCACCACGGTGACGCAACGTCATTTCGTGCGCCTGCGGCGGTTGCCAGCGCGTCATTCGGCCCGCTGGCGCCGTGGGTCTTCGCTCGCTCGCCGGTGGTCACTGCTTCTGGCCCCTCAAGATATTTCGGTTTTCTTATTAATCCGGAACGCCTTGCGGCATTGGCCGGAATCGCAAACCGACGGTGTGTCCCGCCCTGCCGGTCCACATGGATCACCTGCCGAAAAAGTCCCGTCGATCGGTGAACCTTCAAGGCGGCACCGGGGTCGATCGCCGCCGGAACCGTGGCCGAACGCGCCGACTTCCGACCTTCGCAGCGCTTTACGGGGAGGCTGCTACCTCTTTAGGTTGCACCGAGATTATGTATTGCCCAGTCGTTACCCGGGATTTCGAGTCATGACTTTTACCGAGATCGCGCATGCCCTCAAGCTGGCCGAAGCGCATCTGGCCGCTGCGCTGCGCGATTCAACATCGGCTCGCACCCATGCACGCCTGCTGCGCCGGGTGGCCGAGTTGACGGACGCCGCCGAAAGGCACGAGCCCGAGAGCACCGCCGAACTGCGCGACATGGTCGCCTTTTTCGTGCGCCGATCCAGCCGACAATACCAGGACGTGTCCGAGAGCCGTGATCTCGACATCGCGCTGAGACTGTCGAACCGGCTGAGCGCCCTCGACCTGCCACAACGGGCGGGACCGGCCGCCCAGGGGCGGCGCCGTCCGGCAAAGCTGGACTCTAGTGTCGCCGACCCGGACGAGCTGGCCTCGTTCCTGGCCGCCAGCACCGACCGCATGGTCGCCATCGGGCCCTCGGAACGCTACCTGGCGGTCAGCCCGGCCAATGCCCGGTTCCACGGCTCGACCCCGGCGCGCATGCTGGACTTGCACATCACCGAGATCATCGGGCTGTCCCGCTACGAGACGCGCGCCGCGCACGCGCTGCGTCGCAGTTTCGCCGGCGAGCCGCAGGTCTATGTCTACCCGCTTCCGGCGCCGGGTAACGGGCCGCGGCTGATCCGGTGCGAGATGGACCCGATCCGCGACCGCATGGACCAGGCCTATTGCACGCTGATGCGGATGACGGACATCACCGACGACGCGGCCGCTGCGCCCCAGCGGCCCGCGGCCTAAAGGACGCCCGGCACGACCTGGTCGGGCGGCCGGTGGCCGTCGGCGAAGGTCTTGATGTTCAGCAGCACCTTCTCGCCCATTTCAAGCCGCCCCTCGCGCGTGGCCGATCCCATATGCGGCAGAAGGACGACATTGGGCTGTTCGCGCAGCCGGGGGTTCACCTCGGTCCCGTGCTCGAACACGTCCAGTCCGGCGCCCGCGATGGCGCCCTGCTCCAACGCGCGGGCGAGCGCATTCTCGTCGATGACCTCGCCCCGCGAGGTGTTGACCACCACCGCCGAGGGCTTCAGCAGCGCGATGCGCCGGGCATTGAGCAGGTGGAAGGTGCTGGGCGTGTGCGGGCAGTTGATCGACAGCACGTCGATCCGGCTGAGCATGTGGTCGAAACTGTCGTGATAGGTCGCCTCGAGCGCCTCCTCGATGGGGGCGCGCAGGGGGGTGCGGTTATGGTAATGCACCGCCATGCCGAAGGCGCGGGCGCGCCGCGCCACCGCCTGGCCGATCCGCCCCATGCCGAGGATGCCAAGCCGCCGCCCGGCGATGCGCCCCCCGAGATAGGCATTGGGCGCCCAGCCCTCCCACGCGCCCTGCTGCATCACCGACAATCCCTCGGGGATGCGGCGGGTCACCGCCAGCAGCAGCGCCATGGTCATGTCGGCGGTGTCGTCGACGGTCACGCCGGGGGTGTTGGACACCAGGATGCCACGTTGCCGCGCGGTGGCGACGTCCACGTTGTCGACCCCTGCCCCGTAATGCGCGATCAGCTTCAGCCGCGGACCGGCGCGCGCCAGCAGCGGGCCGTCGATCCGGTCGGTGATCGTGGGAACAAGGACATCCGCATCGGCCACGGCGGCGGCCAGCTCGTCGCGCGTCATGGGGGCGTCGGTGTCGCGCAGGCGCACGTCGAACAGCTCGGACAGCCGCGACTCCACCGCCTCGGGCAACCGTCGCGTGACAACAACACTCAGGCGTCCATCTCCCATGCCCGTGGCCTCCGGCTTTCGTTCCGACGTCGTTTGGCGCAAACTGACCGCTAATGGGGCAAGGCACAAGCCGTAAGGCGGCCACCGAAGACCCCGGCAGGACGCGGAACCGTCCAAGGGCAATGGCAGCTCGAGCAGGCAGGCGAATGGCAGCGAAATCGGTGTGGGCGGCATGGGCCGTCGCGGTGCTTCTCCTGGTGGTCGTCACCGGGCAGGTCATGGCACAGAGCCCCCAGGGTCCCCTTCTGGGCGCGTCCGGCCGCGGGCCGGTGACGCAGTTGCCGATGCCGCGCTTCGTCTCGATGAAGGCGACCGAGGGCAACGTGCGCCGCGGCCCTTCGCTCAGCCACCGGATCGACTGGGTCTATCGCCGCAAGGACCTGCCCCTGATGATCGTGGCCGAGCATGGCCACTGGCGCCGGGTCCAGGATCGCGACGGCCAGGGCGGCTGGGTGCATTACTCGCTGCTGTCCGGGGTCCGCACGGTGCTGGTCGAGGCGGACGAGGCGCCCATGCTGCTGAAGCCCGCCGACGGGACCCCCGAGAACGCCCGCGCCCAGCGCGGCGTGGTCGCGCGCATCGACAGGTGCCTGCCCGAATGGTGCCGGATCCGCGCGGGCGGACATCGCGGCTGGGTGCGCAAGGCGCATCTGTGGGGCGTCGGCCCGAACGAGGTGATCGACTAGGCCCGTCGCGCTTGCCAGTCGGACCTGCCCTGCCCTAAACCCCGACGCCATGGCACGCCCGAGTCCCGACAGACTGAACCTGATGGCGACCGGCGCCTCCGTCTCGGTGGCGCTGATCCTCGTCGCGGCCAAGCTCTGGGCCTTCGGGACGACCGGATCGGTATCGGTGGCCGCGTCGCTGGCGGACTCGGGGCTCGACCTGATGGTGTCGCTCGGCGGGCTGGCGGCGGTGCGCTACGCCCAGCGCCCGCCGGACGATGACCACGCCTTCGGACACAGTTCGGCCGAGGACCTGGCCGCGCTGGGGCAGTCGGCCTTCATCCTGGTGTCGGCCGGGGCCATCGCCGCCGTGGCGCTGGGGCGGCTGTTCGCCGACACCGAAACGCCGATCGCGAATGCCGGCGGCGGGATCGCCGTGATGATCCTGTCGGTGGCGCTGACCGCGGCGCTGGTCGCGTTCCAGACATGGATCGCGCGCGAGACCGGCAACCGCGTCGTGCTGGCCGACCGGCTGCATTACCTGGGCGACCTGGTGCCGAACCTGGGCGCCCTGGCGGCGCTGGCGGCGGCGGCCCAGTTCGGGCTCTACGCGCTCGACAGCGTGATCGCGCTGGGGGCGGCGGCCATGCTGGCGATCGGCGCGCTGCGCATCGGCGTGGGGGCCTGGAACGCACTCATGGACCGGGCCGCGCCCACCCACATGATACGCGGGATCGAGACGCTGGCCGAGGACTGGCCGGGGATCGACGGCTTCCATGACCTCAAGACCCGGACGGCCGGCAGCCGGGTCTTCGTCAACCTGCACGTGGAGATCCGGGGCGACCTGCCCCTGACCGAGGCGCACGATATCGGCGCCGCACTGCGCCGGGCCATCGTCGAGCGCTATCCGAACGCCGACGTGATCATCCACAAGGATCCGGTGCGCACGAAAAAGGCCCCGGACGATGCCGGGGCCTGAAGCTTGCAATTAGCGATGACGTCAGCCGATCAGTGGACGCTGACCGGCGCCATGTCGTTCTGCCGCGCCACGGTGAACGCCAGCGAGCGGTCGGCCACAAGCGCCAGGCGGTCGCCGTCGGCGTTGTGAACGGCGTAGATCTCGTCCAGTTCGCCCGCCTGCTCGCGCAGTTCCTCGGGCAGGTCCGACACCGATACCGGGCGGACATAGACGATATTGTCCTCGGACGCGTTGTGATCGATCAGTCCGGCAAATTCTTCGGTCATTCTTCACCCTCCTTCTGGGTCCGACGGGACGCCTTGGTGCTGGACGCCCCCCCGATGGGGATAGTGCGGACGATGCTGTCCTGCGGCGCACGCTCCAGATCCAGGTGCAACAGCCCATGGCTGAGCTTGGCACCCGTCACGTCAACGCCGTCCGCCAGCACGAAGGTCCGTTGGAACTGCCGCGACGCGATGCCGCGATGCAGGAACACGCGATCGGCCTCGGGTTCGGACTGGCGTCCGCGCACCACCAGTTGCCGGTCCTCGACTGTGATGGACAGGTCGTCCTCGCCGAAGCCGGCCACGGCCAGCGATATGCGGTAGGCCCGCTCGCTCACCTGTTCGATGTTGTAAGGGGGATAGCCGCCGGCATCCGTCTTCGCCGTCCGCTCGACCAGCCGTTCCAGCTGCTCGAAGCCCAACAGGAAGGGATGCGATCCCAAAGCCATTTTCGTCATGCCACGTCCTTCGTAAAGCGATCGTGCCTGTGGTACGGCCCCGTGATCGGCGGCCGCTTGCCACGAGATATGGGGGCGGCGGGCGCGCTCGCAAGGGGCGCTTGCCCGGCCCGCGCAAATGGCGCACTCTGCACCCATGAACGGCCCGCCCCCGAAAAACCCCTTGCGCATGGACGAAGAGCAGGTGCTCCGCGTCCGGCTGGAAGTGCTCAAGCGCGAGCACCGGGACCTCGACGATTCTGTCCGCGCGCTGCAGGACAAGGGCACCGCCGACATGCTGACGCTGCAGCGGCTCAAGCGGCGCAAGCTCGCGCTGAAGGACCAGATCGCCGCGATCGAGGACCGCATCTTCCCCGACATCATCGCCTGATCGCCGCAACCGCGCGGAAGGTTGTAGCATCAGGGGCCCCTGCCCCGCCGACCCCGAAATATTTTGCGACCGGCAAGGCCGGGACGCACGCCATGGGCCGCCGAAGCCCTTGCCCCTTCATCTTTCCCGAAATACCTCGGGGATGCGGGGGCTGGCCCCCGTCCTGTTTGCCAGTTTGCGAGGACAGCGGCCCATGACACCACCCGTCGGCATCATCATGGGCAGCCAGTCCGACTGGCCCACCCTGCGCGAAGCGGCCGAGATCCTCGACGCGCTTCAGGTAGGATACGAGGCGCGCATCGTCTCGGCCCACCGCACGCCGGACCGGCTGTGGGACTATGGCCGCGGCGCCGTGGACCGCGGATTGCAGGTCATCATCGCGGGCGCCGGGGGGGCCGCGCACCTGCCCGGCATGATGGCGTCGAAGACCCGCCTGCCGGTGATCGGCGTGCCCGTGCAGACCCGCGCGCTGTCGGGGGTCGATTCGCTTTATTCCATCGTGCAGATGCCCAGGGGCTTTCCCGTGGCGACCATGGCGATCGGGGCCGCGGGCGCGGCCAATGCCGGGCTGATGGCGGCCGGTATTCTCGCGCTCGGCGATCCGGCCCTGGCCGAAAGGCTCGACGCCTGGCGCCGCGCACTGTCCGACTCGATCCCCGAGGAGCCGCAGGATGACTGACGCCCTTCCCCCCGGATCGACCATCGGCATCCTCGGCGGCGGCCAGCTGGGCCGGATGCTGTCGGTGGCCGCCAGCCGCCTCGGCTACAAGACCTGCATCTTCGAGCCGGCCGGCGACTGCCCCGCCTCGCACGTGGCGAATTTCCACCTGAAGGCCGGATACGACGACGCCGAGGCGCTGGCCCGTTTCGCCGAGGCCACGGATGTCATCACCTACGAGTTCGAGAACATCCCCACCGATGCGCTGGATATCCTCGAGCGGCATCGCCCCATCCGGCCCGGCCGCGAGGCCCTGCGCGTGAGCCAGGACCGGCTGGTCGAGAAGGACTGGCTGGCGGATCTGGGCCTGACCCCCGCCCCCTATGCCGACGTGCCGGACCGTGCCGCGCTGGACGATGCGCTCGCCCAGATCGGGACGCCCGCGATCCTGAAGACACGGCGCTTCGGCTATGACGGCAAGGGGCAGGCGCGGATCGACACCCCCGGCGACGCCGACGAGGCGCTGGACTCGATGAACGGCGCGCCCGCGGTTCTGGAAGGCTTCGTGGCGTTCCAGCGCGAGATCTCGGTCATCGCGGCGCGCGGGCTGGACGGCTCGGTCGCCTGCTACGATCCGGGCGAGAACCTGCACGAGGGCGGCATCCTGCGGCGCACCACCGTGCCCGCCGCCATTCCCCACGCGCTGGCCACCGACGCGGTGCTGCTGGCCGCGCGCATTCTCGGGGCGCTGGACTACGTGGGCGTCATGGGGATCGAGCTGTTCGTGACCGACAGCGGCCTCGTGGTGAACGAGATCGCCCCGCGGGTGCATAACTCGGGCCACTGGACCCAGAACGGCGCCACGGTCGACCAGTTCGAGCAGCACATCCGCGCCGTAGCCGGCCTGCCGCTGGGCGACGGAGGCCGCCACGGGGACATCGAGATGGAGAACCTGATCGGCGACTACGCGGACGCGCTGCCGGGGATCCTGGCGGACCCGGCCTCCGCGCTGCATCTCTACGGCAAGGCCGAAGCGCGCCCGGGCCGCAAGATGGGCCACGTGAACCGCCGCCGCTGAGGCCCGCCCGCCCCTACAGGTTCGACCGGTCGAACGAGCCGTCCTTCAGAAAGGCGATGACCTGCGCGATGACCAGGGGGTTCACCATCATGAAGGTGTGGGTGACCGGCAGCACGATGTGATCGTCCATGCCCGCGATGCGGGTGGACGCGACCGAGACCTTGCCGTCATCCGGTCCCTCGATCAGCGTCGAATAGAGGGGGTTCAGCGACCGGTCCCCAGCGATCACCCCCAGTTCGAACCGCGGCAGGTCCAGCCGGTTGGGATAGCTGCCCGCGCCCGTGCCCAGCTGCAGGCCCGCCTCGCCGTTGATCCACTCGAACGGCCCTAGCTCGCCGAAGACGTCCACCAGTTCGCTGCCCTGGTTGGGCGGCCCCAGCATCACGACGCGGCCCATCTTGGCCGGGCGATTGTCCTCCAGCCAGGCGCGCACCAGGATGCCGCCCATCGAGTGGGTCACGAAATGCACGCGCCGGTCGCCACAGGCGGCCACGGCTTTCGGCACGATACCGGACACGAGCGTCTCGATCGGGGCCTCGGTCGAAGGATACCCCGCGTTGACGGTGCCGTAGCCTTCCAGGCGCAGGGCCTCGGCCATGACCAGCATCGACGCGCTGGTCCGCGCCAGACCGTGCAGCAGCACCACGCATTCACCGTTGACCGCCCGTTGCACCGGCGACACCTTGCCTTGCGCCAGGCCGAGGGCTGGCATCAGGGCCACGAGGAGAATGATGATGAACCGCATGGGGGGCAGATAGGCGCGACGCCGCGCGATACCAGTGCGGATCAACCCCGCCGGCCCATCAGGCCCAGGGCAATCCCGCCGACCACCAGGCCCGACGCCACGACGAGCCGCGGACCCACGGGCTCGGACAGGATCAGCGCCCCGCCCAGCACGGCGATCACCGGCACGCTCAACTGCCACAGCGCGGCGCGGGTGGCGCCCAGTTGCGGCACCACCGCGTACCACAGCGCATAGCCCAGCCCCGACGTCACCGCCCCCGACACCAGGGCCAGCGCCACGCCGCCCGCGTCCAGCGACAGGGGCGCGGGACCCAGCGCCATCGCGACCAGAGCCAGCGGCACCGCCCCGAGAAACGCCGCCGCCGTGGCGGAAATCGGGTCCGACACGCCGCGCCCCAGCAGCGAATAGATTCCCCAGCCAATTGCGGCCGCCGCCATGGCGAGCCCGTGGATCAGCGAGACGCCCCCGCTCCCGCCCGGCCAGAACATCAGGGCAAGCCCCGCCAGCGCCAGCGCGGACCCGGCCCAGCGCCGCGCCGGAACCGTCTCGCCGGAGAGGATCGCGCCGGCGAACATGGTGACCTGCACCCCGCCGAACAGGATCAGCGCGCCGGCGCCCGCGTCGAGCCGACCGTAGGCGAGGGAAAACCCGATGACGTAGACGGCCAGCATGACCGCGCCCGGACCGCGCAGGCGCCGCAGCCAGTCGCCGCGCCGAAGCGCGGTGGCGATGACGCCCAGGACGACGGCGCCCGCCAGGACGCGCAGGGCGGCAAAGCTCAGCGCATCGTTGCCGCCGCCCAGCAAGGCGGCACGGTTCAGAACCGAATTGGCGGCGAAGGCCACCATGACCAGAAGGGTGAGAAGCGTCAGGCGCATGTCATCCCCTCACCGGTGCGGATGCCGCAGGGGCCCGGCACAACACGCTCGGTCATCACTGGTCTGCAAATACCTACTCCGACGCTCACAAAAAACGGGGGGCCCCGAAACCGAGGCCCCCCGCCCTGCAGATGCAGGCAAGATCTTCGATCCGAAGATCTCTTACATCATGCCGCCCATGCCGCCCATGTCGGGCATGCCGCCACCGGCACCGGCGCCTTCCTTCTGCGGCTTGTCGGCCACCATCGCTTCGGT
Organism: Palleronia salina; assembly: GCF_900141995.1. Lineage (GTDB taxonomy): Bacteria > Pseudomonadota > Alphaproteobacteria > Rhodobacterales > Rhodobacteraceae > Palleronia > Palleronia salina. The sequence continues at coordinate 25,090 of NZ_FQZA01000008.1, read as the reverse complement.
GGTGATCAGCAGGCCGGCGATCGAGGCGGCGTCCTGAAGCGCGTGACGCACGACCTTCGCGGGGTCGATGACGCCGAACTTGAACATGTCGCCGTATTCCTCGGTCTGGGCGTTGAAGCCGAACTTCGGATCGTCCGATTCGCGGATCTTGCCCGCGACGACCGAGCCGTCGACGCCCGAGTTCTCGGCGATCTGGCGCAGCGGCGCTTCGAGCGCCTTGCGGACGATCGAGATGCCGATGTCCTGGTCGCCGTTCTCGCCCTTCAGGCCGTCGAGCGCCTTGGCACCCTGCACCAGGGCAACACCGCCGCCGACAACGACACCTTCCTGAACCGCGGCGCGGGTGGCGTTCAGCGCGTCATCGACGCGGTCCTTGCGCTCCTTCACCTCGACCTCGGTCATGCCGCCCACGCGGATGACGGCCACGCCGCCGGCCAGCTTGGCCACGCGCTCTTGCAGCTTCTCGCGGTCGTAGTCGCTGGTGGTTTCCTCGATCTGGGTGCGGATCTGGCTGACGCGCGCTTCGATCTCGGACTTCTCACCGGCACCGTCGACGATGGTGGTCTCGTCCTTGGTGATCGACACTTTCTTGGCGGTGCCAAGCATGTCCATGGTGACGTTTTCCAGCTTCATGCCCAGGTCTTCGCTGATGACCTGACCGCCGGTCAGGATCGCGATGTCCTGCAGCATGGCCTTGCGGCGATCGCCGAAGCCCGGCGCCTTCACGGCAGCGATCTTCAGGCCGCCACGCAGCTTGTTCACCACGAGGGTGGCCAGCGCTTCGCCTTCAACGTCCTCGGCGATGATCAGCAGGGGCTTTTGCGACTGGATGACCGACTCGAGCAGCGGGACCATGGGCTGCAGCGACGAGAGCTTCTTCTCGTGCAGCAGGATCATGCAGTCGTCCAGCTCGGTGATCATCTTGTCGGGGTTGGTCACGAAGTAGGGCGACAGGTAGCCGCGGTCGAACTGCATGCCTTCCACGACGTCGGTCTCGGTCTCGAGGCCCTTGTTCTCCTCGACGGTGATGACACCCTCGTTGCCGACCTTCTGCATCGCGTCGGCGATCTGGCGGCCGATCTCGCTCTCGCCGTTGGCCGAAATGGTGCCGACCTGGGCGACTTCGTCCGAGTTCTCGACCTTGCGGGCGGCGGCCTTGATGGACTCGACGACCTTGGCGGTGGCGAGGTCGATACCGCGCTTCAGGTCCATCGGGTTCATGCCGGCGGCGACCGACTTCATGCCTTCCTTGATGATGGCCTGGGCCAGCACGGTGGCGGTGGTGGTGCCGTCGCCGGCCTCGTCATTGGTGCGGGAAGCGACTTCCTTCACCATCTGGGCGCCCATGTTCTCGAACTTGTCCTCGAGTTCGATTTCCTTGGCGACCGACACACCGTCCTTGGTGATGCGGGGCGCGCCGAAGCTCTTCTCGATGACGACGTTGCGGCCCTTGGGGCCCAGCGTAACCTTGACCGCGTTGGCCAGGGTGTTCACGCCCTTGAGCATCTTGTCACGGGCGGAAGTGTCGAATTTGACGTCCTTGGCAGCCATGATGACTCCTCTCTGACTTTATCTGGGGTGGATAGATCGAAGAAACGGGTCGCTTAGGCGATGACGCCCAGGATGTCCGATTCCTTCATGATCAGCAGTTCTTCGCCGTCCAGCGTGATCTCGGTGCCCGACCACTTGCCGAACAGGATCTTGTCGCCTTGCTTGACGTCCATGGCGACGCGCTTGCCGTCCTCGTCACGGGCGCCGGCGCCCACGGACACGACTTCGCCCTCGGCGGGCTTTTCCTTGGCGCTGTCGGGGATGATCAGACCGCCCTTGGTCTTCTCGTCGCTTTCGACACGGCGGACCAGCACGCGGTCATGCAGGGGGGTAAATGCCATCTCTGAACGCTCCTCTGAGTTCATTGTTGTTCGCGTTGGCACTCACTAAGCTCGAGTGCTAACGGAGGCTGAGATAGGCACCGCGAGCGGCCCTGTCAACTGGATCGGAGTGCTGAAAATGCAGGGGCCAGCAATTGGGCCCGCAGGTAGGAAATCATTTGTTTTTCATGCCCTGCGCCCGGGTCTTCGCGTGCGATGGCCCAGAGGTGCAAGCCCGCACGCCATGTTTTTTCTTGCGCGGTCGCGGACCCACGCGAGAAACTGGAGAACCGAACCCGGGAGGCATCCATGAAACACCTGGCCGTCGCACTCTTCGCGCTGTGCCTCGCATCGCCGGTCGCCGCGCAGGACAGCTTTACCGTGACCTTCGACGCGGGGAATTACGGCACGATGATCGAGGGCGAGATCACCGGCACCGGCTACGCCGATTACCGCCTGAGCGCGGCTGGGGGGCAGACGATGTTCGCCGAACTGGAAGTGGCCGGGACCGACGGGCACGGCAGCGTGTATTTCAACATCCTGCCGCCCGGCAGCGACGACGTGGCGATCTTCATCGGCTCGACCGAGGGGCGCACGGCGCAACTGACCCTTCCCGAGGACGGGACCTATACCCTGCGCGTCTACCAGATGGGCAACGACCGCGACGCGGGCGCGACGAGCGCGTTCCGCGTGGACCTGTCGATCCAGTAGCGTGGCCGCGCCCGCCTGCTAGTCGTTGATGTCGGTATCCCAGCGCTTCACCTGTCCGCGCCGCACGCCAATGACCCGGCGCAGCGCAATCCACGCGACAAGCGACGCCGCCGCGAAGACCACGAGGGTGACGAAAACCGACCCGCCCAGCCAGCCGAGCCACAGCGCGCCGGCCACAACCAGCGCGCCCAGGGCAAAGCCCAGAAGGATGAAGGTCGGAATCACGAGCTCCAGCAGGGCCAGCAGACCGCCCGCCACGATCCAGACCCACCATTGGTCCCACAATCCCATCAGCCGCGCCCCTTCAGCAGCTTGAAGGCGTCGCCGAACGCCTCGAGCGCCTGCGCGGGCACGACGATCGTCTGTTTACCGGTCCCCTGCCCCAGCGCCTGCAGGGCCTCGACCTGTTTCAGCGCGACCTGGTACTGCGCGGCCTCGAGCCCATTCTGGGCGATGGCGGCGGCGACGACCTGGGTCGCATAGGCCTCGGCATCGGCCGACACGCGGCGGGCCTTGGCCTCCTGCTCGGCGGCGTAGAGCTCGGCATCGGCGGCCAGCTCAACGGCGCGTTTCTGGCCCTCGGCCTCGGTCACGGCAGCGCGGCGGGCGCGCTCGGCGTTCAGCTGTTGCAGCATGGCCGCGCGGGTGGCTTCGTCGAGATTGACGTCCAGCACCTCGGCGCGGGTGACCTCGATCCCCCAGTCGTCGACCATCATCTCGACCTGCTCGCGCACTTTGCCGATCAGCTCGGAGCGGTTGGACTGCACCTGGTCCAGCTCGATCTTGCCGATCTCGCTGCGCACGATGCCGGCCACCGTCGTCGCGATGGCGCCGTCCACGTCGCGGATGCGGTAGACGGTCTTCTCCGGCTCGGTGATGCGGTAGAAGACGCTGGTTTCGACCTTCACCAGCACGTTGTCGGCGGTGATCGCGTCCTGTTCGGCGTTGGGCAGCTGACGTTCCAGGATGCTGATCTTGTGGGCGACACGATCGAGGAAGGGGACGATCAGGTTGATCCCGGGACCCAGCACGCTGCGCAATCGTCCGAACCGCTCGATCACGAATTTCTGGCTCTGCGGGACGATCTTCACGCCCTTCAGAACGGTGACGACCAGCAAAACGGCGACGATCAGCAGGACCGCGTTCTCGCCGATCAGGGAAAGGAGAATGTCTTCGACGTTCACGGCTATTGTCCGATTTGTGAAATAATCATCCCTCTTTAGACGCCTCGGATGTCAGAAATATGGTATTTCTGCCATTCGGGCTGAGGTCGTAGAGACCTGTGCCAATCCGGTCGAACCAGCCGTGGTGGTTGTCCCGCATCATTCGCGTGGCCTGTTCGACCCCTGTTGCGCGTGCGACCGCGGCGCCCTTCGACGGGCCGTTTTCCGCCAGGAAATGCGCGCAAGCCAGCGCGTCCTGCCGGTAGGCGGTCATGAGGCCCTGCCGCGTTCCGCCACCGACATTGGGGTCCCCTTCCAGCCGCGCGAACTCGCGCAACAGCCGGCCCTTGCGCCTGGGCAGCTTGCGAGGGGTGAAAGGCGCCGGGTCGCAATGAACGCAGACCAGGTCACCGCGCACGGTGATCAGGCCCAGTCCCAGCCGACGGCACAGCCGCAGCTGAGCCTTGGGCACACCGCCCTTCTTCCAGGGCACCGCCAGGTATACCCAGTCGCTGATCGCCTGCCGGTCGACGCCCTGGTTCACCAGCGACAGCGTGAAGCCCAGCTTCATCTCGACCAGCACCGGATCCTCGCCGCCGCGGCAGGCCACCAGGTCGACGGCGCCGATCTCGCCCTTCACCTCGTAGCCCTGCGATTGCAGGAAGGCCTTCAGGGGCGGGTAGAGATCGGTCTCGCGCGTGGGCATGCACCCGGTCTAGCGCAGGCGCGGCGCGGGGGGAATCGCGGATCGGCCAAGGTCCCGTGACAAGGGGCACGCGGCCCCCTATACACGCGCCGCAAACGGCATTTCACAAGGGAAGACCCCATGAGCACCCTGGTTTTCGGCCACAAGGCCCCCGACACCGATTCGACCGGATCGCCCATCCTGTGGGCGTGGTACATGAACGAGGTCCTGGGTCATTCGGCCGAGGCGGTCCTGCTGGGCGAGCCCAACACCGAGGCCGCGTGGCTGCTGCAGAAATACGACCTGCCGAAGCCTCGGATCATCGACGACGTCGAGGACGGCCAGCGCGTGGTGATCGTCGACACCAACAACCCGGCCGAGCTTCCTGCAAATATCGCGAATGCCGATATCCGCCGCATCATCGACCACCACCGCCTGGTGGCCGGCCTGTCCACCAAGGGCCCCATCGACATCACGGTGAAGCCGCTGGCCTGCACCGCCACCATCATGCACGAACTGATGGGGGACGACGCCGCCAAGATGCCCGAATGGGCCAAGGGCACGATGCTGGCCTGCATCCTTTCGGACACGCTGGCCTTCCGCTCGCCCACCACGACCGAGACCGACAAGGCGCTGGCCGAGTCGCTGGCGTCGGACCTGGGCGTGCAGGTCGAGATCTTCGCCTCGGAGATGTTCGCGGCGAAGTCCGACGTGTCGGCCTTCTCGGATGCCGAATTGCTGCGCATGGACAGCAAGGAAGCCGAGATCGACGGCAAGACCTTCCGCGTGAGCGTGCTGGAAACCACGTCGCCCGACCAGGTCCTGTCGCGCAAGGACAGCCTGATGAGCGCCATGGAAACCGTGGCCAAGGAAGACGGCGTCGACCAGGTCCTGCTGTTCGTGGTCGATATCCTGAAAGAGGAAGCCACGATGCTCATCCCCAACGACATGGTGCGCAGCATGGCCGAGAAGAGCTTCTCGACCGTCTGCGGCGATGCCGATTACGTGGTCCTGCCCGGCATCATTTCGCGCAAGAAGCAGATCATGCCGAACCTCACGCTGTAACCCGGCCACGCATCACGACACGGACGAACCGGCGCGCGGGCCCTCCGCCGCCGGTTTTTTTTATGGGGCCCCGGCCTGTTGCCTCGTCCGGGCACCGCCCCCGCGCCTTCCCATTCCGCGCGCCGCGTGCCAAGGCTTGGCGCGACCGAGCAAGCGAGGCCCCCATGACCCAGATCATCACGTCCCTGTCGCAGATCCAAGACGATTACGACGCGCTGTTTTGCGACCTGTGGGGCTGCGTCCATGACGGGGTCCGGGCCCTGCCCGCCGCGGTGGCGGCGCTTCAGGCGTTCCGCGCCGCCGGTGGCACGGTCGTGTTGCTGACCAACGCGCCGCGCCCCCGCGCCTCGGTGGCCGAGCAGATCGCTGGCATGGGCGTGCCGGACGACGCGTGGGACACCATCGCCACCTCGGGCGACGCGGCGCGCAGCGCCATGTTCAGCGGTGCCGTGGGCTCCAAGGTGTATTTCATCGGCGAGGGCCGTGATCACCCGTTCTTCGAGCCGCTCAACATCGTGTCCGACCCCGTGGACATCAGCATGGTCCCGATGGACCAGGCCGACGGCGTGGTGGTCACCGGCCCGTTCGATCCCAACCAGCCGCCCGACGTCCTTCGGCCGCAACTGCTCGAGGCGAAGACGCGCGGGCTGAAGATGCTGAATGCGAACCCCGACATCGTCGTGGACCGGGGCGACCACCGGGAATACTGCGGCGGCGCGGTGGCGCAGCTTTACGAGCAGATGGGCGGCACGGTCCTGTCCTTCGGCAAGCCGCATCCGCCGGTCTACGACCTCGCCCGGCGCCGCCTGGCCGAGCTGGGCGACGGCGTGCCGGACGAGCGGATCCTGGCCGTGGGCGACGGCATCGCCACGGACGTGAAGGGCGCGCTGCTGGAGGAGTTGGACGTCCTGTTCGTCAGCGGCGGGCTGGCCGCGGCCGAGACCGAGACCGAGACGAAGACGGATCCCGATCCGGCCAAGCTGGAAAGCTACCTGAACGAGCACCAGATGAACCCGCCCTACACCATCGGCTACCTGCGCTGATCGGGGCGCCATCCCGGCATTTCAGACCTTTGTCCTGGTTCGGCAGCCCCGTGGGGGCTTGCCTTTTCGCATCCGCGGCGTAATTAAGTTGCGCAATGGACGTAAAGTGCGTTATTTGATTGCGCGCCCGATTTTAAATACGGAAGGGACCTTGGCCATGCTGGACCACACGACGATCAGCACGATCTTCATCGAGGACATGAAGGTGGGCCAGATGCGCGCGCTGGAGAAGAAGATCACCGACCGCGACATCGAACTGTTCGCCGAGGTGTCGACCGACAAGAACCCCGTGCACCTGGACGACGCCTATGCCGGCGGCACTATGTTCAAGGGGCGCATCGCACACGGAATGCTGACCGCGGCGCTGATCTCGGCCGTGGTGGGCGAACAACTGCCCGGTCACGGCACCGTCTACCTGCGGCAGAACATGGCGTTCCTCGCGCCCGTCCGCCCCGGCGATACCGTGCGGGCCGAGGTCGAGGTGCTGGAGATCGACCGCAAGCGCAATCGCGTGAAGCTCGCCACGCGCTGCCTGGTGGGCGAGACGCTGGTGCTGCGCGGCGACGCGCTGGTCATGGCACCGTCGCGCAAGGCCTGAGCAAGGGCCAAGCGGCGACGACCTGCGACCGGGCCGACCCTTGCGGTCGGCAGGCGCCGCCGCTATCCGCAGCCCTATGCGGATCCTTCGTGACATCGCCGCCATCCCCGACGACGCGCGCGGCGCCAGCGCCGCGATCGGCAATTTCGACGGGGTGCATCGCGGCCACCAGGCGGTCATGTCCATCGCCCGCGACCGCGCGCGCGACGCTGACGTGCCCTTCGGGATCGTCACGTTCGAGCCACACCCGCGCGAGGTCTTCGCGCCGGACGCCGACCCCTTCCGCCTGATGAACGCCGAGGCGCGGGCCCACCGGCTGGAAAAGCTGGGGGTCGATGTCCTGTATGAACTGCCCTTCGACGCGCGGATGATCGCCCGCACGCCCGAGGCATTCGCGCGCGAGGTGCTGTCGGACGGGCTCGGCCTTAGCCACGCGGTCACCGGCGCGGATTTTCGGTTCGGCAAGGGGCGTGCGGGCGATGGCGCGGCCCTGGAAGCCCTGGGCGCACAACTGGGCTTCGACGTGACGCTGGCCAGCCTGCTGCGCGAACAGGGCGACGGGATCTCGTCCACCCGCATCCGGCAGGCCCTGAGCGACGGCGATCCGCGCCTGGCCGCCACGATGCTGGGCCACCTGCACCGGATCGAAGGCCCCGTCCTGCACGGCGAGAAGCGCGGGCGCCAGCTGGGATACCCCACCGCCAACATGTCCATGGACGGGCTGCACCTGCCCCGTTTCGGCGTCTACGCGGTGACCGTCGACATCACCACCGGACCCGACCGGGGCAGCTATGGCGGCGTCGCGTCGCTGGGCGTGCGGCCCATGTTCGGTGTGAACACCCCCAATCTCGAAACCTTCCTGTTCGACTTCAAGGGCGACCTCTACGGCCAGCACCTGTCGGTGGGGCTGGTCGAGTTCCTGCGCGGCGAGGAACGCTTCGACGGGATCGAGGCCCTGATCGAGCAGATGGACCGCGACAGCGACCGCGCGCGGGCGGTGCTGGCATGAGCGATCCGATCCGCCGCAGCGTCGGGCGCCCCCGCTTCTGGGAACGCTACCCGCTGGACGAGCTGTCAAAGGCCGAGTGGGAGGCGCTCTGCGACGGCTGCGGCAAGTGCTGCCTCAACAAGCTCGAGGACGAGGACACGGGCGAGGTCGCCCTGACCCGCGTGGCCTGCCGCCTGTTCGACGACGCCACCTGCCGCTGCGCGCAATACGACATCCGTAAGCAGTTCGTGCCGGAATGCGTCGTCCTGACGCCCAAGACCCTGCCCGACGCTGCCTACTGGATGCCGCGCACCTGCGCCTACCGGCTGCTGCACGAGGGCAAGCCGCTTTACGACTGGCACCCGTTGATCTCGGGCGACCCGCAGTCGGTGCATGACGCCGGCGTGTCGGCCCAGCACATGACCGTGCCCGAGTTCGAGGTGCCCGAGGAAGACTGGGAAGACCACATCATCGAGGAGCCCACCTGATGCATTTCGCGTCCGACAATTCCGGCCCCGCGCATCCGAAGGTCATGCAGGCGCTGATGGACACCAATGACGGCTACCGCATGCCCTATGGCGCGGCTGGCGAGATGGCGGCGGTGCGCGACCGCATCCGCGAGGTGTTCGAAGCGCCCGAGGCGGCCGTCTACCTGGTCGCGACCGGATCGGCCTGCAACGCGCTGATCCTCGCGACGCTGTGCCAGCCGTGGCAGGCCGTCTTCTGCTCCGAGGTCGCCCATATCGAGGAGGACGAATGCGGCGCGCCCGAGTTCTTCACCGGCGGGGCGAAGCTGGCGCTGGTGGAGGCGCCCGACGCGATGATGACGCCCGAGGCCCTGCGCGCGCGCATCGACCGGACGGACCAGGGCGTGGTCCACGGCGTGCAGCGCGGCCCGGTCTCGCTGACCACGGTGACGGAACGCGGGACGGTCTATTCACTGGATCAACTGCGCGGGCTGGCGGGCGTCGCCAAGGACTACGACCTGCCGGTGCACCTGGACGGCGCGCGCTTCGCCAACGCGCTGGTGACCGCCAACCACAGCCCCGCCGACATGACCTGGCGCGCGGGGATCGACGCGGTCAGCCTCGGCGGCACCAAGAACGGCCTGCTTGGGGTCGAGGCGGCGGTCTTCTTCGACCCGGCCCACGCGTGGGAGTTCGAGCTGCGGCGCAAGCGGTCGGGGCACCTCTTCTCCAAGCACCGCTATCTCAGCGCGCAGATGCTGGCCTACCTGACGGATGACCTGTGGCTTGAAACCGCGCGCGCCGCGAACGCCGCCTGCGCGCGGCTGGTCGCGGGCCTGCGGGCGCTGGACCATGTCGCGCTGCGGCATCCGCCACAGGCCAACATGATCTACTGCGCGTTCCCGCGCGGGCTGCATCGCAAGGCGAAAGAGGCCGGCGCCCAGTTCTATTCGCTGGGCGCGCTCGACGGCGACGATGACGAGATGCTGGGCGCGCGGCTGGTCTGCGACTGGTCGGCCAGCGACGAGAACACCGACCGCTTCCTGGAAATCCTCGGCGCCTGAGGCCCGGCTAGCCGGCAGCCAGGTGGTCGCGGATCAGCGTGGCGACCGCTTCGGGATGGGTCAGGGGGGCCATGTGACCCGCGCCCGGCACCGTGACCGGCCGCGCCTGCGGCATCCGCGCGGACAGCGCGTCGTGGATCGCCGCGATGACCGGCGCGGCCCGTTCGCCCGCGACCAGCAACGTCGGTGCCTTGGCCCGCTCCAGCCAACCGGGATGCATCAAGCCGCCGCTGTCATGCTCGATCCCGTCGGACGCGGCCGGGATCAGGTGGATGCGGTCCACCATGGCCTGCCGCTGCGCCGCCGGGAGCTTGTCGAAGGCGCGGTCGTCGCCCCATTGCGCGGTGAACAGGCGCGTGGCCTCGACCCGGTCGCCCCGCGCCATCGCCTCGGCGAAGGGCTGGAAGCCGGCGCGATGCCTCGCGTGCGCCTCGGTCCCGCGGGCGGCGGCGAAGAACACCGGTTCGACCAGCACCACGCGGCGCACGAGGTCCGGCCGCTCCACCGCCAGTCGCAGGGCCACGGTCGCCCCGAAGGAATGACCGATGAGGTCGGTCGGCCCGTCGCAGAAGCTCTCGGCGATGCGTGTGGACAGGGCGTGGATGTCGCCATCGCGCTCGGACCAATCGCCCGAGCGCCCGTGCCCCGGCAGGTCGAACGCGATGGCCGTCACCTCCTGCGACAGGCGCTCGATCACCGGGGTCCACGCGCGGTGCGACGCCAGCGAGCAGTGCAGGAACAGCGCGCGCTGTGGCCCGCTGCCATACGTCTGGTGCGCGACCGGGAAGCCCGCGCGGGTGTCGTGGATCATGCCCGGCCCAGCGCCCAGTCCAGCTGGTCGAGCCTGTCCTGCCCCCAGAACCGCTGGTCGTCGTTGGTGATGTAGAACGGTGCGCCGAAGACGCCGGCGGCCACCGCGTCTTCGAGGTTGCGGGCATAGGTCTCGGCCCCGGTCAGCAACCCGCTATCGGCCAGCTTGGGGTCGAAGCCGTGGGCCGACAGCACGTCGCGGATCACGTCGTCCTCGGCGATGTTCTTCTCCTCGGCCCAGCAGGCCCGGCCGATGCCGTGCACCAGCCCGCCCAGGTCGCCGCCGCCCGCCGCCTGCGCCGCGATGATCGCGTAGGAAGAGGGCGCCGGGTTCGTGGGAAAGAAGGCCGGCTTCACGTTCAGGGGCAGGCCCGCCATGTCGGCGGTGCGGCGCAGGTCCTGAAGCCGGTATTCCTGGCGGTTCGGGTGCCGCTCGCCGGGGGGCGTGCCGCCGGTGCGCGAGAACAGCCCGAGGATGTCGAGCGGCTTGTAGGTGATCGTGTACCCATGCTTGTCCGCGATCTCCTCGAGCCGGGTTCCGGCGAGGTAGGTGAACGGGGAAATCGTGGCGAAATAGTAGTCAATCCGCGCCATTACGGGGCCTCGCTGTCCGGGTAGGTTTGCCGCAGCCTAGGCCCGTGCTAGGCGGTGTCAACGCGGGCGAATCCGTCCCGATGCTGCCAAAGGTCCGCCCATGCCCACCCCGTCCGAACCCAAGCTCATTTCCGGTAACGCCAACCAGACGCTTGCAAAGGCCATCGCGCGGCGGATGTCGATGCACCGGGGCATGAATATCGGGCTTTGCGACGCGCGGGTCGAACGGTTCAACGACGCCGAGATCTTCGTCGAGGTCTACGAGAATGTCCGCGGCGAGGACATGTTCCTGATCCAGCCCACGTCGAACCCCGCGAATGACAACCTGATGGAACTGCTCATCATGTCGGACGCGCTGCGCCGGTCCTCGGCCGCGCGGATCACCGCCGTGATCCCCTATTTCGGCTACGCCCGCCAGGATCGCCGCACCAAGGCCCGCACGCCCATCACGGCCAAGCTGGTCGCGAACATGATCGTCGAGGCGGGGATCGAGCGGGTGCTGACCATGGATCTCCACGCGGCGCAGATCCAGGGCTTTTTCGATATCCCGGTCGATAACCTCTACGCCTCGCCTGTCTTCGCGCTGGACATCAAGGACGCCTTTCGCGGGCACCTGGACGACGTGATGGTAATCTCGCCCGATGTGGGTGGCGTCGCCCGCGCGCGCGAACTGGCCAAGCGCATCGGCGCGCCGCTGGCCATCGTCGACAAGCGGCGCGAACGCGCCGGCGAGGTGAGCGAGATGACGGTCATCGGCGACGTGACCGACCGCACCTGCATCATCGTCGACGACATCGTCGACACCGCCGGCACGCTCTGCAAGGCGGCCGAGACGCTGCTGAGCGCCGGCGCGAAAGAGGTTCACGCCTACATCACCCACGGCGTGCTGTCCGGACCGGCCGTCAGCCGGGTCACCGACTCGGTCATGAAGTCGCTGGTGATCTCGGACAGCATCGAGGCGACGGCGGCGGTGAAGGCCTGCGACAAGATCCGCATCGTGCCCATGGCGCCGATGTTCGCGCAGGCCATCCTGAACATCTGGCACGGCACGTCGGTCAGCAGCCTGTTCGACCCCGACACGCTGGGCCCGATCTACGAGGGGCTCTACGCCACCGAGTAGGCGGGCAGGACGACGGGGCCGCCGCTGCCCGGACTTGCTGAGGACGCGAGTCCGCGGTCGGAGGATACTGGCGTCATCAGCCCTTTGCCCGGGCAATCGTCGCGTCGCTTTGCGTATTCCTTCCGGGCCACCGCTGTCACGCGGTTGCGCGACGACCGGCCGGCCGCTGGGCACTGCCATCGTCGAATGCGGCGTGAGGGCGACGGGACGCCCCCACTCACAGGATCAGAGTGCGCCGATGAGCAGGCCGAGGGCCATGATCGCCACCATGAAGGCCATGAGTTTTGCGAGATACCAGGGGCTGGGCTCACTGGGGTTCAGATCGGACCAGACCTTGCGCATCGTGCCACGAATATCGCGCATGGGGTGTTCCTCCGGGGTTTGGTGGAGGGTCAACGGATCGCCCAAGGGCATGTTCCACATGCGCGGTCGGACCGCACCGCGCGCCGGGTGCGAAGCAGATGAGGTCCTTCCAAGGGAGCCGGACTACGACCAGGGCCCCTTGCGCTGCCCCCGCCCCGCCCGCGGGATGCGGCTGCCCGAGACCGGCTGCGCCCTCGGCGCCGTGCCGCCGCCCGCCAGTTCCCGCAGCGCGGCGACTCGATTCTCGGTGGCAGGGTGGGTGGCGAACAGGCTGTCGTGCTTGTGGGCGTGCAGCGGGTTGATGATGAACATATGCGCGGTGGCCGGGTTGCGTTCGGCCGCGTGGTTGTCGATGCGCGCGGCGCCCGACGCGATCTTCTCCAAGGCCGACGCAAGCCACATGGGCTGACCGCAGATCTCGGCCCCGGCCTTGTCGGCGGCATATTCACGTGTGCGGCTGATCGCCATCTGCACCAGCGCCGCGGCCAGCGGCGCGAGGATCATCATGGCGATCGTCCCCACCAGCCCGAGCCGTTCGCGCGAGCCGCCGAAGAACAGCGCGAAGTTCGCCAGCATGGAAATCGCACCGGCGAAGGTCGCGGTGACGGTCATGATCGCGGTGTCGTGGTTGCGGATATGGGCGAGCTCGTGGGCGATGACGCCCGCGACCTCTTCGCGCGACAGGCTGCGCACCAGCCCCGCGGTCACGGCGACGGCGGCATTCTCGGGGTTGCGGCCCGTGGCGAAGGCGTTCGGCTGGGCCGTGTCGATGTAATAGAGCTTGGGCATGGGCAGCCCGGCATTTCGCGCCAGTTCGGCCGTCATGTCGTGCAGGCCCATCCGGTCCCCGGGCGGGATCGGCTGGGCATTGTGCATTCGCAGGACCATCCGGTCCGAGTTCCACCAGCTGAACGCGTTCATCCCCGCTGCGACCACCAGCGCGATCAGCGCGCCGCCGGTCCCCCCGATCAGGTAGCCCACGCCCATGAACAGCGCGGTCATCGCCGCCATCAGGATCGCAGTCTTCGCATAACCCATGGGACACCCCGGAAGCAGTCGGTTGAAGGTAGCAAAAATATGGAGGCGCCCGGCGCCTTTGCAAGCGGCCGATCGGCGCGCGGCAGGCGCCCGCGGACCGTGGGACAGGCCGCCGCGTCACGCATTCTTCATTGCCCCGGCGTGTTGACGGCCGGGCGGCCCGCCACAATTCTCCCTTCAACCGCGCAGCCCACCGGGGGCCGCGCAGACGGCCAAGCACCGCCGCGAACGGCGGCCCACGGCCCCGTCAGGAGGAGCTCACCCATGAAGCGTCACATCACCATCGCCGGCATCGCCGCCACCACCGCCCTGACAATCGCCGGCACCGCCCGGGCGCAGGACAGCTGCGGCGAAGTCTCGATCACCGAGATGGACTGGGCCTCGGCCGCCATCGTCACCAATGTCTCGGTCTTCCTCATGGAACAGGGCTATGGCTGCGACGTCACCGTGGTGCCGTCCTCGACCACCGCGGCGCTGGTCTCGGTGGCCGAGACGGGCGAGCCCGACATCGTGACCGAGGTCTGGCCCAACGGGAACCCGTCCTACGACCGGCTGTCGGAAGAAGGCCGGATCGTCACGGTCGCCGACGTGCTGTCCGACGGCAGCCGCCAGGGCTGGTACGTCCCGACCGCGCTGGTCGAGGAACACCCCGAGCTCGCCACGCTCGAGGGCGTGCTGGCGAACCCGGACCTGGTCGGCAACCGGCTGCATTCCTGCCCCGACGGCTGGGCCTGTCGCTATTCGACCGAGGCGCTGGCCGAAGCCGTGGGCGCCAAGGAGGCCGGGATCGAGGTCTTCCAGCACGGCTCGGGCGAGACGCTGGCCACCTCCATGGCCGCGGCCGTCGAGAACGACGACCCCTGGCTCGGCTACTACTGGGAGCCGACGGCGATCATCGGCAAGTACGACATGACGCTGGTCGACCTGGGCGAATACGATTTCGACACGTTCGAGTGCAACCAGGACCCCGATTGCGAAACCAACGGCGTCACCGCCTACCCCAGCACGCCGGTCTATACCGTCGTCACCACCGATTTCGAGGACGAACACCCCGAGCTGACCGAGCTCATGTCCAACGTGTCCTTCACCAACGACCAGATAGGCGCCGTGCTGGCCTGGCAGGAGGACAACAGCGCCTCGCCCGAGGAAGCGGCGGTGTATTTCCTGCGGGAATACTCGGATGTCTGGCAGGCCTGGGTGAACGACGCCGCGCGCGAGCAGTTGTCGGCCCTGATCGAGTGAGGGACGATCCGTCCCCCGTAAGATAGGGCTGACCCGGACGCAGGGCGACGCCTTCGGTGGCGGTCGGGGGGGTGTTGTGCGGACCCTCCCGCCCTTCGCCGCACCTGCTCGGATTTCGCTGCACCCGCGAAGAGTGGGGGAAGAGAGGGCGGGAAGTAGACATTCTCCGCAAATGCCAAATCTCAGGGCGTGATCAGGTGAAGCTGACATTGAAAACGCGCTTTCCTCTACCCTGTCGCAAGGCAGATCCGAGCCCAAAGTTCTTATTGCTGCACTATGCCCGGACGTCTGCATTTCACAAAGGAACTGACTTTGGAGATGCGTAGACGAAGCCGAAACTACACCAAGCAACCTGCGCCGAATCAAGGCGTCAGTTTATTTTCATCGGCTAATTCAGGATCTATATTGTCGATCAGCATATTTGAAAGAACAATGTCCACCGCCAGCAAGAGGCCGTCTGCGTTCGTGACATCGTCTAGAATCTTAGCCGTGAGCCTGAAGCTTTTTCTGGGATTGTGGACTAATTCGTGACGCAGGGAAAACAGTCTCTTCAAGCCTTCTAAGTACTCCGGTTCAAAGGTCACGACAGTTTCTGGTCTGTCTTTCATACGGATTTTTAGGCCAATTGCTTCACCCCAAAGACCTTTACCCAGAAATTTGGAGAATACCTTGTCAATCTTTTCTGCGTTTTGGAATGACGCATCACTCGATATCAATTCAAGTGGGTGTATCTGTCTTTGATAGATATCGATCAGATCGTTGATGTCGTACTTTGTCGGATGAATATGCTTTAGCTTGGGGATGAAAAAATCTGGGTCGCACTGCTTGAAGATGGCATCCAACATGTCTCGGAAGTATACCTCTACATGAGTCACGAAAGTAATAACTGTTGATCGCTCCAATAGCTGTCGGTGACCTTCTTCTTTGCCACTATCGATCAAGTCTCGACCTGCTGCTAAGCATTGGTCGGCAGCCTCTCGTAGATTGAGATAAGGACGCGAGTGCCGAAGCGCTCTTATCTCTCGGTTTGTGACTACTTGATCAAAATCTGGCATTCAATCCTCCGGCCGATTTGAAATCTATGGTCTTCGTGATGGGTGCGAAAGACAAGTGGGTAGAACAATTGCGGGTCTCAATAAAATCGATCAAAAAGGCCCAGTTTTACAGAGCTTCGAGTAAACGCCTGCTTCGGCGGAGACCCAATCGTTGCCCGCCACATCAAGAACGGCCGCCTCGTCGGCGTTCATGCCCTCTGATCGCGTACGGACTTCGCGCTTGCAGCGAACGGCAGCTTTGCGGGCTGCGACCGGAGCATCCAACGATCACGCTCAAGGTCGGCTCTGGGCCGGTCACGGCAGGCGCAGCCATGCTGCAACTGCGAACTCACTCCAGACAGACCCAGTCAGTTTGGACTCGATGCAGCCCTTCATCGCGGACAACATCGTCGTATACCGGCGCCCCCTACCCCTTCCGGAACCGCCTCAGGATCTCGTCCGTATCCTCGCCGCAATAGGGCGGGGCGCGGTCGTAGCGCACGGGCGTGGCGCTGAATTTCAGGGGGTTGCCCAGCAGCCGGACCGCGCCCTTGGCGGTGCCGGGCTTGGTCATCTCGATCACCATCTCGCGGGCTTTGGCCTGCTCGGATGTCAGCGCCTGTCCCACCGTCTGCACCGCCGAGGCGGTGACCGACCGCGCTTCGAGCCCCGACACCACGTCCTCGACCGACCGCGACCGCATGGCCGGGATGAGGACGTCCATCAGGCTTTCGCGGTGTTCGGTGCGTGCGCGATTGGTGGCATAGCGCGGGTCGTCCGGCAGCTGCGGCAGGTCCAGGAAGTCGCAGAACCGCACGAACTGGCGGTCGTTGCCCACGGCGACCACCACGTGCCCGTCCGCCGCCTCGAACACCTGGTAGGGCACAATGGCGGGGTGTGCGTTGCCGTGGCGCTTGGGCTCGGTCTCGGTCTCAAGGTAGGTGGTGCCCACGTTGATCAGCCACGCCATCTGCGCGTCCAGCAGGCCGATATCGATGTGCTGCCCCTGCCCCGTCCGGTCCCGGTGGCGCAGGGCGGCCAGGATGCCCGAGCTGGCGTAAAGCCCGCAGATCACGTCGGCCACGGCGACGCCCACCTTCATGGGTTCGCACTCGGGTTCGCCGGTCAGGGACATGATGCCGCCATAGGCCTGCGCCATCAGGTCGTATCCGGGGCGCGCGGCGTTCGGCCCCGTCTGCCCGTAGCCCGAGATCGAGCAATAGACGAGCCGCGGGTTCAGCGTCAGCATCGCGTCGGCGTCCAGCCCGTATTTCGCCAGGTTCCCCGGCTTGAAGTTCTCGACCAGGATGTCCGCCTCGGCCGCCATGGCGCAGATCGCGCGCTGGCCTTCTTCCGACGCGAGGTCCACCGCGACCGAGTACTTGTTGCGGTTGGCCGACAGGAAATAGCCCGACAGGTCGGTCTCGCGGCCCGCGGGGTCCTTCACCGATACCGGCCCCCAGTGGCGGGTGTCGTCGCCCCCGGTCGCCGGGTTCTCGATCTTCCACACCTCGGCGCCCATGTCGCCCAGAAGCTGCGTGCAGGTGGGCCCGGCCAGCACCCGGCTGAGATCCAGAACCTTCACCCCGTCCAGCGCACCCGCCATGCCGTGACTCCTCCCTTGCATCGCGCCTTGGCTACAGCGTCGCGCCCTCCTGCGCCAGCCGCTCCGACAGGTCCTGCACGACGGGCGCTTCCGCGGGGCCGGCCCGGCTGGGACCGGTCTCGGGCCGCTCATTCCCCCGCAACGGATCTGCCGGGCGGCGCTTCGCAGGGCGGTCGAGCAGGCTTGCATCGGTCGCGAACCGGCGAAACGCCGGTCCAGCGGGTCACGACACCTCCCGCGAAACCGCTTGAACAGCCGTCCTGTTCAAGCAACCCTATGGGCCGGTCGTGGCCCCGCGGGGAATGTCTGCGAAGCCCCGGTCGCCCCCGGCCCGGGCGGTCAGCGGCCGGCGACAGAACTTGGAAATGAATGCCCCTCGAGAAACCACTCCGCGACGACCTGAAGCGCGCCATCGTTGCGCTGCACGTCTTCACCGTCACCCGTCTCAACAAGACCATGGCGAGCCTGCGCCGGGTGCGCGGGCCGGTGCGCTATACGCCCCTGCGGCCCGAAGATGCGCGGGACGTGCGTCTGTTCGACGACTTCCCGGCCGTGGTCTCGTGCGATTACGCACTGGCCCCCAGAACCGTCGGCGGCCACCATCCCGCCATCGACGTGCCGGACGGATGGACCCCGGACCCCGAAGCCCCGCTCGACGCCGCATTGCCGTATCCCTGGGACGCGGAATACCTCGACCGTCAGCCGTTCCAGCCGGTCAAGCTCTGGCGCAACGCCATCGCCCTGAACCGCTACATCGCGACCGCGCCCGACCCCGCGCAAGCGGCAAAAGCCCGGACGCTCGCGGCCCAGCTCGTTGCCCGCATGCGGGACTACACGGTCTGGCAGGATGGCGAGGCGTTCCTGGAAAACAGGTTCACGGATCCGCACCAATCCATCGTGCCCCCGGCCCCCTGGGTCAGCGCCATCGCGAACGCCTTCGCGCTCATGGCATGCCGGCAGCTGGACCACGTCCTTGACCTGGAAGACGACATCGAGGGCTACGGCAAAGCGTTTCTCAGGCCCCACCAGATGGGGGCGACTCCCCCTGATCGCTGGATCACGGTGCGTGACAAGCGGGGATACCTCTGGTTCGACGAGTACCCCCTGCCTCGGGGCAAAACCACGCGGGTCAAGAACGGCCATATCTTCGCGGTTCTCGCGCTCCACGAATTGTCCCTTCACGACCCTCGATACAGGCCCCTCGTGCAGGCCGGGGCCACCACCATCGACGCCTACGCCCTGTGCTTTCGACGCAAGAAACTGCGCAGTCGGTATTGCCTGCGCTATTGGAGGAAGCCCGATTACCTGGCCCACCGCGCCATGCGCCAGCTCTATCAGCTCTACGAGCTGACCGGAGACGCCGCGTTCCTGGATTACGGCGACCAGTTCCTCGCCGACTTCTCGGTCGGCATGACGGATGAGCTGAAGGCCGTGGTTGCCGCCAGCCGCGAGACCGCCACGACCCGAAGAAAGACCCATGAAACCGTCGCCGCAGACAGGACGAGCACACGCGCCGCAAGGTGATCGGCGTCTCCGGCCCGTGCTGCATCGGTGACCGTCCGGTTGGGCCATTGCAAGCGATGCGGCCCTACTGTGCACGCCTCGGTCGTGCCTCCACGCAGCCCCACGAGGCCCCCTTATCGGGCGCCGGCACCCTGTCCGCGCGGTCAAAGTCGCGTCCTGTCACCTCGAAAATCCTTTGTTATCAAAGCCCCCACGCCGGCGCGAGAAAGTTCAAAAAACTGGTTGTGTTTCCAATCGCTTACGGGCTAGACCCATCAGCGGAGACGTGGCCGAGTGGTCGAAGGCGCTCCCCTGCTAAGCGAGCATACTTTACCGACAAGTCGCTGATTTTCAGCGGCTTTTTTGTTTGCCTAATCTCCGATTCCCAAATCTTGCCCATCATGGCCGGAAGTCCCAACCGTGGGCAAGGAGCCGGTCGCCCAGATCATCCGGGGCCTCCTTGCGATAGTGCATCGCCATCTGCGGATCCGACCATCCGCCCCGGTCGATCAAGAGAGCGAGATCGCCGACTTGCGCGCTGAACCATGTCGCCCATGTGTGGCGCAATGTGTAGAAAACGACTTCCTCGGACGCGCGCAGCCCGGCCGCAGCGCACAGCTTGTGGAACTGTTCGATGAGATGAGTGCCATGTTTTCCATCGGTGAGTATCGGGCGACCGGTCGGCGTCAGGAAAACGAGACCATCGTCAGGCAGCGGGTGCATGAGTTCGAGGGACCGATCGGGCACACGGACCAAGCGCCGGCGATACTCGGTCTTGCCAGCTCCTTTCTGAACGCCTCGAACGAGGACCTGCTGCGTCGACCAGTTGCAATCCCCGGCCCGTATGACGTGCGTCTCGCCCGGCGCGGCTCCGGTGCCGAGCTCGAAGGCGATCAGTTTCAGAAGACGCCGTTCCGGGTCCCGCAGGCCGGCCGTCTCGGGCTCTTGGGCCACCCGGATCAGACTCTCGGCCTCCTCCAGGGTGAGCGTACGTTCGCGCCGCGAGGGTTCCCATTGTCGCGGCCTCTGGCCGAGAGCAAAGTTGATCACCGCGTTCGCCGGCACCAGCACCTGCCGCTGCGCCGTCCTGTCAGTGGTCCATGTCGACCGTTTCAAATCGACCATGGCCTGGTCCAACATGAACGACGTGATCTCGTCGACCCCACTAAACGGCCCAAAATAGTCCGTGAGTTCCTCCACCTCCTTCTCATGCTTTCCGAAGCGCTCGACATAGAGCCGCCCCGCGTCTTGGAAACTGGGATAAGGCGAAAGCTCCCGCGCCCACGCTGCTTCGTGCACGCCCTTGGCGACCTCGATGGCTATTTCAGCCGCCTCGAAATCGCGGACCCCCGTAGAACGACGATACCTCTGCCCTTCGACATAGAAGTCGTAGCAATATGACCGGCCATTTCAGAACGGATGCCAACAGGCTGTTTCTTTGAGTTTTCCCATTTCAGTAATTCCATTAACGCTTCAATGTGCTGCCGATAGAAACGGACATTCCCGCGGTGAACTGTCTCGATATCGCGAGAGCGGCGATACGCTTTCCTGAGATTGAAGAGCGTTCTGACCTTTATCCCGAGTACTTGTGCGGCCTCTTCCCGCGTCAGAGGTGCTTCCTTCCATTCCGCCCCGCCAGAATTGCGGCAACTACCGCAATGTGGACAGTGTTCAATCTCAGAGTTCGCAGTCATGGTCTCAGTCGTTCTCTCACGGTGCTCCCACATGCAGAAGATGCAGGTCGTTGTTTTCCTTGAACCAGGAAGGGCCGAGGCGTCCCTGGCTGTAAAGGGGGCGAAGCAGAGAGGCGGGAATTTCACTGCGTCTGGACGGACAGAAGGACGCGACAGCGGGCCTCCGCAGGAAGGCCGGAAAAAATCGTAACGCTCACGGATATATGGTCGGAAATTTCCGCCCAAGGAGGACTCCAGGACCCAATTTGCGCTCGTCCGAGAGGCTGAAACGACCGCCAAGGGCGCTCAGGGTGTCGGGTTATCGCGGGAGACAACAGATTTTCTGTGGTGCAGAAGTCGTCTTTTCCGGGGATGACCTATCGACGGGGCCGTTTTTTCCGAGCTTTCAAATAAGAATTTCTCCAGACGTGCGGGTAGCATCTCCCGGACAGAGAAATGGCACTCTGCGCCGTTCCAGAGTTGCTGGTCGGTTCGAATTCCAGTCATCATGGCAGAGGCTTGCAGCGCGATGCGTCAATTTTCGGACAGGTTGGTTGTCAAGTTTTTTCCGAGCGCCTCAGGTGGCCGACTGGCCCCTTTAGGTTTTTCTGGTCACAATGTTGCCGGGCCAGCAGGCAGAGGCAAACGGCACGTAAGGCGGCAACGCACCTTGCTGTGAAGGCAACACCCGACGCCAGGCTGCGCGATTACCGTCCCCGGAAATTTTTCGCGTCATAGCAAGGAAAAAACTAAGAGATCTTCTTTGACAACCACCGGTTTGCAACCCTTAGAACTGCCAGTTTTGAATAGCCACGTGTACTATCTGAACATCGGACCAGCACCAAAATTTTTTCCGTTTCAAGCATGGTCCGCAATATCGGCGACCTGTAACAAATCGTGATCTCGCGGGACTGCCTATCTCATTCTTGACAGCGGACTGATATCCGCGAACCCGAGGTCCATACCGAATCGGGCGCATCCCGCAGCAGTCGAACCCGGGTCTTCAGTTGACCGTTTCGACGGCTTTCGCGTGTTTCAAGATGATGTCCTGCACCTCGCCCGGCTTGAACGCGACATCCCAAGCCCAGCGTCCGAAACCGCCTGCTGCGTTGATCGCCTTTACCCATTCTCTCAACGCGTCCCGCTTCGCCTTGTTCTGAGGGCTGTCTGTGTCCTTGATCTCGAGCGCGAGGATCGTGCCACCAGAAAGTCGGACCAGGAAGTCCGGGACGTATCGCCGCCGGGAGCCCGCCCACATGTAGTAGATCTGGAAACCGAGGTGATCGTTCTTGACGTATGGCTGGGACTTTCGCCCCGAGGATAGTGAGCCGGTTCGTTTCGGTGAGCTCATATCGGTTCGGTTTCGTTCAGACGAGCCAAACTGATCTTCTCTGCAGGCCTGACGCCCGGCTTGGGCTCATACTTCTTCAAAGACAGTCGCCATGGATGCTGTCGTCATCAATGGGAAAAAAGGAGGCACAATTGGCTTCATCGAGAAAGACACTGCTCAAAGCTCCGATTTCAATATCTATCTCCACCGAGGAAGCATTGGATTGCCTGCACGGGTACCTCGACTGTGAGCTAACTGGATTGGAGGATCTTCTCGATATCACGGACTGCGAAGATGCGATTGACGACATATGCACATTAAGCAAAATCAATTTGGATCACTTTTGCGAACCTCTCGATACAAGGCGAAAGCTTGAGCTCGCAAAGCCGTGTCTAACGCGACTTCACGAGAGGGTGCGTCATATCCCGAGGGACGATCCGGACGCCCGCACTGCATCCACAGTACTCGACAAGTGGTTAAATAGCGCAGAGGAGCTGTTGCAGGAAATAATCGATATTATTTACCACTCTCTCAACGCACGAAATGCAGCGCCAATCGGAAAAAGCAAGATTTTGAGCCGATGACCGGCCCTCCAGAGCCTTACGCGAGTAGCCGCGCAACCGATGAAAATCAAGCTGCGACAAGACCCCGCCCAGTTTCGGTCCACAGCCGACCCTCGAGGCGGAGATTTTCGCTGCGGCGCGGCTTAACCGAACCGGCTATTCGTCCATTGCGCAGAATTTTCACGGGCCCGATGACCGGAGTGCGGTCCTTTCTGGCGTTCGCCGAGAGTGCTCTGATGACGCCGCAACTACTCGGACCGTAAGGAGGAAGGGCAGAGCCGACGTTCGCTACGCCAGAGGTAAATGGCCGGTTCGACGACGGGATCCCGCATGTGGCGAGCGAAGGCGCGCCGCTGCAGCTCTCTCGGAGCAGTTCGCCGTAGCTTGCTCTTGCGGCATCGATCGAGCAAGCGGAAGATGACGGGAGGCAGTGCACTATGGCTCACTGTGATAGGCTTCGCTCACCGCCGGTGAAGCCAGCCAGACAGGCATCCAAAATCGTAAGTGAATGCTGCAAGAGCGCCGCACTTCTCTGCGGCTCGAAGAACCGGCCGTTGAACTTGCCGCCATGGAACAGGTTGTTTCTCACGCGGCGCACGTAGATCAGCACCCTGTCAGATTGAAGATCGGTCTGTGGCGCTGACACGCTCCATCCCAGAACGCCGCCTTCCACGACCTGCTTTTTCGGTGGATGTTCGAGCATATAGGCGATCGCTGCCGCAACACTCTCGTTCGTCGGCTCTTCGAAAATCCCGGCAACGGACTCGGCAAAACTGCGCCAGTTGGCTTCCGCCGCGCCCTCACCTCTGTGGAACTCGGCAGCCTTCAGGGCATACTCGAAGCGCGCGAAGGTCTTGAACAGCTCTGCCGCGAGTGCGTCCGGGTCGTTACCGGGCATCAGATATATCGCCTGTAATCAGAGCTCACAAACTGTCCTTCACCGATATATTTGAGGACCTCGCCGACCTTGCGTGCAGCCCTGATCGGGATCGGGTCCTCGGGCTCGAGCAGGTCGAAGCATCCTTCATTGCCCCACTCATCTTCACCGACCTCATCGAGGAAAAGGATCGCGCGCAGCTGGAGAAGCAGGCGCCGGAGACGGCGGGTGATCGACCCGGGCTGTTCCAGACCGTCACGGATCGCGTTGAGGAGCCGCGCGCCGTGCCGGTCTGCGAGCAGAACGGCTGCATTGCCGAGCGCCTCGTCGTGATGAGAGAAAAACTCCCTCAGTGCCAGCTCGCCTGCCGACATCGAGCGGGCTTCCTTGCCAGTGGTTACTCTCGAATGAAACATGGAGACCTCCTTGTGATTGTTTCGTCCGGGCTTCGTCCCGGGTCAGGAAGGAGGGGAGGTCCTTTGCGCTGTCCGTCGCTGTGTCTCGCGCCGCGGCCGGAGGGCGCCAAATCAGCGAGCGGTCAGATGTTGGATGGTCACTGCTGCGGGACACCTCGCTTGTTTCGTCTGTCACAAGCGAGATTGGCCGGATGCCCCGGAGGCGAAGTATTTTTCCGGGTAGTAATGAAAAAATCTGCTTCTTTCCCGCGGCGTCTTCGCGGGCGCGCGCAGCAATCGGAACATCTAAATCCGGGTGTAAAATGCCGTCCCGATTAACACGGGGATGACACCTACGTGCACGAAGTGTTCAAGGACAACACCTTAGCCTCAGGACTCATAGCCAGTAGATGACGATAGCGGCGAGAGCGATGGCTGAGAGGAAGACTTTTGGGCATGTCACCGCTCAGTTTTTTTGGCGGTGAATCACGCACTTCCGCTCAGATCAATGGGTCCTGAGCCTAGGCACGATGGTGTCGAAAGGCATTGTCTGTTATGGACCAGCGGCCCCGTGTTGCAAGGTGAACCCAAATTTCCAACTCCTGCGCCAAGGAATCCGGAATTGCGACTTTCTCGGCGCGTTCTGGCCGAACGAAGCCGATGGACTGTGCTGGCAGGATACGCTGGATACGACGATCCCCGAGCACTCGGGACTGGTCGATTAGGTCGAGCGCCTCTACGACAGCGTCCTTTGCCGCTTTCGTGGGAGCCGATCGGTAAAGGCAAGAAGCGACGTCCGGGTCAATATCGATTACCCGGACATCCAGCTTTCTGGCAGTATCCGCACAACTTTGGATGCAGATGAGCTGCTTCGGATGAAGCTCGAACGGTGAGGGAGAGCCCTTCTCTGCGATTTCCCACAGCACAGCCAGAAGCGTGGCCCAATCGTCGTGCCGCGCCCTGCGCTCCTTCTGAGCCGCGATGATGCCGGTCGCGCCATTGATCGCCGCCGAGACGTTGCGCTTCCAGCGCTTGGCCGCGCAGAAGGTCTTGCCCCAGGAGCGATCGTAGTCCCTGTTTGGAAACCTGCTCTGAAACTGCTTCGCGCAAGCTGGAATTCGGTCAGGCGTCCGACCGATCAGCCTTGCCGCTTTTCGGACGGCTTGTGCATAGGTTCGCCGAGTAACCCTGTTTAGGCTCAGGACTCATAGCCAGTAGATGACGATAGCGGCGAGAGCGATGGCTGAGAGGAAGACTTTTGGGCACCGGTCGTATCGCGTTGCAACG
>NZ_FQZA01000020.1 GCF_900141995.1 Palleronia salina | reverse complement strand
ACCCTGTTTCTGAGCGCCCTGTTCACTGGGCGGGGACGGTTTCTGCCGGGAGCCGTGTCCGCAGCGATGCGTCGCCTTTTTCCCGTGTCCGTTGCCCTGCTGGTCATGCTGGCGCTCTCTCGGCTCATGGTCCATGCGGATATGATCGCCAGCCTCGCGGCGGCAGCAGCAGGTGTGGGGCAAGCCTGGCCGCTTCTGGCGCCCTACGTGGGTGTGCTTGGAACCTTTATTACGGGCTCCGCAACTTCTTCGAACATTCTCTTCACTGAGTTTCAGGTCTCGACCGCACACAGCGTGGACGTGCCACCCGCAATCCTGGTGGCTGCTCATGGGTTCGGATTAGCGATCGGCAACATCGTTGCGCCACACAACATCATTGCCGGAAGCGCGACGGTGGGTTTGATCGGACGCGAAGGCGAGGCATTGGCAAGCACCTTAAGGCCGTGCCTTATCTACGCCGCCATTGGCGGGCTCTTGGCGTTCGGCTGGGTGCAGGTGGCTCGGCCACCACTCTGAGCTGATGACGGCGCTGGTTGGTTTGCAGGGCCCGACCAAGGTCTCAGCCTGCGCGTTGATCAAATGGTTCGAACCGGCATCCGCGATGTCATGGGTTGAGCGACCCCTTTCCGCCCCCCCCCACACACAAAGGACCCAAGCCTAGGCTCAGGACCCATTAATTGCCGGCTTTGTTCGTGATCCAGGCTCCGCAAGGAGACCACGCATGAGCAACTTGTTCTGGCTGGCTGAGGCGCAGATGGCGCGCCTCCGTCCGTATTTCCCAAAGAGCCATGGCCGTCCCCGTGTCGATGACAGACGGGTCTTGAGCGACATAATCTTTATAAATCGCAATGGGTTGCGCCGGTGCGATGCTCCTAGCGAGTATGGTTCGCCAAAGACGCTCTACAACCGGTGGAAGCGGTGTAGTGGCATGGGGGTGTTCGCCCGGATCGTGGAAGGGTTGGCGGGCGAGGGCTCGGACCGGAGGACAATCATGATCGACGCGACCTATCTCAAGGCTCACCGCACGGCTGCCAGCCTGCAGTTGAAAAAGGGGGGCGTGGCAGGCTGATTGGACGGATGAAGGGCAGGATGAACACAAAGCTCCACGCCGTCTCCGACAGTATCGGGCGCCTGATCCGCTTCTTCATCACCGCCGCCCAAGTCAGCGACTACACTGGTGCCGGGGCAATGTTGGATAGTTTGCCATAGGCCGACTGGCTGCTGGGAGACCGGGGATATGATGCGGACTGGTTCCGCGAAGACCTTATCGATAAGGGGATTACCCCCTGCATCCCGGTGCGGAAGTCGCGCGACAAGCCTGTCCGATACGACAAACGCCGCTACAAGCGCCGAAACAGGATCGAGATCATGTTCGGGCGCCTGAAGGACTGGCGCCGCGTCGCCGCCCGCTATGACCGCTGCCCCAAAGTCTTCCTGTCAGCAATCGCCCTCGCAGCAACTGTCTTGTTGTGGCTCCGAATCAATGAGTCTGGAGCCTAGCTCACAAGCGCAGCCAATCGCCATTTGCGCGGGTGGTATCACCGTCCGTCTCGACTTTTCAGTCGTCTGAGTTGCAGTCCGAGTTTTCCATCTCGTCGTCGGGCATCTGCGTATTGCACAGCAAGGCTGACTGAAGATCGGTTCGCTCCAGGATCGCTCCCTCGAAAACGGCGCCGCGCAGATCGGCCCCAGTGAAATTCACATCCGCAAGCGTTGCATCGGCGAAACTTGCACCGCGCAGGTCCGCGTCTTCAAAGCTGACGCCGGACAGATCGGCGTTATCGAAAACCGCTACGCTGAGACCTGAGCGATTGAAAAGCGTGCCGGACAGTCTTGCGTCGCGAAGATCAATGCCCATGAGGCGCCGATCCGACAAATCTTGCGCTTCGATTTCGCAGCTCTGGCAATCGCCTAGGGCGCGTATCTCGGACTCGGGACCGTTTTCCTGCGCGGAGGCAAGGGTGGCGAGAAGCACGGCGAAGCCCGCGCTCGCGGACCAACGGGTGAGCTGTCTTTTGAAGCATGTGATCATTTTTGATCCTCTTTCTGGATGGTTGCCACGGCCCGCACTCGACGTTCCCCTTCTTCGAGCACGGTAGCGGAGAGACGGAATCCTCTGCCGCCGCCTGCGATGGATTCCTAGCGCACCAGAAGGATGGGCACCTTGCACGTGCGCATCATTTCGAGACTCGTCGATCCGACAAAGAGTTTGCGTAGCCGAGAGTGACCGGAGGCGCCCATTACTAGGTGATCGAAGCCCTCGTCCTCGATATGCGTGCCGAGCGCTTCTTCCGGCTGCCCAGGCAGGATCGCGGATTCCACGGCATGTCCCGCGGCCTTCAGCATGGCTTCGGCGTCCTCGAGGCGCTTTCTGGCGGTCTCCGTATCTGGACCGACCGTGACAATCCGGATGGAAAGACCCGCATAGATTTCCGAGCGTGCCGTATAGTCCACCGCGCGCATGGCGCTCTCGCTGCCGTCATAGGCGATCAGCACCTTCTCGATCGGCCGAAACGCGCGAGAGGCAACGAACAGCGGCTTTGTAGCAACGCGCACGACCCGATCCAGATTGGAGCCCAAGTGGCCCTTCGCGAAATCGGCCGCCTCACCACGTTTTCCGACAAGGATCATTTCGGCGCGGTTTTCGGTCTCCGAGATCGCCTCGACGAGATCGCCATGTCGCAAGTGCTCGCTGACCTCGATACTGGCCTCGTCCAAGATCCCTTTTGCGTCCTCAAGAATCGCGCGTCCCCGGTGAATTGCGAGCTTCGCGCGCTGCTCGTCCAACGCCGACAGTTCATTGAGAAGGGCGGTCCGGGCACCCAGGGCAATGGCGCCCGATAGGTTGGACCCGCCGCTGCCTTCGCGGCGGCCCAGAACGTGCATTAGTTCAACGCTGTAGCCGCCACGCCCTGCAATCCAGGCCGCATGGTCGCAGACACTTCTTGAGTAGGTCGAGCCGTCCACCAAGGCGATGATCTTGTCTGTCATGACGTCTCCCTCTCTTAGTGCGCGATCAGTTTGTCCACGGCGCCGGGCTTGTCGTGTATCGCAAGCCGGTCGACCAGGGTTTCAGATGCTGCGTTCATGCCGACGATCTCGACCTCCGAGCCGTCCCTGCGGAACTTGAGCACGGCCATGTCGAGCGCGGCAACGGATGAGATGTCCCAGATATGGGCGTTGCTCACGTCGATCACCACGCGCTCGGCAGCCTCCTTGAAGTCGAAGGCGTCCATGAATTCCTCCGACGACGCGAAAAATAGCTGGCCCTCCACGCGATACGTCCGGACCCTGCCATCCTTCGACAGTGAAGAGGTGACACCGAACAGCTGCGAGATCTTGGCGGCGAAGAATAAGCCTGAAAGCAGCACGCCGACCAGCACGCCGATGGCAAGATTGTGGGTGTAGACGACCACCGCCACGGTCGCGAGCATGACGATCGAAGAGGATCTCGGATGGGTTTTCAGGTCTTTGATCGACGACCACGAGAAGGTGCCGATCGAAACCATGATCATGATCGCGACCAGCGCGGCCATGGGAATCTGCGCGACAAGATCGCCGAGCGCCACCACCATGAAAAGAAGGTAGATACCGGCCGCTGCACAGGACAGTCGTCCCCGACCGCCCGATTTGATGTTGATGATCGACTGCCCGATCATCGCGCACCCCGCCATGCCGCCGATGAAGCCCGTCGCGGTATTGGCAAGACCTTGGCCCACGCACTCCTGGTTGCGATCGGACTTCGTATCAGTCAGATCGTCGACGATATTCTCGGTCATCAGGCTTTCCAGAAGACCGACAACGGCCACCGCTACCGCGTAGGGCAGGATAATGCCCAGCGTCTCAAGATTGAGCGGAATGTCGGGGATCAGGAATACCGGCAACGTGTCGGGTAGAGCGCCCATGTCGCCGACCGTGCGCACGTCCCACCCCATTGCCATGACAAGGATGGTCAGCAAGATGATCGTGACCAGAGGCGATGGCACGGCGGTGGTCACGTAGGGTAGCAAGTAGATGATCGCGAGGCCTGCGGCGACCAGCGGGTAAGTTAGCCATGGCACGCCCACGAGCTCGGGGATCTGCGACATGAAGATCAGGATCGCCAGGGCGTTGACGAAGCCCGTCATCACCGACCGCGAGACGAAGCGCATCAGGTTTCCGAGCCGGGCGAACCCAGCGGCTACCTGAATAAGTCCCGCTAGCACAGTCGTCGCCAGCAGGTATTCGAGTCCATGATCGGCGACCAGCGTGACCATCAGGACAGCGGTCGCTGCGGTCGCCGCCGAGATCATGCCCGGCCGACCGCCGGCGATTGCGGTAATGACGGCAATCGAGAACGAAGCGTATAGCCCAACCTTGGGGTCGACCCCGGCAATGATCGAGAACGCGATCGCTTCTGGAATGAGAGCAAGCGCGACGACCAGACCTGATAGCAAGTCGCCGCGAACATTACCGAGCCACTGGCGTCGGTAGGTATCGATGTTCATCGTTGAATATTCCGTTCCGAACCTGCGCGGCGTTTGCCGCACCGGCCATCTATCTGTAGATTGTCTTGGTTGGCCCGGCGGATCGGCGGCCGGGAGAGCCACCCGGGGGATTGCACCCCAGGTCCAGATGATTGGACAGCCGATACTGCGGCGCGCCGCGAATAACAAGTGTAGAAGGCCGAGACAGCTCTGCCGGCAGCATCCGGGCGACAGAGAAGCCGTATGAGACCGCCATCGAGAGCCCGGTGACCCGCGCTCCGGGGCCAAAGCTTGTATTATGCCGGGCTGGGGGCGCTCCGGTGTCGCAAGCCTTCACCGTGGGAGCCATCGCCGAAGCGTCGCCATCGGCCGCGGCGCCGCCACTCGCGTTCGAACCGTATCGATTGTTTAAGACGGTCTAGGCCGCCGACTGGGCTGACGATCACCGGGAAACGGACCGTATGATATGATCGGACATTAATGTCCCCCTGCAAGCGAGACACCACCGACACCAAAAACGATTTTCTATTTGATAACTGGTGCCCGGGGGCGGAATCGAACCACCGACACGAGGATTTTCAATGCTCGCGTTTGTGTGGGTGATTTCTGTTTCTTGGCGGTGGTTTATCTGTTTTTTGCCTCATCCCCTTGCCATGTTTTTGCCATGTTAACGGGTAAGCCATTCTGTCATGAAGGGGCGGTGAGGTAAGAATTTCTTGCTTCGGTCAGGTGTGATCGCTCAACAGCCCATGAACCGCTTCACCTTCCTCTTGGTCTGAGGAGAGGCGCAGATGCCGTTTCGAACACGTAGAAATACCTGCGCGTTCAAATCATCACGGACAATGATCGATCCGTCCTCAACGCCGGTTGTCAGTGCTTGGGCGGAAAAGATGTCGGCCTTGCGATACAGAACGTAAGACCGATGTCTGATGAACCCGTGATCATGGGGTTCGAGAATGCAAGTCTGGTCACATAAATCGTTAGTATAGGAAGCTATGCTAACGAGAACGACATCCCCGGAGTCGTTCGGTTCACAACATACGATGTGTAGGTGCTTTTTGTCGGGAGCATGGAATGTTCCAGACGGCACCAATAGTGTCGCCCGCTCATAGACCGGCACGGAACCTCAGAGCGCTTTAAGGAAATTACGCGACCGACGATGCTCAAGCACGGCTTCTTCTTGCTCGACAGCATTCTCGACGCCAAGCACCTCCATCATGCGGCGCAGCGCGATGGGGCGCGAAGACCCGTTCGGATCTTCCCACTCCGGCACGTTCTTGGGATCATGGGTCCAATCGCGAAGTGCCCATTGGTTCATCGATCCAAACCGATCCCAGATGTCATCCAGCACCGCCACATCCGCTTCGGACAACTCGTCCAGATCATCGGGATCAATGTTGCGATCCTTCAGGCCGACCCGGTGAAGTGCGCGATCCGTTAGAAACTCGGTCCAACCTGCCGCCTGCGCAGGATCAACAACGCCTTGTATGTGGTCGTAGGTCGTGGTGTTCACTGGGCCGTGGGGGAGGGAGTAATGATCCTCGTCTTGGATCGGGAACCCGTGACGGGCGATGCTTTCGCGGTCAGCAAGGTACACAAGCTTAACCGCCTTGAGAATGTTCAAGGGGTTTCTGCCGTTCTTCACGGCAAGATAGGCTATGGTTTGCGCTGCTTTACGCGGATCGTAAGACATGTTGTGTGGTTCCCTTATGCGCAACATGTAGTTGCCTATCGACTTTTCCACAATCCAGTTCACAAAACGTGATCGGGGCTAGTCTCATTAATGACTCACCTCGGTGTGTGTCAGCGGGGATGGTCCCTAGACCAGCGCACCGCTACGGGTGAAGAGTTACCTTTGATGGCGACGGGGCGCGTCAGCGGCGATCTGGGGCCACAGGGTCTCGCTTGTCGCCTCGGATCACAACCTTGGTAGCCCTGCCGATCACGGTAGCCACCGATACCCGGTCGGGTGTGGCGCCGATCTTCACGACGATATTCTTGGTCATCGTGGGTTTCCCAGCCCGCCGTATTCGAACGCCTCCGAGACCCGGCGTGTGATGAGCGCGTCGAACTGGTCGCGGACGGTCTCGGCGATGCGGCCTGCATCCTCTTCGCTGGCGTCACCCTCTACGTTGACGGTGACTGTCGAGCCTTCCACGGTAACGTGTCCGCCGCCGCCTGCGCCGTTCATCTCGACAGGGACCTTGCGTCCTCGGGATAGGGGGATCACGGCTTCATTGGGATGCAAGATCGACGGAATCCCGCCCCCGGTTACACCGCCCTCGGCGAAGTGCGGCGCATTGGCGAAAGCGCTGATCGGCGCGGCGTGCTGGGTCACGGGCTGGCCAGCGATTCCACCTTCTTTGAACCCGCCGAACATCCCGAGGATCGGGCCAAGGAAGGACCCGATGCCCCCGCCACCGGTTGGCGTCGGGGCGCCCATGGCAGGGATCTGCGCGCCGGTCAGGGACGCGCGAATGGCGGCTGCAGCCTGTTGACCACCTGCAGCGATGCTGGCCTGCATGATTTGCGCGCCCTGCTGGGACCCACGCACGACCCCGCCGCCAACGCCCTGTGACAGGCCGGGTGCAAGCTGGCCTAGGATGGCCTGCGCGGCGCTACGGGCGAACGCGCGACGTAGGTTCTGGGCCAGTTTCTCGGGGTCGAACTCGCCCGACAGGACGTCCGTCAGGCCATCCTCGGCGGACTTGGCGATGGTGGCCTTCGCATCTTGGATGGCTTCGGTGATCGACGGCAGACCGTCCAAGTAGTTCTGAAGGGGGTCGGCGGACGCGGCTTCTCGCAGAAGGGCTAGGGCGTCGATCTGGGCCAGCATTTCGGCGGTACGGCCCCGGTCTACTGCGATGCCCGCCCGCTGCGCTTCGGTGTAGAGTTGTGCGGCTTCCATGCTGGCGAACCGCCCCGCCCGCACCATGTCGAGCGCTGCCGCCTCATCCTGAAGACTGGTCAGGCGTTCCGTGATGGAATCGTTGAGATCGCGGACTGCGCGGGCCTCGTCCGACAGGGCGCGCGACCGAGACCCACCACCGCCGCCGCCGCCGCGACGGGGCTTCGGGGTTAGATCTTTAATCAGTTGATCTACAGGCGTGTAATCGAGGGACGACTCGTAACTGTCGTTCATCCGGCGTGGGTCACCGCCGCGACCGGAGTACTGCTTGGATTCAGCGTTCGCGAGTTGGTTGTGCAGCGCCAAGGCCTGCGCCAGTTCGGCCTTTAGAGCCGCTGCCGTGGTCACCGCCGGATCAAGGGCGGGAGCGATAGTGCCAGCCGCTCCGGCGAGGTCATCCGCCGCCTTCTGGGCCGCGCGGGTCTCGGCGTGAAGGTCAATGGTTTCGTCCAGCGCGGAGGCCAGTTCCGGCGGGAGGTCTGACGCCGCAACACCGGCCTCGCGAAGGAATCGCTGGACGTCCTGAAGGGCGTTGCCGATTTCCTCTGGACCCCGAGCGGCAGCAAGGTCGCCTAGGAGGGTTTCGAACGTGCGGGCCTCTGCGGAGGTCACGCCTAGATCGCGCTGGATGCGGTCGAGCGTGTTCTGGTAGTCGCGGCCCGCATTGGTCGCGACCGTGTAGGCGCTGGCAGCATCGGCGAGGGTGGTGGCTTGTTCCCTCAGTGCCGCGTTCGCCTCAGTGATGCGGAGCTGCGCCTGAAGGGTGGCGAACTCTCGCACTTTGATAGCCGCCTCGCCGTACTTCGCCGCCAGTTCGCTGGTTGACATGGTCAGCGTGTCGGTAACGGCGTCCAAGTCAGATTGTAGCGTTTTGAGACTATCGAGGCGGTCGGCGAACGTGGCAGCGTCACCCTCTGCGGTGAGGGCTGAACTTGCCCATTGGATCAGGGCCGCGCCGCCCGCCACGGTGCCGAGGGTTGCGAGGCTGATGGGGTTGACCATGGACGTCGCGGCGGCGGCGAGACCTGCCATGGCGCCACGGGTCCCGCCTGCATCACGGGACATATCATTCAGCACCATTGAAAGCTGCGAACCCTGCTGCAAGGCAATCCGCATGGGGTTCTGGCCCATCTCGGCGGTCACGAAGACGTCCTGAAGCTGGAATGCGGCGTTCTGGGCTTGGTAGCCGGTGCGGCCCATGGTCTGTCCGTAACGGTCCATTTGACCCGAGGCGGCGGCAAGGGTCTGGGCAGCACGTTGGCGCGCGTCCGTGGCCATCTGCGAAGTCAGCACGCCCTCACGTTCCGCGCGGGCGATCTCCTGCAGACTCTGTTCATAGGTCTTGCTGGCCGCGTACAGGGGGTTGTACTTGGCACGGAGCTGGTCGAGTTCGGTGGCGTGTTCCTGTGCCCCGGCAGCGGCACGGCGTGCGGCCCGGCCTTCCTCGTACATGGCATTAGTGCGCCTTTTCATCGCCGATGCGACGTCGCTGAAGTCGGCGCGAGCCTGACGAACTTGCAGACCGGTCGAGGCCCCGGCGAGACGGCCCTTTAGGCGGTCCAGTTCGCTGTTGAGCGTCTTCAGGCCTCGCACGTCCCCAAGTTCGTGCATGCGCTCGTTCAAGCGCGTGGTTTGGTCCATGGAGACGCGCATGGCGTTCTGCGCCGCCAGATGTGCAGAAGCCGTTGCCTTGCCCCATGACTGTACCCGGCGGTCGAGTGCGGTGAATTCCTTGGTGGCGGCGGTCACGCCGCGTGTATCGACCGATAGCTTCGCCGGGGCCTTCAGTTTCTTGAAAGCGCCATCTGCTTCACGGTCGAGACTTTGCACGGCCCTTTTCATAGCCTCCACGGCACCGACGAAGGTCCGAGAGCCGCGCCGCGCGTGACCCGCATTAATCTTGAGACGCAATTCATGGTTTTCGTGGCTCACGACAATTCCTCGGATGGCGTAGGGTGGAAAAATACGCGCATCGCCCGCAATGAGGGCAATCGGGGCGATGCGCGTTCAAGGGAAGATCGCACGGGATGGCAACACCGTACGATCTAATTTACCATATCACAGGTTTAGGATACTACCTAGCGTTTGGTAAAAATGGACCTCAACTTTTACGGTCAATTCTGCATAAAAATTGAAATTTTCTAAGGGTAGTTTGATTTTCGGTTTCCTGACGATGGTATCGGTCTGGGTCCCCCGATGTTGTAAGGAATGAGTCCTCAATGTGTACCAATCAGGAATCTTTGTTCTGTGTCGGCTGAATCTAATTAATTCGTTATGGTGATTTTGGCAGGTTGCTGCAGCGCATGTAGGAGGCGACCACCCGCGTGACCCGCCCCCATGGGTATACCCCGGACGGGTCCCCCTAAATTATTGAAATACAATAATGATTCCCACTCACGCGGCGACGGACAAGGCGTTAAGCTGACCTTTCTCCGACAGGCCCGGATCGGCGGTGGTCATGGCGGAGAGGTTGTAGGCCAGAATCCGGTCAAATTGGCCCATTGGCGAGGGCCTTCACCGCCACTGGCAACACAGCAAATCGTCTGTGTCAGGAGGTCGGGACGATGGTGTGTCGGAGGGGCTGTCAGGGGCGCGATAACGACCGCTAACGCGGTCATGTGGTGGTATGCTGCGTGCCTGCGTCAACAGGCCTCCACGGGCGTCTCAGGCGGGTAGCCGAGCCTGCAGGTTCTTCACGCTGGTAGCATGCCACTTGCCGCCGCGTGCGGTCTTGATACCACGGCGATTGAGTTCGGCGGCGATGTATCGCAGTGAGCCGGGGCCGATGGCTTCCAGCACGTCCGCAAGGTCATGGGCGCGGGCGTCAGCCCGCTGCTTCGTCACCGCGACGGATGCTCCATTGCCCTTACGAGCGCGCCTGAGGGCGTCAGCCCCGTTCGGGTTGCCGAGCGCCGTCCCACGCGCCTTTGCGGCCTGTAGGGCCTGTTTCGTGCGGTCTGAGATGGCTTTTGCTTCGTTTTCGGCGACGATTGCCATGATTCCGACCGTCATTGCGTTGGCATCCGGCATATCCACGGCGACGAAATCGACCCCTGCATCGCGCAGGTTCAAGAGGAACGAAGCCGACCGGCTCAGACGGTCGAGCTTGGCGATCACCAGCCGGGCACCACAGATGCGCGCCGCCTTGATGGCCTTTTGCAGCTCGGGACGGCTGTTGTTCTTGCCGCTCTCGATTTCGATGAACGCCCCCACCGTCTCGGCGCCGTGGGCGGCAGTGTAGGCGTCGATAGCGGCGGTCTGGGCTTCCAGTCCAAGACCGCTGGAACCCTGCTGGGCGGTCGAGACACGGATATAGCTGACGATCTTCATAATTCCCGCTCTTGTACAAAATGGCCTAACGTCCGTTAGGTCACTTTATACGCGGTGCCAGCATGATTCGCGATTCAAATCAATAGGATACGCAGAAAATTTCGGGTCGGTTCAGAGCCTTCAGAATGGGTCCGAATCGGACCTAAATGTTGCAGCGTGGTCCGTCGCCTGCCGCTACGCGGCACTTTTTCTTGATCGTCGCGCCGGGTGTCGTACATCCGACGCATGGTCAATGTTCTTTATTTGTTCTGCATGTGTGGCCATGTCGGCGAGGTTAGGGGGGAGTGGGTTCTGTCCCTGTCTCGCGCGCAGGTTCTGGCGCGGGCGAGGTGCAGTCGGTGTGGGTGTCGGTGCATCGATATGCGCAGGGCTTGGAACAGCGATGTTGATCCGCATCATGGGGACTTGGAGGCGGATGGTTAGCCGTCTTGCGCATCCCCGAGATCCGGGACAGGCTCACCGAAACTGGATAAACGGTACAGTCTCGTGGAATTATTAGGCAACGTTTTGATCGGTATCGCACTGATCGCGTTCTTTATTCTGTATGTCCGTGGGCTGGGCGGATTAGGGCGTGGATTAAATATATACGACCTCTTCAATCGAGACAGCCCAAATCATAAGGCCGCGTTGCGCCTTCAGCTATCAGTGCTGGCCATCATAGCCTGCGCGGTGGTTGGCTTCTTGCTGGCGGGTGGCGGCGAGGTTCCCTGATTGGAGAAAGTTTGGCCTGCTGACGCAGGCCCGCTAAACGGTAGTCCTCGCACCCTGACCAATTGTATAGGTTGTAAGGCGGGACACGCGCAGGGTACTCAGGGAGCGTAGCAATTACCGCAGTTGTTGTCTTATTTTCCATGATGAGGGTCGGGCGGGTCTCTGGTCCGGCCAATTTTCTTGGGGGTGTCCGCAGGGCGTTTTGATCAGTTATGCGGAAAGGGTTGGGCTTTCGAATAGTCAAGGATACCGTTTCGTCACCTCGATAGGGCCGACTATCGCGTCATTGAACGCGGTCATTTCCTCAGCCGGTATCCAATACTCCAAATGCTCACGTCCTCCGGCTTCCTGAATCGCGTAGCCATCAAGGAAGGACTTCTGAACGTCGAATTTAGTCACATATCCAGAACCGCTAGCTTTGACATTCCAGTCTCGGGCGATCTTTATTGCGTATTCTTCCGTAAGAACCGGATAGAAAATTGGTTGTTCGGGCAGTCGAGGAGGGAAGGCTTTCATGCCCGATTGCTCGATAAGCCTGAGTTCTTCAGGACCGACAGGCCGCCATAGTGTTACTGTGCCGAAATCATTTCCCATGAATCTCTTTTAGCAGGAGCATGTCGAAAACTTCAAGTTGTGGTCCGCTCTTGGTTCGAAGTGAACCTCGCCATCGGGTCTACCATGTGCGGACGAGATCAACGGGGGCCATCCCTGCCATTCGCCCCTTCAGGTCAAGGCGAAGCGAACCAACACACTTTGCGGATACCGCGCTTTTCCGTGATCGGGGGTGAGGCAAAGCTATTCCCGACCCGCCGCTGTCCCATCCCGCCAAGCCGCAGCCGTGCGCAGACCGGAGCCGAGCGCGTGGGCGCTGAGTGTCGGGGAATATGGTGAGGGGGTGAGGTCTGGCGGGATGGACTGCGTCAGCAGGCGCCCCGGTACGGTCACATACATGGACGTCGCGCGCGATCCCTTCCCGTCGGTCCTGAAGCGGCTCTGACCCAGAAATGGCCAGTCTGACCCAGAACTGACCCAGAAATTTTTCATTTCTGGGTCAGCCAAAACCCCTTATTTTCATGGCGAAAACGGCTCTTGACCCAGATGACCCAGAAATTTTTAACTTAGTAGAGGTGAAAAGTGGAAATAGCAGAAGCGGGCGCGGCGGCTGTTTGTCCACTCTCACGCCGAGAAGTTGAAAATTTCTGGGTCAACTGGGTCTTCTGGGTCAGAGCGAATAATATCGTTGAAAATCAAATACTTGCGCTCACTCCGCCCTGACCCAGAAAAATAAACTTCTGGGTCAGAACGCCCATTTCTGGGTCAGCCCCGCCCGTAGGCTGCAAGCTTGGGGCGAACCTCCGACAGTGGCGGGAAGGTGATGTACCGCACACGGTCTTCCGTGGTCTTGTCCACACGGCTATCTTCGCCCGACTTGATCTCACCACGATAGCGGATCACGTCCTTGTTGTCGCCACTGTCGGCGCCTTCGCCAAGGAACGTTGTCACCGCTTTCTTCGCCTCTCCGGCGAGGTTGCCGCGTGTGTTGTTCGGCTGCATGTACGCAGCGGCGTGCACCTTAGCGACTCTGGTCGGTTCCGTTTCGCTAAGCGTGTAGTGGAAGGCATCGCCATCGGCTGTCCGCCCACCCAGTTCGCCCATTTCCACGGCGACGACGATCCGCTCTTCAGCGCCTTCAAGCCCCATGCCCGCCTGCTGACGCAGGGCCTCAGTAACCGGCGGATTGCGGAGGTCGTGCCACGTCAAGTCCACCGTCGCGGGGTTCCAGTGCATCAACTCATGCACCATGGCCTCCATTCCGCCCCGGCGCATCTGGTCGTCAATCTCGCCGAAGAACACTGCATCCTTCTTACGGGCGTTCGAACATTCGAGGACGAAGAACCGCCGGGCATCTTCGCCGTCCACCGGGACCACCCACGAGTTGTTCGAGATGAAGACCGTGTTGAGGTAGTTGGGCCGGGTGACCAGCTTCTCGAATTTGCCTTCGATCTGAAGGGTGTCGGAGCTGACGATGTCCTTCATCACACCTGCCGCTTGCTTGTCGCCGCCCCAGAACGCTTCCTCGCAGGTCAGGAAGATCTTTCCGTCGAGGTGCGCATTGAAGTTCCCGGTCAAATGCTTGCCCGCGCTGACCTTCAGTGCCGCCGCGCCGATAGCCTCGCGCACCCAATCGAAGACCTTGCTCTTTCCGGTGCCCTGTTCGCCGATGATGACCAGCGACGAAGGTACCTTCACGCCGGGCCGGGCGAAGGTCGAGGCCAGCCACGTCATCACGAAGTTGAAGTGTTTCTTGTTGCCGCTGCACAGGTTGTCGCGGATATGGTTGCGGAGCTTCGACCAGTCACCTTCGCGGGGCTGGGCGCGGAAGCCGGTCCACAGATTGAAGATATCGCGCCGGGCCGCGTCAGCGGCCTTGACCGGATCAGGTTCGAAGCAGGTGCTGGCAA
Organism: Palleronia salina; assembly: GCF_900141995.1. Lineage (GTDB taxonomy): Bacteria > Pseudomonadota > Alphaproteobacteria > Rhodobacterales > Rhodobacteraceae > Palleronia > Palleronia salina. The sequence continues at coordinate 15,656 of NZ_FQZA01000020.1, read as the reverse complement.
AAGTCTGTCGCTGGCGCGCGTAGAGGAAAATTTCGTCTGGCTTGATCTTGTGGGTCTTCACGCGCCCTTTTGGGCCGGTGACCTCATAGCTCACGGCGCGGTTGATATACAGCTTCGCCAAGGTGGAGTCCTTCCAGAGAAGGAAGTTCTCGCCGCGCCCCTGCGGCACAGCGACCTTGGCCTCCCCGTCGAGCACGACATACGAGAAGCGACCCGTCATTGCGTCTCGCATTTGCTCTTGGAGGAGCGTCACCATTTGAGCCTGAGCGCCGTCGAAGGCTGGGTCGATCTTGTGGCGCCTGTAAACTTCGGGTCTGACCTCAGGCTTCACGAGATAGCCGCGTTCATCGACCAGCGCCTCATCGTGCAGTGGCGCCAAGACCCGCGCCGGGCTGAATTTCGATGCGTCGAGCGAAGCTTCCGCCTCCGCAACAGGGTCCCGCTCCGCGTCTGCCGCCCGCGCCGCGACCTGTTCAAGCACCTCTGCCTTCGCACTCCGTACGATCTCCTCGGCGCTCGGTTGGTCTAGTCCGAATTGCTTCAGCGCTTGTACAGCCTGAGCTTCGCCACCGTCTTCGATCCTGTCGCCTACGAGGTTTTCGCGCAGAATCCGCCGCGCCAAGTCTTCGGGTTCTTCCTCCTCGTCATCTTCGCCCGGCTGCATGAAATCGTTGCCGAACAGTAGGCCCTCGTCGAACCACCCCGCGTTCAACATCTCTTGGAGATGCTCTAGCTTGTGTCGCCCCTGACAGGCGTCGTGACGGCACGAAACCGTCCACCACTCGTGGGGCGAGTCGACGCAATTTACCGCCATACACGCGGTGCCACCCTCGGAGCTGTGCTCGTGTTCGAATGGACATGCGATCTCCACCTTACCCCCAGCCGGCTTGCCCCGGACGCGGTCTTCGCAGTAAATCTCTATGAGGTCGGCGGCCATGAACCTCTGACCGAAGCTTCGATGCCAGTCGTTCAGCGACTTACCGGACGGCGTAAACGCCATCGGTGGGCGATCACGCTCGTACTCACCTCCCGCCATCTCGAAAGCGTTTGCCTTTCGGTTCTTCGTGTAGAGCGCCTTCGACATGGGTCGAATTTCATCGTGGGACAGAGGGCGTCCCTGAATGATTGTTGCGCCGTAGGGCGCGTCCTTGCGATGGCGTGGGGTGAAGTAGAGGCGGCTGGCATCTGTGCAGCTAGTATCGAAGTGCACACCCAGCATGTTGCGAGCGAAGCCGGTCACCAAGTCTTCCCAGACCTTGAGCGCCTTCTCAGGGTTCGGGTCGAGGTCACTGAGCATCAACCGTTCGCGGAAGGGCACGAAGACGCGAAACTTCTCGGCGGGAAGGTGCGAGTAGACCACAAGCGTCCCGTCCCCGGTCATCTTGCGGGGATCGACGATCTTCACACTGGCCAAGTACTCCTCGGAGTACACGTCCTTCGCATGGTCGCGGAGATATGTCCGGAGGTGGTCGTCAGTAGGCTCCCCGGTCAGGGAGAGCTTACTCTGGACCGTCTTAAGCTTGACGCTGGATTCGGTCCTGCCGTGCGAGTGCGACGTGTATTCAATAGCGAACAGGCCCAGTCCTTCGATACGGGCGATGACCTCCTGCCGGGTGTGCCCAGCATCGATATCCAACCCGATCCCTTCGACCGATTTCATGGCCTCGTTCTTGCGTGTGCCTTCCACCCCCTCGCCGAAGACAATCGCGGGGCCGTACTTGCTGCCTGACACGGGGTGGCACGCGAGGTCTTCGATCCAGCCTTCAAGGGTGCGCTCTTCGACTTCCCACTCACCGTCTTGAGTGTTGCGCTTGCCCTTCGGCGGACGTTTCCCGGCCTCCGACCACACCGCCCCCGTCATCATCCGTGCTGGACGATCCAGCACCGCCTGAAGGTCAGGATGGTCTTCGCCGCGCAAGATCGCGTGGTTCAGGTAGAGCGGTCCAGCGTCTACGCCGTCATTCGCGGGTACCTCTTCCTCGGGTGCATTTGTCTTCTGCTCGCGCCCCCAAGCGTCCGACAGGTCCACGACATTGGTCAGGTCCCAGCGCTCGCGGCGCAGCGCGATCCAATCGAGACCGGTTTTCTCAGCGGCTTCTGCTTCATTCCAACCCGTCAGAACCCGCAGCGCTTCCGGATGCGGTGTGTCAGAGTCAGTGTGCCCTGCAGCAACCTCGCCGTTTATGACCATCTCGATCAGCTTTGTGTCGGTCATCTGATCGTCGTCGAACGCGCCGTCGATTGCTTCCCAGTCGGGAGCTTGTTCGTTCGTTGCCACTTCGCTTATCTCCTTGATTATTCGCGTATCTCTGGTATGATCTGAACCGTTGAATGCCACTTCGACATCCTTGATTCAGGCCCCGGTTCGTTGGCGCGGACCGGGGTCTTTCTTCTTCGTCTATGACAGAACTTTTGGCCGAGTCGAGCTTCACCCGACAACGTTCATGCGCCGTCAATACCCTAATTAAGCGTCACGCGCATTTCTGACTTGCACTGAGCCAATAAGGCATTGAAACTGAAAGGTATAATTCCGTTAAACACGTAACATCAAGAATTGTGATGTTATCGTAACGGGAATCGATTCTACGACACAAGGCGCAGGTGCGGGCGCTCTTCGGATGCCTCGTCCTCGTCCAGCTCGATTGGCGCCAGCGCGTCCAGCACGTCTGTGACAAGGTCCCCGAACTTCGTCGGGTTGTAGGGGTTGGGGCGGCGCTTCAGGTCCTGCCACCCTGCTACCCATAGCCCCGAATAGATCGGGTGCGGGGCGAATCCTGCGGCGGCAGCAACCAGCAGCGCACGCGCCATGGAGCCGTCCAGAAGGTCTGCGAGATAGGCGATCTCGATTGCGCGGTTGGGACGCTGGCGCCCCATGGTGGCGAGGAGGTTGGTCAGACAGTCGAGCGCGGGTGCGTATTCGTCTTGTGTCATGCCGCCCTCCGGGTTTCTCGCTGGGTCTCTGCACGGGCCGATATGATTGCCTGAACTTCCTCGGCGAGGCGGCGCCCCTCCGCGTCCAACTCCTCGTCGGACATCGCGTCGCGTAGGTGCTGAACCAGACGCCACTTCGTGGCCCTCGCTACGCGCTTGCGTTTCTGTTCCTCTGCAAGCTCCGGGGGTGGGGCAAGAAAACCCGTCCCCCTGATTCCGGCGAGGACGCAGCCGTCATCTTGTACGGGTGAATGGCGGCGCATCACTCGTCCCTCCGGTCGGCTGCGCGGAGCGCCCTTTTTGCGGACTCACTTCTCACCTTGGGCGGAGCTGGGAAGTGGATCGTGGGCGGGGCGGGCTTGGGTGCGGGTGCAGGCTTGCGACGCGCGGCGAGGATGCCACCGATCTCGGCGCGGACGGCTCGGTCGAGTTCAGGTGCTAGTTGATAGAACTTGAGCATCTCTTCGACTGTGACGTCCTGACGCTCGGCAGCGTCCACGATCTGGGCGGCAATATCGTACGCGGTCACAGGGTTAGCCCCAACTTTCGAGCAGCTGCGATTCTGGCGCTTGCCGGAAGAGTCATCACGTGGCGAAGAGCGCGGACCTTCTCGTCGCCCTCCGGGGCGGTCGGGGTCTTGACCTTCCGCCCGCCGTCGAGTCCGGCAGCTCTTGCGGCAGAGATACGACGTTGAGGCGAGAGTCCCGCAAATTGGTCGAGGGCCTCCTCGTCCCCGGATTCCAGTTTGGCGCGAAGTTCGTTGCGCTCAGCTTGCTCGGCGTACTCCGGGAGAAGGTCTCGGGCCTCTTTCGCCCATGCCTCGGACAGCGCGCTTTCGGTCAGGGTCGCAACAACCGCGCTGGGCAAGCGGGCCACCATGGATTCCGTCATCGCGATCCCGTCGCGCCGGGCGTCGGAGATGATCTTGGTTGAAACGGCTTCGAACCGGGCAGCGTCGCGGCCCGTCAGGGTTGTGTGATCCATGGGGCTACGCAGCCTCCTGTGTGTTGGTGAAGTTGAAATTTGGGTCCCACCGCGCATGGCGCAGGGCAAATCCGGACGCGATCTCTTTGAACTTTGGCGGGGTGGCGTCGGGGTCCGGGTGGAGGAGGAATATCAACGTGTCGCGCTGCAGCGGCAGCAGGTGATGAAGAAGAGACAGGTACGGCGCCAGTTCGTCACTCCCGCCCAGCGTCTCGAACAGCGCCGCGTCGAACAGCTGCCGTGCTCTGAACAGCCGCGCACGTTGGAATTGGTCGAGCGCGTCGAACAGCTTGGTGGCAGCCGTGATGGGGTCTGGCCCAACTTCGAAGGGGTCGCTTGAAGCCTTGGCGCCGCGCAGTAGGCGGGGCCAGCCTGCCGCCCGGTCGGCCTTGGGAACGGTGGGCAGCGCGGCGGCAAGGGGATACCGGCGCGGCCAGCTGTCGGGGGCGTAGACAGTGGATTTCAGCCTTTCGCAGGCAGTAGCCCGACGCACGGACAGACAGTCGGCGTAGTCCGACTGATAGATGGTTAGCATGGTTCTGACCTTTTGGGAGAGTATGCGTAAAACATACTTGACATTTTACGATGAGTCAAGATCTGGACGGTTCATGGTCACGAGACGATTCGGCGTCCCTCGCCAGAAATTCTGTCAGGGAGGAAAATATCTCTTTCGTATACAAGATCTTAGGGTGTGGGTACGGGTGGAGTGGTTAGCCGCACGAGACCCGAATCATGTTGAGTAACCGGGGCGGGAGGTGGGCGACACGCCAACAGGAGGGAACCAGATGGGCGACATAATTAATCGAGCGTACTGGCTGAGTGAGCATGCGACGACAGTCACGACCGAAGCAGACCTGCAGGAGCTGAAGCGTAGGACCGAGTCCCTGCTAGAACGGATCGAAGAGGCTTCGCAGCTATTCGGCGCGTTGAGGGGCGTGCCGCCTGATGAGGACCGCTAACGCGGCCGGCGCCGGGTTGACCATGGTGACCAGCCCGGCGCCGCTCCCGTGGTTGGTACCTTGTGTTACCGATCCAATGCCGCTACCAATAACCGACACGAGGAATCAGAGGTGGTAAAGAGTGGCGCACTACATCAAGAAAGAAGTCCCAAGCAAAAAGGGCAAGACTCGCATCGTCTGGATTTCACGTTGGAAGCAAGACGGTAAGCAGCGCGAGAAGTCTCATCAGCGCAAAGACGATGCCCGGCGGCACTCCATCGCCATGCAGGCACAGCACGAAGAGAAGGCTCTCACCAAGGTTGAGGAAGAGGCGCTACGTGACGTCGATTTCTGGACCGTGGGAACCGAGTTTATCGACTCCCTTGAGAACCCGCCCGCCGGGAAGGACCCGCGAGAACCGATCACTATTCGTGGCTACAACTCTCTCTTGATCCACCATTTGATCAAAGAGCTTCACGGTCACCCAAACGATGTGACCCTCGCAGACCTAGAGCGCCTCCGCGACCGTATGTTCGAAGACGGTCAGAGCTTCGACCGAGTGCGGAAGGCGCTCGGGCTTGCAAAGCAGATTCTGAAGTACAGCATTCGACAGGGCCTCAGGGTCGCAGCCGTGCCCCCGGTTGAGCTTGAGAAGCCGGAGTCCGTGAAGCGGAAAGAGGTTGAGAAGGCGGACGAGGTCTATAGCCTAGATCAACTGCATACGATTTTGCGTGCTGCCGACAGTCTCGCGGAGGACAGGCACAAGGGCACTCGCCGTGCATGGACCGTCTATCGTCCGATGGTCTATCTCCTCGTGCACGCCGGTCTCAGGATCGGGGAGGCACGTGCCTTCCCACGATCCGCATTCGACTTGACGAAGGGGAAGGTCCTCGTCCGACAGGCTGCGTCCGAGGACGGGACAATCAAGCATCCGAAGACTATCGGCGGGCGGCGCGATATGCCGATGCACCCCGACCTTCCGCCTGTGATTGAGCCGCTGCTATCGTCCCACAACCATGATCTGGTCTTCGCCTCGTCGGAAGGCACTGCGCGTTCGCTTGGCAACCTGTACCGGGGCCTGTGGAAGCCACTCATGAAGCGCTGCGAGCAACTGGCGCAGACGGGCGAGGAGCGCCTAGTCGAGGTCCCTAGCTGGGGTTTCCACGCGATCCGACATGCCTATGCCTCTCGCCTGATCGCTGGCGGTGCGAACCTGAAGCAACTCAGCCGCTGGATGGGACACTCGGACCCGGCATTCACCCTCCGCGTCTACGGTCATTTGATGGAGGACGGACATGAAGAGGTCATGTCCAAGATGGCAATCTGACGCCTTCAATCCGCAGCTCTTTCCGCAAGTGTAAGAATGATGCGGGTGAACCATGCGATAGCAGCATAGGATAGCATCACCGCCATGAGGCGCCCCACAGTCGATACCACTCCATGAACGATACGGCGGCGGGGCGTCATTTTTGTTTCGTCTAGCGTGAGCGTGTACCCAAAGAAGTATCCGATGGAGAAGCTGAGGTGAGACCATAGCAGCAACATCAGCACCCCCGCGAGAGCATACAAACCAGAATGCTCTAGAACCCTTGCGGCGGCAATAATCCCTGCGATGACCAGCGCCCATTGGACAAGCTCGAAGATCGCCCGCGCGAGCTTCGTTGGATCATACTCAGGCATTTCGGGTCTCCATAGTTGCGCAAAGGGGCGATCAGTCCCAGCGGTAGACCAGTCCGATAATTGATACATATCGGCGTGCGTGCCCAGCCCCTCCGCAACTAAGTAGGATTCGCCAAGGTAAGTAGGATTTACCTCCGCTCCCTCCGAACCGGTTTTTACCATGTTTTTGCCACGTCGAGGAGGTGGCAAGGCTCGCAACCGGGCGGTTTGCACCCGTATCGCGGTAGTTGAAGATGTGAGATTCTTCCGCCGCCTCAAGTCGAAAAAGCGCGTCATGCGCTTGTTTTCATTGCGATTCTGCGGTCTTGGCTGGGAGATTGTTGGTGCCCGGGGGCGGAATCGAACCACCGACACGAGGATTTTCAATCCACTGCTCTACCCCTGAGCTACCCGGGCACGGGTCAGGGGCGAAGCCCCTCGGGTGGGTGCGGTTTAGACGGGCTCCGGGCAAAGGTCCAGAGGGGCGGACGCAGATTTTTGCATGGCCTCAATGGGGCTTGCCCACGTCCTTGTCGGGGTCCTTCGACCAGTCCTCGTCCTCTTCCGCGGGCACCGCGTAGCTGCCGTTCAGCCAGCGCGCCAGGTCGACGTCGGCACAGCGGCGCGAGCAGAACGGACGGTAGGCCTGGTCCGTCGGCTTGGCGCAGATCGGGCAGCTCATGGGTGGACCTCGGGCAATTCGTGAAGGGGCAGGCGGTCGCGCTTGCGCTGCAGCTCGAACGCGCCCAGCGGCGTCCAGCCGGCCAGCACCGTATCCACGGGGCAGGTGCGGAAGGCCGCGCGCAGGATCTGCTCGATCGTGCGCCGGTCCTTCTTGGGGCAGGGGGCGAAATCGATGGTGATCTGGCCGCCGAGGCCACGGCAGCGCAGCTGCGCTGGCAGGGCGCGCGCGGCGGCGATGTTGGTCTTCAGGCCGGCCGCCAGCGAGCTGTCCCCGCCGGTGTTCACGTCCACGGCCACCAGCGCGCGCGTCGGCTCGACGCTGATCCAGCCGTGGCTGCCCAGCTCGGCGTGCGACGATGCCAGCAGGTCGATATGGTCGAGGATGCCGTGATCTACGAAATTGCCCGGTTCGCCGAACAGCGCGTCGGGCATGGGCCAATCGCGCCAGGCCAGCATGTGGGGGTCGGGACCGTCGAACAGCAGTTCGGGGCCCGTCCCGCTGTCGGTCTGCAGCTGTTCGGCCAGCTCGAGCGTGGCGGCGATGTCCTCGGCGATTTCGCCATCGTCGGCCTCGGCGGCGGCTGAGCGCAGGATCAGGCCGATCCGGTCCGGCGGTCCCGCGACCTCGTGCGCGATGGCGAGCAGGGCGTCGCGCCGGTCGTCGTCGCGGACGCTGCGAGAGACGTTGTAGCCGGGCGCGTCCGGGGTGACGATCACGTGGCGCGACTTGAAGAGAGGTCGGGCCGTGACCGGCGGCGCCTTGCCCGGCTCGGCGTAGCCGGTGACCTGGACCACGAGATCCTGCCCGGGGGCGAGGCCCTTGGCCTTCTTCAGGAAACCGCGCCCGTGGGGCAGGCGCACGGTCACGCCGCCCTGGCCCTTGAGCGGGCGGTCGACCGTGGCGCGGTAGATGGCGCCGGGCTGGGGCCGATCGTCGGGCGGGGCGATCAGCAGGTCGTCCAGCTGACCGTCCACCAGCATGGCGGCGGCCAGCCGGCCGTTCCAGCTGTCGAGATGAACGCTGCGACCCTTCATCGTGCCCCCCAGATCGGCAGCCCGGCGGTCTGCAGAAGGTTCGCCGTCTCGTGCAGCGGCAGGCCGACGACGCCGCTGAAGCTGCCCTGCATCCACGCCACCAGCACGGCGGCGGGGCCCTGGATGGCGTAGCCACCCGCCTTGCCCTGCCAGTCGCCCGTGGCGATGTAGCCGTCGATGTCATCCTTGGAGAGCTGCTTGAGCCGCACCGTGCTTTCGACCGTCCGCGACCAGCTTTGCGCGCCGCGGCGCACGGCCACCCCGGTATAGACCCGGTGGCGACGACCCGACAGGCGGGCGAGGAAATCGCGCGCCTCGGCCTCGTCCGCGGGTTTACCGAGGATGCGGCGGCCCATGGCGACGGTGGTGTCGGCGCAAAGCAGGACCTCGTCCGTCGCGATGGTCACGGCGGCGGCCTTTTCTTCGGCCATGCGGGCGCAATAGGGACGCGGCAGCTCGCCCTTCAAAGGGGTTTCGTCGATATCCGGAGCGCGGATATCGGCCGGCGTCAGACCGATCTGCGCCAGAAGCTCGCGCCGCCGGGGCGACCCCGAGCCCAGAACCAGTCGCAGACTGTCCCCCATTGCGCGGGCCCTCGTGGTCTTGGATAGCGGGGCCGTTCGGGCCCCGTTACTTGAAGCGATAGTTGATGCGCCCTTTGGTCAGGTCATAAGGAGTCATCTCCACCTGAACCTTGTCGCCGGCCAGAACGCGGATGCGGTTCTTGCGCATCTTGCCCGCCGTGTGCGCGATGATCTCATGGCCGTTTTCCAGCTCGACCCTGAATGTCGCGTTCGGCAGGAGTTCCTTCACGACACCGGGAAATTCGAGCAGTTCTTCCTTGGCCATGGTCAATCCTGTTTTACCGCCCCGCCAGTTCGGGGCATGGCACTAAATGGTGCGAAAGCGGTCCTAATTCAAGCCGGATTCGCCGTGCCGGCCTAATCGTCGCGCGCCATGACCGAGATCAGGGTGAACAGCCGGCGCGCGGTTGCCGCGTCCACCGTCACGTGCGGCGCAAGGGCCGACTGAAGCTGACGCGCGGCCTCGGTGTGAATGTCGCGCCGCGCGGCGTCCACGGCCTCGATCCGGGCGGGAGGCAGGGTCTTCACCGCCTCGGCATAGCTGTCGCACAGCGTGGCGTAATCCTTGATCGCCTGCATAAGCGGCGCGATGGACAGGGGGAAGGCCGCCGCCTTGCGCCCGGCGTCGTTGGCCAGGTCGAAACGGACCTGTCCCGCCTGCAGGCCGAGGGTAAGGGCGAGGGCGCCCTCGGGGCCGTCGACAAGGGCGAAGCTGTTGCTTTCCTCCAGGTCGAAGATCGCGACGCGGCGCTCCTGATCCATTTCCGCCGACGGGACGGGCAGCCCGGTCTCATCGATCTCGACCTTGTAGAGACGGCTCATCGGTTCAACAGGTCCAGCCGGGCCTGCACGCTGAGGCCATGGGCCTCGAGGCTTTCCGACCGGGCCAGCGTCGCGGCGTCGGGGCCGATGGCGCTGAGCGCGGCGGGGGTCATCTGGGCCATCGTGGTGCGCTTGAGGAAATCCATCACCGACAGGCCGGACGAGAAACGCGCCGACCGCGCGGTGGGCAACACGTGGTTGGGGCCGCCGATATAGTCGCCGATGGCCTCGGGCGTCCATTTGCCCAGGAACATCGCGCCCGCGTGGCGGATATTCGCGGCCAGCGCCTGCGGGTCGGCCACACAGAGCTCGAGGTGCTCGGCCGCGATCTGGTCGGCCAGGGCAGCGGCTTCGCCGAGGTCGCCGGCCACGATGATGGCGCCGTTGTCTTCCCAGCTTTTGCCTGCGATGGCGCGACGCTCCAGCGTTTCCAGCCGTGCGGCCACCGCGCCGGCCACGGCGTCGGCCAGCGGGGCCGAGGTGGTGATGAGGATCGACTGCGCCGATTCGTCGTGTTCGGCCTGGCTGAGAAGGTCCAGCGCGATCCAGTCCGGGTCGTTGTCCTCGTCGGCGATGACGAGGATCTCGGACGGCCCGGCGATCATGTCGATGCCCACCCGGCCGAAGACCCGGCGCTTGGCGGCGGCGACATAGGCATTGCCCGGTCCGGTGATCTTGTCCACCGGCGGCACGCTTTCGGTGCCGTAGGCCAGCGCGGCGATGGCCTGCGCCCCGCCGATCCGAAGCACCCGGTCGACACCGGCCAATCGCGCGGCCAGCAGTACCAGCGGGTTCACCTTCCCATCCGGCGTGGGTGCGGTCACGACAAGACGCTCGACCCCCGCGACCTTGGCCGGGATGGCGTTCATCAGGACCGACGACGGGTAGGAGGCCAACCCCCCGGGCACGTAGAGCCCGGCGGCGTTCACGGGGCCCCAGCGCCAGCCCAGCGTCGCGCCGGCGTCATCCGTCCACTGGCTGTCCTCGGGAATCTGGCGTTCATGGTAGGCGCGGATGCGTGCGGCCGCGTGTTCCAGCGCGCTGCGCTCCTCGGGCGGGATCTCGGCGATGGCGGCGTCGATCTCGGCCTCGGTGAAGGCCAGCGTGTCCGGGGTCAGCCGCACGCGGTCGAATTTCTCGGTCAGCTCGATCAGCGCCGCGTCGCCGCGCGTGCGCACGTCCGCGATGATCGCGGCCACCGCGTCATCCACGTCCACGCTGTCCTCGCGCTTGAGGGTGAGAAGCTGGGCGAAGCGCGTCTCGAAATCGGGGGCGTCCGTGCTCAGAAGGTGCGGCATGGCGGAAATCCTTTCGCGCGACGGTCTAGCGCCGTGCCGCACCCGCCTCAAGCCCGGCGGTGTCGCGGGTCCATCGACCTTTGTCGCGCCGCGCTCGGGCGCGGTCACTCACCGTGCTGCGGGGCCTTGCCCGACGGCGCAAGGTAGGGGCGGGTCACGTCGCGCAACGACACTTCCAGGGCCTCGACATCGACGGCGATCGCCCCGTCGCCCGCCAGCCACAGGATCGCGCGGCCGGTGCCGTCCTCGCCGGGCTCCAGCGTGATCGACAGCAGCGACAGCACCAGGTCACGATCGGCGCGGTCGATCCCGTTGGTCTTGACCGCCTGCACGTCCTCGAACGCCAGCACCGATTGCACCCGCTCGGCCCGGCCCACGGCCGCGTCTTCCCAGCGGAACCGGTTGATCAGCAGGGCGAACCGACGCTGGCTGCGCTGCCACGTCATCTCGGTGATGGGGAAGACGGCGTCCTGCACCAGCGACGAGATCACCTGCAGGTCCTCGGCATCCATGGCGCGCAGCCGCAGGGGGGCGGGGCTAGCGTCTTCGAAACGGGCGTCTTCGGTCACTGTCCTGCGATCCTTTCCACGTGGGCGCCGACGGCCCCCAGCTTGTGCTCCACCCGCTCGTAGCCGCGGTCGAGGTGATAGACGCGGTTGACGGTCGTCTCGCCCTCGGCGGCCAGCCCGGCGAGGATCAGCGAAACCGAGGCACGCAGGTCGGTGGCCATGACCGGCGCGCCCTTCAGCCGCTCGACGCCCGTGACCCGCGCCGTGCCGCCCTGCACGTCGATCCGCGCACCCATCCGCATGAGCTCGGGCGCGTGCATAAAGCGGTTCTCGAAAATCGTCTCGTGCAGGACGCTCGTGCCTTCGGCGGTGCAGAGCAGGGCCATCATCTGCGCTTGCAGGTCTGTCGGGAAGCCCGGGAACGGCTCGGTCGTCACGTCCACGGCCTGCACGCGGCCGTTCTTGCGGCTGACCTTCAGGCCGTTCGGCGTTTCCTCGACCGAGATGCCGGCGGCGTCCAGCTTCTCGCAGAAGGCGCCCAACAGTTCGATGGATCCGCCGAGGCATTCGACCCAGCCGCCGCAGATCGCCGGCGCGAGCATGTAGGTTCCCAGCTCGATCCGGTCCGTGACCACGCGGTGGGTCGCGCTGCCCAGCGTATCGACCCCTTCGACCGTGATCGTGTCGGTCCCTTCGCCGTCGATCCGGGCGCCCATGGCGCGCAGGCAGCGGGCCAGGTCCACGATCTCGGGCTCACGCGCGGCGTTCTTGATGGTGGTCGTGCCGCGGGCGAGTGTCGCGGCCATCAGAACGTTTTCCGTGGCGCCGACCGACACGATCGGAAAGTCGACCACGCCGCCTTGGAGCCCGCCGGCCGGCGCCTTGGCGTGGACGTAGCCGTCGCGCAGGTCCAGCTCGGCCCCCAGCGCCTCGAGCCCCTTGAGATGCAGGTCGACGGGCCGCGCGCCGATGGCGCAGCCGCCGGGCAGCGAAACCTCGGCGTGGCCTTCGCGCGCAAGCAACGGGCCCAGCACCAGGATCGAGGCGCGCATCTTGCGCACGATGTCGTAATCGGCGCGGGTCGAGCTCAGCGCGTGGGACGACAGCGCCAGGACCTGGCCATCCTGCAAGGTGGTGACCTCGGTCCCGAGACTGCGCAGGAGTTCGGTCATGGTGCGGATGTCCGACAGCCGCGGCGCGTTGGTCAGGGTCAGCGGCCCGTCGCTCAGCAGCGTGGCGGGCATGAGCGTGAGGCACGCGTTCTTTGCGCCCGCGATGGGGATTGCGCCCGCAAGCTCGGTGCCGCCTTTGACAAGGATTGAGTCCATCGGATCGTCCTACTGCTCGGAAGTGTCGTCGGAGGGCTGATCGGGGGCCTTCCGGGCGCGTGCCTGCGCCTTGCGCTTGGCCATATTTGCCTTGAGCGCGGCCTTCAAGCGCTGGGCGCGCAACTCGGCATCGCTGGGCTTTTTCTGGGGCTTCCGCGCGTCCGTCATGGTCCCGTCCTAGCCCATGGCCGGGGAGGGGTCCAGTTGACCGCGCGTGCCCCCGCGCAATGCCCCGCAAAAAGCCCGCCCAACCCTCTTGCGTCACATTCGCATCGCGTCTATGCACCCGCCACCGAACGGGTCCGCTGCCGTAGCTCAGGGGTAGAGCACTCCCTTGGTAAGGGAGAGGTCGAGAGTTCAAATCTCTCCGGCAGCACCACGGTTTCCCTCTATTTTTATGAAAATCTAGCATAACAAGCGTGAAGCGGCTTCCCTTGTGCTATGTTTTGTGCCAACTTTTGTGCCAAATCGAGTTGGCACAAAGGGCACTCCCATGTCTCTCCCCAAGGTCCCCGGAACCAAGGTGCGTGGCACGACCTACCACCTCAATTTGCCGATCCCTAAGACCGTTCAAAATCTGCACCCCAAGCACCCGACCGGGATCATGCGCGGGACATTGAAGACCTCCGATCCGAAGGAGGCTGCGCGGGAAGTGAATGAGCGCCGCGCCATCCTCGAACGGCAAGTGAAGGAAGCGAAGCGGTTGGCTGACCGTGAGCGGCTCCTCGGAACTCTGGGGCAGGAGGACCGGGACCTTCTTACCGAGATTGGAGGTCCCGAAAAACTTCTAGAAGAGCTTCGCAGCCTTCGAAAGCAAGCCGCCTTCGCTATGGCGGGATCGGGTGCGGACCTTGATCTGATTGAGGAGACGGAGGAAGTAGATCATCGCGTCATGCGACAAGCTCGTGCCGAGGAGCAGGCCGTACTGACCGGACACCTGACGGCGATATCCGGGGAGGTCCGCCCCCTGAAGCGTATGGCCAAGGAAATGGCCGAAGACGTCGAGAACGGCCCGGCTGGCTTCGACGAAGGCACCATCGGCGTCCGGGAGGCGGCGGAGAAGCTTGCGGACGCGAAGAAATACACCGTGCAGAACCGAGAGTCGTTGATGCATACGGCGCGCCGGTGGATCGAAGCGCACGGTGATATTCCGATTGAGAAGTGGACTCGCGGTCACCTCGACCAGTTCGATGAACTTCTGACCCGCCTGCCGTCTTCGACCTCAAAGAAAATCCGCGCCCTGCCGATCCGGGAAGCGGTAAGAGCCGCCCACCGAGACGGTCTCGACACCATCGTCTTCAAAACCCGCAAGCGGTTCTCCGACCACATGAAGGCGATTGCCAAAGCAGCGGTGAACCGGGGTGACATGCCTGCCGACCCGTTCGCAGGCTACGCGCCCCGAGGCGAGAAGAAGCGCCATTCTGAGAGGAACAAGGACAAGACGGTCGCGTATACCAGAGACGAGGTCGGACGAATTCTCGACTACACGACTGAGAAGTACAGCGCAGACGTGCTTGACTACTGGATGCCAATACTCGCCGCCTACACCGGGGCGCGTTTGGAGGAGCTTGCCCAGCTCATGGTCTCTAATGTGCGCGTGGTCGGAAATATCCACGTCCTCGACATCACCGACATGGACGAAACCCAAAAGGTGAAGAATCAGCACAGTCTGCGTGTGGTGCCGATCCCGTCCATTGTGGTTGAGATGGGCTTCCTACAATACGTCGACCAGAGACGCGCCGCAGGCGGACGCATGCTGTTCATCGAAGACCACACGAACAATAAGAAGGTTACGGTCCGTCGTGAGGTGCCGCCGAACAAGCGCGGGCGCTACGGCGCGTCCTACGGCTCCCGGTTCTCACGCCACGTTCGAAAACCGCTTGAGCTTACCACTCCCGGCATGAAGTTTCACAGCCTCCGCCACAGTTGGACGGATGCCGCTCGGAGGGCCAAGATCGACGCGGAGACGCGTCGCCTCATCGCGGGGCGTCTCGACAACGAAGATGTCACCGAAGCGGGCTACGGAGGCGATGATCTGCTCAGTGAGAAGCTGGACGCGCTCGATAAGGTTGCTGCCTTCGTAAGGTCATAGCGAAAGCGCCTAACGGGGCCTTTCCCTCCACTGAACCACGACAACATGCCAAGCCGGTCGTGATTGTGCTCCTTGCATACTGCATGTTGCGGAGGTGGTTCTAAGGAGAGGCTGAGTGGGCGGACAGCAAGAGGCTGCGCGAAGGTGGAATAGCGCTTCTATCCCGCTTGATCCAAGCCCGGCTGTCTGTCCCGCTGTGAGGTGACTCCGATAATTCCGCAGACCAGCCTTAGTCCACGAACAGACTCGAACAGGCTCAAATGAAATGCCCCCTCTGAAGTGGTCCGCCCACTGGGATAGAATGATCCCGTCATGGAGAGGACCAGAGAATGGCTGGGAAGCGAGAGAAGCCCGAAGACATCGTTCTGAAGCTGCGGCAGGTTGAGGTGCTGCAAGGCCAAGGGCTGTCGGTCGGTGATGCGGTGCGCCAGGTCGGCATCACGCAGCAGAGCTACTACCGGTGGCGCAGGCAGTATGGCGGCATGAGCCGCGATCAGCTGAAGCGACTCAAGGAGCTCGAGACAGAGAACCAGCGGCTCCGGCGTGCTGTCTCCGACCTGACCCTCGACAAGATGATCCTGAGCGAGGCCGCCCGGGGAAACTTCTGAGCCCCTCGCGTCGACGCAAATGCATCGACCACGTGCGGCAGACGCTCGGCGTATCCGAGCGCCGCGCCTGCCGCACGCTCGGCCAGCATCGCTCCACCCAGCGGAAGGCGCCGCGGGGGCGACCGGACGAAGAGCAGCTGACGGCGGATATCATTGAGCTGGCGCGCCAGTATGGCCGCTACGG
>NZ_FQZA01000002.1:7500-481765 GCF_900141995.1 Palleronia salina | reverse complement strand
CATCCCGGCGGGGTGCGCCGGGATGCGTTCCGATTACTCGATGATCTTCGACACCACGCCGGCGCCGACGGTGCGGCCGCCTTCGCGGATGGCGAAGCGCAGTTTCTCTTCCATGGCGATCGGCGCGATCAGCTCGACGCCGAACTGCACGTTGTCGCCCGGCATGACCATCTCGGTGCCTTCGTTCAGCTGCACCGTGCCGGTCACGTCCGTCGTGCGGAAGTAGAACTGCGGGCGGTAGTTCGCGAAGAACGGCGTGTGGCGGCCGCCCTCTTCCTTGGTCAGGATGTAGGCCTCGGCCTCGAACTTCGTGTGCGGCTTCACCGAGCCGGGCTTGCACAGCACCTGGCCACGCTCGACGCCGTCACGGTCCACGCCGCGCAGCAGCGCGCCGATGTTGTCGCCGGCTTCGCCGCGGTCCAGCAGCTTGCGGAACATCTCGACACCGGTGCAGGTCGTCTTCTTGGTGTCGCGGATGCCGACGATCTCGATCTCGTCGCCCACGTTGATCACGCCACGCTCCACACGGCCGGTGACCACGGTGCCGCGGCCCGAGATCGAGAACACGTCCTCGACCGGCATCAGGAACGGCTGGTCCACGGCGCGCTCGGGCGTCGGGATGTACTCGTCCACGGCGGCCATGAGCTTCTTGATCGACTCTTCGCCGATCTCGGGGTTCTCGCCGTTCATCGCGGCCAGAGCCGAGCCCGGGATGACCGGGATGTCGTCGCCGGGATACTCGTAGGACGACAGCAGCTCGCGGATTTCCATCTCGACGAGCTCCAGCAGCTCCTCGTCATCCACCTGGTCGACCTTGTTCATGTAGACCACGATCGCGGGGATGCCGACCTGGCGGCCCAGCAGGATGTGCTCGCGCGTCTGCGGCATGGGGCCGTCGGCGGCGTTCACCACCAGGATCGCGCCGTCCATCTGCGCGGCGCCGGTGATCATGTTCTTCACGTAGTCGGCGTGGCCGGGGCAGTCCACGTGGGCATAGTGGCGGGCCTCGGTCTCGTACTCCACGTGCGCGGTCGAGATCGTGATGCCGCGGGCCTTCTCCTCGGGCGCGCCGTCGATCTGGTCGTAAGCGCGGAAGTCGCCGAAATACTTGGTGATCGCCGCGGTCAGCGTCGTCTTGCCGTGGTCAACGTGACCGATGGTCCCGATGTTCACGTGCGGTTTGTTGCGTTCGAACTTTGCCTTCGCCATTGCGTGGGCTCCTTCTTTTCGTCTGGTGGGTGGCGGGGTCGTCCCCCGCCCTACGGTGGTTGGGTAGGGCGGGGTTCACCCCGCCGCCCCGCTTATGCGTACTTGCTCTGGATCTCTTCCGAGATGTTCTGCGGAACGGGCTCGTAGTGATCGAAGAGCATGGTGAACTGGGCGCGGCCCGACGACATCGAACGCAGGTTGTTGATGTAGCCGAACATGTTGGCCAGCGGCACGAAGGCGTTGATGACGATCGCGTTGCCGCGCGTCTCCTGGCCCTGCACCTGGCCCCGCCGCGAGGTCAGGTCACCGATGATGTTGCCGGTATACTCCTCGGGGGTCACGACCTCGACCTTCATGATCGGCTCGAGCAGCTTGGCGCCGGCCTTCTTCATGGCCTCGCGCATCCACTGACGCGCTGCGATCTCGAAGGCCAGGACCGACGAGTCCACGTCGTGGAACTTGCCGTCGATCAGAGCGACCTTGAAGTCGATGACCGGGAAGCCCGCCAGCGGACCGGAGTCCATGACCGACTTCACGCCCTTCTCGACGCCGGGGATGTATTCCTTCGGCACCGCGCCGCCGACGATGCGGCTTTCGAACGAGAAGCCTTCGCCCGGCTCGGTCGGGGTGATGATCATCTTCACCTCGGCGAACTGGCCCGAACCACCCGACTGCTTCTTGTGGGTGTAGGTGTGCTCGGCTTCCTTCGACACGGTTTCACGATAGGCCACCTGCGGCGCACCGATGTTGGCCTCGACCTTGAACTCGCGCTTCAGGCGGTCGACCAGGATGTCCAGGTGAAGTTCGCCCATGCCCTTCATGATGGTCTGGCCCGACTCCAGGTCGGTCTCGACGCGGAAGGACGGATCCTCGGCCGCCAGACGCTGCAGGCCCGCGGACATCTTCTCCTGGTCGGCCTTGGTCTTGGGCTCGACCGCGATCTCGATGACCGGATCGGGGAAGGTCATGGTCTCCAGAACCACCTGCTTCTGGCTGTCGCACAGCGTGTCGCCGGTGGTCGTTTCCTTCAGGCCGGCCAGCGCGATGATGTCGCCCGCATAGGCGTTCTCGATTTCCTCGCGGTTGTTCGAGTGCATCATCATCATACGACCGATGCGCTCTTTCTTGCCCTTGGTCGAGTTCATGACCGAGTCGCCCTTGGAGAGGTGACCCGAGTAGATGCGGGTGAAGGTCAGCGAGCCCACGAACGGGTCGTTCATGATCTTGAACGCCAGCGCCGAGAACGGCTCGTCATCGTCGGCGTGCCGGGCGATGTTGCGGGTCTCGGTCTCGTCATCGGGCGAGAAGCCCATGTAGGCGGGCACGTCGAGCGGACCGGGCAGGTAGTCGATCACCGCGTTCAGCAGGGGCTGCACGCCCTTGTTCTTGAACGCCGAGCCGGCCAGCACGGGCACGAAGGACATGGACAGGGTGCCCTTGCGGATCAGCGACCGCAGGGTCGGCAGATCGGGCTCTTCGCCTTCCAGGTACTTCTCCATCGCGTCGTCGTCCATTTCGACGGCGATCTCGATGAGCTCCTGGCGCATCTCCTCGGCACGATCCTTCAGCTCGTCGCGCACGTCCTGAACGACCCAGCTGGCGCCCAGGTCTTCACCCTTCCAGACCCACTCCTTCATGGTAACCAGGTCGACGATGCCTTCCAGCTGATCCTCGGCCCCGATGGGCATCTGGATCGGCGCGGGGGTGGCACCGGTGCGGTCCTTGATCATCTTCACGCAGTTGAAGAAGTCGGCACCGATCTTGTCCATCTTGTTGACGAACACGATGCGCGGCACCTTGTAGCGGTCGGCCTGGCGCCACACGGTCTCCGTCTGCGGCTCGACGCCGGCATTGGCGTCCAGCACGGCGACGGCGCCGTCCAGCACGGCCAGCGAACGCTCGACCTCGATGGTGAAGTCCACGTGGCCGGGGGTGTCGATGATGTTGAAGCGGAAGCCGGCTTCCTCGGGCGTGTCGCCGTAGATGCCGGTCGTGGTCTTGCCGTCCTCGGTGCGGAACCAGAAGGTGGTCGTCGCGGCCGAGGTGATGGTGATCCCGCGTTCCTGCTCCTGCTCCATCCAGTCCATCGTGGCGGCGCCGTCATGGACTTCGCCGATCTTGTGGGACTTGCCGGTGTAGAACAGGATGCGCTCGGTGCAGGTGGTCTTGCCGGCATCGATGTGAGCCATGATGCCGAAGTTGCGGTAACGGGCGAGCGAATAATCGCGGGGCATAGGAGCAGTCCTTGCTTTGGTACGGTGGTCCGCCGGCGACGGCGGGAAAACCCGCCGGTCTTACCAGCGGTAGTGGCTGAACGCCTTGTTGGCGTCGGCCATCTTGTGGGTGTCTTCGCGCTTCTTCACCGCCGAGCCACGACCGTTGACGGCATCGACGAGCTCACCGGCCAGACGCTCTTCCATGGTGTTCTCGTTGCGGGCGCGGCAGGCGTTGATCAGCCAGCGGATCGCCAGCGCTTCGCGGCGCTCGGGGCGCACTTCGACGGGCACCTGGTAGGTCGCACCACCCACGCGGCGCGAGCGGACCTCGACCGACGGTTTGATGTTGTCCAGGCTCTCGTGGAAGACCTCGACGGGCGACTTCTTGAGCTTGCCTTCGACCCGATCGAACGCGTTGTAGACGATGCGTTCGGCGACGGACTTCTTGCCGTCAACCATCAGGTTGTTCATGAACTTGGTGATCACCTTATCGCCGAACTTGGCGTCGGGCAGGATCTCGCGCTTTTCGGCGGCGTGACGACGGGACATCTGTTAATCCTCTTACTTCGGACGCTTCGCGCCGTATTTCGAGCGGCGCTGCTTGCGGTCTTTGACACCTTGCGTGTCCAGCACGCCGCGCAGGATGTGGTAGCGGACACCGGGAAGGTCCTTCACACGACCACCACGGATCAGCACCACCGAGTGCTCTTGCAGGTTGTGCGATTCGCCGGGGATGTAGCTGATGACCTCGTAACCATTGGTCAGGCGCACCTTGGCGACCTTCCGCATGGCCGAGTTCGGCTTCTTCGGCGTGGTGGTGTAAACGCGGGTGCAGACGCCGCGCTTCTGGGGGCAGCCTTCCAGGTGCAGCGACTTGGAGCGTTTGACTTTCGGCTGCCGCGGCTTGCGGATCAGCTGTTGGATCGTTGGCATTCCGGTGACTTTCCTCGGTGTTGCAACATCTAATTCTCATGGGGCGCGCGCACCCCGGTTCATCTTCTTCGCTACGCCTTGCGCGTCCGCAAAACGCAATCACCGCAACGGGCGCGGGCCCTTGCGGTTGGGTCTCAGAGGATCGGGGCGCCAGGGCCCGGATCGTGACCACGTCCTTCGATTTCACAACTGGCAGGGCATCGCCCGGACGCTCAGTTCGGGGCCGTATAGAACCCGAGTCGTCGGGTGTCAACAGCGCCCCTTACCGGAGGGTAAAAGGCCGCCGGACAGCGGGACCGGGGCGGCGCGCAAGGGGCCGCCCCGGTCGAAACGGTCAGGCCGTCTGGAGATCGGCGATGTCCTCGCCGTCCGATTTCCACTTCTGCTTCTCTTCGTCCGATGCCTTGGGCGAGAAGAGGCCGGTCCAGGCGTAGAAGATGCCGATCACCGGCGAGGCCCAGCAGGCGATGGCCAGCGGGATATAGAGCAGGTTCTCGAGATCGCCGCCCATGATCCCGAGCCCCAGGGCCGAGATCACGAAGGCGCCGCCCGCGTTCCACGGGATCAGCGGCGAGATCAGCGTGCCGCCCTCCTCGATGCCGCGCGACAGGTTCAGCGTGGAATATCCCATCCCGCGATAGACCGGGCAGTACATCCGCCCCGGCAGCGCGATCGACAGGTAGGGGTCGCCCGCCACAACATTGGTGGCCGCCGCGGTCAAAGTCGCCGAGGTCTGGATGCCGGCAAAGGACTTCACGCTGGCGATGATCTTGTCGATCACGGCTTCCAGGCAGCGGGTCCGCTCCAGCGCGCCGCCGAAGCCGAGCGCCAGCAGGATGAGCGAGATGGTCCACATCATCGACTGCACGCCGCCCCGGTTCAGCAGGTTGTCGATTTCGCTCACGCCCGTTTCGATCGAGAAGCCCGAGTTGGCATAGGCAAACACCGACTTCAGCCCCTCGCCCTGAAACATGATCGCCATGAGGCCACCCGCCAGGACACCTGCGAACAGCGACGGGATCGGCGGGTTCTTGGTCACGGCAAGGGTGATGACCAGAAGCGCGGGCACCAGAAGCCAGGGCGAGATCCAGAAGGCCTCGTCCAGGCCGCTGGTGATGGCGTTGATCTGCTCGAACGATCCGCCGGCCGGGTCGATCAGCGTGTAGCCCGCGAAGATATAGACCCCCAGCGCGATCAGCATCGCGGGGACGGTCGTGGGCATCATGTTGCGGATGTGGTCGAAGACGTTCGTCCCGGTGACCGCAGGGGCCAGGTTCGTCGTGTCCGACAGGGGCGAGATCTTGTCGCCGAAGAACGCGCCCGAAACCACTGCGCCGGCAGTCCAGTAGGCGGGCACCTCGAAACCGGCGCCGATGCCCATGAGCGCCAGGCCCACGGTGCCGACCGTACCCCACGACGTGCCGAGGCTGACCGAAACGACCGCGCACAGGATCATCGCGGCGGCGAGGAATATCGACGGGTTCAGCACCAGCAGGCCGTAGTAGATCAGCGTGGGCACGGTACCCGAGGCGATCCAGACCCCGATGATCATCCCGACAACGATCAGTACCGACACCGAAGGCAGGGAAATCTTGACCACGTGGAACAGCCCGTCCTCGATGCTGTCCCAGTCATGCCCGAGATACAGCGCCACGAGGCCGGTGATGGCGATGCCGATAGCCAGCGGAATATGCGGCACGAAATTGCCGAAATAGAACAGCTGAAGCATCAGGATGGCGAGCGTCAGGACAATGGGCAGAAGCGCGAGCCCCAATCCCGGTTTGCGATATTCCTTGTTCGACATGGCCTTATCCCCTTTTTGGGTCGGTACGGTTTTTCCTCACAATTAGATAAAAGTGCGGCAGATCGGCGGTTGGGCAAACCCGATTTCAACGGGCGTTCCGACCGGAATCGGGAATTCGCCGGGAATTTGGCCTGATCGGCGCGCTATCCACCGGTTTCCGCAAAGAAAAAGGCGCCCCGCGAGGGGGCGCCTTGATCCGTCCTGTGAAGGGCCGCGTGCTTATTCGTCGCGGCTCTCGGGCGTGTCCATCAGGCCCACGTCCATGGGCTGCTCGCCCATCACCTCTTCCTCGGGCGCGGCCAGGGCGGCGGCCGCTTCGGCCTCGGCCCGGGCGGCTTTCAGCACCTTCAGGTCGCGCTCGGCCGCGATGCGGCGCACGCGCTGGGTGGCCCCGCCGGTGCCGGCCGGGATCAGGCGGCCGACGATGACGTTCTCTTTCAGGCCCACCAGCTTGTCGCGCTTGCCCTGCACCGAGGCTTCGGTCAGCACGCGGGTGGTTTCCTGGAAGGACGCCGCCGAGATGAAGCTGCGGGTCTGCAGCGACGCCTTGGTGATGCCCAGCAGAATCGGTTCGCCCTGTGCCGGACGGCCGCCCTTCTTGAGAGCCTTCTCGTTGGCCTCGTCGAACTCGGCCTTGTCCACGTGCTCGCCCTTCAGAAGCGTCGTCTCGCCCGAGTCCTGGATCTCCCACTTCTGCAGCATCTGGCGAACGATCACCTCGATGTGCTTGTCGTTGATCTTCACACCCTGCAGTCGATAGACGTCCTGCACCTCGTCGATCATGTAATCGGCCAGAGCTTCCACACCCAGGATCGACAGGATGTCATGGGGGGCGGGGTTGCCATCCATGATGTAGTCGCCCTTCTGCACGAAGTCGCCTTCCTGCACCGGGATGTGCTTGCCCTTGGGCACCATGTACTCGATCGGCTCGGCGTCGTCCTCGGCCGGGACGATGGCGATACGGCGCTTGTTCTTGTAGTCGCGACCGAATTTAACGTAGCCATCCGCCTCGGCGATGATGGCGTGGTCCTTCGGACGACGCGCTTCGAACAGTTCGGCCACACGCGGCAGACCACCGGTGATGTCCTTGGTCTTGGCGCCCTCACGCGGAATACGCGCGACCACGTCACCGGCCTTGATCTCGGCCCCCTCCTCGACGGACAGGATGGCGTCCACCGACATCGGGTACGTGACCGGGTTGCCCTGGTCGTTGCGCACCGGCTCGCCGTCTTCGCCCACGATCAGGATCTCGGGCTTCAGGTCACCGCCCTTGGGCACCGACCGCCAGTCGCTGACGATCTTCTGGGTCATGCCGGTGGCGTCGTCGGTCTCGTCCCGCACCGAGATGCCGGTGACAAGGTCGACGAAGCGCGCGGTGCCCGCCTTCTCGGCGATGATCGGCAGGGTGTAGGGGTCCCACTCGAACAGCCTGTCGCCACGGCTGATCTTGGCGCCGTCCTCGACATGCATCGTGGTGCCGTAGCCCAGCTTGTAGGTCGCACGCTCGACGCCGTTCTCGTCGATGATCGCAAGGGTCATGTTGCGGCCCATGACGATCACCTGCCCGGCGTCGTTCTTCAGGGTCTGGGCGTTGCGGTACTCGGCCACGCCCTCCTGGCCAGCTTCCTGGAAGGATTGCTGGCCACCCTGTGCCACGCCGCCGATGTGGAACGTCCGCATGGTCAGCTGGGTGCCCGGCTCGCCGATGGACTGCGCCGCGATGATGCCCACGGCTTCGCCCTGGTTCACCATCGTACCGCGCGCCAGGTCACGACCGTAGCACATGGCGCAGACGCCTTCCTCGGCCTCGCAGGTCAGCGGCGAGCGGATGCGCGCCTCGGCCAGGCCGCTGGCCTCGACCATGTCGGCCTTGCGCTCGTCGATCAGCTCGCCCTCGGCGACGATCACCTCGTCGGTGGCCGGCCTGACCAGGTCCTCGGCCGCGACACGGCCCAGCACACGCTCGCCCAGCGACGCGACGATCTCGCCGTCGTTGACGGCGGCCCGCGCGGTCACGGCCCGGTCGGTGCCGCAATCATGCATGCGAACGATGCAGTCCTGCGCCACGTCCACCAGACGACGGGTCAGGTAACCCGAGTTCGCCGTCTTCAGGGCGGTGTCCGACAGACCCTTCCGCGCACCGTGGGTCGAGTTGAAGTACTCGAGCACGGTCAGGCCTTCCTTGAAGTTCGAGATGATCGGCGTCTCGATGATCTCGCCCGACGGCTTGGCCATGAGGCCACGCATGCCGCCCAGCTGCTTCATCTGGGTGACCGAGCCACGGGCGCCCGAGTGGGCCATCATGTAGACCGAGTTCGGCTCGTTCTCGGCGCCGTTCTCGTCGGTGCCGGGAGTCGAGATGGTCGACATCATCGCCTCGGTGACCTTGTCGTTACACTTCGACCACGCATCGACGACCTTGTTGTACTTCTCACCCTGGGTGATCAGGCCGTCCATGTACTGCTGCTCAAAGTCCTTCACCTGCTCGCGGGTTTCTTCCACGATCGGCCACTTCGTTTCGGGAATGACCATGTCGTCCTTGCCGAAGCTGATGCCGGCCTTGAACGCCTCGCGGAAGCCCATGGTCATGATCTGGTCGCAGAAGATGACCGACTCCTTCTGGCCGCAGTAGCGGTAGACGGTGTCGATGACCTGCTGCACTTCCTTCTTGCGCAGCAGACGGTTGACCAGGTCGAAGGGCGCCTTGGCATTCAGCGGCAGAAGCGCGCCCAGGCGCACGCGGCCCGGCGTGGTTTCGAACCGCACCATCACCTCGTTGCCCTCGTCGTCGATCTGCGGCAGCCGCGCCTGGACTTTGGCGTGCAGGTGCACCTCGCCCGCGTCGAGGGCGTGCTGCACCTCGTCCACGTTCGAGAAGATCATGCCTTCGCCCTTCATGCCCTCGCGCTGCATCGTGATGTAGTACAGGCCCAGGATCATGTCCTGCGACGGCACGATGATGGGCGCGCCGTTGGCGGGCGACAGCACGTTGTTGGTCGACATCATCAGGACGCGCGCTTCCAGCTGGGCTTCCAGCGACAGCGGGACGTGCACGGCCATCTGGTCGCCGTCGAAGTCGGCGTTGAAGGCCGAGCAGACCAGCGGGTGAAGCTGGATCGCCTTGCCTTCGATCAGCACCGGCTCGAACGCCTGGATGCCCAGGCGGTGCAGGGTCGGTGCCCGGTTCAGCATGACCGGGTGCTCGCGGATGACCTCGTCGAGGATGTCCCAGACCTCGGGACGCTCTTTCTCGACCAGCTTCTTCGCCTGCTTCACGGTCGACGACAGGCCCTTCGCCTCGAGCCGCGAGTAGATGAACGGCTTGAACAGTTCGAGCGCCATCTTCTTCGGCAGCCCGCACTGGTGCAGCTTCAGCTCGGGGCCGGTCACGATGACCGAACGGCCCGAGAAGTCGACGCGCTTGCCCAGCAGGTTCTGGCGGAACCGGCCCTGCTTGCCCTTCAGCATGTCCGACAGCGACTTCAGCGGGCGCTTGTTGGCGCCGGTGATGACGCGGCCGCGGCGGCCGTTGTCGAACAGGGCGTCGACGGATTCCTGCAGCATCCGCTTTTCGTTGCGGATGATGATATCAGGCGCGCGAAGCTCGATCAGGCGCTTCAGGCGGTTGTTGCGGTTGATGACGCGGCGATACAGGTCGTTCAGGTCCGAGGTCGCGAAGCGGCCACCGTCCAGCGGAACCAGCGGGCGCAGCTCGGGCGGGATGACGGGAACGACGGTCAGCACCATCCATTCCGGGCGGTTGCCGGATTCGATGAAGTTCTCGACGATCTTCAGGCGCTTGATGATTTTCTTGGGCTTCAGTTCGCCGGTGGCTTCCTTCAGCTCCTCGCGCAGGCGCTCGGCCTCGGCCTCGAGGTCGATCATCGCCAGCATCTCACGGATGGCCTCGGCGCCGATATTGGCGGTGAAGGCGTCCATGCCGTACTGGTCCTGGGCGTCCATGAACTCTTCCTCGGTCAGCATCTGACCGTAGGTGAGATCCGTCAGGCCCGGCTCGATCACCACGTAGTTCTCGAAGTAGAGAACCCGCTCGAGGTCGCGCAGGGTCATGTCCAGCATCAGGCCGATGCGCGAGGGCAGCGACTTGAGGAACCAGATGTGGGCGCAGGGCGCGGCCAGCTCGATGTGGCCCATGCGCTCGCGACGGACCTTCTGCAACGTCACCTCGACGCCGCACTTCTCGCAGACGACGCCGCGATACTTCATGCGCTTGTACTTGCCGCACAGGCACTCGTAATCCTTGATCGGTCCGAAGATGCGCGCGCAGAACAGGCCGTCACGCTCGGGCTTGAACGTGCGGTAGTTGATCGTCTCGGGCTTCTTGATCTCGCCGAAGGACCAGCTGAGGATCCGCTCGGGGCTCGCCAGCGATACCTTGATTTCGTCGAAGCTTTTCGGCGTCGCCATGGGCGAGAACGGGTTGGTGGTCAGTTCCTGGTTCATATTCTGTCCTAAGAGTTAGGGTGCGTCAGAGAGGGGAGTGAGGGACGATTCTTGGGGAAAGGATCGCCCCCGCCGCGGATCACTCCGCGTCTTCCTCCTCGTCCTCGGCATCCAGGAGTTCCATGTTCAGGCCGAGGCCGCGGACTTCCTTCACGAGAACGTTGAAGCTCTCGGGGACGCCCGCCTCGAAGTTGTCCTCGCCCTTGACGATGCTCTCGTAGACCTTGGTCCGGCCCGCCACGTCGTCGGATTTCACCGTCAGCATCTCCTGCAGGGTGTAGGCCGCGCCGTAGGCTTCCAGCGCCCAGACCTCCATCTCGCCGAAGCGCTGACCGCCGAACTGGGCCTTGCCGCCCAGCGGCTGCTGGGTGACCAGGCTGTAGGGTCCGGTCGACCGCGCGTGGATCTTGTCGTCCACCAGGTGGTGCAGCTTCAGCAGGTACTTGATCCCCACCGTCACCTTCCGGCTGAACGCCTCGCCCGTGCGGCCGTCGAACAGCAGCGACTGGCCCGAGGTGTCGAAGCCGGCACGCGCCAGGCTGTCGTTCACGTCGGCCTCTTTCGCGCCGTCGAAGACCGGCGTGGCGATCGGAACACCGCGGGTGACGTTGCCGGCCATTTCCAGCAGCGCGTCATCTTCGGCGCCCTCGATGCCCTCGGCGAAGACGTCGTCGCCATAGGCGATCTTCATCGCGTCGCGCACCGGGGTCATGTCACCGTTGCGGCGATAATCGTCCAGCGCCTCGTCCACCTTCAGACCCAGACCGCGTGCGGCCCAGCCCATGTGGGTTTCGAGGATCTGACCCACGTTCATGCGCGACGGCACGCCCAGCGGGTTCAGGACGAAGTCGACCGGCGTGCCATCGGCGAGGAACGGCATGTCCTCCATCGGCACCACCTTCGAGATCACGCCCTTGTTGCCATGACGGCCGGCCATCTTGTCGCCCGGCTGAAGCTTGCGCTTCACCGCGACGAAGACCTTGACCATCTTCATCACGCCCGGCGGCAGGTCGTCGCCACGACGCACCTTCTCGACCTTGTCCTCGAAACGGGCGTCGAGCGCGCGCTTCTGCGCCTCGTACTGCTCGTTCAGGGCTTCCATGATCTTGGCGTCGTCCTCGTCCTCGAGGGCGAGCTGCCACCACTGGCCGCGGCTCAGCTGGTCATCCAGCAGCGCCTCGTCGATCTTGGTGTTCGCCTTGACGCCCTTGGGGCCCTTCACGGCGGTCTTGCCCAGGATCAGCTCGCGCAGGCGGGCATAGATGTTGCGGTCCAGGATCGCCAGCTCGTCGTCGCGGTCGCGCGACAGGCGATCGATCTCTTCCCGCTCGATCTGCAGGGCCCGCTCGTCCTTCTCCACGCCGTGGCGGTTGAAGACGCGAACTTCCACGACCGTGCCATAGTCACCCGGGGGCAGACGCAGCGAGGTGTCGCGCACGTCGCTGGCCTTTTCGCCGAAGATGGCGCGCAGGAGTTTCTCCTCGGGCGTCATCGGGCTTTCGCCCTTGGGCGTGATCTTACCCACAAGGATATCCGCAGGCCCGACCTCGGCGCCGATATAGACGATGCCGGCCTCGTCGAGGTTGCGCAGCGCCTCTTCGCCCACGTTCGGGATGTCGCGGGTGATCTCTTCCGGTCCCAGCTTGGTGTCACGGGCGGCGACCTCGAACTCCTCGATATGGATCGAGGTGAAGACGTCGTCGCGGGTGATCCGCTCGGAAATCAGGATGGAGTCCTCGTAGTTATAGCCGTTCCACGGCATGAACGCGACGACCACGTTCTTGCCCAGGGCCAGCTCGCCCAGGTCGGTCGACGGGCCGTCGGCGATGACTTCGCCCTTGCCGACGCTGTCGCCCACCTTCACCAGCGGACGCTGGTTGATGCAGGTGTTCTGGTTCGACCGCTGGAACTTGCGCAGGCGGTAGATATCCACACCGGCGTCGCCCAGCTCCAGGTCCTCGGTGGCCCGGATCACGATACGCTGGGCATCGACCTGGTCGATGACCCCGCCGCGCCGCGCCATGATCGCGGCGCCCGAATCGCGGGCGACGATTTCCTCGATCCCGGTGCCGACCAGCGGCGCCTCGGCCCGCAGAAGCGGAACCGCCTGGCGCTGCATGTTCGACCCCATCAGGGCGCGGTTGGCGTCGTCGTTCTCGAGGAACGGGATCAGCGAGGCGGCGACCGACACCAGCTGCTTGGGCGACACGTCGATCAGGTCGACATTCTCGACCGGGGCCAGCGTGTAGTCGCCCGACTGGCGGGTGTTCACCATCTCGTTCACGAACTTGCCGCCGTCATCCAGCGTCGCGTTGGCCTGCGCCACGGTGTGGCGCATTTCCTCGGTGGCGGACATGTAGTGAACCTCGTCGGTCACCTGCCCGTCCTTCACCACGCGATAGGGCGTCTCGATGAAGCCGTACTTGTTCACGCGGGCGAAGGTCGCCAGCGAGTTGATCAGGCCGATGTTCGGACCTTCGGGCGTTTCGATCGGGCACATCCGGCCATAGTGGGTCGGGTGCACGTCGCGCACCTCGAAGCCGGCACGCTCGCGCGTCAGGCCGCCCGGTCCAAGGGCCGACAGGCGGCGCTTGTGGGTGACTTCCGACAGCGGGTTGGTCTGGTCCATGAACTGCGACAGCTGCGACGAGCCGAAGAACTCGCGCACGGCGGCGGCCGCGGGCTTCGCGTTGATCAGGTCCTGCGGCATGACGGTGTCGATTTCGACCGACGACATGCGCTCCTTGATGGCGCGTTCCATGCGCAGCAGGCCGACGCGGTACTGGTTTTCCATCAACTCGCCGACCGAGCGCACCCGGCGGTTGCCCAGGTGGTCGATGTCGTCGATGTCCCCGCGGCCGTCGCGCAGGTCCACCAGCGCCTTGATGCAGGCGACGATGTCCTCGCGGCGCAGGGTGCGCTGCGTGTCCTCGGCGTCGAGATTCAGGCGCATGTTCATCTTCACCCGGCCCACGGCGCTGAGGTCATAGCGCTCGGCGTCGAAGAACAGGGTGTCGAACAGGGTGCTGGCGGCCTCGACGGTGGGCGGCTCGCCCGGGCGCATGACGCGGTAGATGTCCATCAGCGCGGTGTCACGGTTCAGGTTCTTGTCCTGCGCCATCGTGTTGCGCATGTACGGGCCGACCGTGACGTTGTCGATGTCCAGCACCGGGATGTCGGTGATGCCGGCCTCGATCAGCTCGTGCAGGGTGCCGCCGGTGACTGCGCCGTCCTTGTCCGTCTCCCAGGTGAGCTCGTCACCCGCCTCGACGTAGATCGCGCCGGTTTCCTCGTTGATGATGTCGCGCGCGACGAAGCGGCCGACGATCTGGTCGAACGGCAGCAGAAGCTGGGTCACTTCGCCTTCGTCGATCAGCTTCTTCACGGCGCGCGGGGTCACCTTCTTGCCCGCCTCGGCGATCACCTCGCCCGACTTGGCGTCGACCAGGTCATAGGCGGGACGCGTGCCGCGCACGCGCTCGGGGAAGAACTTGGTCACCCAGCCCTTGTTCTTCTCGAGCTTGAAGTCGACGGTATCGTAATACGCGTCCATGATCGCTTCCTGGTCGAGCCCCAGGGCATAGAGAAGCGTCGTCACCGGCAGCTTGCGGCGACGGTCGATGCGCGCGTAGACGAGATCCTTGGCGTCGAACTCGAAGTCCAGCCACGAGCCGCGATAGGGAATGATGCGGCAGGCGAACAGCAGCTTGCCCGAGCTGTGGGTCTTGCCCTTGTCGTGGTCGAAGAAGACGCCGGGCGAACGGTGCATCTGCGACACGATGACGCGCTCGGTCCCGTTCACCACGAAGGTGCCGTTCGGCGTCATCAGGGGCATGTCGCCCATGAACACGTCCTGCTCCTTGATGTCCTTGACGGACTTGGCGCCGGTATCCTCGTCCACATCGAACACGATCAGGCGCAGGGTCACCTTCAGCGGCGCGCTGTAGGTCATGTCGCGCTGCTGGCATTCCTCGACGTCGTATTTCGGCTTTTCCAGCTCGTACTTGACGAATTCCAGGACGGCCGTCTCGTTGAAGTCCTTGATCGGAAAGACCGACTGGAACACGCCCTTGATGCCTTCGCCGTCCATCGGCTCGAGCTGGTCGCCCGACTTCAGGAAGAGATCATAGCTGGATTTCTGAACCTCGATGAGGTTCGGCATTTCCAGGACTTCCCGGATCTTGCCGTAATATTTACGAAGCCGCTTCTGGCCAAGGTAGCTGGATGCCATGGGGGTATCACCTTTGCTTTTCGTGGGCGGCACGACCCTTGGGGCGGGGCCGCGCGTCCTGACGAAACGGGGGCAGTGGATCCATACCTGGCGACCGTCCCACCGGTCGCCGCCCGATCCCTTGCCGCACCTGAGAGAGGGTCACGGGCCACCATGGCCCTCTCTGAGACGCGGAAGGCTGGCCCCGAAAACGGGACCAGCCGGTTTGTTTCGCGGGCCCTTGCGCGACATCGCAGCCCTGAAGGTTCCGATGCCGCCCTGGCCGCGCGCGCGCCCCGGGCAACGCGCGCCCCGGATCAGGTCCGGGGGCCGCGCCGCGCCGCGGGCGCGTCGATCACTTGAGCTCGATCTCGGCGCCAGCTGCTTCCAGCTTGCCCTTGATCTCTTCGGCTTCGGCTTTGTCGACGCCTTCCTTGACGGGCTTGCCGCCGGCTTCGACCAGTTCCTTGGCCTCTTTCAGGCCCAGGCCGGTGATGGCGCGGACTTCCTTGATCACGTTGATCTTCTGAGCGCCGGCGCTCTTCAGGATCACGTCGAATTCGGTCTGCTCTTCTTCGGCGGCGCCACCGGCGTCGCCAGCAGGGCCGGCCATCATCACGGCGCCGCCAGCGGCGGGCTCGATGCCGTATTCATCCTTCAGGATGGTTTTCAGTTCCTGGGCCTCGAGAAGGGTCAGACCCACGATCTCTTCGGCAAGTTTCTTCAGATCAGCCATTTGATTGGTTCCGTTCGTTTAGATGTGTTCCAGCGATCCGGGTTCAAGACCCGGACGGGATCAGGCCGCCTCGGCCCGCTCCTCGATGGTCGACAGGATGCTTGCGATGTTCGAAGCAGGCGCGCCAATGGCCCCCGCGATGTTGGATGCGGGCGCGCCGATGCAGCCCACGATGGAAGCGATAAGCTCCTCGCGGCTGGGCATCTTCGCAACCGCCGCCACACCGGCGCGGTCCAACGCGTTCTCGCCCATGGCACCGCCCAGGATCTCGAATTTCGAGTTATCCTTGGCGTAGTCCTCGGCCACCTTGGCCGCAGCCACGGGGTCCTCGGAATAGGACAGAACGGTCATGCCCGTCAGAAGGTCGGCCAACGAAGCGTTCGGCTTTCCCTCAAGGGCGATCTTGGCGAGCTTGTTCTTGGCAACGCGGACGGACCCGCCCGCTTCACGCATACGCGCGCGCAGGTCCTGCATCTCGGCAACCGTGAGGCCCGTGTAGTGGGCAACCACTACGACGCCAGAGCTTTCGAAGATCTGGCCGAGTTCCTCGACCACTTTCTCTTTCTGGGCTCTATCCACAGTTTCACTCCAAGTTTGGAGGGCAACCCCTCCGGCTCGTTCAGCCGGACTGTTGTTCAGCCCGACCATGCGGTCCGAACGGGTCGTCACATCCCCAAACCGGCACCGATCGCGGGGCCGATAAAAAAATGTCTCTTCCCGTCTCGGGCAGGAATTACGTGCCGGGCTGGCCCGGCGCACCCACCGTCTCGGACGAATGCGAACCCCCGCGCGAATCGCACGGGGGAACGACAGGAGCCTATTAGGCCGTTCGCGCCGGATTGCCAACCCGACCCAGCCAGTTTTCGCCGCTCAGGCGTCCGCAACCGGGCCGGTGCCCGCCATCTCGAGCGTCAGCTTCGTCAGGTCGTCGTCGAAGCCCAGCGCCAGCACGGCCGCCTTGCGCCCGCCCGTCACGTATTCGACCTGGAAACTGTCGCCATCGGGCGCGCCGCGCGCGTCGTCCCAGGACTCGGCATGGCCGGTATAGCTGTAGGATCCGTTCGGCTGCTGCATCGACCAGAAGAACGGCGTGCCCGCATAGCGCGCGCCCTGCCCCAGCATGTTGCGCGCCGCCAGCTCGCCCAGCTCCTGCGCGAAGCGCCAGTGCTCGATCCGCACGTCGCCCCAGGGCGTGGGCAGCTGCGCGATGTCGCCCGCGGCATAGATATCCTCGACACCCGCCACGGCCAGCTTGTCATCCACGCCGATGCCGCCGTCCTGAAGCGTCTCGAACGGCAGCCACTCGGTCCGCGGCTTGGCCCCGATGGCCACGATCGCGATGTCGCACGGGATGCTGTCGCCCCCCTCGGTCTCGAGCGCCTCGACCCGGCGCGACCCGGCAAAGCCGGTGACCCTGGTCTCCGTCCGCATCTCGATGCCCGCCTCGCGGTGTTCGGACAGCAGCCGGTCGCCGAAGGCATCGCCGAACAGCTTGGCCAGCGGGCGCGCCTCGGGCGTGACCACAGTGACCTCGACACCGTCGCGCTTGTTCAGGTTGGTCGCGGCTTCGAGCCCGATGAAACCCGCCCCGACGATGGCCACCCGCACCGGCCCCGCCTTGGCGCGGCTCTCGATATCCTCGCGCAGGGCGTCGGCGTCGGCCATGCCCCGGATCATGTGGATGCCTTCCAGATCGGCGCCCGGCACGTCCAGCTTGCGCGGGTCGCAGCCCGTGGCGATCAGCAGCGCGTCGTAGTCCAGCGACACGCCCCCGTCGAGGTTCACGGTCTTCAGCGCCGGCGTGATGCCGGTCGCCCGGCCCTTCACCACCTCGATGCCCAGCTTGGCGACGGTGCTTTCGTCGCGCAGGGCAGGCGTCTCGCCGCTGTTGAGGTATCCCTTGGAGAACCCCGTGCGGTCCAGCGGCACGGGCCCCTCGTCGGTCACCACGTTGATGGTCCCCTCGAACCCCTCGCGGCGCAGGGTCTCGGCGGCGCGCCAGCCGGCGGCGCCGGAGCCCAGGATGACGAAGCGGCGCGGGTCGTCGCCGCGGCCCGCATGGGCAGGCAGCGGGTGTTCCGGCTGATCGGGCTCGACGGTGACATACACGTCCTCGCCGTCCACCCGCACCGGATAGCTGGCGATGGACTCGCAGGCCGGGGGCGCCAGCAGGTCGCCGCTTTCCAGGTCGAACATCGCGCGGTGGGCGGGGCAGATCAGCTTGCCGTCCTTCACCGCACCCATCTTCAGCGGCACGCCCTTGTGGGGGCAGGTCGCGGCAACGGCGAAGACGCTGCTGGCCTGTCGGACCAGCACGACCTTGCGGTCGCCGACGGCGACCTCGGTCGGATCGTTCTCGGGCAGGTCGGACAGGGTGGCGGCGCGATGTTCGGTCATGGGGCACTCCTTCTGGGCAGCCCCGCGGCTTCCCGCGGGCGGGTTCATTGGATCTTGGCCCACCAACACCCGACCCGCCGGATTGATCCCCCCGGACACCGGGCCGCAATGTCGCAAGCGCTGCGCGACGGCGACGCCGCTGCCGGGGCAAGCCCACCGGTCGCGGCGCCGACCGACCCTGAGCCGCCCGCGGTTTCCGACATCATCCTGACATCCTTGTCCGATACGCCCTCGGAAACGCGAGGACATCATGACGAACGAGACCAACCAGACGCTGGCGCTGCTGATCGACGGCGACAACGCCTCGCCCAAGATCGTGGACGGGTTGCTGGCGGAGATCGCGAACTACGGAACCGCAAGCGTGAAGCGGATCTATGGCGACTGGACCAGACCGGAGCTCACCGGCTGGAAGGACTGCCTGCTCGAACACTCGATCCAGCCGGTTCAGCAGTTCGCATACACCACGGGCAAGAACGCGACGGATGGTGCGATGATAATCGATGCCATGGACCTGCTCTACACGGGGCGTTTCACCGGGTTCTGCATCGTCTCCAGTGACAGTGACTTCGCACGCCTGGCCGCCCGCGTGCGGGAGCAGGGCCTGATCGTCTACGGCTTCGGGGAACGCAAGACGCCGCGCCCGTTCATCACGGCTTGCGACAAGTTCGTCTATTTCGACGTTCTGGATGCAAATGATCCCGACCAGTCAAAGCCGAAGGAGAGCACCGCCAAAATCCTGTCGCCGGCCTTCATTCCGTCTGCCCCCAGAAACGCCGGGCTCGACGAGACGGCTATCGACATGCTGTCCAAGGCCATCGCCGCCACGGCCGGGGAGGACGGCCAGGCAAACCTTGCGAGGGTCGGGGCGCATCTCGCCAATCAGGCCCCCGACTTCGACGCTCGCAACTTCGGATTTCCACGTCTGACAGACCTGGTCGAAGCGTCAGGCATCGCAGACGTCAAACGTGCCGGAGAGCATCCGACGGTCGTGCATGTGCGCCTCAGAAACGGCCGCGAGGTGGCGCGCAGGGCTTAGAACACCCGTCCTCGCGCCGCTTTGCGCCGAGATGGCTTTCGGACGTCCCCCATAGACAAAGGGGCGCGCCCGGTGCCGGACGCGCCCCCCTTGTTTCCTCGACCGCCGCGGAGCGGCCGGATCGGTATCAGTCGTTGCCGGTGGCCGACACGACGTCCACGGTCACGCCGGGGCCCATGCTCGAGCTCAGGGCGACCTGCTTCATGTAGGTGCCCTTGGCGCCGGCCGGCTTGGCCTTGCCCACGGCATCGACGAAGGCGCGCAGGTTGGCGGCCAGGGCCGACTCGTCGAACGACGCCTTGCCGATGCCCGCGTGCACGACGCCGGCCTTCTCGGCCTTGAACTGGACCTGTCCGCCCTTGGCGGCCTCGACGGCCTCCTTGACGTCCATGGTCACCGTGCCGACCTTGGGGTTCGGCATCAGGTTGCGCGGGCCCAGGATCTTACCCAGGCGGCCCACGATGGGCATCATGTCGGGGGTGGCGATGCAGCGGTCGAAGTTGATGTTGCCGGCCTGAACCTGCTCCATCAGATCCTCGGCGCCGACCACGTCGGCCCCGGCGGCCTGGGCTTCCTCGGCCTTGGGACCACGGGCGAAGACGGCGACGCGCACGTCCTTGCCGGTGCCCGCGGGCAGGGTGACCGTGCCGCGGACCATCTGGTCGGCGTGGCGCGGGTCGACGCCCAGGTTCATGGCGATCTCGATGGTCTCGTCGAACTTGGCGGTGGCGTGCGCCTTCACCAGCTTGACGGCCTCGTCCACCGACAGGTTTTCCTTGCCGGCGAAAGCTTCCTTCTGCGCCTGGCGCTTCTTGCTGATCTTGGCCATTACTTCACCTCGATGCCCATGGAGGACGCGGAGCCCAGGATGATCTTCATCGCGCCCTCGACCGAGGTCGCGTTCAGGTCCTTCATCTTCGCTTCGGCGATCTCGCGGACCTGCTTGACGGTCACGGTGCCCACGGTCTCGCGCGACGGGGTCTTGGCGCCCGACTGGATCTTGGCGGCCTTCTTCAGGTAGTACGACGCCGGCGGCGTCTTGATGTCCATCGTGAAGGACTTGTCCTGGTAGTAGGTGATCACGGTGGGGCACGGCGCGCCGGGCTCCATGTCCTGCGTCTTGGCGTTGAACGCCTTGCAGAATTCCATGATGTTGATGCCGCGCTGACCCAGCGCGGGGCCGACGGGGGGCGAGGGGTTCGCTTTGCCCGCAGGCACTTGCAGCTTCATGCTGCCGACCTTCTTCTTGGCCATGGTGGCCTCCTTTCAATCGCGGCGGGGATGCTCCCCACCCTACAATCGCCCCTCAGACGGGGCATCTTGCCGTGGTTCGCCGCGCGCCCAAGGCCCGCAAGCTCCCACGTCGACGCGGCCGGGGTGACCCGGCCTGCTCAGACCTCTTTCGAGACCTGAGTGTACTCCAGCTCGACCGGCGTGGCGCGACCGAAGATCGAGACGCTGACCTTCAGACGCTGGTTGGCGTCGTCCACGTCCTCGACCATGCCGTCGAAGCCCTCGAACGGGCCGTCGGTGACCTTCACCTTCTCGCCGGTCTCGAAGCTGATCTCGATGCGCGGGGCGTCCTCGCCTTCCTGCACGCGGCCCAGGATCGCCTCGACCTCGGCGTCGCGCATGGGCATCGGGCGGCCCTGGGGGCCGAGGAAGCCGGTCACGCGGTTGATCGAGTTGATCAGGTGATAGGTGTGGTCGGCCAATTCCATGTGCACCAGCACGTAGCCGGGCATGAACCGCCGCTCGGTGGTCACTTTCTTGCCGCGCCGGATCTCGATCACCTCTTCGGTGGGCACCAGCACCTCGTCGATCTCGTCCTCGAGCCCCTTGTCGGCGACTTCCGACCGGATCTGCTCGGCGATCTTCTTCTCGAAGTTCGACAGGACGCTCACGGAATACCAGCGTTTCGCCATCTGAGACCTTGCCTTCGCATCTATCGTTGCACTTGATCCCGCGTATCGGCGCGGGCGCCCGGATAAAAAAGCGGCGTGCAACTCGAATCAGGTGCACGCCAGCATTTCCGGGATTTTCGGTCGTCTAACCGCCTCGGGCGCGGAACGCAAGCCTGCCGCGGCGGGTGGCTCAGCCGACACTGTTCAGCAGCAACTGCAGCCCCGAGCGGATCAGGAAATCCACGAAAAAGAAGAACACCGCCGTCAGCGACGCCATGATGAACACCATCACGGTGGTCAGAAGCACCTCGCGCCGGGTCGGCCAGACGACCTTGGCGATCTCGGCGCGGGTCTGCTGGATGAACTGGAACGGGTTGGTCTTGGCGGCCATTGGGCAGCTCCTCTCGGGTGTCGGGCATCAGATACGGGCTCGGGCCGCCCAGATCAAGCACCGCCGCGCCCCGGTCTTGCCAAGCGGCCGTCGCGCGGCGAAGACTGGAGCCCGGGCAGACCGACGAGGGCAGGATGGGCGCAGAAGACGCCGCGCGCGCGACACTCGAACAGTTCATCGACGCCACGGCGCGCCGGGACCTGTCCCTGATGCGATCCCTGTTCCACGCCGATGCCGCGTTCTCCGGCCGGCTGGGCCAGCGCGAGGTCGTGGGCAGCATCTATCCGTTCTTCGATCACCTGGCCCAGAACGAGGTCTACTCGACCTACGCCGCGCGGATCGTTGCGCTGTCGGCCGCGCCCGGCTGCGCCGGTGCCCGGCTCGAGCAGCGCGAGCTTTTCGGCGCCACCTGGGACACGTTCCTGCACCTGCGCGACGGGCCGGAGGGCTGGCAGATCACCGCGATGCTCTCCTGCCCGCGCGCCTAGCGAAAGCCTGACCCGTCCCACCGGAGCTGTATTGTCGCATAGCCGCTGGCGGCGGCGCCCGTGGCGTTGATGACCGGCGGCGTGCCGGACTCGATCCACACATTCTCGACCGAAAGGCCCTGATGCTTCGGTCGCAGCAGGTCGCCCTCGCGCACGAAGATCGTGTAGGCGCAGGCCGCCGCGCCGCAGAATCGTGACCGGCCGATCCCGCCCCGGCAGGACAGATGGTGGTCGAAGAGGATGAGGTCGGCGCGGCCGTCGCCGGTCAGGTCCCGCTCGATGATGCCCGCCGGGCCGAAGGGTCCGGCCCCACCGGCGCAGGCTTCGGCGATCCGTTCGCGCACCAGGTAACTGGCGGCGTTGGAGCTTTGGGCGGAGACCGCCTGGGCCATGCCGGCCAACACCGTGACGGCGATCAGAATGCGTTTCATCGAGCGGCCCCAGGCTGACTGGAACCGCCCGAGGGTGATGCGCCCGGCATCCACCGGTCAAGGCATTCTGGCTGGCCGCCCTCCGACAGTCGAAATTAGGCGCACCGGTGCCCGGGCCGCGCCCTGCACCCTGCATCACTGGTCTTCAAATACTCGATCCGACGATCCGCCAGGGGCGCGACGACGCCCGGGCGCGCCTAGCCCGGCAGCTTGCCTGTCAGCACGTAGCGCAGGCAGTCGACCACCTGCTCGGGGGTCTCGCAGACCGCGTTGGCGGCGGCGTCGACCTCTTTCAACGCGTGGGCGTGGTCGGGGCCGTGCAGGATGATCAGCGACTTGCCCAGCGCCGCGGCATAGCCCGCGTCGAAGGCGGCGTTCCACTGCTTGTACTGGTCGCCGAACCGCACGACGACCACGTCGGCGGACTCGATCCCCATGCGGGTGCGGATGGCGTTCAGCGACGCGCCCTTGCGGTCGTGCCAGAACTTCTTGTCCTCGGGTCCCATGATGGCCACGCCGCAATCGTCGCTGGCCGCGTGATCGGTGACGGGCGCCGAGAACGTGACCCCGAGACCGTCCGCCCCGCTTTCGATCCGCTCGCGCCAGTCGGTGTGGATTTCGCCGCTCAGGTAGACCTTCATGCCGCCAGCCCCTTGTCGCCCATGTTCACGTATTTCTGCCGCCGCTCGGCGCGCAGCCCGTCGCGGTCCAGCCCGCTCAGCTCGTCCAGCATCTGGCCGATGGCCTGCCCGACCGACTCGACGGCCGCGCGCAGGTCACGCTGCGCGCCGCCCTGTGGCTCAGAGATGATGCGATCGATGACGCCCAGCTTCTTCAGGTCCTGCGCGGTCAGGCGCAGCGCCTCGGCGGCCTCGCGCATCTTGTCGGCGTCCTTCCACAGGATCGACGCGCAGCCCTCGGGCGAGATCACCGAGTAGACCGAGTGTTCCAGCATCGCGATGCGGTTGGCGGTGGCGAAGGCGACCGCGCCGCCCGAGCCGCCCTCGCCGATGATGACGCTGACCAGCGGCACGCCCAGCCCCAGGCATGCCTGGGTCGAGCGGGCGATGGCCTCGGACTGGCCGCGTTCCTCGGCGCCCTTGCCGGGATAGGCGCCGGGCGTGTCGATCAGGGTGACCACCGGCAGGCCGAAGCGGTCGGCCATCTCCATCAGGCGGATCGCCTTGCGATAGCCCTCGGGCCGCGCCATGCCGAAATTCCGCTCGAGCCGCGACTTGGTGTCGTTGCCCTTCTCGTGGCCGATCACCATCACCGGCCGCCCGTCCAGTCGCGCAAGCCCGCCCATCACGGCGTGGTCGTCGGCGAAGTTGCGGTCGCCCGCCAGCGGCGTGAACTCGGTGAACAGGGTGCGGATATAGTCGATGCAGTGCGGCCGGGCCGGGTGCCGCGCCACCTGGCATTTCCGCCAGGGCGTCAGGTTCTTGTAGAGATCGTCCAGCAGCTTGGCCGCCTTCTGGTCCAGCGCCTGGGCCTGCTCCTCCATGTCCGCGCCGTCCTCCTGCCGGGACATGTTGCGCAGTTCTTCTGCCTTGCCCTCGATCTCGGCCAGGGATTTTTCGAAGTCCAGGTAATGGGTCATCGGCGCTCTCCTTGGGCCTTCAATTGGAACGCAAAGCGCGAATGGTCAAGCAGGGCGCCGGGTGACGGGCGCGTTCAGGCCGGCGCGATCAGGTCCCACCGGTTGCCCCACGGGTCGCGGAACACGGCGACGCGGCCATAGGGCTCATTGCGCGGATCCTCCTCGAAGGTGCCGCCGGCGGCGGTGATGGCGGCGCGGTCGGCGTCGAAATCGCGGCTGTGCAGGAAGAAGCCGACGCGGCCACCCGCCTGCTGACCGATGGCCCCGGCCTGCGGGCCCTCGGCGCGCGCCAGCAGCAGGCTGGCCCCGCCGCCGGGCGGCGCGACGACCACCCAGCGCTTGCGGCCCTGGTCCTCGTCCGTCACCAGGTCGAAGCCGATGGCGGTGAAGAACGCGATGCCGGCGTCGTAGTCGGGCACCAGCAGCGCCACCAGCGGCAGGGACAGGCTCACCCCGCGATCATCTCGGACTGGCGCACGATGACCTCGGCCTGCCGGATCGAGGCGAGGTCGACCAGGCGCCCCTTGTAAACGGCGGCACCCTGCCCGGTGCGCTTGGCCTCTTCCATGGCCTCGAGGATCTCGCGCGCCTCGCGCACCGCGTCGTCCGAAGGGGTGAAGACCTCGTTGGCCAGCGCCACCTGCTTGGGGTGGATGGCCCATTTGCCGACCATGCCCAGCGTGGCGGACCGCAGGGCCTGCGCCCGGAACCCCTCGTCGTCGCTGAAATCGCCGAAGGGCCCGTCCACCGGCAGCACCCCGTGGGTGCGGCAGGCCGCGACGATCGCCGCCTGCGCCCAGTGCCACGGGTCCGACCAGTATTTCTGACCCTCGCGGTGCATGTAGTAGTTTTCCTGCGTGCCGCCGATCCCGGTGGTCGCCATCCCCATGGAGGCCGCGAAATCCGCGGCGCCGAGGCTCATGGCCTGAAGGCGCGGGCTGGCGGCGGCGATCTCCTCGACATGGGCGATGCCGGCCGCGGTCTCGATGATGACCTCAAGCGCGACGGGCTTGGTGCGGCCCTTAGCGGCCTCGACCGCCGTGACCAGCGCGTCCACCGCGTAGATGTCGGCGGCGTTGCCGACCTTGGGGATCATGAACTGGTCGATCCGGTCTCCGGCCTGCTCGAGGATGTCGACGATGTCGCGGTACCAGTAGGGCGTGTCCAGCCCGTTGATCCGCACGCACAGATGTTTGGTGCCCCAGTCGATATCGCCGATGGCCTGGATGATGTTCTTCCGCGCCTCGGCCTTGTCGTCGGGGCTGACGCTGTCCTCGAGGTCCAGGTTGATGACGTCGGCGTCGGACTGGGCCATCTTCTCGAAGATCGCCGGGCGCGAGCCGGGGCCGAACAGCTGGCAACGGTTGGGTCGGGCGGGCGGCTGGGGCTGGATACGGAAGGACATGGCGCGGTCTCGCAATATTGTGTCTGATACGTTGCCTGAACGGTTAGATTATTGCGCGCAATGCTGCAACCGCGAAAAGGGTGCCGCTTGACAGCACGCCCGCCCTGCCCGATGGGACGATCAACAGCCCAAGGAGCCAGCCCATGTCGCGCACCGTCTACGTCAACGGCGAATTCGTCCCCGAAGCGGACGCCAAGGTGTCCGTTTTCGACCGCGGCTTCCTGTTCGCCGACGGTGTCTACGAGGTGACCAGCGTGCTGGGCGGCAAGATCCTGGATTTCGCCGGCCACGCCGCGCGGCTGGAACGGTCGCTGGCCGAGCTGGACATGCCGATGCCCATGGGCGCGGACGAACTGCTCGACATCCATCGCAAGCTGGTGGCCGACAACGGGCTGGATGACGGGCTGATCTACCTGCAGATCACGCGCGGCGCGGCGGATCGCGATTTCGCGTATCCCGATGCCCAGACGCCCCAGACGGTCGTGCTGTTCACGCAGGAAAAGCCGGGCCTCGCGGACGCGCCCATGGCGAAGCAGGGGATGAAGATCATCTCGATCCCCGACGAACGCTGGGGCCGCCGCGACATCAAGACGGTGCAGCTGCTCTACCCGTCCATGGGCAAGATGATGGCCAAGGCCGCGGGCGCCCATGACGCCTGGATGGTCGAGGACGGGCACGTGACCGAGGGCACGTCGAACAACGCCTACATCGTCAAGGACGGCACCATCATCACGCGGCACCTGGGCAACGAGATTCTGCACGGGATCACCCGCGCCGCCGTGCTGCGCTTCGCCCGCGAGGCGCAGATGCGCGTCGAGGAACGGTCCTTCACGCTGGAGGAGGCGGCCGCGGCCGACGAGGCCTTCATCACCTCGGCCTCGACCTTCGTCATGCCGGTGGTCGAGCTTGATGGCGCGCCCATCGGCGATGGCACGCCCGGCCCGGTGGCCGCGCGCCTGCGCGAGATCTACCTGGACGAGTCGCGCAAGGCCGCCGTCTAACCCCGGTCATTCAGCGAATATCGGTCAGTCCCGGAACTCGGGGCTGGTCAGGATGGTACGCGCCTTGCGCCGCACCTGCAGGTAGGGCGTGCCGTCCACCATCAGGATATGCAGCGCCGCGGCCTGCGCCGTGGTCAAAGCGCCGGGCGCGACGTCGATGCCGTAGCGCGACAGGCGATCGGCGACCGACCGTGCCAGCTGCGGTGACGGATCCGCCGATAGCGGTGCCGACAGGGTCAATGCCACCGCCAGCACCGCGCCAGTTGCAAATGATCGCCTCATGCCTCTTCCTCTGTCTGCGCCGGGGCGTCCTCGGCCAGGTCCGCGCGGTAGTAAAACCCGACCGCCGCCGCCGCGATGCCCACCGCCAGCGCCTTCAGCGCCACCTCGGCCCCCAGCCCGCCGCCAAGCAGCAGCGCCAGGACCGCCACCAGGTCGGCCAGGATCACGATCGACGCGCAGAACAGTGCCGCGTAGGCACAGATCTTGCGCATGGGACTGTCGCGGTCGGACCCGCGCGCCCGCCGATCCAGCGCCACGAAGACCGGTGCAAACACCGCCAACGCGGCAATCCGCCATTCGGCGCGCAAGCGCCCTGTGTCGCGCAACGCCCACTCGATCGCCTCGAACGCCAGCGACACGGCGTTCACCACCACGACCACCAGCGCGACGAAGGTCAGGCCGTAAAGAAAAGCGTCGCGCCCCGATACGAAAGGCTGCGGGCGCGGGACGGGCGGCAGGAAATCGCTCCGGTGATAGGCTCCGAGCGCCCGGTCGATATCGCGTCCGGGCCAGCCTGCCGCCCGCAGGGCCGATGCGATGTCGGCCCGGTCGCGCCCGGCCGAAAGGGCCGCGTGCACGAACCGGTCCAGCTCGGCCCGGCGTCCCATCAGTGGCCGGCGCCGGCCTTTTCAAAGTCGGCCTTCTGCGCGTCGGTCGCCTCGGTCTGGTACATGTCGCGCCACACGTCGTAGGGCATGCCGTAGAAGGCCTCGCGCGCGGCGTCCTTGGTCATGGCGATATCGCGCTTCTCGGCCTCTTCCTGGTACCAGCGGGCCAGGCAGTTGCGGCAGAAGCCGGCCATGTTCATCAGGTCGATATTCTGCACGTCGGTCCGTTCGCTCAGGTGCTGGCGCAGGCGGCGGAACGCGGCGGCTTCGAGTTCGGTTCTGGTCGATTGATCCAAGATTGTCCCCTTTTCTTCTTGATTGGATGCTCGGCATTTAAGCTGGGGAGCCTCCCGTGACCCGTCAACCCCGCGCCGCCGGTTGCGGGCCTGCGGGAAAGCCGCCATAACCGGGTCAACCTGTCCGACGCTAACGGAGACTTCCGCCATGAGACGCCTGCGCAAGATCAAGATCGTCGCGACGCTGGGCCCCGCTTCAAGCGACTACGACACGATCCGCGCGCTCTTCGAAGCCGGCGCCGACGTGTTCCGCCTGAACATGAGCCACGGCGAACATTCAGACATCGCCGAGCGGCACAGCATCATCCGCCAGATCGAGAAGGACACCGGCCGGCCGATCGCTATCCTCGCCGACCTCCAGGGTCCCAAGCTGCGCGTGGGCGTCTTCGCCAACGGCCAGGAGGAACTGAGCGAGGGCCAGGACTTCCGGCTGGACCTGGACGATACGCCCGGCGACGCCACCCGCGTGCAACTGCCCCATACCGAGATCTTCGAGGCGCTCGAGGACGGCGCGACCCTGCTGGTCAACGACGGCAAGATCCGCCTGAAGGTCAAGGATTTCGGCAAGGACTACGCCAATTGCGTGGTGACCGTCGGCGGCACGATCTCGAACCGCAAGGGCGTGAACGTCCCCGATGTCGAGCTGCCGCTGGCCGCGCTGTCGGAAAAGGACCGCAAGGACCTGGATTTCGTGGCCGATCTCGGCGTCGACTGGCTGGCGCTGAGCTTCGTGCAGCGGCCCGCCGACGTGGAAGAGGCCCGCACGCTGGCCCGGGGCCGCGCCGCCGTTCTTTCCAAGATCGAAAAGCCCTCGGCGGTGAAGAACTTCGACGCGATCCTCGAGGCGTCGGACGGGATCATGGTGGCGCGCGGCGACCTGGGCGTGGAACTGCCGGTGCAGAACGTCCCGCCGATCCAGAAGCGTCTCGTGCGCAAGTGCCGCGCCGCCGCCAAGCCGGTGATCGTGGCCACGCAGATGCTCGAGTCGATGATCGATTCGCCCATGCCCACCCGGGCCGAGGTCTCGGACGTGGCCGCCGCCATCTACGAGGGCGCGGATGCCGTCATGCTGTCGGCCGAATCCGCCGCCGGCAGCTACCCGATCGAGGCCGTGAGCACGATGAACAACGTCGCGGTCGAGGTCGAAAGCGACCCGACCTACCGCGATGTCATCAACGCCAGCCGCGGCGGTGACAAGCAGACCGTGGCCGACGCCATCGTGTCGGCCGCGCGCGAGATCGCGGAAACCACGGACATCCAGGCCATCTGCTGCTTCTCGCAATCGGGCACCACGGCATCGCTCGTCGCACGGGAACGCCCGCAGGTTCCGATTCTCGGCCTCACGCCGGTCATGCGCACCGCCCGCCGGCTGTGCCTGACCTGGGGTATCCACTGCGTCCCCACGGGCGAGGTCGGCCGCTTCAAGGAAGCCGTGCTGAACGCCGTCGCCGCCGCCAAGTCGGAAGGCTTCGCCACCGAGAAGGACCAGATAGTCGTCACCGCCGGTGTGCCCTTCGGGCAGGCGGGCACCACCAACATCCTGCGCGTCGCGCCGTGCGACGACCGCCTCATCTACCCGCAGGACCAGAACGACTGACCGGGCGGGCCGCGTCGTGGACGGGCTGATCGACATGCATCCCGAAACGGCCGTGATCGTCGGGCTGTTCGTGGCGCTGCTGGCGCTGCCTTCGTGGCTGTCGGCGCGGGTGGACGCGCGCCGGCCGGTCCTTGCG
This sequence comes from Palleronia salina, assembly GCF_900141995.1. Taxonomy (GTDB): domain Bacteria; phylum Pseudomonadota; class Alphaproteobacteria; order Rhodobacterales; family Rhodobacteraceae; genus Palleronia; species Palleronia salina. The sequence goes on along the minus strand of NZ_FQZA01000002.1, from coordinate 452,621 downwards.
CTGACCCTGGCGCTGGCGGGCGGCGGGCTGGCCTGGTGGGGCGCGGGCCGTCTGCCCGGCGGGCTCCAACCCGCCGAACTGCCCGACATGCTGTTCCGGGTAATCGGACGACTGCTGAACTGACCTTCGCCCCCTTGCCAAGCTGCCGGCGCTTGCCTATACGCCGCGCTCCAACCGGCGCGACCGGCCGAAAGGCATGCCGAGTCGCGTCGTCACCGCCCTAACGGACAGGAGACGGAAATGCCGAAGATGAAAACGAAGTCGAGCGCCAAGAAGCGCTTCAAGGTGACCGCGACCGGCAAGGTCGTCGGTGGCCAGGCCGGCAAGCGGCACGGCATGATCAAGCGGTCGAAGAAATTCATCCGCGATGCGCGCGGGACCCAGGTCCTGAGCGAGCCCGATCAGAAGCTGATCAAATCCTACATGCCCTACGCCCGCTAATCAGGAGGTCTGACCCATGGCACGCGTTAAAGGTGGGACCACGACCCACGCCCGTCACAAGAAAATCACCAAGGCCGCCAAAGGCTATTACGGCCGTCGCAAGAACGTCTTCAAGACGGCGACCCAGGCCGTCGACAAGGCCAACCAGTACGCCACCCGCGACCGCAAGAACCGCAAGCGCAACTTCCGCGCCCTGTGGATCCAGCGGATCAACGCCGCGGTGCGCCTGAACGACGAGACGATGACCTACTCGCGCTTCATCAACGGCCTGTCGCTGGCCGGCATCGAGGTCGACCGCAAGGTTCTGGCCGACCTGGCCGTTCACGAGCCCGAGGCGTTCTCGGCCATCGTCGACCAGGCCAAGGGCGCCCTGGCCGCCTGAGCCACGATCGCGTCACGGCGTGAGAATTCGAAACGCCCCCGCAGGTTGCTGCGGGGGCGTTTTTTATTCCCGGCCACCGGGGGCTTCCCCGCCCGGAAGCGGGCTTAACGCTCCGGCAGCGGGATGAACTCCGCATCGTCGCCCGGGGGCAGGTGGAAACGGCCGTTCTGCCAATCCCCGGCGCGCCAGGCTTCCTTGGCCTCCTCGATCCGCTCCTTCGACGAGGCCACGAAGTTCCACCAGATATATCGCGGCCCTTCCAGGGTCTCGCCGCCAAGCAGCATCACCCGCGCGCCGCCGGGCCCCGCCCTCACCGACACGCGGTCACCGGGCCGGAAGACCATCATGCGGCCGGCTTCGAATGTCTCGCCGGCGACGATGACCTCGCCTTCGACGACGTAGATGCCGCGGTCCTCGTGGTTGTCGGGCAGGGGAATCGCGGCGCCGGCCGCAAGAACGGCATCGGCATAGAACATCTCGGACGCCGTCTTCACGGGGGCCTGTTCGCCCCAGGCGTTCCCCAGGATCAGCCGAACCGATTTCCCCTCGCCCTCCAGCACGGGCAGCGCGTCGGCCGCGGCGTGCTCGAACTCGGGCGCCCTGTCCTCGTGGTCCTTCGGCAGGGCGACCCAGGTCTGGATGCCGAAAAAGGGCATCGGGTCGACCTGCGTGCTGTCGTCGGTGCGCTCGGAATGGGTGATGCCCTGCCCCGCGACCATCCAGTTGACCGCCCCCGGCTCGATCCAGGCATCGGTGCCCAGGCTGTCGCGGTGATGCATGCGCCCGCGGAACAGGTACGAGATCGTCGCCAGGCCGATATGGGGGTGCGGGCGGACATCCATGCCGCGCGTGGGCAGAAACTCGGCGGGGCCCATCTGGTCGAAGAAGATGAAGGGCCCGACCATCTGGCGGCGTGGGGCGGGCAAGGCGCGCCGCACCTCGAAACCGCCCAGATCCCGCGCGCGCGGCACGATGACGGTCTCGATGGCGTCCACCTCGTCTCCGGTGGGGCAGTGGGGATCAAGGGCAGGGTTCCAGCTCATCGGCTCTCTCCACGTTCTGTGATGAGGGATACTTAACCGTTACCAGACGCGCAGTAAGTCGGATTTCGGCGCATAAGATACGCAAAAACGCACACCGCAGGACCCGCCTGCATCGGCACCCCGAGCGTGCCTAGCCTGCACTGCGGTCCGAGGCGGCATCCCGGCAAAGAAACTGATTGGGATGCGACACCGATCCGTCTCGGCGGCCGGGTCGCGTCGGTGCGCGACGACGCCGCCGGATACCGAAGCCTAGCCGCTCGGGATCCGCTTGTCACATGCTGGCGCGGGGGGCGTCCCGCGAAAAGGGATCGAGGGGCCGCCTGCACAGCGGCCCCTCGCAACACGCGGGCTAACGGTTAGCTTGCGACTTCACCAAGGAAGTCGCTGAAGGCTTCCCAGCTCTCGGTGTCCGCGCGTTCCTGGTAGCGGTCCGAGCCGATGACGGTGAAGGCGTGCGGCGCGCCGGAATAGACCTCGACCGTGAAGGTGTTGCCGGCCTCGTTCAGCGTGTCGGTGAACTCCGCCACGTCGTCCATGGTGATCGAGGTGTCGGCCGCGCCGTGCGCCACGAGGATCGGCGGTTCGTCCCCGTCCCAGCTCTGCCCTTCGGGCGTGCCCAGCCCGCCGTGGAAGGTGGCATAGCCCACCGCCTCGTCGGCCATGTCGGACCGCGCCATTTCCAGCGTCACGGCGCCGCCGAAGCAGTAGCCGATCACGACCAGCGGCGTGTCCGAGCCGTTCGCGCGGGCCTGCTCCAGCCCCGCCTCGATCAGCATCCGCATCCGCTCGCGGTCCTCGTACAGCGCACCGGTGGCCGCGCGGCGGTGATCCACCGTCTCGGTCGGGGTCTCGTCGCCGAACATGTCCAGCGCGAAGGCGTCGTAGCCCATGCCGGCCAGCATGTCGGCGCGCTGCCGTTCGTAATCGGTCATGCCGTCCCAGTCGTGCACGATCAGCACCGTGCCCTGCGGGTTCTCGGCCTTGGCCATGTACCCGGTGAAGCTTTCGCCATCGACCTCGTAGGTCACGTCCTCGGCCAGCGCGGGGCTGGCAAGCAGGGCGCATCCAAGCGCCAGACGGGTCATCATCATCGGTATCCTCCATGATTGCTGTGGGGCGGAACATAGGACCGGCCCCTGCGGCGCCCACGGCTTGCGCGCATCCGCGACAGCCTGTAGCACCCGGACCGACCCTGAAACGCCCCGGGATGCCCCCATGACCGACCTGCGCGACAAATATCTCGCCCGCATCAACGACGCCTCGGAAGAGGCCGCGCTGGAACAGGTGCGGCTGGACGCCATCGGCAAGAAGGGCGAGGTGAGCCTCGCCATGCGGTCCCTGGGCAAGATGACGCCCGAGGAACGCCAGGTCGAAGGCCCGCGCCTCAACGCCCTGAAGGACGAGATCACGTCGGCCATCGCCGCCAAGAAGGCCGCGCTGGAAGACGCCGCGCTCGAGGAACGGCTGAGCCGCGAATGGCTGGACGTCACCCTGCCCGCCCGCGGCGGCGCCGGCGGACCGGCCCGCGGGTCGATCCACCCGATCAGCCAGGTCTGGGAGGAATGCACCACCATCTTCGGCGACATGGGCTTCACCATGGCCGAGGGCCCGCAGGTGGAATCGGACTGGTACAATTTCGGTGCGCTGAACATCCCCGACTACCACCCGGCCCGGGAAGAGCAGGACACGTTCTACATGCACCGGGGCGAAGGCGACGACCGCCCGGCCCACGTGCTGCGCACCCAGACCAGCCCGGTGCAGATCCGGTCCATGGAAGAACACGGCGCGCCCCTCCGCGTCATCTGCCCCGGCCGCGTCTACCGCGCAGATTACGACCAGACGCACACCCCCATGTTCCACCAGATCGAAGGCCTCGCCATCGACCGCGACCTGAGCATGGCAAATCTGAAATGGGTGCTCGAGGAATTCTTCACCGCCTATTTCGGCCGCACCGTGAAGACCCGCTTCCGCGCGTCGCACTTCCCGTTCACCGAACCGTCGGCCGAGGTCGACATCCAGTGCAGCTTCGAAGGCGGCACCGTGAAGGTGGGCGAAGGCGATGGCTGGCTCGAGGTCCTGGGCTCGGGCATGGTGCATCCCAAGGTGCTGCAGGCCGGCGGCGTCGACCCCGACCAGTGGCAGGGCTTCGCCTTCGGCATGGGGATCGACCGCATGGCGATGCTGAAATACGGCATCCCCGACCTGCGTGCGTTCTTCGACAGCGACCTGCGCTGGCTGCGCCACTACGGCTTCTCGGCGTTGCAGGTGCCCACCCTGCGCGGCGGGGCTTGATGCGGCCCACGGACCTGTTCCGACACGAGACCCGCCAGCAAAGCGAGCGGACGAAACGCATCTACGCCTGGTTCGAGCTGGCGCATACCTGCGTCGATTTCCTCGCCGCGATGTTCTTCCTCGTAGGCTCGGTCCTGTTCTTCTGGACGGCCACCGAGACGCTCGCGATCTGGCTGTTCATGGTCGGCTCGGTCCTGTTCGGGGTCAAGCCCACGCTGAAGGTGATCCGCGAGGTGCGGATGCTGCGGGTTGGCGACATGTCGGACCTGGCCGACCGGGAAGACAACGAGCCCTGAGCCCCCCGGGGGCCTTGCGAAATCCGGTCGCATGGCAGGGCCGCCGTCGCCACCCCACATGCGGTTGATGAGACTGGCAAAGATCCTGTTCGTCGTCGTCACCGCCGCCCTGGTCATCGGGGGGCATGCGGGCCTGTGGCTCAGCGACCGCTACCCGGACGACCTGAAGCTCAAGCTGACGATCCTGAACGCGATCGGCTGGGCCGTGATCCTGTTGCCCGCCCTGGCCGTGTCGCGCTGGGCGGCGCAGCACAGGGGGCCTAGCGACCCCAGTTCGTCGCGGGACAGCCGGACCGACCACCGACCGAATTGACGCCGAAGGCGTACAGTCGGTCACTTTCCCGGTGGACAGGCGGATCTTGTGGTTGGACGATTTCCCGATGACGAGCGGCGACATGATGAGACTCGCCGCGAATACGATCAGGATTGGGCCTCTCAGACTCATGTCATCCTCCTCAACACGCTTCTGCGTGGACAAGGCCCCCGGTCCCCCCGTCGTCGTCATTCCGGATAAATGTGTCGATCTTCGGGCGACGCTACGTCACCCTGCGCCGCTTTTCTTTCCCGAGCAGAGACGCTAATCCCGCGCGGCAAGCAGACAGCACGCGGGACGTAAGATGAAATTCACGCTTTCCTGGCTCAAGGATCACCTGGACACCGACGCCACGGTGGACCGGATCGCCGAGACGCTGACCGATCTCGGCCTCGAGGTGGAAGAGGTCACCGACCCGACCGCGCGGCTTGCCGATTTCACGCTGGGCTATGTCGAGACGGCCGAAAAGCATCCCGACGCGGACCGTCTCCAGGTCTGCCAGGTGCGGACCGACGAGGGCCTTCAGCAGATCATCTGCGGCGCCCCGAACGCGCGCGCGGGCATCACCGTGGTCGTGGCCAAGCCCGGCACCTACGTCCCCGGCATCGACACCACGATCCAGGTCGGCAAGATCCGCGGTGTCGAATCCCACGGCATGATGGCCTCCGAGCGCGAGATGGAGCTCAGCGACGCCCATGACGGCATCATCGAGCTGCCGTCGGGCGAGGTCGGCCAGCGCTTCACCGACTGGCTGGCCGCCAACGACCCGCAGAAGGTCGACCCGGTGATCGAGATCGCGATCACCCCCAACCGGCAGGACGCGCTGGGCGTGCGCGGCATCGCCCGGGACCTCGCCGCGCGCGGCCTCGGCACGCTCAAGCCCGCGCCCGAGGAGACCGTCGCCGGCGGCTTCCCCTGCCCCGTCGGCGTCACCATCGACGACGCCGGGCTCGAGCACGCACCACATTTCACCGGCCGCCTGATCCGCGGCGTGAAGAACGGCCCCTCCCCCGCCTGGCTGCAGGCCCGGCTGAAGGCGATCGGCCTGCGCCCGATCTCGGCGCTCGTCGACATCACCAACTTCTTCACCTTCGACCAGAACCGCCCGCTGCACGTCTTCGACGCCGCCAAGGTCACGGGCGACCTGCGCGTGCACCTGGCCGAGGGCGGAGAGACGCTCGAGGCGCTGGACGAGCGGGACTACACCTTCCAGCCCGGCATGATCGCGATCTCCGACGACACGGGCGTCGAATCCATCGCCGGCATCATGGGCGGTGCGCCCTCGGGCGTGTCCGACGACACCACGGACGTGTTCCTCGAATCCGCCTTCTGGAACCCCGTCACCATCGCTCGCACGGGCCGCGCGCTGAAGATCAATTCCGACGCCCGCTACCGGTTCGAGCGCGGCGTCGATCCTGCCTTCACCCGCCCGGGGCTCGAGCTTGCCACGCGGATGATCCTCGATCTTTGCGGCGGCGAGGCGTCCGAGGTCGTCGAAGCCGGCGCCGCCCCGCTCGAGCCGCGCAGCTACACGCTGGACACGACGCGCGTGCAGTCGCTGGTGGGAATGGAGATCGCGCCGGACACCCAGCGCGAGACGCTGACGGCGCTGGGCTTCACGCTCGACGGCGACGAGGCGCATGTGCCCAGCTGGCGCAGCGACGTCCGCGGCCCCGCCGACCTGGTGGAAGAGGTCGCGCGCGTGGCCTCGCTCACCGCGCTCCGGCCGCAGCCCATGCCCCGCGCCCGGCCCGGCGTCCCCGCGCCGATCCTGACCCCGGCGCAGAAACGCGAACAGGCCGCCCGCCGGACCTGCGCCGCGCTGGGCTATAACGAGGTGGTCAGCTATTCCTTCATCGACCGCGAGGCGGCGACGCTGTTCGGCGGCGGCGATGACGCGACCATGCTCGAGAACCCGATCTCGTCCGAGATGAGCCACCTGCGCCCGTCGCTCCTGCCCGGGCTGCTGCAGGCCGCCGCGCGCAACCACAAGCGCGGCCAGACCGACATGGCCCTGTTCGAGGTCGGCGCCGCCTTCCACGGCGGCGAGCCGGGCGAGCAGGCGTTGCAGGTCGCGGGCCTTCTGACCGGACGCACCGGGCCGAAGGACGTGCACGGCGCCGCGCGGCCCGTGGATCCCTTCGACGCCAAGGCCGATGTCGAGGCGGTGCTCGCCGCGCTCGGTGCGCCCGCCAAGACCCAGATCCTGCGCGAGGCCGACGGCTGGTGGCATCCCGGGCAGCACGGCCGCATCTGCCTCGGACCGAAGAAGACGCTGGCCGTCTTCGGCGCGCTGCACCCCCGCGTGCTCAAGGCCCTTGGGATCAAGACACCCGCCGTGGCCTTCACGATCTTCCCCGACGAGATCCCGCAGCCGCGCAACCAGGACGCCGCCCGCCACGCGCTGGCGCTGTCGGACCTGCAGGCGGTGGAACGCGACTTCGCCTTCGTGGTGGACGAACGGGTCGAGGCCGCGACGCTGGTCAACGCCGCGCAGTCCGCCGAGAAGGCGCTGATCGAGGACGTGCGCGTCTTCGACCAGTTCATCGGCGGCGCGCTGGGCGAGGGCAAGAAATCGCTGGCCATCACCGTCCGGCTGCAACCCCAGGGCGAGACGCTGAAGGACGCGCAGATCGACGCGATCTCGAAGGCCATCGTGCAGAAGGTCGAAAAGGCCACCGGCGGCACGCTGCGCGGCTGATCGCGCGGCGGTCGGCACGGACGACAAAGCGCGCCGTGGACCTCCCACGGCGCGCTTTGCTTCAAAGCGTCACTTTCCGGAACGCGCCCGCCCCGTGCGGCGCATCGGGCCCCGCGCCGTCCCCGGCTTCATCTTTCCAAAAATACCTGGTCGCATTTGCCGGTCCGGAGGCACCGGGTCGAACGCAAGGCGCGCCCGATCCCGGTGCCGAAAGACTAGCCGCGGCCGATATAGGGCATGGTCGTCGCCATCACGGTCATGAACTGCACGTTGGCCTCGGCCGGCAGCGACGCCATGTGCAGGACCGACGACGCCACGTTCGACGCGTCCATCACCGCCTCGACCTTGTTGGACCCGTCGGCCTGCGGCACGCCCTTGGTCATCGCCTCGGCCATGTCGGTCAGCGCGTTGCCGATATCGATCTGCCCGCAGGCGATGTTGAAGGGCCGCCCGTCCAGCGACACGGTGCGCGTCAGCCCCGTCACCGCGTGTTTCGACATGGTGTAGGGCGCGCTGCCCGGCCGCGGGACATGGGCCGAGATCGACCCGTTGTTGATGATGCGCCCGCCCATGGGGTCCTGCCGCCGCATCAGCCCGAAGGCCGCGCGGGCGCAGATGAACATGCCGGTGATGTTGGTCTCGGACAGGGCGCGGAAATCCTCGACGCTGATCTCGTCCAGCGTGCCGCCCTTCACGTTCATGCCCGCGTTGTTGAACAGGACGTCGAGCCGGCCCCATTCCTCGGCCACCTTGACGAAGCTCTGCGTGACCGCGTCCTCGCTGGTCACGTCGGTGGGCAGGATCAGCGCGCTGTCCTCGTGCCCCTCGGCGGTTTCCTCCAGCGCGGATTTGCGGCGGCCGACCAGGGCGACCTTCCAGCCCTGGTCGAGGAACAGGCGCGCGGTGACGCGGCCGATGCCGCTGGACGCGCCGGTGATGAGGATGGTCTGGCTCATGTCGTGTCCTTCAATGGTTGTCGCGGGGCAGGTCGCGCGCGATGCGCTGGTAGGCGGTGGCCAGCTCCAGGCAGCCGCCGTCGCCCAGCTGGCCCACATGGGTGCGGTAGATCTCCTGCCACGGGGTCTGGTGCTTCATCTCGGGCGGCGTCCATTCGGACTGGCGTTCCTTCCACTCCTCCTCGGTGACCAGCGCGTTCAGCGTGGCCTCGTTCAGGTCCAGCCGCACCCGGTCGCCGGTGCGCAGGAACGCAAGGCCCCCGCCCACCACCGCCTCGGGCGAGGCGTTGAGGATCGAGGGCGATTCGGACGTGCCCGACTGCCGCCCGTCGCCCACGGTGGGCAGGTGGGTGTTGCCGCCGCGCAGGATGTGATCGGGCGGCTGCATGTTCACCACCTCGGCCGAGCCGGGATAGCCCACGCAGCCCACGTTGCGGATGAACAGGATGGTCAGGTCGTCGATCTCCAGCGACGGATCGTTGATCCGGTCGTGGTAATCCTCGGGGCCCTCGAACACGACCGCCCGCGCCTCGTAGATCCCCTCGCTGCCCGGCGTGTCGAGATAGCGGCGGCGGAAGTCGTCCGAGATCACGCTGGTCTTCATCAGCGCCGAGTCGAACAGGTTGCCCGACAGCACCACGAAGCCCGCGTTCTTGCGCATGGGCGCGTCGAAGGTGGTGATGACCTCGTGATCGAAGCTTTCGCGGTCGGCGATGTTCTCGGCCATGGTCCGGCCGGTCACGGTCATGCAGCCGCCGTGGATGCGGCCGGCCTTGGCCAGCTCGGCCATCACCGCCGGGACCCCGCCCGCGCGGTGGAACGATTCGCCCAGGTAAGCGCCCGCGGGCTGCATGTTGACCATCAGCGGCACGTCGTAGCCCACCGTCTGCCAGTCCTTCACGTTCAGCTCGACCCCCATGTGACGGGCGACGGCCTGCAGGTGCGGCGGCGCGTTGGTGGACCCGCCGATGGCCGAGTTCACGACGATCGCGTTCTCGAAGGCCTCGCGGGTCATGATGTCCGACGGCTTCAGGTCCTCGTAGGCCATGGCGACGATGCGCTTGCCGGTTTCATAGGCCATCTCCATCCGCTCGCGGAACGGCGCGGGGATGGCCGAGCAGCCGGTCAGCGACATGCCCAGCGCCTCGGCCATGGCGTTCATGGTGCTGGCCGTGCCCATGGTGTTGCAGTGGCCCAGCGACGGGGCCGACGCGCAGGCCCGGTCGATGAATTCGTCATAGTCGATCTTGCCCTCGGCCAGCAGGCGGCGGCCTTCCCAGATCACCCCGCCCGAGCCGACGCGCTTGCCCTTGAACCAGCCATCCAGCATCGGTCCGCCGTTCAGCGTGATCGCGGGCAGGTCCATGGTCGCCGCGCCCATCAGCATGGCGGGCGTTGTCTTGTCGCAGCCGGTGGTCAGCACCACGGCGTCCAGCGGGTAGCCATGCATCACCTCGACCAGGCCCAGATAGGTCAGGTTGCGGTCCAGCGCGGCGGTGGGGCGCTTGCCGGTTTCCTGGATCGGGTGGACGGGAAATTCCATCGGGATGCCGCCCGCGTCACGGATGCCCGCCTTGATCCGGTCCATCAGGAACACGTGGATCTTGTTGCACGGCGCCAGGTCGCTGCCGGTCTGGGCGATGCCGATGATCGGCTTGCCCGATTGCAGCTCGGCCCGGGTGTGGGTCTGGTTCTGGTAGCGCTCGAGATAGAGCGCGGTCATCCCCGGGTTGTTGGGGTTGTCGAACCATTCCTGCGAACGAAACCGCTTGTTGGCGCGGGTATTGGCCATGTGAAATCTCCCTTGCGGACGGGCACGGCGACAGGGCCGGCCCCGGCATCTGATTTTTTGGTATACCAAAATTTCGGGGCACGCCACCATTGCCGCACGAATGTCGTGCGAGACGTTCGAGACCGCGCGCGAGCACTGCCCCGGCGGATGCGCGGCGGACATGTGTCGGCCCGATCGGCGCGGCAGGGATCCCCGACGCGCGACCCCCTCCACCCGCGCCCAAGGTCGGGCTGGATCTGGCGGGGCGAGATTCCCGCTCAGCCGAAGGCCGATTTCACGCCGCCCGCCGCCTGGGTCTTGAAGATCGACGTGTTGTCGCGCGCCGGCGGCAGCGGCATCCGCACCGGGACATCGGCCAGTCGCGGCTCCAGGCAGGGCGCACCGCAGACCAGGCGGTCCTGCAGATCGTCCCAGAACCGCCGTTGACCCAGCTCGTGGATATAGGACGCGGCCCCCAGGATCGGCCAGGCATCGGCGGTCGCGCATTCGTAGAACAGCACCAGCCGCGGCCGGTCGGACCGGTTCGGCGCCGAGCCGTGCAGGGTGCGGCAGTGATGCACCGTCATGCTGCCCGCCCGTCCGGTCAGCGTCACCGCCCGGTCACGGTGGAAATCCGGGTCCTCGGGGTCGACCGCCCCGCAGAAGAAGCCGTTGGCGTGATGGCTCAGGACCGGGCCGCGGTGGCTGCCGGGGATGACCTGCAGCGGGCCGTTGGCCATGTCCACGTCGTCCAGCATCAGCCCCACGGCCAGCAGGGTGTCGTTGGTGTGCGGATAGAAGGCCCAATCCTGGTGCCACTCCACCGCCGCGCCGCCGCCCGGCGCCTTGGTGTTCAGCTTGGTCGTCAGCAGGGTCACGTCCGGCCCCAGCAGGTCGCGCAGCACCTCGGTCACGGCGGACGATTTCAGGATCTCGTCGTAGCAGGGGTCGACCTTGTGCGGCAGCTTGATCCGGGTCAGCCGGGGCGTCTCGGCGCAATGGCCGTGGTCCAGGTCGTAGATCTCGTCGCTCTCGGCAACCCCGCGCGAGGCGTCGATCAGGTCGTGCGTGACGGCCTGCAACCGGCGCAGCGCATCGCCGGTGACCACGTCCTCGACCATCAGGTAGCCGTTCTCGTCGTAGAAGCGTTTCTGCTCGGCGCTCAGCATCTTTTTTCTCCCCCTCTCCTGCGCACGGCGCAGTTGGTTGACTCTGCCCGGCGGCTGCGATTTGGTAAATGGTATACCAAAACCGTAGGTCCGCCTAGACAAGGGCGGCGAGGGCGCGTGATGACGACCAAGGCCGCAGGGACAGCCCCATGCTGACATTCGCCGCGGCGGTGTTCTTCCTGATCGTGACGCCGGGACCGGGCGTGCTGTCCACCGCGGGCGTCGGGTCGGGCTACGGCTTTCGCGCCGGGTTTCGCTATGTCACGGGGCTGTTCATCGGGACGAACCTGGTGGCGCTGGCGGTCATCACCGGGGTGGCGGCCATCGTGCTGTCGGTGCCGGTGGTTCGCACGGTGCTGATGGCGGCCTCGGTCGCATACCTGTGCTACCTGGCCTTCCGCATCGCCACGGCGGGCAGCCGCATCGCCTTCATCGAGAAGGCGACAGCCCCCGGCATCGGCGCGGGGATCCTGCTGCAAACCATCAACCCCAAGGCCTATGCCGTGAACACGACACTGTTTGCCGGGTTTCCCTACGCGCCCGACAGCTACGGGTTCGAGATCGTGACCAAGCTGATCATCACCAACGCGATCTGGATCCCGCTGCACCTGGCGTGGCTCTTCGCCGGGGCGACGCTGCACCGGCTGGACCTGAGCGAGCGCGCCCAGCGCCGCATCAACTACGCCATGGCGGCGTCCATGCTGGCGGTCGTGGCGCTGGCGCTGATTTCGGGGGCAAGCGCGCGATGAGCGGATCGGTTCTCAGTATCGGGGAATGCATGGTGGAACTGGCCCAGACCGGGCCCGACACCTATCGGCGCGGCTTTGCCGGCGACACGTTCAACACCGCGTGGTACGCACGCCGCCTGCTGCCGCCGGAGTGGAACGTCTCCTACGGCACCTGCGTGGGCCACGACGCCGTGTCGGACGAGATGCTGGCCTTCATGCGCGACGCGGGCATCGACATCCGGGCCATCCGCCGGGTCGAGGGGCGCAGCGTCGGGCTTTACATGATCTCGGTCGAGAACGGCGAGCGCAGCTTTTCCTACTGGCGCGACCAGTCCGCCGCGCGGCGCATGACCGAGGACATGGGCTGGATCGAAACGCTTCTGTCGGGCCGTGACTGGATCCACCTGTCGGGCATCACCCTGGCGATTCTGCCGCCCACCGGGCGCACTGCCCTGTGCCAGGCGCTGGACCGCGCGCGCGAGACCGGCACGCAGGTCAGCTTCGACACCAACCTGCGCCCCCGGCTGTGGGAGGGCGAGGACGCCATGCGCGCGGGCCTGACCCGCGGCGCTGCGGCGGCCGACCTGGTGCTGCCGTCCTTCGACGAGGAGACGTCGCTCTTCGGCGACGCGACCCCGTCCGACACCATCGCCCGCTATCGCGAAGGCGGCTCGGCCATGGTGGTGGTCAAGGACGGCGAAGGTCCCATCACGTTGTGGTCCGAGGCGACGGGCGAGCGCACGCTGTCGCCGCAACCAGTCACGCCTGTCGACACCACGGCGGCGGGCGACAGCTTCGCCGCCGGGCTGCTGGCCGGGCTGGCCACGGGCGCAGACCTGGAAACGGCGGCGGCCTCGGCCATGGGGCTGGCGGGCGGCGTCATCCAACACACGGGCGCCCTGGTGCCCCAGATTTTCGAGGGAGGAGACACATGAACATCCTGATCATCGGCGGCGGCGGCGTTGTCGGCAACCGGCTCGGCGCCAAGCTCGCCCAGCGCGGCACCCTGCGCGGCAAGGGCATCGACAAGATCACCCTGGCCGACGTGAACGATCCGCCCCAGATCGACGCGGGCAAGGTCGCGGTCGATTATGCCAGCTGCAACATCACCGACCCCGACAGCATCGCGGCCTGCCTGACCGAAGACACCGACGTGGTCTATCTCCTGGCCGCGGTCGTGTCGGCCCACGCCGAGGAAGAATTCGAGGCCGGCTACGACATCAACCTCTTCGGCGTCTGGAACGTGTTCGAACGCTGCCGCAAGCTGGGTACCAACCCGGTCGTCGTCTTCACCTCGTCCATCGCCGTCTACGGCGGCGAGGTCGACGACCCGATCACCGGCCAGACCTTCCTGAACCCGCAGACCAGCTACGGCGCGCAGAAGGCGGCGGGCGAGCTGCTGCTGAACGACTTCTCGCGCAAGGGCTATATCGACGGGCGCGGCGTGCGGCTGCCCACGATCTCGGTCCGGCCGGGCAAGCCCAACCGCGCGGCGTCGTCCTTCATGTCGTCGATCATCCGCGAACCGCTGAACGGGGTCGAGGCCGTCTGCCCCGTGGGCGACGACTTCCTGCACTACTACCTCAGCCTGCGGCAATGCGTTGAGAACCTGGTGAAGATCGCCGAGGTCGACCGCGCCGACATGGGCAAGAACCACGTCATGCAGATGCCGGGCCGCACCTGGTCGATCCGCCAGATGATCGACGCGATGACCGCCGTCGCGGGACCGGAACCCGCCAAGCTCATCAAGTTCGAGGACGACCCGTCGATCCAGTCCATCGTCACCGGCTGGCGCTTCGACATCCACGCCGACAAGGCGCTGGCGCTGGGGCTCGAGGCCGACGACAGCTTCGAAGACAACGTCCGCTACTACCTGGAAGACGACAAGCCCGCCGCCTGAGGAGGACACGATATGACCACCCAAACCGCCGCCGTCATCGGCCTGGGCTCCATGGGCTACGGCGTGGCCTCGTCGCTTCTGCGGGCGGGCCACACGGTTCACGGCTTCGACATCAACCCCGACAGCATGGCGCGCTTCGTCTCGGATGGCGGGGCCGAGGGCGCCATGGCCGATGTCGCGGGCAACTGCGACGTCGTCATCAGCGTCGTCATCAACGCCGCGCAGACCGAGACGGTGCTGTTCGGCGACGACGGGATCGTGCCGCATCTGAAGCCCGGCACGGTCGTCATGTCCTGCGCCACCGTCGCCCCCGATTTCGCCCGCGAGATGGAGGCGAAGTGCCACGAGGCCGGCTGCCTCTACCTCGACGCGCCGATCTCGGGCGGGCCACAGCGCAGCGCCAAGGGCGAGCTTTCGGTGCTGGCCTCGGGCACGCCCGACGCGTTCGACAAGGCGCGCCCCTGCCTCGACGCCATGGCCAGCCAGGTCTACGAACTGGGCGGCGAGGCCGGCCCCGGCTCGGCCATGAAGGCGATCAACCAGATGCTGGTGGGCATCAACCTGGCGGGCATGGCCGAGGCGCTGACCTTCGGCATGACGCAAGGTGTCAGCCCCGAGAAATTCGCCGAGATCATCCCGCAATGCGCGGGCACCTCGTGGGTGCTGGAAAACCGCGTGCCCCACGTGGTGGCGGGCGACTACACCCCGCTTTCGGCCGTGGACATCTGGCCCAAGGACCTGGGCATCTGCCTCGACGTGGCGCATTCGGCCAAGTTCGGCGCGCCGGTGACGGCGGCGGCCCTGCAGCAATGGTTGGCCGCCCAAGGGTCTGGGCTGGGACGCGAGGATGATGCCGCACTGGTCAAGGTCTATGCCCGCAACGCCGGGCTCGATCTGCCGGGGAAATCATGACCGTCCTCGGCTGCATCGCCGACGACTTCACCGGCGCGACGGACCTGGCCGGGCTGCTGGCCCGGTCCGGCGTGCGCGTGAGCCTGCGCATCGGCGTGCCGGACGGCCCGCCCGAGGATGCGGCGGCGTTCGAAGTCATCGCGCTCAAGATCCGCACCGCGCCGGTGGAGGACGCGGTGTCCCAGGCGCTCGCGGCGCTGGACTGGCTGAAAAAGGCGGGGGCCGAGCGCTTCTTCTGGAAATACTGCTCGACCTTCGATTCCACCGACCACGGCAATATCGGCCCCGTGGCCGAGGCGCTGATGGACCGGATCGGCGCCACGCAGACCATCTATTGCCCCGCCTTCCCCGAGAACGGGCGGTCGATCTTCATGGGCAACCTTTTCGTCGGGCAGCAACCGCTGGCCGAAAGCCCGATGAAGGACCATCCGCTGACGCCCATGCGCGACAGCAACCTGGTGCGGCTGCTCGCGCCGCAGGTGAAACGGGACGTGGGCCTCGTCGACCGTCTGACCGTGGCGCGCGGCGCCGACGCGCTGCGCGCGGCACTGGCCGACGCGCCGCCCCACGTGATCGTGGATGCCGTCGCCGACGAGGACCTGACCACCATCGCCACCGCCTGCCGCGACTTCGGGCTGATGACCGGCGGCAGCGCCGTGGCCGCGCCCCTGCCCGACCTCTACCGCGCGGCGGACCTGATCGGCGATGAGGCCGAGGCGCCCGCGCCGACCGCCCCGGACGCGGGTGCCGTGATCCTGTCGGGCTCGTGCTCGGCCATGACGCGCAAGCAGGTGGCGGCCTATGACGGGCCGAAATTCAAGCTCGACCCGCTGACGCTGGACAGTGACGGACCGCAAGCCGCGCTCGACTGGCTGGTGGCGCAGGACCTGGCCGACGCGCCGCTGATCTACGCCACGGCCGAGCCGGACGAGGTCCGCGCCGCGCAGGACAAGCTGGGCACGGCGCAAGCGGGCGAGATCGTGGAACAGGCGCTGGCCCGATGCGCCCGCTCGGCCCGTGAAAGCGGCGCCCGCCGCTTCGTCGTGGCCGGCGGCGAGACCTCGGGCGCCGTGACGCAGGCGCTCGGCGTCGCGCGGCTGGAGATCGGCCCCGAGATCGCGCCGGGCGTGCCGTGGTGTTTCGCCACCTCGGACGGGCACGATATCGCCATCACGCTGAAATCCGGCAATTTCGGCAGCGAAGGCTTCTTCGCCGAGGCGCTGGAGAAGCTATGAGCGACGAGACCCGCCTGCGCGAAGACCTGTGCCTTCTGGCCAAGTCCCTGTTCGACCGGGGGCTGACCCATGGCTCGACCGGCAACATCTCGGCCCGCACGCCCGATGGCGGGCTGCTGGTATCGCCCACCGGATCCAGCTTCGGGCGGCTCGACCCCGCGCGCCTGTCGAAATTCGACGATCAGGGCAATCACATCGCGGGCGACAGGCCCACGAAGGAAATGCCGCTTCATACCGCGTTCTACGATACGCGCGGCACCACGGGCGCCGTGGTGCACCTGCATTCCACCCACTCGGTCGCGCTGTCGCTGCTCGATGGCGCGGACGAGGACAACTTCCTGCCGCCGCTGACGCCCTACGCGATCATGCAGCTGGGCAAGGTCAAGCTGCTGCCGGTGTTCCTGCCCGGCGACCCGGCCATGGGCGACGCGGTGCGCGGCCTCGCGGGCAAGCGCAGCGCGGTCATGCTGGCCCATCACGGCCCGGTGGTCGCGGGCAAGGACCCGCAGGCCGCCTGCAACGCGATCGAGGAACTGGAAGAGACCGCGAAGCTCGCGCTGCTCACGCGCGGGATGAATGCCCGCCCCTTGACCGACGACCAGGTGCAGGCCGTCGTCACCAAATTCGATGTGAAATGGGATTAGATCCATGCTGACCGTCCGCCTGTCCCCCGAGGACAACGTCGTCACCGCCGTCAAACCGCTGGAAATCGGACAGGAGGGCGCGACCACGCTGGTCCCGCGCGGCCACAAGATGGCGGTCGAGCCCATCGCCAAGGGCGCCCCCGTCCGCAAGTACGCGCAAATCATCGGCTATGCCTCGGACGACATCCCGGCCGGCGCCCACGTGCACAGCCACAACCTGGAATTCCGGTCGGTCGACCACGAATACGAGTTCGCGACCAACCTGAAACCGGTCGCCCCCGCCGAACGGCAGGACACCTTCATGGGCTACCGCCGCGAAACGGGCCGCGTCGGCACGCGCAACTTCATCGCCGTCATCACCTCGGTGAACTGTTCGGCGACGGCGGCGCACAAGATCGCCGAGCACTTCACCGACGAACGGCTCGCGGATTATCCCAACGTGGACGGCGTGGTGGCCTTCGCCCACGGCACCGGCTGCGGCATGGCCGGCTCGGGCGACGGGTTCGAGGCGTTGCAGCGCGTGATGTGGGGCTATGCCCGCAACCCCAACGTGGGCGCCGTGCTGATGGCCGGTCTCGGCTGCGAGATGATGCAGATCGACTGGCTGGTCGAAGCCTATGGCCTGACGCCCGGGCCGCTGTTCCAGCACATGAACATCCAGGACGTGGGCGGGCTGCGCAAGACGGTCGAGCTGGGCATCAAGAAGATCGAGGCGATGCTGCCCGTGGTGAACGCGGCCGAGCGCGAGGAGTGCCCGGTCTCGGACCTGATGGTCGCGTTGCAATGCGGCGGCTCGGACGCGTGGTCGGGCATCACCGCCAACCCCGCCGTGGGCCATGCCTGCGACCTGCTGGTGGCGCAGGGCGGCACCGGCGTGCTGGCCGAGACGCCCGAGATCTACGGCGCCGAACACCTGCTGACCGCCCGCGCGGTGGACCGCACCGTGGGCGAGCGGCTGATCGAGCGCATCAAGTGGTGGGAGGACTATACCGCCCGCAACAACGGCTCGATGGACAACAACCCCAGCCCCGGCAACAAGCGCGGCGGCCTGACCACGATCCTGGAAAAGTCGCTGGGCGCGGCGGCCAAGGGCGGCACCACGCCGCTGACCGGCGTCTACAAGTACGCCGAGCCGGTGACGGCCAAGGGCTTCACCTTCATGGACAGCCCCGGCTACGACCCGGCCAGCGTGACCGGCCAGATCGCGTCGGGCTGCAACCTCGTGTGCTTCACCACCGGGCGCGGCTCGGCATTCGGCGCGAAGCCCTCGCCTAGCATGAAGGTCGCCACCAATTCCGAGATGTTCAACCGCATGACCGAGGACATGGACGTGAACGCGGGCACGATCCTGTCGGGCGAGCGCTCGGTCGAGGATGTCGGCCGCGAGATCTACGAGATGTGGCTGCGGGTCGCCTCGGGCGAGCGCACGAAATCCGAGGCGCAGGGTCTGGGCGACCACGAATTCGTGCCCTGGCAGATCGGCGCGGTGATGTGAGGCGGCCACGCGGCCAGCGACGGAACGCAACCGAAAGGACAGCGCGATGAAATTCTCGGCCAATCTCGGGTTTCTCTGGGACGACCGCCCCTATCCCGACCGCATCCGTGCGGCCAGGGCGGCGGGCTTCGACGCTGTCGAGCTGCACTGGCCCTACGATGACGACCCGGCCGACGTGAAGGCCGCGCTGGACGAGACGGGCCTGCCCTGCCTGGGGCTCAACACCTCGCGCGGGGATGTCGACGCGGGCGAGAACGGCCTGTCGGCCCTGCCCGGCCGCGAAGGCGACGCCCGAGCGGCCATCGAGCAGGCGCTGGACTACGCCGTGGCGATCGACGCGGCGAACGTCCACGTCATGGCAGGTTTCGCCGAGGGGATGGAAGCCGAGGCGACCTTCATCAACAACCTGCAATTCGCCTGCGCGCGCGCGGGCGGACGCGGCATCCTGATCGAGCCGCTGAACCGCTACGACGCGCCGGGCTATTTCCTGAAGACCGCGACCGAGGCCGCCCGCATCATCAACGCGGTGGGCGACGACACGGTGAAGCTGATGTTCGACTGCTATCACCTGCAGATGATGGGCGGCGACCTGACCCACCAGCTGCAGGACCTGATGCCCATCATCGGCCATGTGCAGTTCGCCGCGGTGCCCGACCGCGGCACGCCCGACCATGGCGAAGTGCATTACCCCTATATCTTCGGGCTGCTGGACCAGCTCGGATGGCAGACCCCGCTGGGCGCGGAATACAAGGATCCGCGCCCCACGGACGAAACGCTCGACTGGTTGAAAACGGCACGGGAGGGCCGGACATGACACCCGATCATCACAGATCCAACGTGAGCCTCGCGCGCCGCGCCTGGGCCATCCGCCACAACGCGGTGCGCATGGGGCAGGTACAGGGCCAGGGCTATATCGGTCAGGCGCTCGGCGTGGCCGACGTGCTGGCCGCCAGCTATTTCCACGCGCTCAGCTATCGCCCCGACGACCCCGAATGGGAGGGGCGCGACCGCTTCCTGCTGTCCATCGGCCACTACGCCATCGCGCTCTATGCCGCGATGATCGAGGCCGGCATCCTGCCCGAGCAGGAGCTCGAGACCTACGGCACCGACGACAGCCGCCTGCCCATGTCGGGCATGGCGTCCTACACTCCCGGGATGGAGATCACGGGCGGCTCGCTGGGCCACGGGCTCGGCATCGCCGTGGGCATGGCGCTGGGGCTCAAGCGCAAGGACAACCCGGCCTTCGTCTACAACCTGCTCAGCGACGGTGAACTGGGCGAGGGCTCGACCTGGGAAGCGGTCCAGAGCGCCACGCAGTGGAAGCTCGACAACCTGATCGCCATCGTCGACGTGAACGACCAGCAGGCCGACGGCAAACCGTCGGACGCGCTGATGCAGATGCCCGAGGCGCCCCGCTGGGAGGCGTTCGGCTGGTTCGCGCAAGAGGTCGACGGCAACGATATCGACGCCGTCGTCGCCGCGCTGGACGCCGCGCGCCACCACCCCGGCCCGCAACCCCGCGTCGTCATCTGCCGCACGACCATGTGCAAGGGCGTGCCGTTCCTCGAGGAACGCGAGATCACCCATTTCGTCCGCGTGGAAGAGGATGAATGGGACCGCGCCCTGGCCATTCTGGACGAAGGAAAACCCGCATGAGCCTCGGTCCCAATTCCCGCCGCACGCCCAAGAACGTCGCCCGCAGCGCACCGCCCAAGGGGGGCGCGCGCACCTCGGCCATGATCGCGTCGCTGGATGCCGAGGGGCGGGCGACCAAGCCCGCGCCGTTCGGTCACGCCCTCGCCGAGCTCGCCCAGACCCGCGACGACATCGTCGGGCTGTCGGCGGACCTGTCGAAATACACCGACCTGCACGTCTTCGCCAAGGCGCACCCGGACAAGTTCTACCAGATGGGCATGGCCGAACAGGTGCTGATCTCGGCCGCCGCTGGGCTGGCCAAGGAAGGCTTCACCCCCTTCGCCACCACCTATGCCGTGTTCGCGGCGCGGCGGGCCTACGACTTCATCGCCATGGCCATCGCCGAGGACAACCTGCCGGTGAAGATCTGCTGCGCGCTGCCGGGCCTGACCACGGGCTATGGGCCGTCGCACCAGTCGACCGAGGATATCGCCATCATGCGCGGGATGCCGGGCCTCACGGTCCTGGATCCCTGCGACGCGACCGAGATCGACCAGGCCACCCGCGCCATCGCCGATCACCCCGGCCCCGTCTACATGCGCCTTCTGCGCGGGCAGGTGCCGGACGTGCTGGGAGAATACGGCTACCGGTTCAAGCTGGGCAAGGCGCAGATGATCCGCGACGGGGGCGACGTGCTGTTCGTCTCGACCGGGCTGATGACCATGCGCGCCCTGGATGCCGCCGCGCGGCTGCAAAAGGACGGGGTCGAGGCCGGAGTGCTGCACGTGCCGACGATCAAGCCGCTGGACGAGGACACCATCGCCGAGGCCTGCGGCAAGACCGGACGCCTGGTCGTCACGGCCGAGAACCATTCGATCAACGGCGGGCTGGGCGAGGCCGTGGCCGGCACGCTCATGCGGCGCGGCCTGCGCCCCGCCTTCGCGCAGGTCGCACTGCCCGACGAATGGCTCGATGCCGGCGCCCTGCCCACCCTGCACGACCAGTACGGCCTGTCGGTCGATGCCGTCGTGAAGCGGGTGAAAGGCCTGCTGTGACATCGCGCCTGAATTGATCTGGCGCAAGGAAGCCGCCCCGGCACCGTCCTAGAGACACGGACGACCGGGGCGGCGGATGCCCCCGGCACACGTCGCGGAGGGCGGAATGCGCACCATCATCATCTTCGAAAGCTACGAGGGGCAGACCCGCCGCATCGTCGAGCGGGTGGCCGAGCGCGTCCATGCCGCCGGGGGCAGTGTCGGCCTGTTCGACGCCAGCCAGCAGACCGCGCCGCTGCGCCTGAATACCACCGACCGGGTGATCCTGGCCGCACCGGTCCACGAACGCCGCCACCCCAAGAATTTCGAGTTGCTGGTCGCCACCAGCCTCGAGGACCTGGCGGCGGTGCCGACGCTGATGCTGTCGGTCAGCCTGAAGGCCGCCTTCCCGGAGGGGCGCGACGAGGCGCAGGATTTCCTGGACGAGATGAAGATGCGGACGGGCTTCACCCCGGATCGCGAGCTTCTGGTCGCGGGGGCGATCCGGTCCGACAACTACGACTACTACCAGCGCCAGATCGTGCAGCACGTCCTGTTGCACAACGTGGACGTGGACGTGAGCGACGGCCCGCGCGAGTTCACCGACTGGCTCGCGCTGCGCGACGCCGTTGACGGCTTCCTGGCCGAAGCGTCCGGCGGCGGCAGCGTGGTCGATCTCGAAACGTCAGCCCGGGGCTGCGTCGAGCGGAGCTGACCCGGGCGCCTATTCGCACCGAAGAAGCGTGGATGGTGACGGCGGCGATCCGGCGCATCGGTCGATGATCGAAGCGCCCGGCTGAATTCCGGAAATGAAAATCGGCCCCGCAAGGGGGCCGATCCGGTGTTGCGCGCATCCCGGCACGAGGGCCGGGGGCGTCTTCAGTCGGCGGCGACCACTTCCTGGCGCTGGCCGCCCAGCTTCTCGATCGTGACTTCCATCACGTCGCCGGGCTTCAGGAATACCTGGGGGTTCAGGCCCATGCCCACGCCCTCGGGCGTGCCGGTGGCGATGATGTCACCGGGGCGCAGTTCCATGAACTGGCTCATGTAGCTGACGATCTGGCGGACGGTGAAAATCATGTCCGAGGTGTTCGAATCCTGCATGACCTTGCCGTTGACGCTCAGCGACACGGCCAGCTTCTGCGGGTCGCCCACCTCGTCGGCGGTGACCAGGTAGGGGCCGACGGGGCCGAAGGTCGGGGCGGACTTGCCCTTGGTCCACTGGCCGCCACGCTCGATCTGGAAGGCGCGCTCGCTCACGTCGTTGATGGTCGCGTAACCGGCCACGTAATCCAGCGCGTCGTCCTCCGAGACGTAGAGACAGGGCTTGCCGATCACGATGCCCAGCTCGACTTCCCAGTCCAGCTTGGTCGAGTTGCGCGGCTGGATCACCGGGTCGTTCGGACCCGACAGGGCCGAGCTGGTCTTGTTGAACAGGATCGGCTCACTCGGCTCGTCGGCACCGGTCTCGGCGGCGTGCTTGGAATAGTTCAGGCCGATGCAGAAGAAGTTCGGCACCCAGGCCAGCGGGCTGCCAATCCGGCCGGGGTCGGACACCACGGGCAGGCTGGACGGGTCGATGCCGCGGATCTTCTCCAGCGCGTCCAGCGACACGCCGTCGCCGGCAAGCTCGTCCACCTTGCCCGACAGGTCGCGCACCTGGCCGTCGTCGTCCAGCAGTCCGGGCTTCTCGGCGCCCTTGGGTCCAAATCTCAGCAGCTTCATCGCGTGTCCTTTCCGCCCTTTCGGGGCTTTCCTGTTGAATCGGTTGATCGGGTGTTGGGGCCGTCGCGCCTAGGTCTGCTCTTTTTCGAAGACCTTGCGGATATCGTCGGCCAGGTGTCCCAGGTGCGCGTCGAACGCGGTCTTCAGCGCCGCGCGGTCCCGGCGGCAGAGCGCATCCAGAAGCGCGGCGTGCTGTTCCAGAACCGTCTGGCGGTTACGCCGGCGGGTCGAGGTCAGGAACCGCGCCCGCCACAGCCGCGCCAGGAACGACCTGTGCGTGTCGGCCAGGGCGTAGTTATGCGACGCGCGGGCGATGGCCATGTGGAACGACATGTCGGTCTCGAACGACACGAGACGGTCGGCGGTATAGAATTCGGACTCGAACTTGGCGTTGATCGCGCGCAGCTTGTCCAGGTCCTCTTCGGTGGCGTTGGTGCAGGCCAGTTCGCCCGACAGCTCTTCCAGCGCGCGCAGCACGATCACGTGGTCCATGATGTCCGACAGGGGCGGGTCGGCGACCAGCGGGCTGCGCGCGGGACGCAGGACCACCAGCCCCTCCTGGCTGAGGATTCGGATCGCCTCGCGCATGGGAGTGCGGCTGACACCCATTTCCAGCGCCCGGTCGCGTTCCTTCAGCGGCGCGCCCGGCACCAGGGTGCCCCGCAGGATGTCGCGCCGAAGCTCGTTGGCGATCTGTTCGGGCAAGGACGGCTCGGACATTCGGTTTCCTGCTAAGCCCCCGTTTCGCAACGCGGCGACAGGGGCTGCCGCGCATCGAAACCAGGAGCGATAACGGTTTCGAAATTTGGTATACCAAAAACCATTGATTGTCGACAGACCATTCGCTAGCGTTTCCAGCGATGGTATACCATCTTCGTGCGACGCGGCGTCAGCCACGTTTCATACTAAAAAGGCGGCGCAACAGCCGCTCGGGAGGGAAAATCAATGAAGACCAAGACCTTGATGGTCACGGCTGCCGCTGGCGCTCTGCTTGCCAGCCAGGCCATGGCGCAGGAAGTGACCCTGCGGATCCAAACCCACTACGCGACCGAACACCCCACCGGCCAGCTTCTGGCCCAGTGGATCGACGACGTCGAAACCATGTCGGGCGGCGACATTTCCATCGAGATGTTCTACTCGTCCTCGGTCGTCGCCACCGTCGAAACCTTCGACGCGGCGATCAACGGCATCCTGGACTGCGACGCCACCGGCGGCGCCTACCAGACAGGCAAGAACCCGGCGTTCCAGTTCGTCGGCGACATCATGGGCGGCTACGACACCCCGTGGCAGCAGTACAGCTGGCTGTATTACGGTGACGGCTACGAAGCCGCGCAGGAGCTTTACAACGCGCAGGGCATGCAGCTGATCGGCTGGTCGATCTACGGCCAGGAATCGCTGTCCTCGTCGACGCCGATCGCCGGCTTCGCGGACCTGGAAGGCTGGAAGTTCCGGTCGCCCCCGGGCATGGAAACCGAGATCTTCGAAGAACTGGGCGCCTCGCCCATCGTGATGGACTTCACCGAGATCTTCACCGCGCTGGAAACCGGCATCATCGACGGCGCCGACGCGTCGGGCCTGGCCAACAACGTGGGCCTCGGTCTCTACGACATCGTCAGCCACGCGACCTATCCCGGCTTCCACTCGATGCCGTCGGACCACCTCGCCTGCAACCAGGCCGTCTGGGAAGGTCTGAGCGAACAGCACCGCCGCATCATCGACACCGCTTGGCAGAAGCTGTCCTTCCAGGTCGCCCTGGCGAACGAGAAGGCCAACGCCGAAGCCGCCGCCGATCTGCAGGAGCAGGGCGTCACGCTGCATGACTGGTCGGCCGAGGACCGCGCCGAGTTCCGTCGCGCCGCTCAGGTTGCCTGGGACGACTGGGGCACCCGCTCGCCCGAGGCCGCCGCGCTTCTGGAAAGCCACAAGTCCTACCTGTCCGACCTCGGCCTGATCTCGGGCGAATAAGGACGGCCGAAGGCCGCAAAGGTCCGCGGCGGGCCCCTTCGCGCAAGGGGTCCGCCTTTTTTAACCTACGATCCGACTGGGGGCCCCCATGGAAGGCAAATCCGTCTGGCTCGGCAGCCTGCGCAGGCCGGTCAAGCTCATCATGATCGCGTTCATCGCCGCGTCGCTGCTGCTCTATGTCTACTTCGTCGCCATGCGCATCCTCGATCCCGAGGCCATCGCGATGTACGAGATGATCCGCCCGGCCGAACGCCCGATGGTCCAGCTGATGCTGGCCTGCGTCTTCGGGGCGATCCTGTTCGCGTCGGTCTACCTGTCCGATTTCAAGGGCGACATCGAACCGCCCCGCGACGGCATCTTCGACATCGTGTCGCTGGTCCTGTCCCGCGCCGCAATGATCTCGATCGCGCTGATCGTCGTGGTGATGTTCTACGAGGTGGTGTCGCGCTACGTCTTCTCGGCGCCGACGCTCTGGGCGAACGAGCTGTCGCTCTGGATCGCGGCCTTCGTGTTCCTGCTGTCGGGTCAGTACGCCATGCAGCAGCGCTGTCACATCCGCATCCCGGTGATCTACGACCGGATGCCGCGGTGGATGCGCAAGCTGTCCGACAGCATGTCGGTCCTGCTGATCTGCTTCTTCGTCTTCGCGCTGGTCTGGGGCGGCTACAACGACGCCGAGACCCGTTTCATGCGGATGGAGACCTTCGGCACCGCCTGGGATCCGCCCATTCCCGGCATCATCAAGCCCTTCCTCCTGCTGTCGATGGTTCTGGTGGCCCTGCAGGCCGTGTCGAACCTGATCGCCGACTGGTCGAAGGAAGACGCCTACGCCAATCCCGATGCGGTGGACGAGACCGAGATCGAGAACATCCGCAGCACCCTGAACGATTGAGTCCAAAATGGTAGATATCGGAACCCTCAGCCTGATCATCCTGCTGGCAATGTTCGCGCTGCTGGCCATCGGGATGCCCCTGGGCTTCGCCTCGGCCTTCCTGGCGGTGGTCACGCTGATCCTCAAGTTCGACGTGGACCTGCTGTTCAACACCTTCGGCCGCGGGCCCCTGTCGGTGCTGGCGCAGGCCGTGTACCGGCAGATGACGAACTACGTCCTCATCTCGATCCCGCTCTTCATCTTCATGGCGGCACTACTGGAACGATGCGGCATCGCGCGCGACATGTATTCGTCCCTGAACGTGTGGCTGGCGCGGACCCGGGGCGGCATCGCCATCGTGACCTCGATCATGGCCGTCATCATGGCCGCCATGTCGGGCATCATCGGCGGCGAAGTCGTGCTGCTGGGCCTGATCGCGCTGCCGCAGATGCTGCGGCTGGGCTACAACCAGAACCTCGCCATCGGCACCATCTGCGCAAGCGGCAGCCTCGGCACCATGATCCCGCCCTCGATCGTGCTGATCTTCTACGGGCTGGTGACGGAGACCTCGATCAAGGCGCTGTTCACCGCGTCCTTCCTGCCGGGCTTCATGCTGGCGTCGTTCTTCATCATCTACATCGTCGTGCGCACCCGCATCACGCCGTCGATGGCGCCCCTGCCCGAAGCCGATCCCGACGCCCCCGAGGGCAGCGAGAAGGCCCTGATGTTCCTGGGCTTCCTCGCGCGGATGGCGTGCTGGGTCGTGGGCGTGCTGATCATCCGGGCGCTGTTCTTCACGCTCACCGGGGCGAACGTCCCGCGCGAGGGCGAGGATCCGATCCTGCTGGGCATGGTCAGCGACTTCCCCTACCTGATCGGCGCCTTCGCGATCGCGCTGGCCACGATCTTCTTCGTGGTGGGCCGTGAACGCACGTCGCGCGGATGGAACATGGGCAAGGGCCTTGTCGCGCCCATCGTCGTCATCGGCGTGGTGCTGGGCAGCATCTACGGCGGCATCACCGGCATCACCGAGGCCGCGGGCATGGGCGTGATCGCCGTCTTCGTGATCGGCCTCTTCCGGCGCGAGATGACGTTCATCATCGTGTGGGACAGCCTGATGCGCACGCTGAAGTCCACGGGCACGATCATCTGGGTCACCATCGGCGCCGCGGCGCTGGCGGCCGCCTACACGCTGGCCGGCGGACCGACCTACGTGGCGAACCTGATCACCGGGGCCGACCTGCCCACCATGGGGATCATCCTGATCATGATGTTCATCTTCCTCATCATGGGGATGTTCATGGACTGGATCGGGATCGTGCTGCTGATCATGCCGGTGTTCCTGCCCATCGTGACGCAACTGCCCGCCGAAGAGATCGGCTTCTTCGCCAGCATCGATGCGCGCTACATCCCGATCTGGTTCGGCGTGGTGTTCTGTATGAACATGCAGGTCAGTTTCCTGTCGCCGCCCTTCGGGCCGGCCGCGTTCTACCTGAAATCGGTGGCCCCTCCGGGGATCGAGCTGACCGACATCTTCAAGGGGTTCCTGCCCTTCATCGCGCTGCAGCTTTGCGCGCTGTCGGTCCTGCTGATGTATCCGCCCATCGTCACGCTATTCCTCTGACGTGACCGCGCGCCGTCCCGGTCCCCGGGGCGGCGCACGCTTCCATTTCCCCATTTCAAGGAGCGAGGCCATGCCCCTCCACCTCACGGACACCCAGATCGCGAAATTCGAGTCCGACGGCTACCTGGTCGTCGAGAACGCAGTGTCGCCCGCCGCCCTCGAGGCCGTGCGCCGCGAATATGTCGACCTGCTCGACCGTCTTTACGACGACTGGCACGCGCAGGGGCTGGTGCCGCCCGCCAACGGCGCCGATTTCTGGCAGAAGCTGCTGACCTCGTACCACGCCGGCTGCGACTGGTTTCAGCCGATGGACATCTCGCTGCCCGGCGACAAGATCCATGCCGACACGCCCTTCCATATCGGGCCCGCGGTCTTCGACATGGTGACCGACCCGCGGCTTCTGGACCTGGTCGAGGACCTGATCGGCCCCGAGATCACGTCGAACCCGATCCAGCACGTCCGCCTGAAGCCGCCCGCGCCGAATATCCGCGAGACCGAGACGCGCGCCCACCTGATGCAGACCGACTGGCACCAGGACCGCGCCGTCGCGCACGAGGACGGCGACGACACGCGGATGGTCACCGTCTGGATCGCGGTCGAGGATGCCACCGTCGAGAACGGCTGCCTGCAGGTCGTGCCGGGCCGGCCGCAGATGTACCCGCACTGCCCCAAGCGCCAGACCGCCATCGCGGACGGCTTCCTGGACGAATCCAGGGCGATCCCCCTGCCGGTGAAGGCCGGCGGCGCGGTGATCTTCCACCCGCTGACGCCGCACGCATCGCTCGACAACCGCTCGGACCGGTTCCGGTGGAGCTTCGACATCCGCTACAACGTCACCGGCCAGCCCACGGGGCGGTCGCATTTCCCCGAATTCGTCGCCCGCTCGGCCAGGGACCCGAACGCGGTCCTGGGGGATTGGTCGACGTGGCGGCAGATGTGGCTGGACACGCGCGCCCGGCTCGCGCCGCAGCCGCACATCCCGATTCATCGCTGGACGGGCGACAGCCCGGCCTGCGCCTGACGATCACGAAAGGAAGAAAGCATGAGCAAGCCAACTATCGGATTCATCGGGCTGGGGCTGATGGGCCGCGCCATGGTCGAGTGCCTGCAGAAGGCCGGCTATCCCGTCATCGCACTGGGCAACCGCGACCGCAGCGGGATCGAGGAAGCCATTTCGCGCGGCGCGACCGAGGCCGCGTCGGCCCGGGAACTGGCCGAAGGCTCGGACATCGTGATGCTCTGCATGGGCACGTCTGACCATGTCGAATCGCGCATCTACGGCGATGACGGCGTACTGGCCGGCACGAAATCCGGGCAGGTGGTCATCGACTTCGGCACCTCGCTGCCGAGCTCGACCACCAAGATCGGCGCCGACCTGGCCGAGAAGGGCGCGGCCTACCTGGACGCGCCGCTGGGCCGCACGCCCGCCCACGCGGTGGACGGCAAGCTGAACATCATGTGCGCGGGCGACAAGGACGCCTACGACAAGGTGAAGCCGGTGCTCGACGACCTGGGCGAGAACGTCTTTCACCTGGGCGACCTGGGCAACGGCCACAAGATCAAGCTGATGAACAACTTCTTCGCCATGACCACCGCCATGGCCATGTCCGAGGTCTTCGCCGTGTCGGACAAGGTCGGCGTGCCGCGCCAGATGGTCTACGACGTGATGGCGGCGGGGCCGAACCACTCGGGCATGATGGACTTCATCAAGAACTATGCCACCGACGGGCAGATCGACCTGGCCTTCTCGGTCGCGAACGCGGCCAAGGACGTGGGCTACTACAAGCAGATGGCCGAGAATTTCGGCGTCGACAGCCGCATGGCCGGCTGCGCCGATGCCACCCTTCGGGCCGCGCGCGATGGCGGCTCGGGCGATTTGAACGTCCCCGAGATGGTGGACTGGATGACCAAGAACCTGGAAAGCAAGTAACATGAGACTGAACGGAAAACGCGCCTTCATCACGGCGGCCGGGCAAGGCATCGGCCGCGCCGTGGCCGAGGCGATGACCGCCGAGGGTGCGCACGTGGTGGCCACCGACCTGAAGGGTGACCTGCTGTCGGACATCAAGGCGGCCGAAAGCTTCGCGCTGGACGCCACCGACAAGGATGCGCTGCAAAAGGCGATCACCGACGCCAAGCCCGACATCCTCGTGAACTGCGCGGGCTTCGTGCATAACGGCACCATCGCCGATTGCACGGACGAGCAGTGGGGCTTCGCGTTCGACCTGAACTGCCGCACGCAGTTTCACGGGATGCAGGTCGCGCTGCCGGGCATGGTGGAACGCGGCGGCGGCTCGATCATCAACGTCTCGTCCGTGGCCAGCTCGATCATCGCGGCGCCGAACCGCTTCGTCTACGCGGCGACCAAGGCGGCGGTCATCGCCATGACCAAGTCGGTCGCGCTGGACTACGTGACCACCGGCGTGCGCTGCAACTGCATCTGTCCCGGCACCGTGGACAGCCCGTCGCTGCACCAGCGGTGGGAGGACAGCGGCGACTACGAGGCCGCGAAGAAGCAGTTCATCGCCCGCCAGCCCATGGGCCGCGTCGGCACGCCCGAGGAAATCGCCAAGCTGGCGATCTACCTGGGCTCGGACGAGAGCGCCTTCACCACCGGGCACGCGCATGTCATCGACGGCGGGTGGTCGGTGGGCTGATGCCAAGCGTTCATCAGCCGCCACTTCATCACGAGGTGGCGGCCCGAGAAGACCGGCTGGGCCTGGGCGTCGGGATGATGGCCCTGGCCGTGCTGGGCTTCACCTGCATCGATACCTCGGCCAAGTGGCTGGTGCTGGCGGGGCTGCCGGCGATCCAGGTCGTGTTCGCGCGTTACGCGGTGCATTTCCTGCAGGCGCTGGTGATGTTCCTCCCGCGCGAGGGGGGCGACGCCATCCGGTCGAACGCGCCGAAGCGGCAGGCGCTGCGGTCGCTGTTCCTGATGGGCAGCACCGTATGCAACTTCACCGCGTTGCAATACCTGCCGCTGACGGTGACGACGACGATCATGTTCTCGGGGCCCATCGCGGTGACGCTGCTCGCCATCCCGATCCTGGGCGAACGGGTGGGCATCCACCGGCTGGTGGCCGTCTGCGTGGGCTTCCTGGGCGTGCTGGTCGTGATGCAGCCCTGGGGGGCCGAGTTCCACCCGGCGATGCTGCTGAACCTGCTCGCGATGACGCTGGCGTCGCTCTACTTCATCATGACGCGGATGCTGGCGGGGATCGAAAGCAACGCGACCTCGCAGGTCTGGGCTTCGGGACTCGCCACGCTGGTCCTGCTGCCCTTCGCCTGGTCGGTCTGGGTCTGGCCCGACAGCGTCGGCGGCTACGTGGTGCTGTGCCTCGTCGGGATCTTCGGCGGCACCAGCCATATCTTCGCGACCTACGCGCACCGGCTGGCGGATGCGTCGATCCTCGCGCCGATGATCTACATCCAGATCGTGCTGGCGGCCATCGCCTCGATCCTGGTGTTCGGCACCTGGCCCACCGTCTGGACGCTGCTGGGCGGCCTCATCATCATCGCGGCCGGCGTCTATATCTGGCACCGTGAACGGGAACGGCGGGGCCCCCCGCCGCCCTCGCCCGCCACGCGCTAGTTCACGCGGGTCAGCAGCGGCTTGCCATCGTGGAAGGCGGCCACGTTGTCACGCTGCAGCTGACCCATGGCGGCCCGCGTCGCGACGGTGCCGGAGCCCTGGTGCGGCTGCAGCACCACCTGGTCCAGCTTGTAGAAGCGCGGATCGACCTTCGGCTCGCCCACGAACACGTCCAGCCCGGCCCCGGCGATGCGTCCGGCCTCGAGCGCGTCCAGCAGCGCGCCCTCGTCCACGGTCGTCCCGCGCGAGATGTTGATGACCACGCCGTCCTTGCCCAGCGCGTCCAGCATGGCGGCATTCACCATGTTCTCGGTCTCGGGGCCGCCCACCAGCGCGATGACCAGCACGTCCACCGCGCGGGCCAGGTCCATGGGATCGCCGTGGTAGGTCCAGCCGGGCGTGTCCTTTTCCGAGCGCGACCAGTAATGCAGGTCCATCTTGAACGCGGCCAGGCGGCTGGCGATGTCGTGCCCGATCCGGCCCAGCCCGAGGATACCCACCTTCGCGCCGCTCATCTTGCGGTTCAGCGGAAAGCTTTCGCCGTCGGCCCAGCGGCCCGAGCGGACCAGTTCGTCGCCCTGCCGCATCCGCCGTCCCTGCATCAGCAGCATGGCCACGGCCAGGTCGGCCACGTCGTCGTTCAGCACGTCCGGCGTGTTGGTCAGCGCGATGTCCCGGGCGCTCGCCGCGTCCACGTCGATGGCGTCGTAGCCCACGCCGAAATTCGCGATCAGGCAAAGGTTCGGGAACGCGTCCATGGCGTCGCCGCCGAACGCCGCGTGGCCCATGTAGGCGATGGCGGTCACGGCCTCGCGCGCGGCGTCGTCCAGCGCCAGCGCCTCGTCCAGGTTGGACACGCGCTGAGCGTTCAGGTCATGCTCCAGCGCGGCGGCGTCGGTGTCGTTGTAGTTGCCGATGGCAAGCGTCTTGGCGGTCATGGCGTCCTCCTGATGCGATTGCCGGGACGCTAACAGCGAACGCGCCGCCTTGGTATACCAAATCCCGCCGGGGCTCAGTCCGCCGTGCGGGCCGCCGGCGGGACGAACCCCGCCTCGTCGTTCAGGCGGTTCGAGGCCCCTTCGATCGAGTCTTCCAGCTGCTTCATGAACTCGCGGCGGCCCAGCCCCGGCTGGATCGGCTCGAGGAATTCGACCACGCAGGTGCCCGGGCGGCGCATGACGCCGCGCTTGGGCCAGAACACGCCCACATTGGTCGCCACGGGCACGCAGTCCTGTCCCAGCTGTTCGTAAAGGACGTGGGTCCCGATCTTGTAGGGGGCCGGAACGCCGGGCGCCACGCGGGTGCCCTGCGGATAGATGCAAAGCTGCCCCGGCTCGCGCCGCCCGCGCTGCACGTCCTCCAGCATCTTGGCGACGGCCTTGCCCCGCTTGCCCCGGTTCACCGGCACACAGCCGAGCCGATAAGCGTACTGACCCAGCACGGGGGCATACATCAGCTCGGCCTTCATGATGAACTTGGGACGGGGCAGCGCGGCAAAGATGATCAGGATATCCAGGAACGACTGATGCTTGGCCGCGACCATGACCTCGCCCTGCGGAACGGGGCCGCGCACCTCGGATTTCAGGCCCACCATGATCGCCGCCATCCGCACGATGTGGTTGGCGTAGATGGTGCAGGCCGTGCGTGCGCCCCGCGACGAGAACGCGGCCCACGGGAAGAACACGATCCCCAGACCCGCCATGAAGACGTACATGTAGATGTTGAACGCCAGCGAGCGCAGGAACTGGAGCGCGTTCATGGAATCTCCTTCAACGCTTTCATCGCGGCGTATCGCGTGGCCCAGAACGCGATCAAAGCAGCAAGCGGCGGGATCAGCAAGGGCAGCAACCAGCCCGCCCCGGTGAAGCCCAGCCCGGTCAGGAAGCTGCCGGCGGCGTCCATCCGCGGCAGCGCGGCCACGGCGCCCATGGACAGGGCCGTGCCCACCGCGGCGCCAAGCCCCGCGCGCAGGGTGAACCGGCGCACGAAGGCCCGCGCGATGTAGGTGTCGCGCGCGCCCACCAGCCGCAGCACCGCCATCACCTGCCGGTTGGCGGCCAGCGCGGCACCGGCGGCCAGCGTGATCATCGCGGCCATGGTCAGCACGATCAGCGTCAGTGCGCCCAGCCCCAGCAGGTTCAGCCGATCCGCCGCGCGCACCAGCGGACGCCGCCACCTGCTGTGGTCGTCCAGCACGGCGCCGGGCGCCTCGGCCCTCAGCCGCAGGCGCACCCCCTGCGCGTCGAAGCCGCGGCCGTCCTCGACCACCTCGACCAGTTGCGGGATCGGCAGGGTCTCGACCGGCAGGTCGGGGCCGAACCACGGCGCCAGCAGCGCGCGCTGCTCGTCCTCGCCCAGCGCGCGGGCCGACGCGACGCCCGGGGTCTCGCGCAGGATCCGCAGCACCGCCTCGGTCTGCGCGGCGCGCTGCTCGGCGGGGGCCGAGATGCGGATCGTCGCCCCCTGCGCCAGCGCGGTGCCCCAGCGGTCGGCCAGCCGCGCGGTGGCCAGCGACAGCGCCAGCGCGAAGACCGCGAGGAAGGCCATGGCCGCCGCGGTGAACACGGTCAGCCGCGCGGTGAAGCCCGTGGGCGGCACCACCCGGTCGGCCGAGGTGTCGCCCCGCAGCAGCCCCAGGATCGGCACCATCCGGCTCACAGGTCCGCCCCCGCCACGTCCAGCCGTCCGGCCCGCAGGCGCAGCACACGGGCCTGCACCTGCGACTTGGCCTGCCGGATAAGGTTCAGGTCATGGGTGGCGATCAGCACCGCCTTACCCATGCGGTTCAGCTCGACCAGCAGCGACAGAAGCCGCAAAGACATCTCCCAGTCGACATTGCCCGTGGGCTCGTCGGCCAGGATCACGTCGGGCGACAGGATCAGCGCGCGGGCCAGCGCGGCGCGCTGCCGCTCGCCCCCCGACAACTGTGGCGGCAGGGCATCGGCCCGCCCGTCCAGCCCCACCCATTCCAGCAGCGCCGAGATATCGGCGGCGTGTGCCTCGATCGGCTGGCCCGAGGCCGCCAGCGGCAGCGCGATGTTGTCGAGCAGCGGAAGGTGGTCAAGGAACCGGCAATCCTGGTGCACCACGCCCACGCGGCGGCGCAGCTGCGCGATCCCGTCCCGGCCCAGCTGCTCCGCGGGTTTGCCGAAGGCCGAGATCCGTCCCTGGACCGGCGCCAATTCCAGGTAGCACAATTTCAACAGCGTGGTTTTCCCGGCGCCGGACGGCCCGGTCAGGAAATGGAACGACCCCGGCGCCAATGCCAGGTCCAGGTCCTGGATCAATGGCCGCCCGTCATAGCCATAGCTCACGCCCGAAAGCTCGATCAAAACGGTCCCCATCCCGGCAGCTGTGCCACACAGTGTGGCGTGAAACCCCCGGACACGGCGTCAGGGGTTTGAAATGCTCTGACGCACAGCTAACAATTCAGTACAGGCAAGCGGAAGTCGAAAATGGCGCCGCGACAAAGGGAAACGTGATGCGGCTGATCTGCCCGAATTGCGAGGCGCAGTACGAAATCGACCCGGGTCTCATCCCTTCCGAGGGCCGCGACGTGCAATGCTCGAATTGCGGGCACACGTGGTTTGCCGGCCCCGACGGTGTTGCGCGTGACCCCGCCGGCGCATCCACGCCCTCCGTCGACGACACGTCATCCGAGGACGGGACCGAGCAGCGCCGCCGCCGGCGCGAGCTTGACGAACGCACCCGCGCCATCCTGCGCGAGGAGGCCGAGCGCGAGGCCGCCCAACGCCGCCGCGCCGCCGCCCAGCCCGTGGAAGAGCAGACCGAGATGGGCCTGCCCGAGCCCGCGCGCCGCCGCGAGGCACCCCCGCCGCCGCCTGTGCCGGACCCCGCCGCGACGGACGACTACGACGACGAGGCGGATTGGGGCGAACCGGCCGCGACGGCGCCCGTGGACCTGCCCGACGAGACGCTCCCGGTGGACGAGGAGACCGCCGAAGACGCGGACGACCGGGACCCGGCCGGACAGGCCGACGCCGGCGCGCCGGACGTGGACGACGAGGACGACGAGGACGACGAGGACGACGCCTTTCTCGAGGATTGGGACACCGGGCCCGATCGCGTGGAAACGCCGCCCCACGACCCCGTCGCTGCCGACATCGCCGCCACGCTCGAAGACGACCGCGCGACCCGGGACGACAGCTCGGACACGATGGATGACCCGGCCCCGGCCCGGCGCCAGGACGCGCGCGACACGCAGGACCGCGCCCGGGCCGCCGCCGCGTCGCGCGGCGATTTGCTGCCGGATATCGACCAGATCAATTCGACCCTCACGGCCACGTCGCGGCGGCAATCCGACAGCTTCGACGACGATTTCGACGACGAGGATGACGGTCCGGCCCGCAGGTCGAGGTCGGCCTTCCGGCTGGGCTTCGGCCTCGTGTTGTTCCTGACGGCGCTGGCGATGCTGCTCTATTACCTCGCCCCGCAGATCGTGCTGGCCCTGCCCGCGGCGGAACCCGCCCTGGCGGTCTACGTGCAGGCGGTGAACGAATTCCGGGCCACGCTGGACAACCTGCTGATCAGCGCGGCCGAGATGATCGTGGGCGCCGGCAGCGACTGATCCCGCTCAGGGCGCCAGCCCGGCCGCCGACAGCCGGTCCGCCGCCGCGCTGAAGTCGCGGTCATGCACAACCTTCACCCCCTGCCGCTTCAGCGCCGCGATCGCCGCGCGGCTGGCGTCGTCGGGCCCCGGTCCCGGCTCGCGCAGGGCCACGGCGCGCACGCGCCCGCCATGGCGGTGCGCGGCCTCAAGGTAGACCTCGGCGTCGTGCTGGCCGGTGTCGCCAAGCAGCACGAAATCCAGGCCCGGGTTCGCCGCCATGATCCGGTCGATGGCGCTGCCCTTGTGGTCGCCATGGGTACCCGAGATGAACTGCGTCTCGCTGATCCCGAGGTCGCGCAGGAACATCGGGCCGGTGGCGAGCCCCGCTCGGTCAAACACCCGTTCCAGGAAGGCATGCAGGTTCCAGGGGCTGGAGCTGACGTAGAAAACCGGGTTACGCCCGTGGTTGGTCAGCCAGTCCATCAGCACGATGGCATCGGGAAAGATCCGCCGCGTCTCGGCCGAGCCGGTGAAGGTGGTCCACAGGTTGCGCATTAGCGAATAGGCCCCGGTCTGCATCATCGTGTCGTCGATGTCCGAGATCACGCCCAGCCGCGCCTGCGGCGACGGGATCATCGCGCGGAACATCTTGCGGCTGTCAGGCTGGCCCTCGATTTCCAGGGGCACGTCGTACCAGCCGGGCGGCGCGCCGGTGACCGGCACCTCCAGCGTGACATAGCCTTCCTCGTCGCTTTGGACCGCCACGCCGTGATCGGGCGCCAGGACGGTGACGTCGGCCACCTCGTCGCTCAGGAACAGCGAGATCATCTCGCGCGCGTTCTGCCAGCGGCTCTGCTCCGGGTCGGGGGTCGTGCGGCGCAGGCTGCCCAGCACGCGGCCGCGCAGGACCACGCCCCCCGGCACGGCGTATCCGCGATAGGCGTCCAGCACCGGGGCCTCGGGCCGCCGCCGCGGTCGCACCCGGTCCACCCACGCCTCGGCCCTGATCGCGATCCTGTGCAGCAAGCCGCGTTGGGCCACGGGTGTCCTCCGGTCAGTTCTGCGCCAGCCGCATCCTAGCCCAGCGGGCCGCATCGGCAACGGCGGGATCGGGGTCCTGTGTCAGCGGCGCCACAGATTGCGACAGGTGCGGCGCGCCCGAGTTGCCGATGGCGTAGCACACGTTGCGCACCATGCGGTCGCGCCCGATCCGCTTGATCGGCGATCCGGCGAACATCGCCCGGAACCCCGCGTCGTCCAGCCGGGCGAGCGTCGCCAATTCGGGGGCGCGCCGTCCCGGCTGCGGCGCCAGGCGCATGTCGCGCGCGGCGGTGGCGAACTTGTTCCACGGGCACACCGCAAGGCAGTCGTCGCACCCGTAGATCCGGTTACCCAGCCCGGGGCGCAGCGCCTCGTCCACCGGCCCGCGGTGCTCGATGGTGAGGTAGGAAATGCAGCGCCGCGCATCCAGCCGGAAGGGCGCGGGAAAGGCGTCCGTGGGGCAGATGTCGAGGCACCGGGTGCAGCTGCCGCAATGCTCGGCCTCGGGCGGGTCGGGCGGCAGCGCGACGGTGGTGAAGATCGCGCCGAGAAACACCCAGTTGCCCAGGTCGCGGCCCAGCAGGTTGGTGTGCTTGCCCTGCCAGCCCAGCCCCGCCGCCTGGGCCAGCGGCTTCTCCATCACCGGCGCGGTGTCGACGAAGACCTTGATCTCGGCCCCCGGCCCCGCCCGGTCCAGCAGCCAGCGGCCCACCCGCTTCAGCCGCTTCTTCACCACGTCGTGGTAATCGCGCCCCTGGGCATAGACGCTGACCGCCCCGCGGGTGCCGTCCTCCAGGTCCTCCAGCGGGTCGTGCCCGGGGGTATAGCTTTCGGCCAGCATCACCACCGACCGCGCCGCGGGCCACAGCGCGGCCGGG
The DNA here is from genome assembly GCF_900141995.1 of Palleronia salina. GTDB lineage: Bacteria > Pseudomonadota > Alphaproteobacteria > Rhodobacterales > Rhodobacteraceae > Palleronia > Palleronia salina. The sequence goes on along the minus strand of NZ_FQZA01000002.1, from coordinate 415,405 downwards.
TCGCCGCGCCAGCCGGTGCGCTCGGTCATCCAGCCCATCTGCCCGTGGTGGCCGTCGTCCAGGAACGCGCGCAGCCGGCCCGCCGCCTCGGGGATCGCGTCGGGACGGCACACGCCCATCTTCACGAATCCCGCCTCGGCCGCGAAGGCCGCCAGCTCGGCCTTCAGCGCGGCGGCGCCCTCATCACTGGTCTGGAAATACTCGGGCGGCCGGCCCGCCATCAGAAATCCAGGTCGGTGTAATGCGCGGGCGGCGGGAAGCCCGGCACCTGGTCGGCCAGGATGCTGCGGAAGGCGGGCCGCGACTTGATCGTCGCGTACCAGTCCTTGACGGTCTCGGACCGGCGCCAGTCCACGTCCGAGATGTAATCCAGCGACGACAGGTGCGCGGCGGCGGCGAAATCGGCCAGGGTCATCTGGTCGCCCGCCAGCCAGCGTCGCTGGTCCAGCAGCCACGCCATGTAATCCAGGTGGAACTTGATCGCCTTGGCCCCCGCCTTCACCGCCGCGCTGTCGGGATAGCCCTGCTTCATCACCTTCTTGTTCACCCGTTCATAGAGCAGCTTCGACGTCACCTCGTTGAAGAACTTGTCGTCGAACCACGACACCAGCCGCCGCGTCTCATAGCGGCCCTCGGTGGTCGCGGGCAGCAGCGCGGGCTCGGGGTGGGTTTCCTCCAGGAACTCGCAGATCGCCATGGATTCCGACAGGTGCGCGCCGTCCACGCGCAGCACGGGCACCTTGCCCGCCGGGTTGCGGCGCATGAAGTCGGCGTCGCGCTCCCAGTAGCGCTCCTCGACCAGCTCGACCTCGATGCGCTTCTCGGCCAGGGCCAGCCGCACCTTGCGGCAGAACGGCGACAACGGGACGTGGAACAGGCGGTACATGGCAGCCTCGGGTGCAAATGGGGGAGTAGGGGATGAATGCCTTGATCGCGGCGCCGCGTCCAGTGGGGGCGCTACTGGAAACAGGCGGCCCGCCCGTCCGCTTCGATGGTCGCCGCCCCGTCACGGATCGATCGCGCCCGCCGCAGCACGAAATCCGACGGGTTCGAGGCCGACCGCCCCTTGGGATCGGGCAGGATGGCGGCCAGCCGCGATGCCTGCTCGGCGTTGAGCTGGGCCGGCGTCACCCGGAAATAGCGGTAGGCTGCGGCGTCGATGCCGAACACGCCCTCGCCGAACTCGGCCACGTTCAGGTAGACCTCGACGATGCGCGCCTTGGGCCAGACCAGCTCCATCACCGGGGTGATCGCGGCCTCCAGCGCCTTTCGCAACCACGACCGCCCGTGCCAGAGATAGACGTTCTTCACCACCTGCTGGCTGATGGTCGAGGCGCCGCGCTCGCCGCCCTCGGCGATGGCCTTGCGGATGGCCGCGATGTCGAACCCCCAATGGGTGCAGAAATTCGCGTCCTCCGCCGCCACGACCGCGCGCGCCATCACCGGCGCGACGCCCGACAGCGGCACCCATTCATGGTCGACGGCGCCCAGCCGCCGCGTCTCGGACGCCATGTACCAGGTGGTGGGCGGGTTGAAGACGGCGAACAGGGACACGGCCAGCAGGACCAGCGTCACCGCCACCAGCCCCAGCCCCAGGACCCAGCGCAGCAGCCAGCGCACCGGGCGCGGCCGGCGCCGCGTCGCGCCGCCCTTCTTCGCGCTCAGCTTCGGCTCGCTCCGGCGTGCGGTCTTCTTGCGGGTGGATTTCGCCATGTCTTCCTTTCACCGCCGACCGCCGGTCCTGCAAGCCGAAAAACGGCGCGCCGCCCCGGTCTGTTTCCGGGGGGCGAGCCACGGCCGGTCCCCCCTGCGGCGGCGGGCACAACCGGGCACCGGCGCGACCGGATGCTGCCGGCGCCGCGCCCGGACCGGCGGCAGACCGGGGCGGCAGCCAGCGGAGTCACGCCACCCCGTCGACGAGAATGGCGTCCAGCGTGGACCCGGAGCGCCGCAGGACCGCGAGCGCCTGGAACGCGTCCGACTCCCAGAAGGACCGGGCATGCGCGCGGTCGGGGAACTGGATGATGAAGGCGGCGTCCGGCAGGGGGCCGTCCCCCTCCAGGGCCGCCGGGTCTCCCCCCCGCACCCGGAACGCGCCCCCGTGCCGCGCCACGAGGTCGGGGATCGCGGAGAAGTATTCGTCCATCCAGTCCCGGCTGTGAATCGTCATCCGGCCGACGATGAAGGCGGTCATGCGAACCTCTCCCTAGTGAACGGCTCCCGCTCCCTGCAGCGTATGGCGCCCCATCTTTCCGGGCAATGCCGGTCCTCCGGACGGGCGCCTCGCTGTCCGTCGCCTCGCGCCTCGCAAACGAAAAGGGGCGCGGCCGCCGGCCCCGCCCCTTCATCTTTCCCGAAATACCTCGGGGGTGTGGGGGCTGGCCCCCACGGGTCCCCCGCGGAACATCAGCCGTTCACGCTGTCCTTCAGCGCCTTGGCGATGGTCATCTTGACCACCTTGTCGGCGTCCTTCTTGATCTGCTCGCCGGTGGCGGGGTTGCGCACCATGCGCTCGGGGCGCTCGCGGCAGTAGATCTTGCCGACGCCGGGCAGGGTCACGGCGCCGCCGTTCGACACTTCCTCGGTGATGACGGTGGTCATCGCCTCCAGCGCCTCGTTGGCGGATTTCTTGTCGCTGCCCATCTTCTCGGCCAGGGCCGCCACCAGCTGGGTCTTCGTCATCGGTTTCGTGGCCATCAGTGCTCTCCTCGTGCATTCTTGCCTGTCGTGATGCGGCAGTGCCGCCATCTATGGCATCAACACAACGCCTAGGGGCTGTCAGGTCAAGGAAAACAAGGGGTGTAATCGCCTGTAACACGAAAAATACGTGTAATCAGGCCCTCGAAACCACACGGCTGAGCCCCGCAAGCACGATCAGCGTCATGCCAAACGCCGCGACGCCCGAAATCGGATCGCCGAAAACCAGCACGCTCAGCACCGCCGCCACCAGCAATTGCGTGTAGATCAGCGGTGCGAGCAGCCCCGTGGCCCCGAGCGACAGCGCCACGATGGCCAGCAGGTTGCCGGTGCCCGACGCCGCGCCCGAGCCAACGAGCAATCCCGGCACCTGCGGCCAGAGCGGCACCGGGTCGGCCAGCGCCAAGGGCAACAGCAGGATCAGCCCCGCCACCAGCTGCCCGGCCAGCTGCGACAGCGGCCGCCCGATATGCGCCGTCGCCCGGGTGGCGGTGATGTAGGTGCCATAGAAGCAGCCCGCCCCCACGGCCCACAGCACGCCCGGCTGCATCTCCGCGCCCGGCCGCACCACCAGCAGCACGCCGGCAAATCCCAGGGCCGCCGCGGCCCAGTCGCGGGGCGCGACCGGCTCGCCCAACACGATGCGGGCCAGCGCCATGGCAACGAAGGGTCCGATGAAGAACGCGCCGAAGGCGTCGGCCAGCGGCACCTGCGTCAGCGCGGTGGTGATGCAGACGATGCCGCCCCCGATCAGCGCGCCGCGCAGCGCGGCCGCCGCAAGGAACGCCCGCCGCGGTCGCCGGTCCCGCGCCAGTCCCAGCGCGACGGGCAGCACAAGGACCGTGCCCACGGCGAACCGCCACCAGGCCAGCGTGACCGGCGCGTGGTCAGACGCGTTCGCGGCGGCCTTGTTGAAGGCATCGCCCACCGGGATCAGCGACATGGCGACCACCATGATCGCCACGGCCACCAGGGGACGCGGCGCCGCATCCCCGGCGGGCGCCGGCGCGTCGCTCACAGGAACGCCGTCTCCTCGAAGGACCGCAGCTTGCGGGAATGGATCCGCTCCAGCGGCATCTCGCGGATGTTCTCCATGGCGCGCACGCCGATCAGCAGGTGACGCGCCACCTGGGTGCGGTAGAAGTCGCTCGCCATGCCGGGCAGCTTCAGCTCGCCGTGCAGCGGCTTGTCGCTGACGCACAGAAGCGTGCCGTAAGGCACGCGGAAGCGGAACCCGTTGGCGGCGATGGTGGCGCTCTCCATGTCCAGGGCGATGGCGCGCGACTGGCTCAGCCGCTGCACCGGGCCGGACTGGTCGCGCAGCTCCCAGTTGCGGTTGTCGATGGTGGCCACGGTGCCCGTGCGCATGATGCGCTTCAGCTCGTAGCCTTCCAGCTCGGCCACGTCCTCGACCGCGGTCTCCAACGCGATCTGGATCTCGGCCAGCGCCGGGATCGGCACCCAGACCGGCAGGTCGTCGTCCAGAACGTGATCCTCGCGCAGATACCCGTGGGCCAGCACGAAATCGCCCAGCCGCTGCGAATTGCGCAGCCCCGCGCAGTGGCCGACCATCAGCCAGGCATGGGGGCGCAGCACGGCGATGTGGTCGGTCGCGGTCTTCGCGTTGGACGGGCCGATGCCGATATTGACCATGGTGATGCCCTGCCCCTTGTCGCGCACGAGGTGATAGGTCGGCATCTGCGGCATCTTGGCGGGCGCGGGCAGCGGCGCCTCGGGGTCGGTGATGACCACGTTGCCCGGCCCCACGAAGGCGGTATAGCCGCTGTCGGGATCGGCCAGCGCCTGGCGGGCGTAGGCCTCGAACTCCTCGATGTAGAACTGGTAGTTCGTGAACAGCACGTGGTTCTGGAAATGCTCGGCGTCGGTCGCGGTGTAATGCGACAGGCGCGCCAGCGAATAGTCGATGCGCTGCGCGGTGAAGGGCGCCAGCGGCCCCGATCCGTCCTCGTAGGTGAAGCCCTCGCCGCTCACGATGGCGTCGTGGGTGGTGCTCAGATCGGGCACGTCGAACATGTCGCGCAGCACGAAATCCGCCGCGCCTTCCTGCGGCACGGTCAGGCCGGGGCTGTTGGCCACGGCGAAATGCACCGGCATCGGCGTCTCGGACGCGCCGATGATGACCGGCACGTCCTGGTTCGTCAGCAGGAACCGCAGCTGCTGGCGCAGGTAGTTGGCGAACAGGTCCGGCCGGGTGATCGTGGTCGAGTACCGCCCCGGCACCGCCACGTGGCCGAAGCTCAGGCGGCTGTCGGTGGTGCCGTAGGTCGTCGTCGTCATCCGGATCTCGGGATAGAACGCGCGGTACCGGGCCTGCGGCGTTTCGCCCCCGATGGCGGCGGTGAACCGGTCGCACAGGAACTGCGACGCCTGGTCGTACAGCTCCTTCAGGCGCGCGACCGCCGCGTCGGGATCGGTGAACGCCTGGGGCTGCGGCGCCTCGGGGCTTTCGATGGGCAGGCTGCGGGGTTCTGTCATGGATCGCGGCTCCTCGGGGGTTGCGCGAGGCTTAGCGAAAAGGCCCCTTCCCCACAAGCAAGGCCGACGCGGAACCGCGCGTTCCGGGCGGGTGTTGACGGGCACGATGAAGGATGTACCCGACCTGGTCTACTACCCCGACACCCGGCCCGGCATAACCCGGCGGCGGGCCGGGCGCGGCTGGTCCTACACCGCGCCCGACGGCACCCGCATCGACGACCGGGCCGAGCGGCGGCGCCTGGACGCGCTGGCCGTGCCGCCCGCCTATGGCGATGTCTGGATCTGCCCCCGCGCCGACGGCCACCTGCAGGCCACCGGGCGCGACGACCGCGACCGCAAGCAGTACCGCTACCACGCGGCATGGACCGCCTTCCGCGCGCGCCGGAAATTCGACGATCTCGCCGGGTTCGGCGCGGCCCTGCCGGCGATCCGGCGGCGCATCCGGCGCGACCTGCAAGGCGCGGCGGGCGACCGCGCCGTGGCCACGGCGGCGGTGCTCGCGATGATCGACCGGCTGTCCTTGCGCGTGGGCAACCGCGACTACGCCGAGGAGAACGGCACCTACGGCGCCACCACGCTGCGGCCCCGGCACGTGCAGCTCGGCCCCGACGCGCTGAAGCTCCGCTATCCCGGCAAGGGCGGCGCCACCATAAAGCGCAGCCTGCGCGACAAGCGCCTCGCGCAGGTGCTCCACCAGCTCGACGACCTGCCCTGCGCGACGCTGGTCACCTGGCTCGACGACGCGGGCGCGGCGCACGAGGTCACGTCGAGCCAGGTGAACGAGCTTCTGCACGACATCACCGGGCAGGACGGATTCACCGCCAAGACCTTCCGCACCTGGAACGGCACCACCGCCGCGATGGAGATCGCGTTGAAAGAGGACCGCCTGACGATCAAGGCCATGGCCGAGGCCGCCGCCAACCGCCTCGGCAACACGCCGACCATCGCGCGCAACAGCTACATCCACCCCGAGGTGATCGCCCTCACCGATCGCGACGCGGACGACCGCGCCGCGCTGGCCGACGCCGCGCCCGATCGGCGCGGCCTGCGCATCGCCGAGCGCGCCGTGCTGCATCTGCTCACCGGCTGACCCGCGAACGGGCCGCCCGGCCGGGCCTCGCCAGACGGTCTCGCCCCCGCCCTTCATCTTTCCCCAAATACCTCCGGGGGTGTGGGGGCAGGCAGCCCCCACGCATCTCACCCCCCGCGCCACGGCCCGGGCTTGATCAGGGCCCACCGCCCGTCTACCCCGTTCCCATGAACCTCCTGTCCTTCGGTCACGGCTTCTCCGCCCGCGCGCTCGCGCCGATCCTGCTGGAGCGCGGCTGGCGCATCACCGGCACCACCCGCAGCGCCGACAAGGCCGGCGCCATCGCGGCCACCGGCGTCACGCCCATGATCTTTCCCGGCGATGACCCGGGGCCCGCGCTGGCGCGCGCCACGCATCTGCTGATCTCGGCCGGGCCGGACGATGGCACCGACCCCACCCTGGCCGTCGCCCGCGACGCCATCGCGCGGGCCGCGCCGCACCTGCTGTGGGTGGGCTACCTGTCGACCACGGGGGTATACGGCGACCACGGCGGCGGCTGGGTGGACGAGGACACGGCGCTCACGCCCTCGACAAGGCGCGGCGTGGCCCGCGTCGCGGCCGAAACGGCGTGGCGGGACCTCGCCCGGGACACCGGCCTGCCGCTGCACATCTTCCGGCTGGCGGGGATCTACGGCCCCGGCCGCGGCCCCTTCGCCAAGGTGCGCGCGGGCACCGCGCGGCGGATCGTCAAGCCCGGACAGGTGTTCAGCCGCATCCACGTGGACGATATCGCGCAGGTGCTCGCGGCCTCGATCGACCGCCCCAATCCCGGCGCGGTCTACAATCTCTGCGACGACGACCCGGCCCCGCCCGAGGACGTGATCGCCCACGCCGCCGACCTGCTGGGCGTGCCGCGCCCCCCGGCGATCGCCTTCGACGACGCCGACATGACCCCCATGGCGCGCAGCTTCTACGCCGAAAGCAAGCGCGTGCGGAACGACCGCATCAAGTCGGAACTGGGGGTGAAGCTGATCCACCCGACCTATCGCGACGGGCTGGCCGCGCTGCTGAAGGGCGGCGACTAGCCCGGTCCCGGCGCAAATGTTGATGCGGCGCGGCCTCGACTTCCCCCGCGCCCGCGATACCCTTCTTCCCAACCGAATGAAGGGCTGGGAACCATGGCCGAGAAGAAAGGCAGTTTCGCCGTGCTCGGGCTGGGAAATTTCGGCGCGACGGTCGCGACCGAACTTGCCCGCTTCGAGAACTACGTCATCGGCATCGACGGCGACGACAAGGTCGTCAACGCCATGGCCGACAAGCTGGACCAGGCGCTGATCCTCGACGTGCGCGACGAGGCGGCCCTGCGCGAGGCGGGCGTCGGCGAATGCGACGCGGCGCTTGTTTCCATGGGCCACGACCTCGAGGCCAGCGTGCTGGCCACCATGAACCTCAAGGTGATCGGGGTCGAAACGATCTGGGCCAAGGCCACGTCCAAGACCCATCACCGCATCCTGTCGCGCCTGGGGGTCGAGCGCGTGATCCACCCCGAGGTCGACGTGGGCAACCAGGTCGCGCAGATGATGAACAACCCGCTGGTGCGGGATTTCGTCACGCTGGGCAACGGGTTCTACGTGGTCAACCTGATCATCCCGGACGCGCTGAACGGCGAATCGCTGGGCGATCTGAACCTGTCCAAGTTCGACTTGCGCTGTCTCGGTGTCATGCGCGGGACCGACTATCTCGGGACCGAGGGGGACAACACCACGCTGGAATGCGATGACCGGCTGCTGCTCCTGGGCCTCCGGGCCGATCTGCGCGCGTTCACCTCCAGCCTATGACCCGGACGCTCCAGGCCTGGCTCCGCGCGACGCCGCCGCCGGGTATCCTGACCGCCATCTACGCCGTCTTCATCTCGCTGGGCGCCTTGGTGCTGTGGCTGCCCATCTCGCACAACGATGCCGTGGGGTTCGGCGATGCGCTTTTCACCGCCGTGTCGGCCGTCACCGTGACGGGGCTGGTGGTGGTCGATACCGGGTCCGACTTCACGCTGTTCGGGCAGATCGTCATCGCCATCCTGATCCAGCTGGGCGGCCTGGGCCTGATGGCGTTCGCCGTGCTTCTGCTCTCGGCGCTGGGCGTGCCAATCGGCCTGCCTTCGCAGATGATCCTGCGCGAGGAGGTGAACCAGACCTCGGTGTCCGACCTGGGCCCGCTCGTGCGCACGATCTTCGCCGTCGCACTGGGGGCCGAGCTGATCGGGGCGGCCCTGCTCGCCACGCGCTTCGTCCCGCAGGAGGGCTGGGGCCCCGGCCTGTGGGACGCCGTTTTCCACGCGGTCTCGGCCTTCAACAACGCGGGCTTCTCGACCTTCTCGAACTCGCTGATCGACTACGCCGGCGACCCGGTGGTCACCCTGGTAATCTCGCTGATGTTCGTGGTCTCGGGGCTGGGCTTCGTCGTCCTGTCGGAGGTCTGGCGCAGGCGGTCCTGGCGCGCGCTGTCGCTGCATTCCAAGCTCATGCTGGCGGGCAGCGCGATCCTGATCGCCGCGTCCTTCCTGCTGTTCACGATGCTGGAATGGACCAACCCCGACACGCTGGGCGGGCTGGACTCGGTGGGCGACCGCCTGCTGGCCGGCTGGTTCCAGGCCGTCACGCCGCGCACCGCCGGGTTCAACAGCGTCGATACCGCCGCCATGCGCGACAGCACCACGCTGTTAACCATCGGGCTGATGATCGTGGGGGGCGGCTCGGCCTCGACCGCGGGCGGGATCAAGGTGACCACCGTGCTCGTGCTGCTGATGGGCGTGATCGCCTTCTTTCGCCGCAGCACGCAGCTGACCGCGTTCGGCCGGTCCATCGGCGCGGACGAGGTTCAGAAGGTCATGGCGCTGACCACCATCAGTACGCTGCTGATCTTCACCAGCTTCTTCGCCCTGACGCTCAGCACCGACATCGAGTTCAAGCTGGCCCTGTTCGAGGTCGCATCGGCCTTCGGCACCGTGGGCCTGTCGCTGGGCGCCACGGGCGAGCTCGACGGCTGGGGCCGCGCGGTCATCATGGTGCTGATGTTCGCGGGCCGGGTCGGTCCGCTGGCGCTGGGCTTCTTCCTGGCCACGCGCGTGACGCCGCGCGTCCGCTACCCCTCGGGGCAGATCTACCTGGGCTGACCTAGCGGCGGCGCCCCGGCACGGCCGTCCGCAGGTAGGCGTTCACGCGCAGCCAACGACCGGCGAAGCCCGTCTCGGCCTCTTCGTCGCTCATGGTGGGCGGGACGACCATGGTGCTGCCCGGCTCCCAGTTGGCCGGCGCGTACAGCCCGTCGCGATCCACGATCTACATCCCGTCGATGACGCGCAGGATCTCGTGCGTGCTGCGGCCGATGGCGTTGGGATACTCGAAAATCGCCCGGATGCGCATGGTCTCGTCCAGGATGAAGGTCTTGCGCACCGGCAAGGGGCGCACCGAGTTGGGGTGGAACATCCCCATCAGCCGCGCCAGCTTGCCGCCCTCGTCGGCGACCACGGGAAAGACCACCGAGACGTCGAAGGTGCCCTCGATATCGGCGATCCAGGCCGACTCGGTCTGGATGTCGCTCTGGGTGACGCCAAGCAACCTGACGTTGCGTCGGTCAAAGTCATCCTGGGCGGCGGCGAACTCGGCGATTTCGGTCGCGCAGACAGCCGAATTGGCCTGCGGGTGGCCGAAAAGGACGGTCCACTGATCCTTCGCCCAGTCGTGGAATTCGAACCGGCCAAACGTGCTGTCGGCCGAGAAATCGGCGAAAATATCCCCGATTCCCGGCACCCAGGGGACCTGACGGGCATAGGCCGCCGGCACGCGCGCCTCGGTGGCGCCACCGCCGGTGCCGTCGAAGAAACTGCTCGATTTGCGAAAGAACATGTGACCCGCTCGCCATGAACCGGGTCACGGGTCTTTGCCCGCGTTGCCGGATTAACCATTTGTTAAGGATTGTCCGCCGTTTCGCCGCGCAGTCAACTGGAAGATGTGCTGCGTCAAAGAATGTTGCTCAGGCGCGCTTCCCGATCTGCTCGACCCCGAGGACCGAAAGCACCTTGGCCTCGATATCCTCGGCGTTCAGGCCGGCGACCGCGTACATGTCGCGCGGGCTGGCCTGGTCGATGAAGATGTCGGGCAGCACCATCGACCGGAACTTCAGCCCGGTGTCGAAGACGCCTTCCTCGGCCAGAAGCTGGGCCACGTGGCTGCCGAAGCCGCCGATGCTGCCCTCCTCGATGGTGATCAGCGCGTCGTGGTCGCGTGCCAGGTCCAGGATCAGCTCGCGGTCCAGCGGCTTGGCGAACCGCGCGTCCGCGACGGTGGGATTGATGCCGCGCGCGTCCAGCGCCTCGACCGCCTCCTCGATCTCTTTCAGCCGCGCGCCGAAGTTCAGCAGCGCGACGCCCTTGCCTTCGCGAATCATGCGGCCCTTGCCGATCTCCAGCACCTCGCCCCGCTCGGGCATCTCGACGCCCGTGCCCTCGCCCCGGGGGAAACGGAACGCGATCGGCCCGCTGTCATGCGCCGCGGCGGTGGCGACCATGTGCTTCAGCTCGGCCTCGTCTGCCGCGGCCATGACGACGAAGCCCGGCAGGTTCGACAGGTAGGCGGTGTCGAACGCGCCCGCGTGGGTCGCGCCGTCGGCGCCCACCAGCCCGGCCCGGTCGATGGCAAAGCGCACGGGCAGCCGTTGCAGCGCCACGTCGTGCACCACCTGGTCATAGCCGCGCTGCAGGAAGGTCGAGTAGATCGCGCAGAACGGCTTCATCCCGCCGGCGGCCAGCCCCGCGCTGAATGTCACGCCGTGCTGTTCGGCGATCCCCACGTCGAAACAGCGCGACGGGTAGCGTTCGGCGAACAGGTTCAGCCCGGTGCCGTCGGGCATGGCGGCGGTCACCGCGCAGACCCGGTCGTCGCGCGCGGCCTCCTCGACCAGCGACTTGGCGAAGACCGAGGTGTAGGACGGCGCGTTCGACTTGGCCTTCGACTGCTTGCCGCTCAGCACGTCGAACTTGGCGGTCGCGTGGCCGCGGTCCGCCGCGTTCTCGGCGGGGGAATAGCCCTTGCCCTTCTTGGTGATGACGTGGATCAGGACGGGCCCGGTCGCCCGCGCGCGCACGGTGCGCAGCACCGGTAGAAGCTGCTCCATGTCGTGCCCGTCGATGGGCCCGAGATAGCTGAAGCCCAGTTCCTCGAACAGCGTGCCGCCGATGACCGAGTGCTTCAGCAGGTCGCGCGCCCGCCGCGCCCCCTGCTGGAACGGCGTGGGCAGCATCGACACCGCGCCCTTGGCGGCGGCCTTCAGCTCCTGGAACGGTGCGCCCGCGTAAAGGCGCGACAGGTAGGACGACATCGCGCCCACGGGTGGGGCGATGGACATCTCGTTGTCGTTGAGGACGACAAACATCCGCTTGCCCAGGTGGCCCGCGTTGTTCATCGCCTCGTAGGCCATGCCGGCGGACATGGCGCCGTCGCCGATCACCGCGATCGCGTCGCCCAGCGCCGGGTCCGGCGCGCCGCCCAGGTCCCGCGCCACGGTAAAGCCCAGCGCCGCGCTGATCGAGGTCGAGCTGTGGGCCGCGCCGAACGGGTCGTAGGGCGACTCGCTGCGCTTGGTGAAACCGCTCAGCCCGTCCTTCTTGCGCAGGGTGCGGATGCGGTCACGCCGCCCGGTCAGGATCTTGTGGGGATAGCACTGGTGGCTCACGTCCCAGATCAGCCGGTCGCGCGGGGTGTCGAACACCGCGTGCAGCGCCACGGTCAGCTCCACCACGCCCAGCCCGGCGCCCAGGTGGCCGCCGGTTTCGCTCACGGCCGAAATCGTCTCTGCCCTGAGCTCATCGGCCACGTGCGACAGGCTGGTATCATCCATCCGCCGCAGGTCGGCGGGGCTGGAGATCCGGTCGAGATGCGGGGTTTTCGGGCGGTCGGTCATGTCAACCTCGGTTTACAGTATTGTCAACGTAGCGCGCTTTGGCGCCACAGGCAAAGGAGTCGTCATCCGGATCGGCCCGACCTTCGGCGCAGATAGCCCTCACGCCTTGCGGTCAATGACGAAGCGGGCGCAGTCGCGCAGGATCTCGGCCCTGGGCCCGTAGGGGGCCAGCGCGTCGCAGGCCTGCGCCACCAGCGCGCCCGCCCGCGCCCGCGCGCCGTCCACGCCCAGAAGCGACACGAAGGTGGCCTTGCCCGCCGCCGCGTCCTTGCCGACCGCCTTGCCGGTGGCAGCCGCGTCGCCCTCCACGTCCAGCAGGTCGTCGGCGATCTGGAAGGCCAGCCCCAGCGCGCGCGCATAGGCGGTCAGCGGCGCGGGGTCGGCGCCCGCCAGCGTCGCGCCCGCGCCGCCCGACCACTCGATCAGCGCGCCGGTCTTGCCCGCCTGCAGGTCGGTGATCGCCGCCAGGTCCAGCGGCGTCCGCGCGGCCTCGGCGGCGATGTCGCGCGCCTGTCCCAGCACCATGCCCTGCGCGCCCGCGGCGCGCGCCAGCCCCGCCACCAGCGCCACGCGCACCGCCGGGTCGGGGTGGCAGTCGGCGCGGGACAGCAGCTCGAACGCCAGGGTCTGCAACGCGTCCCCCGCCAGGATCGCGGTGGCATCGTCCCATTTCACGTGCACCGTGGGCAGGCCGCGCCGCAGGTCGTCGTCGTCCATGGCGGGCAGGTCGTCATGCACCAGGCTGTAGGCGTGCAGCGCCTCGATCGCGGCGGCGGCGGTCACCGCGTCGGCATCGTCCAGGCCGTTCAGCCGCGCGCCTTCCATCACCAGGAACCCGCGCAACCGCTTGCCGCCCGAAACAGCGTGGCGCATGGCGTGGTGCACCGGGTCGCCGCCGGTCACGGCCGTGTCCAGCCGCGCCCCGATGCGCGCGGCGCAGCCGGTCAGTCGCGCGGCAAATCTCACTGCGGGTCGAGAGGCTCGGTGCCCTTGGGCTGGCCCTGCCCGTCGAGGGTGATCATCGCGACCTTCTCCTCGGCATCCTTCAGCTTCTGGGCGCAATGCTCCTTCAGAGCCGCGCCGCGCTTGTAGAGCGCGATGGACTCCTCCAGCGGCACGTCGCCTGAATCGAGCTTGGCCACCACGCGTTCCAGCTCGGCCATGGCATCCTCGAAGCTGAGGCTTTCGACGGGGGTCTCGGTCATCGGCTGCGGTCCCTCAGGGTCGTGACATGGGCGGCGACGGACGCGCCCAAGGCGTCCAGATCATATCCGCCCTCCAAAGTCGAGACGACGCGCCCGTCGCAGGTCCGGTCCGCCACGTCGCACAGCCGTTCGGTCAGCCAGGCGAAATCCTCGGTCTCCCACTGCAGCTGCGCCAGCGGGTCATCGAAATGCGCGTCGAACCCGACCGAGATCAGCAGCAGCTCGGGCTGCCATTCCAGCAGTTTCGGGAAGACGTGGCTTTCGTAGACGTCGCGCATGTGCTGGCCGTCGGTGTCGGGCGCCAGCGGCAGGTTCACCACCTGCCCGTGCGCGCCCCGCTCGTCCGGGGCGCCCGTCCCGGGAAACAGCGGCATCTGGTGCGAACTGACGAACAGCGCGCGGCCCTCGTCCCACAGCAGGTCCTGCGTGCCGTTGCCGTGGTGCACGTCGAAATCCACCACGGCGACCCGGCTCAGGCCGTGGCGCTCCAGCGCGTGGCGCGCGGCGATGGCCACGTTGCCGAACAGGCAGAACCCCATGGGGGTCTGACGCTCGGCGTGGTGGCCGGGCGGGCGGCAGCCGACGAAGGCGGCGCGCGCCTCACCATCCAGGACCGCGTCCACCGCCGCCACGCAGCCGCCCACGCCGCCAAGCGCGGCCTGGAGCGAGCCGTGGCTCATATACGTGTCCCCGTCCAGCTGGCGGCGGCGGCCCCGCTCGGGCGCGGCGCGGCGGATGCGGTCGATATGGGCCTGCGTATGACACAGCAGCAGGGCAGCGTCGTCGGCCACGGGCGCCTCGCGCCGGTCCAGCCCCTCCACGCCCTCCAGAGCGTCGGCGATGGCCGTCAGCCGGGCCACCTGCTCGGGGTGGCCATCGGGCGTGACATGGGCATACCCCGCGTCGGTGGCGTAGTAGAGCATCGCTGCCGCCTTCATCTTTCCAAAAATACCTTTGTCCGACGTCAGTCGGTCATCAGGACATAGCCCGCGCCGCGGACCGTCTGCAAATAGCGGGGCTGTTTCGAGTCGGCCTCGATCTTGCGGCGCAGGCGGGTGATCTGGACGTCCACCGCGCGGTCCTGCGCGATCTCGCCGTCCGGCCCGGTGCGGCCCAGGTCCTCGATCAGCTTGGCGCGCGACACCGGCTCGCCCACCTGTCCCGCGAAGATGCGCATCAGCTGCGCCTCCGTGGCAGTCAGGCGCACCATGTCGGGGCCGCGCCACATCTCGCCCCGCGCGATGTCGTAGCGCACGTCCCCCAGGTTCAGCACCTTGGGCGCGGCGTCGGTCTCGACCTCCTGGGGCACGCGGCGCAGGATGGCGTTGATGCGCAGCAGCAGCTCCTTCGGCTCGAACGGCTTGGCCAGGTAGTCGTCCGCCCCCGCCTCGAGGCCCGCGATGCGGTCGGCGGTCTCGCCCTTCGCCGTCAGCAGCAGGACCGGGATCGCGCGCGTCTCGCGCAGGTGGCGGGTCAGCGACACGCCGTCCTCGCCCGGCATCATCACGTCCAGCACGATCAGGTCGAAATCCAGCCCCTCCAGCAGGCGCCGCGCGTGGGCCGCGTCCCGCGCGCCGGTCACGAAGAACCCGCTGCGCGCCAGGAACTTGCACAGAAGCGACCGGATCCGCTCGTCGTCGTCGACGATCATCAGGTGCGCGTCGGGCCCGCTCATGACCCGGCCTCGAGGTCTTCGTTGAACTGGCGGCGCTGTTCGGGGTCCATCATCGCCTCGAGCACGGCGCGAAAGCCTGCCACGGCCTGCGGACCGGCATCGCGGTAGGCGGCGCGCATGCGCACGCGCTGCGCCTCGCTCAGCTCGGCCTCCAGCGCGGCGCCCTTGTCGGTCAGGAACAGGTGCCGCTCGCGCTTGTCGCGCGCGCCCACGCGGCTGTCGACCAGCCCGTCGGCGATCAGCGTCCGCAGCACGCGGTTCAGCGACTGCTTCGTCACGCCCAGGATCTGCAGCAGGTTGTTCACGTTCGTGCCCGGCGTCCGGTTGATGAAATGCACCGCCCGGTGATGCGCCCGGCCATAGCCGTATTGCGCCAGGATCCGGTCGGGATCGGCGGTGAAGCCGCGATAGGCGAAGAACATCGCCTCGATCCCCTTGCGCAGCTGGGCGTCGGTCAGGAACAGCAATCCCTCGCCGCCCGGAGAATGTGGCTTGTTCATCGCGCCCCTCATCGCCGAATTGCCCCGAGTTTACGTCAGCCTTATTGACATTCCAAGCACCGACTGTTAGCGGATTCTCGCAATTATCGCAATAAAATGTCCGAAGCGGACGCATTCGGGTAACAAACGGAAAATTAGGTAAGGAATACGGCCATGTCTGGCGGCTATGACGATCGTGACGGCAAGATCTGGATGGACGGCCAGATGGTGGAATGGCGTGACGCGAAGGTGCACATCCTGACCCACGCGCTGCACTACGCAAGCTCGGTCTTCGAGGGCGAGCGCTGCTACAACGGCAAGATCTTCAAGGGCACCGAGCATTCGGAGCGTCTGAAGAAATCCGCCAACCTCGTCGACTTCGAGATCCCCTATACCGTGGCCGAGATCGACGCCGCGAAAGAAGCGGTGCTGAAGGCCAACGGGCTGGAGAACGCCTATGTCCGCGCGGTGGCGTGGCGCGGGGCGGGGTCCGACATGGGGGTCGCCTCGGCGCGTAACCCGGTGCGCATGGCCGTCGCGGCCTGGGAATGGGGCAACTACTACGGCGACGCCAAGATGAAGGGCGCCAAGCTCGACCTGTCCAAGTGGAAGCGCCCGTCGCCCGAAACCATCCCCTGCGAGGCGAAGGCGGCCGGTCTCTATATGATCTGCACCATGTCCAAGCACGCGGCCGAGGCCAAGGGATGCTCGGACGCCATGATGCTGGACTATCGCGGCTACGTGGCCGAGGCGACCGGCGCCAACATCTTCTTCGTCAAGGACGGCGAGGTGCACACCCCCCTGCCCGACTGCTTCCTGAACGGGATCACCCGGCAGACGGTGCTTGCCATGCTGCGCGACAAGGGCGTGACGGTGCACGAACGCCACATCATGCCCGAAGAGCTCGAGGGCTTCGAGCAGTGCTGGCTGACCGGCACCGCGGCCGAGGTCACGCCGGTGGGCCAGATCGGCGACTACACGTTCGAGGTCGGCGCGCTGACCCGCGACGTGGCCGAAAGCTACGAAAAGCTGGTCCGCAGCTAGGGCCGGTCAGGCCTCGCGGCCGCGGTCGATCCGCAGAAACGCAGGCAGGCGCGCCCCGGTGCGCCGGCCGGGCTGCCGGTCCAGCCGGGCGACCAGCCGGCTGATGCCGCCGCTGGCCTCGGCCCGCTCCATCCGCAGGAACGTGCGAATCGCGCGGCGCGACGGGCTCGGCGCGCTCTTGTCGATGATGTGGCGTGTCATGTCGGCTCCTCCCAGTGCCAATGCGTGCGCTGAACATACCATAACACCGCGCCGATTTCATGCCCCGACCTCGGCCCGCGACGGGAATGCAAGGACCGGCTACATCATCCCCTTGGCGCGCAGCTTGCGGCGCGCGGTGCCGCCGCGGGCCAGCTGCCGTTCGCGCCAGACGATGACGATGCCCGCCGCGATGACCAGAGCGGCGCCCGCCAGCGTATAAAGCCCCGGCACGTCCCCGAACCAGACATAGCCCAGCCCGATCGCCCACAGCATCGAGGTATAGGTGAACGGCGCCAGCGCGCCCGCGTCGGCGTGGCGATAGCTGGCGGTCATCAGCAACTGCCCCACCACGCCGATACTGCCCGCGCCCAGCAGCAGCGCCCATTCATAGGGCGTGGGCCAGACCCAGCCGAAGGGCAGCGTCAGCAGCGACAGGGTGGCGGCGGTGCAGGAGAAGTAGAAGACGATGGCCTCGACCCGCTCGGAGCCCGACATCGCCTTGATGAAGGTCTGCGCCAGCGCGGCCAGCGTGGCCGAGCCCAGCGTCAGCGCCACGCCCAGGGTGGCGGTGGGGCCCAGCCCCTCCTGCCCAAGCTGCGGCCAGACAATGATGCCCACGCCGACCAAGCCCATGGCCACGGCGGTGATCCGCACCAGCCGCACCCGTTCGCCCAGGATCAGCGCTGCGAAGATCACAAGCATCACCGGCGTGACGAAGCGGATCGCCGTCACCTCGGCCAGCGGCAGGTGCGCCAATCCGGCGAACCCCATGCCCATGGCCATCGTCCCCGCGAGTCCGCGCACGGCGTGGCGGTGCCAGTTCGCGGTGCGCAGCCCCGCCGCCAGGTCGCCCCGCATCCACAGCCACGCCGCGATGATCGGGATCGACAGGCCGGCGCGGAAGAAAACGACCTCGCCCGTGGGCACGCGCACCGATGCCGCCTTCACGAAGCTCGACATCAGGGTGAAGAGCGCCATGGCGACGAGGATCATCAGGATGCCGCGGGTGGGGGCCATGGGGCGGCCTTACACCCGGGCGGCGGCGGCGGCCAGTGGCCGCCCCTAGCCGCGGCGCGAAATCTCGGTCGGGATCGAGAAATACCGCGCCGGGAAGTTGCCCCCGGTCTGCAGATCGCCCAGCACCACCGTGGTCCGGCTGCCCTGCCCGTCGATGATCACCCACTGGCGCAGCTGGATCGGGTTGGCGGTGAACACCAGCTCGATCCGGCCGTATTGCGGGTTCTCGGGGTCCTGCGCGGTGACGATGGTCTTGGCGCCGTCCTCGCGGTGGCCGACCACCATGTTGCGCTGCGCCAGGTTCACGTTCGCCTCGAGGATGATGCTCAGCGGCGTGCGGCTCAGCGGGTATTGCTCGGGGCGGCCGGTGTTGGACTTGCCGTCGAACACGGCGACCTGTCCGCCGCCGGCCATGACCAGCGTTTCCTCCGGCGGGTTGTAGTCGAAGCGCACGCGCCCGGGCCGCTGGATGTAGATCTGCCCGGTCGAGATCGTGCCGTCGGCGTTGATCTGGGTAAACTCGGCCTCGGCGGTGCGCATGGCGTTCAAGTATTGCGACAACGCATTCAGCGAGATCGGCGCGGCCATCGCCGGCCTGGCGGCCAGCACGGCGGCGGTGCCCATCAGAAAATGTCGTTTGGTAAGCATGGTTGCGTCCTTCCGTTTCTTGCACCGCATATAGGACCGCATGCCGCACCCCGCCATCGTCAGGCAATAACACGCCCGTGTCGCCCTGCGACAAAGGCGATGGAACCGGGCAGGCCCCGCGCGGATTACTGGGACAAGCGCGGCGGCAAGGCCGCTCGCACCCATGCACGACTGATAAAAGGAATCCGCAATGCCCGAAGCATTTGTTCAAGGAATCGACGATCAGGCCCGCCACAAGGTCATCGACCTGCTCAACGCCCGCCTCGCCGACGTGTCGGCCCTGGCCCTCGCCGTGAAGCAGGCCCATTGGAACCTGAAGGGCCCCGGCTTCATCGGCGTCCACGAGCTGCTGGACGACGTGGCCGACAACCTGCGCGAGGCGCAGGACACCATCGCCGAACGCTGCACCATCCTGGGCGGCCAGGCGAAAGGCACCGTCGAGGTCGTCGCGGCCGAGTCGAACATCGAGCCGTATCCGACCGACATGGAGCACATCGAGGATCACATCAAAGCGCTGAAGGACCGGTTCCTGAAATGCGGTGAGATGATCCGCAAGGCCGCCGAGACCGCCGACGAGGCCGGCGACCCCGACAGCGAAGACCTGTTCGTCGAGATCAGCCGCACGATGGACAAGGACTGCTGGTTCATCGGCGCCAACGGCAAGCAGTAAGCGTCACGACCGCTTAAGACGAAACGGCCCGCCCTCGGCGGGCCGTTCTCGTTTTTGCACCCCGCAAGGCGCAGATCCCGTGTCCCGGCGAGCGCCTTCAGTATTCAACCCCAATGGCCCAGGTGCACATTGTCGTCTTCGCGTCGGCACGTCCGGTGCACGCCCCGTGCACGATCTAGGCCGCCGGTCCGACATCATGGGCCTGCCGGTGCACCCCCGCCGCACGGAAGCGGCACGCGGGGCGCACGCTAGGGGCACGACCGCGGCACCATCCGTGCACAGATCGTGGACAGGACGGCCCGCGCCGCGGTTGCGCGCCCCCTCAGGTCGGTTCCGGCACCAGGATCTCGCGCTTGCCCACGTGGTTGGCGCTGCTGACGACGCCCTCTTCCTCCATCTGCTCCACCAGCCGTGCAGCCTTGTTGTAGCCGATGGCCAGCTTGCGCTGGATATACGAGGTCGAGCACTTGCGGTCCTTGATGACGATGGCGACCGCCTTGTCGTACAGTTCGTCCTCGGAATTGCCGTCGCCGCCGCCCAGACCCAGCACCGCGTCGATGTCGCTGCCCTTGTCCTCGGCGGGGCCGTCGACCACGCCCGACATGTATTCGGGCGGACCGAAGCTCTTGAGATAGTTGACGATTTCCTCGACCTCCTCGTCCGAGCAGAACGGCCCGTGCACGCGGGTGATCTTCGATCCGCCCGCCATGTAGAGCATGTCCCCCATGCCCAGAAGCTGCTCGGCCCCCTGCTCGCCCAGGATGGTGCGGCTGTCGATCTTCGAGGTCACGCTGAAGCTGATCCGCGTCGGGAAGTTCGCCTTGATCGTGCCGGTGATGACGTCCACCGACGGGCGCTGCGTGGCCATGATCAGGTGGATGCCGCTGGCCCGTGCCATCTGCGCAAGCCGTTGAATACAGGCTTCGATTTCCTTGCCCGCGACCATCATCAGGTCGGCCATCTCGTCCACGATGACGACGATGAACGGCAGGATCTCGGGCTGGATCTCCTCGGTCTCGTAGATCGGCTCGCCCGTGTCGTCGTCGAACCCGGTCTGGACCGTCCGCTCGAACATCTCGTCCTTGGCCAGCGCCTCGCGCACGCGGCCATTGTAGCCCTCGATGTTGCGCACGCCCATCTTGGACATCTTGCGGTACCGGTCCTCCATCTCGCCAACGACCCATTTCAGGGCGACGACCGCCTTCTTGGGGTCGGTGACGACGGGGCTCAGAAGATGCGGAATCCCATCATAAACAGACAGTTCCAGCATCTTCGGATCGATCATGATCATCCGGCACTCGTCCGGTGTCAGCTTGTAAAGCAGCGACAGGATCATGGTGTTGATCGCCACCGACTTGCCCGAGCCGGTCGTCCCCGCGATCAGGAGGTGGGGCATCTTGGCAAGGTTCGCGACCACCGGGTCACCGCCGATATCCTTGCCCAGCGCCAGCGGCAGGCGGTGGTTGCCGTCGCCGAAATCGCGGGTGGCCAGGATCTCGCGCAGGACGCACATCTCGCGGTTCTCGTTGGGCAATTCGATGCCGATGACACTGCGCCCCGGAACGGTCGAAACCCGCGCCGACAGGGCCGACATGGATCGCGCGATGTCGTCGGCCAAGCCGATAACGCGGCTGGCCTTCAGACCCGGCGCCGGCTCAAGCTCGTACATGGTGACGACGGGGCCGGGGCGGACGCTGACGATCTCGCCCTTCACGCCGTAATCGTCCAGCACGTTCTCGAGCATCCGCGCGTTCTCTTCCAGCGCCTCGTCGCTCAGAACATGCCGCGTCACCGTGTCGGGGCTGGTCAGCAGCGACAGCGGCGGATGCTCGTAGGCCGCGCTCTGGTCGTCGAAGGCCAGCTTGGGCTGCGCCTCGTCCTTGGCCTTGGTCGACGGCGCGGGGGCCTTGCGGTTCATGTGCTGGACCACGGGCTTGGTCTGCGGGGCCGGCGGCGCGGCGCGGGGGGCCGGCTGCGGTTCGGGGCGGTGCGGGGTGGGCGCGACCAGCTCGGGCTCGGGCATTTCACGCGCGCTCAGGTCATCCTCGACCGGCTCGGCCTGGGGGGCGTCCGTCGCCGTCAGCGGCGGCGTCTGGTCGATGCGCAACGGTTGCGGGCCGCGCGGATGGCGGCGCGCCAGCAAGGGCTCGGCGCCACGCGCGTGCCCCGCCGTCAGCACCGGCTGGCTGCGCGCCCGGGCCTTGATGACATCGGAGATCTTGGACTTGATGCGGTCCTCACCGGACAGGGGCGGCATCTGCTCGGCGGCCGCGTCGGACGTGCGCAGGGCGCCGGTCAGCCGCCCCAGGATACCGGCGCGGGGCTGATCGGCATAATCGTCCTCGTCCTCTCCGAAGAGCTCCTCGTCCTCGTTCGCGACGGGGCGCGGCGGGGCGGCGCGCAGAACGGGGCGAGGCTGCGCCGGGCCGTCCGTCTCGGGTTCCAGCAGAGCGGCCTGGCGCGCGGCTTCGCGTTCGGCGGCGCGCTCGGCCCGGCGGGCGCGTGCCTGTGCCGCGGCGGCGGCCCCCGCGCCCACGCCGGCGCCCACGGTCCGAGACCCGGCGGCCAGCGCGGTCATCAGCGAGGCATAGGTCATCACGATGCCGCGCAGCAGCCAGCCCGCGATCTGGCGCAGCTCGGCCCGGGTCACGCCCAGAACGAAGCCGCCCATCACCAGCGTCGCGACCATCAGCAGGAACGCCGTGGCCTTGAGCCCGAAGGCCCCCGAGACGCCCAGCACGCCCAGCAGCGTGCCCAGCGCGGTATCCCCGAACAGCCCGCCCAGACCGAAGGAATGGCCCCAGTCGGCACCCGGCACGTGGGTCGAGGCATAGACCGAGCCCAGCGCGATGGCGATCGGTGCGAAGACGGCGCGCGACAGGGCGCGCTCTTCGCCGCGGTGCATCAGGAACCGCCCGCCCCAGACCAGGAAGGTCAGCGCGATGCCCCAGGCGCCCCAGCCCACGATGATGTTCAGCGGTGACGCGATCGAGGCGCCCATGCGCCCCAGCAGGTTGCGCGCCGGCTCGGAGGTGACCGAAAGCCAGCTGGGATCGTCTGGGCGATAGCTGGCCAGCATCAGCGCGACGGCGACGCCCAAACCAATCAGCAGAAGGCCCAGCAGTTCGCGCCCGCGCCGTTCCAGCGCCGCCTGGGTGTTGCTGTCGAACAGCGGGTCCCGCCCGCGTGTCTGATACGCCATCGTTGCCTCGTTGCTCTTTTTATTCTTTGAACAGGCAGTCGCGGATCTGTGTCAGACCCTCGGCCACCTCGTCCTCGTCGGCGACCATCGCCACCCTGATGAACTTCTTCCCCGGATTGCCCGCGTCGGTATCGCGCGACAGGTAGGCGCCCGGCAGCACCCGGACCCCCGTTGTCTGCCACAGCTTCAGCGCGGCCGCCTCGCCATCCTCGACCGGCAGCCACAGAAAGAACCCCGCCTGGGGCGCCGCGCAGCCCGGTATGTTCGCGAAGATGCGGTCGGCCATCTCGTACTTGCGGACATAGCGCGCGCGGCTGGCGTCCACGTGGGCCTCGTCGGCCCAGGCGCGGGCGGCCACCGCCTGCAACGGCACCGGAAGGGGCGCGCCCGCGTAGTTGCGCAGCTGCTTCAGCGCCGCGATCGTCTGCTTGCCGCCCGCGACGAAGCCCGAGCGCAGACCGGCGAGGTTCGAACGCTTGGACAGCGAATGGAAGATCAGCAGCCGCTCGGGGTCGGCGCCCATCTTCTGCGCCACTTCCATGGCGCCCGGCGGCGGCGTGCCGCGATAGACCTCGGAATAGCATTCATCCGCGAAGACCCGGAAATCGTGCCGCTCGGCCAGCTCCAGCAGGCTGCGCCAGTATTCGGTGTCCGCGACGGCACCCTGCGGGTTCGAGGGCGAGCAGATATAGGCGACGGCGACCCGGTCCAGCACTTCGGGCGGCAGCGCCGTGTAGTCGGGCAGAAACCCGGTCGCGGCCGTCGCGGGCACGTAATGCGGCTGGGCCGCCATGGCCAGCGCCGCGACCGCGTAGACCTGGTAGAACGGGTTCGGGGTCAGAACGACCGGCACCTGGCCGTTCTTTTCCTCGGGGCACAGGGCGACGGCGGCGTTGAACAGCCCCTCGCGTGTGCCGTTCAGCGGCAGGACCTGGGTTTCGGCGCAGACCTCGACACCGTAGCGCCGCTTGAGCCAGGCGGTGATCGAGTGGCGCAGCACGGGCGTGCCGTCATTGGGCGGGTAGTTCGCAAAGGCCCCCACATGCGCCGCGATCTCGTCCAGGACGAAGTCCGGCGGCGCGTGGCGCGGGTCACCGATGGTCATGTGGATCACGTCGCCGCCGGGAGCGTGCACGTCGAGAAGGCTCCGCAGACGCGGAAACGCATAGGCCGGCAGGGTTTGGAACCGCGCGGGGTGCTGCATTAGGTGCCTCGATACAGGGGTCTGTCGCCCCATTTGGGACGAACGATAACGTGAAGCCCGCCGGGCGGTCCAGCCGGCTGGCGGGCGGCACGGGGCTTGGCGGGGGGCCTGTGGCTTTTAGGCCAGCGCCCGTTCAGCCGCTTGCCCGAGCCGCAGAAGACGCCCCTCGTGCCCCGCAAGCCCCTGCAAAAGAAGGCCGACCGAGGGCGTGCCGCTGGGCAGGCTCAGCCCGGCCAGGCCCAGAAGGTTGCCGATCCGGGTGTTGCGCAGGGTCATCAGGTTCGCGCTGACGTAGTAGTCGTCGTCGGTCTCGAGCCGGGCGCGCTTGGGCGGCAGGATCGGGCAGGTCGGTTGGATCACGGCGTCGTATCCGGCGGTCGCCGCGGCGTATTCGGCGCGCATTCGGTCGAGCGTGCGCCACGCGGCCACGAAGTCGCAGGCGCTGACATCGGCGCCCGCCCGGAACCGGGTCCGCACCTGGTGATACATCCTGTCGGGCGCGGATTCGATCGTCTCGCGCCAGATGGCATAGCCCTCGGGCGCGAAAACCAGCGGGCTTTGCGCCAGCGCGGTATCGACGCAGGGCAGCGCGCGGCGCTCGACCACCGCCCCGGCCCGTTCAAGCAGGGCCACCGCGCGTTCGAAACCCTCCACGACGGTCTCGTCGCAGTCGGCCAGCGCGTTCTCCAGCACCATCAGGCGGCGCCCGGCCAGCGACGAGTAGGCAAGGTCGGGCGCACGCCGACCCGCCAGCACCGCCCAGATCTCGGCCGCGTCCTCGACGGAGCGCGCCAGCGGCCCGGCCGTGTCGAAGCTGGGGCAGAGCGGCAGAGCACCCTCCATCGACAGCGATCCGTGACCGGGCTTGAAGCCCACAAGGTCGTTCCAGGCCGCGGGGAGCCGGATCGATCCCCCGGTGTCGGACCCGATTCCCGCCGGCGCCAGGCCGAACGCCACCGACGCCGCCGCGCCCGAGGACGACCCGCCCGACACCGCGTCGGGGTCGTTCACGCAGGGCGGCGTCGCCGTCGACGGGTTCAGACCCAGGCCCGAGAACGCCAGCTCGCTCAGATGGGTCTTGCCGAGGCACACCAGTCCCGCCAGCGTCGCCTGCCGCAGCAACGCGGCATCCCGGTCGGGCACGCGGCCTTCCAGCAACGCGCTGCCGCCTTCGCAGGGCACACCCGCGCAGTCATAAAGGTCCTTCCAGCCGATGGGCACGCCGTCCAGCAGCCCCCGCCGCACACCGTGCCGGGCTCGCTGCCGCGCCGCCTGTGCCTCGGACAACGCGCGGTCCGGGGTCATGCGCGCGAAGATGCGGGGGGCGAGGTCGTGGTCGCTGGCGGCGTCCAGGAAGGTTTGCGCCAGTTCCACGGGGTCCAGCGCGCCCTGCCCGATGGCGCGCCCCAGGTCACATGCCGTCGCCCGTGTCAGATCGTCCATGGTGTCCCCCGCCCGGTTCGCCGCGACGGTAGCGGCGCGGCGGCGCATGGACAATGCCCGCCGCAAGACCATAGTCAGCGCCATGGATCATGACGTTATCATCGCGGGTGGCGGGCTGAACGGCTGCACCCTTGCGCTGGCGCTGGCCAGCGGCGGGCTGGACGTGGCGCTTATCGACCCGGTGCCGGTGGACACACGCGGCGGGGCCGAGTTCGACGGGCGCAGCTACGCCCTTTCGGCGGCTTCAAGGGCACTGCTCGGCGCGCTCGGCCTTTGGCCGGGGCTGGCCGATGGCGCGCAGCCCATCCTGGACATCCGCATCAGCGACGGGACTGCGGGCACCGGCCCGTCGCCCCTGACGCTGGAATTCGACCACGCCCAGATCGAGGAAGGCCCGATGGGCTTCATGGTCGAGGACCGGCACCTGAGACCAGCGCTGCTGGACGCCATCGACAAGGACGCGCGGATCACCGCGATCACGGGCGTCTCGGTGACCGGGCAGGCGCCCCACGCATCCGGTGTCACCGCCACCTTGTCCGACGGGCGCGAGATCGACGGGCGTCTGCTGGTGGGCTGCGACGGGCGCCGCTCGGCCACCGCGCAGCGCGCGGGCATCCGCCGCACCGGGTGGGAGTATCCGCAGAACGCGCTGGTCGCCGCCATCGGCCACGAGCGACCCCATGACGGCGTCGCGCACCAGTTCTTCATGCCCGAGGGGCCCCTGGCCATCCTGCCGCTGAAGGGCAACCGCTGCTCGATCGTCTGGACCGAGCGACGCGAGCGGGCGCGCGCCCTCACCGACCTGCCGGACGACGCCTACCTGGACGTGTTGCGGCCCCGCTTCGGCAATTTCCTGGGGGAGATTTCGCTGGCCGGGCGGCGCTTTACCTACCCGCTTGCGCTGAGCATCGCCAACAGCTTTGCCGCGCCGCGCGTGGCGCTGGTGGGCGACGCGGCCCACGCGGTGCACCCGATCGCCGGTCAGGGCCTGAACGCGGGGCTGAAGGACGTGGGCAGCCTGGCCGAGGTCGTCGTGGATGCGCACCGTCGGGGCGAGGATATCGGCCGAATCGACGTGCTGCGCCGCTACGAGCAATGGCGGCGCTTCGACGTCTCGGCCCTGGCCCTGGCGACCGACGGGTTCAACCGACTGTTCTCCAACGACAACCCGATCCTGCGGGCGGTCCGTGACGCGGGGCTCGGGTTGGTCGGGCACCTGCCCGGTCTGCGCCGCGGCGCCATCCGCGAGGCGGCCGGCCTGACCGGGGACCGCCCGCGCCTTCTACAGGGCCGCCCGATCTAGTCGGCTAGCTCTAGTCGTCGATCTTGCGCGCCTCGTCGATCAGCATGATCGGGATCCCGCCGCGGATCGGGTAGGCCAGGTGTGCAGCCTTCGAGACCAGCTCCTGCCGGTCGGCGTCGTAATGCAGCGGCGCCTGCGTTTGCGGGCAGACCAGCGCCTCGAGCATCTTGCGGTCGTAGCTCTGTTCGCTCATTGCAGCACGCCTTCGTCGTCGCCGCCGCGCAGGGCGAACTCGATCAGGGTGACCAGCGTCTCGCGGCGGGTGGTCAGGTCGGGCGCCTCGAGCAGGGCCTGCTTGTCCTCGGGATCGAAGGGGCACAGCATCGACAGGGCGTTGATCAGAAGCTCGTCCTCGGCCCCCGACAGCGACTCCCAATCGGTTTTCAGCTCCTGCGCCTCGAAATAGCGGCTGAGCAGGTCTAGGAACGCGTCGCGGTCGAATCCCGGGTCCTTTTCCGGCTGCCCCAGGTCGCGGGTGAACGCGTCCCACGTCACGTCGCAGCGGCGATAGGGCTCGAACCCTTCCTGTTCGCTGGTGATCCGGTAGCGCGACACGCCCGTGAGCGTGATCATGTAGCGCCCGTCGTCGGTCTCGGACCACTGGGTCAGGCGCCCCGCGCAACCGATGCTGTGCAGCCGTTTTTCGGCGCCGCCGGGCACCTCGCGCGGCTGCACCATGCCGATCAGGCGGTGATCGGTGCGCATGGTGTCCTCGATCATCGCAAGGTAGCGCGGCTCGAAGATATGCAGCGGCAGTTTCCCGCGCGGCAGAAGCAGCGCGCCGGGGAGCGGAAAGACGGGGATCGTTTGCGGAAGATCGAACTTCTTTGCCATGCCCTGCTACCTAGGCTGGCAGACACTCAAGCAAAGATCATCGACGACAATCTTCGGCGACCCTTCAGCGCAACCGGGTCCTGCGGCGGCAAGGCGTCGAACAGGGTGAACAGCTGCGCACGGGCCGCGCCGTCATTCCACTCGCGGTCGCGGCGGAAGGATTCGAGCAGCTGGTCGACCGCCTCCTCGGTGTTGCCCGTGGCGTGCAGGGCCTTGGCCAGGTCGATCCGGGCCTGGTGGTCGTCGGGGTCGGCCTCGACCCGGGCGCGCAGATCGTCCACGGGGCCGGCATCGGCGGCCTGTCGCGCCAGTTGCAGCTGGGCGTGGGCGGCCTCGAGCTCGGGCGCGTGGCTGATCGACGCATCGACGCCGTTCAGTATGGCCTCGGCCTGTTCCAGGTCGCCCATGGCGATGTGGGCGCGCACCAGGCCCGCATGGGCGGCGGCGCGGTCGGGCGCCTCGCCCGCGATGGCGGCGAAGACCTGCGCGGCGTCCTCGGCCTGCCCGGCCGCGAGCATGTCCTCGGCCGTCTGCAAGGCCTCGGCCAGGCCGTCTTCCTCGCCGCCGGGCGCACCGCCGCCCTGTGCGACCAGGCGGTCGACGAAGGCCTTGATCTCGGATTGGGGGATCGCGCCCTGGAAGCCGTCCACCGGCTGCCCCTTGTAGAAGGCATAGACGGTCGGGATCGACTGGATCTGAAGCTGCGCCGCGATGGACTGGGCGCGGTCGACGTCAATCTTGACCATTTTCACGGCGCCCTTGGCCTCGGTCACGGCCTTTTCCAGCATCGGGCCCAGGGTCTTGCACGGGCCGCACCAGGGGGCCCAGAAGTCGACGATCACCGGCACCTGCTGGCTGGCCTCGACCACGTCGGCCATGAAGCTCGCCTCGGTGCCCTCCTTGATCAGGTCGGCGGCGGCGGGGGCGGCGGTGCCCTGTCCCAGTTCGATCATCGTGCGCATCCCTTTGTCCGTTCGCCCGCTAGATGGCGTGGCGCCGGCGTCAAATCAAGGTCAGAGGTCGAAGGTTGCCAGCACCGGGGCGTGGTCCGACGGCTTCTCCCAGCCGCGCACGTGACGCAGGATCCGGCTGTCCCGGGCCGCATCGGCGATGTCGGGTGTCGCCCAGATATGGTCCAGCCGGCGCCCCTTGTCGGCGGCATCCCAGTCCTTCGCCCGGTAGGACCACCAGGAATACAGCTGCCCCTCCGGGATATGCGCGCGGGTGATGTCGACCCAGGCCCCCGCCGCCTGCGTCTCGGCCAGGTGGTCGACCTCGACGGGGGTGTGGGACACCACCTTCAGCAGCTGCTTGTGGGACCAGACGTCATCCTCGCGCGGGGCGATGTTCAGGTCGCCCACCAGGATCGACCGGGCGGGCGGCGCGGCCCGGAACGCGTCGCGCATGGCCGTGAGGTAATCGAGCTTCTGGCCGAATTTCTCGTTCACCTCGCGGTCCGGTACGTCGCCGCCAGCCGGCACGTAATAGTTGTGGATGGTGACCCCGTTCTCCAGCCGCGCCGCCACGTGGCGGGCATGGCCCAGCCCGGCGTGATCGTCCGCGCCCACCTCGTCCAGCGGGCTGCGCGACAGGATCGCCACGCCGTTGTAGCCCTTCTGCCCGCGCGCCACGACATGGGGGAACCCCGCGTCGGCGAAATCGGGGATCTTCTCGACCGGCGACTTGCATTCCTGCAGGCACAGCACGTCCACGTGCGTCTCGGCCAGGAAGTCGCGCACCAGCCCTTCGCGCAGGCGGACCGAGTTGATGTTCCAGGTGGCAAGGGTGAAGGGCATCGGCGGCTCCGGTCTGGTCAATTGGCCGCCTGACTAGCGCAGATCGTCCCCGGGCGCGACAGCCCATCGCGGGAACGCGGGGCGCGCTGCGACCGTTGACAGGCCAAGTTCAAACACTCGGAGAAACGCATGTTCAGATCCGCCCTTCTGCTTTCGGCCGCGCTCGCGGTGCCGGCCGCCGCCCAGACCGCCGATGACGCGACCACGATCGGCTCGCTCGACGGGACGCTCGACGGGGTGCAGGTCGCCTATGTCATCGTCGATGGCGAAGACCTGCCCACCGGCTGGTCCGAAACCGATACCGGGATCGAGCTCACGCTGCGCGCCTATCCCGCCGACGGGCCCCAGGGCGAAGACGACAGCCTGACCGTCACCGTCACCGCCGACCCGTCCAGCCGCCAGGGCGAGATGCAAAGCGGCGAGGTCACCCTCACCCGCAACGGCGACACCCTGACCGCGACGGACGAGGCCATCGACCTGACGGTGAACTCGCTCGAGGTGACGGGCGACAGCCTGCTGATCGAGGGCAACATCCGCGCCACCATGGGTCCCGGCGAGGCCGACCTGTCGGTCGTGTCGGACGAGGGCGTCACCCTCTCCGCCGATCTTCAGGCGACGGTCATCCGCGACGAATGACGCGACAGGGGCGCAGCCAATCCCGGCCGCCCCCCCCTTCATCTTTCCGCAAGTACCTCGGAGAGCGCGAGAGGCAGCGCCTCTCGCATCCGGCGCCCGCCGGATCAGATCGCCAGGCGATAGCCCCCCGATTCGGTCACCAGCAGCCGCGCGTTCGACGGATCGGGCTCGATCTTCTGGCGCAGCCGGTAGATGTGCGTCTCGAGCGTGTGGGTCGTCACGCCCGCGTTGTAGCCCCAGACCTCGTGCAGCAGCACGTCGCGCGCCACCACGCCCTCGGTCGCGCGATACAGGAACTTCAGGATGTTGGTTTCCTTCTCGGTCAGGCGGATCTTCTTGTCGGCCTCGTCCACCAGGACCTTCTGGGCGGGACGGAAGGAATAGGGCCCGAGCGAGAAGACGGCATCCTCGGACTGCTCGTGCTGGCGCAGCTGGGCGCGGATGCGGGCCAGCAGGACGGGGAACTTGAACGGCTTCGTGACATAATCGTTCGCGCCGGCGTCCAGCCCAAGGATGGTGTCGGCATCGCTGTCATGGCCCGTCAGCATCAGAACCGGGCACTTCACCCCCTGCTTGCGCATGAGCTTGCACAGCTCACGCCCGTCGGTGTCAGGCAGGCCAACGTCCAGGATCACCAGGTCGAACCGGCCTTCCTTGACCTTCTCCATGGCATTCGCACCGGTTTCGGCCTCGAACACGTCGAAATCCTCGGTCAGCATCAGCTGTTCGCTGAGCGCATCTCGCAGGTCGTCGTCGTCATCGACCAAAAGAAGCTTTTTCAAACCACTCATTGCATACCTCCGGCATATCAACTTCGGAGGTGGCGGCAGGGTCCCGGTTTAGCAAGATTGCGGTGCTCCGACTCACGGGGTCGTGTCACAAATGCGAGATATGTTTCACTTTTCCGGGGTTCGCGGCTAGGCAGAGCGCATGGTCTCACCCTCTCCCTTCCTGCCCGACCGCGCCGAACGCCTGGCCCGCGCGGTGTCCGACCTGCGGCTGGGGCTTGCGGTCGCCATCGGCGGGGGCGACACCACCTGGCTGGCGATCTCGGCCGAGCGGGCCGACCCCGGGCGGCTGGACGCGATGACCGAGACCGGTGCGGCGCACCTGGCCGTCACCGCGCGCCGGGCCGAAACGCTGAAGATCAGCGTCTATGACGGCGACATGGCCCGGCTGTCCCTGCCGCGCGCCGTCGATCGGGCTTGGCTGGGCGGTGTGATCGATCCGGCCAACGACCTGGCGCAGCCGATGAAGGGTCCGTTCCTTGCCCTGCGGGGTGGCGACGCGGCCCCGTCGCGCGCCGCGCTTCTGCTGCTGCGCAAGGCCGAGCTGCTGCCCGCCGCCATCGTCGCGCCGGTGGAGTCCGTGCCCGAGGGCGTCCTGCGCATCTCGCTGTCCGACATGGCGGCCGTGTCGCAGACGACGCTCGCGCATGTGGTCTCCGCCCGCCTGCCCATCGCGGCCGAGGTGAACAGCGCCCTGCAGATCTTCCGCCCCGATGGCCTGGGCGACGAGCACTATGCCGTCGTCGTGGGAAAACCGGACAGGTCCGCGCCGGTGCTGACGCGGCTGCATTCGGCCTGTTTCACCGGCGACGTGCTCGGCTCGCTCAAATGCGATTGCGGCCCGCAGTTGAACGCGGCGCTGCGGCAGATGGCACAGGCGGGTGGTGGCGTCCTGCTGTACCTGAACCAGGAGGGGCGCGGCATCGGGCTGGCCAACAAGATGCGCGCCTATTCCCTCCAGGACCAGGGTTTCGACACCGTCGAGGCGAACCACCGGCTTGGTTTCGACGACGATGAACGGAATTTCGGGCTGGGCGGCCAGATTCTGCGGCAGATGCGAATCGGTCGGATCAAGCTGATGACGAACAACCCGCGCAAGCTGGCCGCCTTCGACGCCGAGGGGATCGAGGTGGTCGAGCGTGTGCCGCTCTGGGTCGGCGAAGGCGATTTCAACCGCGACTACCTGCGGGTGAAGCATGAACGCTCGGGGCACCTGGAATGAGACCCGAGGACATGGTCCTGACGCCGCGCGGGCTGCGGTTCATGGGGCGCAGCCTGCCGTGCTCGATCGGGCGCGGCGGCGTAAGCGGACGCAAGCGCGAGGGCGACGGCGCCACACCCCGCGGCATTCACCGGATCGTCGGGATGCTCTATCGCCCCGACCGCATGGCCCGGCCGACCGACTGGGCCCTGCCCATCGGGCCGTGCGACCTGTGGTCCGACGATCCGCGCGATCCCGACTACAACAAGATGGTGCGCGCGCCCCATGGTTTCTCGCACGAGACGCTGCGCCGGCCGGACCCGCTGTATGACCTGGTGATCCTCACGGACTGGAACTGGCCCATCTCGGCGCCTGGACGCGGGTCTGCCATCTTCCTCCATCGCTGGCGGCGGCCCGGCTATCCGACCGAAGGATGCGTCGCACTGGCGCCCGAAGACCTGCTGTGGATGGCCCGCCGGATCACCTACCAGACGCAGCTGATCGTCCCCTAGCCGGTCACGCGCGCGCCGAAGATGGCCGAGCCCACGCGCACGTGGGTGGCACCGGCGGCGATGGCGGCCTCGAAATCGCCGCTCATCCCAATGGAAAGGCCGTCGAGCCCGTTGCGTGCGGCAAGATCGGCCAACAGGCGGAAATGCGGCGCCGGGTCCGTATCGATGGGCGGAATGCACATGAGCCCGATGACCGGCAGGCTCAGGGACCGGCATTCGGCCACGAAAGCGTCGGTGTCGTCGACCGCGACGCCTGCCTTCTGGGTCTCGTCGCCGGTGTTCACCTGCACGAACAGGTCGGGGCAGTGGCCGATCTCGTCCGCGATGCGGGCGATGGTGCGGGCGAGCTTGGGACGGTCGAGCGTCTGGATCGTTCCGAACAGCTCCATCGCCGCGCGGGTCTTGTTGGATTGCAGCGGACCGATCAGGTGCAGGTCCAGGTCGCCGTAGCGCTCGGCGAAGCCGGGCCACTTGCCCTGCGCCTCCTGCACGCGATTCTCGCCGAACGACCGGTGACCCTGCTCCAGCACCGCCTCGACCCGTTCGTCGGGCTGTACCTTGCTGACGGCGATCAGCCGGACCGAACCGGGGTCGCGGCCCGCATCGGTTTCCGCCTTGGCGATCCGGGTCTTGATATCGGTCAGGGACATGGCGCGTCTCCGGTCGTTGGGGTCACGCGCCGATATAGCCCCGCGCAAAAGAAAAGGGCAGGTCCGAAGACCTGCCCAATCCGTGTTTCCAATCCCTGTGGGATTAGAAGGACATCGCGATACCGAACGAGTAGCTGTCGCGGTCCTGGTCAGCAGCGGCGCCGTTGTCGAAGTCCGACTTGCCGTAGCCGGCCTGCAGCGACGCACCGCCGCCCAGGTCGTAGTTGGCAACCAGGCCGTAGCCGTCCATGTCGCCAGCGGCGGTGTCGAACTTGCCGTAGTTGGCGGCAACCAGGAACTGGCCGAACTCGTAGCCGACAGCCACACCGATGTGGTCGTCAACCATCACACCGCCGGAAGCAGCGAAGCCGCCCAGGCCGGTCGCGGGGGCCATGTAGTTGTCGTAGTCGGTGTAGTTGAAGACCGCCGACAGGCCGTTGTCCATCGACATCGAGGCGCTGAAGCCGGTGGCCGAAACGTCAGCGGCGGCGCCGTTGTCGTTCTGCTGGTAGCCCAGACCGAAGCCGTAGGAGATGGCGCCGAACTCACCGTCGTAGGTGGCACCGATGCCGAAGGTGTCGTCGCCAGCGGCGCCGTTCTGCACTTCGGCCGACACGCCAACGGCGAAGCCGCCGAACGAGTAGTCGTAACGCGCAA
The DNA here is from genome assembly GCF_900141995.1 of Palleronia salina. Classification (GTDB taxonomy): domain Bacteria; phylum Pseudomonadota; class Alphaproteobacteria; order Rhodobacterales; family Rhodobacteraceae; genus Palleronia; species Palleronia salina. The sequence goes on along the minus strand of NZ_FQZA01000002.1, from coordinate 382,062 downwards.
CCTGGTCGTCACCGCCGGTGAAGCGGTTGTCCAGCAGCGAGTTGCCGTTGTAGCCGGCGTGCTCGTGGTCGTCGTTCAGGGCCGAGCCGATGATGGCTTCGTCCATCGCCCAGTCCAGAGCGCCGTCGGTTTCACCCATGGTCAGGGTGCCGTAGGCGCCGGACACGAAGATGGTCTCGCCGCCGCCGGTGCGGTTGGCGAACGCGGTGCCGTTGGTCGACTCGTCGATGTCGATCGACGCACCGAAGGTCAGGCCGCCGTCGGTTTCGCCCGACATGGAGAACGTGACGTCGATGTCCGTGTGGAACTGGTCTTCGATGTCCACGCCACCGACGCCTTCGCCACCGAAGATACCCATCTCGGCCGAGCCGGACAGGTCGACGTCAGCCATCGCGAAGCTCGTCGAGGCAACCAGCGCAGTGGTCGCAAAAAGGATCTTTTTCATGCTTTCCCTCATGATCTCATTTCCGGTCCCAAAGGGCTGTGCCCCGTGAGTACGAGGGTGGAGTGCGCCTTTCCCCTGCACGATTCAAGCGATGCCGAACGCGACCGGAACCACGGTGGCCGGATTGGTGCAGTCCTGCCACAGTCCCGCGGCCCACCCGGAGCGAATTCTTCACGTCGCAAGAAAAAAGGCCGCCTCGAAGGGCGGCCTTTGTCCAAGCGGGGCCGAAGCCCCGTCGAGACGGACGTTATTACTCGTCCATCGCGATGGCGCGGATGCGCTGGCACTTCTCGGATTCGTCATCGGCGTCGGACGCGATGGTGATGCCGGCGACCTGCGCCATGGTCAGGCTGTCGACCATGTTGCCATCGATGTCGCAGTCACGCAGGGCGCGGAAGACCTTGCCGGTCAGCATGGTGACTTCGGCGTCTTGGGCCATGGCGGCGGGCGCGGTGGCACCGGCCAGGGTTGCGGATGCGGCGATGACGGTCAGAATACGTTTCATAGTAGTAGTCCCTTCTTTTCAGTTTCAGGCCGCGAGCGCGGCTTCGGAATGCCACCTAGGCGGCGGTTAGCGTTCGGCAACCAGATTTTTTCTGATGTGCCTTGCTGAACCGATAACACCATTGCCCTGTCATAGGTTTCACGTGTCGATTACTTTTTTTACAGCCATCGCAAGGCATTGGATGTGTCAAGACGGCCCTGGCCCGCGAATGAACGGCCGCACAACGATTCTTGCCCGTGCAGCGCGGCTGGGGTAGGCAAGGTCGAAATGGGTCTGACGGGGCGGACGAACACTATGAAATCATCCCTTTTCGTGATCGGCGGTTTGATCGCCGCCGCGCTGAGCCTGTCCGCCTGCGGCACGCGCGAATCCCGCGACGGCCTGATTCCCAACCAGGACCGCCAGGCCAGCATCCTGCGCCAGCGCGAAAGCACGCCGCTGGGCGGCCCACGGCGCGAGACGATCTGGGACCTGTTCACCAACGCCGACAATCCAAACACCACGGTCGAGGTGAACAAGTATATCTGGGCCGCCACGCAGCAGGTCCTAGACTTCATGCCGGTCGAGACCGCGGATCCCTTCTCGGGCGTGTTGGTCTATGGCTACGGGCGCCCGCCCGGCGGCGGCGCGGCCTATCGCGGCACGGTCTACGTCACCGACCCGGCGCTGGATGCGCGGTCGCTGAACGTGGCGCTGTCCACGCGGTCTGGCCCGGTGAACGCCGCGACCACCCGCGCGATCGAGGACGCGATCCTGACCCGCGCCCGCCAGATACGCATCGCGGAAGGCGCGCTCTGACGCGTCAGTCGCGGGGCGCCACCAGCTTGTCCACCCATTCGAACTGCCTCGGCAGGCACGCGCGCTTCAGGTCGTAGTTGTCGACAACGTGCGCCCGCGCGGCCTTGCCCATCGCGCGGCGCTTGTCGGGATCGCTCAGCAGGCGGTCGATGGCATCGACCATCCCCTCCCTGTCGAAGAAATCCACCAGCAGCGCCGTCTCATCGTGGCGCATGACCTCGCGCACGGGGGCGGTGTCGCTGGCGACGATGGCCGCCTCGCAGGCCATCGCCTCGAGCGCGGACCAGCTGAGCACGAACGGATAGGTGAGATACAGGTGCACACGCGCCACCTGCAGCAGCCGGGTGAAATCGCCCCGGGCGACCCGGCCGGTGAAGTGCACGCGCGCCCAGTCCGCATCGGGAATCCGCCCGCGCACCTCGGCGATCATCTTGTCCTTCCAGGTGCCGCCTTCCTTGGGCGGGCTGCCGTAGCTGAGACCGTCCTCGCCCACCACGATGACCTGCGCCTTCGGACGGCGGCGCAGGAGCTCGGGCAGGATGCGCATGAAGACGTGGAAGCCGCGATAGGGCTCGAGGTTGCGATTGACGAAGGTGACGACTTCGTCATCCCGCGTCCAGCTTCCATGGCCCTCGAGCGTCAGCCGCACCTCGGGGTCGGGCCGGATCGCGTCCGTGTCGATGCCGTCATGCAGCACCGTCAGCCGCTGGCGCAGCTCGGGCGGGTGCGAATCGGCCTGCCAATGGGTCGGGCTGAACCCGGCATCCGCCTGGTCCAGCTGCATCCGCATGGCCATGTTCTTGAACATCATGCGCGGCCCGCGGCCCAGCTCGTTCGGATTGGCGAATTCCGGGTCGAAATCCACGTCGGCCCCTTCGGTGGCATAGAAGAACTCGCAGAAGATGCCGATGCGGGCGTCCGGCCAGACCTCGCGCAGGAACAGCGCCTCGCCCCAGCCGGAATGGGCCACGATCGCGTCGGGCATGAGCCCTCGCGCCTTCAGCGCCAGCGCCGCGCGCAGCACCACGGTCCCCCGGTCCACCGCCCGGTTCATGGTGTTGAGCCACGGGTGCAGTTTCTGGTCCTTCGGCTCGGCATAGGCATAGGGAATCAGCCGCACGCCGCGCCACGTGTCGGGCTTGGTGAAGCGCGAACTCAGCGCGAAGACCTGGTGCCCCTTGGCCGCCAGCGCGGGCGCGAGATGGGCGAACTGGCCCGGGAAATTCTGGTGAAGAAACAGGAAAACCATCGCACCATCATGCTGACCACTGGGACTGCCCCGATCCATACCGGATTTTCCCCGCCTGATAAGGGGTAAACCCGCGCCTTGGCGCTGGACGCTCGGCCCGCCCCCCCATATCAATCACCCGATCATTCTGGACCGACCCGAACAAAGAGCCGCCATGCCCCGCTACGACGCCAAGACCTCCGAGCCCCGCTGGCAAAAGGCGTGGGATGAGGCCGGCACCTTCACCGCCCGCCGCGATGACGCCAAGCCGAAATACTACGTGCTCGAGATGTTTCCCTACCCGTCGGGGAACCTGCATATCGGCCACGTGCGGAACTACGCCATGGGCGACGTGGTGGCGCGCTACAAGCTGGCGACCGGCCACGCGGTGCTGCACCCGATGGGCTGGGACGCGTTCGGACTGCCGGCCGAGAATGCCGCGCAGGAGCGCAAGATCCATCCCGGCGACTGGACCTATGCCAACATCGCCAACATGAAGGCGCAGTTCGCGCGTCTGGGCCTGTCGCTGGACTGGTCTCGCGAATTCGCCACCTGCGACCCCGAGTATTACGGCCAGCAGCAGGCCATGTTCCTGGATTTCCTGGAAAAGGGCCTGGTCTACCGCAAGAACGCGGTGGTGAACTGGGACCCGGTCGACATGACGGTTCTGGCGAACGAGCAGGTGGAGGACGGGCGCGGCTGGCGCTCGGGCGCGCTGGTCGAGCGGCGCGAGCTGACGCAGTGGTTCTTCCGCATCTCCGACTACTCGGACGAGCTACTGGCAGCGCTGGATACGCTCGACAACTGGCCCGACAAGGTCAAGACGATGCAGGCGAACTGGATCGGCAAGTCGCGCGGCCTGCAATTCGCCTTCGGGCTGGTGGACGGGCCGGACGGCCACGACCGGATCGAGGTCTATACCACGCGGCCAGACACGCTGATGGGCGCCAGCTTCGTCGGCATCTCGCCCGACCACCCGCTGGCCAAGCAGCTCGAGCAGGACAATCCCGAGCTCGCCGCCTTCAACGCCGAGTGCCGCAAGATGGGCACCGCCGAGGAAGAGCTTGAGAAGGCCGAGAAGCGCGGCTTCGACACCGGGCTGCGCGTGCGCCACCCGTTCGACACGGCGTGGGAACTGCCGGTCTACGTCGCGAACTTCATCCTGATGGATTACGGCACCGGCGCGATCTTCGGCTGCCCGGCCCACGACGCCCGCGACCTGGAATTCGCGCGCAAGTACGACCTGCCGGTCGCCTCGACCTTCGAGCCGGTCGAGGGCGACCACACCGCGCCCGAGGACGGCGGCGAGGCCTACGTTCCGCCGAAGTCGCAGCCGGTGAAATACGTCCGTGGTTTCGCCGGCGACGAGGTGCAGACCGGCGACGCGGCCATCGATGTGGCAATCGCGTTCTGCGAAGCCAATGGCGTCGGCCAGGGCGTGACCAAGTTCCGCCTGCGCGACTGGGGCCTGTCCCGGCAGCGCTACTGGGGCTGCCCGATCCCGGTGGTCCATTGCGACGCCTGCGGCGTGGTGCCGGAGAAGAAGGAGAACCTGCCGGTCAAGCTGCCCGAGGACGTGAGCTTCGACACGCCCGGCAACCCGCTGGACCGTCACCCGACCTGGCGCGACGTGCCCTGCCCCAGCTGCGGCGCGCCCGCCAAGCGCGAGACCGACACGATGGACACCTTCGTGGATTCGTCGTGGTACTTCGCGCGCTTCACCTCGCCCGGCGCCACGACGCCCACCGACCCGGTCGAGGCCGCGTACTGGATGAACGTGGACCAGTATATCGGCGGGGTCGAACACGCGATCCTGCACCTGCTCTATGCCCGCTTCTACGCCCGGGCGATGAACGATTGCGGCCACCTGCCCGACGCGGCGCGCGAACCCTTCGACGCGCTGTTCACGCAAGGCATGGTGACGCACGAAATCTACATGACGAAGGATGCGTCCGGCCGGCCGGTCTATCACCTGCCTTCGGACGTGACCGACGGCAAACTGGCCGACGGCACCAAGGTCGAGATCATCCCGTCGGCCAAGATGTCCAAGTCGAAGAAGAACGTGGTCGACCCGGTCGAGATCATCGACCAGTACGGCGCCGATACCGCGCGCTGGTTCGTCCTGTCCGACAGCCCGCCCGAGCGTGACGTGGAATGGACCGCCGCCGGCGCCGAAGCGGCCAGCAAGCACCTGGCCCGCGTCTGGCGCATCGCCGAGGGCGCCAGCGACGCGCCCGAGACCGGCAGCGGCGACGAAGAGCTCGAGCGCGAGCGGCACAAGGCCATCCACGACGTGACCATGGGAATCGAGAGCTTCGGCTTCAACACGTCCGTCGCGCGTCTCTATGCCTTCGCCAACACGCTGTCGAAATCCAAGGCCGGCCGCGCCGCGCAGGTCCGCGCCGCGCGCACCATGGCGCAGCTCATGGCACCCATGACCCCGCACCTGAGCGAAGAGATCTGGCGCCTGCTGGGCGGCGAAGGCCTGATCGCCAACGCTCCGTGGCCACAGGCCGACGAGTCCATGCTGGTCGAGGACGAGGTAACCATGCCGATCCAGATCAACGGCAAGCGCCGGGCCGAGATCACGGTCCCCCGCGACATGGCCAAGGACGCGGTCGAGGCGCGCGCGCTGGAAACCCACGCGGTGCAGAAGGCCCTGGACGGCGGCAGCCCCAAGAAGGTGATCGTCGTGCCCGGGCGCATCGTGAACGTGGTGGTCTGACATGGGGCGCGGGGCGCAAAGGATCCGGGATCTCGTCGCCAGGACGGCCGGGCTGTTCTTCGGCAGACCATCCTTGATGATCTGCGCGCCCCTGCTGGTCGCCGCCTGCGGCTTCACCCCGGTCTACGGTCCGCAGGGGGTGGCGCGGGGGCTTTACGGCCAGATCCAGGTCGCCCCGCCGCGCGACGTGCCGGGCTATATCCTGGCCCGGGAATTGCAGCAGCGCCTGGGCCTGGTCGACGGCGCCGCGCCCTATGACCTGACCGCCGAGGTCGACGTGAACGAGACCGGTCTCGGGATCACGCCCGACCAGGAGATCACGCGCATCTGCCTGCAGGGCACGCTCAGCTACCGGCTGTCGGACAGCAGCACCGGGGCCGCGATCCGCACCGGGTCGGTGCAGAACTTCACGTCGTACTCGGCGCCGGTGTTCAGTGCCGCGCGGCAATCCATCGCCGGCAACTCGGTCACCGTGGCGGTCGCCGAGGAAGACGCGGTCGAGCGATTGATGACCATCCTCGCCGACCAGCTGGTGGCCGAGCTTCTGGCCACGGCGCCCGACTGGCGCGGGCCGACGCCTTGAAGCTGAACAAGGCCGACGCCAACGCCTGGATCGCGAAGCCCCCGCCGGACCGCCCCGGCACGCTGATCCACGGCGACGACGCCATGCGCGTGGCGCTGAAACGGCAGGAGCTGATCGCGAACCTGACCGGCCCCGATGCCGAGGAGGAAATGCGCATCACCCGGCTCCAGGCCGCCGACCTGTCCGGAGACAAGGCGGCCCTGGCCGACGCGGTGAAGGCGCAGGGCTTCTTCCCCGGCCCCCGCGCCGTCCTGGTCGAGGATGCGACGAACAACCAGGCGAAGGTCGTGCTGGCGGCGCTGGACGACTGGCGGCCCGGCGATGCCCACATGGTGGTGACCGCCAAGGCGCAGAAACCCAGCTCGGCCCTGCGCAAGGCGTTCGAGGGCCACAAGGCCACCGCCTGCATCGGTGTCTACGACGACCCCATGAGCCGCGCGGACATTGCCGAGGCGCTGTCGAAGGCCGGGCTGACGCGGGTGGACCCCGACGCGCAGGCCGCGTTGAACGACCTGGCCGCCGCGCTGGACCCGGGCGATTTCCGGCAATTGCTGGACAAGCTGTCGCTTTACAAGTCGGGCGACGAGACGGCCCTGTCGCCGCAGGATGTAGCCGCCTGCGCGCCCGCCTCGACCGAGGCCGACCCGGACGAGATCGTCGCCATCGTCGCCGACAACCGCGTGGAGCGGATCGGCCCGGTGATGGCACGGCTCTGGTCGCAGGGGGCGCAGCCCGTGGCGCTGTGCATCGCGGCCCAGCGCCATTTCCGCACGCTTCTGACCGCCGCCGCCGACCCGGGCGGCCCCGGCGCCGGCATCGGTCGACTGCGCCCGCCGGTCTACGGCCCGCGCCGCGACGCGATGCTGCGGCAGGCCCAGCACTGGGGCACGCCACGGCTTGAACAGGCGGTGCATCTTCTGACAGACACCGACCTTGCGCTGCGGTCCTCGGCCCGGGCGCCCGCCGCGGCGCTGCTGGAACGCGCCTTCATTCGACTCGCCATGATGGGAAAACGCTGATGCTGACACTCTACGGATCGCCCAAGACGCGCGCCTTCCGGCCGCTGTGGCTGCTCGAAGAGCTCGAGCTCGACTTCGCGCACAAGCCCGTCGCGCCCCATGACGACGCGCTGCGAAAGCTGAACCCCTCGGGCAAGGTGCCGGTCCTGGTGGCCAACGGCGTGTCGGTGACCGACTCGACCGCGATCCTGTCCTACCTCGCCGATCGCGAGGACAAGCTGACTGCCCGCCCCGGCACGCTGGACCGCGCGCGGCAGGACGCGGTGATGCAGCAGGTTCTGGACGAGATGGACGCGGTGCTGTGGTGCGCCGCGCGCCACAGCTTCATCCTGCCCGAAGAGCGGCGCGTGCCCGAGATCAAGGACAGCCTGAAGTGGGAGTTCGAGCGCAACCTGAACCGCATCGCGACCCGGCTGGAGGACACGGCCTATATCGCGGGCGAGGACATGACCATCGCCGACATCGTCTTCACCCATTGCCTGGGCTGGGCGATGGTGGCGAAGTTCCCGCTCGAGAACACGGCGGCCCGGGCCTACCTGGACCGGATGCGCGAACGCCCCGCCTATAATCGCGCCACGGGGCGCTGAGCAGGAACGAAGCCCGCTGGCCGGGGTTGGGCGAAAACGTCCATTCGAACCCCGGAGCGCGCGCAATGACACAGAAAACAGCCATCGTCTGCGGCGGCAGTGCCGGCGTGGGGCGCGCGATCGTCGACGCGCTGCTGGCCCGGGGCTACCGCGTGGGCGCCATCGCGCGGGGCAAGGACCGCCTGGCCGAGATGGAGACGCTGGACGGTGTCGCCACGGCCAGCGCCGATGTCTCGGACGCGGAGGCCCTGTCGCAGGCCGTGGGAACGCTGGTGGAACAGCTCGGCAAGCCGTCGGTCTGGGTGAATGCCGCGATGCTGACCAGCTTTTCGCCCTTCCCCAAGGTCGCCGCGGATGAGTTCCGCCGCATTGTCGACGTCACCTTCATCGGCCAGGTAAACGGCACGCGGCTGGCGCTGGAGCACATGGACCGGGGCAACATCGTCAACGTGGGCTCGGGCCTCGCCTACCGGCCGGTGCCGTTCCAGGGGGCCTATTGCGCGGCCAAGCACGCGATCAACGGGTTCACCTCGTCGCTCCGCTCCGAGCTGCTGCGCGAGAAATCCCCGATCGTCCTGTCGCTGGTGCAACTGCCCGCGATCAACACGCCGCAGTTCGACTGGGCGCGCAACCGGCTGGAAGACATGCCGCAGCCTGCCCCGCCGATCTTTCAGCCCGAGGTGGCAGCACGGGGCGTGATGAAGGCCATCGACACCGACGCGCGCGAGATCTTCGTCGGAACATCGGTGCTGAAGCTGACCCTGCCCAACTTCTTCCTGCCCGACTGGCTGGACCGCAAGCTGGCCTCGTCCGGGGCCGAAATGCAGAAATCCGACCGGAACGAACCGGGCGGACGTCCCGACAACCTGTGGGATCCGGTCGACTACCCCTCCCGCGCGCAGGGCAGCTTCGGCGACCGCGCCAAGGATGACGGGATGATCGTGGACGCCGACCTGACCCGCAAGCTGGCCCTGGGCGGGCTGGTCGGCGTGCCGCTGATCGTCGGCCTGCTGATCGGGCTGCTGCTGGGCTAGGCCCGCGCCAGCACCGCGCCGAAGCGTGGCAATTGGCCGGACTCCAGCGCCACGGCCCGCTCGACCCCGTCGGTGGGCACCGGCACAGGCGTGTCGCCGAAGTTGAAGATCGCCTGCCACGCCTGGCCGTCGACATTGATGTCGAGCCGCAGAACGTCGCCTTCGGCATGGGCCGACAGTGCATCCGGCGCGGCGAACCCCGCGGCGCGGCGTAGCGACAGCGCCCGGCGGTAGAAGGTCAGCACCGAGTCCGGATCGTCGGCCTGCGCCGCGACGGATGCGCCGGCGTCCCATTTCATCGGCAGCCAGGTATCGCGCGCGCGCGAGAACCCGCGGTTGGGCCGCTGCTCGGTCCAGGGGATCGGCACGCGCGCCCCGTCGCGGCCCGGGCCGTCGGGCCAGTAGATCAGGTCGTGCGGATCCTTCACCACCTCGCGCGGGAGGTCGGGCTGCGGCAGGCCCAGCTCCTCGCCCTGGAACAGCATGATCGCGCCGGGAAGGACCGATAGCAGCAGGGCATAGAACTTGGCCGACCGCGCGCTGCCATCGCCCTTGGTGCTGACATGGCGGGCGACATCGTGGCTCGAGAACCACCATGGCGCGATCCACCGGCCGTCCATGGCGTCGATGGTGTCCGCGATCCCCCGCGCGGTGCCCGCGATCTCGCCCAGCCTGAGCGTGTAGGCCGCGTCGAGCCGCCCGTCCCGGGTGAAGTTCAGCGACATCTCGACGGCGCGGTTGCCGGAATTGTTCTCGCCCACCAGCCAGATGTCGGGCCCGGCCCATTCGCGCACCGTGCCGCCGAAGGCCGCGCCGTCGCCCGGCAGCATGTCGTAGACGTGGTCCTGCCAGGTGTAGGGGTTGTGCGGCGCGCCGCTGACGCGGTCCTTCACCTCGGGCGTGGCGGGCGGATTGTCCTTCATGGATTCGTCGAACAGGTAGGACGTGATCGCATCCATGCGGAAGCCGTCGACACCGCGGTCGCGCCAGAAGGCGACGGTCTCGTGATGATCGTCCTGCACCGCCTGGTTGCGCAGATCGAGCGACGGCTGGCAGCGCAGGAACTGGTGGAAATAGTATTGCTGGCGTTTGTGGTTCCACGTCCAGGCCGGCTCGCCGAAGAAGCTCAGCCAGTTGTTGGGCGCGGTGCCGTCGGGCTTCGGATCGCGCCAGACGTAGCGCGCGGCCATGTCCTCGTCCCCGTCGATCCCGGCGCGGAAATTCGCGTGGTCGCAGGAGGTGTGGTTGAACACCAGGTCGCAGACCACGCCCAGACCCATCTCGTGGGCCCGGGCGACGATGCGATCCACGTCATCCAGCGTGCCGTAACGGGGATCGACGGCCCGGTGATCGGTAATGTCGTATCCGCCGTCCGCCATGGGCGAACAGTAGAAGGGCGCCAGCCAGATGGCATCGACGCCAAGGTCGCGAACGTGGCCGAGATTGTCGGCCACGCCCCTGAGATCCCCCTCGCCCGTTGTTCCCGTGTCCCGGAAGGACCGCGGGTAGATCTCGTAGAGCGTGGGGTTGCGCAGCCTGCGCCTAGGCTCCAACGACCATGCCCCCGTTGGGATGCAGCGTCTGGCCGGTGAAGTAGTTGCCGTCATCGCTCGCCAGGAACAGGAATGCGGTCGCCACCTCCCACGGTTGGCCCGCGCGGCCCATGGGCGTCCCCGAGCCGAAATCCTCGACCTGCTCGGGCGGCATGGTGCCGGGGATGAACGGCGTCCAGATCGGGCCCGGCGCCACCGCGTTCACGCGAATGCCGCGCGAGGCGAGGTTCGACGACATCGACCGCGTGAAGGCCAGCGATGCGCCGCGCGTGGTCGAGTAGGTGACCAGCGACCCCATACCGGCGAAGGCATTGACGGACGAGGTGTTCACGATGGCCGCGCCGTCGTCCAGGTGCGGCAGCGCCGCCTGGGTCATGAAGAAATAGCTCATCACGTTGCTGTCGATCATCCGGCGCAGCATCTCTTCGCTGATCTCGGCGAAGTCCTCGTCGATGAACTGCTGCGCGGCGTTGTTGATCAGGATGTCGATCTTGCCGAACCGCTCCAGCGTCTTTGCGACGGCGGCTTCGCAGTTTTCCTTGTGACCGAGATCGCCCTCGATCAGCAGGGCCTCGCCGCCCTCGTCCTGTTCGACGATGCGCCGGGTATCCTCGGCGTCCCGGCTTTCTTCCAGGTAGGCAATCGCCACCTTCGCCCCTTCGCGCGCGAAGAGCGCGGCGACCGCGCGGCCGATGCCGCTGTCGCCCCCGGTGATCAGAGCGACCTTGACGGCCAGCTTGCCCGCGCCGGAGTGGCGCGGCGCGTAGTCGGGCTTGGGGTCCATCTTGTGTTCGTCCGCGGGCATGTTGTCCTGTGCCTGCGGCGGGATTTTCACATGTTCGTTCATCTCGGTCTCCCTGGCTCAGGTGTTCATCGCGCCGACGGCGCCGCCATCGACCCGGTAGGCCGAGCCGGTGGTGAAGGTCGCCCGGTCCGAGCAGAGCAGGCCGATGACGGCCGCGACTTCCTCGGGTTTGCCGCGACGGCCGAGCTTCAGGAACGGGCGGTCTTCCTTCAGGAAGCTGCTGATCGCCTCTTCCTTGCTGACGCCCAGCTTGTCGCTGCGCATGTCCATCATGAAGTCGGTCATCGGTGTCTCGATGAAGGCGGGGGCGACGGTGTTCGCCAGCACGCCCTTGGGCGCGTAGACCTGCGCGAGACCCTTCACGAAGTTCAGCAAGGCAGCCTTCGAGGTGTTGTAGACCGCCTCGTCCTCGTAGGGCTGCACGGCGTTCTCGGACGTGACGCAGACCACGCGGCCCCAGCCCTTGTCGGCCATCTGGGGGACCATCGCCTTGCACATGCGCACGGCCGACATGAAGTTGATGTTCCAGACGCGGAAATACTCCTCGTCCGTCATCTCAAGCGGGTCGCCCTTTTCGCCGGTGACGCCCGCGGCATGCACCAGGATGTCGATCCCGCCCTTGTCCGCCATCGTCTTTCGCAGCATCTCGATATGGTCGGTATCGGTCAGGTCGGCCGCGATGGGGTGGATGTTGCCGGGCAGCTGGGACGCCGCTGTCTCGAGGCCGTCCTGGTCCATGTCGGTCAGGGTGATCTCGACGCCGTCCTCGGCCAGGACGCGGGCCGCGGCCTGTCCCAGGCCACCGCTGCCGCCGGTGACGAGGGCGCGTTTTCCAGCGATCTTCAAGTCCATGATGACGCTCCTTGTGTCAGGTTCGCCATCCAACGGACCAGAGCAAAGCGCGTTCCCGGCGATGACCGCCGGTCGGTCATTATGTCGCGTCGGTGCCGGGCGCCGCTGCCTCTTCGGGCGACAGCAGGCCCGCATCGACCAGGCACGCGGCCCAGCCGGCGGGCGAGGTGAAGTGATGCGCCCGCCAGCCCCGGGCGATCGCGGCCGCTACGTTGTCGGCGCGGTCGTCGGCGAACAGCAGCCGCTCGGGCGGAACCGGGGCCGCGTCCTCGAGAATGGCGTAGATCCGCGGGTCGGGCTTGATGACCCGGTGATGCCCCGAGACGATGGCGCGGTCGAAGTCGTTCAGGAAATCGAAGCGCCCCTGCGCGATACGGTAGGTCTCGACCCCGAAATTCGTCAGCGCCCAGACCGGGACCCCCTTGCCGCGTAGAGCACGGAGCAGCGCCACGGAATGGTCGATGACCGGATGCACCATGTCGGCCCAGCGAGTGTGCCACATGAGGATCTCGTCGTGCCATGCGGGATGCGCGCGCGCCAGCGCCTGCACCTCGTCCTGCATCGACGCGCCCGCATCGACCCGTTCGTTCATTGCGGTCAGCGGCACCTCGGCGAACAGGCGTTGCCGCGCCCCGGGGCCGATGACGCCGTCGTAGAACCGGTCGGGCTGCCAGCCGATCAGCACGTTGCCGATATCGAAGACCACGATCTCGGGGCGCATCGCCTAGCCCGCCGCCGCGCGGCGCAGCGCCAGGTCCAGCGCGTTCAGGAACCGCGACCGGTCGGCCTTCGAGAACGGCTTGCCACCGCCCTGCCGGAACGGATCGGCGGCGCGCAGGTCGCTCATCAGGTCGCGGGTGGCCAGCGCGTCGCCCATGTTGGCCTCGGTCAGCGCGCTACCATCGGGGCGCAGCACCCGTGCGCCGGCCGCCACGCATTTCGCCGCCAGCGGCATATCTGTGGTCACGACGACGTCGCCCGCGCCCGCCCTCTCGGCGATCCACATGTCGGCGGCGTCGGGTCCTTGGGGGACGAACACCATTTCCACCAGCGGATTCGGCGACGGCCGCAGCCCACCGTTCGACACCATGGCCACCGGCACCTTCTGGCGCGTGGCCACCGCTTCGACCTCGGCCTTCACCGGGCAGGCGTCGGCATCGACGTAGATCACGCCCAGAGCGCCTCGGCATGCATGGCGACGTGGTCATCGATGAACGAGGACACGAAGAAATAGCTGTGGTCATAGCCTTTCTGCATCCGGAAGGTCGCGGGCTGGCGGCGGCGCGCGATTGCGGCGGCCAGCGCCTCGGGCTTCAGCTTGTCGAGGAACTGGTCCTCGGTGCCCTGGTCGATCAGCATGGGGCCGTCGAAGCCCCGCTCTTCCACCAGCACGCTGGCGTCGTGGCGCCGGCGCGCAGCCTTGTCCGCGCCAAGATAGGCGGTCAGCTGCGGCACGCCCCAGTCGCTGTCCAGGGTGTTGGCCATGGGTGCGAAGGCCGACACGCTGCGGAACCGCCCCGGCAGGCCCATGGCCAGCGTCAGGGCGCCGTGCCCGCCCATGGAATGGCCGGTGATGGCCTGCCGCTCCATGTCCAGCGGGAAGTTCTGCGCCACCAGCTCCGGCAGCTCGTCCGCGACGTAACTCCACATCTTGAAATGCTCCGACCACGGTCCTTCCGTCGCGTCCACGTAGAACCCCGCGCCCTGGCCCATGGCGAAGTCGTCGTCGTTCGGCACATCCTCGCCGCGCGGCGAGGTATCGGGAAAGATCAGGGCGATGCCCGCCTCGGCGGCGGCGGCCTGCGCACCGGCCTTGGTCATGGCGTTCTCGTGGGTGCAGGTCAGGCCCGACAGGAACCACAGCACCGGCACCGGGCCCGAGCGCGCCTCTTCCGGCAGGAAGACCGCGAAGGTCATGTCGCAGGCGCAGGCGCTCGAGCGGTGGCGATAGACGCCCTGGGCGCCGCCGAAGCTGGCGGTTTCGGAAACGGTTTCCATGGTGATCCTCCTCGCGGGTTCCGTGCGTGAGCTAGCGCGCCCGCGCGGGACGGTAAAGCGTCACACCAGCCGCGACAGCACGAAGGTCACCGTCGCCACCGAAACCACGGTCGACACGAGGATCGCCGCCGACGCCCGCTGGGGGGCCACGGCGTAGCTTTGCGCCATGATGAACACGTTGCCCGCTACCGGCAGCGCGGCCGCGGCCACCATCACGCCGGCGGCGAAGGGCTCGACCCCCAGGAGCAGGAACGCCGCGACGGCCACGGCCAGCGGGTGCAGCACCAGCTTGCAGAACGACAGCCACGCCGCGACCGACAACCGCTCGGCAGACTTGCCCGCGAGGGACAGGCCGATGGCGAACAGCGCGCCGGGGGTTGCGGCGGCACCGAGGATCTCCAGGAACCGGTCGGCCGGCCCGGGGATCGGCAGCGACAGCCCCGACCACAGCAGGCCCAGCGCGATCGACACGATCATCGGGTTCTGCAGGACCCCCAGCACCACCTTGCGCAGGATCGACGCGGCGCTGCCCTCGCCCCGCGACCAGGTGATGAGGATGACGATCAACGACCCGAACACGATAAGGTCCACCACCAGAACCTGCAGGATCGGCCCCACCGCGCCGTCCCCCAGCAGCTGCCCCAGCATCGGGATTCCCAGGAAGCCCACGTTGCCGATGACCGCGCATTGCGCCTCGACCGCGGATTCGGCCATACCCCGTCCGCGCCAGAGCGACACCAGCGTGGCCAGCAGGTAGACCGCCAGCGTGCCGCCCAGGTAGGCCAGCATGAACCGACCGTTCAGCACGTCGCCCAGGTCCAGCCCGGCGGTGAAGCGGAAGAGCAGCGCCGACAGCGCGAAGTAGAAGACGAAGGCGGTCAGCGCCGCCGCCGCCCGCGCGTCGAACATCCCCCGCAGCCCGGCACCGTAGCCAAGGCCGATCAGGGCGAAAAAGGGGATGGTCTGCGCGAGGACGTCCATATCGGTTTCAGCGCTAGCGGCTGGCGCTGCAACGCACAAGCCGCTTGGCCCGCGCGACCGCTTGCGCCACTCTGCGGCCGATGCTGGACGCGGCCTTTCAACACCTGCGCGGAACCGGGAACGTGGGCGACGACGCCTGCTGTCCCGCCGCCTATTTCGACTTCGGCAAAACGGTGGTGCAGGGCTACGGCCAGCCGATGCCGCCCGCGCGGCTGGCGATCTTCGGCGGTGGGCAGACCTTCCGCCAGGCCGCGCAGGGCGTGATCCTCGACAGCCCCGCGGCGCGCCACCGGGTGGTCTGGGGCGTCGGCATCACCGCGCGGCAGGCCCGCAGCTTCGACTTCGACCTGATGCGCGGCAGCGCGGCGCTGGTCGGCAGCCGGGTGAAGGACACGCCCGGATGCGATTTCGTGCCCTGTGCCTCGGCCATGTCACCGCGGCTCGACACGCCGTCCCCGGCGCGCGTGCCCGTGGTGCTGTTTTGGCACGCCCGCAAGAGCGACGCCCTGGCGCGGCCCGCCCACGTGCCCGCCCGGTCGAACCAGGGCGTCACGCTGGCCCAGGCGATCGAGTTCCTGGCCATGGGCGAAACGGTCGTCACCAATTCCTACCACGGCACGTTCTGGGCCATGTGCCTTGGCCGGAAGGTGCTGTGCCTACCCTTCTCGGACAAGTTCGACGGCTTCCTCGACGCGCCCGCCACCGCCGCGCCCGGGGACTGGCCAGACCACCTCCACCGGGCCCGCCGCCACGGCGAGACGCTGGAGCACGCCCGCTCCGCCAACCGGGCGTTTTTCGACCGGGTGATGAACTTCGGTTGATCCGCCAATTCCGGCGCTGCTGCCTCATCACTGGTCCGAAAATACTCACGGCGAACCGGCCGCGCCGGGGATGTCGCGTGATCGGCGCTCAGCCCGACCCGATCAGGATCCCCGCCGCAAGCACCAGACCGCCGCCCGCCACGACCTGCAGCGCCGCTCGGATGAACGGAGTCTCCATGTAGCGGTTCTGGATCCACGCGATGGCCCAAAGTTCGACGAAAACCACGATGATGGCGATGATCGTGGCGGTCCAGAAATCGGGGATCAGGTAGGGCAGCGCGTGGCCCAGCCCGCCCACCGTGGTCATCACGCCCGACGCGATGCCGCGCTTCATCGGCGACCCGCGCCCCGAGATGGCGCCATCGTCGCTCGCCGCCTCGGTGAACCCCATGGAGATGCCCGCCCCCACCGATGCGGCCAGCCCCACCAGGAAGGTCTGCCACGTATCGCCGGTGGCGAAGGCCGCGGCGAAGATCGGTGCCAGCGTGCTCACGGAACCGTCCATGAGCCCCGCCAGGCCCGGCTGCACCCACGTGAGCACGAACTGGCGATGGGCCGACCAGTCCTCGCTGTCGCGGTCCGCGTCGCCCAGGTGCTCGGCTGTGAGCGTATCGGCCAGCTTCCCGTGTCCCGCCTCGGCGGCGGCCAGGTCGCCCAGCAGGGCCCGCGTGCGCGCGTCCCGCGCCGACGACGCCGCGCGGGTATAGAAGGCCTCGGCGTCCCGCTCCATCATCGCGGCCTCGTCCCGGATCCGCTCCAGCCCGAGGTTCTCGACCAGCCAGACCGGCCGCCGCGCGTAGAAGCCCGCCACGTGCTCGCGCCGCAAAAGCGGGATGACGTCGCCGAACCGGGCCACGTGCAGGGCGATCAGCTGTCGGCGGTGGCCGTCCTCCTCCTCGGCCATGCCGTCGAAGACCTTGGCCGTGGCGGGAAACTCGTCCCGCAGCCGCGCGGCATAGGTGCGGTAGATCCGGGCGTCGTCCTCTTCCGACGAGATCGCCAGCGCGACGACCTCCTGGTCGCTCAGGTCCTTGAAATGACGGCGATAGGGCAGTCCGGGTATCATCTGGGGCTCCGCCGGTGGGAAAACATGTCCGTCCCAGTCTGTGCCCGCGGCGCGCCGCGGGACAAGTCCCCGCTTGGTCCCGCCCCTTCCCTTCGCAGCGGGGGATGCCTATTTCTAATGCATGGACGGAAACGCCGCCGATGCCGCGCGGCGACCCTGCAGAAGGTGGGCGCGTGAACAAGCCTGAAACGATCAAGAAGGGCCGGAAGTACCAGCAGGTGCTGTCGGGCGCGCGCGAGGTCTTCATGGCCGACGGGTTCGAAGGGGCGAGCGTCGATACCATCGCCCGCAGCGCCGGCGTCAGCAAGGCGACGCTCTACAGCTACTTCCCCGACAAGCGGCTTCTGTTCATGGAGGTGGCCACCTGCGAATGCGGCAAGCAGGCCACCGCCGCCATCGACAGCCTGAACATGGACGCGCCGCCGGCCGAGGTGCTGCGCGTGGCGGGCAACCACATGCTGGGCTTCCTGCTGTCGCCGTTCGGCCAGCGCGTCTTCCGCATCTGCGTCGCCGAGACCGACCGCTTTCCCGAACTCGGCCAGCGGTTCTGGGACTCGGGCCCCGGCCTGATCGAACGCACGCTGGATTGCTACTTCGACCGGGCCATCGCCCGCGGCGAGCTCGTGGTCGAGGACAAGATCCTGGCCGCGCACCAGTTCGCCGAGTTGTGCAAGGCGCAGCTGTTCCCGCGGCTGGTCTTCGGGTTGCAGGCGGACTTCACCGAGGCCGAGCGCACCCGGGTCGTCGACAGCGCGGTCGAGATGTTCATGGCGCGGTACGGCGCCTGACAGGCGCTCCGCCGCAACCGTCGCTGGACGCCCGCGTCAGTCGACCCGGCGCACGTGGAGCTGGTTGCCGATCTTCTTGGTCTCGAACCGCTTCAGTTCCTGCACAAGGTCGCTGAGCTTGCGCATCCCGTAGGTACGGGTGTCGAAATCGGGGTTCTCGGCGGTGATGTACTGGCCCAGCTGGCCCAGCGCGTACCACTCGTCGTCCTGCTGGATCTTGTCCATGGCGCGCAGGATCAGCGGGACCGCCTCGATGGGCGCGACCTTGCCCGCGGGCGCGCGGCCGCTGTCCTCGGACTTGGGCTGGATCGGCTCGTCCACGATGTTCTCGATCAGGATGAACCGGTTGCACACGTTGCGCAGGGCCTCGGGCGCCTTTTTCTCGCCGATGCCGATCACGTCCAGCCCCTGCTCGCGGATGCGGTTGGCCAGCGCGGTGAAGTCCGAATCCGAGCTGACCAGAACGAAGCCGTCGAATCGCCCGGTGTGCAGGATATCCATGGCATCGATCACCAGCCCGATATCGCTGGCGTTCTTGCCGACTGTATTGGCGGTTTCCTGGTGCGCCACCAGGCCGATGTCGCGCACGGTTTTCGACCAGTTCGACAGCCGCCCCGACGACCAGTCGCCGTAGACCCGGCGCAGCGCCGGCTCGCCGAAGCTGGTCACCTCGCGCAGGATCGGCTCGGCGAACTTGGCGGGGATGTTGTCGGCGTCGATCAGCACGGCGTAGAGCGGGCGGTCGCGATCGGTGGGCATGGAACCTCTCAGAGAGTGCGGTGCAGGATCAGCGCGTCGGTAGGGCCGAGCCGGGGGTGGCGGAACGCCTGCGGCACGCGGCCCACGATGTCAAACCCGTAATCGGCCCAGATCCTCAAAGCGCGCGCGTTCGAGGCGACCACGAAGTTGAACTGCATGGCCGCGAAGCCGCGGTCGCGCGCCCGCTGCAGCGCGTGCTCCAGCATGGTGCGCGCCACGCCGCGACCGGCGGCCCCGGGCGCGGTGACGAAGCCCGCGTTGCAGACATGGTCGCCGTTGCCCTGCTGGTTGGGACGCAGGTAGTAGGTGCCCAGGTCGTCGCCCGCGATCCAGGTCTCGTGGGTCGGTCCGCACCAGTAGGCCAGCGCCCCCGCACGGTCCAGGTCTACGGGCAGGCAATAGGTCTCGCCCGCCCGCAGCATCGGCTCGAGCATGGCCCAGAGCGCATCGGCATGCCGATCCTCGTACCGCTCCAGCTTCATCTTTCCACAAATACCTCCGGGGGAGTCCGCGCAGCGGACGGGGGCAGGGCCCCCACCCCTCAGAACTCGACGACGGCGCGGATCGACTTGCCCTCGTGCATCAGCTCGAAGCCCTTGTTGATCTCGTCCAGGCTCAGCTTGTGGGTGATCATCGGGTCGATGTCGATCTTGCCCTGCATGTACCAGTCGACGATCTTGGGCACGTCGGTCCGGCCCCGCGCGCCGCCGAAGGCCGATCCGCGCCAGCTGCGGCCGGTGACCAGCTGGAACGGCCGGGTCGAGATCTCCTGCCCTGCACCGGCGACGCCGATGATGATCGACTCGCCCCAGCCCTTGTGGGCGCATTCCAGTGCCTGCCGCATGACGTTCACGTTGCCGATGCATTCGAAGCTGTAATCGGCCCCGCCGCCGGTCAGCTCGACCAGGTGCGCCACCAGGTCGCCCTCGACCTCCGAGGGGTTCACGAAATGGGTCATGCCGAACTGCTCGGCGAAGGCCTTCTTGTCGTTGTTCAGGTCCACGCCCACGATCATGTCGGCGCCCACCATCCGCAGGCCCTGGATCACGTTCAGGCCGATGCCGCCCAGGCCGAAGACCACGCAGTTGCTGCCCGGTTCGACCTTCGCGGTGTTGATGACCGCGCCGACGCCGGTGGTCACGCCGCAGCCGATATAGCAGATCTTGTCGAACGGCGCGTCCTTGCGGACCTTGGCCAGCGAGATCTCGGGCAGGACCGTGTGATTGGCGAAGGTCGAGCAGCCCATGTAGTGGTGGATCATCGTGCCGTCGGGCAGCGAGAACCGCGAGGTGCCGTCGGGCATCACGCCCTGCCCCTGGGTCGACCGCACCTTCTGGCACAGGTTCGTCTTGGGGTTCAGGCAGTATTCGCACTCGCGGCACTCGGCGGTGTAGAGAGGGATGACATGGTCGCCCACTTCCAACGAGGTGACGCCCTCGCCCACCTCGACGACGACGCCCGCGCCCTCGTGGCCCAGGATCGCCGGGAACAGGCCCTCGGGGTCGTCGCCCGAGCGGGTGAATTCATCGGTGTGGCACAGGCCGGTCGCCTTGATCTCGACCAGAACTTCGCCCGCCCGGGGGCCTTCCAGGTTGACCTCCATGATCTCCAGTGGCTTTCCGGGGCCCATTGCGACGGCGGCGCGGGTTTTCATGACGGCGGTCTCCCTTACTATGCTGCTGCGCAACCTGCGCCGAGACGTCCGGAAATTGCAATCACCTTCCCTGTTGCGGACCGTCCGAAAGCCTACTTGGATTGCCATGAAATCACTGCTTGCCCTTCTCGTCGCCGCCTGGCTGCCGACCTCTCTCGCGGCCGAGACCCGCAGCTTCGACGTCCGGCTGGCCGGCGCGACCATGGGCCGGGTCACGGTAGCCCTGTCGGGCGGCAACGGACGGCTGGACAGCGTGCTGGACAACACCCCGCTGGGCGTGGGCGACGGCCGGTTCACGGCCACCACGCGGGCCGGGGCCTATCGCAGCCTGGGCGAAAGCGGGGGCGAGCGTCGCGCCATCGATATCGACTTCGCCGGCAACCGTGTGGCGGCGGTGCGGATCGCCCCCCCGGGCGAGGCGACGGCCGCCTCGGATCCCGGCCAGATTCCCGCCGGCGTGCTGGATCCCGTCCAGGGCTTCGCCCGCGTGGCGCTGGCCGATGGCTGCCTCCGCCCCTTCCGCATCTACGACGGACGGCGCACGGTCAGGGTGGGGCTGGTGTCCCAGTCGCGGGATGGCGGTCTGATCCGGTGCGACTATGCCTACGACGTGGTGCAGGGGCCGGGCCACGTGTCGCCCTTCCGCTTCCGGCAGATCCGCATGTCCGCCCGCTATGCCCCCGGCGCCTCCGGCGCGCGGGACATCCGGCTGTCGGCGGGACCGTTTACGGTGACGCTCGCCGCGCGCTAGGGTCCGGGCGACACATCACCGAAAAGGACAAGCCATGCGCGCCCCAGCCCTCGCTCTCGCCCTTCCGATCCTCGCGGCCTGCCAGGCCAGCGCGCCGTCGGCCCCCGCGCCCGGCGCATCGGCGGTGGACCCGTCGGTTTGCGGGGCGGACGGGCTGCAAGGCTTCGTGGGCGGCCCGGTGGGCCCGGCGCAGCAGGCCGCCGGGCAGTCGATCACCCGCGTCTATGCGCAGGGCGACCCGGTCACGATGGACATGCTGCCCGAGCGGATCAACATCGTCACCGACGGGCAGGGCACGGTCCTTGCCATCACCTGCGGCTGAGCTGCCGGTCAATTCGCCGTCCCATCGAGCCAGGCCTCGGCGGCCGCGTCGTCATCGGCGCGGAAGCTCTTGATATCGAGCCCCGGGAACAGCGCCCCCTCGACCTCGGCCGCGGTGCGCAGCCACGCGGCATCGCTCAACACGGCGCAGCGGTCGAACCGGCCCAGCAGCCCGAACAGCTGCGGCAGCCGGGCGAATTCCACCGCCATGGCGCCGAGCGTGGGCAGCGCGAAGGCGTTGATGCGATAGAGCAGCTGCGCCCGGTTCATGTCCTGCGACAGCGCGATCAGCTTATCCAGCCCCTCGCGCATGGTTTCGGAATCGATTTCGCCGGACAGGTCGATCTCGATCCGGTTCGGGGCGGTCTTCTTGACGGTCAGCATGGCGCATCTCCTCGGTCGGCATCCGATGTACCAAGCCTAGGGCCGACGCGCGGACCGCGCCTTGATATGCGTCAACGGGGCGGCAGCCTGGCACCGCCCCGCTGACCCTCGTTCGTGAGCTCAGCCGAGGTTCGGCTCGGTCTTGGCGAAGGCCTGATCGTCGCTCAACCGGTCCCACCAGCCCTGCATCCCGCCGACACCCAGAAGCTCGTCCTTGTGGGGGGTCAGGCCCGCGTAGAACATCACCGGTCCCAGCCAGTAATCGGCCAGCGAGATGCTGCTGCCGGCCAGCCACGCGTCGCCCCCGCGGATGTCGTCGATCAGCGTCAGGATGGTCTTGGCGCGCTCCACCGTCTCGTGATGTTGCGCCTCGCTGGGGTTGCCGATGAACTCGGGCATGATGTGATAGAAGGCCGTGCCCACCAGCGCGTCGTAGCCGTAGGAATTCACGATCGACATGATCTCGTACATGCGGGCGCGGTCCCAGGCGCTTTCGGGCAGGGCCGAGGGGCCTTCACGGGTTTCCTCCAGGTACATGGCGATGGCGGTGGTCTCGCGGATGCGGTGGCCGTCGGTGTCCAGCACCGGCACCTTGCCCAGGGGGTGACGCTCCAGGTGCTCGGGCTGCTTCGGTTCGCCTTCCAGGACGTTCACCTGCACCTGGTCGAAATCCTCGTTCTTGCGGTCGAGGAGGATCTTGACGGTGCGCACGTAGGTCGATCCGTCGAATCCGTAGAGGGTGGTCTTGGCCATGCCGGGGCTCCTTCCCTTTGGTGTGATCTGGACCCGCAGGATAGCACGGCGCGGCAGTCCGGCGACTCGACTCGGGCCACGGGCGGCCCTAGAACGGGAACATAACGGAAACATCTGCTGCCACAGGTGCCATGCCCCATCGCCGTATCCTGTCGCTGTGGTTCCCGCGCCTGGGGGCCGAGCGGATCCTGCGTCTCGAACGCCCCCCCGAGGACGCGCCCTTCGCGGTGGTCGCCGATCTCGGCAACGCGCAGGTGCTGTCGTCGCTGAACGTGGCCGCGTCGCGCGCGGGGCTGCGCCGCGACCAGCCGCTGGCCGATGCCAATGCCATGTGCCCTGCGCTGCTGACCCGCTGGCAGAATCCGCGGGCCGAGGCGGCGTTCCTGTCGGTGCTGCGCCGCTGGGCCGGCAAGTTCTCTCCTTGGGTGGCCGAGGAACCGCCCGCGTCGCTGGTCATCGACCTGACGGGCTGCGCGCACCTGTTCGGGGGCGAGGACGCGCTGCTGGACCAGGTGGAACGCGACTGTGCCGACCTGGGGCTTTCGGTGGCCGCGGGCGTGGCCGACACGGTGGGCGCGGCCTGGGCGCTGGCGCGGTATGCGGGCCGCGCGGCGGGGCCGGACCGGTCGGGCGACGCCATCGACCAGGAGGCCTATGCCACCCGGTCGCGCGCGGCCAAGCGGCGCAACTGGGAACGGGGCGGCCCGGCCCCCGCCATCCCCACGGCCAAGGCGCGCGCCACCCGCATCGCGCCGCCCGGCGGCACCTACGGCGCCATCGCGCCGCTGCCGGTGGCCGCGCTGCGCCTGCCCGGCGACCTGGTGGCCGAGTTGGGGCGGCTGGGCCTGCGCCGCATCGGCGACCTGGCGGGACAGCCGCGCGCCGGGCTGGCGCGGCGGTTCGGCCGGCACCTGGTGCAACGGCTGGACCAGGCCATGGGCGCCGAGCCCGAGCCGGTGTCGCCCGCCGCCCCCGACACGCAGTTCGCCGTGCGGCTGACCCTGCCCGAGCCCATCGGGTTGGAGGCGGACGTGCTGGCCGCCATCGACCGGTTGCTGGTGCCGCTGTCGGACAAGCTGCGCGCGAAGGGGCGCGGCGCGCGGCGATTGCGGCTGGAATGCCACCGCAGCGACGGCACCATGGGCTTTGCCGAGCTGGGGCTGGCGCGCCCCACGGCCGAGCCCGACCGGATGCGCCCGCTGCTGGCCATGAAGGCGGCCGAGATCGACGCGGGCTTCGGCATCGACATGGTGCGGCTGCTGGCCCACGTGACCGAGCCGGTGTCGCCGCGCCAGCATCGCGGCCATTCCGACGCGGCCGACGACGCCCGCGCGCGGCAGGCGGATCCCGCCCCGCTGGACGACCTGGTGGGCCGCATCGGCGCGCGCATCGGGCTGGACCGGATCACTCGCCATCACCCCGCCGACAGCCACATCCCCGAAAAGGGCGCGCGGGTGCTGGCCGCCGCGTGGTCCGAACCGGCGCCTCCCTGGCCCGCCGCGCCCACGCCGCGCCCGCCCTTCCTGTGGCCGCCCGAGCCGGTGAACGCCCCCGCCGCGCCGCGGCTGGCCGAGCACTTCCGCTGGCGCGGCCGGCACATGGAGGTCGCGGCGCTGACCGGCCCCGAGCGCATCGCGCCGGAATGGTGGCTGGACGACCCCAACTGGCGCAGCGGCGTCCGCGACTACTGGCAGGTGCGCTGCACATCCGGCGATTGCCTGTGGCTGTTCTTCGCCCACGGCGCCGAGATCTCGGCCGGGTGGTACTGCCAAGGCAGTTTCGGATGATCCGTGTGGGGAAAAGCGATGCCCGGTGCCGCGCACTGGTGGGGGCCATGGTGGCGCGACACCGGGAGTAGCGTTCTTCGCTATGTCTCCTTATTGCCCGGCGACGTGGCGATCGCGGGACCGAGTTGGCGCGACAAATGGGTCATTTTGCGGCGAATCGATGACGCTTGCCAAACTGCCGACGTCCCCCCACCTTGGGGGCATGAACGTGATCCAGCCCACTCCGTTTCCCGGACGCCCCGATCCCAACGACCGCGTGGCCTTCGACCGGTCCGAGCTCGGCGCGATCCTGACTCTCTACGGCCGCATGGTGGCCGCGGGCGAATGGCGCGACTACGGCATGTCCTTCCTACGCGACGTGGCCGTGTTCTCGGTCTTTCGCCGCACCGCTGAACACCCGATCTACCGGATCGAAAAACGGCCCCGCCTGCGCAACAGGCAAGGGCAATACGCGGTGATCGGGATGGACAACCAGATCCTGAAGCGCGGGCACGACCTGAAGACCGTGCTGCGCGTGCTGGAGCGCAAGCTGATCCGCCCGGTGGACGACTGACGCAGCGCCAACCGGGCGCGGACCCTCAGCCCTCGTAATCCTCGTCCGACACCTTCTCGAGCCAGGTCACCGGCGATCCGTCGATGCTTTCCTGGATCGCGATGTGGCTCATCGCGGTGTCCGGCGCCGCGCCGTGCCAGTGCTTCTCGCCGGCGGGAAACCAGACGATGTCCCCTTCGCTGATCTCCTCGATCTCGCCGCCCTCGCGCGCGACGCGGCCGCGGCCGAAGGTGACGATCAGGGTCTGGCCGGCCGGATGGGTGTGCCACGCGGTGCGCGCGCCCGGCTCGAACGTGACGTGGGCGCCGGCGACGCGGCCCGGCTCCTCGGCCTGGAACATGGGGTCGATGCGGGCGGTGCCGGTGAAATACTCCTCGGGGCCCCGGGTCGAGGCATTTTGCCCCGCGCGTGTGATCTTCATGGTAATCTCCTTTCCTGCGCTCAGCGCAGCTTGTCGAAACGGTAGGTCAGTACCGGCCCACCGGGCTGGCCGTAAGCCAGTACGGCCGTGACCATGGCGAAGGGTTCGGCGTAGCGGCCGGCCGTCAGCCCGCCGGCCTCGAGCGGGTCGAGCCCGATATCCCGGATCAACGCGCGGACCGTTTCCTTGGCTCCGTCGTCATCGTCGTAGAGCATCAGGTGCGGGCGCGGCACGGTGTCCTTGCGGGCGAAGACCGGGTCGAAGGATTCGGACGGGCTGGTATTGAAGCACGACACCCACCGCGCGCCGGGCCGCATCCGCGATAGCTCCTCGGCGCCCGAGGTCTCGGGACCGAGGAACAGCGCGTCGTTGCCGTCGTTCAGCGGGGCGCAGCAGTTCAGCACGACCTTGCCGGCCAGGTCGCCCGCCTGATCCAGCACGTCGCCGATCCGCGACCAGTGCACGGCCAGCAGCACGGCATCCGCCGCGGCGACGGCCTCGGCGACCAAGCCCGCCGTGCCGCCGGATCGCTGAGCCAGCCGGTCGAGCTTGGCGCGGTCGCGGGAATAGGCGAAGGTCACGTCGCGGCCGCAGGCGGCCCAAAGCGCGCCGAGCTTGGCCCCCATCAGGCCCGATCCGAGCATCCCGATTTTCATTTCGCCCTCCTGTCAGCGGACGCCGGCGGGGACGGACCCCGCCGGCGCATGGCTCACTGCGAACGGCTTTCGAAGACATCCGCGGCCACGGGCATGGCCGAGAAGACGCGCGGCCAGCTGGCATAGAAGGCCAGGTGCGACAGCATCGCGCCCGCCTCGTCCTGCGTGAGGCCGTTATCCATGGCGCGATTGAGGTGGAAGGTCATCTGTTCCGGCTGGCCGGTCGCGATCAGCGCGGCGACGGTCACGGGACTGCGGTCGCGCGGTTCCAGCGCCGGGCGCAGCCAGAGGTCGAGGAAAGGAGCTGCTCGGTGTTGTCGACGACGCCCTGGCTCACGTCGTCATAGGTCGACTGCACCGTTTCCTGGCGGGCCTCCTCGGCCTCCTGGTCCAGCGGCAGAAGCTCGGGGGCGAGGGCGGGCAGGTCATCCACGGTCACGCCGCGCTCGTCGTAGACCGGGGCCGCGGCTTCGGCGGCGGCGACGGCGTTGCCCCAGCCCGTGTAGAAGGCGAGATGCGTGATCGTCTCGGAAATCTCGGCGGGCGTCACGCCGGCGTCGAGGGCCAGCGCGATATGCTCGGACAGGCCGTCGGTCTCGTGCCGCTTGATCTTCGCCGCGACGGTCACCAGCGCCCGATCGCGCATGGAAAGCTGCTCATCGGTCCAGACGCTGCCGAAAAGGTCGTTCTGGGCATAGGCTTCGAGCTTCGGCGCGACCTGGCCCACGGCGTCGGGCAACGTGGTTCCGAGGTCCTGGGCCGGGGCCGCCGTGGCGGCGGGTCCAAGGGCGAGGGCAGGTAGGGCAAGGCGCGTCGTCATGGGGCGTCTCCTGTCGGTGAGGTTGCTGTTACCGACCGACTTGGGGCCGGACCGCCGAACCTTAATGGGCCGGGTCGGCAAGCCGCTCATGAGCGGCCTTCATCAATCGCTCATCCCCGCTCGCGCAGGGCGTCGAGCACGACCTGGAACGCGGACGAGGCGCGCAGGCGGCTGGGATAGAAGATGTGGAAGCCCGGGAAGGACGGGCACCAATCCTCGAGACAGGTTTCAAGCTCACCATCGGCCAGCGCCCGCGCCGCCAGCCGTTCGGGCACCAGCGCAAGGCCGATCACGTCGATGGCGGCCTGCATCACCGGTCCGATGGCATTGGAACAGGCCTGCCCGCCGACCTTGACAGTCAGGTCGTTGCCGTCGGGGGCCTCGAACTCCCACGCGTAGAGCCCGCCGTGGTTCGACAGGCGCAGGTTCACGCAGGGCAGCTCCGGCAAGTCGTACGGTGTTTCGGGGCGGCCGTGGGTTTCGTAGAACCCGGGCGCGCCAACGCAGATCATCCGCTCGTCCGGGCCGATCCGCACCGCGATCATGCCATCGCTCACCTGGTCCCCGTAGCGCACGCCGGCATCGCATTGCGACGCGGCAAGATCGGTGTAGCCGTAATCGTTCACCAGCTCGATCCGCACGGCCGGATGGTCGCGCAGAACCGGGGCCAGCTTGGGCCTTGAAAGCGTCTCGATGGCGTAGTCGGTCGCCGCGATGCGGACCGTGCCGGTGGGCTGGTCGCGCGCGTCGTTCAGCGCCAGCAGCCGCCCCTAGATCTTCTCGAAACAGGGGTTGAGCGTGGCGAGCAGATCCTCGCCCTCGAGCGTCGGCGCGACCAAGCGGGTGGTGCGCCTCAGCAGCCGCAGGCCCAGCCGGGCCTCGAGCGACTTGATCGTGTGGCTCAGCGCTGACTGCGACACGTTCAGCCGCGCGGCGGCGCGGGTGAAGCTGCGCTCTTACGAGACGGCCGCCAGGGCGATCAGGTCTGTGATGTTCTCGCGGAGCATGAGCGCCGCTCGGGTCTGCGGGTCGGTTGCACTGCCCCGTGACACATGCGCCGCGCTCATGACGTCCGCCGATTATTCAGAGATTCTCGCTGCCCGTATCCGGCGTCGGTGACGTGCTCGCCCCAGACCACTGCCGACCCGTCGACGACCTCCTGAATGGCGTTGTGCGTCACCGACGTGCTTGCGGTGGCCCCGTGCCAATGCTCGACATCCGACGGGCACCAGATCACGTCACCGGCCTGCATGGTGATCCGCTCGGCCCCACGCTCCTGCGTCCAGCCAGTACCGTGGGTGATGACCAGCTTCTGGCCGCCGGGATGCGTTTGCCAGGCCGAGCGCGCGCCGGGCATGAACGTCACCTCGCCCGCGCTGACCGGCGCCATGTCGGAATGGTGGACCGGCGCCACGTAGACGGTGCCGGTGAACACGTCCGCGCTGCCGATCGGGCCGGCGCGATCCTCGGCGCGGGTGATCTCCATGGATTGTGCGAACGCGGCGGGCGCGGCGAGCGCCAGGGCGAGGGTGGGTGTGAGAAGTCGTTTCATGCCGGTCGTCTCCTGTTTCGGGTGGCGGTGTCCAGGTTCTGGAACGTCTGCCCGTCGGAAATGGTGCCGGAACGCGCCCGATCATCGGCGCCGGGCGGGATGCGGTCCTGAGCGCGCCTCATGAACGCGGAGGCGGGCGCAGCCGCAATCTTCAGCGGGACTTATGAAACCTTGTCATGAGTGGATGCAATTCACCGCGGTTTATCCCGGGCGGCCGGCGCCTCTAGATCCCGTTCATCGAAACGCGGCGGAGGGCGCCATGCGACAATCATACCGTGCGGCAGCGCTTTTCGCTGCGCTGACATTCGGAGCCTACGCCACAGCACAGGAGGAACCCGGAATGACAAGGATCACCGTCACCGTCGGCGAGACGACGCTGGCCGCCACGCTGGACGACAGCCCCGCGGCCCGCAATTTCGCGGCGATGCTTCCGCCCGAGCTGACGCTTTCGGACTACCCCGGCATCGAGAAGGTGGCCGACCTGCCCCGCGCGGTGGATACCAGCGCGGCGCCGCCCAGCTACACGCCGCGAACGGGCGATATCACGATCTACGCGCCCTGGGGCAATCTCGCCATCTTCTACAAGCCGTTCGAAGCGTCGCGCGGGCTGGTCCGCCTGGGCGCCTTCGACGATCCCATCGACCCGCTGATCCGCGACGGCGACTATCCCGTCCGCATCGCGCGGGCCGACTGACCTCCCGGGCGGCCCGGCGGCCGTCCCGATCAATTCCGAAGAAAGGAAGATACAATGACCGACAACATCACCGGAAAGGTCATCGTCATCACCGGCGCGTCCAGCGGCATGGGCGAGGCCACCGCGCGTGACCTGGCCGCCAAGGGCGCCAAGGTCGCGCTGGGTGCGCGCCGCCAGGACCGCCTGGATACCATCGGGCAGGAAATCGAGGCCGCGGGCGGTGAAGCCGTCGCACTGGCCACCGATGTGACCAAGCGCGAGGAGGTCGAGGCGCTGGTCGCCAAGGCCAAGGACACGTTCGGCCGCATGGACGTGATGTTCAAAAACGCGGGCCTGATGCCGCTGTCGCCCATGGAGAGCCTGCGCGTGGACGAATGGGACCAGATGGTCGACGTCAACGTGAAGGGCACGCCCTACGGCATCGGCGCCGTGCTGCCGATCTTCAAGGAACAGAAGTCCGGCCAGATCATCAACGTGAGCTCGGTCTACGGCCACAAGGCAGTCGCCACCGGCGCGGTCTATTGCGGGACCAAGTTCGCGGTGCGCGCCATTTCCGAGGGCCTGCGGCAGGAAGTGAAGGACTACAACGTGCGCGTCACCGTCATCTCGCCCGGCGCGGTGGATACCGAACTGACGCAGCACATCTCCGAGCCCGAGCTCGGCGACCAGGTCCGCGGCTTCGTCAAGGACATCGCGGTGCCGTCCTCGACCATGGCCGACATGGTGGCCTTCGCCGTGTCCCAGCTCGAGAACGTGGACGTGAACGAGATCCTGTTCCGCCCGACGGTTCAGCCGGTCTGATCCGACATCCCGCCTTGCGCCCCCGTCTTGGAGCGGGGGCGCCACCGGGCGCTTCGACACCAGCAGCCGACGAACAGGCCAACGGCCAGCCACGCGCAAGACAGCGGGGCGAGAAAGCCTTGCGCCATGCCATATGCTGGCTTGTTGCTGCCCAGTCAGCGGGCCTCTCCCCGCACGGGTTCCGGCCGCAGGGTCAGCAGCCACAGCCCCAGCACCACGTCGATTCCGATGCAGAAGGGGCCCCACCAGCCCGGCGCGGGGCTGTTCAGGGCGGTGTGCGCGACCGCGTCGAACAGCCCGTGCGCGATCATCCCGACGCCGACCCAGGCCAGCCGGGTCCGGTAGCCGAGGATCGCAACCGCGGTGAACAGCGCCGCGATCATGGCTTGCACGACGAAGGCGGGAAAACCGCCGTGGTCGACCGCGAAAACGGGGTAGAACAGCGCGATCGCCACCAGCATCACAGGCCCGGTGGCGCGGTCACGGGACATTCCGCTGAGCCGCAGCAAGACGATGGCCAGCAGTCCGAAGGCGATCCCGGCAAGAAACGGCAGCATCATGGCTCCTTCCAGAGGGTCACGGGCGGCGTCGCGACGGTGGTGATCGCCGCCGTGACCAGCAGGATCAGCACAACTGCGCCCCCTTCCATCGCGATGGACCGCCGAAGCGCGCCCGATGCGCCGGGCTGGCCTTCGAGCGGGCCGACGCTTCGCCTCCGACAGCCGCCAGCGCGCCGGTCGTCACGAGGGTCGTCGGGGTCTTTCGCATGTCCTGTCTCCTGTCAGACGCGGCATCACTGTGCGGCGCGGGCGTTGATCTCGTCATGGGCGGCGCGGATCTCGTCCGGCCAGGTGGACTTGATGAAGGACAGCGCGGCGCGGATTTCGTCGTCGCTCAGCCGTCCGGCGAAGGCGGGCATGCCGGACTCGTAGTCGGGATCCCCCAGCACGGCGCCCAGCCCGTCGCGGGTCAGGGCGAACAGCATGGCGTCGGGGTGGTGCCAGGTGTGCCCCGTCTCGTCGTGCGGCGGCGCCGGCATCAGGCCATCCGCGCCCGGGCTCTGCCAATCGGGCTGCCCTTGCAGGTCGGCGCCGTGGCAGGACGCGCATTCGGCGTCGTAGACACGACGCCCCAGCGCGATCTCGTCCGGGTCGTCCGGGCGCAGCAAGGCCGCGTCCCCACCATGATCCGGGCCGATGACCAGGAAGGCGGCCAGCCCCGCCAGAAGGGCGAGGCCGGCCAGCGCATAGAGCGGACGTCGCACCGATCAGACGTCGAAGGGACGCTGCGTGCCCGCGCGGTAGAAGACGCGGCCCGCGCCCGCCGACCCGCCGAAGGCGATCACGTCGTACCGCGCATTCGGGTCGTCGCCCATTCCGGGCGAGCCCATGGGCATGCCCGGCACCGCGAGGCCGGTGATGTCGGGCCGGTCGCGCAGCACGGCTTCCATCGCCTCGAAGGGCACGTGGCCCTCGAAGACGTAGCCGTCCGCGTCGACGGTGTGGCACGAAACGAGGTTGGCCGGCACGCCGCGCGCGGCCTTCTGGGCGCCGGGGTCGGTCAGATCCTCGACCGTAACGGCGTATCCGCGGGCACGGGCCAGGTCGGCCCAGGCGTGGCAGCAGCCGCAATTGGGCGAGGACAGCACGTGCAGCGCAGTGCCCGTGGCGGCGCGTGCGGCGGGGGTGGCGGAGATCAGCGCGGTGGCGCCAAGGCCGGTGAGAAAAGCACGACGGTTGGTCATGGGAATGGGTCCTGTTCGGAGAAGTCTGGATGCGCCGGAGCGCGTGGATTGAAGGGGATCCAGTCGTCAGACCTTCGGCGGGCCCAGCGGCGGTTCGCACAGGAACCCGTCCGCGAACCGTCCGCCGGACACCGCGAAGTGAACCGGGACCGGCAGCGTGGCGGGCCGGGCCGTCCACGCGCCGACCGCGAACAGGTCGCCGAGGCAGGACGCGGTCCGGCCGGACAGTCCGTCGCAGCACGCCATGTCGGCGGCACCGTCCCCGTGGTGCGGCATTTCGGTCGTGGCGAAATCGCCGCCGCGCGGCGCGGCGTGCGCCGCGTCGAGGCTGGCAACGAACAGGAGCGCCAGCGACAGGAGTGCCGAAAGACCGATTTTCATCGGGCGAGAGAGTAGCGTTTCCGCCCCCCATCGACAACAGGGCGCACCCTCAGTGGGGCATCTCGCCGCGTGCGATCGCCAGGTGATGCGCGCGGTGATGATCCTGGCTGGCCATGAGGCCGAAGAACCCCAGCCCCCGGATCCGCGCCGTGGTGGCGGCATCGTCAGCTGTGACGGTCAGGACGACATGGTCGTCCCGCGCCTCGACCGCGACGGTCCAGGACGGATCGGCGGCCAGTTGCTTGGCGTGGGCCGGGACCATGCGGCGCAGCGCGGCAAGGACGCGCGCATCGCCGGTCGCGCGCGCCGTGAGGCCGCCGTCGATCGCGTCGGTTTCGACCTGCGCCCGGGTCGCCAGCAGGTCCATGTCGACCAGGTGCGCGCGCAGGCCATCCAGATCGACGCGCGACCAATCGGTGTGCGGGTCCGACTCGAGCAGCTGGACGACCTCGGACAGCGCGGCGAAGGCGCCCTGCCCCGGCTCGGTCAGGGTCGCGGGGGCGGCGCCATGGGTCATCCCGGCGGAATGGTCGGCGTGCTGGGCCTGGGTCGCGAAGGGCGCGGCCAGGGCAAGGATCGTCGCGGTGACAAGGCGGAACATGGGGATCTCCTGTCTCGATGGTGCTGTCAGACTATCGCGCCCCCCCGCATCGGCGTATGATCCGGATCATGTCCAAGCTTGCCGTGCTTTTCGCCCATGCGCCGCTTACGCGGGTCGACGCGGGACAGCCGGTGTTCCACCGCGACGATCCGATCAGGGACGCCATTTTCCTGGAGTCGGGGTCCATCGCGCTGGTGCGCACGTTGTCGGAGGGCGAGACGCTGACCCTGCACGTGGCGCGGCCCGGCACGCTGCTGGCCGAAGCGTCGCTTTTCGCCGCGCGGTATCATTGCGACGCCAAGACCCGCACCGACACTGCGCTGCGCCGGGTGGCCCGCGGGGCGTTTCTCGAGGGGCTGGCGGAATCGCCCGCGACGTTGCTGGACCTGTTCGCGGGCGCGGCGAAAGAGGTGCAGGCCCAGCGCGCGCGGGTCGAGATCCTGCGCATGAAGCGGCTGCCCGACCGGCTCGACGCCTGGATCGCGCTGAACGGTGCACCGGCCGACCGGCCCTGGACGGAGGTGGCCGAAGCCATCGGCGTCAGCCCCGCCGCGCTTTATCGTGAGCTCGCGAAACGGCGAAAGGCAGGCTGACCGGGGCGTTTCGGCCGCCTATGACAGCCGCCGCCGGCCGGTCACCGGGCCGCCGCCCTGCGATTCGATCCGCGCGATGGCGTCGACGATGGGCTCATAGCTCGTCGCCATGTGGTGGGCGTTGGCATGGATCAGCACTTCGCCATCCACCGCCATTGCCACGTGACCCTTCCAGAACAGCAGGTCGCCCCGCGTGATGGCCGCATCCGCCGGCAGCGGCTGGCCCACCACGCCCTCTTGCAGGTCGCTGTCGCCCGGGCAGGGATGCCCCGACGCCAGGAGCGCCGCCTGGATCAGCCCCGAGCAGTCGATGCCGTCGGACGAGTTGCCGCCCCAAAGGTACGGCACACCGAAGAACAATTGCGCGACGCTGGCCGGGTCGGTGAAGGGCCGGTTGGCCGGTCGCAGGTGGGGCCGCGGGACGTGGGTGCCATCGTCGAGTTCGAAGAACGTGTCGGACGCGGCCACCACCCGCAGCCGCGCGCCGAAGCTCAGGCGCGCGATGGCTGGGATCTTCATGTCCGGCGCGGGATAAAGGTGGCTGGCCGGGACGCCGATGATATGCGTGGCCGCCACCGGGTCGCCCAGGTCGATCTCGGGCACGTAGCCCACGTAGCCGTCCCGCTCGGCCCGGATGAAGGCCATGCCGCCCGCGCGTTCGTAGACGCGCACGGCCTCGCCCCGCAGCAATTGCCGGTCCCGGGCCACCCGGTCGGGCGTGGTCCAGATATCGGTGATGGGCGCCGTCACACTGGCCGCGCTGCCCTCGGTATAGCTCAGGGCCTCGACCATGCCTTTCAGGTGCGCGGCGGCGACGCGGCCATTGGCGGGGGTGAGCCGACGGTCGCTCATAGACCCAGAACCCCGGGCAGCGCGGCAAGGATCGCGCGCGCCCCCTGCCCGACGCCGCCCTTGGGACGCGCGGGCGCCGATTGCGGCTGCCAGCCATAGATGTCGAAATGGGCGTAGCGCGTGCCGTCGCCGGCGAAGCGCCGCAGGAACAGCGCGGCGGTGATGGCGCCGGCGAACCCGCCCTTGGGCGCGTTGTCCAGGTCGGCGATCCCCGGCTCGATCATCTGCTCGTAGGGCGCCCAGAACGGCATCCGCCAGACCGGGTCGCGCGCCGCCGCACCGCCCGCCGCGAAGGCCGCCGCGATGCCGTCGTCATCGCAGAAGAACGGCGCCAGGTCGGGGCCGACGGCCACCCGCGCCGCGCCGGTGAGCGTGGCCATGGAAACGGTGAGGTCCGATGCCTCCTCGGCGGCCAGGGCCAGGGCGTCGGCCAGCACCAGCCGGCCCTCGGCATCGGTGTTGTTGATCTCGACCGTCTTGCCGTCGCGGGCAGTCAGGATGTCGCCGGGGCGGAAAGCGTCGCTGCCCACCGCGTTCTCGACCGCCGGGACCAGGACGCGCAGCCGCAGCGGCAGCTTCAGCGCCATGATCATGCGCGCGAGGCCAAGAACCGTGGCGGCCCCGCCCATGTCCTTCTTCATCAGCCCCATGGACGCGCCGGGCTTGAGGTTCAGACCGCCGGTGTCGAAGCATACGCCCTTGCCCACCAGCGTGAGGCGCGGGCCGGTGTCGCCCCAGGTCATCTCGATCAGGCGCGGCGCGCGATGGGGCGCGGCGGCGCGGCCGACCGTGTGGATCAGCGGGAAATTGGCGTCCTTCAACGCGTCGCCCGCGGTCACCGTGATCCCGGCGCCGAACGCGGTCGCCAGGTCCCGCGCGGCCGATTCCAGCTCGGCCGGGCCCATGTCGTTGGCGGGCGTGTTGATCAGGTCGCGGGTCAGCGCCTCGCCCGCCGCGATGGCGGCGATGCGGTCGGCGTCCACGGCGGTGGGCGGCACCAGCCGGGCCGCAGGCGATGGCGCCTTGGCATACCGGCCGAACGCGTAGCCGGCCAGCAGCCAGCCCAGCGCGGCCTCGGCCGCCGCGTCCGGATCCAGGTTACCTGCCAGCTGCCAATCGCCTTCGGGCAGCGATGCCCGCGCCCCGCCAACCAGGAACCGGTGCCGGTCGCGCTGGCCCGCTTCGCCCAGGCCCAGCACGGCGCCGTGGACCCCGCCCGTCTTGGACGGCACCACGATCACCCGGCCCGCCTGCGCGGCGAAGCCCGCTTTGTCGAGCCAGTTGCCGACATGGGCGGGTTGATCCGCCCGCCACGCCTTCAGGTCGTCCGGCCCCAGCACCCAGAGCGGGCGCGCATCGGCATCGGCTGGGGCAAATCCGTCGGAAAGGTCGGGCATCGGGCTGTCCTGGCAGGGTCAATTCCTGCCATTACTAGGGCAGCGACAAGCGCGTGCAACCGCTCAGGCGCCCGACGAATGGTCGGCCTCCTCCCAGATGCAGGTCACCGCCTGGTCGCCCAGGCGGACCAGCCGGGCGACATTGGCAGCCAGCGCCGTGCGATCCGGCGACCCGGCCAGGGCCGCCGTCGCCTGGGCCACCCGGAAGGCGCGGCGCAGACCCAACCCCCGGGCCAGCCGCGCGGCGTCGCATGCGGCCTCGGCAACGCCGCTGGGCCGATCGTCGCGCAGGGCGACCGACGCGCGCAAAAGCGCCTTCGCCAGCCGTTCCAGTCGCCGTTCGATCACCGAGCTGGGACCGCCGCCCGCCGGTCCGCGCCCCAGTTTCAGCAGGCGCGACAGGTCCTCCGGCGTCGGCTCGACCGGGTTCAGACTTACGATATCAGGCATCCATCTTCCCTTTCATCCCCGACCGCCACCATGGCCCAAGGCTGCTAACAATTGGTGTCGGCCCGCGCGATCCGGGGTCGCAAAAGCATTCAATCGGGGCTAACTCCGCAAGAAGGCCGTAACCGAGAGGAGCCGAGATGATCCCCGCCAAGCCGCTTCCGACCTATCTGGTGCAGCGTTTCCAGGGCTGGCACGCCACGAGCTTCGTCGAGAACGAGCATTGGTTCAAAAGGCTGGTGAACGAGGGGCAGCGCCCGCGCGTGATGATGATCTCGTGCTGCGACAGCCGGGTCCACGCGACCGACATGTTCGGCGCGGAACAGGGCGAATTCTTCCTGCACCGCAACATCGCCGCGATGGTTCCGCCCTACCAGCCCGACGGCCAGCAGCACGGCACCTCGGCCGCGGTTGAATACGCGGTGGCCGCCTTGCAGGTGACCAACCTCGTGGTCATGGGCCACTCGTCCTGCGGCGGGGTCAAGGGCTGCTACGACATGTGCTCGGGCAACGCGCCCGAGCTGGAGAAACCCGAAAGCTTCGTGGGCCGCTGGATGGACATCCTGCGGCCCGGATTCGAGAATCTGCCGGAGGGTGATGAAGGCGAGCGCACCGTCGCGCTGGAGAAGGAAGCGGTGAAAGTCTCGCTTCGCAATCTCATGACCTTCCCCTTCGTGTCCGAACGGGTCGAGGACGGCCGGCTTAACCTGCACGGCGTCTGGAACGACATCGCCGCGGGCGAAATCCACGTCTACAACCCGGTGGCCGACCGCTTCGCCGCGATCTGAGGCGCGGGCCGGGGTCGTTCCACCCTCCGGTGAACGATCCCGGCCCGCGGGCGCCGCGCCCGGGGACCGGGGGCGCCGTGCCCGACCGTTCAGGCCGCGTGGCGGGCCATCGGACGGGCGTGTTCGGGAGAAAGCGCCGTGATCTCGGACAGCACCCGCAGGACCGACCCGCGCGGAAGAGGATCCTCGTCCAGGCCGTCGACATCCAGGAACACGTTGGTCCGGGACAGTCGGTTCAGGCGCAGGGCGCGCCGGCGGCCGGCGCGGGCTTTCTCGATCATTTCAGACATGGCTTGCTCCTTTCGGCTGGGGCGGGACCGGATGGGTCACCGCCAGGCGGGGCAGGTCGCCGAGAAGATCCCGAAGGACCGGCTCGACATCCTGCCGTCCGATCCGTGGCCGCGCGATGGCCCGGCTGGCAGGTGCAGGGCCCATCGCGGGCCTGGCGATACGGCGATTATTCAAGAAACAGGTCATTGTGGCGGTCACCCTTTTCCCGGCACGCCCGCCCCCCGGACGTGTCCATGACCGCAATTCACCACGGGCTGGTTTGCGCCCGCTTTCGATTTCCCCGCGGATTTTCCGGGATCGGCGCTGACGCCGCAAAACACTGATCCGAATGGATTATTCCGGTAACCGGATGCCGGAGATTCGCTTAAAATCCCGCCCATCGGGCGTGATACGCAACCCGGACCCCGGATCGTTACCCGATCTTAACCAGTATCCGGGGACACCGATTCGCTCACTTACGGCCGGACACGAAAAAGGCGGCCCCTGTCCGGCGCCGCCCGTTCGTGAAACCACGAAAGCCGATCAGCCCTTTTTCAGGACCTCGCGGCCCAGCAGCTCGGCGATCTGCACCGCGTTCAGCGCCGCGCCCTTGCGCAGGTTGTCACTGACGCACCACAAGTTCAGACCGTTCTCGATGGTCACGTCCTGCCGGATGCGGCTGACATAGGTGGCGAATTCACCCACGCTTTCGATCGGGGTGATGTAGCCGCCATCCTCGCGCTTATCGACGACCATCACGCCCGGCGCCTCGCGCAGGATGTCGCGGGCCTCGTCCTCGTCCAGGAAATCCTCGGTCTCGATATTGATTGATTCCGAGTGGCCGACGAAGACCGGCACCCGCACGCAGGTCGCCGTGACCTTGATCTTGGGGTCCACGATCTTCTTGGTCTCGACCACCATCTTCCATTCCTCGCGCGTGTCGCCCGAGTCCATGAAGCTGTCGATATGAGGGATCACGTTGAAGGCGATCTGCTTGGGGTAGACCTTGGCCTGGTAATTATCGACGGGGTTGTAGATCGACTTGGTCTGGTCCCACAACTCGTCGATGGCCTCTTTCCCCGAGCCAGAAACGGACTGGTAGGTGCTGACCACGACCCGCTTGATCCGGGCGCGGTCGTGCAGCGGCTTCAGCGCCACGACCATCTGCGCGGTCGAGCAGTTGGGATTCGCGATGATGTTCTTCTTGGCGTAGCCATGGATCGCGTCCGGGTTCACCTCGGGCACGATCAGCGGCACGTCCGCATCGTAGCGGTAGAGCGAGCTATTATCGATCACGATGCAGCCGGCCTTGGCGGCGCGCGGCGCGTGGACCTTCGTCGCCTCGGACCCCACAGCGAACAGGGCGATGTCCCAGCCGGTGAAATCGAACTGCTCGAGGTCCTTGGTCTTGAGCGTCTGCTCGCCGAAGCTGACTTCGGTGCCCTGCGACTTGCGCGAGGCCAGCGCCACGATCTCGTCGACCGGGAAGCCCCGCTCGTCCAGGATGCTCAGCATTTCGCGGCCCACGTTACCCGTGGCCCCGACAACGGCGATACGATAACCCATCAAAACCCCTCCTGAGGCAAAATTCGCGGCCTTCTAGACCATCCGCAGCGGCGGGAAAAGCGGGGGAGGTGGACAAAAAGCCCGCGCCGCCCATATGCTTTCGCATCTGGAAGGAGACCTCGGCCCATGTATTTCATCGTCCTCATCATTCTGGTCCTGCTGCTGGGCCTTGCCGTCTTCAACTTCATGTCGTCGAGCAAGTAAGCCGATCCATGGCGGCCAAGGGGCCTGGCGTGGGCGAGCTTTACGTCCGGCTGGCCATTTCGGTCGCGGGTCTGGCCCTCCTGATCGGTGCGCTGCTTGTCCGCGGCGTGCCATCCGGTCCTGCTTTCTTCGAGGTCATCATCGTCGCCGGCGGCTTCTTCGGCCTGTCGGCTCTCTGGTCCTTGCGCGGGATTCTCAGGGCGCGGTCAGCGGCGCGCGGCCCTCGGGATGAAGCGTGAAGACGCCATCCTCGTCGATCGCCACCGGCACCAGGTCGCGGCCGTAGCCGGCTCCGCCATCGGTGTTGATCCGGTTGCCGTAGTGCTCGGGAAACTCCAGCGCGGTATGGCCGTGCACGACCAGCGCGCCGTGGTCGCGCGTATCCTCGAGCCAGCCTTCGCGAATCCATAGAAGGTCATCCTCGTCCTGCCGGTCGAGCGGAATGCCCGGTCGGATGCCCGCATGCACGAACAGCAACCCGTCCTCGCGGTGCCACAGGGGCCGCTGCGCCAGGAACTGCACATGCGCCTGGGGCACCGTGGCGCGAGCCTGCATCACCAGCTCCTCGCGGTCGAGAATCGTGTCGTCGACCTCATAGGACATGAGCGTCTCGATCCCGCCATTGGCGCTGTGCAGGAAGGCGGCGTCCTCGCCGCCCAGGCCATAGCTGCCCAGCGTGCGCGGGCCACCCAGCCGCTGGTTCATCCACGACAGCCCCGACTTGATCCGGTCGTCGTTCTCGACGCCCTGGGTCAGGAAACGCTCGAACATGCGGTCGTGGTTGCCCTTGATGGCGACCCAGTTGCGCCCGTCGGCCAGGCCGCCGATCAGGCGGTCCAGCACGCCGCGGCTGTCGGGTCCGCGGTCGGTGTAGTCGCCCATGAACACGATCCGCGCGTCGCGCCCGCCGTCGCGTTCGACCAGGTCCAGCGCGCGGTCGAGCTGGGCGGAAAAGCCGTGGATGTCGCCGATGGCGTAGATCGTCATGGGGTGTCCTTCCGGGACAATGCAAGAGGGGCGGACCCGATGGCCCGCCCCTCATGATAGGTCGCGATGCAGCTTAGCCGACCGCGAATTGCAGCGGGCGCACCTGCTGGAACGACCCGGTGTCCTTCAGCTTCTTCAGAACCGGCTCGGGCGGCTGGTCGTCGAGCAGCAGAAGCGCGATCGCGTCCTTGCCCAGCTCGGACCGGCCCAGGGTGAAATTGGCGATGTTCACGCCGTTCTCGCCCAGGGTCTGGCCCAGCGTACCGATGATGCCGGCGCGGTCCTGGTTGGTGGTGTAGAGCATGTGCGGCCCGACCTCGGCATCGATGTTGATGCCCTTGATCTGGATGAAGCGCGGCTTGCCGTCCGAGAACACGGTGCCCGCGATGGAGCGTTCGCGAGTCGCCGTCTTCACGTGCACCTTGATGTAGCCTTCGAACATGCCGGTCTGTTCCTGCGTGGTCGTGGCGATGTCGATGCCGCGGTCCTTGGCCAGCACGGGGGCCGACACCATGTTCACGTCCGGGTTCACCGACCGCATCATGCCCGCGATCACCGACGTGTTCAGCGCCGCGGTGTTCATCTCGGCCGCCATCCCGTCGTAGAGGATGTTGATCGCCTCGACACCCTCGTCGGTCAGTTGCCCGATGAAGGCGCCCAGGTGCTCGGCCAGCTTGATCCACGGGCCCATGACCTTGGCTTCCTCGGCGGTGACCGACGGCATGTTCAGCGCGTTCTGCACCGCGCCCGTCAGGAGGTAGTCCGACATCTGTTCTGCCACCTGGAGGGCCACGTTCTCCTGCGCCTCGGTGGTGGCGGCGCCCAGGTGGGGCGTGACGACCACGTTCGGCAGGTTGAACAGGGGCGAATCGGTCGCGGGCTCTTCGGCGAAGACGTCGAAGGCGGCCCCGGCGACGCGGCCGTCCTTCAGCGCCTCGGCCAGCGCCTCTTCGTCGACCAGTCCGCCGCGGGCGCAGTTGATGATCCGCACGCCGGACTTGAGCTTGGCGATGGCATCGCGGCTCAGGATGTTGCGGGTCTTGTCGGTCAGCGGCACGTGGAAGGTGATGAAGTCGGCCTTGCCCAGCAGCTCGTCCAGCTCGACCTTGCGCACGCCCAGCTGGTCGGCACGCTCCTCGGTCAGGAAGGGGTCATAGGCGATGACCTTCATCCGCAGGCCGTGGGCGCGGTCGATGACGATCGAGCCGATATTGCCCGCGCCGACGACGCCCAGCGTCTTGTTGGTCAGCTCGACGCCCATGAAGCGCGACTTCTCCCACTTGCCGGCATGGGTGCTGGCGCTGGCCTCGGGGATCTGGCGCGCGACGGCGAACATCATGGCGATGGCGTGCTCGGCCGTGGTGATCGAGTTGCCGAAGGGCGTGTTCATGACGATCACGCCCTTCTTGCTGGCGGCCGGGATGTCGACATTGTCGACACCAATGCCCGCGCGACCGATGACTTTCAGGTTGTCGGCCTTCTCCAGCAGCTTGGCGGTGGCCTTGGTGGCCGAGCGGATGGCGAGGCCATCGTACTGGCCGATCACCTCGGCCAGCTTTTCCTTGTCCTTGCCCAGGTCGGGCATGAAATCGACGTCGATGCCGCGATCGCGGAAGATCTGGACGGCGGTTTCCGACAGCTTGTCGGAGACGAGAACCTTGGGGGCCATGTGTGGCGCTCCTGTCGTTTGAAATCGGGGGAAGGCGCGCACCGGGCGGGCCGGGGTCGCGCGGAATGTGGTGAATGGCCCCGGACCTGCGCCCGGGGCGTGCGGGGTGGCTCAGGCGGCGTCGCGCGCGTCGAGCTCGGCGTGGTAGGCCCAGTCGATCCACGGCATCAGCGCCTCGACATCCGAGGTCTCGACCGTGGCGCCGCACCAGATGCGCAGGCCCGGGGGCGCGTCGCGGTAGCTGCCCAGGTCCAGCCCGGCGCCCTCGGCTTCCAGACGCTTCTGCACCGCCTTGGCGAAGGCCGCGTCGCCCGCGACAGCCGGATCGGTGAATTGCAGGCAGACCGAGGTGTTCGAGCGGATGTCGTCGCTGGCCGCCAGGTTCGCGATCCAGTCGCGGTCGGCGCAGAAATCCCAGATCACCTGCGCGTTGCGGTTGGCGCGGTCCTTCAGGCCCTCCAGGCCGCCGACCGAGCGGGCCCAGGCCAACGCCTGGAGGTAATCCTCGACGCACAGCATCGACGGGGTGTTGATCGTCTCGCCCTTGAAGATGCCTTCGATCAGCTTGCCGCCCTTGGTGAGGCGGAAGATCTTGGGCAGGGGCCATGCGGGGGTGTAGCTTTCCAGCCGTTCGACCGCGCGGGGGCTGAGGATCAGCATGCCGTGCGCGGCCTCGCCGCCCAGCACCTTCTGCCAGCTGTAGGTGACCACATCCAGCTTGTCCCAGGGCAGGTCCTGCGCGAAGGCGGCCGAGGTCGCGTCGCACAGGGTCAGGCCGGCGCGGTCCGCCGGGATCATGTCACCGTGGGGCATCTTCACGCCGCTGGTGGTGCCGTTCCAGGTGAAGCAGACGTCCCGGTCGTAATCCAGGGCGGCCATGTCGACGATCTGGCCATACTCGGCCTCGTGCACGCGGGCGTCGAGCTTCAGCTGCTTGACCGCGTCGGTGACCCAGCCCGCGCCGAAGGATTCCCAGGCGACCATCTCGCAGGGGCGTTCGCCCAGCATGGTCCACATGGCCATCTCGTAGGCGCCGGTGTCCGAGGCGGGCACGATGCCGATGCGGTAATCGTCCGGCACGCCCAGCAGGTCGCGCGTCTCGTCGATGGCCTGGGCAAGCTTCGACTTGCCGATGGCCGCACGGTGCGAACGGCCGAGCGCGGCGTCGGACAGCGTTTCCAGCGAAAAGGTGGGGGGCTTGGCGCAGGGGCCGGAGGAGAAATGCGGGTTGTCCGGCGTTGCGGACGGTCGCGTGAGGGCCGGCCGCGTGGCCGGTTCGAGGGTCGCCATGACTGGTATCCTTCCAGATATATGCCCTTCGTTGGGGAAGGGTGTCCCGCTGCCGGAGATAGGGCCGGCCAGGGATTCAGGCAAGCGGAATTTGATGGCACCTGTTGCGGCTGCCCTCGATGCGCTAAGGCGCAGCGCGAGTAACCCAAGCGGAGCCGCCATGCCCATCGTCACCCTGATCTCGCCCGCGCTGGACCCCGCCTTCGCCGACGCGCTGCGCAACGCGTGGGGCGGGGGCGACGCGCAATGGCTGTCGCCGGACCGCGCCGTCGAATTCCCGGTGGCGCAGGTGCCCGCCAACCAGTGGGAGGTCTGGGAAGAGGCGCAGAAGATGCGATGCGACCTCGTGATCCAGCCCGACGAGAACCGCCGCAAGAGCGTCCTTCTGGCCGACATGGACAGCACGA
Source organism: Palleronia salina (assembly GCF_900141995.1). GTDB lineage: Bacteria > Pseudomonadota > Alphaproteobacteria > Rhodobacterales > Rhodobacteraceae > Palleronia > Palleronia salina. Next base: position 339,172 of record NZ_FQZA01000002.1, on the reverse strand, counting down.
TGATCGGGCAGGAATGCATCGACGAGCTTGCGGACATGGCCGGTGTCGGGGCGCAGGTTTCGGGCATCACCGCCCGCGCCATGAACGGCGAGCTGGATTTCGAGGGCGCGCTGCGGGAACGGGTGGGCCTTCTGGCGGGGCTGGACGCGGGCGTGATCGACCGGGTCTGGAAAGACCGCATCACCCTCACCCCCGGAGGCGACGTGTTGATCGCCACCATGAAGGCCAACGGCGGCTACACCGCGTTGGTCTCGGGCGGGTTCACGGCCTTCACGTCACGGGTCGCGGCGCGGCTGGGCTTCGATATGCACCGCGCGAACGAGCTGCCGCAGGAGGCCGGCAGGATCACCGGGCAGGTGGCCGAGCCGATCCTGGGGCGCGAGGCCAAGGTCCAGGCGCTGCACGACATCTGCGCCGCGCGGAACCTGTCCCCCGCGGACGTGATGGCGGTGGGCGACGGCGCGAACGACCTGGGAATGCTGCAACTGGCCGGGGCAGGCGTGGCACTGCACGCCAAGCCCTCGGTCGCCGCGCAGGTGGACAGGCGGATCAACCACGGCGACCTGACCGCGCTGCTTTATCTCCAGGGGTACGCCGACGGTGACTTCGTGCGCCAGTGACCACGGGCGGCCGCCCCTGCCCGGTCGCGACTCGCCGCGAATCGCGCCATTGGGCTCCGCGGGGACGGCACGAACGGGCCGGACGGGTGACGGGAATGGCGCCTCACGTCTGAGCGATTATTTGCCACAGGGGCTTTCGTCGCTCGGCGAATTGTCGTTAAAGTCGCCGCGCTTGACGACGATTGGAACCCGTCTCGTCACGCGCCCCGAAGACGGGCCGGACGGGCACCAAATTCCAGAGGCAGACGACGGCTGGAGGCCCCGACACATGAAATCAATCCTTGCTGGCGCCATCCTGGGCGCGGCCCTTGCAACCGCCGCCGTGGCGCAGGACGAAAGCACCAACCGCGTGGCCGTCGAAACGGCCTGGAGCGTATTCGTCGAGGACGACCCGCAGGAATGCTGGTCGGTCAGCAGCCCGACCAACACCGTCAACACCCGTGGTGGACAGGTCGTGTCGGTGCGCCGCGGCGATATCCTTCTGTTCGTGACGTTCCGCCCCGGATCGGGCGCCAATGGCGAGGTGTCGTTCACCGGCGGCTATCCCTTCGCCGACGGCTCGACCGTGACGCTGGACATCGGCGGGACCGAGTTCGAGCTGTTCACCGATGGCGAGTGGGCCTGGCCGGCCTCCGAGGCCGAGGACGCGCAGATCATCGCGGCCATGCGGCGCGGCGCCGAGGCGGAACTGAGCGCCCGGTCCGAGCGCGGCACCAACACCGCCGATACCTTCTCGCTGTTCGGCTTCACCGCCGCGCTGGAAGAGGCGCAAAGTCGCTGCGAGTGAACTGAGCGCGACAGCGGAACGGACAGGGGCGGCGCGGGCCGCCCTTTTTCGTGTCGGCCCCCGCAACGTCACGCGGGGTTTATCGGGCGCGACACTTGCCCTATATGCCGTCCATCCCGTTGACGAAGGTGGACCCGATGCCCGACGCACCCAAGGCGCCGATCACACAGGACGTTCTGACCCTGCCCCGCAAGGCGGCCGAGGGCGGCAAGGTGAATCTTGTCGGCCTGACGCGCGACGCCCTGCGCGACGCGCTGATCGCGGCGGGCACGCCCGAGAAACAGGCCAGGATGCGCGCGGGCCAGGTCTGGCAATGGGTCTACCAGAAGGGCGTCCGGTCGTTCGACGACATGACGAACCTGGCCAAGCCCTATCGCGCGCTCCTGGCCGAGCATTTCGTGATCGAGGTGCCCGAGGTCGTGCGCCGCGAACTGTCGACCGACGGCACCCGCAAGTACCTGCTTCGCATCGCCGGCGGGCACGAGGTCGAGGCCGTCTACATCCCCGAGGAAGGCCGCGGCACGCTGTGCGTGAGCAGCCAGGTGGGCTGCACCCTGACCTGTTCGTTCTGCCACACCGGGACCCAGCGGCTGGTGCGCAACCTGACCGCGGGCGAGATCGTGGGCCAGATCATGGTCGCCCGCGACGACCTGGGCGAATGGCCCCTGCCCGGCCGCCATCCCAAGGACGAACAGCGCCTGCTGTCGAACATCGTCCTGATGGGCATGGGCGAGCCGCTTTACAATTTCGAGAACGTGCGCGACGCGATGAAGATCGCCATGGACGGCGAAGGGATTTCCCTGTCGCGCCGCCGCATCACCCTGTCGACCAGCGGCGTGGTGCCCGAGATCGCGCGCACCGCGGCCGAGATCGGCTGCCTGCTGGCCGTGTCCTTCCACGCCACCACAGACGAGGTGCGCGACCAGCTGGTGCCGATCAACAAGCGCTGGAACATCGAGACCTTGCTGGGCGCGCTGCGCGAATATCCCAAGGCCACCAATTCCGAGCGGATCACCTTCGAATACGTGATGCTGAAGGGCGTGAACGACAGCGACGAGGACGCCCACCGTCTGATCAAGCTGATCGAGGGCATCCCCGCCAAGATCAACCTGATCCCGTTCAACGAATGGCCCGGCGCCCCCTACGAGCGGTCGTCGAACAATCGCATCCGCGCCTTCGCCGACATCATCTACAAGGCCGGCTATGCCTCGCCCATCCGCACGCCGCGGGGCGAGGACATCATGGCCGCCTGCGGTCAGCTGAAGTCCGAGACCGAGCGCGCCCGCAAGTCCCGCCGCCAGATCGAGGCCGACGCGGGCCTGTCCTGACGCGGGGCGCCCCGCTGCGGGGCGTTGCGCCGGATGGCATGGGTCGCCCGATCCGCCGGGACGGGTGATCGGCGCGGAGGGCGAGCGTCCGGCTTCAGGTATTTTCAGGCCAATAATGCCGGAATTGCGCCGTCTTGTTGGGCGCTTGTCCGCCGTGCCGCGCCGTGACGAGGAACGAAGCGGCGCTGCCGATCCTTGAGCGGTCAAAGACACGCCGAGGAGATGTGGCATGACCAAGCACTACGACGAAGGCGACACCGTGGAATGGGACTGGGGCAACGGCACCGCCCAAGGGAAGGTGGCGCAGAAATACACCCAGAAACGGACGCTGAAGATCGACGGCTCCGAGGTGACGCGCGACGCCGATGACGACGACCCGGCCTACCGGATCGAGCAGGAGGACGGCGGCACCGTCCTCAAAAGCCATTCAGAGCTGCGCAAGGCCTGAATTCAGCGGCCGGGGATCGTGTCCCGCTTGGCCGGATCGTCGTCCCACGTGTCGATGATCTCGACCGCCTCGGCCGCCGTCTCGACGTAGCGGAACAGCTCGAGATCCTCGTCGGCGATGGTGCCCGCGTCGGCCAGCGCGGCGAAGTCGATCACCCGCTCCCAGAACTCGCGCCCGAACAGAAGAACCGGCACCCGCTCCATCCGGCCGGTCTGGATCAGGGTCAACGCCTCGAAGAGCTCGTCCAAGGTGCCGAAGCCGCCCGGGAAAACGCAGATCGCCCGCGCCCGCATCAGGAAGTGCATCTTGCGGATCGCGAAGTAGTGGAAGTTGAAACACAGGCCCGGCGTCACGTACTCGTTCGGGGCCTGTTCATGGGGCAGCACGATGTTCAGGCCGATGGAATGGCCGCCCGCATCCTGGGCGCCACGGTTCCCGGCCTCCATCACGCCGGGGCCGCCGCCCGTCGCGACGACGTGGTCGCGGCCATAGGTCTCCATGCTGCGCAGAGTCATCAGCCGGGCGAAATCGCGCGCCTCGTCGTAATAGCGCGACAGGTCCGCCAGCGTCTGCGTGCGGGCGCTGGCCTTGTTCGCGGGATCCGGAATCCGCGCGCCGCCGAACAGAACGACGGTGGAGTCGATGTTCTGCTCGTTCAGGATCATCTCGGGCTTCAGAAGTTCCAGCTGAAGCCGCACGGGGCGCAGCTCCTCGCGGCACAGGAAGTCGTCGTCGGCGAAGGCCAGCCTGTAGGCCGGCGCGCGGGTCTGCGGCGTATCGGGGATGTCGCGCGCGGTTTCGATATCCTGGTGGGCATCGCGGAACGGCGATTGGCGGTCGTCCGGCATGGGGGATCCTTCGGTCAAACTCGGGTCGCAGCCTAGGGTAAGGTCACATCCGTGACGACCGGATAATGATCCGTGGGCCATTCGCCCAGGAATTGACGGCGCAGCACCCAAGGGCCGCCCGCCAGACCGACCCCGCGCGTGTAGGCAAGGTGGTCGATCGCGCCGAACAGGTTGATGCCACGGTCGAAATGATAGGTTGCGCCCTCGACCGGCGCGAAGGACAGGCCCCGATCCTCCAGGATGGCGTGCAGGTCCGACCCCAGCCGCGCGTTGAAATCGCCGGTGACGAAAACCGTTTCGCCCGCCGCCTGCCACGGCGCGATGCGCTCGGCCACAAGGGCCAGCGATTGCGCGCGGTTGTCGTAGCTGGCGTAGTCGGTGTGGATGTTCACCACGCGAAAGCTCTTGCCGGTCGTCCGGTCGGTCAAGCGCGCCCAACTGGCGAAGGCCGGGTAGCCGCCATCGAAGGTGCGCGAATAGATCCGGTCCGGCGTGTCCGAGAAGAAGAACCAGCCCTCGTCCAGAACGCGCAAACGATCGGCGCGGTAGAAGATCGGCTGGGTCGGCGGAAACGTCTCCCACGGGCCGTCGGCGGCCGCGGCGTATTGCGGAAGTTCGGCCAGCAGGTGATCGCGGGCGAGGTTCACGCTGCCGTCGCTGCCGCGCTGGAAGCTCTCCATCTCCTGGAAGGCGATGACATCGGCGCCGGTGGCGGCGACCGCGGCGGCCAGGGGGTCCTTGCGCCGCTCCCAGTCGCCGCGCGACCAGGCGCCGGTCGCGTCGTTCAGCACGATGTAGTGGACGTTGTAGGTGGCGATCCGCAGCGCGTCCCGCGGCGGGGGCGGCAGATCGGCCTGCCCGCCATTGCGCCAGGTCTGGCACCCCACCGCCACCAGGGCCGTCACGAACAGCAGGGCCAACGTCCGCAGCATGAGTTTCGCCATCTCTTTTCCCCGGGCCTCCCCCCGAGTATAGAGCGCGCAACGCAACCAGACACATCACAAAGGGGGCCGCACCCATGTCGAACGCCCAGCTTGAAGCCGCAATCGAGTCCGCGTGGGAAACCCGCGACCAGATCACGCCCGCCACCGGCGGCGAGACGCGCGAGGCGATCGAGGCCACGCTGGACGCGCTGGATTCGGGCAAGCTGCGCGTGGCCGAGCCGCGCGAGAACGGTGAATGGCACGTGAACCAGTGGGCCAAGAAGGCGGTGCTGCTAGGCTTCCGCGTGAAGGACATGGCGCCGCAATCGGGCGGACCGCAGGGCGGCGGCTGGTGGGACAAGGTCGACAGCAAGTTCCTGGGCTGGGGCGAGACCGAGTGGACATCGGCCGGGTTCCGCGCCGTGCCCAACTGCGTCGTCCGCCGTTCGGCCCATATCGCCAAGGGCGTGGTGCTGATGCCCAGCTTCGTGAACCTGGGCGCCTACGTGGACGAGGGCACGATGGTCGACACCTGGGCCACGGTCGGGTCCTGCGCCCAGATCGGCAAGAACGTGCACCTGTCGGGCGGCGTCGGCATCGGCGGCGTGCTCGAGCCCATGCAGGCCGGGCCCACGATCATCGAGGACAACTGCTTCATCGGGGCCCGCTCCGAGGTGGTCGAAGGCTGCATCGTGCGCGAAGGCTCGGTGCTGGGCATGGGCGTCTTCATCGGCAAGTCCACCAAGATCGTCGACCGCGAGACGGGCGAGGTCTTCATGGGCGAGGTGCCGCCCTACTCGGTCGTAGTCTCGGGCTCGATGCCGTCGAAGAACAACGTGAACCTCTACTGTGCGGTGATCGTGAAGCGGGTGGACGCGCAGACGCGGTCCAAGACCGGTATAAACGAGCTGCTGCGCGACTGAGGGCGCACCGGGGAACGGTGCGGCGCGCGTGGAGATAGATCCCCGCGCCGCACTTGCCTTGGCCCCTATCACCGATGGCGAGGTTCAGGATGTGGCCCCCCAATCGGCGGCCCGATGCCCTGACCTTCCGCGCGGGCAAATCATCGGGAAAGATGGCAACCATTTCAGCGCCAGGCCCGTTGCCACGTCATGATTGGTGATCTTCCCGTTTTCTGGCTGTTCGCCGTGTTCGCGGTCGCGGCCCTGGCCGTCGTCCTGTCGTCGATCCGTGCGACGCGCCTGGCCGACATCATCGCGGACCGCACCCAGATCGGCGAGGCGATGGCCGGCGGCCTGATCCTGGGCGGTGCGACATCGCTGGCCGGCGTGGTCGTCTCGGTCAACGCGGCGCTGGACGGCGACGCGTCCTTCGCCTTTTCGAACGCGGTGGGCGGTATCGCGGCGCAGACCCTTTTCCTCGCCATAGCCGACACGATCTACAAGAAGGTGAACCTGGAACACGCGGCGGCCGAGCCCACGAACCTGTTCCAGGGCGTGATGCTGATCGTGCTTCTGTCGATGCCGCTTTGCGCGATGGCCGGTCCGGAGATCGCCTATTTCGGCATCCACCCGATCTCGGTCGTGCTTTTCCTGACCTATCTCTACGGAGTCGGCGTGTCGTCCAGCGTGTCGGAACAGCCGATGTGGGAACCGGTCCAGACCTCGGACACCCGCGAGGACGAGCCCGAGGACGATGCAGAGCCCGAGAAATCGGCCCGCGGACCGATCATGTCGTTCATCGGACTGGTCGCGATCATGGCCGTCGGGGGTTGGGTCATCAGCCAGGTGGGCGGGTCGTTCATCGAGCGCTTCGGCCTGTCGTCCAGCCTGGTCGGATCGCTGATTACCGCCGTCGTCACATCGCTGCCTGAACTGGTCACGACCCTGGTCGCCGTCCGGCGCGGCGCCTTGCAGCTGGCCGTGGGCGGCATCATCGGCGGCAACACGTTCGACACGCTGTTCGTCGTCTTCTCGGACCTGGCCTACCGGGACGGGTCCCTCTACCACGCCATCGGGACGACGGACCTTTACTGGCTGGGCACCGGGATCCTGATGACCTCGATCCTCCTGGCCGGGCTGATCGCGCGGCAGCGGCGCGGACCGGGCGGCATCGGTGTCGAAAGTGTCGCCATGCTGGCCATCTACTTCGCCGCCGCGTTTTTCGAGGTCTTCGGCTGATCCTTCACGGAACCGAGCGCAGATCGCGACGTTTTGCCTCGAATCCTGCGCAAATGCGTAGCGAAAACAATCAGGAAGGATAATCCATGGGCTGGCTTGCAGCTATCATCGTCGGGGGTCTGGCCGGTTGGCTGGCCGAGCAATTCATGAAGTCCAACATGGGGCTTCTGATGAACATCGTCCTGGGCATCGTCGGCGCCATCGTCTTCAACTTCATCTTCGGCACGCTGCTGGGCCTTTACGCCGCCGGCGCCAGCTTCAGCATCGGCTACCTGGTCGCGGGCTTCATCGGCGCCTGTATCCTGATCTTCCTCGTGCGCGCCGTGCGCGGCCGCACCTGATATCTTGCCAAAGGCCGCCGGGACTGGCATCCGGCGGCCATGGCTAAATCCGGCAAACCTCACTACGTCTACACGCTCCTGGTGGAGGTGGGTCGCGCCCCCTCGGACGGGCTTCCCGAGAATGCGACAGGCGCGGCGCTCATGTGCTACGCGGCCGGCGTGGACGAGGCCGAGGCCGTGCGCGAGACGGTCGCCATCCTCAAGCAGGCCGATCTTTCGCCGCTGGACGTCACCGGATACGGCACGCTGGACGAACGGCTGGCCGACGGGCACGACATCGACCCCGACGAACGCCTTCTGATGCAGCGCGCGCTGGACGAGAACGCCGTGATCGTCGCGCAGATGACCCCGTTCTTCGAAGGCGACGAGCTTGAAAAAGGCGCGGACTGACCGGCCGCACGATTGCCCGCCACACACGCCCGGCCTACCATCCCTTTTGCCGCCCGGAGGAGGCCGCCCATGCACACAACAACCGACCCGGTCGAGCTGACATCTCAGCTGATCCGCTGCCCCTCGGTCACGCCCGAGGAAGGCGGAGCGATCCAGCACCTGTTCGAGTTGCTCGAAGACGCGGGCTTCGTCTGCACGCGGGTCGATCGCAACGGCATTGCCAACCTCTATGCCCGCTGGGGCACGCACGGCCCGGTCATCGGCTTCAACGGGCATACCGACGTCGTGCCGACCGGCGACCCGGCGCAGTGGGCGCATGACCCGTTCGGGGCCGAAATCGTGGACGGCATCATGTACGGTCGCGGGGCCTGCGACATGAAATCGGGGGTCGCCGCCTTCGTGGCCGCCGCCATCGACATGGCATCCGACGACCCGCACGGCTCCATCGTCCTGACCATCACCGGCGACGAGGAAGGCGACGGCGTCGACGGAACCTGCGCGATACTCGACTGGATGGACCAGACCGGCGAGGCGATGGATGTCTGCCTGGTGGGTGAGCCCACCTGCCCCGAAACCATGGGCGAGATGATCAAGATCGGCCGGCGCGGGTCGATGACAGCCTGGCTGACCGCGCGCGGGGTGCAGGGCCACTCGGCCTATCCGCACAAGGCGCGCAACCCGATCCACGCCATGGTGCAGCTGGTCGATCGGCTGATCGCGTTCGAACGGGTGGACGCGTCCGAGCATTTCGACCCCACCACCGTGCAGGTCACCAGCTTCGACACCGGCAACAGCGCCAACAACGTCATCCCGGGCCAGTGCCGGGCCATGCTGAACATCCGGTTCAACGACGCGCACAGCTCGGACGATCTGAAGGCCTGGATCGAGGACGAAATCGCCAAGGTCAGCGGGACCACGGGCGTCGACTTCGACATCGAGGTGAAGGTGTCGGGCGAAAGCTTCGTCACTCCGCAAGGTGAGTTCTCGCAGATGGTCAGCGACGCCGTCGCGGCCGAAACCGGCGTCACGCCCGCCCTGTCGACCTCGGGCGGGACCAGCGACGCGCGCTTCATCCGCAACCATTGCCCCGTGGTCGAGGTCGGGTTGGTCGGCAGCAGCATGCACCAGATCGACGAACGGGTCCCGGTGGCCGACATCGTCACGTTGAAGGCGATCTATACCCGTATCCTGAAGGATTTCTTCAAATGACCGTTCTCGTGGACATCACCGACGATATCGACGCCTGCCGCGAACTGCGCCGCGTCGTCTTCATCGAGGAGCAGAAGATCTCGGAGGCGGACGAGTACGACGACCGCGACGGTGACGCGATCCACATGCTGGCCCGGCAGGACGGCCTGGACGTGGGGACCGCGCGGATGTTCATCGAGGACGACGTCGCCAAGGTCGGCCGGGTCTGCGTGCTGCATCCCCTGCGCGGCACAGGCATCGGGGGCCAGATCATGGAACACGCCATCGGCGTGGCGCGCGCCCGGGGTGCGGCCCGGATGAAGGTCTCGTCGCAGGTGCACGTGATCCCCTTCTACCGCGGGCTGGGGTTCGAGCCGGATGGCCCGATCTACGACGACGCCGGCATCCCGCATCGCGACATGTGGCTGTCGTTGTGAGCCGCGCACGCCGCCCCCTGTCGCGCCCGCCCGGCGCGTGCTAGGCGCGGCGCCATGGCCAAGATCCCCTCGAAGCAGCAGATCCTCGACTGGATCTCGGAAAACCCCACCCAGACCGCGAAGCGCGACATCGCGCGCGCCTTCGGGCTCAAGGGTGCGGACCGGATCGACCTGAAGCGCGTGCTGAAGGAACTGGAGGCCGAGGGCAACCTGACGAAGCGTGGCAAGACCTACCGCGACCCCGACACCCTGCCGCCCGTATCGGTCTGCGAGGTCACGGGCCCCGACCGTGACGGCGACATCTTCGCCCGCCCGCTGGAATGGCACGGCGACACGCCCGAGCCGCGCATCCTCGTGATCCCGCGCGCCGCCGACCCCGCCCTGGGGCCGGGCGACCGGGTGCTTCTGCGCCTGACCGCCGTGACGGACGAGGATCACGGCTACGAGGGGCGGCTGATCCGCAAGCTGAACTCCAGCGCCATGCGCATGCTGGGCATCTTCCGCGAAGGTCCCGAGGGCGGGCGCATCGTGCCCATCGACAAGGGGCAGGACAAGGAATGGCAGGTCGGGTCCCGCGACACCCACGGCGCGCAGGATGGCGAACTGGTCGAGGCCGAGCGCGCCGGCCCCAAGGGCCGCATGGGCCTGCCGCGCGCGCGCGTGCTGTCGCGCCTGGGTGACCCGACGGCGCCGAAAGCGGTGTCGCTGATCGCCATCCACCAGCACGGGATTCCGGACCAGTTCCCGGACGAGGTCATCGCCGAGGCCGAGGCGGCCGAACCCGCCGGGCTGGACGGGCGCGAGGACCTGCGCGAGCTGCCGCTGATCACCATCGACCCGGCGGATGCCCGCGACCGCGACGACGCCGTTCTGGCCGCGCCGGACACGGACCCGGGGAACGAGGGCGGCCACGTCATCTGGGTCGCCATCGCCGACGTGGCCCATTACGTGCGCCCCGGCAGCGCGCTGGACCGCGAGGCGCGGCTGCGCGGCAACTCGAGCTACTTCCCCGACCGCGTCGTCCCGATGCTGCCCGAGGCGCTATCGGGGGACCTGTGCTCGCTGCACGAGGATGTGGAACGGGCCTGCATGGCCGTGCGCATCACGCTGGATCCCGAGGGCAACAAGATCGCCCACTGCTTCACCCGCGGGCTGATGCGGTCGCGCGCCTCGCTCAGCTACCAGCAGGTGCAGGCGGGGCGTGACGGCAACCCGTCCGACAAGGTGGCGCCGCTGATGGAGAGGGTGATCGACCCGCTTTACGCCGCCTACGCGGCGCTGCGCCGGGCGCGGTCACGTCGCCAGCCGCTGGAGCTGGACCTGCCCGAGCGCAAGATCGTCCTGTCCGAAGACGGCCGCGTCGCCAGCGTCGATTTCGCCGAACGGCTGGACGCGCACCGGCTGATCGAGGAGTTTATGGTCACCGCCAACGTGGCCGCCGCCGAAGAGCTGTCGAAGCGCCGCTCGCCCCTGCTCTACCGCGTGCACGAGGAACCCGCGCCCGAGAAGCTCGAGGCGCTGCGCGAGGTGGCCCAGGCCTCGGGCTTCGCGCTGGCCAAGGGGCAGGTGTTGCAGACCGCGCATCTGAACCGCCTTCTGTCGCAGGCCCAGGACAGCGATTTCGACGAGCTCATCAACATGTCCACGCTGCGCGCCATGACGCAGGCCTATTACAGCCCGCAGAATTTCGGGCATTTCGGTCTGGCGCTGAAGAACTACGCCCATTTCACCTCGCCGATCCGCCGCTATGCCGACCTGATCGTGCACCGGGCGCTGATCTCGGCCCATGGCTGGGGCGACGATGGACTCGACCCCGCGCAGATCGAGGCGCTGGACCAGACGGCCGAACAGATCTCGGGCACCGAGCGACGCTCGATGGTGGCCGAGCGCGACACGACCGACCGATACCTCGCCGCCTACCTGTCCGAGCGCGTGGGCTCGGAGATGACGGGCCGGATCTCGGGTGTGCAGAAATTCGGGCTGTTCGTGAAGCTGGACGAAACCGGCGCCGACGGGCTGGTCCCGGTGCGGTCGATCGGGCGGGAGTTCTTCGTCTTCGACCCCGAGGCGCAGACCCTCATGGGCGCCGACAGCGGCACGACTATCGGGCTGGGCCAGCGCGTGACCGTGCGTCTGGCCGAGGCGGTGCCGGTCACCGGCGGGCTGATGCTGGAGCTGCTGGAGGTCGAGGGCGACGCCATGCCCCGCGGCGGCGGCGGGTCCCGAAAGCCCGGCAAGCCGCCCAAGCGTGCGCGGGCCAAGGCGCAGAAGAAGTCGGCGAAGACGGCGCGCAAGGTCAAGCGGACGCGCCGCTGAACCGGCGGGACCGAAAGTATTTTCAGACCAGTGATGGGGCGTGGCCCGCGCCGCCCGGCAGCTTGCGCGCGGCGACCAGGCTGAGCGCGGCCATGGCGGCGGCGGTGGCGAGGCAGGCCGGCAATCCGCCCAGCTGAAAGCTGATCCCCGACAGCAGCGTGCCCAGCAGGCGCCCGGCCGCGTTCGACATGTAGTAGAACCCCACGTCCAGCGTCACCCGCTCGCCCGTGCTGAAGGCGAGGATCAGGAACGAATGCAGCGACGAGTTCACCGCGAAGATCGCACCGAAGACGAAAAGGCCGATCACCACCACGGCCACGAGGGGCGCGCCGGAAAGCGTCATGGCGGCCAGGGCCAGCAGCAACGGGATGACGATCAGCCCCGTGAGCCAGGACGCCGCGCCACGCGCCAGGCTGGGCAGATCGCGGCCATTCGCGCGCAGCACCCGCGGCGCACCCGCCTGCACGGCCCCGTAGAGGGTGATCCAGACCGCCATGAAACCGCCCACCGCGAAGAAGGCGTCGCGCGTGTCCCAGCCCAGCGCGCCGGTCAGCGTCGCCTGGAAGAACACCGGGATGCCCACCACGAACCACGTATCGCGCGCGCCGAACAGGAACATCCGCGCCGCCGACAGCCAGTTCACGGCCGGGTCCTTGCTGAAGACCTCGGAGAATTTCGCGCCCTTGCGGCCCTGCGGCAGGCCCGTGGGCATGAAGACCAGCACCGCGAGCAGGATCAGCGCCAGCGTGCCCGCCATGGACCAGAGCGCCGCCCGGAACCCCAGCCACGCCAGCAGCGCGGCGCCCAGGAAGAAGCCCAGCCCCTTCACCGCGTTCTTCGATCCCGTCAGCGCGGCCACCCAGCGGAACAGCGCGCCGTCACCCGGGGCAAGCAATTTCACCGCGCTTTTCGCGGACATCTTCGTCAGGTCCTTGGCCACGCCCGACGCGGCCTGGGTCAGCATCACGAAGGTCACCGACAGCGTCACCGCCCAGCCCGGGTCGAGGCGGGTGAGCACGGCCAGCGCCACCACCTGCACACCGAGCCCGAGATACAGCGTGCGGGTCAGGCCGAACCGCGCGGCCAGCCACCCGGCGGCCAGGTTGGTGACCATGCCCGCGACCTCGTAGAGGGTGAATAGGAAGGCAAGCTGCACCGGGCTGAAGCCCAGCTCGTGGAAGTGCAGCAGCACCAGCATCCTGAGGGCGCCATCGGTCAGCATGAAGGCCCAGTAGGCGGCGGTCACCGTGGCGTAGGCAGCAAGCGGGCGGTCGGCGGCGCTCATCGGTCAGGTCATCATCCGGGCGATATCGGCCATGCGGCAGGTATAGCCCCATTCGTTGTCGTACCAGGCATAGACCTTCAGCTGCGTGCCGTTCACGACCATGGTCGACGGCGCGTCCACGATGGACGACCGGTCGTCGTTCAGGAAATCGGCCGAGACCAGCGGCCGGTCCTCGACCCCGAGGATCCCGGCCAGGTCGCCTGCCGCGGCGTCCCGGAACAGCGTGTTCACCTCGTCCGCCGTCACCGTGCGCTCCATCTCGAACACGCAATCGGTCAGCGACCCGTTGACCAGCGGCACGCGGACGGCGTGGCCGTTCAGGCGGCCCTTGAGCTCGGGGTAGATCACCGTGATCGCGGTGGCCGAGCCGGTGGTCGTGGGAATCATCGCGTTGACGGCCGAGCGCGCGCGCCGCGTGTCCTTCGCCGGGCGGTCGAGGATGGTCTGCGTGTTGGTCACGTCGTGGATCGTGGTGATCGCGCCGTGGCGGATGCCGATGCGCTCGTGCAGGACCTTCACCACCGGGGCGAGGCAGTTGGTCGTGCAGCTGGCCGCCGTGACCAGGCGCTGGCTGCCGTCATAAAGGTCGTGGTTCACGCCGTAGACGAGGTTCAGCGCGCCCTCTTCCTTGATCGGCGCGCTGACCAGCACCCGCGCGACCCCCGCGTCGAAATAGGGCTGCGTTTTGGCCACGGTCTTGAAGGTGCCGGTGCAGTCGATGACCAGGTCGATGCCGGTGAGGTCCAGATCCTCGATCCGCGCGGCGTGGCTGAGCGGGATGCGGTGATCGTCGATGACGAGCGAGTTGCCGTCGGCCGAGACGGGGCGGCTCCAGCGGCCGTGGACCGTGTCGAACTCCAGCAGCAGGGCGTGCTGCCCGGGATCGCCCTTCGCATCGTTCAGCAGCGCGATCCGGTCGCCAAGCCCCATGTCGAACAGGCGCCGCACCAGCAGCTTGCCGATCCGGCCGATACCGTTGATCGCGATCTTCGTCATACCGGGCCCCCGTTTCGGTCGCGCGCCGTTTAGCCGTCCTTTGTAACGGTTTTGCGAAGCGCGTCGGGACCCAGATGCGCCGCGCCCCGCGCCTCGGCCAGCGTCACCTGTTTCTGACGTTCGCGAAAGCGCTGGCGCTGTTCGTCTGTGAATTCGTCGGCGCAGTGGGGGCAACGGACGCCCTCTTCGTAATGGGGATGCGCCCGATCCTCGGGCGACAGCGGCCTGCGGCAGGCGTGGCAGAGTGTGGCGCTGCCGGGGACAAGGCCGTGGCCCACGGTCACCCGCTGGTCGAAGACGAAGCATTCGCCGCGCCAGAGGCTTTGGTCGGCAGGCACTTCTTCGAGGTATTTCAGGATGCCGCCCTGCAGGTGCATCACCTCCTCGACCCCCTGTGCGCGCAGGAAGGCGGTGGATTTCTCGCAGCGGATGCCGCCGGTGCAGAACATGGCGATACGCTTGCCGCGCAGCCGTTCGGCATTCTCCGCCCACCAGGCCGGGAAATCGCCGAACGCCTCGGTGCCCGGATCGATTGCGCCCGCGAAGCTGCCCATGGCGACCTCGTAGGCGTTGCGCGTGTCGATGACGGCCACGTCCGGCGCCGAGATGACGTCGTTCCATGCCGATGGCGGGACGTACTGGCCCACCCGGTCGGGGTCGACCGGCGCGCCCAGCGTCACGATCTCGCGCTTCAGGCGGACTTTCAGCCGGCCGAAGGGCATGGTCTCGGCGTGGCTTTCCTTGACCTCCATACCGGCGCAGCCGGGCCAGGCGCGGATATGGGCGATCACCGCCTCGATGCCGTCGCGCGGGCCCGCGATCGTGCCGTTGACCCCTTCGCCCGCGACGAGGATCGAGCCGCGCACGCCGTGCGCCTCGGCCAGCGCGCGCAGCGCGGGGCGCAGGGCGTCGGGATCCTCGAGCGAGGCGAAACGGTAGAACGCGGCGACGACGGGCATGGCCCCGGCTGATAGCGCCGTGGCCGCGTCCGGGCAAGCGGGCGGCGGTTGACACCGGAGGGGGGCCGCGCCTAGCTGCCGCCAAGCTGAGAAGGACATCCCATGACCGACCGCGCGCACGCCCTGATCGTCATCGACATGCAGAACGATTTCTGCCCGGGCGGCGCGCTGGCCGTCGAGGGGGGCAACGATATCGTCGCGCCGATCAACGCGTTGATGGATGAGTTCGCCACCGTGATCCTGACGCAGGACTGGCATCCGGCGGGCCATTCGTCCTTCGCCTCGTCGCATCCCGGTGCCCAGCCGATGACCATGACCGAAATGCCCTATGGCCCCCAGGTCCTGTGGCCCGATCACTGCGTCCAGGGCTCGAAGGGGGCCGCGTTTCATCCCGACCTGCGCACCGATGGCGACCTGATCATCCGCAAGGGGTTCAACCCGGCCATCGACAGCTACTCGGCCTTTTTCGAGAACGACCACGAGACGCCCACCGGGCTCGAGGGCTACCTGCGCACGCGGGGGATCGAGCGGCTGACCATGGTGGGCCTCGCGCTGGATTTCTGCGTGAACTTCTCGGCGGTGGACGGCGCGAAGCTGGGCTTTGACGTTACCGTACGCACCGACCTGTCGCGGGGCATCGACCTGGACGGCTCGCTCAAGGCCGCCATGGACGGGATGCGCAACGCGGGCGTGACGCTGACCTGATGGATCTTCGCGCACTGATGCTGGGGCTGGCCTTCGCGGTCATGTGGTCCTCGGCCTTCACCTCGGCCAAGTTCATCGTCGCGGATGCGCCGCCGCTGACCGCGCTCGCCTTCCGCTTCGCGCTGTCCGGCGCGCTGGCCGTCATCGTCGCCCGCGCGATGGGCCAGAGCTGGAACCTGACCGCGCGGCAGTGGCGTCTGACCTTCCTGTTCGGTTTGTGCCAGAACGCGCTCTACCTCGGCCTGAATTTCGTCGCCATGCGCACCATCGACGCGAGCCTCGCGTCCATCATCGCCTCCACGATGCCGCTGATCGTGGCCTTCGTGGGCTGGAGCCTGCTGGGCGAGCAACTGGGCCGGCAGGCCATCGCCGGGCTGTTCGCGGGGCTTGCGGGGGCGGTTCTGATCATGGGCAGCCGCATCTCGGGCGGGGTCGACCCGTTCGGGCTGGGCCTGTGCATCGCCGGCGTGCTGGCCTTGGCCGCCGCGACGCTGTCGGTGCGCGGGGCGTCGTCGGGCGGCAACGTGGTGATGGTCGTGGGCCTGCAGATGCTGGTGGGCGCGGCGATCCTGGCCGTGGCGGGCGCCGCGCTCGAGCCGTGGGAGGTCGACTGGTCGCCGTCGCTGGTGATCGCGTTCCTCTACACCACGCTGGTGCCGGGGCTGGCCGCGACGCTGCTGTGGTTCGTGCTGGTGGGCCGCATCGGCGCCACGCGCGCGGCGACCTTCCACTTCCTGAACCCGTTCCTGGGCGTTGCCATCGCGGCCGCCATCCTGGGCGAACGGATCGGTCCGCTGGACGTGCTGGGCGTCGCGATCATCATGGCGGGCATCCTGGCGGTGCAGCTGTCGAAGGCCCGCGCGGTGGCCTGAGCGCTCAGTCGCTCAGGCTGCGCTGATTGCGCTTCGACAGACGCTCGATCGCGATGGCGAGATGCGGATCGCCGATGGATGTGTCCCCCATCTCGACCCGGATCAGGTGCGCCTCGAACAGCACGTCCGTATGGGTCGCGCCCACCGGCGGCACGAAACGGTAGGATGCCAGCTCGATCAGCGTGCCCAGCGGGTCGCGGAAGTAGATCGAGTTCATGAACCCGCGATCCTTCTCGCCCGAATGCTTGATGCCCCGCGCGTCCAGCCGCCCGGCCAGCTGCGAATACATCGACTGGCTGACGGCGAACGCGATGTGATGCACGTCGCCGGGGTTGTCCGGCGCGGGCTTGCCCGTAGGCTTGCGGTCCTCGTTGGTGAAGATGGTGATCAGCCGGCCGTCGCCCGGGTCGAAATACAGGTGCGATTCGCCCGGGTTGTCGAGGTTGGGCTGCTCGAACACGAAAGGCATGCCCAGCACGCCTTCCCAGAAATCGAGCGACGTCTGCCGGTCCGCGCCGTCCAGCGTGATGTGGTGGACGCCCTGTGTCTGAAGCTTGTGCATGCCGATCCTCCTTGCCCTTCGCCAAGCTAGTGCCAGCGCGCGCCGAAGGAAGGCCGCGCTCAGTCCGGCTCGGCGGCGACGGCCCGGACGCGGTCGGTCAGGAATCGCTCGAATCCCGTGGGCTCGGCGTTGCCGGGCGCGTGGTAGGGGTTGGCGTAGGCCACCACGAAGAACACGATCAGCCCGGTATAGGCCGCGAACCCCGCCATCAGGCCGAGGTGCAGCGCCGTGGGCGCCCAGGTGAACCACGCCGCCGAGATCAGGACCACGCCGGCGATGGCCGCGAAGAGGAAAAGCGAGGACGTGCCCGACAGCGCCGCGTTCTCGCGCGCGTCGCGCAGGGCCGACAATTCGCGGATGTCGTCCAGCATGAAGCCCATCAGCCGTTCCTGCACCAGCGTTCCGGTCGGCAGGTCGAGGATCCCGAGATAGGCGCTTTCCCATGCATCCCAGGCCGGCAGGGACAGGCGGGCGTCACTGGCCAGCAGGTCCCATTCCTGGTCGGCCACGATGACGGCATAGCGCGCCAGGTCGCGGCGGATCCGCCCGGTCGCGTCCGGGTCGAATCGCTCGAGGTCATGGAAGATGTCGCTTACCAACGACGCCTCGCGCGCCGCGGCGGTCTGGACGTCGCGGATGTTTCCCAGCTCTTGCGCGAAGACCAGGGCAAGGACCAGCCCGTGCAGCGCCGCGATACGGAAGGTGACAGACCCCGCCAGATCGCGCGTTTCGGACCCGCGGGACCACGGCCGGGCCCACCGCGCCACGGCGTAGGAGGCCAAGGCCAGCAGAACGGTGGCCGCGATGAACAGCGACGCCGACAGCGCGACCGGCAGGCTCAGGATGTGGTCGATCAAGGCAATCCCCATGCGCGCGCGGTGCAGGACCGCCCCGATCCGAAGATTAGGCAACGGGCCGCGCAGGTCACGACATTTCGCGACACCGGAAACGAAGGGGAAGGAATGGTGAGCCCGCAGGGGTTCGAACCCTGGACCTACTGATTAAAAGTCAGTTGCTCTACCAACTGAGCTACAGGCTCACGAGGCGGGTCACTAAAGACGGGGGCATGGGGCGTCAAGTCAAAAACCCCGAACGTCGCGCCCCGCTTTTCAGCGCCGCCAAAGGGGCATATATGGCGCGCGTGCCGCAGGACCAGACAGACGTGCCGTTCATGAAGATGCATGGGCTGGGCAACGATTTCATCGTCATCGACCGCCGCCACCGCGACGTGCCGGTGACGGCTGCTCTGGCGCGCGCGCTGGGGGACCGGCGGCGCGGGCTGGGGTTCGACCAGCTGGCCACCATCGACCCCTGCGACGGTGCCGATGCGCGGCTGACCTTCTGGAACAGCGACGGCAGCCTGTCGGGCGCGTGCGGCAACGCCACCCGCTGCATCGCGCGTCACCTGATGGACGAAGGCCGCGATGCCGTCACCCTGCGCACCGACCGGGGCGACTTGGCCGCGCGCGACGCGGGCGACGGCCTGACCTCGGTCAACATGGGCGCGCCGGTGCCGGACTGGCGCGAGGTGCCGCTGGCCCGCGACGTGGACCTGGACCACCTGCCGCTGGACGGCGATCCGGTGGCGACGGGCATGGGCAACCCGCATTGCACCTTCTTCGTCGACGACGTCGAGGCGGTGGACCTGTCCGAGATCGGGCCGCGCGTCGAGAATGATCCGCTTTTCCCCGAACGCACCAACGTGCAACTCGCGCAGCTTGTGGGTCCCGATCACCTGCGCCTCCGGGTGTGGGAACGTGGTGCGGGCGTGACCCTGGCCTCGGGGTCGTCCTCCTGCGCGGTCGCCGTGGCGGCGGCGCGGCGCGGGCTGACCGGGCGCCGCGTGCGCATCGACCTCGACGGCGGAACGCTCTGGGTCGACTGGCGCGAGGACGGCGTCTGGATGACCGGGCCCACCGCCCACGTGGCCGATGGCGTGATCCGCGCCGACTGGATCGCGGGTCAGTCATGAGCGCGCCCGTCTTCTCCAACCACGGCTGCCGGCTCAACATGTACGAGACCGAGGCGATGAAGGACCTGGCCGCGCAAGCCGGCCTGACCGACGCCGTGATCGTCAACACCTGCGCCGTCACGGCCGAGGCGGTGCGCAAGGCCCGCAAGGACATCCGCCGCCTGGCGCGCGAGAACCCGGGCAAGCCGGTCATCGTCACCGGCTGCGCCGCCCAGACCGAACCCGAGACCTTCGCCGCCATGCCCGAGGTCACGCGCGTCATCGGCAACTCGGAAAAGATGCAGCCCGAGACATGGGCCGGCATGGCGCCGGACCTGATCGGCGCGACCGAGCGGGTGCAGGTGGACGACATCATGTCCGTGCGCGAAACCGCGGGCCACCTGATCGACGGTTTCGGCACCCGGTCCCGCGCCTACGTCCAGGTGCAGAACGGCTGCGACCACCGCTGCACCTTCTGCATCATCCCGTTCGGGCGGGGCAATTCCCGCTCGGTCCCCGCCGGCGTCGTGGTCGAGCAGATCGCGCGGCTGGTGGACCAGGGCTATAACGAGGTGGTGCTGACCGGCGTCGACCTGACCAGCTGGGGCGCCGACCTGCCGGGCGAGCCGCGCCTGGGCGACCTGGTGCGGCGGATCCTGAAGCTGACGGCCGTGCCCCGCCTGCGCATCAGCTCGATCGACTCGATCGAGGCTGATCCGGCGTTGATGGACGCGATCGCCGACGAGGACCGGCTGATGCCGCATCTTCACCTGTCGTTGCAGCACGGCTCCGACCTGATCCTGAAGCGGATGAAGCGGCGTCACCTGCGCGGCGACGCCATCGCCTTCTGCACCGAGGCGCGGCGCCTGCGGCCCGACATGACCTTCGGGGCCGACATCATCGCCGGCTTTCCGACCGAGACCGAGACGCATTTCGCCGACAGCCTGCGGCTGGTGGAGGATTGCGACCTGACCTGGCTGCACGTCTTTCCCTACTCGGCCCGCAAGGGCACGCCCGCGGCCCGGATGCCCGCCGTGGACGGCGCCGCGATCAAGGACCGCGCCGCGCGGCTGCGCGCCGCCGGCGACAGCGCGGTGCAGCGGCACCTGGCCGCGCAATCGGGCCGCAGCCACGACGTGCTGATGGAAAGCCCGCGCATGGGCCGCACCGCGCAATTCGCCGAGGTGCATTTCGCCAGCGACCGCCCCGAGGGCCAGGTCGTGCGCACGACCATCACCGGGCACGACGGCGCGCACCTGACCGCGGCCTGACCCGCCGGGCGAAGGCACGCGAACGCCATTGCGGGCGCGACCTTCCATCCGCTACCACTTCGGCAGTTTTCCGTTTCGGCGCGGCGCGGTGCCGTGCCTTGCGAAAGGATCGTCGATGGAGCTTTTTCACGCCGCAGCCTCGCCCTATGTCCGCAAGGTCAAGGTCGTCCTGCACGAGACCGGCCAGGCCGAAGACGTGACGCTGGTCGAATCGGCGCAGACGCCGCTGTCGCCCAACCCCGCCAACCAGAACCCGCTGGGCAAGATCCCCTGCCTGACCCGTCCCGACGGTCCGGCCCTGTTCGACAGCCGCGTGATCTGCCGCTACCTGGCCGACCGCGCGGGCGCCGACCTGATCCCCGCCGCCCGGCAGTGGGAGATCCAGACGCTCGAGGCGCTGGCCGACGGCGTGATGGATGCCGGGATCCTCATGGTCTACGAGATCCGCGTCCGCCCCGAGGACAAGCAGTTCCCGGACTATGTCGAGGGCCAGTGGGCCAAGATCACCCGCGCGCTCGACGCGATCGAGGCGCAGTGGATGAGCCACCTGGCCGGTCCGCTGAACATGGCGCAGATCGCCGTGGCCTGCGCGCTGGGTTACCTGGACCTGCGCCACGGCGCGCGGGACTGGCGCAGCGCGCGCCCGGCGCTGGCGGACTGGTATGCGAAATTCGGCGAGCGGAGCTCGATGCAGGCGACGAAACCCGAGTAGCGGGTCGCCGTTTTTCGGCCCTTGACCGGACGAAATTGGCGAAACTGCGCCAGTTTGTCGGCTGGACCGATGCAAAAAACGGCTATAGACCCTCCGCGAAAGGTCGAAGGCGACCGACTTTGCGCGAATCGCCCGTGCAACGCTATGGTGCGGGCAAATCAAAGATGGAGAAGCACCCGGTGTCCCACGCAGACGACCACGGCGAAACACGCCGCGATTTCCTTTACTATGCGACCGCAGGCGCAGGTGCCGTCGTCACCGGCGCCGCTGTCTGGCCGCTGGTGAACCAGATGAACCCCTCGGCCGATGTGCAGGCGCTGGCCTCGATCCGCGTTGACGTGAGCGGGGTGCAACCCGGCACGCAGCTGACGGTGCAGTGGCTGGGCAAGCCCGTGTTCATCCGCCGCCGCACGCAGGAGGAAATCGACGAGGCGAACGCCGTGGACGTGTCGACCCTGCCCGACCCGCAGGCGCGTAACGCGAACATCGAAGAAGGCGCGCCGGCCACCGACGCCAACCGCGCGCTGGCCGTCCCGGGCGAGGAAGGCAGCGAGGAATGGCTGGTCCAGATGGGCGTCTGCACCCACCTGGGCTGCGTGCCGCTGGGCAATGCCGGCGACTTCAACGGCTGGTTCTGCCCCTGCCACGGTTCGCACTACGACACCGCCGGGCGGATCCGCCGCGGCCCCGCGCCCACGAACCTTCCGGTGCCCGTCGCCGCGTTCGCCGACGCCTCCACCATCGTACTGGGATAAGGAGTACACCCTATGGCTGGAATTCCGCACGATCATTACGAGCCCAAGTCCGGTGGCGAGCGCTGGCTGCACAAGCGCCTGCCGGTGCTGGGCCTCGCCTATGACACGATCATGATCCCCACGCCCAAGAACCTGAACTGGATGTGGATCTGGGGCATCGTCCTGACCTTTACCTTGGTGCTGCAGATCGTCACCGGCATCGTGCTGGTGATGCACTACATCCCGTCGGTCGATCAGGCCTTCGCCTCGGTCGAGCACATCATGCGGGACGTGAACGGCGGCTTCATGCTGCGCTACATGCACGCCAACGGCGCATCGCTGTTCTTCGTGGCCGTGTACCTGCACATCTTCCGCTCGCTCTACTACGGCTCCTACAAGGAACCGCGCGAGGTGACCTGGATCATCGGCATCCTGATGTACCTGCTGATGATGGGCACCGCCTTCATGGGCTACGTGCTGCCGTGGGGCCAGATGTCGTTCTGGGGCGCCACCGTGATCACCGGCCTGTTCGGCGCGATCCCCTTCGTGGGCGAGTCGCTGCAGACCTGGCTGCTGGGCGGACCGGCGGTGGGTGAATACACCCTGACGCGCTTCTTCTCGCTGCATTACCTGATGCCGATGATCCTGGTCGGCCTGACGGCGGTGCACATCTGGGCCTTCCACACCACCGGCAACAACAACCCCACCGGGGTCGAGGTGCGGCGCACCAGCAAGGAGGACGCGCAGAAGGACACCCTGCCCTTCTGGCCCTACTTCGTGATCAAGGACCTGTTCGCGCTGGCCCTGATCCTGGCGATCTTCTTCGCCATCGTGGGCTTCATGCCGAACTACCTGGGACACCCCGACAACTACATCGAGGCGAACGCCCTGGCGACGCCGGCGCACATCGTGCCGGAATGGTACTTCCTGCCGTTCTACGCGATCCTGCGCGCCTTCACCGCCGAGGTCTGGGTCGTCCAGATCGCCAGCTTCGTGACCGGCGGCATCGTCGACGCCAAGTTCTTCGGCGTGCTGGCCATGTTCGGCGCGATCCTGGTCATGGCGCTGGCGCCGTGGCTGGACACGTCGAGCGTGCGGTCGGGCCGCTACCGCCCCATGTTCAAGTGGTGGTTCGCCCTGCTGGTCGTCGACTTCTTCGTGCTGATGTGGGTGGGCGCCATGCCCGCGGAAGAACCCTATGCCACGATCTCGCTGATCGCGTCGGCCTACTGGTTCGCGTATTTCCTGGTCATCCTGCCGCTGCTGGGCCTGATCGAGAAGCCGCTGCCGCAGCCGCAGACGATCGAGGAAGACTATGCCAGCCACTACGCACCGGCCACGGGCGGCACGAAAACCATCGTGAACCCGGCCGAGTGAGAAGGAAGAATGATGCTTAAGAAACTCACCACCGGCGTGGCGCTGGCCCTGGCGCTCGCCACCGGTCCGGTCCTGGCCGCGGGCAGCGAAGACTCGCACGTAACCGACTACGACTTCTCGTTCGAGGGGCCGTTCGGCAGCTACGACCAGATGCAGCTGCAGCGCGGCCTGCAGGTCTATACCGAGATCTGCTCGGCCTGCCACGGCATGAAGTTCGTGCCGATCCGCTCGCTGAGTGACGAGGGCGGGCCGGGCCTGCCCGAGGATCAGGTGCGCGCCTACGCGGAATTCTACGAGATCTACGACGAGGACATCGACGATTACCGCCCGCGCAGGCCCGTCGACCACTTCCCCGAATCGTCGCTTGAAAACGCGCCCGACCTGTCGCTGATGGCCAAGGCCCGCGCCGGTTTCCACGGCCCCTATGGCCTGGGCATCAACCAGTTCTTCAAGGGTATGGGCGGCCCGGAATACATCGCGTCGCTGCTGACCGGCTATACCGGCGAAGACAAGGAAGAGGCCGGCGCGATCCTCTACGAGAACACCGCCTATCCCGGCGGCTGGATCGCCATGGCGCCCCCGCTCTACGGTGAAGACGTGGTCTATGCCGACGGCACCGAGGCCAGCATGCAGCAAGAGGCGCAGGACGTCGCGGCCTTCCTGATGTGGGCGGCCGAGCCCAAGCTGGGCGCGCGCAAGCAGGCGGGCTTCACCGGCGTGCTGATGCTGGCCGTGCTGGCAGCCCTGCTTTACCTGACCAACAAGCGGATCTGGGCGCCCTATAAGCGGAAGGCCAAGAAAGCTGCCCCGGCCGAGTGATCCGGCCACACCGCGAAACACCGAAAGCCGCCCCTTGGGGCGGCTTTTTTCTTGCGCGGTCCGGACGCACCCTAGCGCGCCAGGTAGTCCCGCAGTGCGGGTGGCGGATCGTCCATCAGTTCGGTCGTGGGCCGGGGCGGATGCGCCACGCCATCGGCCACGACAAGGGACAGCCCGCCCAGCCGCAGCGCGTCGGCGGGATCGTGGCTGATCATCAGAACCGTCAGGCCGCGCTCTTCAGCCACGCGAAGGACCAGGTCGATCATCTCGGCCTTCATGGCCGGGCCCAGCGCCGAGAACGGCTCGTCCAGCAGCAGGATCGGCTTGTCCTGCAACATGGCGCGGGCAAGGGTCACGCGGCTCTGTTGCCCGCCCGACAGCGCACCGGGCTTGCGGTCGGCGAACCCGTCTAGCCCCACGTCGCGCAGCGCGGCCAGCGCGCGGTCGCGGGTCGTCGCGGACAGCCGCCCGGTCGGATCCAGCCCCAGCGCCACGTTGCGCAGCGCGGTCAGGTGCGGAAACAGGTTGTTGTCCTGGAAGATCGTGGCCACCGGCCGCGCGGCGGGCTCGGCCCCGGTGATATCCTTTCCGTCCCACAGGATGCGGCCCGATCGCGGGGACAGGAAACCGCCGATGGCCGCCAGCAGCGTGGACTTCCCCGCACCCGACGGACCGAGGATCGCCACGCGGGCGCCTTGCGGAATAGCAAGATCCGCATCGAGCGCGAAATCCTCGCGGGTGAGGCGCAGCCGTTCAAGCGTCAGCATCGGCGCGCCCCCCGCGGTCGAAAATCCAGAAAGCGGCGAGGCTGAGCGCCAACAGCAGAAGCGCCGCCGCCGCCGCGTCCTGCATCCGGTAAGCCCCCATGAGGCGATACATCTGCAAGGGTAACGTCGCCGCCTCGGCGTCGGCGAAAAGCGCGACGACCCCGAGGTCGCCCATGGACAGCGCCGCCGCCAGTCCCGTGGCGAAGCCCAGCGGCCGGGTGATACGCGGAAGCAGGACCAGGCGGAGCCAAGCGAAACCGCTCAGCCCCAGCGACGCGGCGAGACGTCCGTAATCCGATTCCACCCGCGCCACCGCCGGGACCAGCAGCCGCAGCGCGAAGGGCAGCGCCATGACCGCGTTCACCAGCGCCGTGACCGGCAGGGCAAGCCGGTCGGGCGCGATGAACGGGTAGCTCACGATGAACAGGCCGGTGCCGATCACCAGGGGCGAGGCCGCGATCCCCAGCATGCCCGCCACCTCGAGCCCCCGGGCGGCCCTCGGGCGCAGCCGTCCCACCGCGACGGCCAGCGGCAGCGCCAGCGCGATCGTCAGCACGGCCGACCCCAGCGCCACGACCACCGACCGCCACGCAGCGGCCCAGACCTCGGGCGGCATGTTCGCCAGGTGCGGCAGTCCCCGCGCCGCCAGCGCCACCATCGGGAGCACGAGGAACAGGGTCGCGAGGGTGATGGCCAGCGTATCGACCACCGGTCCCGGCAGGCCCCAGCGCTGCACCGGGCGGTCGAGCCCCGCGCCCATGGCCTCGGGCGCCGCGACCCGCAACGCCACCAGCGCCGCGGCCAGCGTCACGCCCAGTTGCAGCAACGCCAGCAGCGCCGCGCGGCCCAGGTCGAAATCGAAGCGAAACGCCTGGTAGATCGCCAGCTCGATCGTCGTGGCGCGCGGGCCGCCGCCCAGGGTCAGCGCCACGGCGAAGGAGGTCGTGCAGATGAGGAACACCACCAATGCCGCGCCCGGCACCACCCGCGCCAGCATCGGCAGCTCGATCAGACGGAACTGCGCCGCCGGCCCCATGCCCAGCGCGGCGGCGAGGCGAAACCGCTCGGCCGGGATGTCGACCCAGCCCTGCAGGATCATCCGCGTGGCCAGCGGCAGGTTGAAAAAGACATGCGCCAGCAACACGCCCCAGGCACCGTAGATCGACACCGCCGGCAGGCCCAGCGCGGCAAGCCCGTCGTTCAGCAGGCCCGCGCGCCCGAAAACCATGATCAGGCCCAGCACGGCGACGATGACGGGCAGGATGAAGGGCGCCCCCAGCAGCGTGATGAGCAGCCCCCGTCCACGGAACCGGCGTCGCGCCAGCGCGCGGGCCACGGGAATGGCCAGCGCGACGCTGAACACGGCCGACAGCGCCGCCTGCCACAGGGTGAACCGCAGTGCGGCCCAATCGGCAGCCCCCAGCCCCGCGCCCCGCTCGGCACGCAGGGCGACCGCCACGACACTGCCGAGGATCAGCAGGACGACGAGCGCGCCCGCCGCGATCCCCGCCAGCGTCAGCGGCTGCTTCATTGGCTGAGCGCGGACCGCCACGTCTCAAGCGCCGCATCGCGCACGGCAGGAACCTCGGCCTCGGGGATCAGCAGGGCCTCGTCGGGCTGGATCAGGGTCTCGAACCCCTCGGGCAGACCGCCCTCGGGCGTCTTGGCGGGATACATCCAGTTGGTCGTGGGCAGCACCGACTGCGCCGCGTCCGTCGCTAAGAACGCCAGGAAATCCTGCGCCAGGTCCGGCTGGTCGGACGCCGCCAGCGCGCCCGCGACTTCGATCTGCAGGTAGTGCCCTTCCTCGAACCGGGCGGCTTCCTTGCTGTCGTCGTCCTCGGCGATCAGGTGGTAGGCGGGCGAGGTGGTATAGCTCAGCACCATGTCGGCCTCGCCCTCCAGGAACAGGCCATAGGCTTCGGACCAGCCCTTGGTCACGGTGACGATGTTGTCGGCCAGACCGTCCCAGATCACGCCGGCCTCGTCGCCATAGGCGGCTTCGACCCACAAAAGCAGGCCCAGCCCGGGCGTCGAGGACCGGGGGTCCTGGATCAGGATCGACGTGTCGCTCTCGGCCAGCGCGCGAAAGCTGCCCGGCGCGTCGAAGCCCGCGTCGTGCACGAAGGCGAAATAGCCCCAGTCGTAGGGCACGAAGGTGGGGTCGTCCCACGCGATGGGCAGGTCCCAAGCGACGTCGCTCACGCCGCTGTCGGTGAACAGCCCGGTCTCCTTCGCCGCCGCCGTCAGGTTGGTGTCGAGGCCCAGCACCACGTCGGCCTCGGACCGTTCGCCTTCCAGGCGGATCCGGGCGAGCAGCTCGGCCCCGTCGCCCGCGGCGGTGAACTGCAGGTCGCAGCCGCACTCGGCCTCGAATGCGTCCTCGATCTGCGGGCCGGGCCCCCATTCGGCAACGAAGCTGTCGTAGGTATAGACTGTCAGCACGGGGCGGTCCTGCGCCATCGCGGGCGCGGCCATCAGGCCCAATGCAAGCAAAGCGTGGGGTTTCATATCGTATCCTCCAAGCCGAACGGGGGGGGGGCGCAGCGGATACCGACCTTCCCTCCGCCGGTATCAACCGGTTCAGGTTCAACGGGTCCGCATCACGCGTCTCAGCCCCGCCAGGGGCACCCCGAGGTGGGACAAGAGCTAAGGCCCCACCGGCCCGGCATCAAGGCGAAACCGCTTGAGACACGTCCGGGCCACCGCTAACACCCTTGGCGTCAACGGAGCGCACCGCATGAGCCTGAACACCTACGGACACCTTTTCCGCGTCACCACCTGGGGCGAAAGCCACGGGCCCGCGCTGGGCGCCACGGTGGACGGCTGCCCGCCGGGCGTGCCCATCGACGAAGCGGCGCTGCAGGTGTGGATGGACAAGCGCAAGCCCGGCACGTCGCGCTATACCACCCAGCGGCGCGAGGCCGACGCCGTGCGTATCCTGTCGGGCACCTACGAGGGGCAGACGACGGGCACGCCCATCCAGCTGATGATCGAGAACACCGACCAGCGGTCGAAGGATTACGGCGACATCGCCGAGAAATTCCGCCCCGGTCACGCGGACATCACCTACTGGCAGAAATACGGCATCCGCGACCCGCGCGGCGGGGGCCGCTCCAGCGCGCGCGAAACGGCGGCCCGGGTGGCGGCAGGCGGCGTGGCACGCGCGGCGCTGGCGGCTCTGGCGCCCGGCATGAAGATCACCGGCTACATGGTGCAGATGGGCGCCAAGCATATCGACCGCGACCGCTTCGACTGGGACCAGATCGACAAAAACCCGTTCTGGGTGCCCGACGCCGTGGCGGCCGAGGACTGGGGCACCTACCTCGACGGTTTGCGCAAGGACGGCCAGAGCGTCGGCGCCATGATCGAGCTGTGCGTTTCGGGCGCACCCGCCGGGCTGGGTGCGCCGGTCTACGGCAAGCTCGACACCAACCTGGCCGCCGCGATGATGAGCATCAACGCCGTCAAGGGCGTCGAAATCGGCGAGGGGATGGCGGCCGCCGGCCTGACCGGCACCGACAATGCCGACGAGATCTTCATGGGCGACGACGGGCATTATTTCGGCTCGAACCACGCCGGCGGGATCCTCGGCGGTATCTCGACCGGGCAGGACATCGTCCTGCGGTTCGCGGTGAAGCCCACGTCGTCGATCCTGCAGACCCGGCGCACGATCACCAAGTCGGGCGAGGCGGCCGAGATCGTGACCAAGGGCCGTCACGACCCCTGCGTCGGCATCCGCGCCGTCCCGGTGGCCGAGGCGATGGCGGCGGCGGTCATGCTCGATCACCTGCTGATTCATCGCGGTCAGGTCGGAGAAGGCCCGCGCGGCACAATCGGCTGAGACGACCGGGCGGCGCTTGAGCGAATTGAGCGGTAGCCGTTTTTCCGGATTGCAGGTCAGCCGGAGGCGGCGACGCGCCCTTGGGCAGATCGACGTCGTTTGCCACCCTGCTCGCGTCCACCGCGCGCGCGTCCGGGATCGAACCACCGCGAGATCGACGAGTTGCACAACGGCGACGTGGTCTACATCTTTGAAGGCGTCGGGCGGTGGGTCGGCGTCACCCTGCGCAGGTCGCCGATGGCTGGCCCGACTACCTTGGCAGCAACGGCCCCGCGCGACGAGTGCGCGACAGTCAGAAAGGTTGGGTGCATTCCAACTGGCTGCGCGGTCTGGCCTGCTGAGGTTCAGCCGGCGTCGTCCCGCAAGTCGTCCAGCAGCATGAGAGACGCGTAGCCGTCGGGCACCGCCCCGGTCTGCCGCTGGTAGCCGCGGATGGCCCGAATCGTCAGCGGCCCGACACGGCCATCCGCGCCCTGGGTGTCGAAGCCCGCCCGCGTCAGCAGGCGCTGCAATTCCACCCGCTCGTCGAAGGTCAGCGTGCGGTCCTCGCGCGGCCACTCGGTCGAAAGCGGCCCCTGCCCCGCCAGGCGGTCGGCCAGGTGCCCCACCCCGATCACGTAGGCATCGGCGGTGTTGTAGCGCTCGATCACCTCGAAATTCTTGAAGATCATGAAGGCCGCGCCCTGCGCGCCCGCGGGCAGCAGGATCGACGCGGCGCCGAAATCGTCGACGGCCTCGCCATCCGGGCGGGTGACGCCCAGCGCCGCCCAGTCCGACGGCTGCCGCTTCACGTCGCGCGACGCCAGACTGTAGTCAAAGCCGTCGGGCAGCGTCACCTCGACCCCCCAGGGCTGCCCCGTGACCCAGCCGAAAGACGAAAGGTAAGACGCGGTCGAGGCCAGGGCGTCCGCCGGGTTGTCGTCCCAGATGTCGCGCCGGCCGTCGCCGGTGAAGTCCACCGCATAGGCCAGGTAGGAGGTCGGGATGAACTGGGTGTGCCCCATGGCCCCGGCCCAAGACCCCTGCATGTCGCGCGGGGCCACGTCGCCCGATTGCAGGATCTTCAGCGCGGCGATGAGCTGCGCCTCGAAAAAGCTGCCGCGCCGACCGTCATGGGCCAGCGTGGCCAGGGCCGCGATGGTGTCGATATCGCCCCGGTGGCTGCCATAGGCGGACTCCATGCCCCACACGGCGGTGACGATTTCCTTCTCGACGCCGTAACGCAGCTCGATCGCGTCCAGAAGGCGCGCGCGCTCCTCCAGCGCGGCGCGGCCGTTCTCGACGCGGCTGTCGGAGACGGCCCGGTCCAGGTAGCGCCAGATCGGCATGGTGAACTCGGCCTGGTTGCGGTCCCGTTCGATCACGTCGTCGAGGTATCCCACGTCCTCGAACGCCGCGTCGAAGGTCGCCCCGCTGACGCCCTGCACCAGCGCGCGCCCCCGGAACGCCGCGACCCAGTCGTCGAAGGCCGCGTCGCGCGCCCGGATCTCGGCCGCGCGGGCATCGTTCAGCCCGTCCGGCCGGGCCTTCGGGCGCTGCGCCACCTCGTCCGCCGTCGGCGGCGACGCCGAGACGCGCGGCGGCGGCGCGCTGTCCTGCGCGGCGGCCGCGCCGGACAGCAGGCCGGTGAGAATCGCGATACGAAGAACAGGTGCCATGATCGATCATCCGCTCTGGAAACCGGGGCCGTGCCGCCGGCGTTTGCCCTTGGCTAGACTAGCATGGTCGGGATGAGAACGCCGGAATCCGATTGCGGGGATGACAATTTCGCGCCCCGGCGTGATCCTGCCGCATGAGCCGCACCACTTGCCCATCGAGCAGACCATCCCGGTAAGGAGACCGCAATGCCCCGTTCCATCCTCCCCGCCCTTGCCCTGGCCGCGGCATTCGCCGCGCCGTCCGCCACCGCCGAACAGGTGGGCGAAGTGGGCGTCGACTGGGTCGGCAACGACATCATCATCGAGGCCATCGCCGACCCCGACATCGCCGGCGTCACCTGCCACATCGCCTATTTCGAGCGCGGCCTGCTGGACCGGCTGAGCCAGGGCAACTGGTTCGAGGACCCGTCCAACGCCTCGATCGCCTGCCGCCAGACCGGCCCCATCGACATGGCCGATCTCGACGAGATCGACCGCAGCGAAGCCGGCGAGCAGGTGTTCCGCGAGCGACGCTCGATCGTCCTGAAATCGCTGCGGATCAAGCGGATCTACGACGAGGCGAACCGCACGCTGATCTACCTTGCCCACGCGGCCGAGATCACGGAAGGCTCGGCCAAGATGTCCATGTCCACGGTCCCGCTCTGGCATCCGGGGATGTGAGGGGCGGCGGGGTGATCGGGGGCGCGGCCCCCGTCCGCTGACGCGGACTCCCCCGAGGTATTTGTGGAAAGATGAAGCCGGGCGCGTGCCCGGACGTCACGCGTCGCGGCGGGATTTTGGCGGGTGACCCGGCTTTGGCGCGGCCTTAGGGTGCGGCCAACGGATCGGGAGGAGTTTACCATGGACGATATCGTAATCCTCGGCGGCGCGCGGACCGCCATCGGCACGTTCGGCGGCACGCTGGCCGGCACGCCGCCCATCACGCTGGGCGCCACGGTCGCCAGGGCGGCGATGGAACGCGCCGGCGTGGAGGGCGGCCAGGTCGGCCACGTGGTCTTCGGCCATGTCATCAACACCGAGCCGCGCGACATGTACCTGTCGCGCGCCGCCGCCATCGAGGCGGGCATCCCTGACACCACCCCCGCCATGAACGTGAACCGGCTGTGCGGGTCGGGGGCGCAGGCGATCGTCTCGGCGATACAGAACCTCGCGCTCGGCGATTGCGACGTGGCGCTGGCCGGCGGTGCCGAGTCCATGAGCCGGTCGCCCTACATCCTTCCCCCCGCGCGGTTCGGCCAGAAGATGGGCGACGTGCGCGCGCTGGACATGATGCTGGGCGCGCTGAACTGCCCGTTCGGCACCGGCCACATGGGCGTCACGGCCGAGAACGTGGCCGCCGAACGCGACATCAGCCGCGCGGCGCAGGACGAATTCGCGCTGGAAAGCCAGACGCGCGCCCGCCGCGCCGTGGACGAGGGCCGGTTCAAGGACCAGGTCGTGCCGGTCGAGGTCCAGGTGAAACGAAACAGCGTGGCCTTCGACACCGACGAGCACCTGAAGGCCACGTCCATGGAGAAACTCGCCGGCCTGCGCCCAGCGTTCCAGAAGGACGGCTCGGTGACCGCGGGCAATGCGAGCGGTATCAACGACGGTGCGGCAGCCATCGTGATGGCCCGTACCGACGCGGCCGAGGCCGCCGGCATGACCCCCCGTTTCCGCGTCCTGGGCTATGCCCACGCGGGCGTGCGGCCCGAGGTCATGGGGATCGGCCCGATCCCGGCCTGCGAGTCGCTGTTCGAGCGCACCGGCCTGTCGGGGGGCGATTTCGACGTGATCGAATCGAACGAGGCGTTCGCCGCCCAGGCCATCGCCGTGAACAGGGCGCTGGGTCTCGATCCGGCCAAGGTGAACCCCAATGGCGGCGCCATCGCGCTTGGCCACCCGGTCGGCGCCACCGGCGCGATCCTGACCGTGAAAGCGATGTACGAGCTTGACCGGACCGGTGGGCGCCGCGGGCTGATCACCATGTGCATCGGTGGCGGACAGGGCATCGCGCTGGCCATCGAGCGGCTCTGACCCGGCGCGCTTAACCGCGCCTTAACCGCGGAGAGGCAAGGCTGGCGGCAGGAGGACTGCCGCCCGTGCCCACCCAACTCGACCGTCTCGTCGCGCAGGAACGCCGCGCCCGGCTGGCCGCCGAACGTCAGCTGAGCCAACGACAGCGCGACCTGCGCACCGCAACCGAGCGGATGGAACGGCGCAGCCGCGTGCTGACCGAAGCGATCCTGGAAAAGCGCGCCCAGCTGGACGAGATGCAGGCCCGCGTGGATCGCGCCAAGCTTCTGGCGCTGGAAACCGAGCAATCAATGCAGGCCACGGTGTCGGACCGGGCGCGGGCCGAGACCAGGCTGTGGCAGGTGCTGAACACCATGCGCGACGGTTTCGCCGTCTTCGACGCCGACCTTCGGCTGGTCTGCGCCAACGCGGCCTACCTGTCGATCTTCGACGGGCTGGACGCGGTCAAACCCGGTATAGCGCTGCGCGATCTATGCCGCCTGATGATCGAGGAGGGCATCGTCGATCCGCGGATGCCGGGCCGCGACTGGATCGCGCAGGTGTTCCGGCGCTACGATCGCTCGCCGGTTCCGGACATGCAGATCCATCTTTGGTCGGGGCAGATCATCACCCTGTCCGACCGCCCGATGCCCGACGGAGGCTTCGTGAGCCTCGCGCTCGATCATACCCACGAGCATTGCATTCGCGGCGCGGTCGAGGCCGTCGCGGACCCTTTCGCCGTCTTCGACCGTGACGATCGGCTGGTTCTGAGCAACGCGTCGTTCCGCGCGCTGGGGTCTCCCGGCCCCGATCCTGCGCCGGAAGACCCGATTGAGGCCGATGGCCTTCTCGGACAGTTCCGCGACGCGGGCAGCGCGCCCAGGGACATCGGTACCGCGGATGGCCGACGGCTGCGGCTGCGCGCGGTGCCGACGCCGGATGGCGGGCGAGCGGTCCACGGCTCCGATATCACGCACCTGGCGCAACAGCGCGCTGCGCTGAACGAGGCCCGCGCCGCCGCCGACGCCGCCGCCCGGGCCAAGTCGAACTTTCTGAGCCGGGTCGTTTCCGAGTTGCGGGCGCCCATGAACGCGATCCTGTGCGTCAGCGAAATGCTGGCCGACGACGCATTGGCGCCGTCGCAAGGCGATATGGTGGAGTCGATCCGAAGCTCGGCGGAGGCCGTGTTGACGCTGCTCGACGGTATTCTCGACATCACCGCGATGGAGGAAGGTCGGCTGGACCTGAGCCGCGCCCCTCTCGACGTGGCGGCATGCGCGCGACAGGCGGTGGCGATCATGCGCGCGCGAGCAGAGGACCGGGGAACCGACCTGAAGCTGACGCTGGACCCCGACCTTTCACCGCGGCGGCTGGGCGATGAAAGGCGCATCCGGCAGGTTTTGGACACGCTGCTGGACGACGCGATCAAGTCGACCGAAGGCGGCGAGGTCGAGTTGTCGATCTCCGGTTCACCGCGAGACGGGGACACCCCGAGCCTCATCGAGATAGAGGTCTCGCGTCTGGGACCCGGCACTTCGGCCCCGGGCAGGCCGGGGACAATCCAGCCTGTCGGTCGAGACGAGGAAAGCGACACTCGGCATGGCCAATCCTACGGTCTCAGCCGTTCGGTCTGCCACGCGCTGGTCGAGATGATGGGCGGGACCATCGGGGTGCGAAACAGCAGCGAGGGCATGGCGATCCACGCGACCCTGGATCTTCCGCCGGTCCCTGCGGAAGGCGCCGAGATGGTGCCATCAGAGCCTCGTGCCCCCTAGCCAAGCCATTGGGCCCGTCGTTCTCGTCCATTGACCGGGCGGCGGTTTACAGAGTGCCAGCGGCACGGCGGCAAAAGACCATTGGAGAAACCTAAGCTGTCCCTTGTCCGCCCTGCCGCAGATGGGCGCATCAGCTCGGCGCCGTTTTCTTCATCGGTCTTGTCCGCGTGCGGGAGGATGTTCACACGATGCCCAAAAGGACCGGACGACCAACGAGGCAAGGACGGGGAAGAGCCTTAAAGCGCGCCCGATCTCCCCAAGGACCGCCATGGCCGCTCGGGCCCGGTCAGACGCAGATCGAGTTGTATGCCACGGTCCTGAGACGGACAGGTGCGTCCCACCTGCTGTCGCGAGGAATGCTGTCAGGCAGCGTCGGCCGCCGCGGCCTCGGACCGGTAGAAGGCGGGCGCATCGGGCTCGGACAGCTCTTCCGAGTAGACGTAGCCGCCCGCGTCGAAATCGCGGAGCGCGTCCGGATCGGTCAGGCGGTGTTCGCAGATGAACCGCGCCATGGCGCCGCGGGCCCGCTTGGCGTGGAAACTGACGATGCGCGGCCCCTTGGGTCCTTCCTCCAGGAACCTGGGCGTGATGACGCGCAACTTGAGAGCATCCCTGTCCACCGCGCCGAAATATTCCTGGCTCGCGCAATTGACCAGCACGTCGGTGCCCAGGTCCGCCGCCTGGTCGTTCAACGCCTGCGCGATGGTGTCGCCCCAGAAATTGTAAAGGTCCTTGCCCCGCCGGGATTTCAGCTTCGACCCCATTTCCAGCCGGTACGCCTGGATGGAATCCATGGGCCGCAGCACACCGTAGAGCCCCGACAGGATGCGCAGGTGGCCTTCCGCGAAATCCAGCGCGGCGTCGTCCAACGTCTCGGCCTCGAGCCCCTGGTAGGTGTCCCCTGCGAAGGTCAGCACCGCGGGCCGCGCATTGTCGATATCGGGCGCATTCTCCATGGCGCGGAACCGGTCGCGGTTCAATTTCGCCAGGTCGTCCGACAGATCCATGAGCGATTTCAGGTCCTGCAGCGATAGCTGCCGCGCGTGGCCCGCAAGAATGTTGGCATCCCGCTGGAATTCGGGGCGCTGGACCGTGTCATGCGGCACGTCCCACTCCAGGCGTTTGGCGGGCGACAGAACGATCAGCATCGGCGGCTCCTTGCGATTTCACTTCGATACTGATGCTAGCACCAGGGCCGAGGGCCTCAACCTTCGTCCAGAACGGCGAGGAAAGCATCGCCGAACCGGTCGAGCTTGGGGCCGGTAATGCCCGGCGCGCGCGACAGGTCGTCCAGCGTCGATGGCTTGCGTTCGGCGATCCAGCGCAGGGTCGCGGCATTGCAGCTGAGCGGCTTGCCGGTCCCGTCGGCGCCGCGCGACAGGCGGGCCTGGACATCCTGCAGTCGGTCGAAGGTCGTTCCCGCCGTCCGGCCGGCCAGCTTGCGGCGGGCCGGGTGCATCTCGCCCGCGTCGGCGCCGGTGATGACCTTCAGGAAGGTGGCGCCGTAGCGCTCGAGCTTGACCGCGCCGATGCCCGAGATCCCGGCCATGTCGTCCATGGTCTGGGGCTTGCGCTCGGCCATCTCGATCAGGGTGCGGTCGGGGAAGATCACGTAGGCGGGCACCGATTGCGCCTCGGCCAGCGCGCGGCGCTGGGCCTTCAACGCCGACAGGAGCGGCGCGTCCTCGTCATCGACCAGTGTCTTCACCGCCGGGCGGTCGCGCGCTTGCAGCGCGTCACGCCGCAGGTCGATGGAGGCCTCGCCGCGCAGGATCGGCCGCGCGGCATGGGTCATGCGCAGCGCGCCGTGCCGCTCGGCATCCGGGCGCACCAGGTCGTGGCCCATCATCTGGCGGAAGATCCCCTGCCAGTGTTTCTTGCCGTGCGCCTTGCCGACCCCGAAGGTCGGCAGGCTGTCGTGCCCGCGCTGGCGGATCTTGTCGGTCATGGTGCCGGTCAGGATATCGATTAGGTGGCCGGCGCCGAAATATTCCTCGGTCCGCAGGATGGCCGAAAGCGCCATGCGCACCGCCTCGGTCCCGTCGAAGGTTTCGGGCGGGCGGTCGCACAGGTCGCAATTACCGCAGGGCGCGGCCTCTTCCCCGAAATAGGACAGAAGCTGCACGCGGCGGCAGCCCAGCGCCTCGGCCAGCCCCAGAAGCGCGTTCAGCCGTCCGTGATCGGCGTCCTTGCGCTCGGGCGGGGCCAGGCCCTCGTCGATCTGGATGCGCCGCAGGCGGATGTCGTCGGGGCCGTAAAGGGTCAGAGTCTCCGCCGGCGCACCGTCGCGGCCCGCGCGGCCGATCTCCTGGTAGTAGCCTTCGATCGACTTCGGCAGGTCGGCATGGGCGACCCAGCGGATGTCGGGTTTGTCGACCCCCATGCCGAAGGCCACCGTCGCGCAGACGATCAGACCGTCCTCGCGGGCGAAGCGGCCTTCCACCGCGCGGCGCTGATCGGCTTCCATCCCGCCGTGATAGGCGCAGGCCGGGTGGCCGTCCTGCGAAAGCGCCTGTGCCAGGCCTTCCGTCTTGGCCCGCGTGCCGCAATAGACGATGCCCGATTGTCCCTTGCGGGCGCGGGCGAAGTCCAGGATCTGGCGGCGGGGCTGGTCCTTGGGCCGAAAGGCCAGGTGGATGTTGGGCCGGTCGAAGCCGCGCAGGAACTGCACCGGCTCGCGGCCCGCGAACAGCCGCTCGACGATCTCGGCCCGTGTCTCGGCATCGGCGGTTGCGGTGAAGGCGGCCAGCGGCACGTCGAGCGCCTGCCGCAGCTTGCCGATCCGCAGGTAGTCGGGGCGGAAATCGTGGCCCCACTGGCTGACGCAATGCGCCTCGTCCACGGCGATGCGGGCGATCCCGGCCTCGTTCAGCATCCGGTCCATTCCGCCCGAGGCCAGCCGCTCGGGCGCCATGTAGAGAAGGCGCAGCGACCCGTCATGCAGGCCGCGCCAGACGGCGTCGGTCTCGGCCTCGGTGTTGCCCGACGTCAGCGCGCCGGCGGCGACGCCCGCCTCCTGCAACGCGCGCACCTGGTCGCGCATCAACGCGATCAGCGGCGAGATCACCAGCGTCACGCCATGGCCCAGCAAGGCGGGCAGTTGATAGCACAGCGACTTGCCGCCGCCCGTGGGCATGATGGCCAGCACGTCGCGGCCCTCGGCCACGGCGGTCACGATGTCTTCCTGCCCGGGGCGGAAATCGGAGAAACCGAACACCTCGGACAGGATCGCACGGGGGTCATTCATGGGCGATCTGCGGCTGGGTCAGTCAGGGATGCCACCCTGATCCCACATCGCGGAATCACGCACAAGCGCGGCGGGTCGCCTCAGTAGAAGGCGGCGGCGTTGTTGATCAGGATGATGCGCAGCGCGTAGATCGCGATCAGCGCGACCAGCGGGGCAAGGTCCAGCCCGCCGGTATTGGGCAGCACGCGCCGGATGGGGCCGTAGATCGGCTCGAGCATCCGGTTCAGACCGTCCCAGATCTGCGCGACCAGCGGCTGGCGCAGGTTCAGAACCTGGAAATTGATGAGCCACGACATGATGATATGGGCAATCATGATGAACCAGATCACGTCGAGGATCAGCATCAGGATCTGGAAGATCGAGGTCATGGCCGGGGCTCCACCGCTTGCAATCCCGCCCGATCTAATGGCACCGGGACGCAGCGACAAGGCTTGACGGGAGGCAGGCGTCGCGACACCTGCCGGGTCAAAGGAGTGCTGCCGCATGTATCCCGTCATCCGCATGGCCAAGGAAGCCGCGAAATACCGCAACGCCCCACGGCTCGGCCTGTTCGACACCCACGAAAGCCGCCACGTCTGCTGGCCGCACGATATCGACCTGTGGATGGAGCTGAACAACGGTCGCACCCTGACGCTCTATGACCTCGGCCGGATGATCCTGTTCATGCGGATCGGCGTCGTCGACGTGATGAAGCGCGAGAAATGGGCGGGCACCATCGCGGGGGCGTCGGTGCGCTATCGCGCCCGCGTCCGGATGTTCGACCGGATCGACATGCGCACCCGCGTCGTCGGCTGGGACGACCGGTTCCTTTATATCGAGCAGGGCATGTGGCGGGGCGAGACCTGCACCTCGCACGCGCTGCTGCGCACGGCGGTGACGTCGAAGGCGGGGCTGGTGCCCATGGCCGACGTGGCCAAGGTGATGGACGGCGTGCAAAGCCCGCCCCTGCCCGACTGGATCGCCGAATGGGCCCGGGCCGAGGCCATGCGCCCCTGGCCGCCCATGCAGGACCAGCTCGCGCCGAAGCTGGCCGCGCAGGGATAGATTGCACGACCGCCGGTTTGGCTGTTTGAATGCCCGCGACGGGCAGGAGAACGGGCAGCCATGGCATCCATCGAAGACGGCAGCGCGGCCGCGACCGGCGCGCGCAGGCGCATCTGGGGCTGGTTCTTCTTCGACTGGGCCAGCCAGCCCTACAATACCCTGCTGATCACCTTCATCTTCGGCCCCTACATCAAGGACCTTCTGGGCGACGGGACGCAGGCACAGGCGGTCTGGGGCTACGGTATCGCGGCCGCGGGTATCGTCATCGCGATCTTCGCCCCGATCCTCGGCGCGGTGGCCGACCATTCGGGCAGCCGGATGCGATGGATCTGGATCTTCTCGGTCCTTTACGTGGTCGGATCCGCGTCGCTGTGGTTCGCCGCGCCCGGCGATTTCAATCTCGGGCTCATCCTGCTCGGCTTCGGGATCGGCCTGATCGGGATGGAGTTCTGCACGATCTTCACGAACTCCATGCTACCCGACCTCGCCCCCCGGGACCGGCTGGGCCGAATCTCGGGCTCGGGCTGGGCCTTCGGCTACCTGGGCGGGCTCGTCGCTTTGGTCATCATGCTGACCCTTTTCGCCGAGGATCCGGCGACCGGCGTCACGCTGATCGGGATCGAGCCGATCCTGGGCCTCGACCCCGAGGCGCGCGAGGGCACGCGCTTCGTCGGGCCGCTGACGGCCTTGTGGTTCATCGTCTTCATGGTGCCGTTCTTCCTGTGGGTCCGCGAGCCCCGCGCCCATCGCAGTGCCAGCCTTTCGGACATTCGCGGCGCGCTCTCGGGGCTGGGCCGCACCATTCGCCGCCTGCCCGAGACGCCCAGCCAGTTCAGCTTTCTCGTCGCGTCCATGTTCTACCGCGACGGGCTGAACGGCACCTACGCGCTGGGCGCCATCTTCGCCGCCGGCGTGCTTGACTGGTCGGTGGTGCAGACAGGCACCTTCGGCATCCTCGCCGTGGTCACCGGTGCGGTCTTCGCCTGGGTCGGCGGACGTGCCGATCAGCGCTTCGGCCCCATGCCGGTCATCGTGGTCTGCTGCGTGACGCTGATCGGGGTGATCGTCGCCTCGATGTTCATCTCGCGCGAAAGCGTGCTGGGCGTGGCGCAGGGCGTGGGCTCGACCACCCCGGACAACGCCTTCATGATCGTCGGCGCCCTGATCGGGGCCGCCGGTGGCGCGTTGCAGGCCGCGAGCCGCACCATGATGGTCTACCAGGGCAATCCCCACCGCATGACCGAGGCGTTCGGTCTCTACGCGCTGGCGGGCAAGGCCACGTCGTTCATCGCGCCCCTGTCCATCGCGGTCGCGACGCAAGTCACGGGCAGCCAGCAATTGGGGATCTCGCCCCTCATTATTCTTTTCGGCTTGGGGTTGTTCCTGCTAATCTGGGTAAAACCCGACGGAGCTCGAGCAGTATGAGACTTTCTCTTCTTCTGGCCGCGGCCGCACTGGCGCTTGCGTCGTGCAGCGGCGGAACCGAGCGGACCGTTCCCCTCCCCAGCATGGCAGGGGTCGAAGTGAACCAGAGCGCGCTGGCCAAGACGATGTTCGGCGCCAAGAACCTGGACGCCCCCCTGCCCGCCGCCGCCTATGGCGGCTATTCCCGCGGCTGCCTCGCGGGCGGTCAGCAGCTGGCCGATACCGGGCCAACCTGGCAGTCCATGCGGCTCAGCCGGAACCGGAACTGGGCGCATCCGACCACGATCGACTTCGTCCAGGATTTGTCGCGCAAGGCGGCGTCGCTGCCGGGCTCGAACGGGCTTTACGTGGGTGACATGAGCCAACCGCGCGGCGGACCCATGCTGTCCGGCCACGCCAGCCACCAGAGCGGGCTGGACGCCGACATCTGGCTGATGCCCGCCACGCTGGGCCTGTCGCGCCAGCAGCGCGAGGAGATCTCGGCCGTGTCGATGCAGCGGGCGAAAGGCGCCTATACCAACGATCGCTGGTCCGCCTACCAGCACGAGCTGGTGAAGGCCGCGGCCAGCGATCCCCGCGTGGCGCGCATCTTCATCTTCCCCGGCGCGAAGGTGCAGATGTGCAAGGACGCCACCGGCGACCGCAGCTGGCTGCGCAAGGTGCGCCCGTGGTGGGGCCACCACTACCACATGCACGTG
Organism: Palleronia salina; assembly: GCF_900141995.1. Lineage (GTDB taxonomy): Bacteria > Pseudomonadota > Alphaproteobacteria > Rhodobacterales > Rhodobacteraceae > Palleronia > Palleronia salina. Next base: position 298,709 of record NZ_FQZA01000002.1, on the reverse strand, counting down.
CGGCTGAACTGCCCCCCCGGATCGCAGGGGTGCGAGAACCAGGATCCGATCCCGGCCGGTGACGGCTGCGCCGATGCGCAGCAATGGGTCAACAACATCCTGAACCCGCCGCCGCCGAAGCCGCGCGATCCGAACGCCCCCGCCCCGCAGCCGAAGCGTGAACTGCGCGTCGCCGATCTGCCGCAGGCATGCCAGGCCGTCCTGGCGCGCTGATCCTTGCCACCCTGTTGGCCATGGCGGCCGCCCCGATCGGGGCGGCCGAATTCGTCGGTGCATGGGAGTGGGAGGCGGACGGCACCGATTTCGGCGGTTTCTCTGGGCTCGAGCTGTCGGCTGATGGCATCACCGGACACGTGCTGGACGACAGCGCGCGGCTGATGGGCGTGACGCTGGACCGGGATGCCGCGGGGGCTGTGACGGGCGTCACGATCACATCGGACGACAGGCTGCACGACCCGCGCGGACGGACCCTCATGGGCGACTATGCCGACAGCGAGGGGCTGGCCGTCGACCCCCAGGGCCGCTTGACCGTCTCGTTCGAGAACTGGCCGCGCTTGTGGGTCTACGACACGCCCGGCGGCCCGGCCACCGCATTGCCGTTCTACCCGGGTTTCATGTCCTTCCGCACCAATGGCGGGCTGGAAGCGCTGGCCATGGACGGGGACGGCGCGCTCTACACCCTTCCCGAGAGGCTGGCCGGCGACCTGCCAAGCCCGCTGCTGCGCTTGCGTGGCGGCGAATGGGAGATCGTGGGCATCCCCGAGATCCGCCACGGCTTTCGCCCGGTCGGCGCCGATTTCGATGACCGCGGGCGGCTCTACATCCTCGAGCGCAAGTTCCAGTGGATCGGCTTCCGCAGCCGGGTCCGCCGCCTGACGCTGGATGACCAGGGGATCGCGCGTGAAGATGTTCTGCTGACCAGCCGGCTGCGGCAGCACGACAACCTGGAAGGGATCGCCATCTGGCGCGACGACCGGGACCGGCTGCGCGCCACCATGGTTTCGGACGACAACTTCCTGCCGGTGCAGCGGACCGAGTTCGTGGATTACATCCTGCCCGACTAGGCCCACGTGCGCCCCCTGCCGCCCCCTTGCCACACGGGCGCGATGGGTCTAATGCCGCGCGATCAAGTCTCCGACCACCTTGTCAAAACGGAAAAATCCATGACCCGTCTTCTTCCCGGCGTGATCGCCATGGCCGCCATCGTGGTGGCATCGAACATCCTCGTGCAGTTCCTGTTCGGCCAATGGCTGACCTGGGGCGCCTTCACGTATCCGCTGGCCTTCCTGGTCACCGACCTGATGAACCGCCTTTACGGCCCCTCGGCCGCGCGCAAGGTCGTGTTCGTCGGCTTCGTCGTGGGCATCGTCTGCTCGCTGATCGGCACGCAGATCATGGGCGAGTTCGGCCCGCTGGTCACGTGGCGCATCGCGCTGGGATCGGGCCTGGCCTTCCTGACGGCGCAACTGCTGGACGTGTCGGTGTTCGACCGGCTGCGCGGCGGGGCATGGTGGCGCGCGCCGCTGGTGTCCTCGATCGTCGGATCGGCCGTCGATACGGCGATCTTCTTCACCGTGGCGTTCAGCGGCGCGCTGAGCTTCATCGAGCCCGCCAACGACGTGTCCTGGGCCGGCGAGGTCCTGCCATTGCTGGGCGTCGGTCCGGCCGTGCCCCTGTGGGTCAGCCTGGCCGTGGCCGACTGGTGCGTGAAAATGGGGCTGGCCCTGATCGCGCTTGTGCCATTCCGCGCCATCGTCAAAGCGAATCGCCCACAGCTTGCGTAAAAAGTTTTGACAAACGCAAAATCTGTGCCACGCTCCAAGATATCGGAAATCAACGAAAGGAGGTGGTCCAGTGTCTAGAATGATGGTGGAGAACGAGGTCGGAACAGTCATGGAGGTTCGCGCCTGAGGGCAGCCCCGTGGGCGACACCGCATGATTGGGCACCCGCTCTAACCGGGCCCATCTCCTTAACATTCGATAGGGCCGCTGATCCGATCAGCGGCCCTTTTCGTAGGCCCGTCCGCCCCTAGCTCATCGCCATGACCCTGCGCATCACCGACAGCATCAGCATCGAGGACTGGGAACTGACCGAGCAGTTCACCCAGGCCGGCGGCCCCGGCGGGCAGAACGTCAACAAGGTCGCCACCGCGGTCGAGCTGCGGTTCGAGGCCGATCGCTCCCCCAACCTGCCGGGACCGGTGAAAGCGCGGCTGAAACGGCTGGCCGGCCGCCGCTGGACCCGCGACGGCGCCGTCCTGATCCAAGTGGCCGAGACGCGCCACCAGGCCCGCAACCGCGACATCGCCCGCGATCGTCTGGTCGAGCTGATCCGCGCGGCCACGCAGAAGCCCAAGCGCCGCATCCCCACGAAGGTCTCGCGCAACCAGAAGCGCAAGCGCGTCGCCGCCAAGCGCAAGCGCGGCGAGGTGAAGGCCCTGCGCGGACAGGTCGATCCGGACTGAGGGCGTCAGCGCGACAGGCGATCCGTCGACGTCGAAAACATGACGACCGCCCGGTCCGGCATCTGGCGCAACCCGCAGCTTTCCAGCATCGCGCGGGACGGCGCGTTGTCCCGCGCCACGAATTCGATGCTGCCGCCCGCGCCCAGCGCGTCGACCGCCTCGAGATTGGTGATGGCGTCCACCTGCCGCCCCAGGCCAAGGCCCCGCAACTCGGGATCGACCGCGATCAATCCGACCCAGGCGTCACGGTGGAACGGGCTGAACCGGTTATGCGTCATCCCCGCGAACCCGGCCGCGGCGATCCTGCCGTCGCGGTGCGTGATGACGACCAGCCGCGCCGGGAACAGCCGCCCCGTCAGCGCATCCCGCGAAAACGGCGAAACGCCGTGACCGTCGAGAAAGGCCTGCACCGCGTGCACCACGTCGTCCGTCAACGCATCGACGGACAGCCGCATCAACGTATCGGGCAATGGCGCGGCGGCCAGGGGTCCGCACACCGCGCGCAGGGTATCCGCATCGGCGCGGAAGATGTCCCAGTGATGCAGGTTCGGCGAGAACGCCGAAAGCTCGCGCGTGGCCCGCTCGACCACCTCGGGTCCGACGCCGCGAAGGGTGACGATCCCCTCGCGCGCCATGACGTCGCGCAACCTGTCCCAGCCCAGCGCCTCGGGGTCGTCCGACGAGAAGGCCCGCGCGTGGACCACCGCGCCGGGCAGGTCCCGAAGCTCGGCGACCTCCGCATCGCGGGCCCCTTGCAGGGCCTGCACCTGCGCGCTTCCGAAATATCCCCGCATGCTGCCCTCCCCGCTCGGTGATTTCACGATAGCAGAGGCCGTTGACCGGGCGTTAACCTTATTGCACCACGCCGCGGTGGCAGAGTCCGCCCCGGTCGCGCCCTTGCCCCTGTCGCCGGGCCATGCGTTTATCCGGGCGAAATGATCGAAAGAGGCCCCATGGTCGACATCGCCACCCGCGTCTGGAACCACAAGTGGAAGATCGACCCGATAGTGCGGTCGTTGATCGACACCGATTTCTACAAGCTGCTCATGTGCCAGTCGGTGTTCCGCAACCATCCCGACACGCAGGTGACCTTCAGCCTCATCAACCGCAGCACCGACGTTCCGCTGGCCCGCCTGATCGACGCGGGCGAGCTGCGCGAACAGCTGGACCACGTGCGATCGCTCAGCCTCAGCCGGGGCGAGTCGACCTGGATGCGCGGCAACACCTTCTACGGCAAGCGCCAGATGTTCACGCCCGAGTTCATGGACTGGTTCGAAGCGTTGCGCCTGCCGCCCTACCACCTGGAACAGAAGGGCGACCAGTACGAGCTGACCTTCGAAGGCTCGTGGCCCGAGGTGATGCTGTGGGAGATCCCGGCCCTTGCCATCCTGATGGAGATGCGCGGGCGTGCCGTGCTCGACGACATGGGACGGTTCGAGCTTCAGGTCCTCTATGCCCGCGCCATGACCAAGCTGTGGGAAAAGGTGAAACGCCTGCGCGGGCTGGACGGTCTGCGCATCGCCGATTTCGGCACGCGGCGGCGGCACAGCTTCCTGTGGCAGGACTGGTGCGTGCAGGCCATGCAGGAGGGGCTGGGCACCGCGTTCTCCGGCACCTCCAACTGCCTGATCGCCAAGAACCGCGACCTCGAAGCCATCGGCACCAACGCGCACGAGATGCCCATGGTCTATGCCGCGCTGGCCAAGGACGACGCGGCGCTGGCCCGCGCGCCCTACGACGTGCTGAGCGACTGGCACGAGGAACACGACGGCAACCTGCGCATCATCCTGCCCGATACCTATGGCACGCAGGGCTTCCTGGACCGCGCGCCCGACTGGCTGGCCGGCTGGACCGGCATCCGCATCGACAGCGGCGACCCGGCGAAGGGCGCCGAGATCGCCATCGACTGGTGGCGCGCGCGGGGCGAGGACCCGACCGAGAAGCTCATCATCTTTTCCGACGGGCTGGACGTGGCGAAGATCGAGGAGCTTCACCGCCAGTTCGCGGGACGTGTGCGGGTCAGCTTCGGCTGGGGCACCCTGCTGACCAACGATTTCCGTGGCCTGACCGAGGGCGACGCGCTGGCGCCGTTCTCGCTGGTCTGCAAGGCGGTGGCGGCGGATGGCCGGCCGACGGTCAAGCTCAGCGACAACCCGGAAAAGGCGATGGGGCCGCCCGACCAGATCCGGCGCTACAAGGACGTCTTCGACGTGGGACAGCAGGAGCGGCTGGAAGTCGTGGTCTGACCCCATCGCATCCCGGCGAGGGACCCGCGCGCTGACCCAGCGGAACGCCCGAGCCCCGATCCGCGTTGTCAGGCGACGGGATCAAGGGGACGCGCGCCATGAAAGACGAGACGGAGAGCACGAGCACCGGCGACGGACAGAAGGACGTCTCGCGTCCCGCCGATCCGCGGGTCGAGCAATATCGCGGCCTTGCCGAGGCCTTGGCGAGCGGTAGCCATATCGTTCCGCCCACCCACCTGAGCGGCCACGCGCGACGCCTGCATGTCCGCTCCACCCTGCGCGAGGACCACGCCAACCGCATCGAGCAGGACGATCACGGCACGAAGGAGAAATTCGACCAGCTGGCCGATGATTTCTTCAAGTTCTTCCGCGGCACCGCCTTGCTGTTCTACCGCGACATGGTGGGCGAGGACGCGGGCATGCCCACGGTGATGGCGCTGGGTGACGTCCACCCCGAGAATTTCGGCATCATGCCCGACCAGGCCGGCAACCCGATCTTCGGCGTGAACGATTTCGACGAGGCGATCTATGCCCCCTTCACATGGGACATGAAACGCGGCGCGGTCGGCTTCTGGATCGCCGCGAAAGAGGTCGCCGGCATGAAGCGCAATAAGCGTCGCCGCGTGGTGAAGGCCTTCGCCAAGGGCTACCTGAAAGCGATGAAGGACTATGCCGAGAACGCGACCGAGAAGAACGACAGCTGGCGCATGGACAATTCGCCCAAGGTCATCCGCCGCCTGTTCGAGGAGGCCTGGGAAGAGCGGAAAGAGTGGCTGTGGGACGACTACCTCAAGCCCAACGGCCGCGGGTTCCGCGCCGATGACGAGCTTCAGCCGATCTCGCATGATATCGACAAGTTCCAGAAGGCGATCAACGACCTGGCGAAGAAGAACGGCATCGACGTGCCCGACCGCGCGGGCGAGCTGGAGGTCAAGGATGTCTGCGTGCGCCACGGTCAGGGTACCGCGTCCCTGGGACTGCCGCGCTATTACGTCCTGATCGAGGGGCCGTCCAAGGACGCCACCGACGACATCATCATCGAGTTCAAGGCCGCGCGCCGCTCGGCGCTCGAAGGGCTGACGCCGCCGACCGAGTTCCACGCGGGCGACAAGGCCGACCGCATCGCCCACGGGCAGGCGGTGCAACTGGCCCATGGCGATATCTTCTACGGTGCGGTCGAGATCGACGGCGACAGCTTCATGAGCCGGGAACGCGCGCCGTTCCGCGACGATATCGACCTGGACGAGCTTTCGGACAAGACCTGGCGCGCCTATGCCCGCGCCTGCGGCGCGAACCTGGCGCAGGCCCACGCGCTGTCCGACGACCTGGGCCAGGTCGACTACGACGTGGAACCCTCGATCATCGAGGCCGCCAGCCCCCGACACCTGTTCATGTCGGACCTCGTGTCCTGGGCCGAGGAGACGGCCGACCGCCTGCGCGCCGATCACAAGGCCTTCCGCGAGGATCACAAGCTCGGCGCGTTCGAGAATGTCGAGATCGTCTACCGCTAGAGCTCAGTCGCGGCGGCCCGGCCCGCGGCGTATCATCTGCTCCAGCCGCCGGGCGTAATCCGCGCGGGCGGCGGCGTCCATGCCGGACAGCCGCGCGATGATGGCCGTCTCGAACCGCGCGGCCCGGTCCTGCCCCCGCGCGCGTTCGGCCGCCAGAAGGTCGCGCAGCGCGTCCGCGTCGAACGGCTCGGCCCGGATCGCGTCCAGCAATGCCCGGAACCGCGCGCGCCTGTCCTCGCGGTCGGGGCGGCCAAGCTCATCGCGCAGCGCTGCCCGGTCCGCATCCGGCAGCGCCGAGACCAGGGGCTGCCCCCGGAACCCGGGCCGCCGGTCGTCCCGGTCCAAGAGCGCACCGGCCACCAGCCCGACGACCAGCAGGTTCACCGCCAGAGACGCCAGCAGCACGATGCGCCAGCGGCGCGGGATGGTCCTGAAACCCATGGCCTACTCCAATGCCGCAAACTGGAAGTCGTAGGCCATCGTCAGCGCGCCCAGATCATCCTCGGACCCGACGAGACCGTCGACCCCGCCCGACAGGCCGATCATCAACCCCGCGATCCCCGCAATCGCCAGCCCCGACCAGGCGGCGCGGTCCCACCAGGCCGATGGACGGTGCCGCCGCGCGTCCCGCGCGATGCGCGCCATCAGCATGTCCGAGGGCACGGGCGCGTCCCGGCGGGCGGCGCGGAACGCCTGTTCCAGCGTCGCGTCACCGGCGATCCGGTCCATCAGGTCGCCGGACGGGCGGGTGTCGCGCAGGCCGCGCAGGGCGGCGTCGAGATCGGTATCGTCACGCTCAGTCATAACCCAATGCCTCTTTCCGGGGGGCCATCGCGCGCGCCAGCGCGGCGCGGCCGCGCGCGGTCAGGCTTTCCACCGCCTCGACCGAGATCTCCATCGCCTCGGCGATCTGCGGGTTCGGCAATTCCTCGATATGGCGCAGGATCACCGCAAGGCGCTGCCGCTCGGGCAGGTCCATGAGCGCGGCCTCGAGCGCCGCGTGCCGCTGCTGGCCCTCGATCCGCGCCAGGGCCGACGGCGCCGGGTCGGGCGGATCGACGGCGTCCGACAGGGGCGACAACCGTGCCCGCTGGCGCAGGCGGTCAGTGCAGAGATTCGCCGCCACGCGGTAGAGCCATGTCGACACCCGCGCGCGCCCCGGCTGCCAGTCGGGCGCGATCTTCCACAACCGCAACAGAGCCTCCTGCGTCACGTCCTCGGCCTCGAACCGGTCGCCCAGCATCCGGGTCGCCACCGCCAGCACGCGCGGTGCGTGGCGGCTAGCCAATGGCGCGGCCGCGTCACCGTCGCCGGCGGCATAGGCCGCCAGCAGCGCGTCGTCGTCTCGGGGGTCGGGGGCGTCCATCATGCTTTTCTTGCACCGACGGCGCGCAACGGGAAGGGCCGCGCGCCGCCGGGGGGCGGCTTAGCCGCCGCGCTTGTGGCCCGCGCCGTGGCCGCGACCGCCGCGGTGGTCGCGCATGGCCTGCAGCTCGTCACGGGTCAGCACGTCGTCGCCGTTCGCGTCGACGCGGTCGAACAGGCGGGCGATCCGGTCGCCGCGGGGCCCGGGCATCTCGGCCGGGTCGATCTGGCCGTCGTCGTTGGTGTCCAGCCGGTCGAACCGCGCCTGCGCCCGGTCGGTGGCGCGGGATTGCGCCGCGGCGACCAGCTCGTCCTGCGACAGGGTGCCGTTGCCATCGGTGTCGACCTCGGCGAAGCGCGCCTCGAAGGCGCCCTCGGCCTCGGCCCGGGTGATGCTGCCGTCGCCGTTCAGGTCGAGCATCTGCATCCGGCCGCCCGGGCGATCCGCGCCCTGGGCCGACGCCATGGGCGCAACGAGTGTGATGGACATGGCGGCGACGAGGCCGGCGAATAGGGTGGTGCTGTTCATGGTGTCTTTCCTTGATGAAACCGTATCGTTCACGTCGCGACGGGGCTGATACGGCGCAGCGGCGATCTTCCGTCGGTCACCGGCGCATTTTCTTGGCGGGGCGCATCGAAGGACGGTCGGGATGGCGGAAAACGTGATCACGCGAACCGCCGTTTTCCTTGCGAGAAAGGGTTTCTTGGTGTTTGGTTGACACATGAGTGTCAATTCAGACTTACACATCGCGCCCCGCGCGACCCGCCCCGCCGACCTGCTGGAGCTGTTGAAACCCGTCACGTGGTTTCCACCCATGTGGGCCTATCTCTGCGGGATCGTCTCGGCGGGCGTCGCGCCCGCGGGCCAATGGTGGCTGGTGGCGCTGGGCGTCGTGCTGGCCGGTCCGCTCGTCTGCGGGATGAGCCAGGCGATCAATGACTACTTCGACCGCCACGTGGACGCCATCAACCAGCCCGATCGCCCGATTCCCTCGGGCCGCGTCGCACCGGGCGCCGCGCTGGTCTTCGCGCTGGGTCTGAGCCTTCTGGCCGTGGTGCTGGGCTGGCAACTGGGGCCCTGGGGCTTCGGCGCGACGCTGGTCGCCGTGGCCTGCGCCTGGGCCTATTCCGCGCCGCCCGTCCGCATGAAGCGATCCGGCTGGTGGGGCCCGGCCCTTGTCGCGCTTTGCTATGAAGGGCTGCCCTGGTTCACCGGCGCCGCCGTGCTGTCAGCCGGCGCGCCCGGCTTCTTCGTCGTGACCGTCGCCGCGCTTTATGCCGTGGGCGCACAGGGCATCATGGTACTGAACGACTTCAAGGCCATCGAGGGGGATCGCGCGACCGGCATCCGGTCGCTGCCGGTGACCAAGGGGCCCGACGTGGCCGCGCGGATCGCCTGCGTCGTCATGGCATTGCCGCAGGCGCTGGTCATCGCGCTGCTGCTGGTCTGGGGCCAGCCGATCCACGCGCTGACCATCGCCATCGCCCTGCTGGGCCAGTTCGCGGCAATGCGGGTCCTTCTGCGCGACCCCGAGGCGCGCGCGCCCTGGTACAACGCCACCGGCGTGACGCTCTATGTCGGCGGCATGATGGTGGCGGCGCTGGCCATTCGCGGCCTGGCGCTGTGACGCTGTCCTGGCTCTCCATCGCGCGGCTGGGGCTGGTGCAGATGGCCCTGGGCGCCATCGTCGTGCTGACCACCAGCACGCTCAACCGCCTTATGGTGGTCGAGCTGGGGCTGCTGGCGATCCTGCCCGGCGCACTGGTCGCGCTGCATTACGGCATCCAGATCACGCGGCCCAACTGGGGCTTTCTCAGCGATACGGGCGGCAAGCGCACCCGCTGGATCGTGGGCGGCATGGTCGCGCTGGCGCTGGGCGGTCTTCTGGCGGCGTGGGGAGTCGTGCTGCTCGACGGTCGGTTCGCGCTGGGCCTGGCCGTTTCGGTCCTGGCCTACGCGCTGATCGGCCTTGGCGTCGGCGCCTCGGGCACCTCCCTGCTCGCGCTGCTGGCCACCGCCACGGCACCGCACCGGCGCGCGGCCGCGGCGACGATCACCTGGCTGATGATGATCGCGGGCATCGCGGTGACGGCCGGGGTGGTGGGCACCCTTCTCGACCCTTATTCGCCCGCGTTGCTCATGCGGATCGTGGCCATCGTCTGCGGGGCGGCCGTGGTTTTGAGCGTTGTCGCCACCTGGGGGATCGAATCCCGCGTGGTCGCCCGTGCCGAGCCTGCGCCGATGCCGTTCCGCGAGGGCCTGGCCGAGATCTGGGCCGAGCCCAAGGCCCGCGCCTTCACCATCTTCGTGTTCCTCAGCATGACCGCCTATTTCATGCAGGAGCTGATCCTCGAACCCTATGCCGGCCTTGTCTTCGCCTTCACGCCCGGACAGTCCACGCAACTGTCGGGGGCGCAGAACGGCGGGGTCTTCGTGGGGATGCTGCTGGTCGGTATCGCGGCCACCGGGCTGCGGCTGGGCGCGCTGCGCGACTGGGTCATCGCGGGCTGTGTCGGATCGGCGCTGTCGCTGCTGGCCATCGCCGCGCTGGGGCAGACCGGGCTGGCGCTGCTGGTGCCCGCCACGGTCGCGCTGGGCTTCTTCAACGGCATGTTCGCCGTCGCCGCCATCGGGTCGATGATGGCCCTTGCGAGCGAGGGCCGCGCCTCGCGCGAAGGCACGCGCATGGGCCTGTGGGGCGCGGCGCAGGCCATCGCCGCCGGGTTCGGCGGGCTGGTGGGCGCGGCCTGCGTAGACCTGTTGCGGGGGCTGATCGCCGACGCCCCGGCCTTCGGTCTCGTCTTCGCGGGCGAGGCCTGCATCTTCATCGCCGCCGCCCTGATGGCCGCGCGCATCATGGACGGGACACGGGCGATGCCCCGGTCCCTCGTGCCGGGAGAATGACTATGATCTACGATGTCGTCGTCGTGGGCGGGGGGCCGTCGGGCGCCACCGCCGCCGAGGATCTGGCCCGCGCCGGGAAACGCGTCGCCATGCTGGACAAGGCCGGGCGCATCAAGCCCTGTGGCGGCGCCATTCCGCCCCGCCTGATCGCCGATTTCGCCATCCCCGACAGCCAGCTGGTGGCCAAGGTCAACACCGCGCGCATGATCTCGCCCACGGGGCGCGCCGTGGACATCCCCATCGAGAACGGCTTCGTGGGCATGGTCGACCGCGAGCATTTCGACGAATACCTGCGCCAGCGCGCCGCCGAGGCGGGGGCCGAGCGTGTGACCGGCACCTTCCTGCGGATCGAGCGGGGCGACACCACCGCCGTGGCCTACCGCGACAAGGCCACGGGCGAGGAACGGTACCTGCCCACCCGCCTGATCATCGGCGCGGACGGCGCGCGGTCGAACGTGGCGCGGGGCGAAGTGCCGGGCGGCGACACGATCCCCTACGTCATCGCCTACCACGAGATCATCCGCAGCCCCGAGGCCAGCGACCGCTACGATCCCCTGCGCTGCGACGTGATCTACGACGGGACGATTTCGCCGGACTTCTACGGCTGGGTCTTTCCCCATGGCGGGCAGGCCAGCGTCGGCATGGGCACCGGGATCGACGGCGTGGACCTGAAGGCCGCGACCGCCGCCCTGCGCGCCGCCTCGGGCCTGTCGGAATGCGAGACCATCCGCAAGGAAGGCGCCCCCATCCCGCTGAAACCGCTCGACCGCTGGGACAATGGCCGCGACGTGGTGCTGGCCGGTGACGCGGCGGGCGTCGTCGCGCCCTCCAGCGGCGAGGGCATCTATTACGCCATGGCCGGCGGCCGGGTGGCCGCGACGGCCGCGCAGGCCGCGTTGGCCAGCGGCAAGGCCAGCGACCTGAAGCTGGCCCGCAAGCTGTTCATGAAGGAGCACAAGATGGTCTTCAAGGTTTTGCGCAGCATGCAGGACGCCTATTACAAGTCCGACGAGCGGCGCGAACGGTTCGTGTCGCTCTGCCACGACATCGACGTCCAGCGCCTGACTTTCGAGGCCTACATGAACAAGAAACTGGTCCGCGCCCGCCCCATGGCGCATCTGCGCATCGGGGTGAAGAACGTGGCGCACCTTCTGCGGCTGGTTCCGGCCACCTATGGCTGAACCGGTGATGATCCCCGCCTGGGTCGACGGCACGCTCCAGCCGGTCGAGAAGCTCGACGCGCATCTGCGCGGACTGCGGCACAAGGCGGTGTCGGTCTTCGCCATGGACGGCGACGCGGTGCTGCTGCAACGCCGGGCGGCGGGCAAGTATCACACGCCGGGCCTGTGGACGAACACCTGCTGCACCCACCCGCATTGGGGCGAGGACAGCCTGACCTGTGCCGTCCGGCGCCTGGACGAGGAACTGGGCATCACCGGCGTTCAGCCTGAATTCCGCCTGACCGCCGAATACCGCGCGCCCGTGGGCGACGGGCTGGTCGAGCATGAGGTCGTCCAGATCTACAGCTTCGAGGCCGGGCCGGGCCTGCGCGTTGAACCGAATCCGGACGAGGTCGACGCCGTGCGCTGGGCGCCCCTGTCCGACTTGCGCACCGAGGTCGCGGCCGCGCCCGACCGGTTCACCCCGTGGCTGCGCATCTACCTGGATGAACACGCCCACGCGATCTTCGGACAGCCCGCGGATTAGCCCCGGCACGGCGCGGCCTTCGGGTCACAGTTGCAACCAATCACAACCCTTTGCGTTACCGAATCGAATTTCGGTTGTAATCCGAAGTGTATCTCCGCTGCCACGGACCATCGCACATGCTGACAAGACGCCATTTCATCGCCTCCGGGCTTGCCCTCGCCGCCAGCCCGACCGCCGTTCTGGGCCATGCGGGCCTGCCCCATACCGATCGCGCGACCATGTCGGCCCGCGATGTCGAGGTGCGGCCCGACATCGCCGTGGACACCATTCACATCTTCCCCAGCTATTTCTCGCTTTACCATGTCCGGGCGCCGGGGATGGCCCGGGAATACCACATCGCGGTGGGCGATGACGGCCGGAACCTGTCCGGCAACACCACCATCCGCCGCAAGGAGGAGTGGCCCAGCTGGACGCCGACGCGGAACATGATCCGGCGCGAGCCCGAGATCTACGGCAAGTACGCGGGCGGCATGCCCGGCGGCGGGGACAACCCGCTTGGCGCGCGGGCGCTTTATCTCTATCGCGGCGGCCGTGACACGCTTTACCGCATCCACGGCACGCCACAGCCCTGGACCATCGGCATGGCCGTCAGCTCGGGCTGCATTCGCCTGACCAACGAGGACGTGATCGAGCTCTATCCCAACGTCCAGATCGGCACGCGGGTCACCTCCTACGGCTGACCGCACCACGCGCGGAAACCAAATCCTAACCTCGCCGCCCCATGGTCGGCCCCGCTGGACACTGGCTTGCGGGGACAAGATGCATGGGCAGGACGACGGGCCTCATCACGATCATCACACTGGCGGCCCACGCGGCATCTGCCGCCGCCGCAGCCCCGCTGGGATCGCTCTTGGCCGGTGCGGACGGCCTGTTCGAAGATCGCCCGGCACTGATCGACCGGGACGAGCCCGACAGCCGTTCCGCAGGACCGCGACTGGCCAGCCTGTTCGACGAGAATGGCGCGCGCCCTCTTGTCGTGCCGACCTCCGGGCGCGCCGCGTTGCCGACCCCCGGTGCACCATCCGCGCGCGGGCCGGCCGCCCATATCCGCCACGTGATCGCGCAGGCCGAGGCCGGTGGCATGGGTTACGACGCCGTCCAGCACGGCGCGCGGGTGCCGCCGCGCCGCGCGCCCACGGACATGACGCTGGGCCAGATCTTCGACTGGATCCGCGCGACCCCCGGCCAGCCCCACGCCATCGGTCGCTACCAGTTCATCCCGGCCACGTTGCGGCGGCTGGTGCGTCAGGCGGGACTGTCCGAGCAAACGCGCTTTTCGGCGCGTGTGCAGGACAGGCTGGCCGACATGCTGCTGGAGGAGGCCGGGCTGGCGCGGGCGCAGGCTGGCCGTCTCGGCCGACGCGCCTTCATGCACAACCTCGCCAAGATCTGGGCCGGCCTGCCCACAGCCTCCGGACGGTCCTATTACCACGGCCATGCCGGGAACAGGGCGACCATGAGCTGGGCACGCTTCGACGCCGAGATGGCGAAGGTCTTTCCCGGCTGACGCCCGACCAGAAGCGGACAGGCGGAAACAACGGGACCCGGAAAGATTTGCACCCCGGTGGCATGCCACCGGGGTGCGCTCCTGTAGCCAACAGGAAGGGAACCGGGGTGTGGAGACCCCGACGTCACACCCCCAAGCCAAGGGGCGCGACCTGGCCTGGGGGCGCGGGGAATAAGGCCCGCGCCCCCAATCTTGTCAGGCCAGCGCGGTGGCGACCTGGCCCATCGTCTCGAGGGCTGCATAGGGATCTTCGGGCAGCAGGAAGCTGATGGCCCGCAGGATCAGGATGACCCCGATCACCCCGAAGAACACCACCGCCGCGTAGACCGCGCCCAGGCACATCTGGGTGAAGACCCACATGTAAAGCGATGGTTGCAGGTCATCGGCGAGGAACCATTTCTTGTTGTCACTCATCTCGATCACTCCTGATAGGGGCTGTAGATCATGAACTCTTCCGGCGTGCGGGCGGGGACGTAGTTCTGTGCCGCGCCGTAGCCGTGCTCCTGCGCCCAGATGAACCAGTTATCCACGACCGTGCCGGTCAGAAGGATGCCGATCCCGCCCGTGAGCGTGGTCAGGACCGCGAACCACCAGGCCCAGCGGTGGATCCCCTCCATCGTGGCGTTGAAGCCCATGGTCCAGCGCCAGAACAGGCCCGCCCGTTCGGATGCCGTGCCCCGGTCGGCGATCTGCTCGAGCTCGCGGTCGCCGCCGTAGCGGCTGACGGCCAGGATCGTGCCGCCATGCATGGCGAACAGCAGGGCCGAGCCGTAAAGGAACACGATCGAAAGCGCGTGGAACGGGTTGTAGAACAGGTTGCCGTAGCTGAGCGAGAACAGGTTCGTCCAGTCCAGGTGCGGGAAGATGCCGTAGGGCACCGCCTCGGACCACGATCCCATGAGGATCGGGCGGATGAGGCCCAGCACCAGGAACAGCCAGACCGCGCTGGAAAAGGCCCAGAACACGTGCTTGCCCATGCCCAGCTGGTTGGCCAGAACCCAGGACCGGATCAGCCAGGACATGACCGCGATCAGCAGGAAAAAGGACGCGATCAGCCACAGGCCGCCTTCCCACAGGGGCGCGATGCCCAGACCGTATTCAGGCGCCGGCGGCTCGAGCGCCAGGTAGAACAGGTCGCGGAAGAACAGCCCGGGTGAGAAATCGACCTGCACCCAGAAGCTGATGCCCACCAGGAAGAACCACAGGCCGCCGGTGATGAACGACACCACGCCGAAGGGTCCCAGGTAGATCGGCCCAAGTTGCGCATTGCCGAACCAGCCCAGCAGCTGGGAAAAGCTCGCACCCTTGGTGCGGTCGCGCAGGTCGGCGTCCTCGACCATGCCCATCTCGGGCGGGCCCTGGACCTGCACTTGTGTGAAGATGTTTTGATACTCTGGCATATCCAGGTCTCCTTACAGGTCGGCCCACCAGGGCAGGTTCAGATACCAATCCCACCAGGCGACCCACTGGTCGAACCAGATGGTCCCCGAGATTACGATGCAGATCGCGCTCCACAGGCCCGCATTGATCGCCAGCAGCGTGCCCAGCCGGTGGATGCCGAGCGGCCCGATCGAATAGCCGATGAAGTCACGGAAGAAGGTGTCTTCGTGCTCGGGGTTGCGCATGACCTTGCCCTTCTCGGGGTTCGAGGCCGACAGGATCAGCGAGCCATGCAGCGCCAGCGCCAGGCAGGTGGTGAAGAAGAACGTCACCGCAACCATGTGCGCCGGGTTGTAGTGGAAGTTGCCGTAGAGATAGCCGGTGTAGCTCACCCAATCGAGGTGGCTCCAGATGCCGTAGGGAAAGGCATGACCCCAGGCGCCCATCAGGACGGGCCGGATCACCTGCAGCGTGAAATACGCCAGGATCGCGAAACCGAAGGCGACAGGCACGTGATAGCTGATGCCCAGCTTGCGGCAGATCTCGACCTCGCGCAGCGCCCAGCAGATGAAGGCGCCATGCGCGCAGATGGTGATGATCTGCCAGAGCCCGCCCATTTGCAAAGGCGCGGCGCCGAGCCCGTAGGAGATCGGCGGCGGGTTCACCGAGATCAGCCAGGGGTTCCACACCCCCTGGATCGCGGCGGTATAGAAAATCAGGATCGTTCCCAGCCCGATGAAGAACGTCCCCACCACGCCGAAGAATCCCACGAAGAATGGCCCGACCCAGAAATCGAACAGGTCGCCGCCGATGAGCGTGCCGCCCGGCACGCGATATTTTCGTTCGAAGCTGAGCAATGCCATCTTCTTACTCCGTTTTTTGGCGGCGTCCGCCTGGCGGGCCGTCTTGGTCCTTGTCGGGTTGATGGGGGCGACGGCCGGCGCCGCCCCGCATCGTTGATGTGGGGCCGGGCCTTACTCGGCAGCCTCGACAGCGCCGGTGCCGTACTTGGCAGCGGACTGTTCGAACCAGTTGTACCGGTCCGTGCTGAGCAGGACGAGATGGATCATCGCCGCCAGCAGGAACAGGAACACGCCCTGCGCCACGAAAACGCGACGCGGGTCGAACACCAGCCAGATTTTGTAGAATTGTGCCATGTCTCAGTCCTTCCTCAGAACCAGGGACGCCAGATGAACACCGCCAGATGAGCGACGACGGCAACGGCCGAGAACAGCCAGAGCCCGCTCATGTAGACAGAGTGCAATTCCTGCGCCTGCTCGTCGGTAAGACCTGTGAACGACAGGTCGGTTCTATCAGCCATTTAACTCTCCTTAGGATCGTCAAGCTGACGCCGCGGGACCCCGCGGCCGGGTTCCGGAGATTTCCGGACTTCACCCGGCCGCACGCGACCGGAGGAATTCTGTGGTTCCGCCCCGGATCAGGACCGGGCGCGGGATCGTTCCGTCACGCCGAGAAGATCATCGGTGTGATGATGCGCGCCTGGCTCCAGGCCCGCGCGATGGGGCCCTTCTCGGGCAGGGTCATCTGCCGCGCGGCCGTCAGCGCCCAGGTCAGGATCGCCAGGGGCAGGGTCGCCGCGAAGATCAGCGCGAAATAGGCGTAGAACTCGGCCCGCGCGTTCGCCTTCTTCGGCGGCGCGGCCGCGCTCAGCTGGGTGGTCATGTCGCTCATGTGGCGTCCTCCGTGTTGGATCTCTTGGCCGCGGGCGACAGCGCCGCGACGGTTTCGCGCTTCACCCGGTCGGACCCCTGCTTCAGCGCCGCGCGTTCGGCGGCGTCGCGGAGGGTTCGGGCGGCGGAAATGCGGGTCAGGACCGGGTGTTCGGCGACGATGCGGTCAAGCTCGGCCTGCGCGTCCGGGTCCCATGGGAAATCGTGCTTCAGCGTGGCGGGCGTCGCCTCGGCCGCGTCCATCTCGCTGCCCAGGGGCAGGATGTGGAACAGCGCGTCGAACAGCCCGTTGCAGACCTCCTGCAGCAGGTAGGTCGCGCCCGCGTAGCCCATGAAGGGCGTGCCGGTCGCCCGCCGGATGGCGGCGCCGGGGAAGCTTGCGGGGATGAAAGCCGGGGCCGGTCCGTGGCCCGCCTTCATCTCGGCCATGTACATCTTCTCGTTGATCGACCCCATCACGACTAGCGGCCGCTTCTGGTGGATCATCGCGCGCACGTCGTCATTGTCGGTCTTCTTGCCCGCGACCCGCGCCACCGCGAAGGCACAGGGAAAGCCCAGGTCGTTTTCCAGGTAATTGCGGATCCCGCGGGCGTAGGTTTCGCCCGCCACGATGCCGAACTCGGCCGTGGCGAAGAAATCCTGCGTCACCGACCGCCACAGGTCCCAGACGGGCTTCAGGGTCGAATGCTTCTCGCGCTCGATGAAGGGCTCGGGGTCCAGCCCCAGCAGATCGCCGAGCGAGCGCAGGAACCGGGTCGTGCTGTCCACGCCGACCGGCGCCTGCAGGTAGGGCTTGTCCAGCGCCTCGCACAGCCCGCGCCCGAACTCTCGATACATGCAGATATTGACGTCCGCGTTCACCAGGTTGCGCATCTCGGCCAGGTGCGCGCCCAAGGGCATGACCATGTTGACCTCGGCGCCGATGCCTTCGACCAGGCGCCGGATCTCGGCCAGGTCCGAGGGCATGTTGAAGGTGCCGTACATGGGCCCGAGGATGTTGACCCGCGGCTTGGCGCCCTCTTCGCGCTTCCTCTCGGGAGGCATCCGGCCCTTGGTCTGGCCGAATTCGGTAAACAGCCACGTCATCGCGCGGTCGGCGGCTTCCCACTGGTCCTCGTCGATGGTGCGGGGCAGGAACCGCTGGATGTTGGTGCCCTGGGGCGTGACGCCGCCGCCGATCATCTCGGCGATCGAGCCGGTGACGACCACCGCAGGAAGCGCCGGGTCGAGCGTATCCCACGCCCGCTTCATGCTGTCTTCCGTGCCCGATCCCATCTCGTCCTCGCCAAGGCCGGTGACGACGATGGGCAATTCATGCGGGGGCAGCGCGTCAGTATAGTGCAGCACCGAGGTGACCGGCAGGTTCTCGCAGCCCACCGGGCCGTCGATCACCACCTGCAATCCCTTCACGGCGCAGAAGGCATAAACGGCCCCCCAGTAGCCCCCCGCGCGGTCATGGTCCTGGATCAGCATGGGACAGCCCCCCCGATCCGGGTGCGATGGACGCGCGACATGAAAAGCGGATCTTGCGTCATATCATCTGCTCCGCCTTGCGGGCGCGGGCCTGTTTCTCCAGCTTCTTGAGATTCTGGGCGCGGAAATCCTCGCGGATATTCGGCGTGCCTTCCCAGACGCCGGCCGTGTCGCCGCCGCCCACGCCCTCGAAGAAGGCCTTCATCGTCGCCATGCGGTCGCGGTTGCCCATGGCGGCATTCACCACCTGCGCCAGCGACCCGGCGCCGGCGGGACCCATGAGGGGCCGCGCCGAAATCAGGTTGGTGAAGTAAAGCGAGGGGATCCCCAGCTCCTTGCCTTTCTGGACCACGGGCGTCGTGCCGATGGCGAGATCCGGCTGCACCGCCTCCATCGCCGCGAGATCATCCTCGAGCGAGGCGCGGAATTTCACCGTCGCGCCATGCGCCTCGAGCCATTCGCGGTCCTGGCGGCTTTGTTCCGTCTTTGCGCAGGCGGTGCCGACATACGGCACCCGCGCGCCGCTCTCGATCAGCAGGCGCGCGACCAGAAGCTCGCTGCCCTCGTAGCCCGACAGGGTGATGGTTCCGTCGATCCGCGCGCCCTGCAGCGCCGCCTTGATCGCGGGCAGGAAAGCGTTCTGCGCAGCGGCCACCCGGTCGGCGGGCAGACCGAAAGCGTCGCCGATGGACGCCAGCCATCGGGCGGTGCCGTCGTGGCCCACCGGTGCGCTGCCCACGATGGGGCGGCCGGCGGCCTCGAACGACCGCATCGCGGCGGTGTAGAACGGGTGCACCGCGGCCACCGCGCCACAATCCAGCGCGGCGTAAAGCTCGCGCCACTCGCGGCAGGGCACGACGGGTCCGGCGGCCAGGCCCATGGGGGCCAGCATCGCGCCGATCATCATCGGATCGGCCGGGAACATCTCGCCCAGAAGCGTTACGGTCGGCCGGTCGTCGCGGCCCGTCGCTGGCGCGGGCACCGGCCCCGCCACGACCTCGGCCCGGGCATAGTCCAGCATGGCGCCGGCCAGCACATCCTTCGCCTCGGCATGGGTGGGCACGCCAAAACCGGGCACGTCAATCCCGATGATGCGGACGCCGTTGATCTCTTTCGGCAACAGGCGCAGCGGCACGCCCGAGGCGGTCGGCACGCAGAGGTTGGTGACCACGATCGCGTCATAGCGGTCCGGGTCGGCCATCTCGTGAACGCTCTCGCGGATATCCTCGAACAGCTTGCCGGTGACCAGGCTCTCCGAGTTGAACGGCACATAGCCCACCGATCGCCGCGCGCCGTAGAAATGGCTCACGAAGCTCAGCCCGTAGACGCAGCAGGCCGAGCCCGACAGCACGGTGGCGACCCGGCGCATCCGCAGCCCCACGCGCAGCGATCCGAAGGCGGGGCACATGCTCTGCGGCTTGTCGTGGGGGCCCTTGGGATAGTCGGCGGCGAACCCGTCCAGCAGGTCGCTGGCCCCGGCCTCGCGCGCGGCGGCCTCCATCGTGGCGGCACCGGCGTGACAGCCCATGCCATCGCCCGCGCCGGGATCGACGGCCAGGGCCGGCACGTCACCGCGTGCGGTGCCCTCGCTCACCTCGACCTCGTCCGACCGGTCATATGTCACTTTCTGGTCCGTCAAACTGTCTTCATCTTTCTTCAAGTACCTCGGGGGTCCGGGGGCTGGCCCCCGGCCGGCGGCCGTCAGACCTCGTCGTAGATCACCTCGAGCGACGGCTTCACCGCGCCCTTCTTGCCGCGCATATCCGCGTCGGTCGCGGGCTCCAGCACCACGTCGCCGCCGGTGTCCTTGCTGTCGAAAAGGGCCAGCAGACCGTCCTGGTCCAAGGGCGCCGGGCGACAGCCGGGCGCGCCGCTCACGGCCTCGGCCAGCTCGGCGAACAGGCCGCCCCAGGGCGACTTGTCGGTGCCGACGATCTGGTAGTTCGCGGATTTCTTGCGCAGGTCATCGTCCTGCGGGATCGCGGCCAGCACGGGGATGTCCACCGCCTTGGCAAAGGCCTGCGCCTCGCCCGAGCCGTCATCCTTGTTGATGACCAGCCCCGCGACGCCCACATTGCCGCCCAGCCTGCGGAAATACTCCACCGCCGAGCAGACGTTGTTGGCGACGTAAAGCGACTGGAGATCGTTGGACCCGACCAGGATCACCTTCTGCGCCATGTCCCGCGCGATGGGCAGACCGAAGCCGCCGCAGACCACGTCGCCAAGGAAGTCCAGCAGGACGTAGTCGAAATCCCAGTCGTGGAAGCCCAGCTTCTCCAGCAGCTCGAAGCCGTGGATGATGCCGCGCCCACCGCAGCCGCGGCCGACCTCGGGGCCGCCCAGTTCCATGGCGAAGACGCCGCCGCGCTTGAAGCAGACATCGCCGATCTTCACTTCCTCGCCGGCCAGTTTCTTCTTGGTCGACGTCTCGATGATCGTCGGGCAGGCCTTGCCGCCGAACAGCAGCGACGTGGTGTCCGATTTCGGGTCGCAGCCGATCAGCAGCACGCGCTTGCCCTGCTCGGCCATCATGTGGCTCAGGTTGGCCAGCGTGAACGACTTGCCGATCCCGCCCTTGCCGTAGATCGCGATGATCTGGGTTTTCGAGGTCGGCTCGGCCTGCGGCACTTCCAGCGTGGGCTCGGCCGCCTCGTCCTTCAGCTTGGCGTCATAGCTCTTGAGGTTCGGAACGTCGTCGAGGCTCATGCCACGTCCTTCCAGTCGAGTATCATTTTCAGGCAGGCCGGGTCGTCGAAGGCCTGCGGGTAGGCGCGGACGGCATCGGCCGCCGGGCGCCTGTGGGTGATGAGACTGTCCAGCGACAGCGCGCCCGAGCGCACCAGCCGGTGCGTCACCTGCATGTCGTCGGGCGTCCATTCCGCCGCGACGCGGAGCCGCGCTTCCTTCATGAAGGCGGGCGGAAAGGCGAAGCTGATAGGGTCGGTGTAGAACCCGGCAAGGACGATCTCGCCGCCCTTGGCGATGCGGCCGATCAGCTCGGGCAGCAGGTCCGCGCGGCCGGTGGCGTCATAGATCGTGGTGTAGTCGCGGCGGGCATCCTCGGCCGGGTCGATGACCGGATAGTCCGATGCGCCATCGCGGCGGCTTACGTCGATTTCCCAGACCGTCGGGCATCCGCCCGCGGCGATGGTCAGGCGTGCCAGCAGACGGCCCAGGGTGCCGTGACCCACGATCAGCTCGGGCAGTTCGGTGCGAAGCCCCGCCAGCGCGTGCCGCGCCGTGGCGGCCAGCGCCAGAAGCGCCCCGTCGGCCCCCAGCGACTCGTCGATCGGGGTCACGCGGTCGGCGCCGGTCACGATTCGCCGCGCGGCACCACCGAAAAGCCCGCGAATCGCGCCGAAGCAGTTGGCCCCGGGCACGAACACGGCCTGACCGGCGCGCAGGCCCGATCCGGGCCGCGCCTCGACCACGTGGCCCACCGATTCGTATCCGGGGACCAGCGGGTATCCCATACCCGGGAACGGGGGCATCTTGCCCGTGAAGAAGAGTTTTTCGGTCCCGGTCGAGATCCCGGACCAGTCGATATCCACCACCACGTCACCGTCCTGCGGGTCGCAAATGGGGATGCTGCCAAGGCCAATGGCCTGCGGTCCCTCTAGGATGATGGCGGCGGTGTCGATCAAGTTGACCCCTCCCGGTCTTCCTGAAACTGCGGCCTGAATTGACCACACCTCTTGGACTGTCAGTGTATCTTTACACTCAAGACTGTCAAATAAATTAGACAGTTTCTTCAGAGACGGTGTGCGGTGATCGTGCTCGTGACGAAGGGACGATGGGCGCGGCCCGGCCGGATCTTCACGAAATCGGCGGCCCCCATCAGTGCCCCGATCTCGGCGCCCGAGCGCGCCCGCCCCGTCCGCATCGCCATGCAATAGAGGGCGAAATACACGTCGCCGGCCACGTGGGGCCGGTCGCCCCCGGTCATCGGCTCGGACACGATCAGCCGCCCCCCGGACGGCAGCGCGGCGTGCACCTTCGACAACAGGTCGGCCACCTGCGAATCGTCGTGATCGTAAAGCACCCGCACCAGCGAAATGGCATCCGCGCCCCCGGGAAGCGAGTCGGTCTTGAAGCTGCCGGGGTGCAGGGCGACCCGCTGCGACAGGCCCTGCCGACTCAATGATTCCCGTGCCGCCTCCAGCACCGGGGGAAGATCGAAGAGCATCAGTTCCAGGTCGGGTGCGCGGCGGGCCACGTGGCTGAGGAACACCCCCGTGCCGCCGCCGACATCCATCAGGCAGCGGATACCGGACAGGTCCACCTGCGAGAGTGTATCCTCGGCCACCAAGCCCTGGCTGTCGGCCATCAGACGGGAATAGCGCGCGCTGTCCTCGGGGCTGACATCGCCGCCTGCGCCGAAGACATAGGGCCAGAAGGATGCCAGCTCGGGCTCGGTATCGCCCCGGAAGAACGCCGTGGGGTCCGAGAGATCGCGGTAGAGCACGTCATGATGGCGGATCATGTCCTCCAGCCCCGGCACGCCCAACAGCGCGGCCCCACGGGCGGCGGTGACGAACCGTCCGCGCCGCAGCCGCAACAACCCCATGGCCACGCCGGCGCGCAGCAGGACCTCGGCGCGGCGCGGCGGCAGCGACAGGCGCGCCGCCGCGTCCCCTGCGGTCAGCGGCTCGTCGCGCAGCAGGTGCAGGACGCGCAGCTCGATCAGCGCGCGCAGGGCCTGGCTGGTGGCGAACCCTGCGACCAGGTCGAAGATCGCGCTGCCTTCGTTCCTGACATGCGACCGCGTAAGCGGAAAGCGCGCCGCCCAGCGCTGGAACGGGCGCGAGGCTATCAGCCGGTTGCGCCATCCGGGCGCAAACCAGCCGCGGCGGGGGCTTTCGGGCAAGGGCAGGTCAGCCACGGGCGCGGCGCGGGTCGGCCTGCGGTCCCACGGGCTCAGCGCGCCTGCGCGGTTTGGGTCAGCGGCACCAGCTTGTCGGCGTAACGGCGCACGAGGGCCGCCAGCGCGGCCTCGCCCGGGCAGGACGGGATCGACGCGATCGCACCACCCAGGATGTCCTCGAGCCGCGCGATGGCCCCTTCGACGCCCAGTTCCGCCACTGCGTTCGGGCGGCCGTGCAGGTCGTCCTGACCCACGGGCTTGCCGCAGGTGCCGGCATCCATCACCGCGTCGCGCAGGTCGTCGGCCACCTGGAACGCCTCGCCGATGCGGGCGCCAAGCTCTTCCCACGGCTCGGGCTCTTCCCCGGCGGCCAGCGCGCCCATCTGCGTCGCGGCGATGAACAGCGCACCGGTCTTGGCGCGGTGGTAGGCCCTGAGGTCGATGCGCGCCTCGCTCTCCCATCCCTGCCCGGCGCAGATGCCGTGCGGCATCCCGGTGCGCGTGGACAGAAGCCGGATCAGGCCGATCCCACGCAGCGGCGCGTCGGCCGCGGCCCGCGCCAGCGTGTCGAACGCCATGACGATCAGGCTGTCGCCGGTCAGAAGGGCCAGCGGCTCGGAATACGCGCGGTGCACCGATGCCTTGCCGCGCCGCGTGTCGGCATCGTCGAAGCACGGCATGTCGTCATGGACGAGGCTCGCGCAGTGAATGAGCTCCAGCGCGGCGGCGGCCGCGTCGGTCAGCGCGGGCCTGTCGTCACCGCAGGCCATGGCGACGCTGGTCAGGATCGTCGGCCGGATCCGGGCCCCGCCGGGCGCGGTCGCATAGTTCAGCGCGGACGACAGGCGCGACGGCGCATCGCCGCCCTGCCCCGTGGCCACGGCCCCGGCAATGGCGGCTTCGATACGGGCGGTGAGCGGCATGACGGCTCCGATCTTGTCAGGATTTCGAGACATGAATCCATGCCCCAAACTGTCAACTTATCTGGACACATGCGCGGAACCGAGTCAAGTTTCGGACATGGCATCCGCTCGCATCATCGTCATCGGCGCCGGCATGGGCGGCCTCGCGGCCGCCGCCCGGCTGGCCCGTGCCGGGCACGCCGTCACCCTGCTGGAACGGGCCGGAACGCCGGGCGGCAAGATGCGGCAGGTGCCCTCGGACGCCGGGCCGGTCGACGCCGGGCCCACGGTTCTGACCCTGCGCCACGTGTTCGACGCCTTGTTCGAGGATCTCGGCGCGCGGCTGGACGACCACGTGACGCTGGTGCCCGAGCCGCTTTTGGCGCGGCACTTCTGGCCCGATGGCAGCCAGCTGGACCTGCACGCCGATCTGGAACAGAGCGCCGAGGCCGTCGGCGCCTTCGCGGGCGCCCGGGCGGCAGGGCAGTTCCGCGCCTTCTGCACCCGAACCCGCGCGCTCTATGACGCGTTCGAGACGCCGATGATCGAAACCGCCGTGCCCGATCGCGCGGCCGTCACCGGGCTGGTCATGCGCAACCCGCGCCTGATCGGGGCGATGGCGCCGGGTCTGAGCCTCGCCGCGCGGCTGGCACGCGATTTCAGCGACCCCCGGCTGCGGCAGCTTTTCGGGCGCTACGCCACCTATGTCGGCGGGTCGCCCTACGCCGCGCCCGCGCTCCTGTCGCTGGTCTGGCAGGCCGAGGCCGCCGGCGTCTGGCGCGTCGAAGGCGGGATGCACGCGCTGGCCCAAGCGATCGAGGACCTGGCCCGAAATCAGGGTGTCGCGCTGCACTATGACGCCGAGGTCGCCCAGATCGACGTGTCCGGCGGACGCATCCGGGGCGTGACGCTGAGAAACGGCGAACGCTTCGACTGCGACGCGGTCGTCTTCAACGGCGACCCGCGCGCGCTGGCCCACGGGCACCTGGGCACCGGCGTACTGGACGCCGTCGCACCCGAGGCCGTCGCCCCGCGCAGCCTGTCGGCCGAGGTCTGGTCCTTCGCCGCCACGCCCCACGGTCGCGACCTGGTCCATCACAACGTCTTCTTCGGACGCGACCCGCGCACCGAGTTCGACGCCATCGCCCGCGGCGCGCCGCCCCGCGACCCTACCCTCTATGTCTGCGCGCAGGACCGCGGGACGGGCGCCGCGCCGCCCGCGCCCGAGCGGTTCGAGATCATCGTGAACGCCGCGCCCGACAGCCCGGAACAGGAGTTCGAAGAATGTCACCGAAGGACGTTTCAAACGCTGAAGGACCGCGGGCTGAGCTTCGATCCGTCGCCGGGGCCCGAGGCACTGACGACGCCGGCCGGGTTCGAAAGCCTGTTTCCGGGCAGCGGCGGTGCCCTTTACGGGCGATCCCCCGAGGGGATGATGGCGGCCTTCGCGCGACCGACGGCGCGCAGCCGGGTGCCGGGTCTCTACCTGGCGGGGGGCGGGGCGCATCCGGGGGCCGGGGTGCCGATGGCGACGCTCTCCGGTCGGCACGCGGCCGAGACGATTCTGAGCGACCGAATTTCGACCTAGAGGTTCCGCCCGACGGCTATGCCTGGTGGTACATGGACGCGCTCAGCGATGACGGGACGCGCGCGCTGTCGGTGATCGGCTTCATCGGCTCGGTCTTCTCGCCCTGGTATCGCTGGTCGGGGCGGCGCGATCCGGCAAACCATTGCTGCATCAACGTGGCCACCTACGGTCCCGGCGGCCGCTTCACCATGACCGACCGGGGCCGGGCCGCGCTGCGCCAGTCGCCCGATACTTTCGAGGTCGGGCCCTCGTCCATGCGCTGGACCGACGGCAAGCTGGTCATCACCGTGGACGAGGTCAGTTCGCTTCCGCGGGTCAGCCGGGTGCGCGGGACGATCACGCTGACCCCCGACGCGGTCACGGGCGTCGAACTGGCGCTGACCCCCGACGGCGCCCACGTGTGGCGCCCGTTCGCGCCCTCGGGCCGGGTCGAGGTCGACCTGGGCAAACGCGGGCAGTGGTCGGGCCACGGCTATTTCGACGCCAATTTCGGCACCCGGGCGCTCGAGGCCGATTTCAGCTACTGGACCTGGGGCCGCTACCCGTTGAAGGACGGCGCCGCCTGCTTCTACGACGCGGTGCTGCGCGACGGCAGTCACGGGGCCACGGCCCTTAAGATCGGCGCGGACGGGTCGGTGGCCGAGATGGATGCGCGCCCGCCCCGCGCGCGCCTGCCCCGGTCGCTCTGGGCCGTGCGCCGCGAAACGCGCTGCGATGCCGGCCAGGCGCCGCGCCAGGTGCTGCCGATGCTCGACGCGCCGTTCTACACGCGCTCGGCCGTGGAAACGGTGGTGGAGGGCGAACGCAGTACCGGCGTGCACGAGGCGCTGGACCTCGACCGGTTCCGGGGACCCTGGCTGATGCCAATGCTGGCGGTGCGGGTCCCGCGCCGCGCGGGCTGGCGGTTCAGGTCCTGAGAGCGTTGTGCCGGTTCAGGCGCCAGACCTCGAAGTTCAGCGCCGTCGCGATGCTGACCCAGATCAGGTAGGGCACGAACAGCAGGCCGGCGATCCAGTCGAGCTGCCAGAAATGCCAGAGCGTCGCCGCCACCGACGCCCAGAGCAGGACGATCACCAGCAACGCCGCCTTCATCCGGTGCAGCCCGAAGAAGATCGGCGTCCACAGCACGTTGAACGCCAGCTGCACCGCGAAGAACGCCATGGCGTAGGCATTGCCGTCCAGCACCACGACCCGTGCGGCGGCAGCGGCGATGCAAAGGTACAGCA
Source organism: Palleronia salina (assembly GCF_900141995.1). Classification (GTDB taxonomy): domain Bacteria; phylum Pseudomonadota; class Alphaproteobacteria; order Rhodobacterales; family Rhodobacteraceae; genus Palleronia; species Palleronia salina. The sequence goes on along the minus strand of NZ_FQZA01000002.1, from coordinate 271,879 downwards.
CCGTCCACGTGACCGGAAACACCCAGTCGGGCGGCGTCCAGCGCGGCTTGGCCAGCGCGTCGTACCACTGCCCCGGCTGGAACATGGCACCCGTGGTGGCGGCCGCGCCGCAGCCCACGAGGAAGATGAGGAAAAGCATCCAGTCCATGGCCGGCAACCTAGCGCCCGGCGCGCCGGATCAATAGCGCAGCCCGCGCCGCCGCTCGGACATCATGGCCAGGCGCATCTGCGTCTCGGACAGGGCCGACATGGCCGCGCGGCGTTCGGCCTCGGTCGTGGCGGCGGCCAGGGCCGCGCGCTGCTGCGACGCCCGCTGGTAGAGCGTGACCTCGGGCGGAACGACGCCTTCGGACTTCATGACCTTCATGCCAGCCTCTTCCATCGGGTCGAGCCCGCTTTCCTCGATGGCGAGGCGCGCGCCCTCCCCCTCGAGCTGCGACAGGTCCCCCGCGTCGCGGGAGGCTTCGATCAGGCGTTCGGCGATACGTGTGAGCCAGGACATGACCGGAAGATGGCCCCCGCGCCGCCCCCTTGCAAGTCGCTAGCCTGTCGCGCCCGGCCCTGACCCATCACTGGTCCGGAAATACCCCGGGGCTTCGGCACCGGCCGGCGCGGCTCCCGAATTCGGAACGAACGCAAAAGGAGAGGCAGGCACCGATCTGGCGATGCCATCACTGGTCCTCAAATACTCGAACACCCCGCAGGCGACTTGCGAGACGCCCGTCAGTCCAGCGCCCGCGTCTCCACCGACACCGTGTCGTTCAGCACCTTCACCTCGCGCTGCGGGAACGGGATCGAGATGCCGTGCTTCTGGAACGCGTCCCACAGCGCCAGGTAGACGTTGCCGCGGATATTGGTCAGGCCCTGGGTCGGATCGGTGATCCAGAACCGCAGGATATAGTCGACCGAGCTGTCGCCGAAGCCCACGATATGGCACACGGGCGGGCGCGTGGTCAGCACGCGGTCGACCTCGGACGCCGACTCGATCGCGATCTTGCGGACCTTGTGCGGGTCGTCGCCGTAGGCCGTGCCGAAATAGATATCGAGCCGGACGAAATTGTTCGAATGCGACCAGTTCACCACTTGCCCGGTGATCAGGTCCTCGTTCGGGATCAGGTATTCCTTGCCGTCGCGGGTCGTGATCGAGGCGTAGCGCGCGCCCAGCGTGTTGATCCAGCCGAACGTCTCGCCCAACGAGATCACGTCGCCGGGCTTGATCGACTTGTCCAGCAGGATGATGACGCCCGAGACGAGGTTCGACACCACCTTCTGCAGGCCGAAGCCCAGCCCGACGCCGATGGCGCCCGACAGCACCGCGAGGCCGGTCAGGTCCACGCCCACGACCTTCAGCGCGACGAAGAACGCCGCGCCGTAGAGCAGGATTTGCAGGACCTTGACCATCAGCACCCGCATGGACGGGCTGATGCTTTCGTTGCGGCGGATCTGCTCGGCCGAGCTTGTCGCCACCAGCCGCGCGCCGACCATCAGCACGCTGACCAGGACGGCGGCCTTCAGCAGGGTCAGCAGGCTCAGACGGAAATCCCCGAAGCCGAAGGCGATACCGTCCAGCGCCGCGCCGACCTCCTCGGTGACGCCCAGCAGGTAGAGCGTGACGTAGATCCACAGGCCCCAGCGCACGACCACCCGCAGGGCCGGGTTGCGCACCAGCCGCGTGGCGAAGACCACCCCCAGCCAGGCCAGCGACAGCGACCCCGCCAGCGCCAGGATATAGCTGCGCGACGGGAACGGCGTGTAGGCGCGGACCGTCCACACGGCGAGCCAGATCAGAACCACGAAAAAGATCAGCTTCAGGCGCTTGTTCACCGTCAGCAGAAGCCGCAGCTGCCATTTCGGCCGCCCCTCGAGCCCGCGCATCCATTCGTGCATGCGCGGCTTGCACCAGGCGTTCAACGTCCAGGCGGCGACCACCAGGCCCACGATGATGGCGATCTGCCACAGGCGCGAGGGCAGCAGCAAGTTCTGAAACTGCAGCTGGGCAAGGTCCCAAAGCTCGACGAAGGCGGTCCTGAGCGCCGTGAATTCCTGTTCCATCAGGGCAGAATGGCGAGGCCCTGATCACAAGACAAGCCAGCCGGGCGCGAGGTGCTTTATTTGCCGCATGGCTTGGGATAAACCCGCGCGCATGACCCGAGTCTTCGACCTTTGCGACCGCACCCGCCTGCGCGAACGCTTTTTCGGTGCCACCCGGACGGTGCTGGCGCGCCTATAGGGCTGCGCCCCGTCCGCACCCACCCACAGACATTCGCCAATCAGAGGACACGCCATGTCCGGCAAGACGCTTTACGACAAGATCTGGGACGCCCACCTGGTCCACGAGGCCGAGGACGGCACCAGCCTGCTTTATATCGACCGCCACCTGGTCCACGAGGTGACCAGCCCGCAAGCCTTCGAAGGCCTGCGCCTGGCTGGCCGCACCGTGCGCGCCCCGGGCCAGACCATCGCCGTTCCCGACCACAACGTGCCCACGACCGAGGGCCGCGAAAAGGGGATCGAGAACCCCGAGAGCCGCATCCAGGTCGAGGCGCTGGACAAGAACGCCAAGGATTTCGGCATTCACTACTACCCCGTCAGCGACGTGCGGCAGGGCATCGTGCACATCATCGGGCCGGAACAGGGCTGGACCCTGCCCGGCATGACCGTCGTCTGCGGCGACAGCCACACCGCGACCCACGGCGCCTTCGGCGCGCTCGCGCACGGCATCGGCACCTCCGAGGTCGAGCACGTGCTGGCCACCCAGACGCTGATCCAGCAGAAGTCCAAGAACATGAAGGTCGAGATCACGGGCAAGCTCGCGCCCGGCGTCACGGCCAAGGACATCACCCTGTCCGTCATCGGTCGCACCGGCACCGCCGGCGGCACCGGCTATGTCATCGAGTATTGCGGCGAGGCGATCCGCGACCTGTCCATGGAAGGCCGCATGACGGTCTGCAACATGGCGATCGAGGGTGGCGCCCGCGCCGGCCTGATCGCGCCGGACGAGAAGACCTTCGCCTACGTGCAGGGCCGCCCCCACGCGCCGAAGGGCGCGCAATGGGAAGCCGCGCTGAACTGGTGGAAAACGCTCAAGTCCGACGACGACGCCCATTGGGACAAGGTCATCACCATCCGCGGCGAGGACATCGCGCCCGTGGTCACCTGGGGCACCTCGCCCGAGGACGTGCTGCCCATCACCGCCGAGGTCCCCGCGCCGGAAAGCTTCCAGGGCGGCAAGGTCGACGCGGCCAAGCGCGCGTTGCAATACATGGGCCTGACCGCCGGCACGCCGCTGAACCAGATCGAGATCGACACGGTCTTCATCGGGTCCTGCACCAATGGCCGGATCGAGGACTTGCGCGCCGCGGCCGAGATCCTGAAGGGCAAGAAGATCGCCGTGAAGCGCGCCATGGTCGTGCCGGGCTCGGGCCTGGTCCGCGCGCAGGCCGAGGAAGAAGGCTTGGCCGACATCTTCCGCGACGCCGGGTTCGAATGGCGGATGGCCGGCTGCTCCATGTGCCTGGCGATGAACCCCGACCAGCTGGCCCCGGGCGAACGCTGCGCGGCAACGTCGAACCGGAACTTCGAAGGTCGCCAGGGCCGCGGCGGGCGCACCCACCTGATGAGCCCCGCCATGGCCGCCGCCGCCGCCGTCACCGGCCGGCTGACCGACGTGCGCGACCTCATGCAACCCGTGGCCGAACCGGCATAAGGATCAAATCCATGGAAAAATTTGAAAAGCTGACCGGCATCGCCGCGCCGCTGCCGCTGATCAACATCGACACCGACATGATCATCCCCAAGCAGTTCCTGAAGACCATCAAGCGGTCTGGGCTGGGCGTGAACCTGTTCGACGAGATGCGGTATAACGACGACGGCAGCGAAAACCCCGATTTCGTCCTGAACCAGCCGGCCTATCGCGACGCGGAAATCCTGATCGCTGGAGACAATTTCGGCTGCGGCTCGTCGCGTGAGCACGCGCCCTGGGCCATCAAGGATTTCGGCATCCGCTGCGTGATCTCGACCAGCTTCGCCGACATCTTCTTCAACAACTGCTTCAAGAACGGCATCCTGCCCATCGCGCTTCCGCAGGAGCAGGTGGACCTGCTGATGAAGGACGCCGAGAAGGGATCGAACGCCCGGATGACGGTCGACCTGGAGAACCAGACGATCACGACATCGGATGGCGAGCAGATTTCCTTCGAGGTCGACAGCTTCCGCAAGCACTGCCTGATGGAGGGCCTGGACGATATCGGCCTGACCCTGGAGAAGGCTGCCGCGATCGACAGTTTCGAGGCGCAGGCCTCGCAGTCGCGGCCCTGGGTCTGACCCTTGTAGGCCAGTAGGCCACAACCACAAGATGCAGGGGTCGGCTTACGGTCGGCCCCTTTTTTGTGCCTTATTTGATGCAAAGTCGCACCAGTTATTCCACGAAACCGCCCCGAATTCCCTGTTAACCAAGATCCGAAGTTGCGCGTCCAGCGACAAGTGGGGCAAAAATTGGGCAAGATTGAGGCATACCGCGGCCAGCCGCGGACCATCGTTGGAACAAGCGCCCGGCATCGTATCGGTCGCGTCCGGAACGGGGTAATGAGACAGTGATCTCACGGGTGACAGGCGCGCTTTTGCGCGGGATCATGGTTGCGTTGCTGATCGCGACGCCATCGCTGATCCTGCCTATCGTGTCCGATGACACGACGCAGGCGGTGGCATTCATTGCCATCTGCGCAGGCGTCCTGACCCTGTTCGAGTACGGTTCGCGCTATCCCTGTCTCTACGAATTCCGCGATGCCGCGCCTTTCAACCGCATCCGCTTCACCATGCTTTTCCTGACCGTTGCCGCGATCAGCCTGATCGCGCGCGGTCAGAGCGATCCGAACTCGCTCACGGTCCTGTTGGAAATCGTGGGGCACGTGATCGGCCGCGCGATGGACTTCCCCTATTCGCCGGTGCGCCTGCTGGTGCTGATGATGCCCGAGGACGCCACCGTCCGCGAATTGCTGCTGGTGCGCAGCGCCGTCGGGCTCGCCCACGTGATCTCGCTGCTGTCGCTGGCAGTGTTCGTCCTGCTGCTCGGTCGGCGCAGCTGGCCGCTGAAGGGCGGCAGCTTCAACGTGTGGGTCAACCTGCCCACCTTCGATCCCACCCGCGGCGGTGACGTCGTCACCCGGCTGGAACGCGACGGACGCATCAACGTGCTGTTCGGGCTGCTGCTGCCCTTCCTCATGCCCGTTGCCATCAGCACGGCGTCGGACCAGTTCGGCCGCATCAGCCTGCAGGACCCGCAAACGATGGTCTGGGTGATCTCGGCCTGGGCCTTCCTGCCCGCGTCGCTGTTCATGCGCGGCATCGCCATGGCCCGGATCGCCACCATGATCGACGAACGCCGTCGGCAGTCGTCGCTGAACGCGGGCGGCATGGTATCGGCCTGATCCGTCGTCTCGCCGCCGCGCTGCTTCTTTCGGCGCTGCCGGGGCTGGCCGGCGCCACCGACCTGCGGATCGCCACCTTCAACACCGATCTCTTCGCGCGCGGGCCCGGCCTGATGCTGCGCGACATTCTCGAGGATGACCCGCGCCCGCTGGCGGTCGCACGCATGATCGCCGAGGCCGTGCCCGATATCCTGGTTTTGCAGGGGGTCGACTACGACGCGGGCGCCGCCACGCTGAACGCCCTGGCCGAGACCGCGACCGAGGCGGGCGCGCCTGACTACCCCCACCGCTTCGCCCTGCCACCGAATTCCGGACAAGCCACGGGGCTGGACCTGGACGGCGACGGTCGGCTGGGCGGTCCGCGCGATGCCATGGGCTATGGACGTTTCGCCGGGCAGGGCGGCATGGCCGTGCTGTCGCGCTTTCCCATCGACGCCGACGCCGCCACCGACCTGTCCGACCTGCTGTGGGACGATCTTCCCGGCGCCATCCCCCCGGAGCCGCCCTTCCCCGACCCGGAGACCGCCGCGCAAAGGCGGGTGTCGTCGACCGGGCACTGGATCGTTCCCGTCACCGTGGGCGACGAGGTCCTGCACCTGATGACGTGGTCCGCCACGCCCCCGGTCTTCGACGGACCCGAGGATCTGAACGGTCGCCGCGCCCATGACGAGACGGCGCTTTGGCTGCGCCTGCTGGACGGCGCGCTGGCGGTCCCCGCGCCGCCCGCGCCCTTCGTGATCCTGGGACTTGGCAATATCGACCCGGTGGATGGCGAGGGTCGCGCCGAAGCGGTGAACGCGCTTCTGGACGATCCACGCGTGCAGGATCCCGCCCCGCGCAGCGCCGGAGGCATGGCCGCGGCGGACCCAGAACACGTGGGCGACCCGGCGCTCGACACCGCGGACCTGGACGGCCCGGGCAACCTGCGGCTGAGCGTTCTTCTGCCCTCGGCGGACATCGCGGTGCGTGATGCCGGCGTGCTCTGGCCCGCCCCGGACACCCCGCAGGCGACGGATCTGGGACCGGTCGAGGACTGGCCGCGCCATCGCCTGGTCTGGGCGGACATCACCCTGCCCTAACCACGCCCGGGGCCCCGCGCTTGACGGCCCAACGCCCCCGCTATACCCCGCGCTGGACCCATAGCGACGGAGCGTAACCCATGCCGAACCCTTCCCTTCTGATCCTTCCCGGCGACGGCATCGGCCCCGAGGTCATGGCCGAGGTCCGCAAGGTCATCGACTGGTTCGGCACCCATCGCAACCTGACCTTCGACGTGACCGAGGATCTCGTGGGCGGCTGCGCCTACGACAAGCACGGCACGCCCCTGACCGACGAGACCATGGCACAGGCGCAGCGCGTGGATGCCGTGCTACTGGGCGCCGTCGGCGGCCCGAAATACGACGACCTGGATTTCAGCGTGAAGCCCGAGCGCGGCCTGCTTCGCCTGCGCAAGGAAATGGACCTATTCGCCAACCTGCGCCCGGCCCAGTGCTTTGACGCGCTGGCCGATTTCAGCTCGCTGAAGAAGGACGTGGTCGCGGGGCTGGACATCGTCATCGTGCGCGAACTGACCAGCGGCATCTATTTCGGCGAGCCGCGCGGCATCATCGAGGAAGGCAACGAGCGCGTGGGCATCAACACCCAGCGCTATACCGAGTCCGAGATCGAGCGCGTCTGCCGCTCGGCCTTCGAGCTGGCCATGCGCCGCGGCAAGAAGCTCTGCTCGATGGAAAAGGCCAACGTGATGGAATCGGGCGTGCTCTGGCGCCAGATCGCTACCGAGGTCGGCAAGGATTACCCCGATGTCGAGCTTAGCCACATGTATGCCGACAACGGCGCCATGCAGCTGGTCCGCAATCCCAAGCAGTTCGACGTGATCGTGACTGACAACCTGTTCGGCGACCTGCTGTCCGACGCCGCCGCGATGCTGACCGGCAGCCTCGGGATGCTGCCCTCGGCCTCGCTGGGCGCGCCGATGGAAAACGGTCGGCCCAAGGCGCTGTACGAGCCCGTCCACGGCTCGGCCCCCGACATCGCGGGACAGGGCAAGGCGAACCCCATCGCCTGTATCCTGAGCTTTGCAATGGCGCTGCGTTACAGCTTCGACCGGGGCGACGACGCTATGGCGCTTGAAGGCGCGGTCGAGGCGGTGCTGGCACAGGGCCTGCGCACCGCCGACCTGCTGGGCGAGGACGGTAAGGACCCCGTCACCACTTCGGAAATGGGCGATGCCATCGTCGCCGCGCTGGGCGCCGGCTAACGGCGCACATTCTCGAGCAGGCAATCGTCTACCTGTTCCGCGCCGTGCAGGACACTGACTTCACCGGTGTCCTCAAGCACCACGGCGCGGACATCGGACAGGCGCAGGGCATTCGCCTCGCGCAGCTTGCCCATCAGGTCGTCGTGGGTCACCCGGCCGCGCAGCATGTTGTGTTGCAGGATCTCGCCGTTCTCCATCAGCAGAAGCGCCGTGTTGTCGATGGCCTGGTGGAAGGAGTCGCTCCGCGACCGCGCTTGCGATGACGCGCGCTGAACGACGAACAGGGCGACCAGTGCGCCCATCGCCACCAGGTAGGCCTCCATCTTGTCCGCCGTGACGACGGCCGCCAGGACCGAGCCCGTGGCAACCGTGATGGCGAAATCGAAGCCCGACATCTTCGAGAAACTGCGCAGGCCGTTCAGGCGGGCGAGCAGCACGACAAGCGCGACGCCCGTGGCGGCGCGCAACATCAGGTAGATGATTTCCATGGGCGGTCCCTTTCCGATCTGGCAGGACAGCGTTTGCCGGGCCCGGCGGTTCCCCCTTGACCTGTGGCGCGTTCGGGCGTTCTGAGACAGCATGACCTTCACGCTGCCCCACGCCATCAAAGGCCCGCTTTTCGCCCTGCTGGCCTACGCGATCTTCGCCACCCACGACGTGCTGGTGAAGGCGCTGGGGGCGACCTACTCGTCCTTCCAGATCATCTTCTTCTCGGTGCTGCTGGGATTCCCGCTGGTCACCGTGATGCTGATGCGCGACCCGGTCTCGGGCACGCTGCGCCCGGTGCATCCCTGGTGGACGGCGCTGCGCACGGTGGCGGGTGTCTCGGCCCTGATGGGCGCGTTCTACGCGTTCTCGAACCTGCCGCTGGCGCAGGTCTATGCCCTGATCTTCGCGGCGCCGCTGATCATCACGGTGCTGTCGATCCCGATCCTCGGGGAACGGGTCGGGGCCCATCGCTGGGCGGCGGTGGTGGCCGGGCTGATCGGCGTGCTGGTGGTGCTGCGGCCGTGGAACGCCGACGAACTGACGCTGGGCCACGCCGCCGCGCTGCTGACGGCGTGCGGTTCTGCCACCGCGTCGGTCGTCGTGCGCAAGATCGGCAAGGACGAACGTCCGGTGGTCCTGCTGCTCTATCCGATGATGACGAACTTCGTGCTGGCGGGCGCCATGATGCCGCTGGTCTACCAGCCCATGCCGCTGCTCCACATGGGTATGGCGGGGGGTGTCGCGCTCCTGGCGTTTCTTGCGGGCCTGCTGATGATCGCGGCCTTCCGCAACGGCGAGGCCGCGGTGGTCGCCCCCATGCAGTACAGCCAGATCATCTGGGCCGCGATCTTCGGCGCACTGCTGTTCGGCGAACGTCCCGACACGCCCACCTGGATCGGCGCGGCCATCATCATCGCGTCGGGCGTCTACATCGTGCTGCGCGAAAGCCTGGGCGGCCGGTCGCAGACGACGCCCGCCACCGCCTATCGCCACCGCACCGACAACGTGGCGGTGCCGCGGATCGCCATGCTTCTGCGAAACCAGGCGAACCGGGTGCCGCCCGGCTATCAGGCCCTTGCCAAGCGCCCGCCGAAGCAGTAGTCCGCCCCCCACGGTCGGGCAGTAGCGCAGCCTGGTAGCGCACCTGCTTCGGGAGCAGGGGGTCGGAGGTTCGAATCCTCTCTGCCCGACCAGTTTTCAGGAAATGCCTGTTTCAGCCCGCCGCGCGGCCGGATCGCACGCGGTCGACCTGTTCCAGCTGCGCGAATGCGCCGATCAGCGCGCCCGAGCGGCCTTCGCCCCAGGGCGCACTCGCTCGCGGTTGCCGGGCAGCGGCATCGACCAGGAACTGCACCTCGGGCAGGGGCCGGGCATAGAGCACGGCCGAGCGCGGCATCGCCACCGTCACCCCCGCGCGCAACATCGACAGGCCCATCCAGCCCGCCTTCTGGCGCCGCGACGTTCGGCCGCGCCAACTGACCGAATCGCACCCGTTGCGCCGGACGGCGGTGCCGATGCCGGCGTAGATGTGCCGCGCCGCGAAGATGCCAGGACGCGCGCCCATGGGCAGGGCGGCGACGCCGGCCTCGGCCCGCAGGTACAGCCGGTCGGCATGGTCGAGCAGGCGGCGCACCATGCCGCGCACCGCGTCGGTGGGCAGCGGTTCGGCGAAGAAGGCGTCCGCGTCGATTCGCGCCGCGTCCAGCCAGTCGGTCGGCAGATACATCCGCCGCGCGCGCGCGTCCTCGCCCACGTCCCGGGCGATATTGGTCAGTTGCATCGCCACGCCCAGGTCGCAGGCCCGGGCCAGCGCATCGGCATCGCGCACCCGCATCAGCACGCACATCATCGCGCCCACGGCCGCCGCCACCCGGGCGCAGTAGTCGTGCAACTCGGACAGGGTGGCGTAGCGCCGGCCAAGCGCATCCCAGGCCAGCCCTTCGAGCAGGGCATCGGGAAGGGCGCGCGGCATCTCGTAATCGGCGATGACGGCGGCGAAGGCCCTGTCAGCCGGCGCGTTCAGCGGCCGCCCGTCATAGGCCAGGTCCAGCCGGTCGCGCAGCCGCAGAACCGACGCGGCCTTGTCGTCGACCAGGTCCACCGCGTCGTCGGCCAGCCGGCAAAAGGCATAGAGCGCCAGCGCCGGGTCGCGCACCTTGGCCGGCAGAATCCGCGACGCGGTGTGGAACGACAGCGACCCGTGGCGGATCGCGTCGCGGCAATGCTGCATGTCGTCGGGGTCGATCATTCGGCGGCAACCTTCTGGGGGATCGGCGGCGAAACGGGGCGCGCGGCGTCGGGGACCAGCTTGCCCAGAACCTCGGCCGACGAGATCACGCCGGGCAGCCCTGCGCCCGGATGGGTGCCCGCGCCGACCAGGTAAAGCCCGCGCGCCTCTTCGCTGACATTGTGGGGCCGGAACCAGGCCGATTGCAGGATGCGCGGCTCGATGGAAAAGCCCGATCCGTGCGGCGACAGGTAGCGGTCGCGGAAATCGTTGGGCGTCATCACGTGGCTGGCGCTGATGCGGTCGCGGAAACCGGGAATCACGGTCTCCAGCTGCGCGGCGACCAGGTCTTGGTACCGGTCCGCCTCGGCCTCCCAGTCGGCCGCATGGTCGAACCCAAGGTGGGGCACCGGCGACAGGGCATAGAACGTGTCATCCCCCGCGGGCGCCACGGTCGGATCGGTCACCGAGGGGCGGTGGATATACAGGCTCATGTCCTGCGACAGCTGCCCCTTGATGAAGATGTCGCGCACCAGCCCCTGGTAGCGCGGGCCGTTCAGGATGGTGTGGTGGCCCACGTCGCCCCACATGTCCGCCGTGCCGCGCGTGCCGAAATACCAGACGTAAAGCCCCATGGACCAGCGGCGCGATTTCGTCCTGGCCGGGGTCCAGCGCCGCTTGGCGTGGTTGCGCAGCAGGCGGTCATAGGTGTGTCCCGCGTCGGCGTTCGAGATCACGAGGTCGGCCGCAATGCTTTCGCCCGAGGTCAGGCGCACGCCCCGCGCGGTGCCGCGTTCGATCACGATCTCGTCCACCTCGGCCCCGTGCCGGACGTGACCGCCCTGGTCCTCGATCACCCGCACCATCGCCTCGGCAATGGCGGCGACACCGCCGATGGCGTAGTGGACCCCGAATTCCTTCTCGAGGTGGCTGACCAGGATATACATGGACGTCACGTTGAACGGATCGCCCCCGATGAACAGCGGGTGAAAGCTGAACGCCATCTGCAGACGCGGGTCGCGGAACCGCCGCTTGGCGTGGGCGGCGACGGAGCGATCGGCGCGCAGCCACGCGAATTTCGGCAGCACCGCCACAAGGTCGCGCAGCCGGTGCATGGACCGTCGCCCGAGGTCCTCGAACCCGAACGCGTAGCGCGCCTCGCTGTCTTTCAGGAATCGCTCGTAGCCCGCGACATCGCCGGGCGACAGGCGGGCGACCTCGTCGCGCATGGCGTCGGTGTCCTGCCGCGCGGTGAAGGTCGAACCGTCGGGCCAGCGGATCTGGTAGAACGGATCGAGGCTGCGCAGATCGACGTCGGCGTCGAAGTCGCGCCCGCAATCGGACCAGAGCTCGCGGAACAGCTGCGGCACGGTGACGATGGTGGGTCCTAGGTCGAATCGGTGCCCTTCCTCGTGCAGGGCCGAGCCGCGGCCCCCGGGGCTGTCGAGCCGGTCCAGCACCGTGACACGATAGCCCTTGGCCCCCAGCCGCATGGCCGCGGCCAGGCCGCCCAGACCCGCGCCGATGACGACGGCGTGGCTTGGATCACTGTGTTTCGATGTGCTGCGCATGGTTACAGCCTATAGATGTCAACTTTGCCTGACAATCAGCTGTATCACGCCGCGCGCTTTGCAAGTGATCAGATATCTGTCAGACTAGGTTTACACTTCGTGGCCGCTTGCGGAGGGCGCCCCATCCAGACCGTGACCCTGTCCATCCACCGTTTTGACACGGTTTCCGCGCGCCTTTGGGCGTTCGCGCAGATGGGTGCCTCACGTCTGCCACTGTCCCGTGTTCCCGACTGCCAGTTCTGGAAGCTCTGCGGGTCGGGCAGCGGCGAAGGGTTCACGCCACGCCCCGAAACCGCCGTCTGGGCGATTCTGGCGGTCTGGCCCGATGCCGCCACCGCGCGAATCCGCCTGCGCGACACGCCCGTGTTCCGGCGCTGGCGCGATCGCGCCTCGGAAGATTGGACCCTGTTCCTGCGCCCGACCTCGGTGCGGGGGGAATGGTCGCGGCGCACGCCCTTCAGCGCATCGCCCGACCCGGGTGGACCGCTGGCCGCGCTGACCCGGGCGACGATCCGGCCCCGCCACCTGCTGCGGTTCTGGGACCAGGCGCCCGCGATCTCCGACGTGATCGGCGCCGATCCCAACGTGGCGTTCAAGATCGGCATCGGCGAGATCCCGTTCCTGCACCAGATCACCTTTTCCGTCTGGCCCAACGCCGCCTCGATGGCGGCCTTCGCCCGGGCGGACGGGCCCCATGCCCGCGCCATTCGCGCGGTGCGGGACGGCGACTGGTTCGCGGAAGAGCTTTACGCGCGGTTTCGCGTTATCGACACATGCGGCCACTGGCAGGCCGCCCGACCCCTCCCAACCGAAGGACAGGCCGCATGAGCCAACCCTTTCCCTTTTCCGCCATCGTCGGCCAGGAAGCCATGAAACACGCCATGGTGCTGACCGCGGTTGATCCGTCCATCGGCGGCGTCCTGGTCTTCGGCGACCGGGGCACCGGCAAGTCCACCGCCGTGCGCGCGCTGGCCGCACTGCTGCCACCCATCCGATGCGTGGCGGGCTGCCCGGTGAACAGCCCCCGGAAGGCCGATTGCCCCGATTGGGCCGCGGTCGAAGACACCCGCATCGTCAGCCGACCGACCCCGGTGGTCGACCTGCCGCTGGGCGTCTCGGACGACCGCGTGACCGGCGCGCTGGATATCGAACGCGCGCTGACCAAGGGCGAGAAGGCGTTCCAGCCCGGCCTGCTGGCGAAGGCAAACCGTGGATACCTGTATATCGACGAGGTGAACCTGCTCGAGGATCACATCGTCGACCTGCTGCTCGACGTGGCGCAATCGGGCGAGAACCTGGTCGAACGCGAGGGTCTTTCGATCCGCCATCCCGCGCGCTTCGTCCTCGTGGGTTCGGGCAACCCCGAGGAGGGCGAGCTGCGCCCGCAGCTTCTGGACCGGTTCGGCCTGTCGGTCGAGGTGACATCACCCCACGATATCGACACACGGGTCGAGGTCATGCGCCGCCGCGACGCCTTCGATCGCGATCCGCGCGGGTTCCTGAAGCTGTGGAAGCCGCAGGACGCCCAGCTTCGGAAGGATATCCTCGCCGCGCGCAAGGCACTGCCCAAGGTGTCGACGTCCGAGAACACGCTGACCGATTGCGCCGCCCTTTGCATCGCACTCGGGTCCGACGGGCTGCGGGGCGAGCTCACGCTGCTGAAGGCCGCCCGCGCCGCCGCCGCCTTCGACGGCGCCAAGTCTGTCGAGCGCGAACATCTGCGCCGGGTCGCCGCCATGGCCCTGGGCCATCGCCTGCGCCGCGATCCCATGGACGAATCGGGCAGCGCCGCCCGGGTCGAACGTATCGTAGCCGACACGCTGGGCCCGGTCCGCGTCGCGGCGGAATGACACCGGGACGGATCCACGACGCGCTGCGGCTGCTGGCGCTGGACGGTGCCGGGCTTGGCGGTCTGTGGCTTCGCGCGCGGCCGGGCCCGGTGCGCGACGCGGTACTGGCCGCGCTCGAACCGCTCGGCGCCCGCCGCATCGGTCCGCAAACCCCGGAAGACGCGTTGAGCGGTGGAATCGACCTTGCCGCGACCCTGTCGGCAGGGCAGGTCGTGTCCCGGCCCGGCATTCTGGAACAGGGCGGGTTGGTCATCGTCACGGGGGCCGAACGCCTGGACCCGGCCCGCGCCGCGCGGCTGGCGCAGGCGGTCGATGACGGCGGCCTGGCGCTCGTCTGCCTCGACGAAGGCGCCGCCGAGGACGAAGGCCTGCCAGGTGCGCTGGCCGATCGGTTGGGTCTGTTTCTCTATCTCGACGACATGCGCCACGATGCGCTGGACGATCTCGACACCGTGTCGGCCGGAGGCGCGGCGATGCAGGGGCCGGACGTGACGCTCGCACCCGACCAGGTCCGCGCGCTGGTCGAAACCGCAGCCGCCCTCGCCATCGACGGGATGCGCGCCCCCCTTCTTACCGCCCGCGCAGCGCGGGGCCTCGCGGCGTTGGACGGCGCGGCTACGCTCACCGAGGATCACCTGGCCCGGGCGGTGGCGTTGTGCCTTGCCCATCGCGGCACGCCGCTGCCCCAGACGGACGACACCGACGAGACGGCCGCGGACGACACGCCGCCGCCCGAGGAGCGCGACAGCGCCGCCGAGGATGACAGCACCGACGCGCCATCCGACAGCCTGCCGGCCGAGCTGCTCGTCGCCGCAGCCCGCGCGCAATTGCCGTCCGATCTGCTCCGCAGCCTTGCCGAAGGGCGCCGCGCGCGGGCCGCCAAGGGCTCCGGCGGCACCGGCGCGGCCCAGCGCGGCCACCGGCGGGGGCGTCCCCTGCCCGCGCGACCCGGTCGGCCGGGCGATGCCGCGCGGCTGGATCTCGTGGCCACCCTCCGCGCGGCTGCCCCATGGCAGACCATCCGTGCCCGCACCGCGCAGGTCCCCCGCTTGGTTCACCTGCGGCCCGCCGATTTCCGCATCCAGCGCTTCGAGGAGCGGACCGAGCGGCTGCTGATCTTCTGCGTCGATGCGTCCGGCTCGCAGGCCGTGGCGCGGCTGGCCGAGGCGAAGGGCGCGATCGAGCTGTTGCTGGCACAGGCCTACGCCCGGCGCGATCACGTGGCGCTGGTGGCCTTCCGCGGCAAGGCGGCCGAGGTGCTGCTGCCGCCCACCCGTTCGCTCGTGCAGACCAAGAAACGGCTCGCCGCCTTGCCGGGCGGCGGTGGCACCCCGCTGGCCGCCGGGGTTTCCACCGCCTGCGATCTTGCGCAGATGGCCGCGCGGCGCGGCCTGACGCCGTCGCTGGCGCTGCTCACGGACGGGCGCGCAAACATAGACCTCGACGGGCAGCCCGACCGGCAGCGTGCCCAGGATGATGCCCTGTCCGCCGCCACGCGCGCGGGGCGCGGCCTGCCGGGCGGGATCGTCATAGATACCGGGCGGCGGCCCAGCCCCAGCCTCGCCACGCTGGCCGAGCGCGCCGCGGCCAGCTACGTGCCGTTGCCCCGCGCCGACGCCGCCAGCCTGTCGCGGACGGTGGCGCCCCTTCTGGACGGCTGACCGTGGACTGGGCGCGCGACGCGCGGGACTGGCCGAACCGGGCGGCCTCGCGCCGCGTTCGCTGCCGACCCCATGACTGGCACGTGCAGGTCATGGGCGACGGTCCGGACCTGTTGTTGCTGCACGGAACGGGCGGCACCTCCTATGGCTGGGCGGGAGTCATGCCGCTCCTCGCCAAGGATTTCCGCGTCATCGCGCCCGACCTGCCGGGCCACGGCTTCACCCGGCCCGGGACACGGCAACGCAGCCGTCCGGTCACCATGGCCGAGGATCTGTGGCGGCTCATGGACTGGCTAGGCGCGCGGCCCCGCTGGATCGTCGGACACTCGGCGGGCGGCGCGCTGGCCGTGCACATGGGTGCGCAGGCGCCCGACCGCGTGGACGGACTCATCGGTGTGAACCCTGCGCTGGACGGGTTCCAGGGTGCAGCCGCCTGGGCGTTTCCCATGGCCGCCCGTGCCATGGCGGCGACCCCCGGCATCGGCGCCGCGCTGTCGCGCGTGGCGCGCAGCCCGGCGCGCCTTAGCCAGATCATGGGAAGCACCGGGTCGCGCCTGACCCAAGAGAGCCTCGACATCTACGCGCGCCTCCTGGCCGACCCCGAGCACCTGCGCGGCACGCTCGACATGATGGCGCAATGGTCGACAGCCGGACTGCCGTCGCTGCTGCGCGAATGGTCCGGCGCCCTGGTCCTGATGGTTGGCGACGCCGATCGGACCGTGTCACCCGAGGTGTCCCGCAGGGCGGCGCGGCCGACGTCACGCGGCGAAGTGGTGCGACTGGGGTCATTCGGTCATCTGCTGGCGGAAGAGGCACCCGGTATCCTCGCCGAAGCCATCTCGAGACACATCGCCCAACCCGGCAGTCGACCGATCAAACCCGTGCGTCAGCAATGCTGAACCCCGTGTCCGTGGGCCCGCTGCCCGATCGGACTATTGCACCACGAGTTCGGCATGCAGCGCGCCCGCGGACTTGATCGCCTTCAGGATGTCGATCATGTCGCGCGGCGCGACGCCCAGCGCGTTCAGACCGGCGACCACCTCGGACAGGGATGTCCCGTCCGGCACGACGGCCAGCCCGATCCCTGCCTCGTCCTCGATCCCGACATTGGTGCGCGGCACGACGACCGTCTCGCCCGGAGCGAAGGGGTTGGGTTGCACCGCGACCGGCGCTTCCTCGACCCGGATGGTCAGGCCGCCCTGGCTGACGGCCACCTGGCTGATCCGCACGTCCGATCCCATGACGATGGTGCCCGATCTCTGGTCAACGACCACGCGCGCACGCCGTTCGGGCTCGACCCGGATATTCTCGATCCGGCCCAGCGCGTGGGCGGGTGAGCGCGCCCGAGTCGCGGCGATATCGACCTCGACCGTCCCCGCATCCAGCATGATCGCGACCCCCCGGTTCAGGTCCGCGTTGATCGCCTGTTCGATCCGGGCCGCCGTGGTGAAGTCGGGGGTCCGCAAGGCCAGCCGCACGCTGGTCAGTGAGCCGAAGTCGAAATCGATCTCGCGTTCGACGCGTGCGCCGGCGGGCACGGCCCCGGCGGTCGGGACGCCCTGGGTGACCGTGGCCGCGTCACCCTCGGCCGTGGCGCCGCCGGCAATGATAGTGCCTTGGGCCACCGCGTAGATCTGGCCGTCCGCGGCATTGAGCGGGGTCATCACGAGGGTCCCCCCGAGCAGCGAACTGGCGTCACCGATGGCCGAAACGGTCACGTCGATCTGGCTCCCGGCGCGGGCGAAAGGCGGCAACACCGCGGTGACCAGCACGGCCGCGACGTTGTTGGGGCGGAACTGCTCGCCCGTGACGTTCACGCCCAGCCGCTCCAGCATGCTGGCCATGATCTCTTCGGTGAAGGGCGAATTGCGCAACCCGTCACCGGTGCCGTTCAGCCCGACGACGAGGCCGTAACCCAGCAGATCGTTGCCCCTGACGCCGTCGAATTCCACCAGGTCCTTGATCCGTACCGGCGACGCCGAAGCGGCGGTCAGGCCGAGGATCAGGACGGCGCATGTCAACCAGAGCCTGCGCATCACAGGAAGTTCGCCAGGTTCAGGCGCGACAGTCGCGCGGTCAACGTGTAGAGCGATTCGAGCTGGACCTGCGTCTGCTCGATCCGGGTCGCGGTTTCGTAGGGATCAGCACCGATCAGGCTGATCCGGGTCTGATCGAGCGCCGTTGTCTCGGAGGCGTTCCGGGTGATCGCGCGGTCGATCAGGCCCTGCGCGCTGCCAACCACCGACCGTTCACGGGTCAGGCCGTTGTCCGCGCCGCGCAGCCCGCCGATCGCGGTGTCGATTATGGCCTGGCGCTCGGCCGGGGCCCCGACGAAGGCGCCGCCGTCCAGGAGGGCGATCCTCGCGATACCCGCGAGAGTATCCCGGAAAAGCGCGGAATCGGCCCGAAGGCCAAGGTCGACCGATTCGTCCTGGCTGATCCTTTGCGGCGCGAGATCTTGGGCCGTGCCTTGGTAATCGGTCGTCTCGAATCCGCCCCCGGGGCCGAAATAGGCATCGACCGCCGCGTTGAAGCTGGCCGCGTCTGGGGCCCCGGCGACGAACGACGCCAGGTCGGCCAGGATCGCGTCGGCGTCCCGAAGCGGGGCGGTTCCGGTCGCCGTGCCCGAGAACAGGAAGCGGCCCGCACCCGTCGCGTTCATCGACGACACGGTCGTTGCGAAGGCGTCTTGTGCCGCGGCGATGACGGCGGATTCGACATTGCCGCCGACCCCGCCCTGGGACAGGACCGCCTTCGTCCCAAGATCCTGTACCAAGTCCTGGATACGACCCAATCGGGCTTCGGTCGCGTCGGCGAAAACCTTGGCTTCCTTCGCCGCGCTGCTGAGGGCGGCAAGTTCGGTCACGCTGCGTTCGAGCGCGGTGAGTATCCCCAGATCGCCCGAGAGGGCGGTGCCCTTGTCGCGCTTCAGGCCCGTGGTGAGTTCGGTTCCGAGCTTGGAGAGTTCGGATGTCAGCCGGGTGTTGGCACGGCGCGTCACGAAGGTCTGGGCGAGATCGCCTATGGATGAAAATGGCACGATCAGATCTCCAGAAGTTGCTGCAGCATCGTGTCGACGGCCTGGATCACCTTGGTGTTGGCGGTGTAGATCTGTTCGACCAACAGCAGGGTTTGAAGCTCGGCATCGGTATCGACCCCCTGCTCGAGCTCGCGGGCGATGAGTTCGGATGACCTGGACAGGGCGAAGGTGCGATCCTGCTCGGCCCGGAACAGGGACGATCCCAGGCTCGACGCGACCTGGTCGGCCTGCCCGCCGAGGCTGAAGGATCCGGTTCCGAGCGCCGCCGACGCGGCGGGTTGCGAGGCGCCCAGCGCCGCGCCCAGCGTGTTCAGAAGGCGCGCGTCGCCCTGCGGTCCGGGCGCGGTGGCGCCCACGCCATCGCGAAGCCGCCACACCGCGCCACCCTGGGCCGGATCAACTGCCGCGTTCAGGGTCACGCGTCCGGCGAGCCCGACTTCGTTGGCCGGGGCGAAGGCCGCGCCTGCATCGGTGAACAGCCCGGGCGATCCGGCCGCGATGGTCGGGTCCACACCGGAGGCGGAAACGCGTGCGATCAACTCCCGCGCCAGGCCGTCGAGCTGGGCCTGCGCCGCGACCCCGGTGCGATCACGCAAGTCGAACGCGGCTTGCAGGGATCCCCCCGACATCCGGCCCGAGCTGCGGCTCATGTCCACCGGGAGGCCGTTGATGTTCAGGCCCGACAATGATCC
The DNA here is from genome assembly GCF_900141995.1 of Palleronia salina. Classification (GTDB taxonomy): domain Bacteria; phylum Pseudomonadota; class Alphaproteobacteria; order Rhodobacterales; family Rhodobacteraceae; genus Palleronia; species Palleronia salina. Next base: position 252,663 of record NZ_FQZA01000002.1, on the reverse strand, counting down.
GCCGAGCGCATCGCCCGGCGTCATGGCGCCCGCGGGCGAGAAGCCGACCCGGGCGGGCCGGTCATCCAGCAGCAAAGCGCCGCCCGTGGTGATCAGCGCCACGCCGCCGTTCGGGCGCGGCAGTTCCCGCAGCGGGACGATCCCGGCGATACTGTCGATCTCGGCCTGGCGGGCGTCCAGCAGGCCGTTCACATCGTTGCCCTGTACCCGGGCGCGCATGATGTCGCCGTTCAGCGTATCCACGCGGGCGAGGCTGGTATTGAGCCGATCGACCTGCGCGGCGATCGACCTGTCGGCGTCGAGCCGGACGGATTGCACCGTATCGGAGGCCGCGTTGAGACTGCCCGCGAGGGCACGGGCACCGTCGGCCAGCGCGTTCAGCCTCGGCTGCGATGCGGGCTGGCTGGCCGCCTCGGTCAAGAGCCCGGACAGGGCAGCGACACGGCCCGGGATCGATTGCGGCGCGCCGGGCTCTCCCATGGCATCTGTCAGGCGTTGCAGGCCGGTCACCGTGGTGTCGCCGCTGGCCACGGCCGCATCCGAGGCACGGCGTTCGGACAGCAGCGCGGGATCCGATGCACGCGTGACCCCTGCCACGGTGACGCCGCCGGTGAGGGCCCGGCTGGCGAGGTCGACCTCGCGCTTGCCGTAGCCGGGCGTCAGCGCGTTGGCGAAATTCGACGACACGACCTGCGCGCTGCGCCCGGCCGCCCCCAGGCCCGATATGGCGTTGTTCAATGCGTTCGAGATGGCCACTTGGCGTCTCCTGTCGCTGGTTCAGGAAGGCTGCGCCGATCAGCGCTTGAGGTTGGTGGTTTCCTGCAGCATCTCGTCCACCGTCTGGATGATCTTGGCGTTCGAGGAATAGGCGCGCTGGGTCTGGATCAGGGTCGTCAGCTCGTTCGCGACATCCGTGGTGCTGGCTTCACGGGTATAGCCCACGGTCTCGCCCACCGGACCTTCACCGGCGTCCCACAGGAACATGTCGCCGCTTTCGCCGGTGACGGAGTAGGTCTGGCCATCGCCGGATTTCAGGCCATTGGGATTGGCCACGTCGATGATGGGCACCTGGTAGATCGAGCGCGTGAAGCCCGAATCGTAAACCGCGCTCACGATGCCACCCGCGTCGATCTCGACCCCCAGCAGCGTTCCGACGGAGGTGCCGTTCTTCGCGAGCGACGAGGGCGCGAAGACCGAATCGAGCTGCGTAATGGCCGAATTATCGTTCAGCTCACCGATATTGAGAGCGATGGTGCCTCCACCGGCCGTCAGGTCCACCGTTCCGGTCGCGGGATCGTAGGCATTGCCCGTGACGGTCGTGACAGAGGTCATGGTGCCGCCGCCCGGGTTGCCGGTGTTGAAGTCCAGCGTGTACTCGGCGATGACCGCGCCGCCACTGGCACTGTCGGTCACCTGCATGGTCCACTGGTTCGACGGGGCCGCGCCGCCCACGGTCGGGGTGAAGACGACGTTCAGCGACTCTTTCTGACCAAGGTTGCCGAAGTATTCCAGGGTGATGTCATACGGATCGCCGCTGGCACCCGGCGCGCTGTCGTCCGACGGCAGGTTCACATGCATCGTCATCTCGGTCGTCGGGTTGGCCGAGTACTGGTTGTGGAAGATGTTGATCGGCTCGAGCCCGTCGGTGCTGTCGCGGGGGAAGGACGGGAAGCTGCCGTCCTGGCGGGCCGGCCAGCCCAGGAGCACGTTGCCCACGGGGTCGGTCAGGATACCGCTGTCGTCGGGTCGGAACGATCCGGTGGTCATCAGCGACAGCGGCAATTCGCCCTGCTGGGTCAGCGCCGCCTGTCGCGTGACGGGCATGAATCCCCGACCGTTCATGGCGATGTCGGTGGCGTTCTGCGTGGTCTGCAACTGGCCGCGTTCGTCGATCAGCCGCGCGGTCGAGCTGCGCACGCCGCCCGCGTTGAATCGGCTGGCATTGCCGCTTTCCAGGACCATGGCGTGGAAGTCGGTCTCGACCCGCTTGTAGCCCATGGTCGCCGAGTTCGCGATATTGTCCGAGATGCTGGCCAGCCGCTGGGCGTTCGCGTTCAGGCCGGAAACCCCGGCGGCGAGGGAGGAAGAGATCGTCATGGGGTGCGCCTTTCTGATGTCACCGCGTCGTCTTTGAGGAAGGGTTAGCCCACCGGGCTTAACAGGCCGCTAACGCCGGTCAGCGCAGCAGGATGAGCTCGATCCGGTTGTTGCGCGGGTCGGTCGGCGCCTTGTGCAGCCGGTTCCGGTCGGCGAAGCCGCCGATGCGGGCGATGCGGTCCGCGGAGATCGCGTTGCCGGTCATCAGGATGCGGGTCTTCTGCGCCCGGGCCGCCGACAGGTCCCATTCCGCCCGTTCCACCCGGACGACGGGCTGGGCACGGACGTGGCCGTTCACCGCGACCCGGTTCTCGGCCAGGCGGAAGATGTCCGAGACAACCGCGATCAGCTCGCGGCCCAGTGCCGTGGGCGTGTCGCGCTCGGGCTCGAACAGCGGCGCGCCGGGCAGGTCGAACATGTCGACGATCAGCCCCTCGTCGGTGATGCGCACGTCGATATGCTGCAACAGGTCGTCGGCCACGGTCGATTCGCCGGAATTGGCGTCCAGCTGGTCCTTCACGTCGCCCAGCGCGTCCGACAGCGCCGCCTCGGCGCCCTGCCCGGCACCGGCGCCGGACGACTGAACCACCTGCGCACCCCCGGCGCGCCCCACGAACTGATCGTTCGACGCCACGTCGTCCCCGCCGAACACCCCATCGCCCCCGCCCGAGAGCTTCGCCATGGGGATGGCCGGGTTGAAATAGTCGGCCAGACCGTTGCGCTGGGTCTCGGTCGTGGCGTTCAGCAGCCACATGAGCATGAAGAAGGCCATCATCGCCGTGACGAAATCGGCATAGGCCACCTTCCAGGCGCCACCGTGATGGCCGTCGCCGCCGCCCTTCTTCTTGCGTTTGATTATGATCGGCGCATTCGATGCCATGGTGTCACCCCCGTAAATCCCGAGGACGGATCTACGGTCGCAGCGATGAACCGGGGGCTAACCGAATAAGGTCATTGCGTGGCTTGGGTGTGGCGCAACCCGCGCTATCTGTGCGGCGAAGGACCGAAGGGGCGGACATGGCCGAAAAGACGCGCAACAACCTGCAGATCTACGACGATTTCGCCCGGCAATGGTGGTCGGACGACATCCGCTGGGTGCGCACCCTGAAGAACATGGTGCCCGGGCGCCTGTCGTGGTTCGACCGGCTGATCGATTGGCAGGGCAAGCAGGTGCTGGACCTGGGCTGCGCCGGCGGCTTCATGGCCGAGGCGCTGGACGATCGCGGGGCGCGCGTCACGGGCATCGACCCGGCCGAGGACTCGATCAAGGCCGCGCGGCAACACGCCGAACAGGGCGGGCGCGACATCCGCTACGACGTGGGCAAGGGCGAGTCGCTGCCCTACGACGACGGCGCCTTCGACGCGGTGGTCTGCGTCGACGTGCTGGAGCACGTGGAAAGCGTCGAGCAGACCCTGCGCGAGGTGGCGCGCGTGCTGCGTCCGGGCGGGCTGTTCCTGTTCGACACGCTGAACCGCAACCCCGTGTCGCGCCTGGCGGCGATCACCATGGCCGAGGACGTTTTGCGCATCCTGCCCAAGGGCACCCACGACCCCGACATGTTCATCAAGCCCGGCGAGCTCGACACCCTGCTGAAACGCGCGGGGCTCGCGCCGCGCGAGACGACCGGGCTGGGGCCGCGCGGGTTGAACAAGCGGCTGGACCCGGTCTTCGGCCGTGTGCCCACGACCGCCGTCATCTACATGGGATGGGCGCGCAAGCCGGGCTGATCCGCCCAAGCCATCTGGCCCGCCAACGCGGCCCCGCATTGCGCGGCCGCCCTGCGGTGCTATGTCACCCCGGAGCAGGCAAAGGAGGACGCCGGATGAGCGGTCTGATCGCGCTACTGGACGACGTGGCGGCCATCGCGAAGGTGGCGGCGGCCTCGGTCGACGATGTCATGGGGCAGGCGGTCAAGGCGTCGTCCAAGGCCGCGGGCGCCGTGATCGACGACGCCGCGGTCACCCCGAAATACGTCCACGGCTTTTCCGCCGACCGCGAGATCCCGATCGTCTGGAAGATCGCCAAGGGGTCGTTCTTCAACAAGATCGTCATCCTGCTGCCCATCGCCCTGCTGCTGTCGGTCTTCGCGCCGTGGGCGATCCCGCCGCTCCTGATGCTGGGCGGCGCCTACCTGTGTTTCGAGGGCGCCGAGAAGGTGCTTCACGCCATCAACCCGGCCGATCATCACGCCGAGGACCTGGTGAAGGAAAAGATGGCCGACGCGCATCTCGAGGAGAAGAAGGTCAAGGGCGCGATCAAGACGGATTTCATCCTGTCGGCCGAGATCATGACCATCGTGCTGTCGTCCCTGCCCGAGGATATGGGGTTGTGGCGCGTGGCGCTGGTGCTGGGCGCGGCGGGAATCCTGATCACCGTGGCCGTTTACGGCGCGGTGGCGGTCATCGTGAAGGCCGACGACGCCGGCGTCGCCATGGCCGCCAAGGGGCGGCTGTCGGTGACGCGGTCGCTGGGCCGGTTCATCGTGAAGGCGATGCCGTGGATCATGAAGGCGCTGGTGGTCATCGGGACCGCCGCCATGGTGTGGGTCGGCGGCAACATCATCGTCCACGGCCTGCACGAGATGGGCTGGCACCTGCCCTACGACATCATCCACGACCTGGCGGTCGCCGCGGGCGATGCGGTGTCGGGCTATCGCGGTGCTGTCGAATGGGCGGTGACGGCGTTCCTCGACGGTGTCATCGGCTTGATCCTGGGCGCGATCCTGGTGCCGGTGGTGAAGACCGTTAGCGGCCTGTTCGGCAACAAGGACAAGGCCGGGGCCCACTGACCCCGGCCAGCCCGCGCGCTTACTTCTCGCCCTTCTTGACCTCGTCGGCCAGGTCCAGCCCGTTCAGACGGGCCACGTGGTCAGCGACCATGGGCACGTAATCCGCCCCCTGCCCCAGCGCGGCGACATGGGCGTAGTAGTTTCGCGTGGCCGCGCCGATGGGATTCATCACCCCCGCCCCCTGCGCCATCGAGGCGACATAGGTCACGTCCTTCAGCGCGTTGGTGATGGTGAACTTGTGCGCCTCGCGATTGCGGTCGACGGCGTAGGACATGAACGTCTCGAAGAAACCGTTGGACATGCGGCTTTCGCCGATGACCTTGCGGATGGTCTGGGGCGAGATACCGGATTTCGCCCCGAGGCTCAGCGCCTCGGCGAACAGCGCGCCATAGCCCATGGCGATGAAATTCATGATCAGCTTCATCCGGTGCGCGCTGCCCACGGGGCCGATACGGTTGATGGTGCCGGCCCAGCACTCGATCACCGGCTTCAAGGTCTCGAAGGTCGCGTCGTCGCAACCCACCATGGCGTCCAGCGTGCCTTCCTCGGCTTCCTTCGGGGTGCGGCCCAGCGGCGCGTCGACCATGGTCATGCCCGCCTCGGCCAGCTCTGCCGCCAGCATGTCGGTCGAGCCGGGATCGGCGGTGGTGCAGTCCACCACGATCAGGCCCTTCTTGCCCGAAGCGAGGATGCCGTCCTCGCCCCGGATGATCTCTTCCACCTGGGGGGAATTCGACAGGCAGATATGGATGATGTCGCAGGCCTCGGCCATGGACTTGGGCGTATCGGCCTCGGTCGCGCCCATGCCGACAAGGCTGTCGACGGGGGTGCGGTTGCGGTTGCCCTTGATCTGCATGGGATAGCCGCCCTGCAGGATATTCTTGGCCATGCCGTGGCCCATGTAGCCCACGCCGATAAAGCCGACTGTCGGTTTGTCTGCCATCTTGTCCTCCTCGGTTTTCCGGCAAATGGTATACCAGATCACCGCCGGTTCAAGCGCACTTGCGGGCGGGCGCGGGGGGCTTATCTCAGGGCGATGTTGCCAGACCGTGCCCCCGACACCCTTCCGATGCTGCACCTGCGCCAGGTCGACGAACGGGGCGTGACCCTGGCCGCGACACTGGTCCGCCACGTCGGCAGAAAGCCCCCGGTGCTGGAGGCCGATGGCACGCAGGTCGACCCCGTGCGGCTGGGCGGTGCGGCGGGGGCGACCATGTGGCGATACGATTTCCGCCTGCCCGCGGATCCGGCCGCAAGCTACCAGATCGACGGGCGCGAATACCGCGTGAACACCCGCTGGGGCGGCGACCTGAACGTGGCCTACACCTCGTGCAACGGGCAGGAGCATGGCGATCTCGACCGCCCCGAGGCCAGCCGGAACGCCATGTGGCGCCAGCTGGCCGAACGCAACGACCGCGCGCCGCTGCACCTGCTGCTCCAAGGCGGCGACCAGATCTATGCCGACGAGGTGACCGAGGCGCACCCGATCAGCCGCGACTGGCCCGACATCGACACCCGCCCCCAGCCCGCATCCGCATTGGCCGAACTGCGCGAAGCCCTGCGTCGCGCGTTCTTCCTGCGCTATGCCTTCCAGTCGGCGCAGGCGGGCTATGCCGCGGTCGCCGCGCGCGTCCCCAGCCTGTCCATGTGGGACGACCACGACATCTGCGACGGCTGGGGATCGCTGCCCGAGGACATCCTGGACAGCGACGTGGGCCGCACGCTGTTCGACGTCGCGCGCGAGTCGTTCCTGATGTTCCAGATGGGCTGCGCGCCCGATGAGCAGCCTCCTGTCGCCACCGGGTCGGGGCACCTGTCGTGGCGCGTGGATGCGCCGGGCGTCAGCTTCGTTGCGCCCGACCTGCGCTCCACCCGGCGGCCCGAGCGGGTCATGGACGACGCCACCTGGCGTGACGTGACCGACGCGATCACCGGCGCCCCGACGGGGCACCTGTTCCTGCTATCCTCGGTCCCCGCCCTGGGGCCGCGCCTGTCGATCGTCGAGCGGCTGATGGGCCTCACGCGCCGGATGGAGAAATACGAGGATGACCTGCGCGACCAGTGGCAAAGCCGCACCCACCGGGCCGAATGGCAACGGTTCCTGCGCCTGATCCTCGACCGGCACGAGCGGCCGGAGACACCGGTGACGGTCCTGTCGGGCGAGATCCATTTGGCCACGCGCGGCACGATGGATGCCGCGAGCGGGCCGCTGCACCAGCTTGTGGCCTCGGGCATTTCGCACCCCGCGCCGCCCACCGCCTTCGCCCGCGGGCTGGGCACGCTGGCACGGTTCGGCGAAGCGCCCCTGAAGGGCCACCCGATCCGCCTGCGCGCGCTGCCCGGTCGTCCCGGGATCTACTGCGCGCAACGCAACTACCTGATGTTGACCCGGCGCGACGGTGCCTGGGCCGCCGCCTGGGCGCTGGAGAAGACGGGTCTGACGCCGGAACTGGCACTTTAGCCAGGGCGTCGGCTTACGCGAAAGCGAGTCCCGGACATCGCTCAAAAGAAAACGGGCCGCCCGTTGGCGGCCCGCTTCAAAAACTTCGGACGGCTAACTCAGCTCGGGCAGCCCGCGCCCGCGTCGATCCAGGCCTGGGTCAGCTCGCCGAACTGCTCCTGCGTGCCCGGCACCGGCGTGCGGCCCTCGCCCGGATGCCAGCCCCAACCGACGAGCCCATCTTCGGCGTTGTGCTCGTGGATGGCGGCCAGGTCACGATTGCCGTTGCGCTCGGGGTCCTTCAGCTGGGCGCAGATCTCGGGGACGGTCAGGCCGATCCAGCCCATGGACAGCGGTGCCAGCATCCAGGGCGAATGGCCGGGGATCGAGCCTTCGGCGCCGGTAAAGGCGACGTTCTCGGCCCCGTGGCAGGTGTTGCACTGCATCCCGATGGCCCCCATGCCGCCCGCGCCGCGCACCACGGGCGGATCGTGCGGCTGCATATCGTCGCCTTGCAGAGGGCCGCCCTCGACCGGGTGACAGTTCAGGCAGCGCGGATGTTGCAGCACCTTCGCCATCTCGGTGAACAGCGCCGAGGCCCGTTCGTCGTCGTTCTCGATATCCTCGAAGGCCGAGACGGGCCGAAGCTCGGTCGCGATCTCGGGTTGGTGGCTTTCGGCGAAAACGGGCCCTGCGGCCAGCAGCGCGGCCAGGGCAAGCGTCCCGATCGGTTTCATGCTCATTCCTTTCAGGACATACGATTTACGAAGGGCAGGTCGCGGCGCGACACGCCGGTCAGGCTGCGCCAGGCGTTCGCCACGGCCGGGGCGATCGGCGGCAGGCCCGGTTCGCCCACGCCGGTGGGGTTGGCGGTGCTGTCCATGATCGACACCTCGATCTGCGGCATCTCGGACAGGCGCAGGCTGCGATAGGTGTCGAAGTTGGATTCGCGCACGCGGCCCGTGTCGTCCAGCGTGATCTGCGAATACAGCGCGTGACCCAGGCCGTAACCGATGCCGCCTTCCATCTGGGCGGCGATCACGTCGGGCGTCACGGCCACGCCGCAATCCACGGCACACCAGACCCGGCGCACGTGGGGTACGCCGTTGCGGTCCTCGACCTCGGCGATCTGGGCGACGTAGCTGCCGAAGCTGCGGGCATAGGCCACGCCGAAGCGCGTGTCGCCCGTACCGGGCCCCGACCAGTCGGCCATCTCGGCCACCCGCCGCAGAACCGCCGCGTCGCGGGGGCGTTCGTCCTTCATCAGGGCAAGACGCCCCTCGACCGCGTCCTTGCCGCCGGCTTCGAGCAGCTCGTCCAGGAACGTCTCGACCGCGTAGGCTGTGTGCGTGTGCCCGACCGAACGCCACCACAGGACCGGCACGCCCGCCTCGCCCCGCGCCCAGCTCAGTCGGTGGGCCGGGAAGCCATAGGGCAGGTCGTTCGACCCCTCGTAGGACGTGGGATCGAGACCGTTCTGCACGGCCATCGCCTCCATCGGCGTGCCCATCATGATCGACTGGTTCACGACAAGGTTGTCCCAGCCGGTGATGTTGCCCTCGGCGTCGAGACCGGCGCGCAGCTTGTGCACGGTCAGCGGGCGGTAATAGCCGCCGCGCATGTCGTTCTCGCGCGTCCACATCAGCTTGTAGGCGCCGTCGCCGCCCGCCTTGGCGACGTTGGCCAGCTCGGCCGCGAAATGGGATCCCTGCGTCGCGCGGCGCCCGAAGGAGCCGCCCGCGAACATCGTGTGCACGCGCACCTGCTCGGGCGACACGCCCAGGACACCGGCGATGGTCTGGTTGTCGGCGGTCGGGAACTGCGACCCGATCCAGGCGTCGACCTCGCCGTCCTTCACCTCGATCACGCCGTCCAGCGGCTCCATCGACGCGTGAGCGAGGTAGGGGAACAGGTATTCCGCCTCGAAGGTGCGGTCGGCCCCGGCCAGCGCATCGTCGATATTGCCGTTGCCCTCGACCTGAGTGCCCGCGCCGGGCTGCGCCTGGGCGCGGAAGGCCTCGGCGATCTGGGCGCTGCTGCGGGTCTCGGCGCTGCTGGTGTCCCACTCGACGCTCAGGGCGTCACGACCCTTCAGCGCGGCGAAGGTATTGTCGGCGATGACGGCCACGCCGCTGGGCACCTGCGCCACCTGGCGCACGCCCGCGACCTGCATGGCGGCGCTGTCATCGACCGTCACGACCGTGGCGCCGAATTGCGGCGGGTGCAGCAGGGCGACGGTCTTCATCCCATCGCGGTAGATATCCAGCGCAAAGGTCGCCTGTCCCGTGGACTTGGCGGCCGAGTCTGTGCGCGTGACCTTCGTGCCCACCAGCGTAAAGTCGGCGGGATCCTTCAGCTGCACGCCGACCGGGATCTCGCTTTCCATCGCTTCTTCGGCCAGCTCGCCGAACGTGGCGCTGTTGCCCGACCGCTCGTGGCTGACCACGCCTTTCGAGACGGTGATCTCGGTCGCGGGCACACCCCAGCGGCGGCCGGCGGCATCGACCAGCATAGCCCGCGCGGCGGCCCCGGCCTCGCGCATCTGCATGTAGCTGTTGGATAGGCCGGTGGAGCCGCCCGTGCCCTGGATCCCGAAGGCCAGGTTCTTGTAGAGCGTCACGTCCTCGGGTGCGGCCTCGGCACGGACCTGGGACCAGTCGGCGTCCATCTCCTCGGCGACCAGCACCGGCAGGCCGGTATTCGCGCCCTGGCCGATCTCGATATGCTTGACCAGAACGGTCACGGTGTTGTCCGGCGCCACGCGCACGAAGGCATTCGGCGCAAGCTGCGTGGTGCCGTCCTCGGTCACGACGCGGGCGGCTTGGGCGCGGGACTTGCCCGGCAGGTGGGTGGCGATGACAAGGCCGGTGGCCCCGGCAAGGAAACCCCGGCGCGTGGTCGCGACACGGGGGGCGGCTTTGGCGATGTGCGGCAGCATGATCAGGCCTCCAGGTTGTCCGAGGCCTGGCGGATGGCCTGGCGGATGCGGACGTAAGTGGCACAGCGGCAGATGTTGCCGGCCATGGCGTTGTCGATCTCCTCGTCCGTGGGCTTGGGGATCATCTGCAGCAGCGACGTGGCCGCCATGACCTGCCCTGACTGGCAGTATCCGCATTGCGGGACGTTGATATCCACCCAGGCCGCCTGGACCACCTCGGCCTCGGGGCCGGTGACGCCTTCGATGGTCTCGACCCGCGCGCCGTCCAGCGTCGACAGGGGCGTGACGCAGGACCGGCGCGACATGCCGTCCAGCATCACGGTACAGGCCCCGCAGGCCGCGATGCCGCAGCCGAACTTGGTGCCGGTCAGCCCAAGCTCGTCGCGCAGCACCCACAGGAGCGGCGTGTCCGGGTCTGCGTCGACTGTGACCTCGCGGCCGTTGACGGTGAAGGTGGTGGACATGACAGCTCTCCTTGGCGCGTGCGGCGGGTTGGGGGAGAGCATAGCGCGAGCCGCACCCTCGTCAGGCGGCGCGACGGAAAAAGTGATCGGAATTCGACCGATCCAGCTTCCGAGAATTTCCAGTGAAAACGGGTGGTGCCGCTGAAGGGACTCGAACCCCCGACCCCATCATTACGAATGACGTGCTCTACCAGCTGAGCTACAGCGGCGTCCACCGGCGCGGTCTGTAACAAGGATCCCGCGGCGGTGGAAGGGCAATTCAGGGGCGGCGGGCGTTTTCCTCGTCGCGCTGGTCCTGGGGCACGATGACCTCGGCTTCGGGCACCGCCGTGGCCTCGGGCGTTTCGTCGGCGCCGACCGGCTGGACCTTGGGATCGGGCTTCGGCGCGGGCTCGGGGGCCGGCTCGGCCGCGGGCTTCTCCTCGGCCTTCGGCTCGGCGTCGGGCTCAGGCTCGGACGGGATCGGCGGCTCGGACGCCGTGGTCGTCGTCGCGGATTCTTCCTGCGCGTCGGGGATCACGATATCGCTGCTGGGCGACCCGCCGGCAACGACCAGGGGTAGCATCTCGGCCTGTTTCGGCACCGAGATCGACCCGGCCTTGGGTTCCGTCCAGCTGAGCGTGTCGAACGCACCGCAATTGCCGCAGACGGGCTCCCATTCGCCATGCACCGTCTGGCAGTTGTCGCAGACCCATTGCGGGCCGCGCGGCGCCGTCACGGCACGGGCAAGCCAGCCGCGCACGATCGCATCATCGGCGCCCTCGCCCCGCTCGATCGCGGCCATGATGGTGATCGACCGCGTCGTCGGGTGAGAGGTCGCCAGGTCCCCCAGCGCGCGACGTGCGGCCGGGAAGTCCTCGTTGGCGATGTGCAGCTCGGCCAGCAGCATCTTGGTTTCCGGGTGGTCGGGCTTCAACCGCGTCAGGGTACCGAAGCGGCGCACGCGCTCGCCCGTCGTCTCGTCGGGCGAGATGTCGGCGAAGGCCGCGGCGAGGTCGGGATGCGGCTGTGCCTCCCAGGCCTTCTTCAGCACCCGGGTCGCGTAACGGGTCTGGTTGTTCCTGATGTAGCCCCGCGCGGCCATGACGGCCGCCGGGATCAGGTCGGGCGACAGGCGGTTGGCCTCGATCGCGTTCTCGCGGACCGAGATCGTGCTGTCCTCGGCCAGAAGGTCCTTCGCCTCGGACAGGGCCAGCACGGCGTCGCGCCGCTTGTGAACGTCGCGCGGCAGGGTTCCGTATTTCAGCTTGGCGCCCAGCGTCTTGCGCGCCCCGGCCCAGTCATGCTTGCCCGCTTGCAGCCGCAGCAGGGTATCCTGCGTCTCGGCGTGCTTGGGCTTCAGCGCGAAGGCCTTCTCGGCCAGCGCAAGGGCTGTGTCGGTGTCGCCATCCTGCAGCTTCTGCTTCAGCAGGCCGCGCACGCCGACGAAGCGGGTGCGATCCTCGGCCAGCAATTCCTTGTAGACACGCTCGGCGGTGGCGCGGTCGCCGGTCATCTCGGCGCCCTGGGCCACCAGCAGGTTGGTCAGCTCGGGGCGGTCGAGGTATTTCTGCGCCCGCGCGGCCTTGGCCTGCGCCTCCTTGCCTTCGCCCGAGGCCAGCGCCAGCAGGGCGTCGCCCAGAGCGGCAAGGCCCTTCTGCTCGCGGTTGCGCGAGAAATGGCGGCTCAGCGCCGTCTCGTCGCCGTTCAGGAACCGCAGGATCGCGACCAGCAGGCTGATGAACTTCAACACGATCCAGACCGCGACGATCAACAGGATCAGCGCGATGGCCGCCTGAAGCGGCCCGAGCGTGAATTCGGTATTGGCGACGGCGACGCGGATGGCGCCATCGGCATTCAGCAACTGGCCCGCGCCCCAGGTCAGGGCGGCGACGGCACAGAAGAACAGAACGACCTTCAGAAGGGACCACAGCATGACGATCGTCCTCAGTTAGCGTTGGAAGTCGGCGACAGGTCGGCCAGCGCGGCGCTGGCGCGCAGCCGGGTCTCGGCGCGGGCGATCCAGTCGGACATGGCATCGCGACCCTCCTGGGGCAGCGCGTCGAGCTCGGTCAGCGCGGCCCGAAGATCGCCCTCGTTCAGGCGGGCCTGGGCACGGCTCAGAACCGCGTCGGGGCCGCTGCCCTCCTGCTCGCTCAGGGCGCGGGCGCCGGTCTGCGCCTTCACGAACGCACCGATGCGCGACAGTGCGCCGTCGCCGGCCGTCACGGCCAGCGAGGCGTCCAGACCGTCGCGCGCGGCGGCGTCGAAACTGTCCTGCAACGACGACAGGGTGGCCACGCCTTGACCGGCGGGCGCGCTGAGCGCCTCGGGCACGTCCTGGCCGCTCGCGTCCTCGAAGGCGCCCACGGCATCGGCGAAGGGCGCACCGCTTTCGATGGCGGCGCGCATCTCGCTGATCGCGGCCTGCGCAGCGATGCGGCGGGTCTCGGTCTCGGCGGCGGTCTCGGCGCCGGCGATGGCCTCGGACTGTGCGTCGATCTGGGCCGAAAGGTCGGCCAGCCGCTGTTCCAACGCGGCGACGCTGTCGGTGCTCGCCCCCGGCTCGAGCGCCGCGACCTGCGCGGCAAGCTCGTCGATCCGCTGGGACAGCTGCCCCTGGATCGAATTCTGCGCGTCGGTGAGGTCTTCGATCATAGACAGGTCCACGCCGGCGGTCTGACCCTCGGCGTCTTCGCCCGGCGCAAGACCGGCGAGACCGGCCTCGACCCCGCCGATGCGCTCATCCAGCGAATCGATGTTCTGGGCCAGCGACCCGAAATTCTGCTGCAATTCGGTCAGCCCGGCATCCGAGGCGTCCAGCCGCTCGGTCACCTCGTCGGGGGCGCCCAGCGCCGCCTCGATCGCGTCGATCCGGGCTTCCTGCGCGGCGACAACCTCGACCAGCGCTTCGTCCTCGCCAGCGCCGAACAGGCCGAATTCACCGTAATAGGCCGCGCCGTATCCCAGCGCGGCGGCGATGAAACCCCCAAGGAAAAGCGTGGCGAAGGGCGTGCGGCTGGTTTCCTGGGCGGCCCGGCTGTCATCGTTCCCGGTGCTCGGCGTGTCGGGCGTCGTGGTCGCGGCCGTCTCGGTCGTGGGGTCGGGCTTGGTGTCTTCGGCGCCGCCCCGGGTCGTGTCGGTGCTTTCGGTCTTTGCCTCGGTCATGCCAACGTCTTCCCACCTTCTCGCCGCCCGGACGGGTCGGCTGTTCCTGCTTTCCAAAGCGTCACGCGACCTTAGCGTTCCACTGCCGGTGCAACAAGGGCGGCCACCAGAGCCGCCATCCCCGCCGCATCGGGCGTTGATGCAATATGTTGCACACCGCCCAAAGGCCAAGCCCGCGCGACCGCCGAACTGATCGAAAGCACCTGCGCGCTGTCGTCCACCTGCTCCAATCCGTCCGCCAACAGGCGGGCCGTGCGCGCGGAGAACAACGGCAAGATCGCACCCGGCCCGCGCGCCGCACGGGTCGCGGCGGCGCCGGGCGCGCGCGCGACCTGGTCATAGACGACCCGGGCCTCGGCCAGCACGCCAAGCTCCCGCAGTGCGCCCGCCAAGTCGCCGGTCACGTGGCGACCATGCAGGTGCAGGACCGGCCCGGCGCCCTGCGTGGCCAGCCAATCCGGCAGCTCGGCGGCCTGCCCCGGTCCGTCGGCGCAGTCGAATCCCAGCGCGCGCGCCACCGCCCCGGTGCGTGGTCCCACGGCAAAGGCGCGCCGGTCCCGCAGGCACAGTTCGGCGGCGCGGATGGCCCCGTGTTCGGAGGTGAAGACCAGATCGCCCCCCGGCAGGTCTCCGGGCGCCATCGGCACGATCTCTAGCACGGGCGCGAACAGGATCGGCCCCCCGAAACCCAGGCCGCGCACCGTGCGGGCGAATCTCAGGGCGGCCGGGCGCGGACGCGAAAGGACAAGCGGCGGCGCGGGGATGGCGCGGCTCCTTCACAATGGACGGCTGCAGGGCCAAGTGGTAGGCTCGGGCGACTTCCAAGGCAACAGGCCGGCATGGACACGACGCTTACCATTCTCGGCATCGAAAGCAGCTGCGACGACACTGGCGCGGCCGTGGTGCGGCACGTCCCCGGCCAGCCACCGGAGATCCTGTCGAACGTGGTCTTCGGGCAGGCCGACCTGCACGCGGCCTACGGCGGCGTTGTGCCCGAGATCGCCGCCCGCGCCCACGTGGAGAAACTGGACCTGGCCATCGAACGCGCGCTGGCGGCCGCGGGTCTCGGGCCGCGTGACCTGGACGGCGTGGCGGTGACCGCGGGCCCGGGCCTCATCGGCGGGGTGATGGCGGGCGTGATGTGCGCCAAGGGTTTCGCCGCCGCGCTGGGCCTGCCGATCATCGGCGTGAACCACCTGGCCGGCCACGCGCTGACGCCCCGGCTGACCGACGGGCTGGCGTTCCCGTATCTCATGCTGCTGGTCTCGGGCGGGCATTGCCAGTTCCTGCGCGTGACGGCCGCCGACAGGTTCACCCGGCTGGGCGGCACCATCGACGATGCCCCGGGCGAGGCCTTCGACAAGATCGCGAAGGCCCTGTCCCTGCCCCAGCCCGGCGGCCCCGAGGTCGAGCGGGCGGCGGCACGTGGCAACGATGTGATCACCCTGCCCCGGCCCCTGCTGGACCGGGACGGCTGCGACATGTCCTTCTCCGGGTTGAAAACCGCCGTGCTGCGCGCCCGCGACGCGGCGCTGGTCGACGGCACCCTGCCCGCGTCCACCCGCGACGACATCTGCGCGTCGTTCCAGGCGGCGGTGGCCGATATCCTGGTGGCCAAATCGCGCCGCGCGCTGGACCTGATGCCCGAGGCCACCGCCTTTGCCGTGGCCGGGGGCGTGGCGGCCAACGGTGCGATCCGGGCCGGGCTGAGCGACCTTTGCGCGGAACGAGGCATCGCCTCCACCGCGCCGCCCCTGGCGCTGTGCACCGACAACGCGGCGATGATCGCCTGGGCGGGGATCGAACGCCTCCGCCTGGGGCAGACCGACGACATGAGCCTGGCCGCGCGCCCGCGCTGGCCGCTGGATACCGATGCCGCGCCCATGCTGGGCAGCGGCCGCAAGGGGGCGAAGGCATGAGCTACTGGCTGTTCAAATCGGAACCCTCGACCTGGTCGTGGGACGACCAGGTCGCCAGGGGCGACGCGGGAGAGGAATGGGACGGCGTGCGCAATTACCAGGCGCGCAACTTCATGCGCGAGATGGCGGTGGGCGACCAGGGCTTCTTCTACCACTCGCAGAAGGAACGCGCGGTCGTGGGCATCGTCGAGGTCATCGCCGCGGCGCATCCCGACAGCACCACCGACGACGACCGCTGGGAATGCGTGGACATCAAGGCGGTCGAGCCGCTGCCGACGCCCGTGACACTGGACCAGATCAAGGCCGACGACCGGCTCGCCGACATGGTGCTTGTGAAGAATTCCCGCCTGTCGGTGCAGCCCGTGACGCCCGAGGAATGGGAGTTGATACGAGACCTGGGCGGGCTCTAGCCCTCGCGCAGGGTCCTGGCCGCGTCGGGCTTCAGGATCATCAGGACGCCGTAGCCCACGATGCCCAGCGCGTAGGTCATCGCCGCCGCGGCCGCCATCGTGTACAGCCGTTCCGCCGCCAGGGTGCTGACGGGCGAGACCAGCGCCAGAAGCTCCAGCACGCAGATCGTCAGCATCGCGGTGAAGATGGTGTAGCTGTAGGGCAGCATCCGAAAGGCCAGCGGCAGGCTGACGGCGCCCAGCGTCACCACCAGCCATGTCGCCTCGCTGACCAGCGCGACGGCGACGGCGGCGGCGGTGCCCAGCACGGTGCCCACGGTCCGCTTCAGGGTGCGTCGGAACAGCCGCCCATGCGGCGGCAGGCACAGCACCACGAAGGTCAGAGGGAACCAGAACCCGTGATCGCCGAAATACCGCCCGCCGATATAGACCGACAGCGTCAGCCCCACGGCGAAGGCGATGCCGAAGACCAGCGCGTATTCGGCGCTCTCCTGGTCCTCATCGCCGGTGGTGCGGCTCTGGCCGAAGACGTGGGTGACGCCCAGGCTCCAGACCATGGCGAGGATGAACAGCGCGAATAGCAGCGGCTTCTCGGTCGCGGGCAGGATCGGGCTGGTGAAGACGGTCCAGGTGATCAGCGCGCGCAGGGGCGGGCGCGCCATGCCGCGCAACCCGCAGATACCGGTCATTATTCCCAGCGAGGCGGCGGTGAGCAGCGCCAGGTCGGGATCGCCGAGGCTCAGCAGTCCCGAGATGACCAGCACCAGCGATACGACGGTGCCGGTCAGGACGCCCTCGTCCTTGGCCGACAGGTGGGCGGCCAGCGAGGCGATGAAGGCCACCGCGCCCATGCGCCCGAAGGCGAGGATGGCAAGCACGGGCGGCACCGCCACGGCCAGCGTGGTGATCGCCACCTCGCGCCACGGCATGGGGTCGTCACCCTCGAACCACCATCCCCGGATTGCGTCCTTCATGCACGTCCCGCCCCATTGCTGAGGCGGGATCTAGGGGCGGTTCCCCCGGGGGCCAGTGCGCCCCCGCCCAGGGGGCTCAGGAATAGGCGGCTTCGCGGCCGAAATGCTTGGTCAGCATGTAGTAGACAACGGCGCGATACTTGTTGCGGTTCTCGCGGCCATAGATGCGGATGACCTCCTGGATGCCGCCCATCAGGCTGTCGTTGTCGGGCAGGCCCAGCTTCTTCATCAGGAAGTTCTCGCGAATACGGTTGAGCTCTTCCGTGTCGCTGGCGGCCACGGTGGACGCGTCATCGTTGTAGATCGCCGGCCCGCAGCCGATGGTGACCTTGCGCAGAAGGTCCATGTCCGGCTCCATCCCGCATTTCTCACGCAGGTCGGCCGCGTATTTCTCGATCAGGTCATCCCGTTTTCCCATGGCGCGTTGTCCTCCTGTTATGGTGCCGCGCGCAGTTTCGAAGGCAAAACACGCGTGCGTCAAGCTTGGCATGACGCGAAAGCCCCCATGGGCAAACGAAAAGGGCCCCGGCGATACCGGGGCCCCACAAGGACTGTCGCTTGACCGAAGCTCAGTAGCGGTAATGCTCGGGCTTGAACGGACCCTCGGGCGTCACGCCAATATAGGCGGCCTGCTCGGGATCCAGCTGGGTCAGTTTCACGCCGATCCGGTCCAGGTGCAGGCGGGCGACCTTCTCGTCCAGGTGCTTGGGCAGGATGTAGACGTCGTTCTCGTACTGGCCGCCGTTCTTCCACAGCTCGATCTGCGCCAGCACCTGGTTGGTGAAGGACGCGGACATCACGAAGGACGGGTGGCCGGTGGCGTTCCCGAGGTTCAGCAGGCGGCCTTCGGACAGCAGGATCAGCCGATTGCCCGAGGGCATCTCGATCATGTCCACCTGGTCCTTGATCTTGGTCCACTTGTGGTTCTTCAGGCTGGCGACCTGGATCTCGTTGTCGAAGTGGCCGATGTTGCCGACGATCGCCATGTCCTTCATCTCGCGCATGTGCTCGATGCGGATGACGTCCTTGTTGCCGGTGGTGGTGATGAAGATGTCGGCGTCCGCGACGACGTCTTCCAGCAGCACGACCTCGAACCCGTCCATGGCGGCCTGGAGCGCACAGATCGGGTCGACCTCGGTCACCTTCACGCGGGCACCGGCGCCGCGCAGCGACGCGGCCGAGCCCTTGCCCACGTCACCGTAGCCCATGACCACGGCGACCTTGCCGGCCATCATGGTGTCGGTGGCGCGGCGGATGCCGTCGACCAGCGATTCCTTGCAGCCGTACTTGTTGTCGAATTTCGACTTGGTGACGCTGTCGTTCACGTTGATCGCGGGGAAGGGCAGGCCGCCCTTCTTCTTCAAGTCATAGAGGCGATGCACACCGGTTGTGGTCTCTTCGCTGACGCCCTTGATCTGTTCCTTCATCTTGGTGAACCAGCCGGGCGAGGCTTCCATGCGCTTCTTGATCTGCTTCTGGATGACCTCTTCCTCTTCCGAGGTGGCCACGCCGAATTCCTCGCCGCCCTCGATCCGGGCGCCCAGCAGGATATACAGCGTCGCGTCGCCGCCATCGTCCAGGATCATGTTGGGGCCATCGTCGAACTGGAACGACCGGTCGAGGTAGTCCCAGTGCTCTTCCAGGGTCTGGCCCTTCACGGCGAAGACCGGCACGCCGGCCTTGGCGATGGCCGCGGCGGCGTGATCCTGGGTCGAGAAGATGTTGCACGAGGCCCAGCGCACATCGGCGCCCAGGGCGGTCAGCGTCTCGATCAGAACGCCGGTCTGGATCGTCATGTGCAGGCTGCCCACGATCCGGGCGCCCTTCAGGGGTTTTTCCTCGCCGAATTCCTCGCGGCAGGCCATCAGGCCCGGCATCTCGGTTTCCGCGATGTCCAGCTCCATCCGGCCGTAATCCGCCAGACCAATATCCTTCACGACATAGTCGCCAGCCATATCCATCATCCTTTGCAAAAGTTGGGTGGCGTGTAGCATCGGATTTCCGCACAGGCAACGCGCTGCGCGCGGCCGCGCGAAGCGGTCGCATCGGCCGGCCCCATGGCCTACAGGTGACCCGGCAACCGACCCTGATCGAAGATCGCCCCATGAATACCCCCCGCGCATGGCAGCGGATGCTGTCGGGCCGCAGGCTGGACCTGCTGGATCCCACTCCGATGGATATCGAGATCGAGGACATCGCCCATGGCCTGTCCTTCGTCGCCCGCTGGAACGGGCAGACGAGGGGCGATTTCGCCTACAGCGTGGCCGAGCATTCGCTTCTGGTCGAAACCCTGTTCACCGCGACCAGCGCCCGTCCCGAACCGCGCTGGCAGCTGGCCGCGCTTCTGCACGACGCGCCGGAATACGTGATCGGCGACATGATCTCGCCGGTGAAGGCCGCCATCGGTGCCAGCTACGGCGAGCTCGACACGCGGCTGACGGCGGCGATCCACCTGCGGTTCGGCCTGCCCGCCGCCCTGCCGCAGAAGATCAAGCGGCAGATCAAGGCGGCGGACCGGGTCAGTGCATGGATGGAAGCGGTGCAGATCGCGGGTTTCGCCGAAGCGGAAGCCACGCGCTTCTTCGGACGGCCGAATCCCGAGTTGATCGCGGATCTCGACATCGTCCTGCGCCCCCCGCGCGAGGTGCGGGCGGCGTTCACCGCCCGTCACGCGTCTCTGCTGGCGCAGATCTGAAGCCCGAGCGCCGGTCGCTGTGCCACCGCTCGGTCCGGGCGTCTTCCGCCCGTTTCTGCGCGCGGTTGCGGTAACCGGGCTCCTGGCGCGTGGCGACGAGGAAGCTTTGAGCGAAAATGTTCATCATGACAGGATCCTTTCCTGCGGTGAGGGTTCCGATGGGCCCTTTGGGGACCACGGAAGGGATCGATGCGTTTCTTACGGTAGGCGTCGCACCTTTCGACTTCCGATGTCCCTCATGTAGCTGCTTTATTAGGCCATACCGAATCAGAACGAATTCTTGCATGTAAGGTGGGCTTACAATGGACTGGCACGGGGTTCCTTCGCTTCAGGCCTTGCGGGGGTTGGAGGCGGTCGCGCGACTGGGCTCCTACACCGCCGCCGCGGCCGAGCTGAACGTGACCCACGCCGCGGTGTCGCAGAGCGTGCGCAAGCTCGAAGCGCATTTCGGGGTGGCGCTGATCCAGCGGACGCCTGACGGGATGGCACCGACGCATGACGCGATCGCGCTCTGCGCCGCGCTGACGGACGGGTTCGGACGCATCGCCGGTGCGGCGCGGGACATGGCGACGCGCAACAGCGCCCGGCCGCTGCGGGTGTCGCTGACGCCGTCGCTGGCGGCCAGCTGGATCATGCCGCGCATGGGCCGGTTCTGGACCCGCCACCCCGAGGTCGAGCTGGAGCTGCTGCCGTCGAACCGCGTGGTGGACCTGTCGCGCGACGGGTTCGACATGGCCATCCGGCAGGGCAAGGGCGATTGGCCGGGCGTCGAGTCGGAATGGTTGATGGGATCGGTGCACGTGGTGGTCGCGGGGCCCGAGGCGCCGGCGGTCGGCCCGCTGACCGACCTGTCGCCGCTATCCACCTGGCCCTGGCTACTCGGGCCGTACCGGCAGGCCGAGATCGACTGGGCCCGCGCGCACGGGCTGGACCTGGACCGGGTGCGCGCGACCGAGTTCGACGACAATGCCATGCTGCTGCAGGCGCTGCGCGGGTCGGACCGGGTGGCGATCCTGCCCTACCCGGTGGTGTCCGACGACCTGGCGCGCGGCAGCCTCATCGACCTGTTCGAGGATACCGAGACCGATTACGGCTACTTCGTCGTCACGAGACCGGGCCACCGGCCCGAGACGCTGCGCAAATTCGTAAGATGGCTGCGGGCCGAGGCCGCCTGAGACCTAGCGCGGCGACCGCTTGGCCAGGATACGCTGCAAGGTCCGGCGATGCATGTTCAGCCGCCGGGCCGTCTCGGACACGTTGCGGTCGCATTGCTCGTAGATGCGCTGGATATGCTCCCACCGCACCCGGTCGGCGGACATGGGGTTCTCGGGCGGCGGGGGCAGATCCTCGCCCGTGGCCAGCAGCGCGGCGCTGATCTGGTTCGCGTCTGCGGGCTTGGACAGGTAATCGGTCGCGCCGATCTTCACCGCCGCCACGGCGGTCGCGATGGCGCCGTAGCCCGTCAGCACGACGATGCGCGTGTCCTCGCGCCGCTCGCGGATCTGCTCGACCACGTCCAGCCCGTTGCCGTCGCCCAGGCGCAGGTCGATGACGGCGTAGGCCGGCGTCGCCTCGCGGACCGCGGCCAATCCGTCTTGGACCGACTCGGCGGTGCGCACCTCGAAGCCGCGCTTCTCCATCGCCCGGGCAAGGCGTTTCAGGAACGCCTCGTCGTCATCCAGCAGAAGAAGGCTCTTGTCCGGTCCGATTTTCTGGGCAGTCTCGCTCATCCCGCATCCCGCAATTCTCTACTATGTCGCGTGACATAGGCGCGAAACGGCGGCGATCAAATCACGCCCTGCTGAGGTAGCACTCCATGCTCTCGGCCATCGCGTCGGACTCGATCCCCTCGCCCGCCACGCCGGGCGCACCGCGATAGAACTCGACGAAGCCGTGTTCGGGCAGGACCAGGTAGCTGAAGACCGAGTGGTTCATCAGGTAGCCGTCCTCGCCCACATCGGGCCCGCGCCCGTAATACGCGCGATAGGCCCGCGCCGCGGCGTCGACCTGCTCGGCCGAGCCGGTCAGGCCCAGCATGTCGGGATGCAGGTAGTCGGTGTACTCGGCCAGAACCTCGGGCGTGTCGCGGGCCGGGTCGATGGTGACGAACACCGGCGTCACGTCGTATCCGCGCGCGTCCAGCAGGTCCACGACCTCGGCATTGCGCGCGGCATCGTAGGGGCAGACATCGGGGCAGAAGGTGTAGCCGAAATAGATCAGGGTGGGTCCGTCGATGACATCGTCCGAGGTCACGGTCTCGCCGGTCTCGGACACCAGCGTGAAGTCGCCACCGATCGTGCCGCCGCCCCCGGCGATGACGTTGTCCCGGCACGGCGCGAAGGGACCGCCATCCTCGCGCAGCAGCAGGCCGGCGGTCAGCCCGACCCCCACGGCCACCACCGCCGCGCCGCCGAACAGGTAAGCCTTCTTCATCGCTTGCGTCCTTTCGCCCCGAATCCGGCCCATTGATCGGGCCGCGTGACCGGCCTTACAAGCGAAACGATGACGCAGACAGACGCAGCGCCCGATTTCGGCCCCAACGATCCGATCTTCGCGGCGCCGCGACGGTCGAACTGGGTGCGCCTGCGCACCATGATCCTGCTGCGCTGGATCGCCATTGCCGGGCAGGTGGTGACCGTCATCCTGTCGCTGGTGTTCCTCGACCTGGCGCTGCCCACCGGGCTGATCGCGGTCACCATCGCGGTTGCGGTCATCACCAATGTCGCCGCCGCGCTGATCTATCCCGAGAACAAGCGCCTGAACGAAACCGGGCTGGCGGGCGTGCTGGTCTTCGACATGGTGCACCTGTCGACGCTGCTCATGCTGACGGGCGGGCTGAACAACCCGTTCGCGTCCCTGATCCTTGCGCAGGTGGCGATCTCGGCCGCCGTGCTGCGGCTGAACGCGACCCTGCTGGTGTGCGTCGTTGCCGTGGGTCTGACCACGACGAATTTCTGGGTCTACGTCCCGCTCAGCACCACCGACGGGGCCGAGATGCACCTGCCGCCGCTGTTCCGGCTGGGCTTCTGGGCGGCGATCTGCATCGGGGTCATCTTCCAGGCCGCCTACGCGCGCCGGGTCACGCTGGAGATGACGGCCATGGCCGACGCGTTGCAGGCGACGCAGATGGCTCTGGCGCGCGAACAGAAGCTGACCGACCTGGGCGGCGTGGTCGCCGCAGCCGCGCACGAGCTGGGCACACCCCTGTCGACCATCGCGCTGGTCAGCGGCGAGATGCTCGAAGAGCTGGGCGAGGACTCGGACCTGCGCGACGACGCGCGGCTGATCCGCGACCAGGCCGAGCGGTGCCGGATGATCCTTCACTCCATGGGTCGCGCCGGCAAGCAGGACAGCCACATGCGCCACGCGCCCCTGTCGGCGGTGCTGGAGGAAGCGGCCGAGCCGCACGGCGCCCGCGGGGTCGAGCTGATCTACGACCTCGCCCCCACCGGCGCCGTCGAGTTCGACCCCGAGGACGAGGAGCCCGTGATCCTGCGACGCCCCGAAGTGGTGCACGGCCTGCGCAACCTGATCCAGAACGCGGTGGATTTCGCCCGGTCGCGGGTCTGGATCGACGCCCGCTGGAGCGACGAGACCATCAACCTGCGCATCGCCGATGACGGCCCCGGTTTTCCGCCCGACCTGCTGCCCGTCCTGGGCGACCCGTTCATGCGCAGCCGCAATGCCGGTCGCACGACCCGCCGCGAGGACAGCCAGGGCATGGGCCTGGGCCTGTTCATCGCGAAAACGCTGCTCGAACGCTCGGGGGCCGAGCTGGTCTTCGCCAATGGCGCGGACCAGTTCACCGACCGCTCGGCCCGCCTGACGCGACACGGCGCCATCGTCACCCTGCGCTGGTCGCGCGCGGCCCTGGCGGCCGAAGGCGGCGGTCGCGGCGCGCTGGGTGAAAACCAACCGACCGACATTTGAGTAAAACGCGCCTTTTTTCGGGAGCTTAACGTTTCGTTAAGTCTTCCCCGAAGAAGCTGACCGTTAACGTTTCCATTCGGTCGGGGGTCTCGATGACAGTTGTCGATCTGGTGCTGATCTGTGCGACGGTTTCACTGTCCGCGGCGCTGTCGGGTGCGGCGTTCCTGGCGCACAGGCTGGGCGCGGACCGGCGCGACCAGCGCCTCACGCGCGAAGCCGACCCGACCGCCACCAGTTTCGTGGTCGACCGCGGCGCGCTGGTCGATGCGACCGCCCCGGCCCGGGAATATCTCGCGCGCCTTGGCGACGGGCGGGCGACCTACCGCAGCCTCGCCGGCCATCTCGACCGGCTCTTTCCCGGCTTCTCGCGCACGATGCTGGACATGCCCCGCCTCGGGGTCGCGACGCTGGCCTCGCAGGATCGCTCGACCGCGCTGCGGCTAAGGAACGAGGGGACCGGCGTGCGCCTCTCGCTGGTGTCTGCCGAGACCGATATCGTCACGCTCGACCGCGGCGCGCACGCGTCTCTGGGGGCCGAGCTGGACAGCCTGCGCGCGCAGGGCGACGCCATGGCCTTCGCCGCGTGGCGCGAGGGGCCGGAAGGCACGATTTCGTGGGTGAACAGGGCCTATCTCGCCCTGGTCGAAGAGGTATCCGACGGCCCGTCCACGGCCTGGCCGCCGCACCGGGTCTTTCCCCGCCTGAACCCGGACGAAGGCGACATCCAGCGCCTGTCGCTCACGGATCCCGACGGCGGCGAGCGGTGGTTCGACTGTCACCTATCGCGGATCGGGGCGGACCTGTTCGTCACGGCCCTGCCCGTCGATGCGCTGGTACGGGCCGAAACGTCGCTGTCCGAGTCGATCCAGACCTTCTCGCGCACCTTCGCGCAACTGACGGTGGGCATCGCGCTTTTCGACCGGGACCGGCAGCTGGTCATGTTCAACCCCGCCCTGACGGACCTCACCACCTTGCCCATCGACCTGCTGCTGTCGCGCCCCGGGCTCGACTCGTTCCTCGACGCGCTGCGGTCGCGCAACATGATGCCCGAGCCCAAGGATTACAGCAGCTGGCGTGACCACGTGCTGAACGTGGAACGCGCGGCCAGCGACGGCACCTATTGCGAGCTGTGGCACCTTGCCGGTGAGCGGACGTTCCGGGTCACCGGCCGGCCGCAGCCTGACGGCGCCTTCGCCCTGCTGGTCGAGGATATCAGTGCCGAAGTCGGCCTGACGCGCCGATTCCGCAGCGAAATCGCCACCACCCGGGCGGCGCTGGACGCGCTGCCCGACGCCGTCGCGGTTTTCGACGAGATCGGCACGCTGGTGCTGACCAACGCCGCCTACGATAAGCTTTGGTGCGTGGACACCGAAAGCACGCTGACACAGATCACAGCGCGCGACGCATTGGGCGACTGGATGGCCAAGTCCGAACCCCACCCCTGCTGGACCGAGCTGCGCAATCACATGTTGCGCGGCGCCGAGGCGCGCGACTGGACCGCGACCATCGTCACCACGGCGGGCACGCCGCTGAAGCTGACCTTCGGATCGCTTCCCAATGCCATGACGATGGTGCGGTTCACCCCCGCCGCGCCGCCACAGCGCCGGGCCCGGATCACGCCACTGCGCGGCGCCGCCGAAGTTGCCGCGCGGTTGAAAGCCTAACCGCTTGAAGCCCGGCAGGCGGGCGGTAATGGTGCCTCCATGACCACCGACCCCCAACTGACGCTGGACCTGCCGGACGCCGATGCCACCACCCGGCTCGGCCACGCGCTGGCCACGCTCGTGGGTCCGGGCGACTGCATCTGCCTCGAGGGGCCGCTGGGCGCTGGCAAAAGCCACCTTGCCCGCAGCGTGATCCAGACCCTGCAGGCGCCCCATCGCACCCCCGAGGACGTGCCGTCGCCCACCTACACGCTGGTGCAGGCCTACGCCGCCGGGCCGCTCGACATCCTGCACGCCGATCTCTACCGGCTGGGCGATGCGTCCGAACTGGTCGAGCTGGGGCTGGATGACGGGTTCGAGACCGCTCTCACGCTTATCGAGTGGCCCGACCGGCTCGAGGACCGGGTGCCAAGGGGCGCACTATGGCTGGCCTTTGCCATGCAGGACACCGGCCGCAGCGTGACGCTCAGCGGGTGGGACACCGCCCGCTTGGGCGCGATCGAGGCCGCATTCAGTGACTGAACGCGTGCCGCAAATCGACGCTTTCCTGCGGGGCGCAGGCTGGGACGACGCCGTGCGCATGGACCTGGCCGGCGACGCCTCGGCCCGTCGGTATCTCCGCCTGTCGCGCGACGATGCGACCGCCATCCTGATGGACGCGCCGCCCGACACCTGCGGACGGCAGAACGCCTTCCTGCGGCTGGGCGACCACCTGCGCGGGCTGGGCCTTGGCGCACCCGCCATGCTGGCCGCCGATCTCGACGCGGGGCTTCTGCTGCTCGAGGACCTGGGCGACCGGCTGGTCTCGCGTCTCGTGGCCCACGACGCCAGTTTAGAAAGGCCGCTCTACGCCGCTGCGACCGACGCGCTGGTGCAGGTGCAATCGGCACCGCCACCGGCGGACCTGCCGCGCTATGGCCCGTCCGAGATGGCCCGCGCGATCCGGCTCACCTGGGAACACTACCTGGGCCAGGACGACCCGCCCTCGCCCGCGTGGCTGGAGCTGGAATCGGCGCTGGAACAGTGCCTATCCCGCCACGACAACGGCACACCCGTCCTCGTTCACAGGGACTATCACGCCGACAACCTGCTGTGGCGCCCTGATGAACGGGGTCTCGCGCGGCTTGGCGTGCTCGACTTCCAGGACGCGGTGGCGGGGCACCCAGCCTACGACCTCGCCTCGCTGTTGCAGGACGCGCGGCGCAGCACGGCGCCGGGCATCGAGGACGAGATGATCGACCGGTTCACCCGCGCGCGCCACCTGGACCCAGAAGATTTCCGCGCCGCCTATGCCGTGCAGGCCGCCCAGCGCCACCTGCGCATCCTCGGGATCTTCGCGCGGCTGGCGCAGGATCGGGGCAAGCCCGGATACCTCGCCCACCTGCCCCGCGTCTGGGCCGACCTGCAACGCGATCTCGACCATCCGGCGCTGCACGACGTGCGCGACCGCGTCCTGTCGCTGATCCCGGCGCCCGCCCGATGACCGGCGCGTTTCCCTTTCCCGTGATGCTGTTCGCGGCGGGTTTCGGCACGCGCATGGGCGCGCTGACCCGAGACCGGCCCAAGCCCATGGTCGAGGTCGCGGGTCGTCCGCTGATCGACCACGCCATCGATCTCTGCCGCGCCGCCGGGGCCACCCGGCTGGTGGCGAACGTGCATTACAAGCCCGACGCCATCATCCCGCACCTGCTTTCCCGCGATATCGCGGTCTCGCACGAGACGCCCGAGATCCTCGATACGGGCGGTGGCCTGCGCCACGCGCTGCCGTTGCTGGGCGACGGTCCGGTGGTGACGCTGAACACCGACGCGGTCTGGACCGGGCCGAACCCGCTGACCGCGCTGGCGCAGGCCCGGCGGCCCGGCATGGGCGCGCTGTTGATGACGGTCCCGCGCGCCCGCACCCATGGCCGTGCCGGCGCAGGTGATTTCGACATGTCGCCCGAAGGCGTCCTGTCGCGCGGCGGCGACCTGGTCTTCACCGGCGCGCAGATCATCGACCCGGCGGTTCTGGGCGACTACCCCAAGGCCGTTTTCTCGCTGTCTCAGGTGTGGACCGACCTCGCCGCACGCGGCGCGTTGTACGGGATCGAGCATCCCGGCCACTGGGCCGATGTGGGCCATCCCGAGGGAATCACGGCAGCGGAGGCCCTGTTGAGCGATGTTTGAGCCGCAGGACACCCCGCGCCTGTTCGGCCTTCCCCCGGGCGCCGATTTCGCGGCCGAACTGGTCGCGGGGCTGGAGTCGCGGATGCAGGACCGGGCGCCCGAGGATTGGGCGCGCGTCCGCCTGATCGTCAACAGCGCCCGGATGCAGGCGGCGGTCATGGCGCGGCTCGCCGACGGGCCATTGCGCATCCTGCCCCGGGTCGAGCTGATCACCGATCTGGGCGCCGACGCGGTGATGGCGGGCCTGCCGCAGCCCGCCCATCCGCTGGGCCGGCGGCTGGAACTGGCCCAGCTGACCGCCCGGCTGCTGGAGACCTCGCCCGACCTCGCAGCCCAAAGCGCAGCGTATGACCTGGCCGACAGCCTTGCCGCGCTCATGTCGGAAATGCAGGCCGAGGGCGTCGGCCCAAGCGCCCTGCGCAACCTGGATATCAGCGACCAGTCCGGCCACTGGCAACGCGCTCTGGCCTTCATCGACCTCGTCCAACGCTATTTCCAGCCCGGCGCGACGCCCGATCCCGACGCGCGCCAGCGTCAGCTGGTCGAGGGCCTGATCCGCCGCTGGGCCGCAACGCCGCCTTCGGACCCGATCCTCATCGCGGGCTCCACCGGGTCGCGCGGCACGACATCCCTGCTCATGCAGGCCGTTGCGCGCCTGCCGCAGGGGGCGGTTATCTTGCCCGGTTTCGATTTCGAGATGGGGCCGGACCTGTGGGATGGGCTGGCCCACGACACCGGCGCCGAGGACCATCCGCAATACCGCTTTGCCGACCTGGCCCGCGCGCTGGACATGCCGCCCCGGTCGGTGGCGCGCTGGACCGAAACAGACCCTGTTCCGGCCCGCCGTGCCCTGGTCTCGATGGCCCTGCGCCCGGCCCCGGTCACCGACGGATGGCTGCGCGACGGCCCCGGCCTGGGCGACCTCATGGTGGCGAGCCAGGGTCTCGGCCTGCTCGAAGCGCCCGATCCCCGGACCGAGTCGCTGGCCATCGCCCTGCGTCTGCGCGCGGCGGTGGACGCGGGCCAGACGGTCGCGCTCATCACCCCCGACCGGACGCTTGCCCGGCAGGTGACCGCCGCGCTGGACCGTTGGGGCATCACCCCGGACGACAGCGCGGGGCAGCCCCTGTCGCTCTCGGCGCCGGGGCGCTTGCTGCGCCACACCGCCGGGTTGCTGGGCCGCGCGGCGACGCCCGAAACGCTGCTGACCGTGCTGAAGCACCCGCTGGTCCATACCGGAGCCGATCGCGGCCCCCACCTGCGCCGCACGCGCGAGCTGGAGCTGTGGCTGCGCCGCGCCGGCCCGCCCCACCCCACCGCCGACGACCTGCGGCAATGGGCCGAAACCGCAGGGATCGAAGGCGCGGACGCGTGGCTCGACTGGATCTGCGACACGGTGCTGGCCGCCGAGGACTGCACCACAGGGCCGCTGGACGACATGGTCGCCTATCACGTCGCCCTGACCGAGGCCCTGGCGCGCGGCCCGGCGGGCGCAAGTACGGGCGAGTTGTGGCAAGAGACCGCGGGAGAAGCCGCGCTGGCCGAGATCGGCACGTTGTCCGAGCAAGCGGCGGCAGGGGGCGAAATGACACTCGCCAACTACCGCGCGCTGATCGACGCCATCCTGCGCGCAAGGCCCGTCCGCGATGCCGTCACCGCCGATCCGCGCGTCCTGATCTGGGGTACGCTCGAGGCGCGGGTGCAGGGCGCCGACGTGGTCGTTCTGGGCGGTCTGAACGAGGGCACATGGCCCGAACCGCCCGGCCCCGATCCGTGGCTGAACCGCCGGATGCGGGCGGAACTGGGCCTGTTGTCTCCCGAACGCAGCATCGGCCTGTCGGCGCATGATTTCCAGCAGGCAGTCTGCGGACGCGAGGTCCTGATGACCCGCGCGACACGCGACGCCGAGGCGGAAACCGTCATGTCGCGCTGGCTGAACCGCCTTCTGAACCTCATGGCGGGCCTGCCCAGCACCGGGGGCCCCGACGCCGTGTCGCAGATGCGCGGTCGCGGACGGATCTGGCTCGGCCACGCGCGGGCCATGGAGGCGCGTGTGACCCGGGTGCCCACCGCCCCGCGGCCCGCACCCTGCCCGCCCGCCGGCGCGCGTCCCACCCGGCTCAGCGTCACCGACATCCAGAAACTGGTGCGCGACCCCTACGCCATATACGCCAGCCGGGTGCTGCGGCTTCGCGCGCTCGACCCGCTGCGCAAGGACCCCGACGCGCGGCTGCGTGGCACCGCGACCCACGCGATCTTCGAGGAATACGTCCAGACCGTCGCCCCCGATGACCCCGACGCGGCCGCGAAACTGGTCGACCTCGCCCGCGCGCATCTCGAGACCGAGGTGCCGTGGGTCGCCACGCGCCTGAACTGGCTGACGCGGCTGGAACAGGTGGCGCCCTGGTTCGTCGATGCCGATGCCGCGCACCGCGCCGTCACCCGCCCGGCGGGGCTGGAGATCCGGGGCGAATGGCGGGTGCCGGGGACCGATGTCACCCTGCGCGGCACCGCCGACCGGATCGACCTGCACGAGGACGGCACGCTGGTCGTTCTGGACTACAAGACCGGCACGGCGCCCACCGACAAGCAGATCCGTCAATACGACCCGCAGGTTCTGATCGAAGCCGCCATGGCCGAGGCCGGCGCCTTCACCGACCTGCCCGCGCGCGAGGTCTCGCACGCGGGCCACGTGCAACTGGGCAGCCCCGCGAAGTGGCGCCTGTTCCCGCTGCGGCGGGACGATCCGAAGGAAAAGCAGGTTCGGCTGGACCCGGACGAGGCCACGCAGATGCTGCAACGGCTGCTTCAGGCCTATGCAGACCCCGACAAGGGCTTCCAGTCGCGGCGGGCGATGGAAACCATGGGCTACGCCTTCGATTTCGATCACCTGGCGCGCTACGGCGAATGGGACATCTCGGACCCGGCCACACCGGAAAAGCTCACATGACGGGCCCCTCAATCGACGACGCCACCCGCCGCCAGATCGCGGCGGCACAGCCCGACCGCTCAACCTGGCTGTCGGCCAATGCGGGGTCGGGCAAGACGCGGGTTCTGACCGACCGGGTGGCGCGGCTGCTGCTGGGCGGCACGGCGCCCCAGAACATCCTGTGCCTGACCTATACAAAGGCCGCCGCGTCCGAGATGCAGAACCGCCTGTTCAAGACGCTGGGCGGCTGGTCGATGCTGCCCGACGCCGACCTGCGCGCAGCGCTGCAGCGCCTGACCGGCGGTGGAACCGTCACAGACGACGCGCTGTCGGCCGCCCGGCGGCTGTTCGCCAAGGCGGTCGAGACGCCGGGCGGCCTGCGCATCCAGACCATTCACTCGTTCTGCGCCATCCTGCTGCGCCGCTTCCCGGTCGAAGCCGGGGTCAGCCCCCAGTTCGCCGAGATGGACGACCGCAGCGCCGAGCTTTTGCGCGGCGATTGTCTCGAAGACCTGGCCGAGCGGCAGCCCGACACGGTGCGCGCGCTCGCCAGGGCCCTGGGCGGCTCGGACATCGGCAGCACGGTCGCGGCGCTGGTCGCCCAGCGCGACCATTTCCGCGCGCGGCTGGTTCGGCCCGAACTCTGCCGCTTGTTCGAGATCCCCGAGACGCTGACCGAGGATCGGCTGGTTTCACAGGTCTTCGACCCGGGCACGGCGGACCTGATCGACCGGGTGCTCACCGCCATGGCCGCCAGCGACAAGCCGACGGACCAGGGCAATGCCGAAAAGCTGCGCGCGGCGGGCACCGGGACGCTTGCGGCCTGCGAGGCGCTCGAGTCCGTCCTGCTGACCGGTGCAAGCGCGAAAGAGCCCTTCAGCGCCAAGATCGGCAGCATCCCCACGGCGGGCTGCCGCAAGGCGATGGACCCCGCGGATGTGGACGCGCTGAACGACCTGATGACGCGGGTCGAATCCGCGCGGGACGCCCGCATGGGCCTGGCCGAGGTCGCCCGCAATCTTGCCCTGCAGGACTTCGCGGCCGCCTTCCTGCCGCTTTACGAGCGGGCCAAGACCGCGCGCGGCTGGCTGGATTTCGATGACCTGATCCTGCGCGCGCGCGACCTGCTGACGCGCAGCGACGTGGCGCGCTGGGTGCTCTACCGGCTGGATGGCGGGATCGACCATATCCTGGTGGACGAGGCGCAGGACACCTCCCCGGCCCAGTGGCAGATGATCGAGGCACTGGCGGGCGAAATCACCGCCGGCGACGGGACCGAAGAGGCGACCCGCCGCACCCTGTTCGTCGTGGGCGACAAGAAGCAGTCGATCTATTCGTTCCAGGGCGCAGACCCCGAGGGCTTCGACCGGATGCACGACCGGTTTTCCGCCCAGCTGGGCGACGGGCGGATGGACCGGCGCGACATGCTGCATTCCTTCCGGTCCGCCCCCGCGATCCTGCGGGCCGTGGACGCGGTGTTCGACGGGCAGGGGATGGAGCATATCGCCTTCCGCGACCAGCTGCCCGGTCGCGTCGATCTCTGGCCCGCGGTGCCGAAACCCGACACCGACCCGCCCACCGATTTCGACGATCCGCTGGACCGCGTGTCCCCGCGGGACGAACGCGCGATCCTCGCCGGTCATGTCGCCGATGCCATCGCCGCCATGATCGGGACCGAGACCATCCCCGACCCCGCGCGCGACGGCGAACGCCGCAAGGTGCAGGCGGGCGATGTCCTGATCCTGTTCCGATCGCGCGGGCCGCTGTTCGACCTGACGATCCGGGCCTGCAAGGCGCGCGGCATCCCCGTGGCCGGGGCCGACCGGCTGACCCTGATGGCCGAACTGGCGGTCAAGGATATCGCTGCCCTGCTGTCCTTCCTCGCCACGCCCGAGGATGACCTGTCGCTGGCCGCAGCCCTGCGCTCGCCGCTTTTCGCGTGGAGCGAACAGGATCTTTTCACGCTGGCGGCGCATCGCGGCAGCCGCATCCTGTGGCACGCCCTGCGCGACGGGCGCGACGCCTATCCCGAAACCATGGCGATCATCGACGACCTGCGCCGGCAGGCCGATTTCCTGCGCCCGTTCGAGCTGATCGACCGGATCCTGACGCGCCACGGGGGTCGGGCCCGGCTGGTGGGGCGCCTCGGCCCCGAATGCGAAGAGGCGATCGACGCGCTCCTGTCGCAGGCGCTGGGCTACGAGCGGTCCGAGATCCCCAGCCTCACCGGCTTCCTGTCGTGGCTGACCAGCGACGACATCGCGATCAAGCGGCAGTCGGAATCGGCGGGCGGCAACCTGCGGATCATGTCGGTGCACGGGGCCAAGGGGCTCGAGGCGCCCATCGTCATCCTGCCCGACACCACGGGCAAGCCGCGCAATATCGACGATCCGCTCTGGCCCGTGCCGGACGGGACGGGACGGCTGCTGAAACAGGGGAAGGATGGGCGCCCGGCCGTGCTGAAAGACGCCCACGCGACGCTGGACCAGGCCGCGGCGGCCGAGCGGGACCGCCTGCTCTACGTCGCGATGACGCGGGCGCAGTTCTGGCTGATCCTCTGCGGCGCGGGGGATGCCGAGAAGACCGATGGCCGCTGGTATCCGCAGCTCGCCGCAGGGCTGGAACGGCTCGATACCGTGCCGCTGGACACGCCGGCGGGCGACGGGCTCCGCTTCGCCACCGGCGACTGGACCGGGCTGACCGAGGTGCAGCACGCCACCCGTGACCCTCAGACGCCCCAACACGACCTTCCCGGCTGGATCGACACGCCCGCCGGTCCGCCGCCCGCCGCGCCGGTGCTGCTGCGGCCCTCGGACCTGGGCGGCGCCAAGGTCCTGCCGGGCGAAATCCCCGCCGATGGGCCGGACAGCGACGCGGCCCGCGCGCGCGGCACCGACCTGCACCTGCTGCTGGAATACCTGCCCCAGGTGTCCCGCGCCGATTGGGACCGTGTTGCCGCCGCGCTGCTGCCCGGCCTCGGCGAGGCCGAGCGCGACGACCGCCTGGCCGCCGCGCGAACCGTCATCGACGCGCCCGGGCTGGCCGATCTCTTCGCCCCCGACGCGCTGACCGAGGTGCCCATCGCGGGGCGACTGCCCGATGGTCGCGCCCTGACCGGCGCCATCGACCGCCTTCTGGTCACCGCCGACCGGGTGCTGGCGGTGGACTACAAGTCGAACGCACAGGTGCCCGACACGCCAGACACCGTGCCCGAGGGCCTGTTGCGGCAGATGGGCGCCTATGACGCCGCGCTGGCGGCCATCTATCCCGGCCGCCGGATCGAGACCGCGTTGCTCTGGACCGCGACGGCGCGGCTGATGCCGCTCCCCCCCGAGCTGGTGCGAACCGCCTTCGCCCGCGCCGGGCAATCTTGACCCGTCCGCTGCCGGTCCCTATCTCGGGACGACCGTTCCTGAAGGAGAGACCAATGGCCACCGTAGCCGTCACCGACGACACCTTCGACGCCGAAGTGAAGAATGCAGACCTGCCCGTGGTGGTGGATTTCTGGGCCGAATGGTGCGGCCCCTGCAAACAGATCGGCCCCGCCCTGGAAGAGATCTCGTCCGAGATGGAAGGCCGCGTGAAGATCGTGAAGGTCAACGTGGACGAGAACCCCAACGCCCCCGCGCAGATGGGCGTTCGTGGTATCCCGGCGCTGTTCCTGTTCAAGGACGGCCAGGTCGTCAGCAACAAGATCGGCGCCGCCCCCAAGGCCGCGCTGCAGAACTGGATCACCGAATCGATCTGATCCGGCCCCGATCGCGGAATTGCTCAAGCCCCGGCCATCGCGCCGGGGCTTTTGCGTTGCGGGTTCAGAACGTCCAGCCGTGATCGGCGAAGCGGCTCAGGATCTGCGCCTCGGCATCCTCGGCCGCCGCGTCGAGGGCATTCATCCGGAAGAACCAGAACAGGTAGCGTGCGCTATCGGGCCGGTGATCCGCCGCGCGGGCGAAAGCCCCGGCCACGCCCAGCTCGGCCACGTTCAAAGCGATGTGATGAAAGTCGATCTGCCCGAACAGGATCACCGGCAGGTCCAGCAGGTAGGCCAGCAGCGCCACCGACGAATTCTGGGTGACCACCAGCCCGCTCTCGCCAAGCACCCGGTCCGCCGGCGCGTCGCTGACCTGCAATCGCGGGTGGCGGGCGGCAAGATCCTCTAGCGCCGCGCGTTCGGCCGGCGAATAGGTCTCGTTCGGGTGCAGTGTCGCCACCACGCGGCGCGGGCCGGTATGGGCCAGCGTCTGCTCCAGCATGGCCAGCGGCGACATGGTCTGGAACGACCGGGCCTCCTGGAGACGACCCTGAAGCGGGACGAACACGGCGTCGCCGGTCGCCTGCACGCCCTTCAGGTGCTGCCCCCGCCGCCTGGTGCGAAACCGCGCGGCCGCCTCGGGATCCACCGCATCCGGGTCGAACCGCGCCTGCGCGACGTCCCATTCCCACCGCTTCGCCGACGCCTCGATCCGCCAGAACGGATACCAGTAGGCCAGCCGCGTGGTCAGCGACCGTGCGCCCAGCGGCGGAGCCATGTGGAACAGGGACCGTCCCGCCCGCGCCAGCGACGCCACCCGCGCCGCGTCGGAGTCCAGGCACAATTCCACCCGCCACCCGCGCGAACGCAGCGCCGCGTCGATCCGGTTGGTGTAGTTGTGCCCGCCCGCCCGCGCACGCTCCAGCAATTGCCGGTGGTAGAAGATCCGCAGCACGCGCGCGTCAGCCATGGCGCGCCTCCGCGACGCCCGCCGGTTGGCAAGCCGTCGGCCCGGGTCCATATGAAAGCCAACCGAATTCCCGAAAGGAGCTTTCATGGCCGATACCGACTTTCCCGGCTGGCACGGCACCACCATCGTCGGCGTGCGCAAGGGCGGGCGCGTGGTGATCGCGGGCGACGGACAGGTGAGCCTGGGCGACACCGTCATCAAGGGCACCGCCCGCAAGGTGCGCCGGATCAGCCCGGGCGGCCGCGAGGTGATCGCCGGCTTCGCGGGGTCGACCGCCGATGCCTTTGCCTTGCTCGAACGGCTCGAGACCAAGCTCGAAGCGACGCCCGGTCAGCTGCAGCGCGCGGCGGTCGAGCTGGCCAAGGACTGGCGCACCGACAAGTACCTGCAGAAGCTCGAGGCGATGCTGATCGTGTCGGACGGATCGGATCTCTATGTCATCACCGGCGCGGGCGACGTGCTCGAGCCCGAGCATGACATCGCGGCCATCGGGTCGGGCGGCAACTATGCCCTGGCCGCCGGCCGCGCGCTGATGGACAGCGACATGGACGCCGAGGCCATCGCCCGCCGCGCCATGGATATCGCGTCGGATATCTGCGTCTACACCAACGGCAACCTGACGGTCGAAACCCTCTCGGCCTGATCGCTTCCCGGGGCCGCGGCTCAATCGTCGCGGCCCCAGCGCATCAGGGTCTGTTCCTCGATCACCTGTGTCTCGCGGCGGTCGCGCTGGCGCCGCTCGCGGGCCTGTTGCGCCTTGTGCGTCAGCTCGATCCGCTTGAGGTCGATGAACGCGTCGCGCAACTGCGCCTGGGCCTCGCGCGTGGTCTCTTCCAGCTTCTCGATCTCGGCTTCCTGGGCGCGCAGCAATGCACCCGCGTGGCGGACGAAATCGGCGGTGAACCGGGCGGCCTCGGGCAGATCCTGGTCCGCCCGTTCGAACCGGGTTTCGGCCAGCGCGCGCTTGTCGGATTCGTGTCGCTTGATCGCCGCGTCCAGGTCGACCAGCTCGCGTCCGATCTCCTGCACGCGGTGGCGGCGCAGGCGCATCAGGGTCTCAAGCCCCGAACCGCGCTTGCGGCTCATTCCGCCGCGCTTTCGCCCAGCAGGATCAGGGCCGACCGCATGTCGGTCAGGATGCCGGGGTCGAGAATGTTGTAGTCGCCTTCCGAAGGAATGTGCCCGATGACGCCGTGCTTGCGCATCGACGCGGGAAGTCCCCGTGCCGCGTCGTCTTCGGCCGCATCGCTCTCGTCGGTCGGCGGCGCTTCGGGCGCGGCGGCAAAGGCCGCCCCGCCCGATAGCAGGACCAGAAGGACGGCCGCGCGGATCACGCCGCCGGCAGGGCGCGCTGCGCCTCTTCCACCGTCGAGAAGTCGGGCTGCTTGACCGTCGGGATGTTGCCGCGCCCGATCTCGACCGCGACCGACGGCGGATGGCCCGAAACGATGGCCACGATCACTTCGCGGATCACGGCGTAGAAGGCGCCGTCCTCTTCCTCGATCTGCTTCAGGCGCCCGGCGATGGGGGCGACCATGCAATAGGCCAGGAACACGCCCAGGAAGGTGCCGACCAGCGCGCCGCCGATCATCTTGCCCAACACCTCGGGCGGTTGGTCGATGGAGGACATGGTCTTGATGACGCCCAGCACGGCCGCGACGATGCCGATGGCGGGCAGGCCGTCGGACATGGTCTGGATCGCGCTCGCCGGAACCAAGCTTTCGTGGTGGTGCTTCTTGATCTTGCGGTTGATCAGGTCTTCCATCTGGTAACGGTCATCGAACTGCATGGAAACCATGCGAAAGCTGTCGGTGATCAGGTCGATGGCGAAGTGATCTTTCAGGATCTTCGGATAGCGCTGGAAAATCTCCGAGCTGTGCGGGTCCTCCACATGCGGGTCCATGGCGACGATGCCCTTCTGCCGATAGACGCGGGCCAGCTCGTACATCAGACTCAGCAGGTCGTTGTAATCCTGCGCCTTCCACTGCGGCCCCTTTATCACGCGGATGATGCCCTTGGCCGACTGCTTGGCCACCCCGAACGAATTGGCGATGACGAAGGCGCCGATGGCCCCGCCACCGATCATCATCCCTTCGTAGGGCAGGGCGTGAATAACGATGTCCATCTTGCCGCCCGACAGCATGAAGCCACCGAAGACCAAGCCGAACACGATCAGAATTCCAAGGATGAGTGTCATAAGTGCAGCGCCTGTCCATGTGATCGACGGTTCTGAAGATAAAAATCTTGATGTAGAAGGATAAATCAAGAATAAATCGGCCAAAACGAAGGGCACCGTTATGAATAGTGCTGTTTCTGCAAGAAAAGCCGGCGCCGCCCAGGACCCCCTGGACGCGTTCGCCTATTTCTACGATCCGGCCGACGTGGCGCAGGCCGCGCGCGACTGGCCCGCGGACATTCGCCTGGCCGTGTGCCTGGATGCCGAGGGCACGTGCGAGTTCGTGCTGTTTCACGAGGACGAGTCAGACAAGGTCCTGGCCCGCATCGCCCGGGTGCTGGGTCGCCCCTTGGGCGGGTTCGAGACCAATCCCGCGGTCGATGGCTTCCCCGAGCGGTCATTGCTGTTCTCGCAGGAATCGGCCCTGCTGCGGATCTTGACCCGCGACGCCGACCTGCTGGAACGCGCCGTCGACTATGACCTGAACTTCCGCTTCGCCCGGGACGAGGGGCTCGACCCGGAAGAAGTCTGCGCCGATGTCGACCCGTCGTCGCACGGGTCCCGCTCGCTGTCCGCCCGCCGGTCTGTCCGCAAGATCTTTCCCTTGGCCGAACGGCGCAGCCCCGTGCCGCCGACGCCCACGTCGCCGCCCAAGGGATACCGCCCGCCGCACCCTGCCGAGCCCGAAAGGCCCGCGCCGCCGGCGCCGCCCGCCCCGCCGGTCGAGCTGCGCGCCACCCTGCGCCGCGTGGGCGAACGGGTCCGGCTGGAAACGGAAACGTCGAACGGTGTGCCCACCCTCCTGCGCGACGTCATGCTCCGCGACGACTTGGGGTCGATCCATATCTCCGCCGCGGCGCTGGGCAGCACCGACCTGCGCTTCACCGCCATCGACATGCCGGCCGAGCTGTTTCCGGCCGAATTCGTGACTGAAATGCCCCGCCCCGCCCGGGTGGCGCTGCTGCAATCGGGCCTGTTCGTGACGCCGTCGAAACAGCTGGGCTTCCCCCTGCCCAACCGCGCCCGCGCCGTCACCCGTCGCCTGGGCCACGGCCTGCGGGTGCCGTTCCTCGCGGCGATGAGTTTGGTGGCCACCGGTTTTCTCAGCGCGATGGTCGCGCACACGGTCTCGGACGGCGCGGACGGGTCTCTCTGGTCGGGCCGCGCGCCCGGTCTGGACGTGTTCAGTGCGCAACAAACGCGCTAGTCGGAAATTTATGGCAAGATTAAGTTGAAACGGGCAAGAATATCCTTACAGTAGATCAAGTATTGATGCGGTCCTACAAGAACGAAACGGGTCGCAGCGCGGTGTTCCGGCACCCTTGATTGCAGAATGCATGATCAATCGTCTATCGGAGGCATTCTGATGTCCACTTCTCCCCTCAGCGACGACTGTATCGCGATCATTGCCGCGGGCTATGCCCAGCGCAGCGACGTCACCCAGGACCAGATCATCGAGTTCGTGCACCGCCTGCGTGGCGGCACCGCGATCCCCGCGCAACCGGCCGTGACCCAGCCCGCCGCGGCGGGCCTGGCGATCCCGCGCACCCCCGCGCTGCCGGTCGATCAGTCCGTCACCAACGACAAGATCTACTGCCTGTGCTGTGGCAAGGGCTTCAAGATGCTCAAGCGGCACCTGGGCGCCGAGCACGACATGACCGAGGATGAATACCGCGCGGCGTTCAACCTGCCCGCGTCCATGCCGCTGGTCGCGCCGTCCTACTCCGAGCGCAAGGCCGAGTATGCCCGCAAGGCCGGGCTCGGCACGTACCAGCGCGAAAGCCAGCGCAGCGGCCGCGGCGCCTCCTGACGCGCCGGTCCAG
Source organism: Palleronia salina (assembly GCF_900141995.1). GTDB lineage: Bacteria > Pseudomonadota > Alphaproteobacteria > Rhodobacterales > Rhodobacteraceae > Palleronia > Palleronia salina. Next base: position 213,381 of record NZ_FQZA01000002.1, on the reverse strand, counting down.
CCGGAGCCAGTGAAAGGCCGCCGCCATGCCCGACAAGCAGAACGCCCCGATCATCATCAAGCGCGTCGAGGAGGACGGGCACGAAGGTCACCACGGGGGCGGCTGGAAAGTCGCCTACGCGGACTTCATGACCGCGATGATGGCCTTCTTCCTGCTGCTGTGGATCCTCGCCGCGTCCGACGAGGAAAAGCTGCGCGGGCTGGCCAACTACTTCACGCCGACCGTGTCGGAAACCGGCAAGGCGGCCGGCGACGGGTCGGACCTGCGCCCCATGGTGTCGCCCGGCGCGCTTCTGAATGGCGGGCCGGCCGATGGCGGCCGCGCCGGGCCTTCTTTCGGCGAGGGCTCGCCCCTGCGCGTCTTCGACAGCCGGATGCGCGACACGCCGCCCGATGTCGTGGTCGAATACCTGCCCTCGAGCGAGGATCCCGCCAACCCTGCGGCCCAGATGCTGGATGAAAGCAATCGGCGCACCGAACAGGAGCAGGCCGAGGTCGAAGCCCGCGAACGGGCCGAGGCCGCCGCGGAAGAACGGCTGGACCAGATGCGCACCGAGATCCTCGAACGGCTGGAACAGGCCGACCTCCCCGAGGAGCTGGCGGCGTCGGTGAAACTCAGCCGCGATGGAAACGGCATGATCGTCGAGGTCGTCGACGTGGAGCGCCGGTCGCTGTTCGCCCGGGGCCGGTCCGACATCCGCCCCGACGCCCGCGCGCTGATCCTGGCGATCGGCGAATCGCTGGCGGACGAGGACGGCGCTGTGCAGATCATCGGCCATACCGATGCGACGCAGTTCGGCGACGGCTCCGGCTACTCGAACTGGGAACTGTCGGCCGACCGGGCCAACGTGGCGCGGCGGCTACTGATCGAAGCCGGTGTCGATGTCACGCAGATCGGGGGCGTCAGCGGCGTGGCCGCGACCCAGCCCGCCAACCTGGCCGACCCCTTCGCAGCCGAGAACCGCCGAATCTCGATCCGGATCTCCAACGTCGTCAACTGATGGGACTTCGCGCGCCGCAGTGAGTGCACAGTCCCTGAAAAGGCGCGCGTGAATTCGCAAGGTGATTGGATTTCCCGGGCGATTTATACACAGAAATCGTTCCTCGGCCGCCGTCTTTCCGGTCGCCCGTGACAAAGTCGCAACGTTTTCGACGCGTCAGGTAAAGACCCGCTCGTAATGGTTGGATTTGTCGGCAGCATTTCGCCATGTTCAGAGCAATCGCGTCAGAACAAAAATAAGGCGCGGCATAAAGGCAGACCATACAGGCGGTCACAATGACAATGAAAACCCTTCTCCACGCTCTGTGGGACGGTGCGGTGCGTCCGTGTGCGCCGGCCCGGGCAGAGACCTTCGATCGGCTTCTTTCCCACTTCGTGCCGGTCGAGAGCGTTCTTCTGACCATCGACGAAACTCAGGTCCAACCCCGCGCCCTGTCCGAAGACACGAACCTCGTGTCGGGGATCACGCTGGGTGACGCCATCGCCGAAGAGCTGGACGTGGACGTGCCCTACGGCGCTGTCATTCTGATCCGCCATGAGGCTGCCCTGGACGATCTGTCCCACGCGGCAGGCCAGGCGGTGGCGGAGCTCGCCATCGCCATGGTCGGCCGCGCGCCCATGCCGGCCGCCCGGCGCGATGCCGTCCTGATGGAACTGGCCTCCCTCTACGCGCTCAAGGCCGAAGGCGACGCGGCACGCGCGCTCGGGCTCGATCCCGTGGCATTCTGCAAAGGCATGTCGGACCTGTTCCGGGCCCATTGGTCCCGCGCCGGCACGGTCCGTGGCGCATCCCCCCGCACCGATGCGGCCCGCGGCCGCCCGTCGCTGCCCGCCACCCGGTCGCGCCTGTCGCTTCAGGACATCAGCACCGAAATCGCCACGCGCTATGCCATGGCAAACCGCGGCACGGCGGATGTGGACGCCAGGTCCCGGATCAACTGATCCCGTGACCACGGCATGAACATCCTTTCCCCAACCGCGGGCAACGCGGCCACAGGGCCGTCCGGCAACACCACCGCGCAGACCGCCACCGGATTCGACGCATTGGTGACCGGGCTGACCAGCCCCGCCGCAAAGACCATGACGACCGGCGAAAGCGGGACACCCAGGTCGGATCCCGACGCGCTGGATGCGGTGCTGGCCGAGACCCTTTCGGCCCTTCCGGCCGAGCTGTCCGAGACATTGCGAGAGCAGGTCTTGGCGGGGATCGAGAGCGTCGGAGACGGAAGCATCCCGGATGCCGAAACCCTCGGCGCCCAGTTGGCCGCCGCAATCGCTACGCTGGACTCTCCGGTTCAGGCGGAAATCGTCTCTGCATTGTCCCTTCCCGAAGGCGCGGACCTTGCCCAGTCGCTGAGCCGGCTCATGGCGCCGAAGCTCGCGGCCTTGGCGCCCGCCGCGTTCTCGCCCCCGATGGGCATCGCGCCGGTCGCCCCGCGCGGCCTAGAGCGGGCGGATGCCACCGGCAGACCCCAGGTCGCCGCGGTCGGGCCGCTCGCGCTGCAACCTGCCGCGGGACAGGCGGTCGCGCAGCCGACCGTTCCGGGCGCAACGCAGGTGTCCACCGACTGGCCGACAGCCGGTGCACAGCCCGTGCCGAACGCTGCACAATCTGCACCAACGGGTGCACAGATTGCGCCGGACGGGGCACAGCCTATGCCGGTTGCTGCACCCAAGCCCGACGCCATGCCGACGGGGTTCGCACAGATCGTGGCCCAGCAGGGCACGGGCGGCGCCACGGCGCAGCCAGTTGTCGACGGCGGTCCCGCGCCCCTTCCGCCGGCCGAGTTCGTCCCCCGCCCGCAGCAACCGCTCCCGGCGCAGGCCATGGCCCCCGCGCCGCAGGGACAGCCCACCCCCTCGCCGGAGTTGCCGCAACACGTGGCACGGCAGATCCGCTCGGCCGAGATCGGCGATGGCAAGATGCGGATCGAGCTGCGCCCGCACGGCATCGGCGAAATCGAGATCGAGATCGCCAAGTCCGAGGCGGGTCGCCTGCAGATCGTCGTCCGCGCCGAGCAGTCCCCGGTGCTGGCCATGATCCGCAACGACCGCGACGCGCTGATGCAGGCACTGCACGCCCGCGGACTGGAAACCGAGGCGGCGGACCTTGATTTCCAAGGGTTCGACCGGGGTAGCGGACAAGGCACGCCCCAACGCGACGGGCCGTTCACGCGCGGCGCCGCCGTGCTGGGCAGTGACCCCGCCGCACCCGAAGACACACCGTCCCCCGTCTCGCGCATCCCCTCCACGCGCGGCCTGAACATCCTTACCTGAAGGAGCCGACGATGATCGACAGCACAGCGACCCAGGCCAGCGCCGGTACACCGAACCAGACCGCCGCGCAGAAGGCATCGGACAAGCTGGACGAACAGTATCAGCAGTTCCTGACCCTTCTGACCGCGCAGATCTCGAACCAGGATCCGCTGAAACCCATGGATTCGACCCAGTTCGTGTCGCAGCTGGCGCAGCTCAGCCAGGTCGAGCAGGGCGTCGCGACCAACCGCAACCTCGAAGCGGTCCTCGAACAACTTCAAGGCGCCACAGCCCGGTCCGACCTCGACCTCATGGGTCGCGACGTGCTGGTCGCGTCGGATACCGTGACGCTTGGCGAGTCCGGGTTCGGGGCCGCCTTCGAACTCGGGGCCGACGCCGACAAGGTCACCGCCAAGATCCTGGCCGAGGACGGAACCCTCGTGCGCGAGCTTGACCTGGGCGCAGTCAACGCGGGCGAGATCCACGATCTGGCCTGGAACGGGCGCGACGCGCAGGGCCTGCCAGTGCCCCCGGGCACCCTTCGGGTCGAGATCTCGGCCGTCGACTCCGAAGGCGCGCAGGTTGCGTCCGAGACGCTAGCACGCACGCGGGTCGAGGGTGTCAGCTTTGCCCAGACCGGCGCGGCGCTGCACCTGGCGACCGGCGCGCAAGTCAATTCGCTGGCCGTGCGCAGCGTCCGCTAGGCCGCGTCGAGCGGATCGCAGACGTCAGATCGGTGGAGCTGAACCCGTCGGGTTCGATTACATCCGCGGCACGTCCTGCTTCAGCAGGGTGACGAAGACCACGTCCTCGACTTCCGGAAACTCGGGCTTCAGCGCTTCGGTCAGCGCGGCCCCCAGCGCCCGGTCGTCGATATTGACCCCGCGCAGAATCGGTCGCTCCGCCAAGGCGTGCATCTTGGCGAGGATCACGTCGCGCGCACGGACGGCGGATTCGACCCGGGTCAGCGTGTCGGCCGCGCGGGGACCACTCGCCTTCAGGGCGATATCCGCCACCACGTAGGATACGATCCGTGTTTTCTGGACCGGCACGTTCACCTGGCCGATCCGCACGAGCAGACGATCCTGTGCGACCTCGTAGCTGTCCTTGGACGCGACCGGTTCCGGGCCGGCACCGTGGCTGTTTTCCTCCGCGTACTCGGCCGCGGCGGTTTCTTCGGCGGGTGTCTCGGCAGACGAAACCTCGGCCGGCGGCGGCGCCAGCACCGTGGCGGCACCGTATCCCGCGCCGACGAGCGACAGGGCCGCAACGCCCAGAATCACAACAGTCATCTTCATGCGAGAAAGGCCCCCTTGGTCGCGTGTGGCGACGAAGGTGGCCGATCATTGCGGCGGATCCTGTCAGATCCGATGGCGGAAGGACGAATTAATAGGGCAAGACTATGTCCATCGCGTCCTCGCCGTAGCCGCGGCTCTGGGTCCGTGACAGGGCCCCCCGCCCGCCATAGGCGATCCGCGCCTCGGCAATCCGCTCGTAGGGGATCGTGTTGTCGTTGCGGATGTCGGCGGGCCGGACGATCCCGGCCATGCGCAACTCGCGCAGTTCGTTGTTGACCTTGACCTCCTGCCGTCCCGCGACGACCAGCGCGCCGTTCGGCAGCTTCTGCACCACCAGCGCGGCGACCTTGAGGTTGATCTCCTCGTTGCGGGCGATGGACCCCTCGCCCGAAGCCGAAGACCGCGCCCCGACCTCGATCACGTCCTCGCCGGCGGGCAGATCGTCGAAGCCGGGGACCAGTTCGGCGATCCGCCCCGCCAGCCCGAAGAAGGTCGGGAACCCGGCCGAGGCGCTGCCGCCGCGTTCGCGGTCCGAGGCGGTGCGCAGCCGCGCCTCGTCGTCGATGGAAATGATGACGGTCAGGATGTCGCCCACGTCGTCCGCCCGCTGGTCGGAGAACAGGCTGTCGGTCGAGCGGGCGAAGAGCGACGCGCGTGCCGCGCCCACGGGCGTGGGGGCCTGCACCGCCTCGGGCATGGGAACGGAGACGCGCGCGACCTCGGGCATGGTCTGCGGCGACAGCACCAGGTCCGAGGTGTGCGGATCGCGCCCGAAATGCTGTCCGGCAGAGCATCCCGCCAGCAGGCAGACCAGGAACAGGGGGGTCTTGGGACTCATCTCACGATCTCCACGATGCCTTCTGCGGCGGCGATGCCGTTCACGGGCTTGTTGCTGACGAGGTTGACGATGCGTACGTCCTGCCCGCGATGGGCATCGGCCAACGCGCGGCCCGGCGCGGTCAGCGACAGGGCGCCGTCGGTGAACCTGATTTCCACTCGGTCGCCGCGTTCGATGACGCGCGGCTCGATCACGGATTGTACCTGCACGGGTCGTCCGGGCGACAGCATCCGCCGCACCTCCATCCCGACGATCGCGGCACGGTCGGTGACGGCAAAGCTGCCGACACGGCCCAGCGGCATGTCGGCCACGTCCAGGTCGGCCTCGGTCACGATTTCGCCCGGCATGATACGCCGCACGGGCACCGGAACCGGCAGGGTGATCAGCGCGAGGCCGGACAGGCGCCGCACGTCACCGTCGGGAAAGACGGCGTTGGTCAGGAACTGCCCGGTGACGGGATCCATCCAGAAGTCGGCCAGCATGACCACGTCCTCGACCGGCGGATCCTTGACGGTGATCGCAAACTGCCCGGCCTCGTGCAGCTCGGCGCCGTAGCTTTGGCGCGCGCGTTCCTCGATCAGCACTTCCAGCGGCGCCGAAAAGGCGCCGGTCGCCTGCAGCAGCAGGATCGCCATGGCGACCTGGAGGATCGTCAGCAGCCGCATCACCGAACCTGGTTCGCGGCGTTCAGCATCTGGTCGGCGGTCTCGATGGCCTTCGAGTTCATCTCGTAGGCCCTTTGCGCCTGGATCAGGTCGGTGATCTGCCGGATCACGTCGACGTTCGACGACTCGACGAAGCCCTGTCGCAGCACGCCGAAGCCCGGATCGCCGGGCACGGCGACCTGCGCCTCGCCCGAGGCCTCGGTCTGGAGCAGGAAGTTGTCGCCCACGGCGCGCATGCCCGCCGGGTTGATGAAGTTCGCCATGGTGATCTGGCCCAGCTCGATGGCGTTGGGATCCCCGTCCTCGTAGGCCAGGACGGTGCCTTCCTCGTTGATCTCGATCGACACGGTGTTCTCGGGGAAGACGATCCCGGGCTGCACGCGGTAGCCCTGCATCGTCACCAACTCACCTTCGGCGGACAGCTGGAAGGTGCCGTCGCGGGTGTAGGCGGGGGTGCCATCCGGCATCTCGATCTCGAAGAACCCCTGCCCGTCGATGGCGATGTTGGTCTGGTTGTCGGTGCGCACCAGCCCGCCCTGGGTGTTCAGCCGCACGGTGCCTGCCGTCTGCACGCCCAGGCCGATATCGACACCGATGGGCCGGGCGGTGCCGGCCTCGGAGGTGGCGGCGCCGGCACGTTCCATGGACTGGTAGATCAGGTCCTGGAAGGCCGCGCGCGACGACTTGAAGCCGGTCGTGTTCGCGTTGGCGATGTTGTTCGAGATGACGTCGACATTGGTCTGCTGGGCCATCATGCCGGTGGCGGCGATTCCAAGGGCTTTCATCCTGTCGATCCTTCCTGGTTATGACCGGCCGACGCGCTGCAGCGTGTCGCGCTGCAGGTTGTCGGCATTGTCGATCATGGCGTTCGCGCGCTCGTAGGCGCGTTGCACGTCGATGAGTCGCGTCATCTCGCGCACGGGGTTCACGTTCGAGGATTCGAGCATCCCCTGCAGGACCACCGGGTTCTCCAGTTCGTCGGCCTGGGGGGCGCCGCCGTCGGGGGGCACCAGCACGCCGTTGCCGAGACGCCGGTAGCTCTGGATATCGGGCACATCGAAGACGCCGACGCGCGCGATGGCGTTGCCGTCCTGGGTTGTCACCGTCCCGTCGCGCGCGATGGAGATCTGGCCGGCGCCCGGCGGAACCACGATCGGTGCGCCTCCGGCATCGAGCAATTGCGCCCCCGCGCTGGTGACCAGCGTGCCCTCGGGATCCAGCGAAAGGCCCCCGTCGCGGCCGAATCCCTGTTCGCCTTCGGGGGTGCGGAACTGCAGCCAGCCCTCGCCGCCCAGCGCGATATCCAGTGGGCTGTCGGTCCGCATGATCGCGCCCGCCGAGGTGTCGATATAGGACCCCCGGTCTAGCACGAAGCTGGACGGCGTGTCCGACGGGCCGGTGGCCCGCGTGCCCTCGACCGCCTCGAAAACCGGGCGTTCACCCTTGAATCCGGCGGTGTTCGCGTTGGCGATGTTGTTCGCGGTGATGTCCAGCTTGCGTTGCAGAACACGCAGCTGGGACAGGCCCACGTAACTTGTTTCGCTCATCGCGGCCTCCTGTGCCGGCATCCGGTCGGACAGATATCGCAAGGATTAATTGCAACACTGTCCTTCAATCCTTGGATTAATCTCTAGACGAATTCAAGAATAAATGAAATCGTCCTGATATGTTTACGCGACTGGCATGTTGTCTTTTTGCATGGGTGGCCCTTCCGGTGGGGGCTGTGACCCTGCCTGCGCCCAGTGGGCCGTTGGCTCTCCAAGAGGCCGGAAACGTTGACTTTATCGAAGCCGAGCGTGCGCTTCTGGCTGATCTGAACGGGGATCGTGACGCGGTCGCGCCGATGCTCGGGCTGGCCGAGCTCTACCTGTCGCGTGGAATGATTCCCGAATCGCGATCGGTCATCGAAGGATTGCCCAAGAATAAACTGGCGGACGCGCAGCGCGCCCGCCTGTCGGTGCTGCACGCGGCGCTTTCGCTGGTCGATGGCGACCGCGACGATGCCGCCCTGCTCGACGCGACCGAAGGATGGGAAGACGCCGCGGCCCTGCGCGCCCACGCGGCGCAGGAAATGGGGCGCACCGACGCGGCGCGCGCGCTGCTGACGCTTGCGCAGGCCGCGTTGCCCACTCTGCCGGTCGAGCTGCGGTCCCTGGTGCTGCCGACGCTCTTGGATATCGCCATCGCGGCCGAGGATTGGGACACGGGCGCCGCGCTGGCCGCCGCGTATCCCGAGATCCCGGCGCTGGCCGATCAGCCCGGATACTGGCTGCGGCTGGGTCGCGTGGCCGAGCGTCGCGGCGATCCCCTGACGGCGTTCGAAGGATACCTGCGCGCCTCGCGCGGGGATGATGCCGATGCGCACCGTGCCCGTATCGCCCTGGTACGGCTTGGACGCGGCACCGGCACGCTGGGGCGCGATCAGCAACGCGCCCTGCTGGACCAGATCCGCTGGGCCTGGCGGGGTGACGAGGTGGCGCTGGACGGGCTGTCCCTGCTGGCCGAGGTCGCGCGTGAGACGGGCGATTCGCTCGGCGCGCTGTCCGCCCTCGCCCAGATCCTGCGCGATTTCGACGACCCCGCGGTGCGCAACAACGCGCGGGCCCGCGCCGAGACCATGATCGCCGCTTTTTACGAGGCGGGGGCCACAGGCGGGATCGGGCTCAGCGCATTTCTCGACGGGCACAGCCATATCGAGGCGGAATGGAGACTGGACGGCATGTTCCACGCCCATTCGGGGCAACTGGCCAAGACCCTTCTGGAGCGCGGCATGACAGCGGCCGCCGCGCGCGAGGCCCGCAACCTGCGCGAGGTCATGGTGGTCGCCGAGGAGCTGGGGGCGATGGATCCCGCGCCCGAGCTTGCGTTGGACCTGATCCAGACCGAACTCGCGGCCTACCTGCAAAGCGGCCGGATCGACGCGGCCTCGGACCTGGCATCGACCCTGACACTGCCTATCGAGGATACCGAGCTGACCGCCCTGCTGGGCGAGTTGGCGGCCCGCGGCGGCACGGCGCCGGTGGAAGGTGATGCCCGCGCGCTGCAAACCCGGGCCGAGCGCGCCTTCGAAGCCGAGGATTTCGAGACCGCCCATGCGCTTTATTCCGAATACTGGAACCTGCGGCCAAGCAGCTTCGCCTTTCGCGATGCCGTCCGCCTGATGATCGCCGCCTACCGGAGCGAACGCCCCGACACCGTGGCCCGGCTGAGCGCCGACATTCCGCGGCTGACCGAGCTTCCGGAATGGGACGAGATCGCACAGAGCCTGAGCCGGGCCTTGGCCCCGGCCGAGGATCCAGCGCGCCGTATCCTGTCGAACGCCGGCACGCTGGCGTCGCTCGAGCGGGCCACCCGCGCCAGCGACGCCGCGGCGGCCGTCACCGACGGGGCAAGTCCATGAGTACAACCACGCAAAGAGTCCCAACAAACGTCACATTCAGGCCATCCAGGGGTCGCTTCCTCAAGACCAGCAAGGATCACGAATCATGAGCATCTCGAACGCATTGCAGACCGGCGTCAGCGGCCTATCGGCCAACTCGTCGCGGACCAGCCAGATCTCGTCGAATATCGCCAACGCCAACACCGTGGGCTTTCGCCGGACGTTCTCGGATTTCGTCACCCAGAACACGACCGACACCCAGGCCGGCGTGCGGGCGGTGGAACGGGCCGAGATCGACAGCAACGGGACCCTGCTGGCCACTGGCCGGCTGTCCGATTTCGCGATCTCGGGCGAGGGTTTCTTCGTGGTATCGCGGCAGCCCAACGACCCGATCAAGTCCAACTACTTCCTGACGCGCGCCGGATCCTTCCAGCCCGACAACGAAGGCAACCTGGTGAATTCGGCCGGGTATTTCCTGTCGGGCTTCCAGACCGATGCGCAAGGCGAGGTGGGCGCCGTCGACCGGAACAGCGTGGCCAGCCTGAACACCGTGAACGTGGGCCAGTTCCAGACGCCCGGCACGCCGACCAGCCGCGTGGACATCGCGGCCAACCTGCCTGCGCAGGTCACCGGTCTGGCCACTCCGGGCGACCCGTTCGTTTCGACCATGCGTTACGTGAACCAGCTTGGGGGCGGTGACGAGCTGTCTTTGTCCTGGCAACCCACGGCTACCGCGAACACCTGGTCGATCACCGTGACCGGAGCGGACGGCACCGATTACGGCACCGCCAGCATGAGCTTCACCGACAGCGGTGCGCTGGCCGGTGCGCCGGCGGCCTACACCGCCGGGACCCTGCCGATCGACCCTGCGACAGGCGTCGCAACCATCCAGATCGCCAACGGAACCACGCCGCAGACCATCGAGCTGAACTTCGGCGAGCCGGGCGGGTTCACCGGGCTGACGCAGTTCTCGGGCGACTACTCGGCCCCGGACTTCCGCCAGGACGGCTCGGAAACGGGCAGCCTGGTGCGCGCCGAGATGGGCATGGGCGGCGTCCTTTACGGCCTGTTCGACAATGGACAGCGCCGCGCGCTGTTCGAGGTGCCCTTGGCCCAGGTCGCCAGCCCCAACCTCATGCGGTCCGTCGACGGCAATGCCTATTCACCCACGATCCAGTCGGGCGCGCTCCGCCTGGCCGAGGCCGGCACCACCGCCGGTACGATCGAAGGCGGCGCGCTGGAATCCTCCAACGTGGATATCGCGCAGGAACTCACCGACCTGATCCAGACACAACGCGCCTATTCTTCGAACGCCAAGATCGTGACGACCAGCGACGAAATGCTGGACGAGACCCTGCGGATCAAACGGTAAAGGGCAGACTGAATGAGTATCTCGGCTTCTCTCCTCATCTCGCAATCGGGGCTCCGCGCCACCGAGCTGCGCGCTGGCCTGGTGTCGTCGAACATCGCCAACGCGCAGACCGAGGGATACGTGCGGAGAGGGGTCGAGCAGGTCTCGGTGGGCGCGGGCGGTGCCGGCCGCACCGTCGACGTGGACGTGGTGCGCCGGGTGGACGAGCGCCTGATCGGCATGAGCCGTTCGGCCAAGTCGGACGTCGCCTTTCACGAGACCCGGACCGACCTGCTGGACAGCTACCTGACCGGTCTGGGCGAGCCGAACGATGAACTGTCCCCCGCGGCCCGGCTGTCGACATTCACGTCCGGCCTGGACCTCTTGATGAACAATCCCGCCGACGCATCGGTCCAGCGCGACGTGCTGAACCGGGCCGACGGGCTGGTTCGGTCACTGAACGACGCTTCGATCAATCTCGAACGGGTGAGCGCGGCGACCCGGAGCGACACCTCGACCCGCATCGAACAGGTGAATCAATCCCTTCAGACGCTGGCGCGATTGAACGCCCAGATCACACCGGGCAGCAGCATCGGGTCGTCCCCCGACATCATGGACCAGGTCGGACTCGAGCTGTCTCGCCTGTCGGAGCACATGGACATCACGGCCCGCTACGACAGCACCGGACGTGTGAAGGTGCAGACCGGCGAGGGGACCGAGCTTCTCGTGCAGACCGAGGCCGTCGAGATCTCGTTCGTCGGGCTGACGATCATGGCGGGCGATATCGATATCACGCCCGCGCGCAACGGTGCACGGGGCTTCTCCAGCGGCGCCATTGCCGGGAACCTGGCCCTGCTCAGCGAAGATCTCCCGCAAATGCAGCGGCAACTGGACGAGATGGCCTCCGCGCTCATCCAGTCCTTCGAAGGGGCCGACACGTCTCTGAATGGGGGTCCCGGGCTCTTCACCGATGGCGGGAATCCCTTCAACGCCGGAAATCTCGACGGCATGGCCGAGAGGCTCGCCATCAACACCGCCGTCCGCCCCGAAGAGGGCGGTGCGCTGTGGCGGCTGCGCGACGGGATGGGCGCGACGGTCCAGGGTCCCGCCGGTGACGGGGCCCAGATCGACGCCTTCATCCGGGCACTCGACGAACCTTTCGCCGTTGCGGCCGAAACCGGCCTGGGTTCGCCCCAAAGGCTATCGGATTATGCCGCCTCGATGGTCGGCGACCAGCAGAAGGTGGGCGTGCGCGCCCGCGCCGATGCCGAACAGGCGACCGTGTCCCTGCGCGCCTTCGAATCCGCGCGGGGCGAAATCGAGGGCGTGAATGTCGACCAGGAGCTGCAGAAGCTTCTGGAGATCGAGCAGGCCTATTCCGCCAACGCCAAGGTCCTGGCGTCGTTGAGTTCCATGGTCGACGACCTGCTGGCCGCGTTCTGAGGAGACACGTTCGATGACTGAAATTGCCCGCACCGTTCCGACCGCCCTTGCCGCCCTGCGCCAGCGCCAGATCGCGGCCGAGTTGACGAGCGAGATCGAAGCCACCTCGCGCGAGGTGACGACCGGCCTGCGGTCCGATCCCTGGGATAGCCTTGGCGCCCGCAGCTCGGACGCGCTGGCGATCCGGGCCCAGCTGGAGCGGAACGATAATTTCCTGGTCCAGAACCGGGTGCTGGACGGTCGGCTCGAGCAGATCGAGTCGTCCCTTGGGTCGATCCGCGAGGCCGGGCAGGAAGTGATGGACATCGCCGCCTTCTCGGTGAACCGACCCGAAGCCACCGCCCGGTCGCTGTCCACGATCGCGAAGGCGGCCATCGCAACCATCACCAACGTCTCGGCCATTCGCCACAACGGCAGCTACGCATTGTCCGGGACCGCGACGAACCAGGTGCCGCTGAACCCGTGGGACGATGTCTCGCCGACCTCGGGCGTGACCCCGCGATCGGTGCTCGAGGACATTACTGGCGGCGCGATCGGCGACGCGGCGGACGCGCAGGCCAAGATCGACGCCCTGAAGGCCGCGTTCGACGGCACATCGGCGACGGCCGCGCACAATTTCCAGAACACGTTCTACAACGGCACACCGCAGCAGGATGCGGCGGGCAACGCCAACCCGAAACTGTCCTACCGCCTGTCCGAGACCGAAACCCTGTCGCAACCGCTTCAGGCCGACGACCCGGCCATGCGAAACCTGATGCGCGGGCTGGCCATGGTCTCGGCGGTGGACGTGACCGAGATCACGGACCCAGACGCCTATGCCGCATGGATGAAAGAGGCGACAAGCGCCCTGTCAGACGGGCTGGCCGGTGTGGCGCAGTTGCAGGTCGAGACCGGCCTGCGGCGCGACCGCGTTGTCGACGTGGCCGACGCGCAGGAGACGCGCAGCTCATTTCTTCAGCGCGAACGCCAGAACATCGAGGGCGTCGACCAGTACGACGCCGCCAGTCGCCTGACCCTGCTGCAAAGCCAGCTCGAGGCGAACTACGCCGTCACCGCGCGCCTGTCGCGCCTGTCCTTCCTGAACTTCCTGTGACGAAAGGTCCGAGCATGATCCGCCTTCTTCTGGCCGTTGCCCTGACCCTTTTTGCCGCGATGGCGCCCGCACAGGCACAGGTCCGCATCAAGGATATCGTCACCGTCGAAGGCGTCCGGTCGAACCAGCTGGTCGGCTACGGCCTGGTCGTGGGTCTGAACGGCACGGGCGACAGCCTGCGCAATTCGCCCTTCACCGAGCGGGCCATCGAGGGGATGCTCGAGCGGCTGGGGATCGGCAACCTCAGCGAAGAGGACATGCGCACCGCCAACGTCGCGGCCGTCATGGTCACCGCGAACCTGCCGCCCTTCGCGCGCATGGGCTCGACCATCGATGTCGTGGTCTCGTCCATGGGCGATGCCACCTCGCTTCGGGGCGGCACGCTGATCGTCACGCCGCTCAGCGCCGCCGACGGCGAGATCTACGCCGTGGCCCAGGGTCCCATCGCCGTGGCCGGATTCGCGGCGCAGGGGCTGAATGCCTCGATCGTCGAGGGCGTGCCCACCGGCGCGCGGATCGAGAACGGGGCCACCGTGGAACGCGAGGTCGATTTTGCCTTCGCCGAGCTGGACCGCGTGAAACTGGCCCTGCGCAATCCAGATTTCGTCACGGCGCAGCGCATCGAGCAGGTCATCAACGACACTCTCGGCACGGGCACCGCCCGCGCGCTGGACAGCCGGACGGTGCAGATCAGCACCGCGCCCAAGGCCGATATCGCCGAAACCATCGCCAGCATCGAGCCGCTGATGGTCCAGCCCGACCAGGTCGCCCGCGTCGTGATCGACGCGCGGTCGGGCACCATCGTGATCGGCGCGAACGTGCGGATCGACCGGGTGGCCGTCAGCCAGGGCGGCCTGACCGTGTCCGTGAAAGAAACGCCGCAGGTGTCGCAGCCCGAACCGCTGAGCATCGGGGGGGTCACCGTGGTGGTTCCCGATACCTCGGTTTCGGTGGAAGAGGCCCTTGGCAAGTTCGCCGTGATCGACGGATCGGTCAGCCTGCAGGCGCTGGTCGACGGTCTGAACGCCATCGGCGTCGGCGCGACCGAGACGATTTCGATCCTGCAATCGATCAAGGCGGCGGGTGCGTTGCACGCCGACCTGGAAATCATCTGAGCCAGGAAAGGCGGGGGCCATGGAGTTCAGCAACATCACACCGATCGCCGGACCGCGGACGTCCGCGTCCCCGGCCCCGGTCGATCCGGCGGCCCGCGAAGCCGCGCGCGAATTCGAAGCCATGATGCTGGGACAGATGGTCGACAGCATGATGGCGACCGTGAAGACCGGCACGTTCGGCGGCGGCCACGCCGAGGAAACCTGGCGCAGTTTCCTGTCCGACGCCATCGGCGCCGAGATGGCCCGCGGCGACGGAACCGGGATCGCCGCGCAGATCGAGGGCGCCATCGCGCGCTACCGCCAGGGCGGTGCGACATGAGCCGCGCGGGACGCGCGCTTGACGCGCTCGAGACGACACTGAAACGCGAAATCGCGGCGATGGAGCGGGGCGATTTCGAAACGCTGGTGGAAACGCGCCAGAAAAAGGAAACACAGGGCGCCGAATTGGAAAGTGCGCTTTCGGAAAATCCGGGGGCAATCAGCCGTGACCGCCTGTTCGGCCTTCGGCAGCTGATCGACAGAAACGCGGTCGGTCTGACGGCGGCCATGGAGGCGACGGGAACCGCCGCCAAGGAGGTCATAGAAGCCCGCAAATCCCTGACAATTCACGGGAAATACGGCCCGACCGGGCAAAAGCGTGCCGAAAAAACCGCACCCGGTTCAGGGATTAACAAAGTTTTCTAATTGCGGTCCAAATCCGGCCACAATGCTTGGTAAACTGGAAAGGTAGCGGAAAGAATTCCGCAGCTGTCAGAAGGACGGCACAAAGATACTAAGAATAGTATAGGTACTACCATGTCTTCTATCCTGACAAACAACTCCGCCATGTCTGCGCTGTCGACCCTGCGCAACATCAACAACAACCTCAATGACACCCAAGGTCGTATCTCGACCGGTCTGAAGGTGAACTCGGCGAAGGATAACGCGTCGTACTTCTCGATCTCCGAGACGATGAAGGGCGACAGCTCGATGTACAAGGCGATCAACGAGAGCCTGACGCTGACCAAGAACTCCATCGCGACCGGCCGCCTCGGCGCCGACTCGTTCAAGGATCTTGCGACGCAATTCGTCGAGCGTGTGGCGTTCGCTCAAGGCGCAGAAGGCGGCCTTGAAGAGGTCGAAGCCGAACTCCAGAACCTCGTCTCGCAGATGAAAACGACCATCAGCCAGTCGACGTTCAACGGGTCGGACTACGTGAACGCTGCGGCCACCGTCAATGTCGCCGGTTCGATCGACGCCGCCACCGGTGTCGTGACCTCGGGTACCGCGGAAACCTCCACCAACACCATCGTGACCGGTGTGTCGCGCGGTTCGGGCTCCCTGGCCACCACGACCCTCGACGTCGACACCGTCGACCTGAGCGTTCTGGCCGAGGACTTCGACCTGATCGCGGCGAGCTTTGCCACCAACGCCGGCAACGCGACCACCGGTGCGGCCTTCCTCGACGGCGCCCTGGCGTCGGCCGAGACCATCCAGTCGGGCGCCATCGATGCGGCAACCGATCTGGGCCTGGCCGAAAAGGCGATCGAGACCCAGCAGAAGTTCCTCACCAACCTGGTGGACAACCTGGACTCGGGCGTTGGCGCGATGGTCGATGCCAACATGGAAGAGGAAGCCGCACGGCTTCAGTCGCTGCAGGTTCAGCAGCAGCTGGCGACGCAATCGCTGTCGATTGCCAACCAGGCGCCGCAGAACATCCTCAGCCTGTTCCGCTAAGACACAGGGTCCGGCCCGCCCCCTGGGCGGGCCGGCTCACGTCGGACCAGCGAACAGAAGTAAAGGGATGAGATCAGAATGAGCCTCGCCGCCTACAAGAAAACGATCCGCGAAAGCGAATCCCCCCGCCAGGTCGAACGTCGCGTGCTGTCGCAAGCCACGCACGAGATCGAGCGCCACGCCAAGAAATTCGACGCCGCCACGGACAAGTCCGATCGTCTCGCGATCCTTGCCGATGGGCTGCGCGACGCCCTGCAGCGCAACCAGACGATCTGGTCCGCGCTTCGCAACGATCTTGCCACGCCCGGCAACACCATTCCAGACGCGCTCAAGGCGCAGCTGATCTCGATCTCGCTTTGGGTCGACCGTCAGAGCCAGGCCGCCCTGGCCGGCGAGGCCCGCATCGGCGCGCTGGTCGACGTAAACTCGAACATCATCGCAGGGTTGGCCGGACAGGCGCCCGCCAAGCTCGAGGAGGCCTGAGTCATGCTCAAAGTCACCCTGCGCCCGCGCGAATGTGTGGTTGTGAACGGCTGTGTCATCCGCAACAGCGACCGCCGCCACAGCTTCGTCTTCGAGAACCACGCGGACATCATCCGCGAAAAGGACCTGATGGACGAAAGCGCCGCGGCCACCCCGGTGTCGCGCGCCTATTATTTCGTCCAGACCGCCCTGATCCGTGCGGATACGCGTGAGAAACTGGTCCCCGAGATCCAGAAGCAACTTGCCCAGCTGGCCGCTTGCTTCGGTTCCGAGCACCGCACCCACGTCATGGAAGCGGCCAACCACATCTCGGCCGGCGATTTCTACAAGGCGCTGTCGAAACTGCGCCCGGTCCTGTCCTACGAGGCCGAGCTTTTGGCCCTGGGACCCGTGCACCGCCCGAACGAGGCCGAGCGCGGGCGCGCGGCGGCGGGATGATCTCGCTCGCGGGCCTCGGCACGTCGCTGGCGGTCCGGCTGGTCGACAGCACACGGCCCCAGCAGCTGGACCTGATCCGGCGCGACGCGCTGAACGCCCGGCAGATCGAAGCCTTCGAGGAACGGGTGGGAGATATTCGCTCGCCCGCCGATTTCGTCGAGGACACCGAGGTCTATACCTTCGTGATGCGGGCCTTCGACCTCGAGGATCAGATCTTCGGCAAGGCGATGATCCGCAAGATGCTGGAATCGGACATCAGCGACCCCAAGGCGCTGGTCAACCGCCTGACCGATCCCCGCCTGCGCGAACTGCACCAGGCCTTTGCCTTCAATCCCCAATCACAGCTGAGCGTGAAGGTCCTGAGCGAGGACTGGAAACAGGGGATCGTCGACCGTTTCGCCGAGCGAATGCTGATCAACAACGCCGACGAAGGCAGCCGCGGCGCCGGGCTCGTGCTGGAGTTTCGCAATCGCGTGGACAGCATCGGCAACTGGTTCGACGTGCTCAAGAACCGCGATGTGTCGGAATTCATGCGCACCGCGCTTGGACTGCCGAAAGAGATCGTCCAGCTGGATATCGACAAGCAGGTTTCGCTCTACAAGTCCAAGTTCGACCTGGAGGACCTGAAGGATCCCGAGAAGGTCGACAAGCTGGTGGGCAAGTTCATGGCCATCCACGACGCGCTGAACCCGGTCCAGTTCGCGTCGTCGCCCAGCGTGACCCTGATGCAGGGCGCGGTGAACCTGTCCGGTGGCTTCGCACCGGTGCTGATCGATATCGACGCGATCCAGCGGATGGGCAGCGCCAGCCGCTATCGCTAGGCGGCCCTACTCGAAGAATTCGTCTTCTTCCTCGCCGGCCTTTGGCAGCTCGATCGTTCCCTCGTCTGCCATGTTCTTGGCCGTCTCGATCATGGCGGACTGGGCCGCGCGCACGTCGCGGCCGCGGGCCGGACCCATCTGCGCCATCTCGTCCAACAGCATCTGGCGCGACCGCTGCGGGAGGCATTCCAGCATCTGGTCGCGCAGCTCCTTCTTCGCGCCGCGCAGGGCGAGGGGCAACTGGTCGCCGTCCAGCTGGCGCATGACCAGCGCCAGGTCGGTGGCCGGCAGGCGTGAGAAATCCTCGAACACGAACATGCGTTTCTTGATCGCCTCGAACGTCTCGGGGATCCGGGCGTCGAGCTGCTCGGACAGGTCCTCGAACGCGGCGATATCCAGCTTGTTGAACAGCTCGGCCATGCGCTGCTGGTTCTGGCTCGCGCTGCCCGAGGTGCCTTCGGACATGATGTCTTCCTTCAGCGTTTCCTCGATCTGGCGCATCACCTGGATGGTCAGCGGCTCGAGCACGATCATCCGCTCGGCCACGTCATACATCCGCTCAGGCCCCAGGAGCGGCAGGACCTTCGCCGCGACCGAGGTGTCCACGTTGTTCAGGATCGCGGCCACCGTCTGGTCGTGTTCACCCTTCAGGTAGTTCGCGATGACGTTCTCGTTCAGCGCGGCGAAGCGACGCCAGATATCACCCTCGCCCGGCTTGCCGCCGGCGCTTTTCAGGATGTTCGCGACCTCGTCTTCGGGAAGGAAGGATTTCAGCATCGCCTCGGCCGACGCGATCGAGCCGACCACCGCACGCGAGCCTTCGGCGGCCCGCGCGATGAATTCGCCCAGCACGGCCTCGACGACATCGGAAGGGATCGATCCGAGGTTGGTCATCGCCCGGGTGATGAGCTCGATATCGGTGGCATCCAGCTTGCGCATCAGCTCGGACCCGACCTTTTCGCCGAGGCACAGGAACACGATGGCAGCCTTGGTCGGGCCCTTCAGCGTCCGGTTGCCCAGCTTGATCGGCTCGGTCCCGGCGCGGGTCGCAACTGCGGTCGACATGGGAAAACTCCTTTACTTCACCCGCCGGCCAGCGGCGCGTAACTTTCGATCAGGCTGCCGGCCAGCATGTACCAGCCGTCGATCAGCACGAAGAAGATCACCTTGAACGGCAGCGAGATCAGAACCGGGGGCAGCATCATCATGCCCGCGCTCATCAGCACCGACGCCACCACCAGGTCGATCGCCACGAAGGGCAGGTAGATCAGGAATCCGATGACGAAGGCGCGGCGCAGCTCGGAAATCATGAAGGCCGGCACGAGGATCCGCCACGACGCGTCCTCGGCCACTTCGGGCATCGGCAGGGCCTCGGCACCTTCCTCGGTGGTCAGGTCCAGGAACAGGCGGTAATCCTCGGGACGGGTGTTCACGAACATGAAGCCGCGGAACGGCTCGCCGATCCTCTGGATGGCCTGTTCCTCCATGATCGCGTTGTTCAACAGCGGCTCGACCCCGTTCTCGTAGGCGTCCTCGAACACCGGCTGCATGACGAAGAACGTCATGAACAGCGCCAGCGAGGTCAGCACGATGTTGGGCGGTGTCTGGTTCAGGCCCAGCGCCGAGCGCAGCATCGACAGGACCACCACGAAGCGCGTGAAGCTGGTCATCACGATCAGAAGCCCGGGTGCGAGGCTGAGGATCGTGGCCAGCGCGATGAACTGGAGGATGCGGCCCGACAGGTTGGCCGCATCGTCGCTGCCGGCCTCGGCATCCGACAGCACGTCGGACAGGTCCTGCAGCAAGCCGCCGGCGTCCTGTGCCAGGGCAGGCCCCGCCCACAGCGCCAGGCCAAGGCCCAGCGTTATGCCGAGGCGCGCCTGCATCAGTCGCCCACGTGGTCCTTCACGATCTGGGTCAGGCTGACGCCAAGACGGTCCTCGCCCACTTTCACCAAGTCGCCGCGCGCGACGACCCGTTCGGACACGTGCAGCTCGACCGGGGCGCCGATCTTGCGGTCCAGCTCGACGATCGAGCCGCGGGACAGCTCCAGCAGCTGGTTGATGGGCATCCGGGTCGAGCCCAGCACGACCACCACCTCAAGCCCCACGTTCAACATCGCCTTCACGGCGCGGCTGTCCTGCGCGGCGGCCTCGATCACCGCGGGCAGGTTGCCCTCGGCCTCGGGATGGTCATCCAGGCTCTGCATGACGGCGGCCTCGGCGCCTGTGGGCTTGGCCCCCGCCGTGTCCTTCGCGCTCGCCTTTTCATCGGTTTCCGGTTTCTCAGCGGCCATTTTTGCCCCTTTCCTTCTGTGCGGCCTGGCTGGCGGCGTGGGTCTTGCGCAGCTCTTCCAGGATCAGGCCCGTCACGGTCTCGTAGGCGTATTCCAGCGAACCGCTGTCCCACTCCATGCGCACGTCGCCGGGCGCCAGGTCCGGGTCGGCATCGATCCGGCAGGCCTGTTCGATGCGGTAGTATTCCATGCGGTGACCCAGCTCGCGGGCCAGCACGTCCTTGGTCTGCGGCGACAGGCGGATGCGGATGGCCTGGCTGCCGATGGCCATCTTCAGCGCCCGGCGGACCTGCGCGCCCACGCGTTCGGCGGACATCTTGGCCACCAGCTCGGGGAAGACCGCGTCGCAGACCGACAGGGTGAATTCCAGCACCTGCGCCTCGAGCGCGGCCCGGTGATCGCCTGCGCCGCGCGCAAGCTCGTCCAGTTGCGCGGCGGTGGCCTGGAGGCTTTCGGCAAGGGCCGCGTCCATCTCGCCCTCGGCCTCGGCGCGGCCCTCGGCGTGACCCTGGCTGCGGCCTTCACGCATGCCACGCTCGTAGGCGGCGCGGACCATCTCGCGGGTTTCATCCTCGTCGTAGGACTTGCCGGCCGACGCGCGGCGCGCGGCCTTTGCCGGATCCTCGTCGAAATTCTGGAGCCGCATGGCGGAAATCATAACGTTACCTCTCGGTCAGCCAGGAGTTGAGGACGCGCAGCGCCTCGTCGGGATACTGCTCGGCCATGGCGCTGACGGTTTTCAGCTGCGACCGCGCCACGCCGCCATCGACGGAAGCTACCTGGACCAGCTCCTTGCCGCGCGGATCGTCGAAATTCAGGACCTCACCCGCCAGTTGACGCTGATCGTCCGCTGTCGGGCCAGTGATCTGTCGCGGGGCCGACTGGCCCTGTGGCAGGGCCCGCTGCCCCTGTCCGCCATCGGCTTGCGACGGTCCGCCACCCTCCAGCGCTCCGGCGGGCACCCCGGCGAACTCCGGCGACGGCAGGGCGGCATCCAGCACCATGCGCAACGGCTGACGGCCGAGGAACAGGACCATGGCGATGGCGGCAAGGCCGAACACCGCGCGCAGCATCGTGGTGGCGTTGTCGCTGACGAAACCGCCGACCCCTCCGCCCGTGGGCATGGTCAGGTCACCGTCGTAACCACGGAATTCCAGGCTGTCGATCTGCACCTCGTCACCGCGATCGGCCGAAAACCCGATGGCCGTCTTCACCAGGTTTTCCAGACGCGCCAGCTCTTCGGGGCTGCGGTCGTTGAACACCGTCTCGCCGTCGACCTCTTCGTAGAGACCGTTGACCAGGACGGCGACGGTGATGCGCTCGATGTCGCCGGGTTCGCGCACGGTTTCGGACTGCACCGTGCCGATCTCGTAGTTGATGATCTCGTCGCTCGAGTTGGTGGACCGGGTCCCCTGCCCACCCCCGCCTTCGTCCTGCAAGGCCTCGGGGATGTTGTTGCCCGCGTCCACGGCGCCGTCGGCGGGGTCGGTCTCGTCCGAGGACTGGCTGCGCGTCTCGACCGAGCGGGCGACCTGCTGGCCGGGGTCATAGCTAGTGGTGCGGCGCACCTCGCGTTCGTTGGTCAGGTCGACGCTCACCCGCACCCGGGCGTTGCCGGGACCCACGCGCGCGTTCAGGATCGACGCGACGCTGGCTTCCAGCCGCTCCTCGATCTCGGCGCGCTGGCTGGTCAGCGACGTGTCGGAACTTCCGGTATCCTCTTCCGCGACGATGGTCTCGCCGGTGGCCGACAGGACGGTGATCCGGCTGGTGTCGAGATCGGCGACGGCCGAGGCAACCAGCGCCTGGATCGCCTGGCCATGGCGACGCGACAGCGACCGGTTCGGCCCCGTGCGCACGATGACCGAGGCCGAGGGCTGCGCCCGTTCGCGGGAGAATGCCTCGCGCTCGGGAAGGACAAGGTGCACGCGCGCGGCCTCGATCCCGTTGATGGTCTGGATCGAGCGGGCCAGCTCGCCCTCCAGCGCGCGGAGCTTGTTCACCCTTTGCATGAAAGTGTTCATGCCCATGCCCGACATGTCGTCGAACAGCTCCCACCCCGGGGTGCCTTCGCTGGGCAGGCCGCTGTCGGCGATGGCCATGCGCGCGCGGGCCAGGTCCCCCTCGGGCACCGAGATGATGTCGCCGTTGCGCGACAGCCGAACGGGGATGCCGCTCTGCTCAAGGCTCTGGACCATCTGCGACGCGGCGGCGGGAGACACTTGCGAGTAGAGCGGCGTGTAGACCGGCGCGAAAACCGTGGTCGCGCCCAACAGGACGCCGCCAAGGATCACCGCACCGACCACGCCCAGCATGGCCAGCCGGCGCGCGCCCAGCGCCTTCATGTTCTCGATCAGATCTTTCATCTGTCGCCCCGAACCTGCCTCTTTTTCTTTGTAGGCTCCGGCAAAAGGGACGCACAAGCAAGGATAAAAATTTCTGTCCTTGCAAAACTTGAGAATATCGTGACGATCGGGACATAGCCAAAGCCTGCAACCGGACTGCGTCGGAAATACGTCGAGCGATGAAGAAAAAGCTCCTTATCCCGATTATAGCGCTGTTGGCGCCGGTTCTCGTCGCGGGCGGCGCAGTGCTGGCCGTGGGGCCCGAGCGCGCCATGGCCATCGTCGGCCTGGGCGGCGATCCCGCAGAGAACGAGCAACAACAGGCCAAGGATAATTCCACTGACCACGCGGACGAATCCGACGGCGGTCAGGACGGCGAAGGTGGGCCCGACGCGCCGCAGATCACGCAAAGCGACATGCCGCTGATGCCGTTCCCCGAGATGATCGTGAATGTCACCGACACCACCGCCGACGGACGCCAGACCAGCCGGTTCCTGAAGGTGAACCTGCTCATGGTGTTCGACGAAACCGCACCGGGCGCGGCGCAACTGACCGCGCGCGAGCTTTATATCCGGGACGCGTTCCAGAGCTTCCTGCGCTCGCTGAACGTGGCCGATCTTCAGGGTGCGCGCGGGATCGCGCTCTTGAAATCCGAGCTTCTGCGCCGGGCGCGTGCCGTGGGCCACACCGACGCACCGCGCGACATCCTGATTTCCGACCTGGTGATCCAATGACCCTGCACCTGGAAGAAGAGATCATTCGCCACGCGCGCGAGAACCCCCAGCAGCTTCCCACGCTGGACATGATCCTCGACCGGTTCGCCATCGCGCTGCCGCTGGCGTTCAAGAGCTTCCTGTCGATCCTTCCCGAGATCGAGGAGAAAAGCCGGCAGGACATGCGCTGCGACGTCGCCGTCGAGACCCTGCCGCAGCCCTGCCTGATCAGCGTGGTGAAGGCGCATCCGTGGACCGGCCGTGTCGCCTGCGTGGTCGAGCCGGACCTTCTGTTTTCGGTCCTCGAGCTGATGCTGGGCGGATCCAAGGGCAAGCCGGGCGACTGGAAACCGCGGAGCTTTACCGCCATCGAACGGTCGATCGGGATGAAGGTGGCCGAACTGGTGCTGAACGTGGTTCAGAATTGCTTTGGCCACGTACTCGAGACCACGTTCGAGCATGATCTTGTCGAAACCATGCCCAAGGCGCTGGTTCTCGCTCAACCCGGGACGCCGTCCTTCCTGGCGCGCTATGCCATCGACCTCGACGGCCGGCGCGGCCATGTCAGCCTGCTGATCCCCTACGGCAGCTTCGGCGAGGTGCGCGGCATCCTCGCAGCACCGTTCCACGGCGGGCTCGAGGAAGGGCCCGGTGGCTGGGACAGCGAGATGGGCCAGACCATCGCCGATGCCGAGCTGAAGCTGACGGCCGTGCTGACCCATATCCGCGTGTCCCTGAGCGAGGTGCTGGCGTGGCAGAAGGGCCAGGTGATCGACCTGGGTGTCACGCCGGAAGAGCCGATCACCGGCACCGTGAACGGCACGCCCGCCCTGCGCGGTGCCTTCGGGCACCGGGCGAACGGGTCCCTGGCGCTGCGGGTGACCGAACGACTTGTCACGAGCGAGGAGGCGTTGAAGCATGTTTCCCGGACTGATTGATACCGTGATCCTGGTGCTGCTGGTCGGCACGATCGGCTACGCCTACCTGCTCGACCGCAAGCTGAAGGCCCTGATGGCCGCGCTGCGGGACATTCAGCCGATGGTCGGGGAGTTCTCGGACGCCGTCGACCGCTCGGCCCAATCCGTCGCCGCCCTGCGCGACCTGAGCGATCGTCCGGCGAAGGCCGACACCGGGTCGTCCGCGACCCCGCGTCAGACGGAAAGCCCCAAGGCGGCGAGGAAGGCCGCGCCCCCTCGCCCGCACGGGAAATCTGACCTCGTGCGCACGTTCTTCGACATGACGCGGGATGGAAAATCGAACGAAAAGGACGGGTCGTGATGCGAATGAGCCCCCCGAAACTGGTCATCGCCGGTCTTCTCTGTGTCGTCGGGGTCAAGGCGGCAGCGGTCCTGATGCCGACCCTCACCGACGGGATCGCCCGGTCGGGCCAGGCATTCGCCGCCGAGGAAGCCCTTCCCGCGCAGCCCGCCGCCAAGTCGATCATCGATGCGCCGGTCTGCGAAAGCTCGGATGCCATCGTCGCCGCCATTGCCGAGGAACGCGAGCTTCTGAACCGCCAGCGCCAGGAAATGGCCGACCGCGAGGCCGAGGCGCAGCTGGCCGAGGACAGCCTGCGGGCCGAGCGCGAGCGGCTGGCCACCCTGCGCGACGCCATCGAGGGCCAGATCGCACGGGTGGAAGAGGCGTATAACCAAGACCTGACCAAGCTCGTCGCGCTGTATCAGAACATGAAGCCCGAGATCGCGTCGGGCATCATGGACGAGATGGATATCGAAACCGCGACGCTGGTTCTGTCGGCCATGCCCGAACGTGACGCGGCCCAGATCCTGGGCAAGCTGAACCTGAACCGCGCGCGGGCGATCTCGAAAATCATCCTCGAACGCTCGCGCCTGCCCGGCGACCAGAACCTGTCTGGGCTGAAGCTTCAGTAGGCTGGTGGGCGCGCTACGGGTCAAACCGCCAGTCAATATTTCACCGCGCGCCGGGAGCTGCAATTCGCGTCACACGATCACGGAGGGTCTAGAACTTGATCTCCCGCTGCGGGATCGGTGACGTCATTTCCAGACGGTGCTAAGGTTTACGGCAAGCACTTCTTTCCCATCGGGGCTGAAATACGCGAATATTTCCATAAGGTAAGATCCGGACAGCATCGCGCGGTCGATTAGGCCGCGCGTCGGAAATTTCGGGCCATTCTCTTGCGTGGGCCAAGTCCCATAGGTTCGCAGCGCGCCGTCCGGTATGTTCGTATATGAATTCGGGTCCTCTCGCGTCTCGCGGTAGGTGAAGCCTTGCGCCTCGAAGACGCGCTGGGCCGCGACCAGTCCGCCGGACGCCGCAAGCATACGAAACAGACAGACTTCGGCTTCGCTGCCAGTGTGGATCCGGTCCCAGTCGATCGCGAGCGGATCGCTCGTGCGCCGGCGGCACCGTCCCTGACTCGGCAGGATTGCGCGTCGGGAAATCTGTTTGCTGCCGCCCGCGCCGTGCTGTCCATCTCACGGTCGAGCCGCGTTCTTTAGGTCGACGCGCCCGGAACGCCCGGTTGAGAATCCTGGCTCATCGCCAACAGCATGCGCCCGGGATCGGGGACGATCCAGATCACCCCGATGGTCAGACATGCGACCCCAACTTTGCCGAACTGGTCGATCCAGCGGCGCGGCGCAATGTCCGCAACCCGGGAGAGGACGAAACCGACGAGGACCACGGCACCGGCAATTTTCAGGGGATCGGCGATTTTATAGTGATAGGCGACCAGGAAGGCGATGCCGGACAGGGGGATCGCCGCGAGCACCCAACCCGCGCGGCCAGGGCTCCACCCTTTGCTGAAAGCTATCACGAGGGTGACCGCGGCTATCATGACATTCCAGGGAAAGGACATGATCAGCAGCGCACCGAAGGCGAGACCGACCCCTTGGGTCAAGATCAATGCATAGATAATGACCAACGCTCCGCCCCATGCATGCATTGCGCCAGGCGTGATGCCGAGGGTGGTTTATGGTTCTGAAATGCGGGAATTTTTGGGCATAGGCTGCGGTCGTGAACGCTGCCCGAAGCGGAAACCGGTAAAGCCGCGACACGCCTTGCGCGCTCGATCTTGCAAGGCGTGTCGGACGGCTGCCTCCGCATGGCGCGTTGCTTGCGAGATGCTCAAGCGCCCGGGTTGCGGGCCGCCTTCAGCCCGCCGCAGCCTTTCCCTCGGCCGCCCAGATCGCGCCGCGGCGGATCATTTCGGTGACCTGGGGCACCTTCAGATCGTCCAGCTCGTGGCCGATGGAGCAGTAGAAGACGCGCCCCCTGTCCCACCGCCGGGTCCAGGTCACGGGGATCACGGTCCCCTCGATCCACCACAGGTGATCGCCCGAGAAGGTGGTGGTCGCCAGCACCTCGTTCGAGGGATCGACCAGCATGTAGTACTGCTCGGACCGCATCCGGAAGCTCTTGATGCCCTCGACCAGCGGGTGACCGGGTTTGCAGATCGTCACGTCGTAATCGATGTAATCCTCGCGCGGTTGCAGGTTGTCGGGCCATCCCGGCGGGTGGGCCACGAACTGTCCGCCGATAAGGAAGTGATAGGTCGGCCGGTCGCGGAACGCGTCGCCCATGTGACCGTGCCACCCGGCAAGACCGCAGCCATCGCCGATCAGCTTGAGCAGGCCGTCCTCCTGCGGTTTGGTCATGTTGCCGAACTCTTCCTGGTGGCCCGATCGGGCCGAGGACCAGATGGGCGTGATCAGGTCCAGATCGGCCAGCTCCTGGGGACGTTCGAGCGGTTCGAGCGTGTCGTAGATCGCGACTTCGAAACCGTTGTCCTTCAGCAGGGCTTCGTACCAGTCCGCGAAATGGGTCGGCGTGTGGCCTTCCCAGCCGCCGACGAACAGGGCTGCCTTCATTTGTTCTTCTCCCGCATGAAATTGAGGATCGATGCCATGTCCCGCCCGGCGAAACCGGCGGCGCTCGCCTCGGACAGCTTGGCGAGCGTCACCTTGCCCTGCGGCATCGCGATGCCCAGCCGGTCAGCCAGCGCCGCTGCGACGGTCATGTCCTTTTCGGCCAGCGAGACGGTGAAGGTCACGTCATGCGCGGCCTCGTCCAGGTAAAGCGGCCGGCGGTATTTCAGCATGGGCGCGCAAGCCGCCGACGCCTCGATCACGTCGAACGCCTTCTCGGGCGCGATCCCGGTGGCCTCGGCCAGGGTCATCGCCTCGGCCAGGGTCTGGTTGATACCGTGGATCAGGGAATTGACGGCCAGCTTCATCACCGCGCCCGACCCGACGGTGCCAAGGCAGATGGTCTGCTTGCCCATGGCGTGGAAAAGCGGGCGCAGGGGTTCGGCGTCCGCATCGGTGCAACCCGCCATGATCATCAGTGCGCCGTCGGCGGCCGCCTGCGTCGCGCCCGATACCGGGGCATCGATGACCTGCGTTCCGTCCGGCGCCTGCGCGGCGAGATCGGCGATGTGATCGGGGCTCATGGTGCCCATCTCGACGAAGATCGTGGCGCGGTTCCCTGCGAAAAGACCGTCGGGACCCATGTGAACGGCCTGAGACGACGCATCGTCAGCCAGCATCGTGATGACCACGTCCGCTTTCGAGGCAAGGTCGGCGGGGCTATCGGCGACGGCGCATCCAAGCTCGACCGCAAGGGCTTGGGCCTTGTCCGGCGAGCGGTTCCACAGAACAAGGTCATGGCCTGCCCGCGACAGGTTGCGCGCCATGTGGCCGCCCATGCGCCCCAGGCCGGCGAAACCGACGCGGCTCACGCGGGACCTCCGGTCAGTCGATCCGGTTTCGACAGGTTCATACCGATCTCCTCCCCCCCTGTGGACCCGTGGCGGACCCACCTTTCCGAGGGTAATGATCAAGTCGGCAGATAGGTGCGCCGCAATCTTTCCGATCTGGATGTTTCGATATCCAGTCTGGGGGATTTCGATCGCCCGGCGCCTTGCCTACGGCTCTTCCCGCAGGCGCGAACCTTCGGGCGGGGCAAGGCGGCTGTCGCGTTTCAGGCCCATGATGAAGCCGATGATCTCGGCCACCGCCTGCCAATGTTCGACCGGCACCTGGTCGTCGACCTCGACCGCCGCGTGCAGGGCGCGTGCCAGCGGCTTGTTCTCGATGATGGGCACCTCGTGTTCGCGGGCCAGTTCGCGGATGCGGGCGGCCATGTGGTCGGCACCCTTGGCGACGCAGACCGGCGCCTGGTCAACGCCCTGCTCGTATTTCAGCGCGACGGCGTAGTGGGTCGGGTTGGTCAGTACGACACTGGCCGTCGGGATCGCCTGCGCCATCCGCTGACGGGCGCGGGCCATCCGCAACTCGGCCCGGCGGGCGCGGATCTGCGGGTCACCCTCGCTGTCCTTGTGCTCGTCGCGGACCTCTTTCAGGGTCATCATCTGCTTCTTCTTCCACGACGACCGCTTCCAGAGGATGTCGGCCAGCGCGATGGGCACCAGCACCGACGCGGTGATCAACAGGATCCACCGAACCGAGGCGCCGGTTTCGGCGGTCAGGGTCTCGGGCACCAGCGATTCCGACTGGGCCAGTCGACCGGCCAGGTCCATCAGGGCCCAGCCCGAGATCACGCCGACGATCAGCACCTTGGCCATGTTCTTGCCGAACTCGACCAGCGCATCGGGTGAAAACAGCTTCGTGAAGCCCGACAGCGGGTTCAGCTTCTCGGGCTTGGGCTTGATCCGTTCCAGCGCGACGACGGTTTCGCCCTGCACCATGACCCCGAAAAGCGCGGCGGCGACCATGATCCCCAGGAGCGGCGCCAGCGCCAGGAAGGACCCGACGGACAGGGAATACATCACGCCGCCCACGTCCCGCACGCCGGCCGCATGGGTGCCGAGACCGATCTGCCCCGATTGCACGATAAGGCCGTGATAGAGACCGGAAAGCCGCGTCATCGCGGCGGGCGCGACGAAGATCACGCCCATGAGCAGCGCGAAGACCACCATCGCCGTCCCGGTCTCGCGCGACTGCGGAACGTCGCCTTTCTTGCGCGCGTCGCGCAATTTCTTGTCGGTCGGTTCCTCTGTCTTCTGTGACTTGTCCTGATCGTCCGACATGGCTCAGAACCCGAACGTCGTAAGCCAGTCCGAGAACGGCTGGAGGAAACCCATCATCATCGCCGGAATCGCCAACACCATCAGGCCCAGCGCCGCCGCGATCAGCAGCGGCTGGGCGACGAAGAACACCGGGAGCGTCGCCATCATGCGGTTGGCCAGACCCATGCCGATGTTCAGCACGACGCCCGCGACGAAGAACGGCGCGGCGATGGACAGGCCGATGTAAAGGCTCAACTGCGCCGCGCGGGCGAACTGGTCGGCAAGGCCCGCGATGGGCAGTTGCCCGACGGCGAAAACCTCGTAGGACATGACCAGCGAGCCGATGATCAGGTGATGCAGGTCGGTGATGAAAATCAGCGCCACGGCCCCCATCAGCAGCATCGCGGCCAGCGACGTGGCCCCCTGGAAGGCGCCGACATTCGGGGCGAGCGCGTTCGCCAGGCCCGACATCAGCGCGATCTGGTAGCCCGCGAACTGCAGCGCCGACAGCAGCGTCCGCGCCACCAGCCCGATCCACAGCCCCACCGTCACCTCGGCCCCGAAAAGAAGCGCCAGCGCCATGGGCCGTCCTTCCTCCATCGGGCCGATGCCCATGACGGGATACAGAGACGCGGCCAGCACCAGCGCGATCAGAAGACGCTCGCGCACGGGGATCGCCGTTTCACCAAAGCCGGGCATGAAGATCAGGGCCGATCCCAGCCGGGCGAAGACCACAAAGAACCCCAGGATGGTGGATGTCGCGAAGGCCTCGAGCCAGCTCATCGGGTCACGGCCCGATGGTGGCGACGGTCTTCAGCGCCGCCTTGCGGTGAATTTCGCCGTTCGAGATCACGGGCGTCATGGGGCTGACCCGTTCCAGCATCGACCGCACGAAGCGGCGCGCCTCGGGGGCCACCATGATCGGCGGCCAGCGGTCCTGCGTGGCGAAGGACTGGATCTCCTGCCGGGCGGCGAGGACGAATTCCTGCACGCGCTTGGGCGACATGACGAAGTTGCGCTCGTCTCCCGTCACGCGGATCGCCTCGATGAACTCGGTCTCCCAGGCGGGCGACATGGTGATGACCGGCATGAACCCGTCGTCGCCCATCAGGTCCTTGCAGATCTGCGCCGACAGCCGCTTGCGCACATGCTCGAGCACGAGGTCGACATTGGTCGTCTGGCGCGCGATCTCGGCGATGGCCTCGACAATCAGGGGAAGGTTGCGGATCGACACGCGTTCCAGCAGCAGGTTTTGCAGCACCCTTTGCAGCAGGATCGCGGGGCTGGTGGCCGGAAGGTCGGTCACCAGTTTCTGGTAATTGCGGTCCATCCCGTCGATCAGGTCCTTGACCATACCGTAGGTCAGGATGTCGGACATGTTTTCCTTCACGATCTCGGTCAGGTGGGTGATCAGCACGCTCTCGGGATCGACCACGGTCAGGCCGCGCCGTTCGGCCTCCTGCGCGGTCTTGTCGTCCACCCACAGCGCATCCAAGCCGAAGGTCGGTTCCTTCGTGGCCTCGCCCGGCAGGTCCAGCGGCGCGCCGTCGGGGTTGATGACCATCATCCCCTCGGCCCGGATCTCGCCTCGCGCGACCTCGACCCCATGGATCTCGACCGCGTAGGTCCGGCTGGGCAAGGTCGCGTCGTCGCGGATGCGCACAGACGGCATGTGGAAGCCGAAATCCTCGACGAAATGGCTGCGCAGGGACTTGATCTTGCCGGGCAGGATCGCGCCGGTCTTTCCCGCGAGGCTCAGAAGCCCCTCGCCCATCACGAGCCGCAGCTCGTCCAGCTTGGCGGGATCGTCGGCCTTCTCTTCGCTTTGGGCCGCGGCGGCGGCGTCCTTCGCGGCGGCCTCGCGCTCGGCCACGGCGGCGCGGGCGGTGGCCGCGTCCTGCAGGACATAGCCCATACCGGCGAGCCCGGCCGCCAGCATCGAGAAAATCAGCGTGGGAAATCCTGGCAGCAGGCCGATGCAAAAGAGCATGCCCGCCGACATGTACATGGCCTTTGGGAAGCTCGACAGCTGGCCCAGCACCGCCTCGTTCGCCGCGCCCTCGGTCCCGCCCTTGGTCACGATCAGGCCCGCGGCCAGCGACACGACCAGCGCGGGGATCTGGCTGACCAGCCCGTCGCCGATGGTGAGCGAGGTGAAGACATTGGCCGCGTCGCCCACGGGCATGCCGCGCTGGAGCACGCCGATGGCGATGCCGCCCAGCACGTTGATCAGCACGATGATGATGCCGGCCACCGCGTCGCCGCGCACGAATTTCGACGCACCGTCCATGGCGCCGAAGAAGGCGCTTTCGTCCTCCAGATCCTTGCGGCGGCGGCGGGCCTCGTCCTCGTCGATCAGGCCTGCGCCCATGTCGGCGTCGATGGCCATCTGCTTGCCGGGCATGGCGTCAAGCGAGAACCGCGCCGACACCTCGGCGATACGGGTCGAGCCCTTGGTGATGACCACGAAGTTGATGACGACGAGGATCACGAAGATCACCACGCCGATCACGAAGTTGCCCGCCACGATGAAGCGCGAAAAGCCTTCGATCACGCCGCCCGCCGCCGACATGCCGGTGTGCCCCTCCGACAGGATCAGCCGCGTCGAGGCGACGTTCAGCGACAGCCGCAGCATGGTGACGACCAGCAGCAGCGTCGGGAACGAGTTGAACTGGAGCGGCTTCGGGATCCAAAGCGCGACCATCAGGATCAGCACGCTGACCGACAGCGACAGGGCCAGACCCAGGTCCAGCAGCATCGGCGGCAGCGGCAGGAACAGGATCGCCAGCACCATGATGACGGCCAGCGCGAAGCCCACGTCCTTGCCCGCGCCGAGACGCAGGAAACGTGCGCCGATGGTATCGGGCGCCATGCTCATCTGTTCACGCTCGCAAGCAGGGGGCTGACCTCGCCCCCGGAGTAAAGCGTGCCGCGTCCCCCGCCGCCCAGCTGCGCGCCCCAGCCGACCACGCCGAAATGGGCCGAGGGGGCGCTGTGACGGTGATAGGGCGGCGCCGCGGCCACGCGTTCGCGGATCTCGGCCACGCGGGACTGCGCGCGCGCCACATTGCCGTCCAGCCGCGCCAGGTACTTGTCGCGAAATTCGGGCGCGCGGGAGTGATAGGCGCCCGCGGCCGCGCGCCAGCTGCCCAGCTCGACCGCCAGGCGCTTCAGGAAACGGGCGGAATAGTCCACGTTCAGCTGCGGATCGAAGCCCTCGTCCAGGTCGGCGAAGGCATCGGGATGCCAGCGGAGGTTGATCTGCATGCAGCCCACGTCGATCGAGTTCACGCCCTGCGACTGGCGCAACCGGACGAAGTCCTGCGCCTCGGCCTCGGTGTCGAACAGCCGGCCCTCACCTGCCGCGTTGACGGCGAAGGGCCAGACGGTGGTCTTGCCGCGATGGGTCGTGCCCGCCTCCTGCAAACCGATGGCCAGAAGCAGGTTGTTGGGGATGTCGTGGCGAGTCTGCGCCGCGAGGATCTCGCGCAGACAGACGGTCCCGGCGGCGATTTCGGCCGTATCGTGCGGACCGGTCGCCTCGGACGCGGTCATGTTGTGGCCGCGGCGCACGGTCTGACCGGACTGGGCGGTCGGTTTCGCGCCGTAGAAGGCGCGCCAGCCATCGGCGGCTTGCGCGGGAACGGCCAGCGCGAGGGCCAGCAGGGTGACGGCCAGCAGCCTCACAGCCCGCCCCGGCGGATCAGGTCGAAGATCGTGTCCGAAAGCCCGTTCAGCGTCGCGTACATGAAGGGCATCGACAGCAGCAGGCCGAAGAAGATCGCCACGATCTTCGGCACGAAGGTCAGCGTCATTTCCTGGATCTGCGTCAGCGCCTGGAAGAACGCGATACCCAGGCCGATGATCAGCGCGATCGCCAACACCGGAAGCGAGGCCAGCAGCACGGCCCACACGGTGTCGGACAGGATGTCATAAGCCTGCGTCTCGGTCATCAGATCGGCATTCTCAGCACTTCCTGGTAGGCCTCGACGAAGCGGTCTCGCACGGACACGGCGACTTCGACGGTGGATTGCATCGCAAGGACGGCCTCGACCACTTCCTGCGTGCCGGCCTCGCCGCGCAGTCCGGCGGCTGCGACCTCTTCGCCGCTGCGCACCTTTTCCACGGCGGATTGCGCCGCGTCCTGCACCATCTCGGCAAAACCCGAAGCGGCGTCCTTGGCCGCGTTCGACTCGCCCCCTTGCAGGGACCGTGACGACGCGTAGGCACCGCGCACAAGTCCGGACGAGATCATGGACGGATCGGTCATCACGCGCCCCTTACTTCAGCAGGTCGAGCATCTGGCCGCGCATGCGGCGGCCGGCTTCGAACAGGTTCATGTTGGCCTCGTAGCTGCGCGATGCCTCGCGCATGTTCGCCATCTCGAGCACCGGGTCGACGTTCGGCCGTTTCACGTAGCCATCGGCATTGGCCGCCGGGTGGCTGGGGTCGAAATGCAGCTGGAACGGGCTGTCGTCGCGGCCCACCTGCCCGATCTCGACCCCCGTGGCGCCGGTGTCGCGGTCGAGCATCTGCTCGAACGTCACGGTCTTGCGGCGATAGGGGTCGGAACCGGGTGTCGTGCCGGTGCTGTCGGCGTTGGCGACGTTTTCCGACACGATGCGCAGGCGTTCGGTCTGCGCGGTCATGCCCGAGGCGGCGATGCGGGCGATGGCGCTGAGCGGATCCATGTCTCGTTACCTCTTTCTCACCGACATCGACAGCATCTCGAACCCCTTGCGGTAGAGCTCGGTCGCCAGCCGGTGCTGGTCGGCGATCTCGGCCGCCCGGATGGCCTGGTCTTCCAGGTCCACGCCGTTGCCGTCGATGGTGCGGATCACCGATGCGCGGTCGGTGCCCTCGCGGACGCTCGTGTTCGCGGGCCCGCCCGATCCAGTGATGTGGCGCGGGTCCGTCGTGGCCAGTCGCACGGAGCCGGTGCGGCTGCCCTGCAACATCTCGGCGAAGCCGCTGACGTCCTTGGCGCGGTAATCGGGGGTGTTGGCGTTGGCGATGTTCTCCGCCGTCACCTTCTGGCGCGCCGAAAGCCAGCTCAGCCGGTCGGACGCCAAGTTGAAAAAGGATAGATCGGTGATGCTCATCTTGATTTTATCCTGTATCTATCCTTTAGATGCCATGGATAGCCTCGTCGGTCTAGGAGTTATTCATGAGCACGACTTTCTCGGAACTGACGAGCTTTGCGCGCAACGCCGGCGAAGCGCGGATCAGCGGCGAGGTGGCGTCGATCACCGGCATCAGCCTGACCGCCACGGGGATCGAGCGCGCGGTGGGCATCGGCGCGCGCTGCATCGTGCGCGGCCGTCGTGGCGCCGTCCGGGCCGAGGTCGTGGGCATCGGCCCGCGCGGAACCGAGCTTCTGCCCTTCGGGTCGTGGCAGGGGGTCAGCGCGGGCGACACGGTCGAGGTCGATCCGGTCAGCGACGCGATCCGCCCCGATGACCGCTGGGTGGGCCGGGTCATCAATGCCGCCGGGCAGCCTATCGACGGCAAGGGCCACCTGCACGAAGGGCCGCGGTCCCGCCCCACCCGTGCCGAGCCGCCAAATGCCTTCGCCCGCCGCCGCATAGGGCCGAAACTGCGCACCGGCATCCGTGCGCTCGATATCTTCGCGCCGCTTTGCCAAGGGCAGCGCATCGGCATCTTCGCGGGCTCGGGGGTCGGTAAATCGACCCTGATGGCGATGATCGCGCGCGAGACCGAGGCCGATGTCGTGGTCATGGCGCTGGTGGGCGAACGCGGCCGCGAGGTGCAGGATTTCATCACCCGTGACCTGGGCGAAGAAGGACTGGCGCGGTCGGTGCTGGTGGTGTCCACCGGTGACGAGGCGCCCCTGTCCCGCCGCCAGGCCGCGTGGACCGCCATGGCGGTGGCCGAGCATTTCCGCGACCGCGGCAAGCACGTGCTGTTGCTGATGGACAGCGTCACCCGCTTCGCCATGGCCCAGCGCGAGATCGGTCTTGCCAGCCGCGAGCCCCCGACGACCAAGGGCTATCCGCCCACGGTGTTTTCGGAACTGCCGCAGCTTCTGGAACGGGCCGGCCCCGGGTCGGGCGACGCGGGTGATATCACCGCGATCTTCACCGTGCTGGTGGACGGCGACGACATGTCCGACCCCATCGCCGATGCGGTCCGCGGGATCACCGACGGGCACGTCGTTCTGGACCGCGCCATCGCGGAAAAGGGACGATATCCGGCCATCGACGTGCTGACATCGGTGTCGCGGACCCTGCCCGCTGCGCATACCGACGCGCAGAACGCGGTGCGCCGCGCCGCGCACGCCGCGCTGGCGAGCTACGAGGACATGGCCGAACTGGTGCGGATCGGGGCCTACAAGCCGGGCAGCAATCCCGATCTCGACCACGCGATCGAGCTGGCCGCGCGGGTCGATCCGTTCCTGACCCAGGGGCCGCATGACGTGCCCGGTGACGAGGATACGTTCGCGTTGATGGCCGGTCTGTTGGACAGCAGCGGGATCAGCCTGGATCCCGGCCGCTAAGCCACCGACACGGCGGCCGCGAAGTAGTCGGGTTCGCTGTTCGACTGGCCGGTCACGAACAGTTGTGCGACGGCGTAGATCAAGGCCAGCACCAGTATCGCAAGGCAAAGCCAGTCGATACTGTGGTTGGGCAGCGTGTTCAGGGGCGGCTGGTTGGGACGCATCGGTCCGGCTTTCACTAGAAGCTCGTCCAGCCAATTTCTTCGGCCATGATGTACCATCGCGGACGGTCCCGGCAAATCTTCGGCTCGACCGCGAAAAGAAAAAGATTTCAATCACTGTTCCGGAGTAATCCCGGACCGCCAATCGGCGCGGGGTTGCGAAGCGTGCAGGCCGGTTCCCGCCGGGACGTTTTTTTCGACAAAGGCACGGCCCCGCTTAGATCACTGGGCAACCGCACCTGCCGCCAGGATCCGTCCCCGTGACTTCCAGACTTTTCTCGGCCGCAGCCCTGACCGGGCTGATCGCCACCGCATTCGCCGTTCCCGCCCAGGAGCAGGACCAATCGTCCGCCTCCGGCCCGTCCATCGAGCTGCCGCTCGTCGGCGAGGTCCCGGTTCCCGCCTTCATCGGCGAGCTCTTCGGGATCGAGGCGCAGGCCCAAGGCCAGCAGCAAGGCCAGGGCCAGCAGGCGCCCCCCGCCGTGGTCTTCGAGGTGGCCGAGCAGAGATCGGTCGGCGAGGTGTTCGAGTTCCTGGGCCGGATCGAGCCGATCGAGCGCGTCTCGGTCCAGGCGCGCGTGCCCGGTTTCATCGACGAGGTCGCCTTCCAGGGCGGACAGGACGTGGCCGAGGGCGACCTTCTGTTCCAGATCGACACCGCGCAATACGACGCGGCGCTGCAATCGGCCGAGGCGCAGCGTGCAGCGGCACAGGCGCGATTGGAAAACGCCGAACGCAGCCTGGAACGGGATCGCGGCTTACGCGAATCCGGCACCGTCGCCGAGGCGGTGCTGGACGAAAGCCAGGCCGCGTTCGAGCAGGCGCGCGGCACGCTTTTGCAGGCCGAGGCGGCGGTGCGGCAGGCGCAGCTGGATCTGGACTACACTTCGATCGAGGCGCCCATCGACGGCCGCATGTCCGAGCCGTTCGAGACGCGCGGCAACTATGTCAACGCGGCCGAGGGACCGCTGGCCGACCTGATCCAGATGGACCCGATCTGGGGGGTCTTCGCGTTGGGCGAGAACCGATTGATCGCGTGGCAGCGGCTGGGCATCGGTCAGGGCGACACCGCCCCGATCAGTGATCAAGCTCAGGCAGACAGCGACGATGCCAGCGCGGAAGCCGGGTCCCCCTCTGCCGGGGACGACACGCCTGATATCTCTGAATACGATCTCAACCTGATCCTGCCCGACGGATCGCCGTACGATGCCGCCGGGTCGCTGTCCTTCGTCGGCAACAGCGTCGATCCGCAGACGGGCACGGTCGAGGTGCGGGTGGAGTTTCCCAATCCCGACGGCCTGCTTCTGCCGAACCAGAACGTGACGCTGAGGGTGACCGAGGCCGATCCGCCCGAGCTGCCCGTGATCCCGCAGGCCGCGGTGCAGTTGGGTCGCGATGGGCAGGCCGTCTGGGTGGTGCGCGACGACGACACAGTGACGCGCCTGCCGATCGAAACCGCTGCGGCCCGCATGCCCGGCATGGTCGCGGTGACATCGGGTCTCGAGGGTGGCGAACGGGTCATCACCCGCGGCTCCATGCGGCTGCAGGACGGCGCGACGGTCGATCCGCGCCGGGGCACGGGCACGGACGGGGCCCCGGGGCAATGATTTCGAAGCTGTTCATCGACCGGCCGCGGCTGTCCGCGGTCATCAGCCTCGTGCTGGTCATCGCGGGCGGCATCTCGATCTTCGCGCTGCCGATCACGCAGTACCCAAACATCTCGCCCCCGACCGTGCAGGTCAGCGCCGCCTACCCCGGCGCCGACAGCACCGTGCTGGCCGAAACCGTCGGCGCCCCGCTGGAGCGGGCGATCAACGGGGTGGACGGGATGATCTACATGTCATCCTCGTCCTCGAACCAGGGGACCTATTCGCTGTCGATCACCTTCGAGATCGGCACCGACCCCGACATCGCGCAGGTCAATGTCAGCAACCGCGTGCAGCTGGCCACGCCGCAGCTGCCGACCTCGGTGGTCGACCAGGGGGTGACGGTGACCACGCAAAGCCCGAACTTCCTGGCCGCCGTGGCCTTCCCCGTGGACGCCGAGAGTGACCTGAGCCTGATCGACGCGGCCAGCTACGTCTCGACCAACGTCACCACCGCGCTGCAACGGATCAACGGCGTGGGCAATGCGTCGGTGCTGGGGCCGTCGAACTACGCGCTGCGGATCTGGACCGACCCCGGCAAGATGAGCGCGCTGGGCCTGTCGCCCGCCGACATCACCAATGCCGTGCGCAGCCAGAACCTGGCCGCCGCGCTGGGCCAGGTGGGCGCCGCGCCCGCCGTGGACGGACAGGCGCTGGTCTATACCGTGACGTCCAGTGGCCGGTTCTCGGACCCCGCGCAGTTCGAGGACGTGATCCTGCGATCGGGCGAAAACGGCGGCATCGTGCGGCTGCGCGACGTGGCCCGGATCGAGCTCGGGTCGCAGGACTACTCCAGCAATTCGTTCCTGAACGAGCGGCCGAGCCTGACCGTGCAGGTGAACCAGGCCCCGGGCGCCAATGCCCTGAACACGATGGAGCAGGTGCAGGGTGAGCTCGACCGGCTTCAGGATTCGTTTCCCGAGGGGCTGAGCTACGAGGTCATCTATGACACGACCGACTATGTCCGGATCACGATCGAGGAGATCCTGAAGACCCTGCTGCTGACGGCGGGGATCATCGTGGTCGTGGTGTTCGTGTTCCTGCAGGGATTCCGCTCCACGATCATCCCACTGATCGCCATTCCCGTGTCGCTGATCGGGACCTTCGCGCTGCTGCTGGCCATCGGGTTCTCGATCAACGTCATCACGCTCCTGGCGCTGATCCTCGCCATCGGGCTGGTGGTGGACGACGCCATCCTCGTGGTCGAGAACGCCCGCCGCATCATGGAGGAATCCGACCTGACCGGCCGGGCGGCGGTGACCAAGGCCATGGGCGAGATCACGGGGCCCATCATTTCGACCACCCTGGTCCTGCTGGCCGTGTTCCTGCCCACGACACTGCTGCCGGGCCTGTCGGGGCAGCTTTACCGGCAATTCGGGCTGACGCTGTCGATCTCGGTCCTGCTGTCGTCACTGGTGGCGCTGACGCTGACCCCGGCGCTGTGCGGGTGGCTTCTGCAAAGCACGGGCAAGCCCTGGGCGGTCTTCAAGCCGTTCAACTGGGGACTGGACAAGGCCCGCAACGGATACGCGCGGGTGGTCGAGTTCTTCGTGACGAAGGGCATCCTGACCCTGGCGGCGCTGGGCGCGGCCATCGCCGTGGCCGGCTGGGCCTATACCTCGCTGCCGACGGAACTGGTCCCGTCCGAGGACCAGGGGGCCATCTTCGTGGACGTGTCCCTGCCCGACGGCGCGTCCCTGCAACGCACGACCGAGACGATGCGCGAGATCGGCGACATCATCCTGGACACCGACGGCGTGGACTCGGTCATCCAGGTGGCGGGCTTCAGCTTTCTCGGCGGGTCGCGGTCCTCGGTGGGCATCGCCATCGCGACACTCAAGCCATGGGGCACGCGGCGCGACCTGTTCCCGATCCTGGGGCAGCTGAACGCGCAGTTCCAGACGATCCCCGGCGTGCAGATCGCCGCCTTCCCGCCCCCCGCGATCCCCGGCACCGGCAGCGTCGGCGGCCTGAGCTTCGAGGTCCTCGCGACCGAGGGCCAGCCCGCCGAAGAGGTCGCGCAGGTCGCGCGTTCCTTCGTGCAGGCGGCCAACCAGCGCCCCGAGATCGGCGGCGTGCGCACGACGTTCTCGGCCGACGTGCCGCGCATCTTCGTCGACGTGAACGCGGACCGCGCGGCGCAGCTGGGGCTGAGCGTGGCGGATGTCTATTCCACGCTGGGACAGACCCTTGGCACCGGGTTCGTGAACCAGTTCATCTACGAGGGCCGCGTCTACCAGGTGCGGATCCAGGCCGACGCGCCCTTCCGGTCCGAGCCCGAGGATATCACCTCGCTCTACGTCCAGAACGCGGCGGGCGACAACGTGTCGATCAGCGACATCGCGACCCTGCGGACTGAGTTCGGGCCATACATCCTGCCGCGCTTCAACCTGTTCACCACCGCGTCGATCAGCGGCAACCCCGCCCAGGGGGCATCGTCGGGCGAGGCGCTGCAGGCGCTGGTCGAGGTGGCCGAGGCCGAGCTGCCCGATGGCTACAGCTACCAGTTCTCGGGCGCGTCCTACCAGCAGCAGCAGGCCGGCAACGCGGCGGTCTATGCCTTCGTGCTGGCCTTCATCTTCGCCTACCTCTTCCTCGTGGCGCAGTTCGAGAACTGGCTGCAACCGCTGGCCGTCATGCTTTCGGTCATGGTCGCAATGGCCGGCGCCACAGTGACGCTGCTGCTGACCGGGTTCACCGCGAACCTGTACGCCCAGATCGGCATGGTGATGCTTGTCGGGCTGGCGGCGAAAAACGCGATCCTGATCGTCGAATTCGCCTCGGCCCGGCACAAGGAAGGCATGCCCATCACCGAGGCCGCGATCCTCGGCGCGCGGCAACGCTATCGCGCGGTGATGATGACGGCGCTGGCCTTCGTCTTCGGCATGGTGCCACTGGTCCTCGCCACCGGTGCGGGCGCCGCGGCGCGCAATGCCATCGGGACCGCCGCGCTGGGCGGCATGGCAGCGGCGACCTTCCTGGGGATCCTGATCATCCCGGCGCTTTACGCGCTGCTCGAACGGGCCGGCGAAGGCAAGCGCGGGGTGTTCTGGGGCCGCGAAAAGGCCGACGAGGACGCGCTGGAGAACGCGCCCGACAGCGTTCGCCGGGCCTGAGCCATGGTGCAACCGGTCGCCATGCCGGTTGCACGGTGCGTGCCGATGACTAGGTATGCGCAACACTCAACGGCACTGGACCGCGCATGACCGACCTGACCCCCCGCGAAATCGTCTCCGAGCTCGACCGCTTCATCATCGGCCAGAAGGACGCCAAGCGCGCGGTCTCGGTGGCTCTGCGCAACCGCTGGCGCCGCAAGCAGCTGGCGCCCGAGATGCAGGCCGAGGTCTATCCCAAGAATATCCTGATGATCGGACCCACCGGCGTCGGCAAGACCGAGATCAGCCGCCGCCTGGCCAAGCTGGCGCGCGCGCCGTTCCTGAAGGTCGAAGCGACAAAGTTCACCGAGGTCGGCTATGTCGGCCGGGACGTGGAGCAGATCATCCGTGACCTGGTGGAACAGTCCATCACCATGACCCGCGATCACATGCGTGACGAGGTGAAATCCACCGCCGAGGCCCGGGCCGAGGATCGCGTGATCGAGGCCCTTGCCGGCGAGAATGCGCGCGAGTCCACGCGCGAGATGTTCCGCAAGAAGCTGCGCGCCGGTGAGCTGGACGCCACCGAGATCGATATCGAGGTCAGCGACACGTCGAACCCCATGGGCGGCATGGACATCCCCGGCATGCAGCCCGGCGGCAACATGATGAACCTGGGCGATCTGTTCGGCAAAGCCTTCCAGGGCCGCACGGTCCGCAAGCGCGTCACCGTCGCCGACAGCTATGACCTGCTGCTCAGCGACGAGGCCGACAAGCTGCTGGACGACGAGACCGTCACCAAGGCCGCGGTCGAGGCGGTCGAGCAGAACGGCATCGTCTTCCTGGACGAGATCGACAAGGTCTGCGCCCGGCAGGACGCCCGCGGCGGCGAGGTCAGCCGCGAGGGCGTGCAGCGCGACCTGCTGCCCCTGATCGAGGGCACGGTGGTGTCGACCAAGCACGGGCCAATCCGCACCGACCACATCCTGTTCATCGCCAGCGGCGCGTTCCACGTGGCCAAGCCCAGCGACCTGCTGCCCGAACTGCAGGGCCGCCTGCCCATCCGGGTCGAGCTGCGCGCGCTGACCGAAGAGGACTTCGTCCGCATCCTGACCGAAACCGACAACGCCCTGACCCGGCAATACGCCGCGCTCATGGGCACCGAAGAGGTCAAGATCACCTTCACCGACGACGGCATCGCCGCCCTCGCCCGCATCGCGGCCGAGGTGAACCAGTCGGTCGAGAACATCGGCGCCCGGCGCCTTTACACCGTGATGGAACGCACCTTCGAGGAGCTGTCCTTCGAGGCGCCCGACAAGGCAGGCACCGAGATCACGGTGGATGCCGCCTTCGTCGAGGACCACCTGGGCGAACTCAGCCGCTCGACCGACATGTCGCGCTACGTGCTGTAGGTCTTCTGTGTACCGGCCCGGGCAGCGCGGAATCTGACCCGGGTCTCCGTTTCGGGTCTTTCCATTGGTCGCGTCCGGCGCGATAGCGGGCCATGGGCTTTTTGAATTTCCTTCGCGCGAATGCGCCCTTTCTCACCGTGGGCGTGTTGCTGACCTTCTGCTCGTCCTTCGGGCAGACCTTCTTCATCTCGGTCTTCGCGGGGCAGATCCGCGACGAGTTCGGGCTGTCGAACGGCGACTGGGGGTTTCTCTACTCGGTCGGCACCACGGCCTCGGCCATTGTCATGGTCTGGACCGGCATCCTGACCGACACGTTCCGGGTGCGGGTGCTGGGGCCACTGGTCCTGATCCTGCTGGCGGTGGCGTGCCTGTCGATGGCGATGGCGCAAAGCTGGTGGGCGCTGGTCTTCACCGTGTTCGCCCTGCGCTTCTGCGGGCAGGGCATGGCGACGCTGGTGGCGACGGTGGCGATGGCGCGCTGGTTCGTCATGTCCCGTGGCAAGGCCCTGTCGATCAGCAAGCTGGGCGTGTCGCTGGGCGAGGCGTTCCTGCCGCTGATCTTCGTGGCGCTGATGGCGGACATCCCGTGGCGCAACCTGTGGATGTGGTCCGCCGTCGGTGTGCTGGCCTTCGTGCCGGTGCTGCTGCCGCTGCTGCGGCTGGAACGCACGCCGCAATCCATCGCGATGGACGACCAAAGCTTCGGGATGCGCGATCTGCACTGGTCCCGCGCCATGATGCTGCGTCATGGCCTGTTCTGGCTGATGGTCCCTGCCCTTCTGGCGCCCGCCGCCTTCGGCACCGCCTTCTTCTTTCACCAGGTGCACCTGGCCGACGCCAAGGGCTGGAGCCACGTGGGCCTGGTCGCGCTGTTCCCGATCTTCACCGCCTGCGCGACGGTGACCATGTTCGGCTCGGGCTGGATCGTGGACCGGATCGGCACGGCGCGGCTGATGCCGACCGTGGTGCTGCCCATGGCCCTTGGCTTCGCCGGGCTGGCCTTCGCGCCGTCGCTGCCCTGGGCCGCGGTGTTCATCGGGCTGATGGGCTTCACGCAAGGTCTGAACAACACCGTGCCGAACGCCTTCTGGGCCGAGTTCTATGGCACGCGGCACTTGGGCGCGATCAAGGCGCTGGCCACCGCCATCATGGTGCTGGGCACGGCTATCGGCCCCGCTTTGACCGGGGCGTTCATCGACCTCGGGCTCGACCTGCCGCAGCAGATGCTGGGGATCGCGGCCTACATGCTCGGCGCGGCGGCCCTGGTGGCCATTGGGGTCGGGCGGTCCGCCGGGTCACTTCCCCGGGCGGCGCAGGTACACGTAGAACGCCCCTGAGCCACCATGGGCGCGGTGCGCCTCGGTCACCTGCAGCACGGCGTTGCGCAAGGCCCCCTGCCCCAGCCATTGCGGCACCTGGTGGCGCAGGGCCCCGCGCCGCATGGGCATCGGGCCGTCGGTGTCGCGATCCCGGCCCTTGCCGGTGATGACCAGCACCAGCCGCTTGCCCGCCGCGTGCGCGTCGAGGATGAAGCCATTGAGCCGGGGATGCGCCTCGGCCAGGGTCAGTCCGTGCAGGTCGATCCGCGCCTCGACCCGCAGCTTGCCGCGCTTCATCCGGCCGAAGGCTTTGGCGTCCATGCGGACGGGCTGCGCGCGCAGCTGGTCCGAAAGGCCGGGTTGCAGGTCGTGGCGCGCCGCGGTCTGCGGTACGGCCCCGCCGATGCGAAAACCGCTGAGGTCGGTGTGGGGACGCGCGGGTGCCTTGGCCGTGCCGGCCCTGGACGGGGTTGCCGGCTGCGCCGGACGTTCGGACCGCCGGTCGGGATGCATGGGCGCGGTCTGGCGGGCGACCTGCTGCCACAACGCCTCTTCGTCGGGGCGCAGCCGGCGGGGTTCTTTGCGGCGGGACATCAGAATTCCTCGGCCAGCGCGAGCGCCCGCTGGATGGGGAGCAGCACGATCATGCGGCCCGTATCCTTGACCCGGCCCGCGCGGCGCCCGGCCTCTTCGCCGGTGCCGAAGAAGATATCGGCCCGCTGGGCGCCCTTGATCTGCGACCCGGTATCCTGCGCGATGGTCAGGCGTTTCAGCGGATCCCGCCCGCCCTTCTCGATCCAGACCGGCGCGCCTAGGGGGACGTAGGCCGGGTCGACCGCGATCGACCGCAAGTTGGTGATCGAGCGGTTCATCGCGCCCAGCGGTCCGCGATCGGCCGGAACCTCGGTCACTTCACGGAAGAACACGTATGACGGGTTGTGGTGCAGAAGCCGCCGGCCTTCTTCGCCGTTGCGGCGCACCCAGCTTCGGATCACCTGCGCCGACACCTGG
Organism: Palleronia salina; assembly: GCF_900141995.1. GTDB lineage: Bacteria > Pseudomonadota > Alphaproteobacteria > Rhodobacterales > Rhodobacteraceae > Palleronia > Palleronia salina. Next base: position 168,961 of record NZ_FQZA01000002.1, on the reverse strand, counting down.
TGCGGCTCGTATTCGCCGCGACGCACCAGTTCCATGCCCACGGACCTGTAGTCATGCCCGTTCTTGCCGCCGTATCCCACGCGCAGCGCGGTGCCGTCGTCCAGCCGCACGCGGCCCGACCCCTGGATCTGCAGGAAAAATACGTCCACCGGGTCATCGATCCATGCGATCTCGAGCCCGCGACCGGCAAGCAGATCGCCCTCCTCGATCTCGGCACGGCTGAGCCACAGCCCCTCGCGCCCCTCGTCCGGAACCCGGTAGAGCGGGTACTGATACGGCCCGCCGCGATAGCGCGAGCCGCGCAGCTCGGGCTCGTAATACCCGGTGAACAGCATCGGGTCACCGTCCTCGATCAGGACGGGACGGAAGAACAGTTCGAAGAAACGGCGGGCGTCGGTCTGGTCGGCGGCAACACGGCAGAGGCCACGCCAGTCCAGGTCGCGCATGTCGCCGCAGGTGTTCAGGAAGACGTCCAGTGCCGCGCCGTGGTCGTCCTGCGCCCAGCCGTTCAGATCATCGAAGCGCAGGATCGTATGGGTCGGCTCGGGCCGAGGCGGCTCGGTCGCGAAAGCCGTGCCCACGAGAGGCACGGTCAGAAATAGCGCGGCCAGGAGCCGCCGCATCACTCGCCCGTCGCGACCAGCACCCAGTTCGGGTCGTCCGAGCCCATGGTGCGGGCGAACGTCCAAGTATCGCGCTGGCGCTTGATCTCGTTCGGGTCGCCCTCGATGATCTCGCCCGCGCTGTCGCGCACGGCGACCGTCAGCTCGACCAGGAAACGAACGGTCAGTTCGGCCTCCTTGGTGTCGCGATCGTACCGCGCTTCGTACAGTTCGACATCGCGGACGCCCACGATCTCGCTTTGCACGGTCAGACCCTTTTCCTTGCGATCGGCCAGGACCTGGTCGAACGCCTCGGCCACGTCAGGGTCGAGAAATCCACGCACGTCGGAAATGTCGCCGTTCTCGAACGCGCCGAGGATCATCTCGTAGGCGCCACGTGCGCCACCAAGAAATTCGCCCACGTTGAAGCCCGGCTCGGCGATCTTCATGCCCGCCAGCGACTTGGCGCTTTCCGAGCCCTCCTCGACGTGATCGGTGATGTCCCGGTCCGGGCCGCCCTCGATGACTTCGAAATCACGACGACCGCGGCCGAGAGACTTCTCGGTCTCCTCGCGGGTCAGGGGTGGGTTCTCGAACCCGTCGCGCGTGCCGAGCGCATTGCGCAGGCGCAGGATCAGAAAAATCGCGATACCGGCAAGGACCAGCAACTGGATGACGGCAGAACTCATGGGACCTCGAATCCGCGTTTTCGGGGGCGCGTCATGGCATACCCCGGGTTAAGTTCCTATGTAGGGTCACGAAAGGGTCGAGTCCACCGGCCCCCCGCCTGTGAAGGAGCCCGCCATGTGGTTGTTCGCGTTGTTCGTCGGCATTCCGCTGATCGAGATCGCACTGTTCATACAGATCGGTGGCTTTATCGGCCTTGGCTGGACCCTGGCGATCGTCGTGCTGACCGCCCTGGCGGGCACGGCGCTGGTCCGGTCGCAAGGCGCGCTGGCGATGAACGAAATCCGGCGGTCTTTCAACGACTTGCGTGATCCGACCGAGTCGCTGGCGCAGGGCGCCATGATCCTGTTCGCCGGTGCTCTGATGCTGACACCGGGCTTCTTTACCGACGCGGTGGGGTTCTCGCTTCTGGTGCCGGCCGTCAGACGCGCCGTGTTCCGGTTTCTGCGGGACCGGATCGAGGTGCGGCAATTCACCCAAGGCCCCGGCCCGCAGGGCCCCGGGCCGGATCCGCGGCGGCGCGGCGGGCAGCCGCGGCGCGACGGCGTGATCGAAGGCGACTACGAGGAAGTCGAGATCAAGGACCCCGATCCGAACCGCCGTCCGTCCGGCTGGACACGGCATTGAGGCGCTCATAGCCATCTGCTAGCTAAGCCACGACAATTTTCTCGGAGGAGCCCCATGGCTGAAAACGAACCGCAAGATACGACCGCAGCCCCGCAGAACAACGCCAACGGACAGACCCCCGCGCAGCCGCAACTGCGCCCGCTGGGCCAGTTCATCCGCGACCTGTCGTTCGAGAACATCCTGGTCTCCAAGACCATCTCGGGCGAGGTGAAGCCCGATGTGTCCGTGCAGGTCAGCCTCGACGCGAAGAAGCGTGGCGAGGACAGCGGCCAGTACGAGGTCATCGGCAAGTTCAAGATCACGTCGAAGAACAAGGGCTCGGAAGAGACCCTGTTCCTGATGGAGCTGGAATACGGCGGCGTGTTCGAGGCGAAGAACGTGCCCGAGGAACAGCTTCACCCGTTCCTGCTGATCGAAGGCCCGCGGCTGATGTTCCCGTATATCCGCCGAATCGTGTCCGACGTCACCCGCGACGGCGGTTTCCCGGCGCTGAACCTCGAGCCCATCGATTTCGTGGCGCTCTACCGCCAGGGCATCGCCCAGCGTCAGGCCGCACAACAGGCGCAGGCCGCGGATACGCCCGCCAACTGAACCCGGTCGGCCGTCAGGCCTTGGACCAGATTGCAGCGTCGCCCAACTTGGCCACGAAGGCCGTGTGGGCGGCGCTTTCTTCTTCCGTCAGCTTCGATGGCAGCGGCCTGGCCCGCGGGCGCGGACGCCACGTATCACGCATTTGGCCGTCGTCCTTCGGCCCTTCGTCCGATCCCAGGCCGAAATCCGGCTGACGCCCCCCGATAAGCTCGAGATACACGTCGGCCAGGATCTCGGAGTCGAGAAGCGCGCCGTGCAGCGTGCGGTTCGAGTTGTCGATCCCGAAACGCCGACACAGCGCGTCCAGCGACGCGGGTGCCCCAGGAAACCGCCGCCGTGCAATCGCAAGCGTATCGACGGCCTGATCCATGGGCAGCAGTCGCGCGCCCATCCAGCCCAGTTCGGCATTGAGAAATTTCATGTCGAAGGCGGCGTTGTGGATCACCAGCTTCGCGTCGCCCACGAAATCCAGGAACGCCTGGCCTACCTGCTCGAAGACGGGCTTGTCGCGAAGGAAATCGTCGCCCAGCCCGTGCACCTCGAAGGCCGATTGAGGCATCGAACGCTTCGGGTTGATGTACTCGTGAAACGTCCGTCCCGTGGGCACGTGGCCCATCAGCTCGACCGCGCCGATTTCCACGATCCGGTCGCCCTGCTCGGGCTCGAACCCGGTGGTTTCGGTATCAAGAACGATTTCGCGCATGGCGGCCTTTCCGGATTTCGTCAATCAGCATGGCGATGGTCGCCCGCGTGTCGTCCATGTTCAAGCTGGGAATGATCACGTCGGCGCGGGCACGCTTCTCGCCGTCGGGCATCTGTTTCGACAGGATGCGATCGAAGTGATCCTCGGTCATGCCCGGTCTGGACAGCACCCTGTCGCGTTGGACTTCGGGCGGGGCGGAGACGACGGCGACAAGATCGAACGCGTCGGGCGACCCGGTCTCGAACAACAGCGGGATATCGAGGACGGCAATATCGGAATCGCAGGCGTCGATGAAGGCCGCGCGATCCTCGGCCACCAGCGGATGCACCACGGATTCGATCCGGGGCAGGGCGGACGGGTCGGCCGCGATCCATTCCTTCAGCGCGGCGCGGTCAACGGCACCGTCCCTGATCGCGGCAGGGTGCAGGGCGCGCATGGGCTCGACCGCGGCCCCGCCTTCGGCATACAGGCGGTGCACCGCCGCGTCGGCGTCCCAGACCGGCACGCCCATGTCCCGGAACATCGCGGCGGCCGTTGACTTGCCCATGCCGATGGAGCCGGTCAGCCCGATCAGGAACGGTCGGTTCATGCCGAAAGGACGGCCTGCCGCACGTCTTCGTCCACCTCGGGGCGTTCGCCGAACCACCGCTCGAAGGCCGGGACCGCCTGGTAAAGCAGCATGCCCAACCCATCGACCGTGCGACAGCCGCGCATGCGCGCGTGTTCCAGCAGGGCGGTTTCAAGCGGGGTATAGACGATGTCGGTGACCAACGCGTCGCGCGACAACCCGTCCAGCGGCACCCGGAAATCGGCCTTGCCGGTCATGCCCAGGGACGTGGTATTGATGACCGTCGCGGCATCGTCCAGCGTGTTGCCGGCCTGCACCCAGTCGTAAACCGTCAGCTTGGCACCGAATTCCTTGCGCAGCGCCTCGGTCCGGGTGCGGGTGCGGTTGGTGATGCGGATCTCTGGCACGCCGGCGTCGATCAGCGCGGTGATGACCGCCCGCGCCGCACCGCCCGCGCCGAACAGGGCCGCGGGCCCGTCCGACGCGCGCCAGTCCGGCGCGTTCTGGCGCAGGTTCTCGATGAAACCGAACCCGTCTGTATTGTCGGCGTGGATCCGCCCGTCATCGCGAAAGGTCAACGTGTTCGCGGCCCCTATCAGGGCGGCGCGGTCGGTCACGTGATCGGCCAGGTCCAGCACCGACTGCTTGTGCGGGATGGTCACGTTCACCCCGCGGAACCCCATTCGGGGCAGGGTGCGCAGGACCTGCGCAAGGTCCGACTGCTCGACATGCAGCGGAACATAGTGCCCGCGCAGGCCGTGCCGCTTCAGCCAGTAGTCGTGAAGGGCAGGGGACTTGGAGTGGGCGATGGGCGCACCGATGACGCCGGCGACGGGGATTTTTTCGTCTGTCATACGGTCAAACTGCCCCGGTCGATCAGCCACGACAAGAGCGGGATCATCGGCAGGCCCAGCACTGTGAAATAGTCGCCCTCGACCGCACGAAACAGGCGCATTCCCTCCTCCTCGAGCTTGTATCCGCCCACGCTGTGGCGAATGCTGTCCCAATTTCGCGACACGTAGTCGTCGATGAAATCGTCGCTGAGCGCGCGCATGGACAGGCGCACGGTGTCGACGAAGCGCCAGAGCGGCTCTCCGTCCTCGTATGCGACCACGGCGGACAGAAGGTTGTGCCGCATGTCCGACAGGCGGCGCAGCTGGGCACGGGCATCGTCGGGATCGCGCGGCTTTGAAAGAACTTCGCCCTTCAGCGACAGCACCTGGTCGCACCCCAGCACCAGCGCACCGGGATGCTTCAGCGATACCTTGCGCGCCTTGGCCTCGGCCAGCGCGTCGGCGATGTCCCGCGGGGCGGCGCCTTCGGCCGCTAGGGAAAGTTTCACACTCTCTTCATCAATGCGTGCGACCACTGTCTCGAAGCTCAGGCCAGCCTGCCGAAGCAACTGCGCTCGGATCGTCGAGCCGGATGCGAGGATGAGGTTCATGGGATAAGTCCGGGATAAGGGGCGGGCGAAGACAGGGTGAATCCGCGGAAATGTGTCGTCCGCCGGATAAGCGGCGATCTACACCACCCGCCGCCGGGTTTCATCCCCGTGTGCGAACGCCGCGACCGAGGGAGGGACAAGAACGGGTTATTCCGGTCCGCCAAGAAGTTATCCACCGTTCTGATCACATGGTGGTTCTGGTTTAATGCGATGAAAATAAATAGAAATATAGACATATGCGCGTCCATGGGATGACCCGCCAGATCTTGTCCTCGCGTGGGGATAAGGGCCGGACAACCGAGTTATCCCGGTTATCCACGACCCCTACTAACAAACACCACTTTTCTTAAAAATATTTATTATATTAAGAGGGGCGCATGTCAGACCTCCTCTTCGCGCTTTACCCTTGGATCAAGGCCATTCACATCGTGGCCTTCACGGCCTGGATGGCTGGCCTGTTCTACCTGCCCCGCTTGTTCGTGTACCACGTCGAGCAGGGTCAGGACGCCCCCGACAAGGCAGCGATGCTGGTGACGATGGAGCGGAAGCTTCTGAAGGTCATCATGAACCCCGCCATGATCGTGACGTGGCTCTGTGGGCTCTACATGGCGGGACTGCCGGGAGTGGTCGATTGGGCTGCCGTCTGGCCCTGGACCAAGGCGCTGGCGGTCATCGCCATGACGTGGTTCCACATGTGGTGCGCGGGGCAACGCAAGCGTCTCGCGGCCGGAGACCTGTCGACCAGCGGGCGCCGTTACCGGATGATGAACGAGGTGCCGACGCTGTTGCTGATCGTCATCGTCGTTTCGGTGATCGTCCGGCCGATCTGAGCCATCGTTGACAAAACTGGTCGGCGCGCGTAACCGATGGCTGCTGGCCGTCCGGTTCAGCCTGTTCCCTATGCCAATGACATGATGACCGCCCGTTCGCGGCGGCACGAGGATTTCCCATGACCCAGGATCGCGTGAACCTGGCGGACCTCAAGGCGCAAAGCCCCAAGGACCTGCTGACGCTCGCCGAAGAGCTCGAGATCGAAAACGCGTCGACCATGCGCAAGGGCGAGATGATGTTCTCGATCCTGAAGGAGCGCGCGGACGAGGAATGGGTCATCGGTGGTGACGGCGTGCTCGAGGTGCTGCAGGACGGTTTCGGCTTCCTGCGCTCGCCCGAGGCCAATTACCTTCCTGGTCCCGACGACATCTATGTCAGCCCCGACATGATCCGTCGCTACTCGCTGCGGACCGGCGACACGGTCTCCGGCGTCATCCGTGGCCCCGAGGATACCGAGCAGTACTTCGCGCTGGTCGACGTGGAGTCGATCAACTTCGAAGATCCCCAGCGTGCCCGGCACAAGGTCGCCTTCGACAACCTCACGCCGCTCTATCCCGACGAGCGCCTGAAGATGGAGATCGAGGATCCCACCGTCAAAGACAAGTCGGCCCGGATCATCGACCTGGTGTCGCCCATCGGCAAGGGCCAGCGCTCGCTTATCGTGGCGCCGCCGCGGACGGGCAAGACCGTGCTGCTGCAGAACATTGCGCACAGCATCGAGGCGAACCACCCGGAGTGCTACCTGATCGTGCTGCTGATCGACGAGCGACCCGAGGAAGTCACCGACATGCAGCGCAGCGTGAAGGGCGAGGTCGTCAGCTCGACCTTCGACGAGCCCGCCACGCGCCACGTGGCCGTGTCGGAAATGGTGATCGAGAAGGCCAAGCGCCTGGTCGAACACAAGCGCGACGTCGTGATCCTGCTCGACTCGATCACGCGTCTCGGCCGCGCCTACAACACCACCGTTCCCAGCTCGGGCAAGGTGCTGACCGGCGGTGTGGACGCCAACGCGCTGCAACGGCCCAAACGGTTCTTCGGTGCCGCACGGAATATCGAAGAGGGCGGGTCGCTGACCATCATCGCCACCGCGCTGATCGATACCGGCAGCCGCATGGACGAGGTCATCTTCGAAGAGTTCAAGGGCACCGGTAACAGCGAGATCGTGCTGGACCGCAAGGTCAGCGACAAGCGCGTTTACCCGGCCATGGATATCCTGAAATCCGGCACCCGGAAGGAAGAGCTTCTGGTCGACAAGTTGGACCTGCAGAAGACCTACGTGCTGCGGCGGATTCTGAACCCGATGGGCACGACCGACGCGATCGAGTTCCTGCTGTCCAAGCTGAAGCAGACCAAGACCAATTCCGAGTTCTTCGACTCGATGAATACCTGACTGGTTGGCCATGGACACCATCTTTGCCGAGGCCACGGCGCCGGGCAAAGCGGGCGTCTCGGTCGTCCGTCTGTCGGGACCCCGCGCGTTCGAGGCGGGCAGCTCCCTTTGCGGATCGTTGCCCCCCTCGCACCGGGCGGCCCTGCGCGTACTGCGTGATTCTAACGGCGAAGTTTTGGACACCGCCCTGGTCCTGGCGTTCGACGAGGGCGCCAGCTTTACCGGCGAAACGGTCGTCGAGCTTCAATGTCACGGAAGCCGCGCGGTCGTCGCGGCAATCCTCGCGGCGCTGGGGCGGATCGACGGCCTTCGGCCCGCCGGGCCGGGCGAATTCACGCGCCGCGCGCTGGAAAACGACCGCCTGGACCTGACGCAGGTCGAAGGGCTCGCCGACCTTGTCGAGGCCGAGACCGAGTTCCAGCGCCAGCAAGCCCAGAAGGTTCTGTCCGGGGACCTGTCCCGAAAAGTGCTGGAATGGCGGCGCCACCTGGTGGAAGCCGCGGCCTTGATCGAGGCGACCCTCGATTTCGCTGACGAAGATGTGCCGGTGGATGTCACGCCCGACGTCCTGACTCACATGGATACCGTGACCGCGGCTTTGCAGTACGAGGTGAACGGCTTCGGTGCATCAGAACGCATCCGGGATGGGTTCGAAATCGCCATCTTGGGCGCGCCGAATGCCGGGAAATCCACGCTTCTCAACGCGATTGCCAAGCGAGACGTCGCGCTGACCTCGGAAATCGCTGGCACGACGCGCGACGTGATCGAGGTGCGGGCGGACCTCAAGGGCGTGCCTGTCCTGTTCCTTGATACGGCCGGCCTGCGGGAAACAGAAGATCCGCTGGAGGCCGCTGGAATCGCGCGTGCCCGCGACCGCGCGGCCGAGGCTGATCTGCGCGTGTTCCTCGTCGGGGATGGTGAGGACAGACCGGCGCTCGCCCAGGACGAGGATATCGTCCTCGTTGGTAAAGCGGATCAGGGGCAGGGCGATATTTCCGGTCTCACGGGACAGGGGGTCAGCGATCTGATCGATCGACTGACAACAATCCTCCTCGGCCGCGTTGCCAAGGCATCGACCGCCATTCGTGAGCGGCACGCGCAGGCGATGCAAAGCGCGCTGTCCGACTTGTCCGAATCGCGAGCGACGCTTACAGAGATCGGCGACAGCGTTCTGGCCGCCGAATATCTTCGTCGGGCGATCGTGAACCTTGAAATGTTGATCGGCCGCGTCGATGTGGACGATCTACTAGGTGATATTTTTTCGCGTTTCTGCATCGGGAAATAAAATGTTTCACGTGAAACATCGCAAGCCGTCCATCGTCGTCGTTGGCGGTGGCCATGCCGGCGTCGAAGCTGCCAGCGCAGCTGCGCGCGCCGGTGCCGAGGTCAAGCTCGTGACCTTGAAGGTCGACGCGATCGGGGCGATGTCCTGCAACCCCGCGATCGGGGGTCTGGGCAAAGGTCACCTCGTGCGGGAAGTCGACGCGCTCGGCGGGATCATGGGTGTCGCCGCGGACCATGCAGGGATCCAGTACCGACTGCTCAATCGTCGCAAGGGACCTGCCGTTCAGGGCCCTCGCGCACAGATGGACCGCGCCCGCTATCGTCACGCCGTTCAAAGCTCCATCGCTAGGCACGAGAATATCCGCGTGGTGGAAGGGCAGGTCGTCGATCTTGTCCTGAAGGATAATCGCGTCACCGGCGTTGTCCTGGAGGATGAAAGCACCCTGGTTGCGGATGCCGTCGTCCTGACGACCGGAACCTTCCTGAACGGTGTCCTTCACATTGGTGAAGAACAGCGGAGCGGCGGACGCCAGGGTGAGAACGCCGCACTGCGTCTCGCGGAACAACTGTATGCCATGGATCTCCCCATGGGTCGGTTGAAAACGGGCACGCCACCGCGTCTGGACGGCCGAACCATCGATTGGGACAGTCTGGAAAGCCAGCCGGGCGACGAGGACCCGGTGATGTTGTCTTTCATGTCCGATCGCCCGGCGGCGCGGCAGGTCAGTTGCGGGATCACCCACACCAACACCGAAACCCACGACATCATTCGCGCCAACCTGTCGCGTTCCGCCATGTATAGCGGGAATATCAGTGGTGTGGGCCCGCGCTATTGCCCGTCTATCGAGGACAAGATCGGACGCTTTGCCGACAAGGATTCGCACCAGATCTTCCTCGAACCGGAAGGTCTGGACGATTCAAACGTCTATCCGAATGGAATTTCGACGTCGCTGCCTGTCGATATCCAGGAGGCGTACGTCGCATCGATCCGGGGACTCGAGCAGGCGAAGATCCTGCAACCGGGCTATGCGATCGAATACGACTACGTTGATCCGCAGGCCTTGGACCACGGTTTGCAGCTCGGCGCCCTCGGGGGTTTGTTCCTGGCGGGCCAGATCAACGGAACCACCGGGTACGAGGAGGCCGCGGCGCAAGGCCTGGTTGCTGGACTCAATGCCGTGGCCGCAGTCAGCGGCGATGCACCGGTCAAATTCTCGCGGACCGAGGCGTATATCGGTGTGATGATCGACGATCTCGTGACCCGCGGGGTGTCCGAGCCTTATCGCATGTTCACCTCGCGTGCCGAGTTCCGCCTTCAACTCCGCGCGGACAACGCCGACCAGCGCTTGACCCCTCTGGCGATCGCGCGGGGTCTCGTGTCGGAAGACCGACGCCAGGCTTTTGAAACCAAGATGGACCGCTTGGCGCAATTGCGGGACGTTTTGTCCTCGGAGGCTTTTACACCCAAGGAGGTCAATGCCGTGGGAGTTGCCCTGTCCTCCGACGGCGCGCGCAGAACGGCGCTCGAGCTTCTCAGCATTCCTTCCGTGGGGATCGAGCACGTCAAGCAATTGGTTCCGAGGGCCTCGTCGTTCTCCACTGCAGATCTGGAGCAGATTTCCAAAGAGGCCGTTTACGCGAATTACCTGGATCGCCAGACCCGCGAGGCCGAGGCGATCCGTCGTGACGAAGCTACGCAGATTCCCGGTGGCTTCGATTTCGGTGGCGTTCACGGGCTGTCATCCGAGTTGAAAGATAAGCTGAACCGTGCGCGCCCGACGACAATCGCCCATGCTAGCAAGATCGAGGGTATGACGCCGGCGGGTCTGAATGCGATTCTCTTGGCGCTGCGGGTGAAGGCGAAGACCGGAACCCACGGATGACGTATCGGAATGTTTCACGTGAAACATCCGACAGCTTGGAAGATTTCGCGGAAGAGTTGCTTCGTTGGACCGCGAAAATAAACCTCATCGGTCGGTCCACCACGGCAGATATCGCTGAACGCCATATCGCTGATTCCATCCAGGTGGTAAATGCCGCTCCGGTCGATATTGCCAAGTGGGTCGATCTCGGGAGCGGTGGCGGCCTTCCGGTCATCGTCGCTGCGATCCTGCGGAAGCACGAAAGGACGCAGTTCGTCGCGGTCGAGTCCGATCAGCGGAAAGCGACGTTCCTGCGCCATATGGCAACGCGACAAGAGCTAAAACTCAAGGTGCTCGCGGAGCGCATTGAAGCGGCGCCACAGCAGGCTGCCGATGTCGTCAGCGCCCGGGCGCTCGCGCCTTTGCACACGCTTCTGGGCTTTGCCCGCCACCACGGCAAACCGGACAGCCTTTGCCTGTTTCCGAAGGGGAACAGCTTCCAAGACGAAATCGATCGGGCTAGGATGGACTTCCGCTTCGATGTCGAGATCTTGCCCAGCAAGATTTCCGCGGGTTCGGTTGTTCTGAAAATCAAGGATATCCAAGATGTCTGACCGCCGCCGGTCGCCCAAGATCATCGCAATCGTAAACCAGAAGGGCGGGGTGGGTAAAACCACCACGGCGATCAATCTCGGCGCTGCCTTGGCCGAGGACGGCTACGGCGTGGCCCTGATCGACCTGGACCCGCAGGGAAATGCCTCGACCGGACTGGGGATCGAACCAGAGGATCGCCAGCTCACCACCTACGAGTTGCTGCTTGAAGGTCGTGGGCTGTCCGAAGTGCTGGCCCCTACGGCGTACCAAAACCTGCGGATCGTTCCGGCCACGCCTGATCTGAGCTCGGCGGATATCGAGATGTACTCCAATCGCAAGCGATCTTTCCTTTTGAAAGATGCGTTGAATGCGAAAGACGTCGAAAGCCTGGATCTGGACTTCATCCTGATCGACTGCCCGCCGTCGCTGTCGCTCTTGACCGTGAACGCGATGGTCGCAGCGCATTCCGTGTTGGTCCCGTTGCAGAGCGAGTTCTTCGCGCTCGAGGGCTTGTCGCAACTGATGCTGACCATGCGCGAGGTGCGACAGTCCGCAAACGCGGATCTGCGGATGGAGGGCGTCGTCCTGACCATGTTCGATGGCCGCAACCGTTTGGCGCAGCAGGTTCTGGCCGACGCCAAGGACACGTTGGGCGAACTGGTGTTCAAGACGATCGTGCCGCGCAATGTTCGCGTCAGCGAGGCACCATCCTACGCGCAGCCGGTTCTGGACTACGACCCGACGTCGAAGGGCAGCCTTGCGTATCGCGAACTGGCGCATGAGCTGACCAGCCGCGTGGTCTAAAGAATAACGAAAGGGCAGGGTATGGAACGCAAGCAGGAACGTCGCGGGCTGGGTCGTGGATTGTCAGCCCTTATGGCGGATGTCGGGGACACGCCGCAGCAGGGCGAAAACCCGCGCCGCGCCGAGGTGCAGATCGCAATCGAGCGGATCCATCCGAACCCGGATCAGCCGCGTCGGACCTTTGTCGCCGAAAGCCTTGAGGAGCTTGCTGCGTCGATTTCGACCAAGGGCGTCATCCAACCACTGATCCTGCGAGCGCATCCGAGCAAGCCCGAGGAATACGAGATCGTCGCGGGCGAACGTCGCTGGCGCGCAGCGCAAATGGCGCAGCTGCACGAAGTGCCCGCGATCATCCGGCAGTTCGACGATACCGAGGTCCTGGAAGTCGCCATCATCGAGAACATCCAGCGCGCCGATCTGAACGCGGTGGATGAGGCGGCGGGCTATCGGCAGCTGATGGACCGTTTCGGCCGCACGCAGGAGCAAATGGCGGAGGCCTTGGGCAAAAGCCGGTCGCACATCGCCAACACCCTGCGGCTTCTGAACCTGCCCGAAGGGGTGCAATCCTACCTGGCCTCCGGCCAATTGACCGCCGGGCACGCGCGGGCGCTGATTACCGCCGAGAACCCCGAGGCGCTTGCCCAGCAGATCGTGAAAAAGGGTCTTTCGGTGCGCGAGGCCGAGGCGTTGGCGAAGGGCCCCAAGCCCGCCAAATCCACCCGCTCGGCGGCTCCGAAAGAGAAAGACGCCGATACGCGGGCGCTGGAGCAGGATCTCTCCGCGAACCTCGGGATGAAGGTGTCCGTCGATCACAGTTCGGATGGCGAGAATGGGAAGCTGACCATCAGCTACCAGTCGCTGGACCAGCTGGACGACCTTTGCCGGATGCTGTCGGGCGGCGGTGACTAGGCCAGCAGCTCGCGAAGGATCGCATTCAGAAGAGGGCGGCCGCGCTCGGTCGTCCTAACCCGGGCGGCGGAAGTCTCCAGCAGGCCGCCATCTATCAAACCATTGATTTTACTTGTTAAATCATAGTTCGTGGGCAGGTCGTCCACGACGATCCCATCGCGCAGCCGAAGCCCCATCATCAGCCGTTCACCCAGCTGATCCTCGGGGGAGAGCAGCGAGACGGTCTCGGGTGCATTGCCGTCAAGTGCGCCGCGCAACCAGTGGAGCGGCGCGGTTTCCGTTTCCGTGGCCACCCGCCCCGACGCGAGGGTCAGGCGACCGTGCGCGCCGGGACCGACCCCGGCATAATCACCGCCGGTCCAGTAGACCATGTTGTGGCGAGACTCGTCACCGGGGCGGGCGTGGTTGGAAATCTCGTAGGCGGGCAGCCCGGCCTCTGCCGTCAGCGCTTGGGTCAGCTCGAACATATCCGCGCCGAGATCCTCGTCCGGCAGCCCGCGCAGCCCGCCGCGGGAGAAGCGATCGCCGAAGGCTGTGCCGGGCTCGATGGTCAGCTGGTAGAGCGACAGGTGATCAGCCGCCATGGTCAATGCCTCGCGCAGCTCGGCCTCCCATGCGGGCAGGGATTGGTCCTGGCGCGCGTAGATCAGGTCGAAACTGACGCGGTCGAACGTGGTGCGGGCAATGTCGAAGGCGGCCCGCGCCTCGGCCACCGAATGCAGTCGCCCGAGCCGCTGCAGGTCGGGATCGTTCAGCGCCTGGATGCCCATGGAGACGCGGTTAACGCCGCCAAGCCGATAATCGCGGAAGCGGTCCGCCTCGACCGAGGTCGGGTTGGCCTCGAGCGTGATTTCCACGTCATTGGTCATCTGCCAATGGCGTTGGATATCGGCCAGGATCATCTCGACCGTCTGCGGCTCCATCAGGCTGGGTGTGCCACCACCGAAATAGACCGACGCGACATTGCGCGGGCCGGTCATCTCACGGATGCGCGCAAGTTCGGCACGATAGGCGCGCCGCCAGGCATCGTGGTCGATCTGCGCGACCACGTGGCTGTTGAAATCGCAATAAGGGCATTTCGCCTGGCAGAAGGGCCAATGGACGTAGATGCCGAAAGCGGGTTCAGTCAAAGCAACCCGCGATCAGCTTGCGGAACGCATCGGCGCGGTGCGAGATCTTGTTCTTCTCCCACCGGTCCATTTCGCCGAAGGTCTGGTCGTATCCGTCCGGTTGAAAGATCGGGTCGTAGCCGTGGCCCTGCTCACCGCGCATGGGCCAGACGATCTGACCCGGCATGGTGCCCGGGAAGACCTCGTCGTGACCGTCGGGCCAGGCGAGGACCAGCGTGCAACAGAACTGCGCGCGCCAGGGTTGGGGTGCGTCCTTCGCGATCAGCGCGTCGTGGGCCTTGCGCATGGCCATGTCGAAATCGCGGCCCTGACCCGTTTCGGCCCAGTCGGCAGTATAGACGCCGGGGGCGTTGTCCAGCGCGACAATCTCGAGCCCGCTGTCATCCGACAGCGCCGGAAGGCCGGTGGCCTTTGCCGCCGCGTGGGCCTTGATCCGCGCGTTTTCCACAAAGGTGGTGCCGTCCTCGACCTGCTCGGGCAGGTCGTGGTCGGCATTGCTGGTGGTCGAGACGCCGTAGGGCGCCAGAAGATCGCGGATTTCTTCCAGCTTGCCGCGATTGTGGGTCGCGACCACCAGCGTGTCGCCCGTGAAACGGCGCATCAGGCCACCGCGTTCTTCTGGGCGGCGACCAGCTCGTCCACGCCTTTTTCGGCGAGATCCAGAAGCCCGTTCATCTGCTCGCGGGTGAAGGTCGCGCCCTCGGCGCTCATCTGTACCTCGATCAGGCGCTTGGCGCCGGTCAGGATGAAGTTGCCGTCGACCCCCGCTTCGCTGTCCTCGGGGTAGTCGAGGTCGAGCACGTTCTGCCCGGCGTAGACGCCGCAGCTGACGGCAGCGACGTGATCGGTCAGCGGATCGGTCACGATGTCACCGGCCTTCATCAGCTTGTTCACGGCCAGCCGCAGCGCGACCCATCCGCCGGTGATCGAGGCGCAACGGGTGCCGCCATCGGCCTGGATGACGTCGCAATCCACGGTGATCTGCCGTTCGCCCAGGGCGTTGCGGTCGACACAGGCGCGCAGGGACCGCCCGATCAGGCGCTGGATTTCCTGCGTGCGGCCGGACTGCCCGCGCTTGGCCTCACGGTTCATGCGGGTGTGGGTGGCGCGGGGCAGCATCCCGTATTCCGCCGTGACCCAGCCCTGGCCCGTGTTGCGCAGGAAGGGCGGCACGCGTTCCTCCAGCGACGCCGTGCACAGGACATGGGTGTCGCCGCATTTTATCAGGCAGGAGCCCTCGGCATGGCGGGTGACGTCCGTCTCGATTGAAATCGGGCGCATCGTGTCTAGGTTTCGACCGGAAGGGCGCATGAAAGCTCCTGTTTTTGCGTGCTCCGCGTGATTGGCACCGGTGCGATCCCGGTGCAAGACTGTTACCACCGATGCAAATGAGCGACCAGAAATCCGCCAGTGAACGCCACGACATGATGGCGCAGATGAACGACCGCACGCGCGAAGTCTTTCGCCGCGTTGTCGAGGGCTACCTGGAAACGGGCAGCCCGGTGGGATCTCGCAGCCTGACCCGCGACATGACCGAGAAGGTCAGCGCCGCCACCATTCGCAATGTCATGCAGGATCTTGAGTACATGGGCCTGCTGAACGCGCCGCATGTCTCGGCCGGAAGGATGCCCACGAACCTGGGCCTGCGGATGTTCGTGGACGGGCTGCTCGAGGTCGGGGATCTCGACGATAGCGACCGCCGCCAGATCGAAACCAGTCTCACCAGCAACGAACGCGACGTGTCGACCTTGCTGGACCGCGTCGGATCGGCCCTGTCGGGCGCCACCCGCGGGGCGAGCCTTGTTCTGGCGCCGAAGCACGAGGCGCCGATCAAGCATATCGAGTTCGTGTCGCTCGGGCCTGACCGCGCGCTGGTCGTTCTGGTGTTCGAGGATGGCCATGTCGAGAACCGCGTCTTCGCGCCGCCACCCGGCCAGACCCCGTCGTCGATGCGCGAGGCCGCGAACTTCCTGAACGCGATCGCGGCGGGCCGCACCCTGACCGAGTTGCGCAGCGGTATGGCCAAGCAGATCGCGAATCACCGGCAGGAGCTGGACGCCCTGGCGCAGACGCTGGTGGAGTCGGGTCTCGCGATCTGGGACGACGCGGGCGAGCCGAACGAACGCCTGATCGTGCGCGGCCGGTCGCACCTGCTGGACGAAGGCACCGCCGCCGAGGACCTCGACCGCATCCGCAACCTGTTCGACGATCTGGAACGCAAGCGCGACATCGCCGAGTTCCTGGAGCTGACGGACGAGGGCGAAGGTGTTCGAATTTTCATCGGTTCCGAGAACAAACTCTTCTCACTTTCGGGTTCCTCTTTGGTGGTCTCTCCATATATGAACGCTGACCGAAAGATCATTGGCGCGGTTGGCGTGATCGGCCCCACGCGGCTGAACTACGGACGGATCGTGCCCATCGTGGACTATACAGCGCAACTGGTCGGCAAATTGCTGTCGGGCCAACGATAACCGGGTGAAACATGGCGAAAGAAAACGAAAGCGACATCGAAGCCGCGATCGAAGAGATGCTGAAGGGCGACACCTCCGAGGCCGACAAGGTCAAGCGCAAGCCGCGCGTGAAGTCGCAGGAGGATGACGTCTTCGATCTCGACAATCCCGGCACCAGCCCGCTGGACGATGTCGATGGCCCCGAAGGCGATGACGCGACGGTGGAAAGCCACGTGACCGTCGACAGCGCAGAGCTCGAGCAGCTGCGCGCCGAACGGGACGAGTACAAGGACAAGTTCGTCCGCGCCCTCGCAGATGCCGAGAACAGCCGCAAGCGGTCCGAACGTGACCGGCGCGAGGCCGAGAATTACGGCGGCTCGAAGCTGAGCCGCGACATGCTGCCCGTGTTCGACAACCTCAAGCGTGCGGTCGGGTCGATCTCGGACGAGCAACGCGAGGCGAACGCGGCCCTGATCGAGGGGATTGAGCTGACGCTGCGCGAGCTTCTGAGCGTGTTCCAGAAGCACGGCATCAAGATGATCGCGCCCGAGGTCGGCGACAAGTTCGATCCCAACGTGCACGAGGCGATGTTCGAAGCCCCGGTGCCCGGCACGAAGGCCGGGGAGATCATCCAGGTGACTGGCGAAGGGTTCATGCTGCACGACCGGCTGCTGCGCGCCGCCAAGGTCGGTGTGAGCTCGACCCCGAAAGGCTGAGGCGACCCGCCTCCGTACCGAATTTCGCAGCGCCCCGGACCGAGTCCGGGGCGTTGTCATTTCGACCCGGCCGCCAGCGCACGAAGCTCGTAGACCAGGTCCAGCGCTTCGCGCGGGCTCAGCTCGTCTGGCTGGACCTGCGACAGGCGCTCGGCCACCGGGTCTGTCGCAGGGGCGGTCGGCGCGGGTTTCGTCGCCACCGAGAACAGCGGCAGGTCGTCGATCAGGGTCGTCTTGCGGCCCTCGGCCTCGCCCTTTTCCAGCATCGTCAGAACATCGCGCGCGCGCGACACCACCGCGGCGGGTAGGCCGGCCAGCTTGGCCACCTGCACCCCGTAGGACCGGTCGGCGGCGCCCTTGCGCACCTCGTGCAGGAACACGACCTCGCCGTCGTGTTCCTTGACCGACATGGTCGCGTTCTGCGCGCCGCTCAGCCGGTCGGCCAGTTGCGTCATCTCGTGGTAATGGGTGGCGAACAGCGCGCGGCAGCGGTTCACGTCGTGCAGATGTTCGAGCGTCGCCCAGGCGATGGACAGCCCGTCATAGGTGGCCGTTCCGCGCCCGATCTCGTCCAGAATCACCAGCGCGCGGTCGTCGGCGCGGTTCAGGATCGCGGCGGTTTCGACCATCTCCACCATGAAGGTCGAGCGTCCGCGCGCCAGGTCGTCCGCCGCGCCCACGCGGCTGAACAGCTGGCTGACGACGCCGATCCGCGCCGAATCGGCGGGAACGTAAGAGCCGATCTGCGCCAGCAGGGCGATCAGCGCGTTCTGGCGCAGGAAGGTCGACTTACCGGCCATGTTCGGCCCGGTCAGCAGCCAGAGCGCGGCGCTGTCCGCGCCATCCGACAGCGCGCAATCGTTCGGCACGAAGGGCACGCCGCCCTGCCGCCGCAGTGCTTGTTCCACCACCGGGTGGCGGCCGCCGGTGATCTGGAAATCGCGGCCCGACACCATGTCGGGACGGCACCATTTCGCGCCCACCGCCAGGTCCGCCATCGCCGTGGTCACGTCCAGTGCCGCCAGCGCGCGGGCTGTGTCGCCGATGGGGCCGGCGTGGTCCAGAACCTGTGCCGAAAGCTCGGCAAAAAGCCGTTTCTCGATCTCCAGCGCGCGGCCGCCCGCGTTCAGGATCTTGGTCTCCAGCGCGCTAAGCTCGACGGTGGTGAAGCGTACCGCGTTGGCCGTGGTCTGGCGGTGGATGAAGGTCTGGGACAGCGGTTCGGCCAGCATCTTCTTGGCGTGGGCGGCCGTGACCTCGATGAAATAGCCCAGCACGTTGTTGTGCTTGATCTTCAGCGACGAGATGTCGGTCTGTTTCACGAAATTGGCCTGCATCCCGGCGATGACGCCGCGCCCCTCGTCGCGCAGGCTGCGGGCCTCGTCCAACGCCGCGTCGAAGCCCGGCGCGATGAAGCCGCCGTCGCGGGCCAGGATCGGCGGTTCGGCGACCAGCGCATCGGACAGACGGTCGATCAATTCGTCGTGTCCGGTCAACGACTCCAGCCCAGTATCCAGAAGATCGGCCGGACCGCCCGCCAGGCAATCCGCGATCTCGGCCGCGCGGGCCAGGCCATCGCGCATGGCAGCCAGGTCGCGCGGTCCGCCACGCTCCAGCGACAGGCGCGACAGGGCACGGTCCATATCTGGGACGTGGCGCAGCTTTTCCCGCAGGGCCTGCGCCAGGTCGGGCGCGCCCACGGCGGCGGCGATGGCATCGTGGCGGGACCGGATCAGCGCAAGGTCACGGGACGGTGCGGTCAGCCGCCGTTCCAGCAGGCGTCCGCCCGCCGCCGTCACGGTGCGGTCGATGGCCGACAGCAGCGATCCGTCGCGCCCGCCCGACAGCGCGCGCGTCAGTTCCAGGTTGACGCGGGTCGCGGCGTCGATCTGCATGACGCCATCGGCATCCTCGCGCCGGGGCGGACGCAGCAGCGGCAGTTTTCCCTTCTGGGTGATCTCCAGGTAGTCGACCAGCGCCGCCATGGCCGAGATCTCGGGGCGCGAAAAGGTGCCGAAGGCATCCAGCGTCGCCACGTCGAATACCCGGCACAGCCGCGCCGCGCCGCCCGTGCTGTCGAACGACCCGCGCGATAGCGGGGTAAGTGACGCGCCTGATTCAGTGACGATCTCGGCCCAATCAGCCTCCTGCGCCTCGTTCAGCAGGACTTCGCGCGGGGCGAGGCGGGCCAGTTCGGGGCCCAGCCGGACGGGCGGGCAGGGCGTGACCGACAGTTCGCCCGTGGACATGTCGCACCACGCCAGCGCACCGTCGCCGCGCATGGCCGTATAGGCGGCCAGGAAATTGTGCCGCCGCGCATCGAGTAGCGTGTCCTCGGTCAGCGTGCCGGGCGTGACCAGCCGCACCACCTCGCGCCGCACGACGGATTTGGATCCGCGCTTCTTCGCTTCGGCCGGATCCTCGGTCTGTTCGCAGACCGCCACGCGGAACCCCTTGCGGATCAGCGTCAGCAGGTAGCCCTCGGCGGCGTGGACAGGGACGCCGCACATGGGAATGTCGTCGCCCTGGTGCTTGCCCCGCTTGGTCAGGGCGATGTCCAGCGCCGCCGCCGCCGCGACGGCGTCGTCGAAGAACAGCTCGTAGAAGTCGCCCATCCGGTAGAACAGCAGCGCCCCTTCGTGCCCTGCCTTGATCTCGAGATATTGCGCCATCATCGGCGTGACGGCGGGTTTGGCGGTGTTCATGGCGTGTTTCCCGGCGCGAGGTCGCGACACCCTAGCCAATGCGGCGCGGGGCATGAAGGGGCGGTTTTTGCAGTGGAACCCCCCGGGGGCCTGTGCCACGAATTGCGCCACGCCGGAGGAGACGCGACCGATGACCCAGAAGAAAGTGACCGACAACGAGGCCTTGCAGTTCCACATGGAACCGCGGCCGGGCAAGTTCGACATTGCCGCGTCGGTCCCCATGGCCACCCAGCGTGACCTGAGCCTTGCCTATTCCCCTGGCGTCGCCGTGCCGTGCGACCGGATCGCGGCCGAGCCGGGCCGCGCCTACGATTACACCAACAAGGGCAACCTCGTCGCCGTGATCTCGAACGGGACGGCGGTACTGGGCCTGGGCAACCTCGGGGCGCTGGCCTCCAAGCCCGTGATGGAAGGCAAGGCGGTGCTGTTCAAGCGCTTCGCCGATGTGAATTCCATCGATATCGAGCTGGATACCGAAGACCCCGACGCCTTCTGCAACGCCGTGCGACTGATGGGGCCGACCTTCGGGGGCATCAACCTCGAGGATATCAAGGCGCCCGAGTGCTTCATGATCGAGCAGCGCCTGAAGGAAGAGATGGATATCCCCGTCTTCCATGACGACCAGCACGGAACGGCCGTGATCTGCGCCGCCGGCCTCATCAACGCGCTGCATCTTTCGGGCAAGCGCATCGAAAACGTGAAGATCGTGCTGAACGGTGCGGGGGCGGCGGGCATCGCGTGCCTCGAGCTGCTGAAATCCATGGGGGCACGGCACGAGAACTGCATCGCCTGCGACACCAAGGGCGTGATCTACCAGGGCCGCAGCGAAGGCATGAACCAGTGGAAATCTGCTCACGCCGTCAAGACCGACGCGCGCACGCTGGCCGAGGCGCTGGACGGGGCCGACGTGTTCCTGGGCTGCTCGGCCAAGGGCGCCGTCACCCAGGACATGGTCATGTCCATGGCGAAAGAGGCCGTGATCTTCGCCATGGCGAACCCCGACCCCGAGATCACGCCCGAGGACGTCCACGCCGTGCGCGAGGACGTGATCGTCGCGACCGGGCGCAGCGACTATCCCAACCAGGTGAACAACGTCCTGGGGTTTCCCTACCTGTTCCGGGGTGCGCTGGACATCCACGCGCGGGCCATCAACGACGAGATGAAGATCGCCTGCGCCGAGGCGCTGGCCGCGCTGGCGCGCGAGGATGTGCCAGACGAGGTCGCCGTCGCCTATGGCCGCAAGCTGAAATTCGGGCGCGACTACATCATCCCCACGCCGTTCGACCCGCGCCTGATCTGGCAGGTGCCGCGGGCGGTGGCACGCGCGGGGATGGACACTGGCGCGGCGCGGCGGCCCATCATCGACATGGACGGCTACGAGGCCACGCTGAAACAACGGATGGACCCGACCGCGTCGATTCTCGAAGGCATCTATGCCCGCGCCAGGGCGAAACAGGCCCGCATCGTCTTTGCCGAGGGCGATGATATCCGCGTGCTGAAGGCCGCCGTGGCCTATGCCCGGCAAGGGATGGGCGAATCCGTGGTCGTGGGCCGCGAGCCCGAGATCCGAGAGCTTCTGCGGGCCGAAGGGCTCGAACCCGCCATCGACAGCATCGAGATCGTCAACGCCGCCACGACCGAGCATCTCTCGACCTACAAGGACTTCCTCTACGAACGGCTCCAGCGGCGCGGGTTCGACTCGCACGATATCCACCGGATGGCGGCGCGGGACCGGCACGTGTTCTCGGCCCTCATGCTGGCCCATGGCCATGCCGACGGGATGGTCACCGGTGCCACACGGAAATCCGCGCAGGTGATGGAGCTGATCAACCGCGTGTTCGATGCGCGGCCCGAGGATGGTGCCGTGGGGATCACCGCCGTCCTGTCGCGGGGCCGGATCGTGCTGATCGCGGACACGTTGATCCACGAATGGCCCGACCAGCACGACCTGGCCAATATCGCCGAACGCGGCGCCGATGTCGCGCGGGGCCTGGGGCTGGAGCCGCGGGTGGCCTTCGTCAGCTTCTCGACCTTCGGCTATCCCGTGTCCGAGCGCGCCGAGAAGATGCATGTCGCGCCGGACGTGCTGGACAAGCGCGGGGTCGATTTCGAGTACGATGGCGAGATGACGGTCGACGTGGCGCTGAACGCCGAGGCCATGAAGAACTATCCGTTCTGCCGCCTGTCCGGCCCCGCGAACGTGCTGGTCGTGCCCGCAAGGCACTCGGCCTCGATCTCGGTGAAGCTGATGCAGGAAATGGCGGGCGCGACCGTGATCGGCCCGATCCTCACGGGCCTGCGCAAGCCCGTGCAGATCGCGTCCACCGGATCGAACATGACCGACATCCTGAACATGGCGGCCATCGCGGCGGTGGATATCGGCTGAGCCTTAGCCGGCCTCGACCCGTTTCAGACCGCCCGACGCCATGTCGGTGGCGATGTGGGGCTGTTTCGCCGATTTCCACGCGCCGAAGCCGCCCTCCATGTGGGCCACGGGGCTGATGCCGGCCTCGAGGCACTTGCGCGCGACCTTCTCGGACCGCACGCCGCTGCCGCAGTGAAAGACCAGCCGCTTGCCCTGCTGAGACGGCAGACGGTCCGCGCGGAAATGGGACAGGGGCGACAGCAGGGCGCCCTCGATATGCTCGAAGCTGTACTCGGCCGGGGTGCGCACGTCGATCAGCGCGATCTCGCCCGCGTCGAGCGCTTTCGCCACCTCGTCCACGGTCCAGGTTTCCAGCGTGCCTTGGTCCGTCTCTTCGGTCTTCATGGGTGTTCCTCCGGTGTGGTTTTCACCGGGACTTAGTCAGATCGTCGATCGCGGCCAGCCCTTGCAGCAGGGGGGCAAGCTTGTCGATGAACACCATGTTGGGTCCGTCGCTGGGGGCGTTATCGGGATCTTCGTGGGTTTCGATGAAGACCGCGGCCGCGCCCACGGCCAGCGCCGCGCGGGCCAGGGGCTCGACGAATTCGCGCTGTCCGCCCGACGCGCTGCCCTGTCCGCCGGGCAGCTGCACGGAATGGGTGGCGTCGAAGACGACCGGATAGCCGGTCCCCGCCATGATCGGCAGCGACCGCATGTCCGAGACCAGCATGTTATAGCCGAAGGACGCGCCGCGCTCGCACAGCATGACCCGCTCGTTCCCGGTCGACGCGATCTTCGCGGCCACGTTCTCCATGTCCCACGGGGCCAGGAACTGGCCCTTCTTCACGTTTATCGCGGCGCCGGTCTCGCCCGCGGCCAGCAGCAGGTCGGTCTGGCGCGACAGGAAGGCCGGGATCTGCAGCACGTCCACGACCTCGGCCACCGGGGCGCATTGGTCGGGGCCGTGCACGTCGGTCAGCACCGGCACGCCGAACTCGGCCTTGATCTTCGAAAGGATCGACAGGCCCTCGTCCATCCCGAGGCCCCGCTTGCCTTTCAGAGACGACCGGTTGGCCTTGTCGTAGCTCGACTTGAAGATCCACGGCCGGTTGGCGGCGTCGGCGGCGGTGGCGATCCGCTCGGCCAGCATCCGGGCGTGGTCCAGCGACTCGAGCTGGCAGGGCCCGGCGATCAGCGCGAAGGGCGCCGTGTTCGAGACGGAAATGTCGCCGATGGTAACGGTCTTCATGCGATGCCTTCCTTTTTCAGCACGGCTTCGATCCGGGCCACGTCCACGGGGTTGTTAAGTTCCCAGAACACCCGGCCGCGCGCGTCCACCGGGACGCAGGCAACGGGCCAGCCGTTTTCCAGGAACCGCAGCTGCTCCAGCCCCTCGGCGCGCTCAAGCGGGCCTTCGGGCCACCCTGCATATGCGTCAAGCGCGGCGGGACGGTAGGCATAGACGCCCACGTGGTGCCAGACCTCGGGCGGCTTGGTGAGGCTCGCCACATGGGGCAGGACCTCTTTCGAGAAATACAGAGCGGTGCCATCGCCGCGGATGACCGCCGTGGTTCCGCCGACGCGGCCTTCCTTGCGGTCGGTGACGAAGTTTTCCAGCGTCTCGGCATCGGTGCGCAGAACGGGCGTCGCCATCTGCGCGTCCGGGTTGGCCTGCATATGCGCGATCAGCGCCTCGAGGAACCAGGCGGGCGTCAGCGGCGCGTCGCCCTGCAGGTTCACGATGATCTCGGGCGCGGTGTCGAGCTGGGCCAGCCCCTCGGCACAGCGTTCGGTACCGTTCCGGGCCGCGCTGGACGTCATCAGGACCGCGCCGCCGAACGCACGGGTGGCATCCGCGATCCGGTCGTCATCGGTCAGGACATAGACGTCGTCGACGCCGGGAATCCCCTGCGCCGCCTCCCAGCTGCGCTGGATCAGGGACGCCTTGCGGCCGGTGGCGCCGGTCAGGTCCACCAGCGGCTTGCCGGGATAGCGCGACGAGGCATAGCGCGCGGGAATGAAGACGGTCACGCTCATTTCACACCTGCCCGCAAAGCGTCGTGGATATGGACAAGTCCCTGCAGAATCCCGTCGCCGTCGACGGCGAACAGGGCCGAGATCTTGCGGTCGTTCATGATCCCCAGCGCTTCGGCCAGAAGCGCCTCGGGGTCGATGGTCTGCGGATCAGGCGTCGCCACGTCGCCCGCGACGCGGCCCATCAGCCCTTCGAGGTTCCGCCGCAAATCGCCGTCGGTGATGACGCCGCGCAGCCGTCCGTCCGACACCACAGCGGCGACGCCGAAGCCTTTGGCCGTCATCTCGAGCAGCGCTTCGCCCATGGGGGTGTCGGGCGCCACGACGGGCAGGGCGCCCCCGCGATGCATCACGGCGCTGACGCTCAGAAGTTGGGCGCCCAGCGTGCCGCCGGGGTGGAAGACGTGGAAGCTGTCGCGGTCGAAGCCCCGCGCCTCCATCAGGGCGACGGCCAGCGCGTCGCCCAGCGCCATGGTCATCGTGGTCGATGTGGTCGGTGCCATGCCGATGGCGCAGGCCTCGGGCGCGTCGGGCAGCAGCAGCAAATGATCGGCCTGCTGCGCGAGGGTCGACTCGGCCCGCCGGGTGATCGCGACCATGGGGACGCGGAACCGCCGGGTGTGGGCGATGATATCGCCGAGTTCGCGGGTTTCGCCCGAGTTCGAGATCAGGATCACCGCGTCGCTGCGGGTGATCATGCCCAGGTCGCCGTGGCTGGCCTCGCCGGGATGGACGAACTGCGCCGGGCTGCCAGTCGACGCGAGCGTGGCGGCGATCTTGGCGGCAACGTGGCCCGATTTTCCCATGCCCGACACGATGATGCGGCCCTGCGTCTGCAGAAGCTGGGCCACGGTGTCGGCGATGGTGGGACTCAGGCTGTCGGCCAACTGGCGCAGCCCGTCGCTTTCCGTCAGTAGCACGTCCCGCGCGATGGCGCGGGCGTCGCGTGCGGGCGTCGGGGCGGTGTCTGGTGCGGGCTCGGCCATGGGCCGGTCATATCCACAGCCGCTGCCCGTGTCCACGCGCCGCGACCCGAGGTGGCGGATGCGATGATGCGTTGCGGTGCGCGGGATCCGTTGCCCACGCGCCGCGACAAGGCTCGCTTCAGCCCGTAAACGGGGCGTCATTGCCCCAGATCTCGCGCACACGCTCATCTCGGCGGCAGGCGTCGCGGTAGAAATCATAGGCGTTGGCCTTCGATTTCGGGCCGCGGCGGGTCAGCACCAGTTCGTCACCCTTGTAGTAGTCCTGGTGGTATTCCTCGGCCGGGTAGAATTCGGCCGCGCCGCGCACGGGCGTCACGATCTTGCGGCCCAGCTCGGCCTCGGCCGCGGCGACCCGCTCTTGCGCGATCCGCGCCTGGCGGTCGTTCAGGGCGAAGATCGCGGTGCTGTAGCTTTCGCCCCGGTCGCAGAACTGTCCGCCCGCGTCGAACGGGTCGATCGAGCGCAGGAACAGGTCGATGATCTGTGCGTAGCTGACCTGGCTTTCGTCGAACTCGATCTGCGCGACCTCCAGGTGACCCGTGTCGCCGCCTGTGACCTGCTTGTAGGTCGGGTTCGCGACATCACCGCCGGCAAAGCCCGAAACGACCTCGCTCACGCCTTTGACCTTCTCGAAATCGGCCTCGACGCACCAGAAACAGCCACCGGCGACCAGGGCCGTCTCGGCCTTGGCCGCGGGGGCCCCGAAGGCAGTGGCGAGCAGCGCGGCGGCGCCGAGTGCCGTGTATTTCGTTTTCGCAAATCCGTTCATCATCGTGATCTCCCTTTTCACCGGAAAGGTCGCGACAAGCGGGATCGGTTTCAATGAAATGGGTCGTGTTGTCACGCAAGGGTGAAGCGCTGTCATGCGCTGTCGCGGCTTTTTCAGGGACGAAAAGGCCCCGTGAAGGGGCCTGAGATCGACGTCGAAAATTTTTTGCGCCGGCCCGAAACTTTGTCGCTTTGCCGACGTGACTGCAGATGATCCCGCAAAGATGCGGGCTGAAAATGGTCCTGGGAATAGGCGGCGGCGACACCGCCTATGCCTCTGTCGAGCGATGCGACTCTCCCTCATGGGAAGCAAGATCGGCAGCGATCGTTTTCCGGCCGATCCGGCCGCCCGTGTCTCGGGAGCCCGCGATGTAACGAGTTGTCGTCAAGTACGGATCAGGGTCAACGTCCCTGTCACGTTGGCTCTAGGGGGTCGCGGCGCAGACGCGGCCCCCGTTCGTTCGTTTCAGCCGTCCAGGCGCCGCTTGCGGGCGGCCAGAAGCTTCAGCCGCAGCGCGTTCAGCTGGATGAATCCGGCCGCGTCTTTCTGGTCGTAGGCGCCGGCATCGTCCTCGAAGGTCACGTGCGCCTCGGAATAGAGGCTGTGATCCGACCAGCGACCGACGCAACGCACCGACCCCTTGTACAGCTTCAGCCGCACCGTGCCGGTGACGTGCTGCTGGCTGTGATCGATGGCGGCCTGCAGCATCTCGCGCTCGGGCGAGAACCAGAAGCCGTTGTAGATCAGCTCGGCGTAGCGCGGCATCAGCTCGTCTTTCAGGTGCGCCTGCCCGCGGTCAAGCGTGATCTGCTCGATCCCGCGATGCGCTTCGAGCAGCAGCGTTCCGCCCGGCGTTTCGTAGATGCCGCGCGACTTCATCCCCACGAACCGGCCCTCGACAAGGTCCAGCCGGCCGCAGCCATGGGCCCCACCCAGTTCGTTCAGCTTGGTCAGGATCTCGGCCGGCGACATGGCCTGGCCGTCGATGCTGACGGCATCGCCCCGCTCGAACCCGATCTCGACATATTGCGGCTGATCGGGCGCATCCTCGGGGTTGGTCGTGCGCTGGTAGACATAGTCCGGCGCGTCGACGGCGGGATCTTCCAGCACCTTGCCCTCGGACGAGGTGTGCAGAAGGTTCGCATCAACGCTGAACGGTGCCTCGCCGCGCTTGTCCTTGGCGATCGGGATCTGGTGCTTCTCGGCGAAGTCGATCAGCTTCGTGCGGCTCGACAGGTCCCATTCGCGCCAGGGGGCGATCACCTTGATGTCGGGGTTCAGGGCGTAGGCGGCCAGTTCGAACCGCACCTGGTCGTTGCCCTTGCCGGTGGCGCCGTGGGCCACGGCGTCGGCGCCCGTCTCGGCCGCGATCTCGACCAGCCGCTTGGAGATCAGCGGCCGCGCGATCGAGGTGCCCAGAAGATACAGCCCCTCGTACAGCGCGTTGGCGCGGAACATCGGGAAGACGAAGTCACGCACGAATTCCTCGCGCAGGTCCTCGATGTAGATGTCGCTCGCGCCCATCTGCTCGGCCTTCTTGCGCGCCGGCTCGAGCTCTTCGCCCTGGCCCAGGTCGGCGGTGAAGGTCACGACCTCGCAGCCATACTCGGTCTGGAGCCATTTCAGGATGATCGAGGTGTCGAGCCCGCCGGAATAGGCAAGCACCACTTTTTTCGGGGCGGACATGGGCCAAGTCTCCATCACGGGTCAAATCGTCGCGTGGGTAGAGGCTTTCGGGGCCAATCGCAAGGTGGCCTTGCCGCAGGGACGTCGGGCGGGCATAGCTGCTGACCATGAGCAATTTCGCAGATACCGCCCTGGCCGTGACGGCCCGGCTGCGCGGGCTGTTCCCCGCCACGCCCTTGCAGCGCAACGATTACCTCAGCGCCAAGTACGACGCCGACATCTGGCTGAAGCGCGAGGATCTCAGCCCGGTCCGGTCCTACAAGATCCGCGGCGCGTTCAACGCCATGCGCAAGGCGCGCGAGGCCGATCCCGACCAGGACCTGTTCGTCGCCGCGAGCGCGGGCAACCATGCGCAGGGCGTCGCCTTCAACTGCCGGCATTTCGGGGTGAAGGGCGTGATCTTCATGCCCGTCACGACACCCGCGCAGAAGGTCGAGAAGACGCGGACCTTCGGCGGTGACGCGGTCGAGATCCGGCTGGTGGGCGACTATTTCGACGACACGCTGAAAACGGCGCAGGCATTCTGCGCCGAGCGGGGCGGGCATTTCCTGTCGCCCTTCGACGATGACCACGTGATCGAGGGCCAAAGCTCGGTCGCGGTCGAGATCCTGTCGGAGATGGAGCGGGCACCGGACATGGTGATCCTGCCGGTGGGCGGCGGCGGCCTGTCGTCGGGGATGAAGCGCTACCTTGACCAGATGGCGCCCGAGATGCCGATCTGGCTGGTCGAGCCGACGGGCGGCGCCAGCCTGACCGCCGCGCTGGCCAAAGGCGAGCTGGTGACACTACCCAAGGTCGACAGCTTCGTGGACGGCGCGGCTGTCGCGCGGATCGGCGCGCGGACCTTCGAGGTGCTGCGCGACGTGCCCCCCGAGCGGGTGCTGACCGCGCCCGAGGACCGGATCTGCGCCACCATCATCGAGATGCTGAATATCGAGGGGATTGTCCTCGAGCCCGCAGGGGCGCTGGCCCTGGACGTGCTGCCGCAGATGGCGGACGAGATCCGGGGCAAGACGGTGGTGTGCGTGACCTCGGGCGGGAACTTCGATTTCGAGCGGCTGCCCGAGGTCAAGGAGCGCGCCCAGCGTTATGGCGGCGTGAAAAAGTACTTCATCCTGCGGATGCCCCAGCGGCCGGGCGCCCTGCGTGATTTCCTCGAGATGCTGGGCCCCGAGGACGATATCGCCCGGTTCGAGTACCTGAAGAAATCCGCGCGCAATTTCGGGTCTGTCCTGATCGGGATCGAGACCTCGCGGCCCGAGAACTTCGCCACCCTGTTCGACAAGCTCGACGCGGCCGACTTCGTCTATCGCGACATCACCGAGGACGAGACGCTGGCAGACTTCCTCGTCTGATCCGCGCCGATCCGGTCGCACAGGGCGGCGACCGACCGATCGATGAGTCCACGCAGCCTGCCCATCTGGGCCGGGCGGCCGGCCGCGATCCGCTCCTCGCAGGATTGCGCGGCCGCCGCCACACCGGTCAGACCAAGCGCCAGGGCGGCCCCGCGCAGGCTGTGAAAGTCGGCGGCCGATGGATCATG
Organism: Palleronia salina; assembly: GCF_900141995.1. Lineage (GTDB taxonomy): Bacteria > Pseudomonadota > Alphaproteobacteria > Rhodobacterales > Rhodobacteraceae > Palleronia > Palleronia salina. Next base: position 139,681 of record NZ_FQZA01000002.1, on the reverse strand, counting down.
CCCACTGTCGATCTGCGCCAGGATCGGCGCGGCCTCGACGGCGAACAGGTCCACCAGTTCGGCCAGGACCGCGGGCGCGAATTCCCGCTGGAGCAGGGCGACGGTTTCAAGGTTCAGAAGATCACTCTCGCCGGTCATCACCGCTCAGGATGGCAGCCGTCCGTAAAGGATCGGTCAATACGGCCTTCACCATTCCTTAGGATCGGACCGCTAGACCCGGTGTGACCGCGAAAGGATCCACCGGCGCTGTGCCCAAGGAAGCCACCCGTCCGGCGAATGAGGGCCTGACGCCCCCGCGCCGACCGACCCTGACCTTGCTGATCGTCGACGACAGCCGGCTTCACCGGCGCATGTTGGCATCAAGCCTCTCGGGCAGCGAATATCGCGTGATCGAGGCGGGCTCGGCGGAAGAGGCGCTGATCCTCTGCCGGACCGATCCGCCGGATATCATTCTCAGCGACTGGATGATGCCGGGCCTGTCCGGCCTGGACCTGTGCGCCCGGGTCCGCAGCTTCGGCGATGATCGATACATCTATTTCATCGTCCTGACGGCCAAGCGCGGCAAGGACGAGATCGCGATGGCGCTGCAATCGGGCGCCGACGACTTCCTGACCAAGCCGGTCAGCCCCGACGAGCTGCTGGCGCGTCTGCATGCCGCCGCCCGCGTGGTCCGGATCGAGCGCGAGCTGGTCCTGCGCAGCCGCGAGGCCTGCCGCGCCGCGTCGGACCTTCAGCGGCTGGACGATGCGCTGAACCGCGACCTGGCCGAGGCGCGCAAGCTTCAGTTGTCACTGGTGCCGCGCGGCTCTGCCCGGCTGGCGGGCGGATCGGTGTCCTACCTGTTGCAGCCCTCGGGTCCCGTGGGCGGCGATCTCGTCGGCGGCTTTCCCATCTCGGACACCCGGCATGGCGTCTTTTCTCTCGATATCTCTGGTCACGGGGTGGCCTCGGCCCTCGTTGCCGCGCGGGTCTCGGGCTGGCTGACGGGCGGGGATCCGGGGAAGAACGTCGCGTTGGAGCGGCGCGGGGGGCGCGTGGTCATGCGGCGGCCCGACATGGTCTGCGCGCGGCTGAACCGGATGTTCCTGTCGGAATTCCAGACCGACCACTACGCTACCGTGATCCTTGCCGAGGTTGATTTCGACAGTGGCCGGGTCGATCTGTGCCAGGCCGGGCATCCGCACCCCATCCTCGTCCGCGCCGATGGACGGCAGGATTCGGCGGGCCAGGGGGGGATGCCGGTGGGCCTGATCGAAGACGCGGCGTTCGAAACCGTGTCCGTGAGCCTTTTTCCCGGAGATCGGCTGCTGATCCATTCCGACGGGGTCACCGAATGTCCCGATCCCGGCGGCGGGCTGCTGGGTGAGGATGGTCTCGCCCGGCTGGTGGCCCGTCACTGGCGGGCGCCGGGGCGCGGGTTGCTCAAGGCGCTGCGCGGCGAGCTTGCGGCGATGCTCGAGGGCAGCGACCCGCCCGACGACGTCTCAATGGCGGTGATCGACCGCGCCCCGGCCTGAGCGCAGGAACCGTGCCAGGAAATAGGCGTCGCCCGCATTGTCCAGCCGCGTCACCGCCTCGTCGGCATCCATCCAGACCGCATCGTGATCCGGCTCGACCGGCGGCCCGATGCGCAGGCCGGGGCGGCCTAGGAAGATGTGGCACAGTTTCTCGGCGTGGATCCCGTATTCGGGCATGAACGCGAAGCGGCGGAAACTGCCCAGCCGCCGGTCCACCGCCATGCGCCAGCCGGTTTCCTCAAAGACCTCGCGGTGCAACGCGCGCAGTGGCGTCTCGCCCGGGTCGATGCCGCCCCCGGGCAGTTGCAGCGCGCGGTCGGACCCGTTCTGGCGGGTCAGCAGGATGTCGCGCCCCCGCAGCAACACGGCATAGGCGCCGGGGCGGAACACGTAGCGGCGGTGGGGTTCGGGCGGCAGGTCGAAACGCGGGATCATCGCGGCGGGTCCCCCGGGGTTCAAGGATTTGTGTCCCGGCCCTATATAGCGGGCTGATGCCCAACGCCATCCGGCAAAGGAAGCCCATGACACTCAGCACGAAAATCGCCTGGGACGATACCGTCCTGCCCTTCCAGCTTGACGCTTCGGACATCCGCGGCCGTGTCGCGCGGCTCGACTCGACGCTCGAGCGGGTGCTGGAGCAGCACGACTACCCGCCAGAGATCGAGGCGCTGGTCGCCGAAGCCACTCTGCTGACGGCGATGATCGGCCAGACCATCAAGCTGCGCTGGAAACTGTCGTTGCAGGTGCGCGGCGACGGGCCCGCTCGCCTGATCGCCACCGACTACTACGCGCCGGGCGCCGACGGCTCGCCCGCGCAGATCCGGGCCTATGCCAGCTACGATGCCGACAAACTGCAATCGGGGGCCGACCCGTTCAGCCAGATCGGCAAGGGCTATTTCGCGGTCCTGATGGACCAGGGCGACGGCACCCATCCCTACCAGGGGATCACGCCCATCGCCGGCGGGTCTCTGTCGGCCTGCGCCGAGACGTATTTCGCCCAGTCCGAGCAGCTGCCGACCCGGTTCGCCCCCGCCTTCGGGCAGGCGCAGGAGCCGGGCCAGCTGACCGCGTGGCGCGCGGGGGGCATCATGCTGCAACACATGCCCAAGGCGTCGCCGCTGATGGCCAAGGGCGAAGGCGGCTCGGGCGACGCGGGCGTGATGCAGGCCGAGGATGTTCTGGACGGCGACGAGGCCGAGAACTGGAAGCGCGCGAACATGCTGCTGGACACCGTGGAAGAGACCGAGCTGATCGGCCCCCATGTCGCGCCCACCGACCTGCTGGTGCGCCTGTTCCACGAGGAAAAGCCGCGCGTGTTCGATGCGCAGCCGGTCACCTTCGGCTGCACCTGCTCGGCCGATCGCGTGCGCCAGAGCCTGTCGATCTACTCGGCCCGCGACATCGCGCACATGACGACCGAGGACGGCAAGGTCACCGCCGACTGCCAGTTCTGCGGCGCCCATTACGAGTTCGACCCCCGCACCCTGGGGTTCGAGGCGGAAATCGCACCGGGCGACGATGGATGACCTGCGCGCCCGTCTGCTGGCCGCCCTGGCCCGCGACACCGGGCCGTCTTCGGATTTCGATCTGAACGCGCCCGCGCGACCCCCGGCCATGGGGTTGCGCGGGGCCGGCGTGCTGGTGCCCGTCTGCGTCCGCACCGGCAGCGTGATCCTGACCAAGCGATCGTCCCAGCTCAGCCAGCATCCCGGCCAGATCGCGTTCCCGGGCGGCAAGATCGACCCGGGCGACCGGGACGCCACCGATGCCGCCCTGCGCGAAGCCGAGGAAGAGATCGGCCTGCCGCGCGACGCGGTCGAGATCATCGGCGCGCTGCCGCCCCACGAAACGGTCACGGGCTTCGCCATGCACCCCGTCCTCGGGTTCATCACCCGCCCGTTCGAGCCGCGGCCCGAGCCCGGCGAGGTCGCCGAGATCTTCCACGTGCCCTTCGATCACGTCACCGACCCGGCGCGGTTCAGCGTTCAGTCGCGCCGTTGGCGGGGGCAGCAAAGGCTCTATTACACCGTGCCCTACGGTCCATATTACATCTGGGGCGCCACCGCGCGGATCCTGCGGGGCCTGGCGCAGAGGGTATCGGCATGAAGATCACCGGCGCACCTTGGCTGGCAGCCGACGGCACCCAGCGCGTCCTGGCCACGCTCACCGGGGCGGGCCACCAGGCGCTGGCGGTGGGCGGCTGCGTGCGCAACCAGTTGATCGGGGCGCCGGTGGATGACGTGGACATCGCCACCGACGCGGTGCCCGAGCGGGTCATCGCCCTGGCCGAGGCCGCGGGCCTGAAACCGGTGCCCACGGGCATCGACCACGGCACCGTCACCGTGGTGGTGGAGGGCGAGGGCTACGAGGTCACGACCTTCCGCAAGGACGTGGACACAGACGGCCGTCACGCCACGGTCGCGTTTTCCGACCGGATCGAAGAGGACGCGGCCCGGCGCGATTTCACGATGAACGCGCTCTATGCCGATGCCGCCGGCACGGTTCTGGACCCATTGGGCGGCCTTCCGGACCTTCAGGCCCGGCGGGTCAGGTTCATCGGTGACGCGGAACAGCGTATCCGCGAGGATTATCTGCGCATCCTGCGCTATTTCCGGTTCCACGCATGGTACGGCGACCCCGAGCACGGCGTCGACGCCGAGGCGCTGGCCGCCTGCGCCGCGCTGGCCGAGGGATTGGAGCAGCTTTCGGCGGAACGGGTCGGCGCGGAGACGCTGAAGCTTCTCTCCGCGCCCGACCCCGCGCCCGCTGTCGCCTCGATGGCGCAATCGGGGATCCTTGCGCGGATCCTTCCGGGGGCTGATCCCGGATTGCTGGCGGTTCTCGTCCACCTTGAAGGCACGCTCGATGCCGCGCCGGACCCTCTGCGTCGGCTGGCCATTCTGGGCGGGGACGAGGCGCCCGAACGGCTGCGCCTGTCGCGCAAGCAGGCGGCCCGGCTGGCGCTGCTGCGCGACGGGGTCGGGGCCGAGGCCGGCACGGCGGAACTGGCCTGGCGACACGGGGCCGACACCGCCCGCGATATCGAGCTTTTGCGCGCGGCCAGCTTCTCGGCCCCGCTGCCGGCCGATCTGGGCGACCGGATCGCGCGCGGTGCGACCGCGCGGTTTCCCGTGCGCGGCGCCGACCTGGCGGGTGACTACGAGGGCCCCGAGATCGGCCGCAAGCTGGCCGAGCTGGAACGCCGCTGGATCGCGTCGGGCATGACGGCCAGCCGCGAAGACCTGCTGGGATGATCGACCCGCTTTACCTGTTCGTCTTCGCGGGCCTCTTCACGCCCGGCCCCAACGTGATCCTGCTGACCGCCTCGGGCGCGCGGTTCGGCATGGCGCGGACGCTGCCGCATGTGGCGGGCGTCGCGCTGGGCGTTGGCATCACGGCAGGGCTTACAGGTGCGGGTATCGGCGCGGTCCTTCTGGGGCGTCCGGCGCTGGAATGGGGTCTGAAACTGGCCGCCTGCGCGTGGATCCTGTGGATGGCCTGGGGTCTGGCCCGCCGCGCCCGGCGGCCGCGTGTCGAAGGCCGCGACCGGCCCTTCACGCTGATCGAGGCGGTGCTGTTCCAGTGGGTGAACCCCAAGGTCTGGGCCGTCGCGCTGGCCGCCGCGTCGGGCTATGCCGCGGGCTTGCCGCCGCTTGCCGAAGGCGCGCGTCTGGGCGCTGCCTTCGCGGGGATCAACCTCGGCGTCTGCCTGTTCTGGACGGGTGCGGGCCACCTGCTGACGGCCCTGTTGTCCAGCGACGCGGCCTGGGCCATCTTCCTGCGGATCATGGCCGCCGCGCTTGCGCTGTCGGCGTTGGCCGTCTTTCTTTGACCTGAACACGGGATCGTGCGCGCAATCGCGGACGCATCGCCTATGTTGCCCGGAATGTCATTGCACCGTTTCAGCCCCACGCGCCTTTTGCGCCCGCTTTCCGACCTGATCGACGCCTTCGCGCCCGCCGACGGCCCGCCGCCGCGGACGCTGGGCGCGTTCATGGGCTGGGCCTTGGCCGGGGCGTGGCCGTGGCTATCGATCGCCGCCGTGGTGTCGGCGCTGGCCGGCGGGGCCGAGGTGGTGACCGCCCTGCTTCTGGGCTGGATCATCGACTCGGCCGCCGGGACCGCGACGCCGGGATACCTGGCCGAGAACGCCACGCTGCTGGTCGGGGCGCTGCTGTTCTTCGTAGTCGTCCGCCCGGCCCTGTTCGGGGCCAGCGCGACGGCCAACGCCGTCATCGTGTCGCCCAACGTGAACCCGCTGGTCCTGAGCCGCCTGCACCGCTGGACGCTGGGCCAGGCCGTCACCTTCTTCGACGACGATTTCGCCGGGCGCATCGCGCAGAAGCAGATGCAGACCAGCCGCGCGATCACCGATGTGGCGTCCGAGATGATCAACGTGGTGGCCTTCGCTCTTGCGACCCTGATCGGCTCGGTCTTCCTGCTGACGACGATCAGCGTGTGGATGGCAGTCGGGCTGGCCGTGTGGTGCGTGGGGTACTTTGCCCTGATCCGCTGGTTCATGCCGCGCATCCGGGTGCGGGCCAAGGCGCGGGCGGGCGCGCGGGCCATGGTGTCGGGGCAGGTGGTCGACACGATCACCAACATCAAGACGGTCAAGCTGTTCGCCCATGCCGATCACGAGGACCGTGCCGCGCTGGGCGCGATTTCGACGTTCCGCGACAAGGTTGTGGATTTCGGCCTGCTGACCGCGGGCTTCCGTTTCTCGCTCATGGCGCTGGCCGGCATCCTGCCGATCCTTCTGATCGGCGGCACCATCGTTCTGTGGACGCGGGGGATCGCGACGCCGGGCGACATCGCCGCGGCCGGTGCGATCTCGATCCGGATCGCGCAGATGACGGGTTGGGTGTCGTTCACGCTGATGGCGATCTATTCCAATGTGGGCGAGGTCGAGGATGGCATGAACACCCTGACGCCGCCGCACACGCTGACCGATGCCGACGCGGCGGACGCGTTGCCCCACGGCGGTGCGATCGGGTTCGAGGACCTGCGGTTCACCTACGGGCGCGGCGCGGGCGGGATCGAGCAGTTGGACCTGACCGTCGCGCAGGGCGAGAAGATCGGCGTCGTCGGCGCCTCGGGGGCGGGCAAGTCCACGCTGGTGGCGCTACTCCTGCGGCTCTACGACCCCGAACGGGGGCGCATCACCGTGGACGGGCGCGATATCCGCGAGGTGACGCAGGAAAGCCTGCGCCGCCAGATCGGCATGGTCACGCAGGAAACGGCCATGTTCAACCGCTCGGCCCGCGAGAACATCCTTTACGGTCGCCCCGACGCCACCGAGGACGAGATGATCGCCGCCGCCCGCAAGGCCGAGGCGCACGAGTTCATCCTCGACCTGCAGGACTTCAAGGGGCGCACCGGCTACGACGCGCATCTGGGCGAGCGGGGCGTGAAGCTTTCGGGCGGACAGCGACAGCGGATCGCGCTGGCCCGCGCGCTGCTGAAGGACGCGCCGATCCTCGTGCTGGACGAGGCGACCAGCGCGCTCGACAGCGAGGTCGAGGCGTCGATCCAGGCCGCGCTGGAGCGCGCGATGGAGGGCAAGACCGTGCTGGCCATCGCGCACCGCCTGTCGACCATCGCCCGGATGGACCGGATCGTGGTGCTGGAACAGGGCCGCATCGTCGAGGAAGGCACCCACGAGGCGCTGTTGGCGCAGGGTGGTACCTATGCCCGCTACTGGAAGCGGCAGTCGGGCGGGTTCATGGGCTATTCCGAGGCCGCGGAATAGGCTAGGGCCGCCCGATGGAGACCGTGACCATCACCCGCCTGGGCCATCTTGGCGACGGCATCGCCCCCGGCCCCGTTTTCGTCCCGCGCGCCCTGCCGAACGAAACGGTGCGCGGCCGCGTCATGGGCGACCGGATGCCGATCCCCGAGATCGTGACGCCGTCGCCCGAGCGCGTGACGCCCGCCTGCCCGCATTACGACCGCTGCGGGGCCTGCGCGCTGATGCATGCCTCGGATACTTTCGTGGCACGGTTCAAGGTGCGGGTGGTGGCGCAGGCGTTGGCGGCGCAGGGCCTGCCCGCGCCGATCACCGGCATCGCGACCTCGCCGCCCGCCTCGCGCCGGCGCGCCGTGCTGTCGGCCCGTCGCAGCCGCGACGGGGTCGAGATCGGGTTCCACGAACGGGCGTCGGACCGGATCGTGCCCGTGCCCCATTGCCGGGTGCTGGTCCCGCAGATCGTGAAGGCCCTGCCGGTCCTCTCCGACCTTGTGGCGGCGGGCGCGGGGCGCAAGGACACCCTGTCGCTGGCCGTGACCCACGGCCCGGCCGGGCTGGACGTGGTGGTGTCGGGCGGGAAAGAGCCGGATCGCGCCCTTTCGGAAGAGCTGGCGCGCATCGCCGGGGCGGCCGACCTGGCGCGGCTGACATGGGGCGACATCCCCATCGCCCAGGCGCGGCCACCGCACCAGATGTTCGGCGACGTGGCCTGCGTGCCGCCCCCGGGCGCGTTCCTGCAAGCCACCAAGTCGGGCGAGGCCGCCCTGTGGCGCGCCGTCAGAGACATCGTGGGCGACGCGAAGCGTGTCGCCGACCTGTTCGCGGGCTGCGGCACCTTCGCGCTGCCCCTGTCCCGCCAGGCCGAAGTCGTCGCGGTCGAAGGGCTACGCAGCCTGTCCGATGCCACCCGCGCCGCCTGGCAGAAGGCCGGCGGGCTGCATGCGCTCGAGGCCGAGACGCGCGACCTGTTCCAGCGCCCGCTGCTGGCCTCGGAGCTGGGCCGCCTCGACGCCGTGCTCATCGACCCGCCCCGCGCCGGGGCCGAGGCGCAGTTCGCGGAACTGGCCCAAAGCGACGTTCCGGTGATCGCCGCGGTGTCCTGCAACCCGGTAACGTTCGCCCGCGACGTGGCGATCGCGCAGCGCGGCGGCTATCGGCTGAAATCGGTGAAGGTCGTCGACCAGTTCCGTTGGTCGCCCCACGTGGAACTCGTCGCCCACCTGTCGCGCTGATTTTGCAACGTGCCCGCCGCTCACGCCTATGTGAGAGGCAAGGGATATTCGGTGTCGCGTGGGAGTTTGCTATGGTCCGCGCCATCGAGGCACATCCAAGGGCGAGCAGACCCCATGTCCATCATCAGATCCGTTCTGATCACGCTGTCGCTGGTCATCCTGACGGGATGCGCAGCGCCATCGAAATTCCGCAGCTATGACGGCCCGGAAGTCACCCGCGTCGTTCTGCTGAAAGAGGCGCGTCAGTTGCAACTGCTGCACAACGGGACGCCCCTGAAGGTCTACAATGTCGGCCTGGGTTTCGCGCCCGAGGGCCACAAGCAGGTCGAGGGCGACGGCAAGACGCCCGAGGGGCATTACCTGATCGATCGCCGCAACCCCAACAGCCGGTATCATCTGTCGGTGGGCATCTCGTATCCCAACGCGCGGGATATCGAGGTCGCACGCGGTCTGGGACGTCCCGCCGGGGGTGATATTTTCATCCACGGCCGGGGCGAGAACGTGCCCAAGGGCGCGACGGGCGACTGGACCTGGGGCTGCATCGCCGTCACCGATGACGAGATCGAAGAGATCTACGCCATGGTCCAGGACGGCACGCCGATCAGCATCTTCCCCTGAACCGCGTCTCGGCCGGCCCGCCGGGCTGGCTCAGAACCCGTTGGCTTGGGCGAAGGTCTGCGGGGCGCCGGTGACCATGGTCCACCAGATCTTGCCGCTGGGCTCCTGGAACCACGAGAACCCCAGATCGCGGGCGCGCGGATCGGTGATGATGTCGCGCTGGTCGGGCGATTCGAGCCAGGCCGACAGGGTTTCCAGCTCGGTCTCGTAGGTTTCCGAGATGTTTTCGCCGAGCAGCTCGCCGCGGTAGCCCACGCGACGCACGCGCTCCAGCGGCGACGATCCGTCCGACCCGAAATGCCAGGGCCGGTTCTGGACCGACATGTCGCGGCTGTGGGTGGCCGCGGCGGCCGTGAGTTCGGCGTTCAGCGCAACGGGCGGGGCACCGGCGGCCTGGCGCACGGCGTTCACCCCGTCGAGGAACCGGATTTGGACCCGGTCCGAATCCGCTTCGCTGATCCGGTAGACCTGCGGCAGCGGTCGTCCGTCGGCGGCAACGCGCGGCGCGGGTGGTGGTGGTGCCGCGCAAGCCGACAGGACCGCGACGCCGATGGCCAGTGGTGCGAAAATTCGATACATGCCGAAACCGTTGTAATCCCTTCGCGTCTCAATAGCGGTAACGCGACCGGGATGCCATTTTCCGTTTCGGCGCCGTTGCGCGGATTGACGCCGGTTTGATTTGCAAGGATCCGCCGGCCTCCTTATTTTGCACACCTGAAGCAGCCAAGATCACAAAGGTGCGACACGCCATGACCCGTCACCCCTCGGATATCCTGAACCGCCGCTGGTTCCTTGGCGGCGCAGCCGCGGCAGCGACCACGTTCGCGGCGCCCGCAATCGCGCAGACGTCGAACTCGACCGAGTTCCGGTCCCAGATCTCGGGCGTCACCCGTCGCAACGCGTCCAGCTTCCGGACGCTGCACTGGCGGCCCTACTTCGATTCGCTGGCCAACGGCGCGATCCTTGTCGATATCACCTCGCGCGCGCTGCACTACTGGAACGAGGACGAATCGATCTACAAGCTGTATCCGACCTCGGTGCCGCAGACCGATGACCTGACCCGCAAGGGCCGGACCGAGGTCATCCGCAAGGTCGAGGGGCCGAGCTGGGCGCCCACGCCGGCCATGAAAGAGCGGAATCCCGAGTGGCCCGACTTCATCGGCCCCGGCCCGGACAATCCGCTGGGAACGCACGCATTGTATCTTTCGTGGCAATATTACCGGATTCACGGCACCCAGGACACGCGCAAGATCGGACGGCGGTCGTCGAACGGCTGCATCGGCCTGTACAACAACCATATCGAAGAGCTTTACGGCCTCGCCAAGTCCGGAACCCAAGTGTTGCTAATTTGACGAATTGCCGGAGCGTGGGAACCGTTCAAGCGTTTCAATTCTTTGCAATACGTTGTCGATGTTGCTTATACCGTCGATGAGGTACAGTCTTGGGTGCCTGCTGCCGCCTCGTTTCAAACTAGGCACCAGGCTAATTACTGGAGATACACCATGAAGAAGATTGCTCTTGCCGCTGCCCTGTCCGTCGCCGCCACCGGTGCGTTTGCGGGCGGTATGGTCGAGCCCATGATGGAGCCGGCCGTCGTCGTTGAAGAATCGTCCAGCTCGTCGGCCGGGATCGTTATCCCGCTGCTGCTGCTGGCCGTCGTGGCTGTTGCCGCTGCCGACTGATCCAGTCGAACGGTATTACGCTTTTGGAGACGGCCGGACCCAGTGTCCGGCCGTTTTCCTTTTGAAATAGAGGTTCGGGCGCCGCGAAGGCCCCAGCGTCACCCGGGCCGTGGCCTGGGTCGATCAGACCCAGCCCGCCAGGTTCTCCTCGATCACCTCGACCAGCGCTTCCATGTGGGCGTCGTCCTCGTTGAGGCACGGGATGTAGGTGAAGTGCTCACCGCCCGCTTCCTCGAAGCTTTCGCGGATCTCTTCGTTGATCTCTTCCAGCGTCTCGATGCAGTCGGCCGAGAAGGCGGGCGCGATCACCGCGATGCGCTTCTTGCCGTGCTCGGCCAGGCGGGCGACCTCTTCCACGGTATAGGGCTTCAGCCATTCCTCGGGACCGAATCGCGACTGGAACGTGGTGACGATGTCGGTATCCGCCCAGCCCAGCCGCTCCTTCAGCAGGCGCGAGGTCTTCTGGCACTGGCAGTGGTAGGGGTCGCCTTCCATCAGGTAGCGCTGGGGCACCCCATGATAGGACGCGACCAGCACGTCAGGCTTCGTCTCCATCGCGCCATAGGCCCGCTCCACCGACCTGGCGAGGGCGTCGATATAGCTCGGGTGCTCGAAATAGGCGGGGACGGTGCGGACCGACGGCTGCCACTTCTCGGCCATCAGGGCGCGGAAGAACTGGTCGTTCGCCGTGGCCGTCGTCGCGCCCGCGTATTGCGGGTAGAGCGGGAAGAACACGATTCGCGTGCAGCCCGCCTGGATCATCTCGCGCACCTTCGACCGGGTCGACGGGTTGCCGTAGCGCATGCAGAAATCGACCACGAGCTTGTCGCCGTGGGCGCCGACCAACCGATCCCTGATCTTTGAGACCTGCGCCTTGGTGATGGTCAGAAGGGGGCTTTCGCCCGCGTCCTCGTTCCAGATCGACTTGTAGGCGGCCCCGCTGGAAAAGGGCCGCTTGGTCAGGATCACGGCCTGCAGCAGCGGCTGCCAGATCCACGCCGAGTAATCGACCACGCGCTTGTCGGACAGGAACTCGTTCAGGTAACGGCGCATGTTCCAGTAGTCATAGCCGTCGGGCGTGCCGAGGTTGGCCAGCAGCACGCCGGTCTTGGCCGGCGGGATCTTCGGGTGGTCGTCGGGCGCATGAACGGGGCAGGTCGCCCCCTCTTCGATGAACATCGGGGTCCCATCGGGGGCGCGTGCATCCAGCATGGTCTTCATCCTCTCGACAACGCAGGCTCAGATAAAGGCTTTCCCACGGGGGTCAATCGCCTGACCGGCGCGAATCGTCGCGCAGGCTTGTCTCGTCTGTGCCCAACACATCGGCCAGCCGGGCCTTGGCCGACCCCGGCCGCAGCGGTTTCTGCTGGCTTTCGTCGGGGGCCCAGCCCGACAGGAACACCAGCTCGAAGGTCGCCACGATGCGGTCGGCGTCGTCGCTGGCCGGGAAGCTGGCGGCATAGGTCTGCGCGGCCTGCCGCAGGACAGCGCGGGGCAGAGGGCGCGGGTCGCGCGCGGCCATGGCGTTGCCTTCGCCCATGTGGCGCAGGTCGCGGACCAGCGCAGCCAGGTCGGCGTAGTCCACCTTGATCGGGTCGGTATCTGCCACGGGCAGCGCCAGGCCCGCCCGCTGGATCAGGCCACCCAGGTCGCGGATCTCGGCCATGGGCAGCACGCGCGGGGCGATCCCCCCGCTGACGATGCTTTCGGCATGGGCCAGCACGCTGCGCAGCTCGGACAGGGTCTGGCCACCGAAGCAGACCCCCAGGAACAGGCCGTCGGGCTGCAGCGCCAGGCGGCACTGGGCCATCTGGCCCACCGGGTCATCGGCCCAGTGCAGCGCCATGGCGTGGATGACCAGGTCGTGGCGTCCACGCTCCAGCGCCAGAACCTCGTCATCCGCCACGATGGTCGCGCCCGGGAAGCGTGCCGACCAGAATTCGGGATGGCCGGTCACCACGGCGATGGCGGTAAAGGTTCTGTTAACCTCTTCCAGTCTCTCCTCGAGCTGGTCCGCGGCATAGCCGTGGAGGAACAGCGCATCGGCGCGGGCGCGGCGGCGGGACTGCTCAAGGCGGTCGCGGTCGGTGAGGCGGCGTGTCTCGCGGGTCATGGGGTTGGAGGTAAGCACCTTCCATGCTGGTTCAATCGGTGATCGATGCCGTCTTTCCGCGGCAATGCGCAACCTGCGATGCGACCGTCGACGCCGTGGGCGCGCTGTGCGGGCCGTGCTGGCGCGACACGCCGTTCATCCTGGGCCTTGGCTGCGACACCTGCGGGGCGCCACTGCCCGGCGACGACGACCGCCCGGTCACCTGCGACGACTGCCTGTACATCGCCCGGCCCTGGAGCCGGGGGCGGTCCGCCTTGCTCTACAGCGACCGGGGGCGGCAGGTGGTGCTGTCGATCAAGCACGGCGACCGGCTGGACCTTGTGCCGGGGGCCGGAACGTGGATGGCGCGCCGAGCGCAGGGGTTGGTCCGCCACGACAGCCTCGTGGTGCCGGTGCCCGCGCATTGGAGCCGCACGCTGGCGCGCCGCTACAACCAGGCGGCTGAGCTTGGCGGGGCGCTGGCCCGCGCGCTCGACCTGCCGCACGCGCCAACCGCCCTCGTTCGCACCCGGCGCACACAGGTGCAGGACGGCAAGACCCTTGCCAGCCGCTTTTCCGACCTCGAAGGCTGCATGACCGTGCATCCGAAACATGGCGGTGTGCTGCGGGGGCGGGCCGTCCTGCTGGTCGACGACGTCATGACATCGGGCGCGACGCTGGCCGCCGCGGCTGAGGCGGCGTTGGCGGGCGGCGCGGCGCGTGTCGACGTGGTGACACTGGCACGGGCGGTGAAGGACCCCTAGATACCGGGAAACACGCATTTTCCGAGGGGATCCAAAATGGCCCAGATCGAGATCTACACCACGCCGCTCTGTGGTTTCTGCCATGCCGCCAAGCGCCTGCTGAACAGCAAGGACGCCGGCTTCACCGAAATCGACGTCTCGCGCGATGGCGAGCTGCGCCAGAAGATGATGGACCGCGCGAACGGTCGTCACACCGTTCCGCAGATCTTCATCGACGGCACCCACGTGGGCGGCTTCGACGACCTTGCCGCGCTGGAACGGCAGGGCAAGCTGGACCCGATGCTGGCCGCCTGAGCCATGCGCGCCGCGCTGATCCAGCTGACCAGCAGCGATGACCCGGCGGCGAACCTGCCGGTGACGCGCGGGCTAGTGGCGCGTGCGGCCACCGATGGCGCGGAATTCGTCACCACGCCCGAGGTCACCAATTGCGTGTCGGCGGACCGCGCGCATCAGCAGCGCGTGCTGACCACCGAGGAAGACGACCCGACGCTGGCCGCCCTGCGCGAAGACGCGGCGCGGCTGGGCGTCTGGCTGCATATCGGATCGCTGGGTATCGCCAGCGGTGACGCGGACGGGCGCCTGGCGAACCGGGGGTTCCTGATCGGACCCGATGGCGGGATCGCCGCCCGTTACGACAAGATCCACATGTTCGACGTGCAGGTGAGCGAGACCGAGACCTATCGCGAATCGGCCGGCTACCGTCCCGGCGACCGGGCGGTTTTGGCGCAAACGCCGCTGGCCGCCTTCGGCCTGACGATCTGCTACGACCTGCGCTTCCCGCAGCTGCACCGCGCGCTGGCACAGGCGGGGGCCGAGGTTCTGCTGGTGCCGGCGGCCTTCTCGCCGCTGACGGGGCAGGCCCACTGGGAGGTCCTGCTGCGCGCCCGCGCGATCGAGACGGGGTGCTTCGTTCTGGCCGCTGCCCAGACGGGTCAGCACATCGCCAGCGCCGGGCGTGCGCGGCGCACGCACGGTCATTCGTTGGCCATTGCCCCGTGGGGCGAAGTGATCGCGGACGCGGGAACCGCGCCCGGCGTCACCATGGTGGACCTCGATCTGGAAAGGTTGGCCGAAGCGCGGGGCAAGGTGCCCAGCCTGACCCACGACCGCCCCTTCGACGCGCCCTAGTCGCGGACCGCCGTCATGGCGTAGTTCACCGCGAAATCCCGGTCGGACAGCCGCCAGCCCCAGGTGATGGGGTTGAAGACGAACCCCGTCCGGTCGACGGGCGACAGCCCCGCCGCGCGGAGGTGGCCGTCCAGCTCGTCCGGAGTGATGAATTTCGACCAGTCATGGGTGCCCTTCGGCAGCCATCGCATGATCCACTCGGCGCCGAGGATGGCCGCGCCGAAACTTTTCGTGGTACGGTTCAGGGTCGATACGATCAGCAGCCCGCCCGGAGTCAGCAGGTCGTGGCACGCGCGCAGGAAGGCGGGCACATCGGCCACGTGCTCGACGATTTCCATGGCCAGCACCACGTCGAACCGCGCGCCTTCGGCCGCCAGCGCCTCGGCCGTCCGGGCGCGATAGTCGATGGCGAGGTCCTGCTCGGCGGCGTGGACGCGGGCGACCTCGATATTGCGCTCGGCCGCGTCGGCGCCGGTGACCGTGGCGCCCAGCCGGGCCATTGGTTCGGACAGAAGGCCGCCGCCGCACCCGATATCCAGCAGCGACAGGTCGCGAAACGGCGTTTCCGATGCGCGGTCGCGGTCGAACTGCACGGCAACCTGGCGGCAGATGTGATCCAGCCGGACCGGGTTCATCATGTGAAGCGGCTTGAACTTCCCCTCGGGGTCCCACCACTCGGCCGCCATGGCGCTGAACTTCTCGATTTCCTGCGGGTCGACGGTGCTGGTCAAGTCGGGCCTCATTTTTTCCGAAAGCCCCATGGCGAGGCCGTTTCTCAGGTTATATAGGTCACCAATGAACCGGATGGCAGCACAGCAGGGCGTCGCAGGCTTTCTTTATCCGCGGACCGACCCGTTCGACCAGCGCATGCTGTCCGTGGGGGACGGTCACACCGTCTATGTCGAGCAGTGCGGCAACCCGGAGGGCAAGCCGGTCGTGGTGTTCCACGGCGGCCCCGGCGGCGGGTGTTCGCCCTCGATGCGGCGGTATTTCGACCCGGCGGTCTTTCGCATCGTGCTGTTCGACCAGCGCGGATGCGGCCGATCCCGTCCCCACGCATCGGTGACGAACAACACCAGCTGGCACCTCGTCCGCGATATCGAGCTGATCCGCGAAACGCTGGGCATCGACCGCTGGATGGTCTTCGGCGGAAGCTGGGGCGCGACGCTGGCGCTGATCTATGCCCAGACCCACCCCGAGGCGGTGCGCCACCTGATCCTGCGCGGCGTCTTCCTGATGACCCAGGCCGAGCTGCAATGGTTCTACGCCGGCGGTGCGGGCAAGTTCTGGCCCGACATGTGGGCGCGGTTCACCAAGCTGATTCCCGAGGATGAACAAGACGACCTGATCGCCGCCTACCACAAGCGGCTGTTCTGCGACGACCTGATGACCCAGACGCGTTATGCCCGGGCCTGGGCCGCGTGGGAGAACACGCTCGCCTCGATCGACAACGACGGCGCGGGCGGCGACAGCCCGGCCGATTACGCCCGCGCGTTCGCCCGGCTCGAGAATCACTATTTCACCCATGCGGGCTGGCTGGACTACGACGGGCAGCTCCTGGACCAGGCGCACAAGATCGCCGACATCCCGGGCCATATCGTGCAGGGGCGGTACGACATGATCTGCCCGCCCGGCTCGGCCTATGCCCTGCACGAACGGTGGCCCGCGTCGGACCTCCAGCTGATCCCGCGCGCCGGCCACGCCCTGTCCGAGCCGGGGATCAGCGCCGCGCTGGTCAAGGTCATGGACCGCCTGCGGGACTGAGGTGCGCGGCACGACCCTTGCAATGCGCGGCCGGACTCTCTAGATGCATCTCAACAGCGGCGCGCTGGGGTCCAAACCCGGCGCCCACCGAACGACACGAACGGGCCGCGGGCCCGTTTTTTTGTGCTTGAAGGGGACATCATGTCCGATCTGATCGCAAAGGCCAGCATCGACCGGCGTCTGGCCGAAATCATCACCCCCGTGATCGAGGATCTGGGGTTCGAGCTGGTGCGCGTGCGGTACCAGGGCGGCAAGACGCCCACTGTGCAGATCATGGCCGACAAGCCCGAGGGCGGGATCGAGGTGGACGATTGCGGCCGGATCTCGACCGCCGTGTCGGCGCACCTGGACGTCGAGGACCCGATCGAGGACGCCTACAACCTGGAAGTCTCGTCGCCCGGCATCGACCGGCCGCTGACCCGGCTCAAGGATTTCGCAGCCTGGGAAGGCTACGTCGCCAAGATCGAGACGGACGAGCTGATCGACGGCCGCCGCCGGTTCAAGGGTATCCTGGCCGGCGTCGAGGGCGGCGAGATCCTGCTGGAGATCGACGAGGGCACCATCGGTTTGCAATTCGACTGGCTGAACGACGCCAAGCTGGTGCTGACCGACGACCTGATCCGCGATGTGCTGAAATCCCGCAAGGACGCGGGCCAGATCGACGAAAGCCAGTTCGACGAGATCGAAACCATTATCGACAGCGAAGACGACGCCCGTCTTCCCGAGCAAAAGGACCACTGACATGGCCATCACATCCGCCAACCAGCTTGAGCTGCTGCAGACCGCCGAGGCGGTGGCGCGCGAGAAGATGATCGACCCCGCCCTGGTGGTCGAGGCCATGGAAGAAAGCCTCGCCCGGGCGGCGAAGTCCCGCTACGGCAGCGAGATGGACATCCGTGTGTCCATCGACCGCAAGACCGGCCGCGCGACCTTCACCCGCGTCCGCACCGTGGTCGAGGAGGAAGAGCTGGAAAACTATCAGGCCGAGATGACGGTCGAGACCGCCAAGCAGTACCTCGACGACCCCAAGGTCGGCGACACCTACGTCGAAGAGGTCCCGCCGGTCGAGATGGGCCGCATCGCCGCGCAATCGGCCAAGCAGGTGATCCTGCAGAAGGTCCGCGAAGCGGAGCGTGACCGCCAGTACGAGGAATTCAAGGACCGCGCCGGCACCATCATCAACGGTGTCGTCAAGCGCGAGGAATACGGCAACGTCATCGTCGATATCGGCGCGGGCGAGGCGGTTCTGCGCCGCAACGAGAAGATCGGCCGTGAAAGCTATCGCCCGAACGACCGTATTCGCGTCTACATCAAGGACGTGCGCCGCGAGGTGCGCGGCCCGCAGATCTTCCTCAGCCGCACCGCGCCCGAGTTCATGGCCGAGCTGTTCAAGATGGAAGTGCCCGAGATCTACGAGGGCATCATCGAGATCAAGGCCGTCGCCCGTGACCCCGGTTCGCGCGCCAAGATCGGCGTGATCTCCTACGATTCCAGCATCGACCCCGTCGGCGCCTGCGTCGGCATGCGCGGCAGCCGCGTGCAGGCCGTCGTGAACGAGCTGCAGGGCGAGAAGATCGACATCATCCCGTGGAACGAGGATATGCCGACCTTCCTCGTGAACGCGCTGCAGCCGGCCGAGGTGACCAAGGTCGTGCTCGACGAGGATGCCGAGCGGATCGAGGTCGTCGTGCCCGAAGAGCAGCTGAGCCTGGCCATCGGCCGCCGCGGCCAGAACGTGCGGCTGGCGTCGCAGCTGACCGGTCTCGACATCGACATCATGACCGAGGAAGAGGAATCCGCCCGCCGCCAGGCCGAGTTCGAGGAGCGCACCAAGCTTTTCGTCGACACCCTGGATCTGGACGAGTTCTTCGCCCAGCTGCTGGTGGCCGAAGGCTTCACCAATCTCGAGGAAGTCGCCTATGTCGAGCTGGACGAGCTGACGGTCATCGACGGCGTCGACGACGAGACCGCGGAAGAGCTCCAGGCCCGTGCGCGCGACTTCATCGAGGCGCAGAACGCCAAGGCGCTCGAGGCCGCCCGCGAGATGGGTGTCGAGGACAGCCTGGTCCAGTTCGAAGGCCTGACCCCGCAGATGATCGAGGCGCTGGCCAAGGACGGCGTCAAGACGCTGGAAGACTTCGCCACCTGCGCCGACTGGGAACTGGCCGGCGGCTGGACCGTGGTCGACGGCGAGCGTCACAAGGATGACGGCGTGCTCGAGCCGTTCGGCGTGGACCTGGAAGAAGCCCAGGCCATGGTGATGACCGCGCGTATCCAGCTGGGCTGGGTCGATCCCGAGGACCTGGCGTCCGAGGAAGACGACGCCGAAGACGCCGACGCGGATGACGCGGGCGAAACCGAGGAGGCGCCAGCCTGAGCCGCCCAGCCCACATAACCGACCCCGAGCGCAAGTGCCTGGTCAGCGGTGAGGTTTCGCCAAAACGTGGCCTCATCCGCTTTGTTTTGGGCCCGGACGACACTATCTACCCTGATATGGCGGGCAAGTTGCCCGGCCGGGGAATGTATGTCGCGGCGGATCGTGCCGCGCTGGACACGGCCGTGAAGAAGCGGCTGTTCTCGAAGGGCGCGAAACGGCAGGTCAGCCTGCCGGACGGGCTGATCGACGATGTCGAGCAGGCGCTGGTGCGCCGGGTGCTCGACCGGATCAGCATGGCGCGCAAGGCGGGTGACGCCGTCGCGGGGTTCGAACGGGTGAAGGAATGGCTCGACCGCGACCGCGCGGCGATCCTTCTTCAGGCCAGTGACGGATCCGAGCGCGGCAAGTCCAAGCTCTACCGTCCGGGCGGTCGGGGATCGTTCTTCGACATCCTGACGGCCCAGGAATTGGGTTTGTCCTTCGGACGCGAACGTGTGATACATGCGGCGCTTGCCGCAGGCAGACTCGCTGATTTGTTCAGGGATGACGCCGTGCGGCTTTCGGGCGTTCGGACAAGCGAAACGCAAGATGACGGGAACGATCCGGTTCCCGGAAAGGTAAAGAAGACCCGATGAGTGAGAATGACGGCAAGAAGACGCTTGGTGTTCGCAGCGGGCCCCGTTCGGGGCAGGTGAAGCAGAGCTTCAGCCATGGCCGCACCAAGAACGTCGTGGTCGAAACGAAGCGCAAGCGGGTCGTGATGCCCAAGCCGGCGGCCTCGAAGGCCGAGGCGGGATCGAAGTCCGCCGCGCCCGCCGGGGGTGACCCCAAGAAGCGCCCCGCCGGGATTTCCGACGCCGAGCTCGAGCGCCGCATGAAGGCCCTCGCCGCCGCCAAGGCGCGCGAGACCGAAGAGGCCGAGAAGCGTGCCGCCGAGGAGCAGGCCCGCGCCGAAGAGCGTGAGCGCCGCCGCGCCGAGCAGGAAGAGAAAGAGCGCGAGGAGCGCGAGCGCGAGGAGGCCCTGAAGGCCAAGGCCGAGGAAGACGCCCGTCGTCTCCAGGAAGAGGCCGACGCCAAGGCCCGCGCCAACGCGCCCGCCCCGGATCCGTCCGAGGCCGAGGCGCGCGCAGCCAAGCCGCAGAAACAGACCCAGAAGGCGCCCGAGCGCGAGCGCGACAAGCCCAGCAAGCCTGCGAAGGGTGGCGACGACAAGCGCCGTTCGGGCAAGCTGACGGTGAACCAGGCCCTGCGCGGCGGCGAAGGTGGCCGGCAGCGGTCGATGGCGTCGATGAAGCGCCAGCAGGAGCGTGCCCGCAAGAAGGCCATGGGCCAGACGCAGGACCGCGAAAAGGTCACCCGCGACGTGCAGCTGCCCGAGGCGATCACCGTCTCGGAACTGGCGAACCGCATGACCGAGAAGGTGGCCGACGTGGTCAAGGCGCTGATGCAGAACGGCATCATGGCGACCCAGACCCAGACCATCGACGCCGACACCGCCGAGCTGATCATCGAGGAATTCGGCCACCGCGTCGTTCGCGTCAGCGACTCGGACGTGGAGCAGGTCATCGACCAGGTCGACGACAAGCCCGAGGACATGAAGCCGCGCGCCCCGATCATCACCGTGATGGGCCACGTGGACCACGGCAAGACGTCCGTGCTGGACGCCATCCGCAACGCGCGCGTCGTCGCAGGCGAGGCCGGCGGCATCACCCAGCATATCGGCGCCTACCAGGTGCAGCAGGGCGACGCGACGCTGACCTTCCTCGACACGCCGGGCCACGCGGCCTTTACCTCCATGCGTGCGCGTGGTGCTCAGGTGACGGATATCGTGGTGCTGGTCGTGGCGGCCGACGATTCGGTCATGCCGCAGACGGTCGAGGCGATCAATCACGCCAAGGCGGCGGGCGTCCCGATGATCGTGGCGATCAACAAGATCGACAAGCCGGCCGCCGACCCGGACAAGGTCCGCACCGGTCTGCTTCAGCACGAGGTCATCGTCGAAAAGCTGTCGGGCGACGTGCAGGATGTCGAGGTGTCGGCCATTTCCGGCCAGGGCCTGGACGAACTGCTCGAAGCCATCGCTCTGCAGGCCGAGGTTCTTGAACTGAAGGCCAACCCGAACCGCGCCGCCCAGGGCGCCGTGATCGAGGCGCAGCTGGACGTGGGCCGCGGCCCCGTGGCCACCGTGCTGGTCCAGTCGGGCACCCTGCGGCGCGGCGACATCTTCGTCGTCGGCGAACAGTGGGGCAAGGTCCGCGCCATGGAGAACGACCAGGGCGAACGCGTGAACGAGGCCGGACCGTCGGTCCCGGTCGAGGTTCTTGGCCTGAACGGCACGCCCGAGGCGGGCGACGTCCTGAACGTGGTCGAGACCGAGGCCCAGGCCCGCGAGATCGCCGAGTATCGCCAGCAGCAGGCCAAGGACAAGCGCGCCGCGGCCGGTGCCGCCACGACGCTCGAGGCGATGATGGCGCAGGCCAAGGCCGACGAGAACGTGGCCGAGCTGCCCATCCTGGTGAAGGCCGACGTGCAGGGCTCTGCGGAGGCCATCGTCCAGGCGATGGAAAAGATCGGCAACGACGAGGTGCGCGTGCGCGTCCTGCACTACGGTGTGGGGGCCATCACCGAGACCGATGTCGGCCTTGCCGAAGCGTCCGGCGCGCCGATCATGGGCTTCAACGTCCGTGCCAACGCCTCGGCGCGGAACACCGCGAACCAGAAGGGTGTCGAGATCCGCTATTACTCGGTCATCTACGACCTGGTGGACGACGTGAAGGCGGCGGCCTCGGGCCTGCTGTCGGCCGAGGTGCGCGAGAACTTCATCGGCTACGCCGAAATCAAGGAGGTCTTCAAGGTTTCCAAGGTCGGCAACGTCGCCGGTTGCCTCGTCACCGAGGGCATCGCCCGCCGCTCGGCCGGCGTGCGCCTGCTGCGCGACAACGTGGTGATCCACGAGGGCACGCTGAAGACGCTCAAGCGCTTCAAGGACGAGGTGTCCGAGGTCCAGTCGGGCCAGGAATGCGGCATGGCCTTCGAGAACTACGAAGACATCCGTCCCGGCGACGTCATCGAGATCTTCGAGCGCGAAGAGGTCGAGCGGAACCTCTGAGCCGACCCCGACGCCAGGAAAACAAGGGCCCGCCGGCATCCACCGGTGGGCCCTTTGCGTTCGCCCATCCCGAGAGCAGGCAAAAAAGTTAAGAAATCATTAATACCTGCGAAACTTTTCCCGCAGCCCCCCGTGCTTCTTATCAAGTTGATAGACACGGACGGAGTTGGGGCATGGCGCGTATCTTGGAAAGACTGCTGGGCGGGCAATCGGAACGCTCGGACGCGAGCCAGGCTCCGGTGCGGCTGACCCGCGACGATATCCTCCAGACCTTCCCGGAACTGGCCCGCTAGAGCCAGTCTCGCAGAATGGGGATCAGGGGCAGGTCGGCCGGCGGCATCGGATAGTCGCGCATCTCGCGCGGGCGGACCCATTTCAGAACCTGCCCCTCGCGCGCCGTCGGCTGGCCCTGCCACTTGCGACAGGCGAACAGCGGCATGAGCAGGTGGAAATCATCGTAGCCATGGCTGGCGAAGGTCAGCGGCGCCAGGCAGGATTGCCAGGTGTCGATGCCCAGTTCCTCGTGCAACTCGCGGATCAGGGCGGCCTCGGGCGTTTCGCCCGGCTCGACCTTGCCGCCGGGAAATTCCCACAGGCCTTCCATCGACTTGCCGGGCGGGCGTTGCGCCAGCAGTACGCGCCCGTCCACGTCGATCAGCGCGACCGCGGAGACCAGCACCGTCTTCACGACCGGTAATCCGCGTTGATCGTGATGTAGGCGTGGGTCAGGTCGCAGGTCCACATGGTATCCGCGCCGTCGCCCAGCCCCAGGTCGACGCCGATCGTGATCTCGTCGCGCTTCATGTAATCGGCGCCCCGCGCCTCGGTATAGTCGGGCGAGACCCAGCCGTCGCGCGCCACCTCGATGTCGCCGAAGGTGATGCGCAACGTGTCGCGGTTGGCGGCGGCGCCGGACTTGCCCACCGCCATGACGATGCGGCCCCAGTTCGGGTCCTCGCCCGCGATGGCCGTCTTGACCAGCGGCGAGTTGGCGATGGCGCTGGCCACCTTGCGGGCGTCGGAGTCGCTCTCGGCGCCTGACACGTCGATCCGGATGAACTTGGTCGCGCCTTCGCCGTCGCGCACGACCTGGTGGGCCAGGTCCAGCATCAGGTCACCCAGCGCATACTCGAACGGGCCGTGGCGGTCGTGAACCGCGGGGCCCTTGTTGGTGGCGGCCATCAGCAGCGTGTCCGAGGTCGACGTATCGCTGTCCACCGAGATCGCGTTGAAGCTGCGGTCGGTCAGGTCGCCCAGCATGTCCTGCAGCAGCGCCCGCCCGATGCTGGCATCGGTGAAAATGTAGACCAGCATGGTCGCCATGTCGGGCGCGATCATCCCCGAGCCCTTGGCGATCCCGGCGATGGTCACCGTCTCGCCGTCGATCTCGACGGTGCGCACCGCGCCCTTGGGAAAGGTGTCGGTCGTCATGATGGCGCGTGCGGCGGCGTCGATTCCGCCGGGTGCAAGGCCCCCGACCAGCCCGTCGATGGCCGCGGTGATGCGGTCGTCGGGCAGCCGTTCACCGATCACGCCGGTGGAGGAGGTGAAGACGCGGTCCTCGGGAACGTCGCAGGCCCGGGCCACGGCCGCGCAGATCCGGGCGACCGATGCCTCGCCCGCGCGGCCGGTGAAGGCGTTGGAATTGCCCGAGTTCACCAGGATCGCCGCGCCCGCGTCACTGTCGCCGCCGATCTTGGCCTGGCAATCCAGCACCGCCGCCGAACGCGTGGCGGAGCGTGTGAATACCCCCGCCACCGTGGCGCCGGGGTCAAGGACCGCCAGCATCACGTCGGTGCGGTCACGGTATTTCACGCCCGCCTGCGCCGTGGCCAGGCGCAACCCGTCGATGGCGGGCAGTTCGGGGAAGCGTTCGGGCGCCAGCGGCGACAGCGCGGGCATGGATCAGCGCGCCAGGATCGACGGGTCGTTGATGACGGACGGGTCGACGGCATCCTCGGCGATGGTGATGTCGGCGGCCTCGCGGCGCGTCTCGATCTCGTTCGTGATGCGCTCGCTCAGGACCTGCTGGGCCAGCTCGTCGCGCACCTCGTCCAGCGACGGCGCCTCGGTCTGGCGCGTGTCGTTCAGCTTGATCACGTGCCAGCCGAACTGGGTCTGAACCGGGCCGGCGATGGCGTTCACGTCCATCTCCTGCACGGCCTGGTCGAAGGCCGGCACCATCTGGCCCGGGCCGAACCAGCCCAGCTCGCCCCCCGAAGGTCCAGACGGGCCGGTGGAATTTTCGCGGGCCAGGGTGGCGAAATCGGCGCCGTCTTCCAGTTGCGCGATCAGGTCGGCGGCCTCTTCCTCGGTCTCGACCAGGATGTGCGAGGCGTTGAATTCGGGGCTCGACTCGAAATCGCCGAACATCTCTTCGTAGGCGGCCTGCACCTCGGCATCCTCGACGGGCTGCTCCTGCAGGTCCAGCACGGCGGCCCGGGCCAGCTGCGACCGGCGCTCGTTGTCGATGAAGATCTGCTCGACCTCGCCGACCTCGCGGCCGTCGGCCAGGACGGCCATGGAGATCAGCTGATCCAGCACCGCGTCATAAAGTTGCTGCGCGGGCATCTGGTTCACCTGCTCGCCCAGCGACGCGCGGTAGGCCGCCACGTGACCCAGCGTGATCGCCGTGTCGCCCACCGTGGCGACGACGGTATCGGCCTCCTGCGCGTGGGACGGCAGGGCGGCGCCCATGGCAAGGGTGCAGGCGGTGGCGATGGGGATCAGTCGATTCATGCTTTCGTCCTTCGTGGCAAGGGTCCAGCGGGCCCCGGCGTTGACACTGTGATAGGCGCCCCTTACATCGCTAACAGCTTGAAAAGGGGGCCGGCTTGACGCCCTAATTATGCGCCCGCCCGGATGCGGGCAAGCATGTCCCCCACACACGATGCCGTCAGGAGAGACAATGCTGGGTCTGGGTTCCGTCGCCAAAAAGGTTTTTGGCACACCGAACGATCGCAAGGTGAAGGCCACGCGGCCGATCGTCGATGCGATCAACGCGCTCGAGCCCGAGTACGAGGCGCTGTCGGACGACGCGCTGAAGGAGAAGACCCAGTCGCTGAAGGCCCGGGCCGAGGGGGGCGAGTCGCTGGACGATCTGCTGGTCGAGGCCTTCGCCAACTGCCGCGAGGCCGCGAAACGCGCCCTGGGCCTGCGGGCCTTCGACGTGCAGCTGATGGGCGGCATCTTCCTGCACCAGGGCAACATTTCCGAAATGAAGACCGGCGAAGGCAAGACCCTGGTCGCGACCTTCCCGGCCTACCTGAACGCGCTGACCGGGCGGGGCGTGCACATCGTCACCGTGAACGACTACCTGGCCAAGCGCGACAGCGAATGGATGTCCAAGGTCTATGACGCGCTGGGCATCACCTGCGGCGTCGTCTACCCGCAGCAGCCCGACGCCGAGAAGCGCGACGCCTATGCCTGCGACGTGACCTACGCCACCAACAACGAGCTGGGCTTCGACTACCTGCGCGACAACATGAAGTCCGAGCTGAAGGACATGTACCAGCGCGACCACTACTTCGCCATCGTGGACGAGGTCGACAGCATCCTGATCGACGAGGCGCGGACGCCGCTGATCATCTCGGGGCCCGCGCAGGACCGGTCCGAGCTCTACAAGACCATCGATACGGTCATCCCGCACCTGCAGGACGAGCATTTCTCGCTGGACGAGAAAACGCGCAACGTCACCTACACGGACGAGGGGAACGAGTTCCTCGAGGGGCACCTGCACGCCGCCGGCATCCTGCCCGAGGAGCAGACCCTCTACGACCCCGAATCCACAACGATCGTTCACCACGTGAACCAGGGCCTGCGCGCCCACAAGCTGTTCACCAAGGACAAGGATTACATCGTCCGCGACGGCGAGGTCGTGCTGATCGACGAGTTCACCGGCCGCATGATGGCGGGCCGCCGCCTGTCCGACGGTTTGCACCAGGCCATCGAGGCCAAGGAAGGCGTGAACATCCAGCCCGAGAACGTGACGCTGGCGCAGGTGACGTTCCAGAACTACTTCCGGCTCTACGACAAGCTGGCGGGCATGACCGGCACCGCCCTGACCGAGGCCGAGGAATTCCAGGAGATCTACGGCCTGGGCGTGGTCGAGGTGCCAACCAACAAGCCCATCGCCCGCGAGGATGAGCACGACGCCGTCTACCGCACCGCCGGCGAGAAGTACCAGGCCATCGTCGAAGCCATCCGCAAGGCCCACGAGAAGGGCCAGCCCGTGCTGGTCGGCACCACCTCGATCGAGAAGTCCGAGCAGCTTTCGGACCTGCTGAAGAAGGCCGACCTGCCGCACAACGTCCTGAACGCGCGCCAGCACGAGCAGGAGGCGCAGATCGTCGCCGATGCCGGCAAGACCGGCGCCATCACGATCGCCACGAACATGGCCGGCCGCGGCACCGACATTCAGCTGGGCGGCAACGTGGACATGAAGGTCATGCAGGCGCTGGCGGAAAATCCCGAGGCCGACCCCGAGGAAGTCCGCGCCCGCATAGCGGCCGAGACGGCGGACGAGAAGGAAAAGGTTAAGGAGGCCGGCGGCCTGTTCGTGCTGGCCACCGAACGGCACGAAAGCCGCCGGATCGACAACCAGCTGCGCGGCCGCTCGGGCCGCCAGGGCGACCCGGGACGGTCTTCGTTCTTCCTGTCGCTCGAAGATGACCTCATGCGCATCTTCGGGTCCGAGCGGCTGGAAAACGTCCTGCAGAAGCTCGGGATGAAGGAAGGCGAGGCCATCGTTCACCCCTGGGTGAACAAGTCGCTGGAAAAGGCGCAGGCGAAGGTTGAGGGCCGCAACTTCGACATCCGCAAACAGCTGCTGAAATTCGACGACGTGATGAACGACCAGCGCAAGGTGATCTTCGCCCAGCGCCGCGAGATCATGGAGGCCGAGGACCTGGGCGAGATCGCGCAGGACATGCGCCACCAGGTGATCGACGACCTGGTCGACCAGTACATCCCGCCCAAGACCTATGCCGACCAGTGGGACGGCGAGGGCCTGTATGTCGCCGTTCTGGAGAAGGTCGGCATCGACATGCCCGTCATCGCCTGGACCGAAGAAGACGGCGTCGACGACGAGGTCATCCGCGAGCGGCTTTATACCGCGTCGGACGAGTTCATGGCCGAGAAGGCCTCCAAGTTCGGCCCCGAGAACATGCGCATGATCGAAAAGCAGATCCTTCTGCAGACGATCGATGCGAAGTGGCGCGAGCACCTGCTGACGCTGGAACACCTGCGGTCGGTCGTGGGCTTCCGCGGCTACGCGCAGCGCGACCCGCTGAACGAGTACAAGAACGAGGCGTTCCAGCTGTTCGAATCCATGCTCGACAGCCTGCGCGAGGACGTGACCCAGAAGCTCGCCCAGATCCGCCCGCTGACCGAAGAGGAACAGCAGGCGATGCTGGCGCAGATGCAGCAGCAGCGGAAGCAGGTCGAGGCCGAGGCGCAGGCCACGCCCCCGCAGGGCGAGGCGCAGGCCGAAGCCGCCGCGCCCGGTTTCGTCGAGGCGGACCCGTCGACCTGGGGCAACCCCGGCCGGAACGACGCCTGCCCCTGCGGATCAGGCAAGAAGTTCAAGCATTGCCACGGGCAGCTGGTCTGACCCCCGGCGCCGCACCGGGTTCGCCTGCATCATTCAGCAGGGCCACCGGCGCGGCCGACCACACGTCGCGCGCCAGCCCACGAGATCGGAGGCCGCCGCCTTTGATATTCGCGTGCGCCTGGATGCTGGCCATCCTGGCGATCGTCACCGCGCCGGCGCGCGCCGATGACGTCACGCTCAGCGCCCGGGACGGCAGCCTGTCCATCGACGGCACGCTGCTGGGCTTCGACGGTGAATTCTACCGCGTCGATACCGAGTATGGCGAACTCACGCTGGATGGATCCGGCGTCACCTGCGACGGTCCGGGCTGCCCCGATCTTCTGAACTTCGTAGCCCGGCTTCGCATTTCGGGCAGCGCGAGCGTGGGGACCACGCTGCTGCCGATCCTGCTGGAGACCTTTGCGGTCCGGAACGGCTATGACGTGGCGCGCGAGGACCAGGGCGATGGTGGCCTGACATACCTGCTCTCGGAACGTAGGTCCGACGATCCGTCGGGCGAGTTCATCTTCAATCTCAATTCGTCGGACGAGGGGTTCGCCGACCTTATCGCCGACGAGGCCGACCTGGTGATTTCGCGCCGCGCGGTCAGCCGCGACGAGGCCGTCCTGGCGCGGCAGGCGGGCCGCGGCACGCTGACCGATCCTGGACGGTCCCGCATCCTGGCGCTGGACGCGATCGTTCCGGTGGTCGCGGTCGAGAATCCGCTGCCCGACATCACGCTCGAGGATCTGCGCGGCATCGTGACGGGTCGGCTCACCGACTGGGCCGAGCTGGGGCAGGAGCCGGGCCCGATCGTCCTGCACATCACCCGCCCGTCGACCGGCCTTTTCCAGTCCTTCATGCGGCGCGTCCTTCGGCGGGAGAGCGTCGCGCTGCCTGACGGAACGGTTGTGCATGACGACGATGGGACACTGGTCTCCGAGGTCTCGGACGATCCCTTGGCGCTGGGACTGGTGGCCTTCTCGGATATCGGCAACGCGCAGCCGGTCGATCTGCGCGGGCCTTGTGGGCGGCTCAGCGCGGCCAATGCCATGGCCCTGAAGTCCGAGGATTATCCGCTGACCACGCCGATTTTCCTGTACACGCCCGCGCGGCGTCTACCGCGCCTGGCGCGCGATTTCCTGGCCTACGCCAATTCGCCCGCGGCCCAGGCGGTGATCGCGCGGGCGGGGTTCGTCGACCAGTTCCCGCAGGCGGTGTCATTGGATGCGCAGGGCGCGCGGCTCGCCAACGCGATCCGCAATGCGGGGACGGAGGTGTCGCTGTCGGACCTGAAGGACATGATCGCGACGCTGGAAGGGCGGTCGCGCCTGACGATCTCGTTTCGCTTCGAAGGGGGCTCGACCCTGCTGGATGCGCAGAGCCGGTCGAACGTCGCGCTGTTGGCCGAGGCCCTGGAGCGCGGCCTATTCGATGACCGCCGGCTGACCTTCGCCGGATTTTCCGACGGCACCGGTGATGCCGTCGCGAACCGCCGCCTGTCGCGCGATCGGGCCGAGGTGGTGCGCGATGCCGTGCGGACCGCTGCCCGCACCATGGACCCGAGCCGCATCACGCTGGACGTGGCCGGCTTCGGCGAAGCCCTTCCCATGGCCTGTGACGATGTGGAATGGGGTCGGGGCGTGAACCGCAGGGTCGAGGTCTGGCTGGACTAGGCCGCTAGAGGTAGCCCTGTGCCCGGAAGCTGAGTTCGTTCGATTTACCGATAATCAGATGGTCGTGCAGCGTCAGGCCCAGCGCCTGGCAGGCGCGGTCGATCTGGTCGGTCATGGCGATATCGGCCTGGCTGGGCGTGGGATCGCCCGAGGGGTGGTTGTGCACCAGGATCAGCGATTTGGCGTCGAGCTCCAGCGCGCGTTTGACGACCTCGCGCGGGTAGACGGGCACATGGTCGACGGTGCCGCGCGCCTGTTCCTCGTCGGCGATGACGGCGTTCTTCGTGTCCAGGAACATTATGCGGAACTGCTCGGTCGCGCGGTTGGTCATGGTGGTGTGGCAGTAATCCAGAAGCGCCTGCCATGAACTGACCACCGGCCGCCCGATCACGCGGGCGCGGGCGATGCGGTGGGCGATCGCCTCGGCCAGTTTCAGCTCGACCAGAACGGCGGGGCCCAGACCCTCGATCTTCTTCAGCTGCGCGGGGCTGGCCGCCAGGACGCAGCCCAGGTCGCCGAAGGTGTCGATCAGCGTGCGGGCGAGCGGTTTGACATCGCGGCGCGGGATGGCGCGGAACAGCAGCAATTCCAGCAGCTCGTAATCCGGCATGGGCGCGCCGCCGCCTTCCATGAACCGCTCGCGCAGCCGGGCCCGGTGGTCGCGCAGGTAGGACGGCAGCTTGTCGCCGCGCGCGGGCGGCGCCTGTGCCTCGGCAAGACCGAAGAGCGGCAGGTCGGAGGAAGAGATCCTGTCATGCGCCATGCCCGATGCTTGCCCGAGCATGGTTAAAGCCAGGTTAAGCGGGGGCGGGCCGGTGCACGCCACCGGGTCCACCAAGCGAAAAGCCCCGGCGCGATGGCCGGGGCTTTGTCTTACTGGTTCAGGCCGTCCCAGAAGGTTTTCACCTTCTTGAAGAAGCCCGAGCTTTCCGGGTTGTTGTCCTCGGACAGCTTGTCGAACTCGCGCAGGAGCTCTTTCTGCTTCGAGGTCAGGTTCACCGGCGTTTCGACCGCGAGCTCGATATACATGTCGCCCGCGCCGCCGCCGCGCAGGTGGGGCATGCCCTTGCCGCGCAGGCGCATCTGCTTGCCCGACTGGCTGCCCGCGGGGATCTTCACGCGGCTGCGGCCGCCATCGATCGTGGGCACCTCGATATCTCCGCCCAGCGCCGCGTCGGTCATGCTCACCGGCACGCGGCAATACAGGTTCTCGGCCTCGCGCTGGAATAGCGGGTGGGGCGTCACATCGATGAAGATGTATAGGTCGCCCGACGGTCCGCCGCGCAAGCCGGCCTCGCCCTCGCCGCCCAGGCGGATGCGGGTTCCGGTCTCGACGCCCGCGGGGATGTTGACGCTCAGCGCGCGGTCCTTCTCGACCCGGCCGGCGCCGCCGCAGGATTTGCAGGGGTTCTTGACGATCTGGCCCGCACCCGAACAGGTCGGGCAGGTGCGTTCGACGGTGAAGAAGCCCTGCTGCGCCCGGACCTTGCCCATGCCCGAACAGGTGGGGCAGGTCGTCGGTTCGGCCCCGCCTTCGGCGCCCGATCCCGAGCAGGTGTCGCAGGGCACCGAGGTCGGCACGGTGATGGTCTTCTGCAGGCCCTGGTGCGCCTCTTCCAGCGTGACCTTCAGGTTGTACCGCAGGTCGCTGCCGCGCGTGGCGCGTTGGCCGCCGCGGCGCTGTCCGCCCATGATGTCGCCGAACAGGTCGTCGAACACGTCGGAAAACGCGCTGGCGAAGTCGCCCTGGCCTCCGGCGCCGGGACGACGCGCGCCGCCGCCACCGCCCATGCCGCCTTCGAAGGCGGCGTGACCGTAGCGGTCGTAGGCCGCCTTCTTCTCGGCGTCCTTCAAGACCTCGTAGGCCTCGTTCGCTTCCTTGAACTGGGCCTCGGCCTTGGGGTTGTCGGCATTGCGGTCGGGGTGCAGTTCCTTGGCCTTCTGGCGATAGGCTTTCTTGATCTCATCGGCCGAGGCGCCCTTGGAGACGCCCAGAACCTCGTAGAAATCGCGTTTTGCCATAGGAATGATCCTTCACGGTAAAGGGCCGGCCCGATGGCTCAGGCCGACCCTTCGATTAGTGCGACGGGGCGATCAGGAGGCCCGCTTGTCGTCGTCCAGGTCTTCGAAGTCGGCGTCGACCACGTCGTCATCCGCGTCCGACGGGCCTTCGGCGTCATCGTCGCCACCATCGGCCTTTTCCTGCTCGGCCTTGTAGATGGCCTCACCCAGCTTCATGGACGCTTCGGTCACGTTCTGGATGCCGGACTTGATCTTGCCCGCATCGTCGGTCTCGAGCTGCTCCTGCAGGTTCGAGATGGCCAGTTCGATGGCCTCGACGGTTGTCGGGTCGACCTTGTCCTTGTGCTCTTCCAGCGACTTCTCGGTCGAGTGGATCAGGCTTTCGGCCTGGTTCTTGGCCTCGACCAGCTCCTTGCGGCCCTTGTCGGCCTCGGCGTTCTCCTCGGCATCGCGGACCATTTTCTCGATCTCGTCGTCCGACAGGCCACCCGACGCCTGGATGGTGATGTTCTGCTCCTTGCCGGTGCCCTTGTCCTTCGCGCTGACCGACACGATGCCGTTGGCGTCGATGTCGAACGTCACCTCGATCTGGGGCAGGCCGCGCGGCGCGGGCGGGATGTCTTCCAGGTTGAACTGGCCGAGCATCTTGTTGTCCGCCGCCATCTCACGCTCGCCCTGGAAGACCCGGATCGTCACCGCGTTCTGGTTGTCCTCGGCGGTCGAGAAGATCTGGCTCTTCTTCGTGGGGATCGTGGTGTTGCGGTCGATCAGCCGGGTGAACACGCCGCCCAGCGTCTCGATGCCCAGCGACAGCGGGGTCACGTCCAGCAGGACCACGTCCTTCACGTCACCCTGAAGCACACCGGCCTGGATGGCGGCGCCCAGCGCGACGACCTCGTCGGGGTTCACGCCCTTGTGGGGCTCTTTCCCGAAGAACTTGGTCACTTCTTCCACCACGCGCGGCATGCGGGTCATGCCGCCGACCATCACGACCTCGTCGATCTCGTTCACCGACAGGCCGGCATCCTTGATCGCGTCCTTGCAGGGCTTGATCGAGCGCTTGATCAGGTCGCCCACCAGGCTTTCCAGCTTGGCGCGGGTCAGTTTCATGACCATGTGCAGCGGCTGACCGTTCGAGCCCATGGTGATGAAGGGCTGGTTGATCTCGGTCTGGCTGGAGCTCGACAGCTCGATCTTGGCCTTCTCGGCGGCTTCCTTCAGGCGCTGCAGCGCCATCTTGTCGTTCCGCAGGTCCGAGCCGTGCTCTTTCTTGAACTCGTCGGCCAGGTAATCGACGATCGCCATGTCGAAGTCTTCACCGCCGAGGAAGGTGTCACCGTTGGTCGACTTCACCTCGAACAGGCCGTCGTCGATTTCCAGGATGGTGATGTCGAAGGTGCCGCCGCCAAGGTCATACACGGCGATGGTCTTCGATTCCTTCTTGTCGAGGCCATAGGCCAGCGCGGCGGCCGTCGGCTCGTTGATGATGCGCAGGACTTCGAGGCCCGCGATCTTGCCGGCGTCCTTGGTGGCCTGACGCTGCTGGTCGTTGAAATAGGCCGGGACGGTGATGACCGCCTGGGTCACTTCCTCGCCCAGATACGACTCGGCCGTTTCCTTCATCTTCTGCAGGATGAAGGCCGAGATCTGCGACGGGCTGTATTTCTCGTCGCGGGCCTGGACCCACGCGTCGCCCTGGCCACCGTCGACGATGGTGTAGGGCAGGTTCTTCTTGTCCTTCGCCAGGCCTTCGTCGGCGAACCGGCGGCCGATCAGGCGCTTGACGGCGAAGATGGTGTTTTCCGAGTTGGTGACGGCCTGGCGCTTGGCCGACTGGCCGACGAGCCGCTCTTCTTCGGTGAAGGCGACGATCGAGGGCGTCGTGCGCGCACCTTCCGAGTTTTCGATGACGCGCGGCTGGCTGCCATCCATGATGGCGACGCAGCTGTTGGTGGTCCCAAGGTCGATGCCGATGACTTTGGCCATATGTCTGGTCCTCTTCGTTAGGCGATGTATGTGCGGTCTGGCCCGGTGCGGCACCCGACCGACGATCCCAATTTTCCCGGTTTAGCGCCCGCGGGACGGCGTTGAACGGCTATATAGGAATGGCCTCTGGGGGCTGCAAGCGATGTGGGGGACGCGAATGCACAGAAACGTGAAGCTTTTTCGGGTGTGTGAACGGGGCGCCGCGGAATGGATCTGAACGGGGTCACGATCCATCCCGGCGCGCTGGACCACGCCGCGCAGGAGGCGCTGGTCGCGGACCTGCGCGATGTGGTTTCCGCCGCACCGCTGTTCCATCCCGAAACGTCCCGCGGCCGGAAGATGAGCGTGCGGATGACCTCGGCCGGGGCGCTGGGCTGGGTCAGCGACCGGCGCGGCTATCGCTACGAGCCCGCGCACCCGTCCGGCGTGGCATGGCCGCCGATCCCCGACCGCCTGCTGGCGCTGTGGGACCGGCTGGCGGATTGCGCGACGCCCCCCGACACCTGCCTCATCAACTTCTACGGCGAAGGCGCGCGCATGGGGCTGCACCAGGACCGGGACGAGGCGTCGTTCGACTTCCCGGTGCTGTCGCTTTCGCTCGGTGACGACGCGCTGTTCCGCGTGGGCGGGACCGAACGCGGGGGGCGGACGAAATCGGTCTGGCTGTCCTCGGGGGACGTGGCGGTGATCGGCGGCGACGCGCGGCTGGCCTATCACGGAATCGACCGGACTCGGTTCGGATCGAGCAGCCTGTTGCCGCAGGGGGGCCGGATCAACGTCACCCTGCGCGTGGCGGGTGTCAGCGCCGCGCCTCCCAGCTGAGCGAGGCGTGCCGGCGGGTGTAGAACTCGCCCATCATGCCCAGAAGCAGCAGCACGCAAGTGGTCCAGAGCGCGTAGTGCCAGTCCGAGAAATGGGGGAAGTAGTTCACGAAGGTGAATCCCCGCGCCTGGTCGATGGTGTGGAACAGCGGATTCCAGTCGAACCAGACCAGCATGTAGCCGGGCAGCGAGTTGGCGACGAACATCTTGCCCGAGGCGATCATGTTCACCCGGGTATAGATCGTGGCCGTGGTGGCCGCGAACTGCGGGAACCACGGCTTGATCGCCAGCAGGATGATCCCTACCGCGACGCCGTAGAACCAGGCCAGGATCACCATGCCGAACGCGCCGGGCCAGTAATGGATGCTGATGGGGCCCCAGCCCACGTGGTAGACGTAGAGAACCACCATCATCGACAGCACCTGGGTATAGAGCGACCCCAGCGCGGCCGCGCCGATGGCGACGGCCGTTGTCATGGGCCGGTGCTTCATCATTGGCGAGGACGGACCTTCAGACCCCACCACGGCCGTCACGGTGCGGGTGTTGACCATGTAAAGGAAGATGCCCGTCATGATATACAGCAGGAAATCGCCGCGGATGGCCGCGCTGCGCATCCCCAGCACCACGAACAGCAGGTAGAAGGCCATCACGAAGATGACCGTCTGCAGGATGTTCAGCCCGATCGCCATGAGCGCATTGGCGTGGGTCTTGCGCACCGACTGGACGGTCATGTGATAGATCAGCTCGGCCACCGTGGTGGCCGACTTGAGCCGGGTTTCCGTCGCGTCCTGCTTGAACATCGGGTTCCGTTCCGCCTGTGCCGTCGCGCCGGGACAGCGCGCCTGCGAACCTATAAAGAGGAATGTTGTTGTTTTCTTGACGTTGGATCATAAGGTCGGTCGCGAGCGCGATCAATAAGGCGACAGAGGGCTGGGATTTGGATTACGACACGCTTTTCACCGTCATGCGGCGGCTGGCCCTGCAGGCGGGCGACGTGATCATGGAGATCTACGACCGCGACGATTTCGATGTCGACCGCAAGGATGACGACAGCCCCGTGACCGCCGCCGACCGGGCCGCCGATGACCTGATCTCGGCCGGCCTGCGAGTCGCCTTTCCCGATGTGCCGCTTGTGACCGAGGAACAATCGGCCTCGCACGGTCAGGATGTTTCCACTTTCCTGATCGTCGACCCGCTGGACGGGACCAAGGAATTCGTGAAGCGCCGCGGCGATTTCACGGTGAACATCGCATACGTCGAAGACGGCACGCCGGTGCGGGGCGTGGTCTACGCCCCGGCGAAGAAGCGGATGTTCCTGACCCTGCCGGACGGCCGGGCGGTCGAGGAAGACGGCGCGCTCGACCCCGACACGGTCGGGGACCTTGCCCCGATCTCGGTCTCGCAACCGGACAACGCCGCGTTGCGGGTCGTCGCGTCGAAATCGCACCGGGACCAGGCGACCGACGACTACATCGGCAAGTACGCCACTGCCGACAGCAAGAGCGCCGGATCGTCGCTCAAGTTCTGCCTGGTCGCCACGGGCGAGGCGGACTTCTATCCCCGTCTCGGACGCACGATGGAATGGGATACCGCCGCCGGACATGCCGTCCTGATCGGGGCCGGCGGGCGCGTGGTGCGGTTCGACGATCACCGGGACCTGGGGTACGGCAAGGCCGACTTCGCGAACCCGTTCTTCATCGCCTACGCCCCGGGTGTCGATTTGAAGACCGCCTGAGACAGGTTACGTAGCGCAGCGAGTATCGCGGCCGAATGCCGCAGCACGCGAAACGAACAAGGACAAAGAAATGGTCAAGCCCGTCACCAAAGCCGTCTTTCCCGTCGCCGGGTTGGGAACGCGGTTTCTGCCCGCCACCAAGTCGATTCCGAAAGAGATCATGACGCTGGTCGACCGCCCGCTGATCCAGTACGCCATCGACGAGGCGCGGGCGGCCGGTATCACCGACTTCATCTTCGTCACCTCGCGCGGGAAATCCGCGCTCGAGGATTACTTCGATCGCGCACCCGAGCTCGAACACGCGCTGGAAGAGAAGAACAAGGACAAGCTGATGGAGGTGCTGGAAAGCACCAACATGCCGTCGGGCGCCATTTCCTACGTCCGCCAACAGCAGGCCATGGGCCTGGGCCACGCCGTCTGGTGCGCGCGGCGCCTGATCGGGGACGAGCCCTTCGCGGTCCTGCTGCCCGATGACGTCATCATGGCCGACGAGCCGGTCCTGGCGCAGATGATCGAAGCCCATAACGAGATCGGCGGCTGCATGATGGCCGCGATGGAAGTCGAGCCCGAGGCGGCCAGCGCCTACGGCATTCTCGACGTCGACAACCGCGACGGCAACGTGGTCAACGTGAAGGGCATGGTCGAAAAGCCGCCCATGGGCGAACAGCCGTCCAACATGGCCGTGATCGGCCGGTATATCCTGACGCCCGAGGTGCTGGACGAGCTGCACGAGACCGAGGCGGGTGCCGGCGGCGAGATCCAGCTGACCGACGCCATCGCCGCGCAGATTGGCAAGGATCCGGGTGTCTCGGGGCTGATCTTCGACGGCGAGCGGTATGATTGCGGCAACAAGGGCGGGTTCCTGCAGGCGACCGTGGCCTTCGGCATGGCGCGGTCCGACTTGGGTCCTGATTTCCGCGCGTATCTGCGCGGGCTCGATTTCGGAGGATAACCGTGTCGGGCGCCACGATCCTGGTGACGGGCGGTGCGGGCTATATCGGTTCGCACGCCTGCAAGATCCTGGCGCAGGCGGGATACACGCCCGTCGCTGTCGACAACCTTTCCACCGGATGGCGGGATGCCGTCCAGTTTGGCCCGTTCGAGCAGGCGGACCTGCTGGATCGCGCCGCGCTGGACGATATCTTTGCCCGCCACGAACCCGCGGCGGTGATGCATTTCGCGGCCATGTCCGACGTGGGGCAATCGGTGCGCGAACCCGGCCTTTACTGGCGCGTTAATGTCGGCGGATCGCTGAACCTGGTCGAGGCGGCCGTGGCGGCCGGGTGTCCCCATATGGTGTTCTCGTCCACATGCGCCATTTACGGCGACCAGGATGGCATCATGCTGGACGAGAACAGTCTCCAGCACCCGATCAACGCCTACGGCGCGTCCAAGCGCGCGGTCGAAGCGATGCTGGCGAATTTCGGCGCGGCCCACGGCCTCGAAACGGTCATCTTCCGCTATTTCAACGTGGCCGGCGCATCGCCTGACCTGGATGTGGGCGAGCATCACCGCCCCGAGACGCACCTGATCCCCCTGATGCTGGATGCCATCGACGGGCGCCGCCCCGCGCTGACGATCAACGGCGACGATTACGATACGCCGGACGGCACCTGTGTGCGCGACTACGTGCATGTCATGGACCTGGTCGAGGCGCATCTGCGCGGCCTGCGCTGGTTGCAGGATGGCCGTGGGTCACGGGTCTTCAACCTGGGCACGGGAAAGGGCTTTTCCGTGCGACAGGTGGTGGACTACTCGGCGATTGTCACGAACCGGCAGGTGCCGGTGACCACGGGTCCGCGTCGGGAAGGCGATGCCGCCGCGCTGGTTTCGGGAAGCGCCCGCGCCGAGATCGAGCTTGGATGGCGACCCGAACGCTCAACGCTCGAGCAGATGATCGCGGATGCGTGGGCCTGGCACCAGAACGGAGACTTCGCCCAGTGATCGCGCCGCGCGAGGGTTGGCCGCCGCGCCCACCCCTGTCCGCGCGTCCGCACCGGGATCTCTGGCAGGCCTATCGCTGGCGATTTGCCCGGCGCCGGCTCCTGGCGCGGGCCATCGCCAAGCGGCGCCAATTGCGCCCTGTCGTGGATCGCACCGACGGCATCGCGCCGGGAGACATCCTGGGCTTCATCTGCCTGCGGAACGAAGCGGCGCGCCTGCCCTTCTTCCTGGACCATTGCCGCAGGCTGGGTGTCGCGCACGTGCTGGCCGTCGACAATGGTAGCACTGATGGATCGCTGGACCTGCTGCGCGACGCGGCCGACGTGTCGGTCTGGTCCACCGATTTGAGCTATCGCCGCAGCCGGTTCGGGCTGGACTGGATCACCTGGCTCCAGATGCGCCACGGCTCGGGCCACTGGTGCCTGACGCTCGATGCGGACGAGCTGCTGGTCTATCCCTACTGGCAGACCCGCCCGCTGCCGGCGCTGTGCGCCGAGCTGGACCGGCGCGGCCGCGCCAGCATGGGCGCGCTGATGCTGGACATGTATCCGCAGGGCCGGTTGGCGGATGCGACCTGCCCTCCGGGCACCGACCCGACAGAGGCGCTGGGCTGGTTCGACGCCGGCAACTACATGATCCGACGCCAGCCGAAGCAGGACGCGCTGTGGATCCAGGGTGGCCCGCGGGCGCGGGCCTTCTTCGCCGACGATCCGCGCCGCGCGCCGACCATGGGCAAGGTCCCTTTGATCCGCTGGCACTGGCGCTATGCCTACCTGAACTCGACCCACGCGGCGCTGCCCCAGCGGTTGAACCGCGTCTATTCCGTGGAGGGCGGGGCCGAGCTGTCGGGCGTTCTTCTGCACACCAAGTTCCTGGACCAGATCGTTGAGAAGTCGGCCGAAGAGCGTCAGCGCGGCGAGCATTTCGCGAACTCCGTACTCTACGACCGGTATTATCAGGCGCTGACCGAGAACCCGACGCTCTGGACCCCGCATTCGACCCGGTATCGCGGCTGGCGTCATCTCGAGGCGCTGGGCCTCATGTCACGGGGTGGCTGGATATGAGCGCCGCGTCCTTCTGGAATGTTTCTTTAAGGCAGAATGTGTTAAAGGCGTTCCCGAGCAGGATCGGCGCGGATCGGGGCGAGCATACGTCCGCCGCCCGGGTCATGGATGTTGGGCAGGACCGTTAGGTGAGCATTCTCGACGCGTATAAGCGGGGCGCACGCCGCAGGCGGCTGTACCTGCGCGCCATTCGCAAGCGGCGCGAGCTTGAATGCGTGCGCGACCGGACCCAGGCGATCAAGACGCGCGATATCCTGGTCGTCACCGTGCTGCGCGACGAGATCAAGCGCCTGCCGTTCTTCCTGAAATACTACCGCGACCTGGGCATTCGCCATTTCCTGATGGTCGACAACGGCTCGACCGACGGGTCGTGCGAATACCTTGCCGAACAGCCCGACGTGTCGCTGTGGTCGACCGGTGCCAGCTACCGGCGCGCGCGGTTCGGCGTCGACTGGGTGAACTGGCTGGCCCGCCGGTACGGGCTGGGCAAGTGGATCCTGACCGTCGACGTGGACGAGTTCTTCATCTACCCGTTCTGCGACACCCGACCGATCCGCGCCCTGACCGACTGGCTGGACGCGGCCGAGATCCGGTCCTTCGGCGCGATGATGCTGGACATGTATCCCAAGGGCGCGATGACCGACGTGGTCTACCAGCCGGGGCAGGACCCGCTGGAGATCTGCTCGTGGTTCGACGCGGGCAACTACATGATCAGCCGCAACTGGGACTATGCGTCGCTGTGGATCCAAGGGGGGCCGCGGGCACGCAAGTTCTTCGCCGAAACGCCCTACCGCGCGCCGGCCCTGAACAAGGTGCCGCTGGTGAAATGGGGGCGCGGCAACGTCTTCGTCAGCTCGACCCACATGCTGTTGCCCCGGGGGCTGAACCTGGTCTTCGACGACCGCGGGGGCGAAAAGGCCTGCGGGTGCCTGCTGCACGTCAAGTTCCTCGACGCGTTCCTCGAGAAGTCGCAGGCCGAGGTGGCACGCGCCGAGCACTATCGCGGCGCGGCCGAGTATCGCGCCTACGCCGACGCCTTGCGCGACGATCCGGACCTGTGGTGCAAATGGTCCGAGAAATACATCAACTGGCGTCAGCTCGAGATCCTGGGCCTGATGTCGAAGGGCAACTGGGCGTGACGGTCGGTTTCATCATGTTGTGCCACGAGGCGCTGGACCGCGCAGCGCAGGTGGCCAGCCACTGGGCCGATCGCGGCTGCCCCCTGGTGATCCACGTGGACAAGCGCGTGTCGGCCGCCCGGTTCGAGCGGTTCCGCACGGCGCTCGCCCGGCACGACAACATCGTCTTTTCCAGCCGCGTCGCCTGCGAGTGGGGCACCTGGTCGCTCGTTTCGGCGACGCTGCGCGCGGCCGAGGTCATGCTGGACCGGTTTCCCGAGGCCAAACACGTCTTCATGGTGTCGGGCACATGCCTGCCGCTACGCAGCGTGGCGGACCTGAAGACATACCTGGCCGACCGCCCTGACACGAGCTTCATCGAAAGCGTCACCACCGCCGACGTTTCTTGGACCAAGGGGGGGCTGGATTCCGAACGTTTCACCCTGCGATTTCCGTTCTCGTGGAAACGGCAGCGGCGGCTGTTCGATGCCTACGTGCGGTTGCAACGGCGGATGGGCGTCAAGCGGCGCCTGCCCTACGGCATCCGCCCGCATATGGGGTCGCAATGGTGGTGCCTGACGCGCCGCGCGCTGAAGGCGATCCTCGAGGACCCGCGGCGCGGCGAGTTCGAGCGCTATTTCCGCCGGGTCTGGATCCCGGACGAATCCTATTTCCAGACCCTCGTGCGGCTGCATCCGGGCCGGGTCGAAAGCCGGTCGCTGACGCTGTCCAAGTTCGACTTCCAGGGCAAGCCGCACATCTTCTACGACGATCACCTGCAGCTTCTCCGGCGGTCCGACTGTTTCGTGGCGCGCAAGATCTGGCCGCAGGCGAACCGGCTCTACGATACCTTTCTCACCGACCGTCCGGCCTCGGCCACCCTGTCCGAGCCAAACCCGGGCAAGATCGACCGCATCTTCACCAAGGCGACCGAGCGGCGGATCCGCGGGCGGGCGGGGCTCTACATGGCCAGCCGGTTCCCGCTCAAGGATTACGAATCCGGCCGGACCTGCGCGCGCTATACCGTGTTCGAAGGGTTCGGCGACCTGTTCCACGACTTCCCCGGCTGGCTTCAGCGCGCCACCGGCGTGCGCGCCCACGGACACCTGTTCGCCCCCGAGCGGGTCGAGTTCACCGACGATCAGCGCAGCTATGCCGGCGCCCTGTCCGACAGTGCGACCCTGCGCGACTACAACCCGCGCGCGTTCCTGACGAACCTGATCTGGAACACACGGGGCGACCGGCAGGCCTTCCTGTTCGGCCCCCGCGACAACCAGCGCATCGCCGAGTTCATCGCCTATGACAGCAACGCCGAGATCCTGATCATCACCGGGTGCTGGGCCGTGCCGCTGTTCAAGTCCGACGCGCCCTTCAGCGAAGTCCGGCGCGAGGCAGCGCGCCTCCAGAAGATCGAAGCGGCGCATGTGGACCTGTTGCGCGACCCGCACGTGAAGGCGCGGGTGCGCGTCTGGTCCATGGCCGACTTCGTGGAATCCCCGCTCGAGCCGCTGCAGAGCATCGCCGAGGAGACCGGCGTCTGGCAGGCGCGCAACCTGACCGAGGCGCCGCGCATGATCGACCTGACCGGGTTCGGACAGTTCCTGCAGAACCTGAAGAACGAGGGGATGAACCCCTACATGATGGGCGACTTCTCGTCCGGGGACGGCCCGGACCTGGAGCAGCCCGAGATCCGCAAACCCTATATCGTCCGGTAATCCATGGCCCGTCCCTTCGACAGTTTCATCGTCCTGGCCGAGATGCGGACGGGTTCGAATTTCCTGGAAGAGAACCTGAACCTTTTGCCGGGCCTTACTTGCTGGGGCGAGGCGTTCAACCCGCATTTCGTGGGCCATGCGGGCCGGTCGGAACTGGCCGGCGTTTCGCTGGACGACCGCGAGCGGGATCCGGGCAAGCTGCTGTCGGCCTTGGCCGAGCGGACCGACGGCTTGCCGGGGTTCCGGTTCTTCCACGACCACGATCCCCGCGTGCTTGAGACCTGCCTTGCCGATCCGCGTTGCGCCAAGGTCGTGCTGACGCGCAACCCGCTGGAAAGCTACGTGAGCCTTCAGATCGCCCGCCAGACCAACCAGTGGCGGCTGGGCGATGCCAAGGATGCGCGCCGCGCCAGCGTGGCCTTCGACAGTGCCGGGTTTGCGTCTCACTTGGCGCAGTTGCAGGCGTTTCAGCGGATGCTGCTGCACCGCCTGCAATCCAGCGGGCAGACCGCCTTCTACCTGGATTACGAGGACGTGGGCGCGCTGGACGTCATCAACGGTCTCGCCGCGTGGCTGGGTCTGGACGGGCGGCTGGATGCCCTGTCGGAGCGGACCAAGGTACAGAACCCCGCGCCCTTGCGGGACAAGGTCACGAATTACGACCAGATGGTCGCCGAACTGGGCGGGATCGACCATTTCGGCCTGGGCCGCACGCCGAATTTCGAGCCGCGGCGCGGACCCGCCGTGCCGTCCTACGTGTTCGGCGCCACCGCGCCGCTGGTCTACATGCCGGTGAAAGGCGGCCCCGAGGACAGCGTGACGCGCTGGCTGGCGGAACTGGACGATGTCGCGCCCGAGGCGCTGGAGACCGGGTTGAACCAAAAGGGCCTGCGGCGTTGGAAGCGCACCCACCCCGGGCATCGCAGCTTCACCGTCCTGCGGCACCCCGCCGATAGGGCCCACGCCGTCTTCTGCCGCCACATACTGGTGCCCGGACCCGACTGCTTCGACGACCTTCGCGCGATCCTGCGCGCGCGCTATACGCTGCCGATTCCCGAGGGCGCGCCGGGCCGGGGCTATGATGCCGACGCGCACCGGGCGGCGTTCCTGTCGTTCCTGCATTTCCTGCGCGGCAACCTGGGCGGGCAGACCAGCCTGCGGGTGGACCCGGCCTGGGCCACGCAGGCGACGACGCTTCAGGGTATGAACCAGTTCGTCCTGCCCGACCGCGTCTTCCGCGAGGACGAGTTGCCCGAGGAACTTCCGCGCCTTGCGACCCAGGTGGGAGCGAAGGCGAAGGCCTATGTCCCCGATGCGCCCGAGGTGCCCCACAGCCTCGATGCCATCTGGTGCGACGAGGTCGACCGGGCGGTGCGCGATACCTACCAGCGGGATTTCATGATGTTCGGGTTCGGCGACCGCGCCTGAGACGCGGCGACAGACCGGCGACGATCAGGCCGCGCGGGTCACGCTGCGGTCGGTCAGCACCGCGTGCAGGGTCTGGGCATGGTCGTTCGCGCGCAGCTTGGCGCAGAGGTCGGGGTCGCGCAGCGTGCGCGA
Organism: Palleronia salina; assembly: GCF_900141995.1. Taxonomy (GTDB): domain Bacteria; phylum Pseudomonadota; class Alphaproteobacteria; order Rhodobacterales; family Rhodobacteraceae; genus Palleronia; species Palleronia salina. The sequence goes on along the minus strand of NZ_FQZA01000002.1, from coordinate 96,418 downwards.
CACCGAGGCCAGGGCTTTCAGGTGCTCGACCCCGGCATCGCTGGGGGCGATCAGGCAGAACACCAAGTCCACGGGCTGGCGGTCGACGGCGCCGAAATCGAGCGGACGCTCGAGCTTCAGGAACAGGCCACGCACCTTGTCCAGATCGTCCAGCCGCGCGTGGGGCAGCGCCACACCGTGGCCCACGCCGGTGGGGCCCAGGCCTTCACGGTCCAGCAGGGCTTCGCTCACACGGTCGGAATCCAGCCCGAACACCTCGTCGGCCAGATCGCCAAGCGTGTTGAACAGCCGTTTCTTGCTGCTGAGTGCAGGAACGACCCGCACGGACTCGAGCGTCAGCAAATCTGCAAGTGTCATGTCAGCCTGTATCGCTGGGCCTGACGCCGCGGTCAGGACGTTGTGTTGGGATCGATCCACCCGATATTGCCGTCATCGCGGCGGTAGACCACGTTCACTCCGTTGGCCTGCTTCTCGTTCCGGAACACCAGGACCGGGACGCCAGCCAGCTCCATCTGCATAACCGCTTCGCCGACCGACAGGGACGGGATGCGGGTTTCCATTTCAGCGACGATGATGGGCTGAAGCGTTTCCGGCTCGTCCGCGTCGTTATCGCTATTCGCGGCGAGGATATACGCGGAGCCTCCCGAGAGTTCAACGGGGTTCGGACGTTCGCGATGGTGGTCCTTCAACCGCCGCTTGTAGCGGCGCAACTGCTTTTCCATCTTCTCGTTCGCGGCGTCGAAAGCGGCGTAGATCTCGGTCTCCTTGGCTTTCGCCTGCACGCTCAGCCCCGACGACAGGTGCACCACGGTCTCGCAGGCGTATTCATGCGCGTCCTTCGAGAACACCACCAGGCAGTCGGTCGGACGACCGGGATACTTGGCGATCACGCCCTCGATCTCGGCCTTGCAATGGGCCTGCAGGGCTTCACCGATATCGATCTGTTTGCCGCTGATCTGGTAACGCATGGTGGATCCTTCGCTAATGGTCATGGGTCGACCCGGGCATCGCGCCGGGACGGAAACCGCGCACTCAACCGGCGTTCGCCATGGGGCGAATGCCTGTCAAGTCTCTGGTATGGCAGGAAAGTCTGCGAAGATTGCCAATGTTGGTCGGTCTCTTCATCCCACGTATTTGGCGTCATTTGCGGTCCTGCTGTCAAGCTTTGCCCTCGCTGCAGCTGCAAACACGGGGGGCCGGTCAGCCCAGGGAAAAGCTGTCGCCGAGGTAGACCCGGCGCACGTTTTCGTCGGCCACGACGGCCTCGGGCGGGCCGTCCATCAGCACGGTGCCGTCGTGCAGAATATACGCGCGATCCACGATCGACAGGGTCTCGCGCACGTTGTGGTCGGTGATCAGCACACCGATCCCGCGCTGCGTCAGGCCCGCGACCAAGGCGCGGATGTCGCCCACGGCAATCGGGTCGACGCCGGCAAAGGGCTCGTCCAGCAGCAGGTACTTGGGTCCAGCGGCAAGGCAGCGGGCGATCTCGGCCCGGCGCCGCTCGCCCCCCGACAGGGCAAGCGCGGGCGTGCGGCGCAGATGCTCGATCGAGAACTCGGCCAGCAGCTTGTTCAGGCGATCCTGCCGTGCCGCGCGGTCCTTCACGGTCAGCTCGAGGATGGCGAGGATGTTGTCCTCGACCGAGAGGCCCCGGAAAATGGACATTTCCTGCGGCAGATACCCGATGCCCATGCGGGCCCGACGATACATGGGCAGCGACGTGACCTCGCGCCCGTCGACCATGACCTGTCCACCTTCGGGCACGATCAGCCCTGCGATGGCGTAGAAGCAGGTGGTCTTGCCCGATCCGTTCGGACCCAGCAGCGCGACGACCTCGCCCCGGCCAAGCCGCAGGCTGACGTCGCGGATCACCGGCCGCCGCTTGTAGCTTTTCTGCAGGTTGCTGACGATCAGCCCCCCGCTGCCGGCGGAAGAATCGCCCTGGGTGCCGTCCATGTCAGTCGGCGCCGGGCTGGAACACGGTGCGCACGCGACCGTCCATGGTGCCGGTGCCGTTGTTCAGGTCGATCACGAGCCGATTCGACGACAGCGCGTTCTGGCCCTGCGTCAGGATCACGTCGCCCGTCATCACGACCTCGCCCGCGTCGATGTTGTAGACCGCTTCGCGCGACTCGGCCGCCTCGGCCCCGTTGACCAGCGTGACACCGCCCGAGGCCCGAAGCTCGGATATGCGGCCCGCGCCGTCGGATCCATCGCCGTAGATCACGCGCAGCCGCTGCGACGACAGTTTCATCTCGCCCTGGGTGACCAGCACGTTGCCCGTGAACACCGCGGTGCCGTCGCCCTGGTTCACGTCCAGCGCATCGGACGCGACCTCGACCGGCAGGGACGTGTCCTGCGCCAGCCCGCCGAACTGGATGGCGGTTTCCTGCGCCACGGCGGGCGCGGCATGGACAAGGACAAGGGCCAGACCGGCCAGAAATCGTCTCACGATGCTACTCTCCCCTCGCGGCTTTGGGGTCGTATACCAGCTTCACCCCGTCGGTGAAATTCAGAACATAGGCCCCGTCCTCGCGGCGGACCGTCAGCTTGCCGGCGGTCAGGTCGCCCGGCGGTCCGGTGCCCTCGACAGTGCCCTCGCTGGTGACGCGCATCCGCGCGGCGTCGAGGTCGAAGCCCTCCGCTTCGAGCCGGTAGCCGTCCGAGCTGCGCAGCGCGACGCCCTGGTTCAGCGTGGCGTCCCCGGTCACAGGGTCGAAATTGCCGCCCGGGGCCGACAGGTCGATCCGGCTCCCCGACGGGTCTTCGAGCGTGGCGAGCAGGTTTTCGGCCGTGCCGCGCTGGGTGCCCTCGGCGCCGGGCGAGACCGACCGGGCGGTCACGGTCACCGCACCGCCATCGTCGGTCACGGCGGCATAGTTCGGTCCCGAGATCTGCTGGTCGACGATCAGGCGATCCATCTCGACGCTGGAAAACGGCACCTCGTTACCGGTGCCCCGCCGGTCGGCCACGAGAAACAGGGTCGACAGGATCGCCAGCGCGACCAGCGGCAGCGCCACCTTCAGGAAGGCGACGCGGCGGGTATGGCGGTTGTCAAAGACGGCCATGGAAGTGCGTGTCCGGGGTCATGCCCGATAGATAGGGTGTGATCCGCCCCGGCAACACCTGCCAATTCGGCCCGGTCAGTGCGAGAAGATGTCGATCTCGGGCCAGCCTTCGAGATCCAGCAGCGCGCGGCTGGGCAGGAACGAGAAGCAGGCCTGCGCCAGTTCGGTCCGGCCCTCGCGCGCCAGGCGCTCGTCCAGACGGTCGCGCAGGGTGTGCAGGTACAGCACGTCCGACGCGGCATAGGCGAGCTGTGCATCGCTCAGGGTTTCGGCGCCCCAGTCGCTTTGCTGCTGCATCTTCGAGATATCCACGTCCGCCAGCTCCTGCAGCAGTTGCTTCAGACCGTGGCGGTCGGTGTAGGTGCGCGTCAGCTTGCTGGCGATCTTGGTGCAGTAGACCGGGGCCGCCAGCGCGCCGAAGGCGTGGTACATCGCGGCGATGTCGAAGCGGCCGAAGTGGAAGAGCTTCAGGACGTCCGGGTCGCGCAGCAGCCGTTCCAGGTTGGGTGCGCTGTCCTGCCCGGGCGCCACCTGCACGAGATGCGCGTTGCCGTCGCCGCCCGACAGCTGGACCACGCACAGACGGTCGCGATGCGGGTTCAGGCCCATCGTCTCGCAGTCGATGGCGACGACCGGCCCCAGGTCCAGACCGTCGGGCAGGTCGTTCTGATAAAGCGTATTGGCCATGATCTCTCCTCGGACGCGGTGTCGTGCCGGACTTAACCCGCGCACGGGGCGGCTGCTAGTGGTTGCGCAGCGCCTCGATCAGCTCGTCCTTGGTCATGTCCGACCGTCCGTCGACGCCGATCTCCTGCGCCCGGTCGTACAGATCGTCCTTGGTCCACTTCTCGTAGGGGGGCGTTTCGCCGCCCTTCTCGCCCGGGTCCATGTCGTCGTTGGCCTGGGCATTGGCGATCCGGGCGGCCTTTTCCTTCGAGGCACCGTCCTCGCGCAGGGATTTGTAGGTTTCGTCGTCCTTTACGGACGGTCCATGATCCTTGGTCATCTCGGGCTCCGCGCTATTTCCTTGCCGAACGGGCCCAGCACGATGCGGGTTCCCACAGACCGACAAGGACCAACCCGGATGGGCGAGACCGAAGAGAATTTCAAACGCGACAGCGAACAGTCTGCCAATACCAACAGCAAGGAAGAAAAGTCCGTCACCAAGGCCCAGCGGCTGACCGCGCCGCTGATCTACGAGGTCGTGCGCCGCGACGGCGCCGAGGAGATCACGCGCCCGAAGACGTCGCTGATCTTCTCGGGACTGGCCGCCGGTATCCTGATCTCGTTCTCGGTGCTGGGCGAGGCGATCTTCCTGGCCCACCTGCCCAAGGGCCCGGCCTGGGTCCCGCTGGTCGAAAGCCTCGGCTACACGCTGGGCTTCCTGCTGGTGATCCTCGGACGGATGCAGCTGTTCACCGAGAACACCATCACCACCGTCCTGCCGCTGATGGCCAATCCCTGCTTCGAGTATATCTGGCTGGTGCTGCGCCTCTGGCTGATCGTTCTGGCCGCCAACGTCGTGGGTGCTTTCATCGCCGCGGCCTTTATGGGCTATTCCGGTGCCTTCCCGACCGAGATCCTGGCCGCCATCCACGAGATCAGCGAAAAGGCCACGACCATGCCGCCGCTGGAAGGGTTCGCAAAGGCCATCCCGGCCGGCGTCCTGATCGCCGCCGTGGTCTGGATGATCCCGACGCAGCCGCACAATCCCTTCATGATCATCCTCGTCTTCACGTGGCTGATTGCCGCCGGCGGCTTCACCCACATCATCGCCGGGTCGGTCGAGATGGCCTACATGCTGATGCACGGGGGCATGGGCCTGGGGCAGGCTATCTTCGGCTTCTTCATCCCGGTTTTCTTCGGCAACGTGGTCGGCGGCACCGCGGTTTTCGCGCTGATCACCTGGGGGCAGGTCAAGGCCGAAGTCGAAGAGTAGCGCGGCCGTCACGGCAAAAGTGATGCGCGGGATGTGGCAACCCACCCGCGCATTGCCTATCGTGCGATAAACAAAGCGGGGGGCCGTCGTGATCGTAAACCGTTCCAGCGCAGGGATCTCGTGCGCCCTGTGCCTTTTGGCAGCGCCTGCATTCGCCTTCGAAAACCTGTCCTTCGTCGTCCAGGGCGGCGAGGACCTGGAAGACCAGCTGCGCAACTCGTCGCTGCTGGTGGCCGCCAAGGAGGAAGGCGTCACCGACCCGCAGGAAATCCTGTCGGCCGCCCGCGCGGATTACGGCCGGCTGATCGGGTCGCTCTACAACCAGGGCCATTACGGCGGGGTCATCAACATCCTCGTCAACGGGACCGAGGCCGACCGCATCTCGCCGCTGACGCGCATGGGCGCGATCAATGACGTGGTGGTGCGGGTCGAGGCCGGGCCAAGCTACCTGTTCTCGCGCGCCGAGATCGCGCCGCTGGCCCCGGGGACCGAGCTGCCCGACGAATTCGCCATCGGCCAGACGGCCCGGTCACCCATCATCGCGGATGCAGCGGCGGCCGGCGTGTCGGGCTGGCGCGACCAGGGCAACGCCAAGGCCGACATCGCCGATCAGCGCGTCCTGGCGCAGCACGAGGCGAACACGCTGGACGTTCAGATCGCGCTGGCCCCGGGGCCGCGCGTCACCTTCGGCAACCTGATCCTGCAGGGCAGCGATGCGGTGCGCCCCGAACGCCTGCGCGAGATCGCCGGGCTTCCGGTGGGTCAGGTCTTCAGCCCCGCCGATCTGGAAGAATCCGCCGCCCGGCTGCGCCGCACCGGCGTGTTCTCGTCGGTCGCCCTGACCGAGGCCGAGACGATCAACCCCGATGGCAGCATGGACATCATCGCGCAGCTGGCCGCGCGCGAGCCGCGGCGCATCGGTTTCGGCGCCGAGCTGTCGTCCATCGACGGCCTGACGCCCACCGGCTTCTGGCTGCACCGCAACCTGCTGGGCGGGGCCGAGCGGCTGCGCATCGACGGCGAGATCGCGGGTATCGGCGGATCGACCACGGGCGGCACCGATTACAGCTTCGGCGGCCGGTTCGAACGCCCCGCCACCTTCGCCCCGGAAAACACCCTGGTCATCGAGGGCCGCGTCGCGCGTCTGAACGAGGACGACTATTCTTCGAACCTGGTATCCTCGGGCATCGGGATCGAGCGGCGGGTGAACGACGACCTGACGATCTCTTACGGGCTCGGCCTGCGCTTCAGCGAGATCGAGGACGACGCCGGCACCACCGACTATGCGCTGGCGACCCTGCCGCTGTCGGCGATCTACGACACGCGCGAACAGCCGCTGGACGCCAAGGACGGGCTGTATCTGAACCTCGACGTCACGCCCTTCGCCGGGCTGAACGATTCGACCGGCTCGGGCGTGCGCACCACCTTCGACGCGCGCAGCTACCTGAGCTTCGGCGAAGAGGATCGCATCACCCTGGCCGGCCGCGTCCAGGGGGGCAGCATCCTTGGTGCCGAACTGGACCGGGTGCCCAACGATTACCGCTTCTACTCGGGCGGGGGCGGCACCGTGCGGGGCCAGGAATACCAGTCGCTGGACGTGATGCTGAACGGGATCGAGTCGGGCGGCGCATCCTTCGTCGCCGTCCAGGCCGAACTGCGCGCCGGGATCACCGACAGCATCGGGCTGGTGGCCTTCTACGATTACGGCATCGTCGGGCGCGACGGCTTTCCGTCCAGCGGCGATGACAGTCATTCCGGCGCGGGGCTTGGCCTGCGCTATCTCACGCCCATCGGGCCGATCCGGCTGGACGTCGCCGCACCGCTGAGCGGTCCGGGCGATCCGTCCGGGGTCGAAGTCTACGTGGGCATCGGACAGGCATTCTAGAGCATGACGATCAAACGCACCCTCCGCCGCGCCGCGCTGGCCCTGACGCTCTGCGCCCTTCCCGTCGCCGCGCAGGACAACGCCGACGAGGATGATGGCGGCGGCTTCCTGGAAAACCTGATCGAGGATCAGCTGTCCGGCCCCGGATTCCAGGTCAGCGTGCGCGGGTTCGAAGGCGCATTGTCGTCGCGCGCCACGATCGAATCGCTGGTCATCTCGGACGACAACGGCCCCTGGCTGACCGTGAACAACGCCGCGCTGGACTGGAACCGCGCGGCGCTGCTGCGCGGGCGCCTGTCGGTGAACGAGCTGTCGGCCGAGGAAATCCTCGTGCCGCGCCTGCCGCAGGGCGAGGAAACCGTCGATGTGCCCAACCCCGAGGCGCAGCCGTTCTCGTTGCCGGACCTTCCGGTGTCGATCCAGATCGGCGAGATCAGCGCGGCCCGGGTCGAGCTGGGCGAAACCGTCATCGGTGTTCCCGCGGAACTGAGCCTTGACGGTTCGGCCTCGCTGGCCGGCGGCGAGGGCGAGGTCGATATCCGCGCCGAACGTCTGGACGGCGAACGCGGCGTGTTCGAAGTGTCGGGCGGCTACGAAAACGAGTCCCGCAACCTGTCGGTGAACCTGCTGGTCGACGAGGGCGCAGACGGCATCGTCGCATCGCTGATCGACCTGCCGGGCCGCCCTTCGCTGGAGCTGCGGGTCGAGGGCGACGGCCCGCTTTCGGATTTCACCGCCGACATCGCCCTGCAGACCGCGGGCGAGCCGCGGCTGGACGGCACGGTCGAGCTGATCGAGGAAGAGGGCGACCAGCGCTTCGTCGCGAACCTGTCGGGCGATATCGCGCCGGTCTTCACCCCGCAATACCGCCCGTTCTTCGGCCCCAACATCCAGCTGGTGGCCGAAGGGCAGCGCGGCAGCGACGGCGCGGTGGCGCTGGACCAGTTCCGCCTGCAGGCGCGGTCGCTGGACCTTCAAGGTCAGGTCCGGATCGGGGCCGACGGCGTGCCCGATTTCTTCGACGTGACCGGCGAGATCGCCAGCGACGACGGTGCCGTGACCCTTCCCGTGGGTGAAGGCACGCAGGTCGACCGCGTGGGCCTGGACCTGCAATTCGATGCCAGCGAGTCCGAAGACTGGAACGCGCTGATCGAGATCGCCGGCCTGGACCAGCCCGGGATCGAGATCGCGAACGTCACGCTGGACGGCGGCGGCGTCATCGCGGGCGCGGGCGAAAGCTTGTCGGTCACCGCCGACCTGGACTTCTCGGCCGCGGGCCTGTCGTTCGACGACCCCGGCCTGGGCGAGGCGGTGGGCGACCGTCTGAATGGCCGGGTCGAGGTCGATTACGAGGCGGGCGACCCGATCCTTCTGGAGACGCTGCGCCTGGCCGGTGCGGGGTTCCAGTTGCAGGGCTCGGGCCAGGTGGATCCGGACGGCGAGAACATCCCGGTCGCGCTGGACGCGCGGCTTGATGCCGATGACCTGGCTGTTTTCGCTGCGCTGGCCGGACGGCCGCTGTCGGGCGGGCTGTCGGCGGATGTCGCGCTTCAGGCGACGCTGCAGGACCAGGCTTTCGACCTGTCGCTGGATGGCAGCGCGCAGGACCTCGCGCTGGGCATCGACCAGGTTGACCCGCTTCTGCGCGGCGGAACGGTGCTCGAGCTGCAGGCCATTCGCGACAGCGAAGGCACCCGTGTTCCCGTGCTGCGCATCGACAACGAGGCGATCGACCTGACCGGCGACGCGCGGATCACGTCCGAGCAGGGCGAGGCGCGCATCAATCTGACGGTGGACAATCTCGGCCGGATCGATCCCGAGCTGGCCGGCCCCGCGACGGTTTCCTTCGAGGCCGTGAACCCGGGCGAGGCCTGGCAGATCGACCTCACCGCCTCGGGCGCCCGGGCCGATGTCACCGCGGATGTCACCGTCTCGGATCTCGAGGCCGAGTCGCCCCTGGCCGAGGGTACGGCCGAGATCATCGCGCGCGACCTGTCGCAGTTCACCCCCTTCGTCGGGCGCGACCTGGGTGGATCGGTCGACCTGGCGCTGGACGGCCGGGCGCGGCTCGACACCTCGCTGGTCGAGGCCGAGATTTCCGGCCAGACGCGGGACGTGACCATCGACCAGCCCGAGGCCGACCGCCTGCTACGCGGCGTGACCGAGATCGCGCTGCGACTGTCGAAGCTGCAAAGCCAGATCGACCTGCCCGAGCTGCTGGTCAGCAACCCGCAGATCACGCTGGAAGGCTCGGCGGGCATCGCGCCGCAGAACAGCACCGTGGACGTGCGGATCGACATGCCCAACCTGTCCGAAGTCGTGCCGTCCATGAGCGGCCCGGCCTCTGTCGTCCTGGACGCGGTCGAAGACGCTACCGGCTGGACCATCGACCTGGACGCCACCGGCGCGGGGGCGCGGGTGATCGCGGACGGGCGGGTCACCGACCTGAACGCCGACGACACTTCACCCCTTGCCGCCGGCGATCTGAGCCTGGCCGTGGACGACCTGTCGGTCTTCTCCGAGCTTGCGCGGCGCGAACTGGGCGGCACCGTAGACCTTTCGGCCGAGGGCGAGGCGCGGTTCGACCTGTCGCAGGCCAGCGGCACCGTCGAGGGGACGACACGCAACCTCGCGCTGGGCCAGGCCGAGCTCAACCGCCTGTTCGCGGGTCTGACCCGAATGGCCGCCGAGGCCAGCAAGGACGGCGACGCGATCCGCGTTCCGAACCTCACGCTCAGCAACCCGCAGATCAGCGTGGATGCGAACGGACAGTACGGCCCCGGTGACAGCGCCGTGCAGGCCAACGTGAATTTCCCGAACCTGGGCGATATCGTGCCCGAGATGTCGGGACCGGGCAGCGTCGATCTGTTCGCCGAAGAGGTGGGCGAGATCTGGCAGGTGTCGCTGGACGGCACCGGCGCCGGGGTCGATCTGTCGGCCATGGCCGAGATCGCCGACCTGACCGAAACGCCCCGCGTCGATGGCCGGGTCGAACTGACCGCAGCCGACCTGTCGCGGTTCCGCCGGCTGGCGAACCGGGACCTGCGCGGTGCGGTCGACCTGACGGCCGAGGGCAGCGGCACGGTCGATGGCAGCCGCTTCGACGTGACGGCCGACGTGACCGCCAACCGGCTGGCCTTGGGGATCCCGCAGGTCGACCAATTGCTGGCCGGGCGCACGACACTGGCCGCCGTCGCCAGCCGCGATGGCGCCGATGCCCCGATCCGGGTGCGGACCTTCAACCTCGACAGCCCCGGCCTGGACGCCTCGGCGCAGGGCACGCTGCTGGGGGGCAACAGCAACCTGACCTTCAACGCGCGGCTGGCCAATCTCGGCGCCTTCGTCCCCCAGATCAGCGGCCCCGTCACGGCGCAGGGCCGCGCGGGGCAGGCGGGGTCGTCCTTCACGCTGGATATCGGCGTGACCGGACCGCAAGGGATCGCCGCGCAGGTGGATGGCCGCGTGGCGGAAAGCTTCGACAGCGCGAATTTGCGGGTGAACGGATCGTCTCCCCTGCGGCTGGCCAACCCGTTCCTCGGCTCGAACTCGATCACCGGGCAGGCCAATTTCGACGTGGCGCTGAACGGTCCGCTGCAACTGTCGTCGGTGACGGGGCAGGTCACGGTGGGCGGCGGCCGGTTCGTCGTGCCCTCCGTGCCGCTCACGCTGGCCGACCTGAACGCGACGGCACGGCTGAACGGAAACTCGGTCCAGCTGAACGCGACGGCCAGCAATCCCGAGGGCGGGCAGTTGCGCGTGTCGGGGCCCATCGGCCTCAGCGGCGGGTTCAACGCCGATCTCCTGGTCGAACTCCTGGGCTTCGCGCTCGAGGATCCGCGTCTCTACACCACGTCGCTCGACGGCCGAATCAACGTGAACGGCCCGCTGACCGGCGGCGCGCGCATCGCCGGCGGCATCCAGATCGGCGAGACCGAGCTGCGGATCCCGTCGACCGGGCTGGGTGCGACGGGACCGATCCCCGACGGGCTGGTCCACCGGAACGAGCCCGCCGATGTCCGCGCCACCCGTGCCCGCGCGGGGCTGATCGAGGAGTCCGGATCGGGCGGCGGTGGCGGCGTGGCCTATCCGCTGGACCTGACGATTTCCGCTCCGAACCGGATCTTCGTGCGGGGCCGCGGCCTGGATGCCGAGCTGGGCGGCCGGCTGACCGTGCGCGGCACGACCGCCGATATCATCCCGGCGGGGCAGTTCGACCTGATCCGCGGTCGTCTGGATCTTCTGGGACAGCGGCTCAACCTGACCGAGGGCCAGGTGACCCTGGCGGGCAATTTCACGCCCCGGATCCGACTGGTGGCCGAAACCGACGCGGGCGACGTGACCGTGCGCATCGTGGTCGAGGGCGAAGCGCTGAGCCCCGAGATCAGTTTCCTGTCTGACCCCGAGCTGCCCGAGGACGAGGTGCTGTCCCGGCTGCTGTTCGGTCGGTCGATCGACAACATCTCGCCTTTGCAGGCGGCGCAGCTGGCCTCGGCCGTCGCGACCCTGGCGGGCCGGGGCGGCGACGGAATCATCGGGAACCTTCGGCAGAGCACCGGGTTGGACGATCTTGATATTACGACTGACGAGGATGGAAACGTGGGTGTCCGGGCCGGAGCCTACCTGTCGGAGAACCTGTATACGGACGTCACGGTCGATGCGACGGGCGAGGCCGAGATCAATCTTAATCTCGACGTCACCAACTCGATCACCGTGCGCGGCGGTGCCAGCAACAGCGGCGAGACCTCGCTGGGCATCTTCTTCGAACGGGACTACTGACCGGGCTGCGACATTTTCGCCACGTGAACCGTTCCGGCGTGGATTCTCGGATTCACTCGGAACCGGTCCTCGCCACGGTCGTTTGTCAAATGACATAATCTGGTAGACGCCACTTCGGAGCGCCTGAATGCTTTATCTTGCACTGATCTTCTTCATGGCTGCACTTGCCACGGGATTGCTGGGCTTTGGTGGCCTGGCAAGCGCGGTAGCGGGCCTGGCGCAGATCGCGTTTTTCGTCTGCCTGCTCACGTCGCTGATCCTGTTCGCGATGAAGATTGCGAACGACCGCTAGACCCGGGCAAGCTGCTGGACGAAAAAAGGGAAGGCCTCGGCCTTCCCTTTTGCTTTTGCATCGATGTCTGCGGTCAGGACCGCGAGGGGATTACGCCTCTTTCAGCGACTCGGTGCTGGCGAAGAACATGGCCTGGCTCACGGCCGAGCGGACCTGCTCCTCGGAATAGGGCTTGGCGATCATGAAGGCCGGTTCGGGCTTGTCGCCGGTCAACAGACGCTCGGGGAAGGCGGTGATGAAGATCACGGGAATATCCCCGAACTGACCGAGGATATCGTTCACCGCGTCGATACCGCTGGAATTGTCGGCCAGCTGGATGTCGGCCAGGATCAGGTCCGGCTTGTCCTTCGCGCCCAGGTCCACGGCCGAGGACCGGGTCCGCGCGATACCGGTGATCTGGTGGCCCATTTCGGAGACGATCGAATGGATGTCCATGGCGATGATCGCCTCGTCCTCGATGATCATCACCTTGCCCGCCATCGAGCGTTCCATCTCGGCAATGGCGATATCGACGAGGCCGGAGGCTTCCGAGGCGTCGATGCCCATGATCTTGCCCACGTTCTCGAAGCTGAACCCCTCGATGGTAGACAGCAGAAGTGCCTCGCGCGTGTTCGACGTCAGCCCGGCCATGTGGTCCAGCGCGGCGCTTTCCATGCGGGTGCGCGGATCCTCGGTATCTGCCGTGGGCGCGCCCGCGGTCGACCAGATCCGATGGAATGCATTGAAAAGTGCAACCTTTGGCTCGGCATCGCGTTGAAAGATCGAAGGCTCTTGCAGAATCGCCTCAAGGGTAGCGGCGGCGTAATTGTCCCCGGTCCTTTGCGACCCTGTCAGAGCGCGCGCGTAGCGACGCAGGTAAGGCAGGTCCTGAGCGATGGTATCGGACAGGTCCAGCGTGGGGTTGTTCGTAGTCATTACTGTGTCCCTGATTTTGTCTGGAACAACACGCGGGAAGCGGCGTTTGTTCCGAGCCAAGTAGAAATTCCGTCAGGTCCTGCACAGCGAACCCCTTATGTCGTCAGAAAAGAACCCAGATAGAGTCATGCGCCAGATCGACGAGAACCTAAGGCGTGTGTATCGCCAGGACGCCGGCGAGGACGTGCCGGACCGATTCAAGAAGCTTCTTCAGCAGCTGAAGGATCAGGAAGCCGATTCCGGCGGGCAGGTCGAACCGGATGAATGATATCCAAGACCCCCGGGACGAGCTGATCGAACACCTTGGTGCCCTGCGTGCCTTCGCGATGTCCCTTACCCGAAATTCCGCCGCCGCCGACGACCTGGTGCAGGACACCATCGAGAAGGCGTGGAAGAACATGGACAAGTTCCAGCCCGGCACGAACCTGCGGGCGTGGTTGTTCACGATCCAGCGTAACGCCTTCTACTCGATCCGCCGCAAGGCCAAGCGCGAGGTCGCGGATGTCGACGGCGTGATGGCCGCGGGCATGTCCGAGAAGCCGCACCATGACGGGCGTCTCGCGATGAACGATTTCCGCAAGGCGTTCGAAAAACTGCCCGACGAACAGCGCGAGGCGCTGATGCTGGTGGGCGCGTCCGGGTTTGCCTATGAAGAGGCCGCCGAGATGTGCGGCGTCGCCGTCGGCACGATCAAGAGCCGCGCCAACCGCGGCCGCCGTCGGCTTGCCGAACTGATGGAGCTGGACCCGGACGAAGATCCGGTGATCCAGGACTCGACCAACGATTCCGTCATCACCACATCGCATACGCGGCAGGGCTAAGTCATGCTACCTGGCGGGCGGGGAATTGACGGTCTGGACCGTCTTGATGTCCGGCTCATGGCCCTTCTGGGCCTCGCCCTTTTGCCCATTGGCCTCATCGCCATGGTGCAGACCTACCGCGTGATCGACAATGCCGACGAGGTCGCGCGCGCGGCGTTGATCGGGCGCACGGTCAACGCGGTGACCGACCAGCGCGAAGCTCTGGTGCAGATGCGCGGCGCGGCCCGCATCGCTGCCGAGATTGTCGCGACGTCGCTCGAGGATCAAGACGCGTGCTCGGCCAACATGGTGCGGTTCACCACGCGGTTTCCGTCCGTGTCGTTCGCGGGCTACGTCGACAATGATGGCGTGGTGCGGTGCGCGTCCTCCGGTATCGGCACGGACCTGTCCGACAACCCGGTCTATCGTCGGTGGATCTCCGAATATGCCGGCTTCTTCGCTTCGTCCCAGGGCGCAATCTCCGGCGTGCCCGTCGTCTCGGTCGTCGAGCCCGTTCGTATCGATGGGCGATCGATCGGGTTCTTCGGCGTCTCGATCCCGCAGGCACCGCTGAATATCGGAAGCGAAGAGGCCGGGATCGAGTCGCCCCTGGCCACCCTCACCATGACGCGGACGGGCGAGGTCCTGAGCCTCGCCAGCGCCGCAAGCACGACCGACATATTGCCCCTGCTGCCCGATTTCGAGCACTTCCGAGGTGCGATCTTCGGGGGCGCCCGCCAGATCATCGAGGAGGGACCTGACGGCAGGTCCTACATCTACACCACCGTCCCGATCATCCCCGGCGAGATCTTCGCGATGTCGATCTGGCGGTCCTCGGCCGTTTCGACGGGGGGGCTGACAGCGGCCAGCGCGATCCTGTTCCCGCTGCTCATGTGGCTGGTCAGCATCGGGGTGGCATATTTCGCGGTGCACCGCTTGGTGGTGCGCCACATCCGCCAGCTGCGGCTGCGCATCCGCGCCTTCACCACGACGCGCCGCGTTCTGCCGTTCCGCGACGGCGGCGACCTGCCCAGCGAACTGCGCGAGGTCGTCGAGGCGTTCGAGCAGCTGACCGAACGCATCCTGCGCGACGAGGCCGATCTCGAGAACAGCCTGCACGAGAAGGACGTGCTGCTGAAAGAGGTCCACCACCGCGTGAAGAACAACCTGCAACTGATCTCGTCGATGATGAACATGCAATTGCGCAAGGCCACGTCCGAGGAGACGCGCAGCCTGATCCGCCGCCTGCAGGACCGGGTCCTGGGCCTGGCGACGATCCACCGGAACCTCTATCGCGCCAACGTGCTCAGCCGGGTGGACAGCGCACAGCTGATCGCCGATCTCGTGGACCAGATCACCGCCAACGCGGATGTCAGCGACGGGGCGATCGACCTGCAGACCGACATCCAGTCCGTGGCGCTCTACCCGGACCAGGCGGTGCCACTGTCGTTGCTGGTCACGGAAACGCTGACCAACGCGTTCAAATACGTGGGATCGCAGAAAGATGAGCGGCCCTGGATCAAGCTTGGCCTGACCGAGTCCGAGGGCACGGTGACGCTGTGCTGCGAGAATTCTCTTGGGCCGAGATTCGCCGGCGATGCGGGGCTCGGGGCCTCGGGCCTGGGGTCGCAGCTCATGCAGGCGTTCGTCATGCAGCTGGACGGCAGGATGACCGTGCGCGAGTCGGAAGGACGCCATACCGTCACCCTTGTCTTCGACACCAGCGAATTCACGGACGAGCTATGACAGACACGGCCGCCCCCCGGCTGCTGCTGACGGCAGAGGAAGCCTTTCCCGCCTTCGAAGAGGCCGTGCTGGCCGCGCAGGACCGGATCGTCATGGGCTTCCGCGTGTTCGACGCGCAGACCAAGCTGCGTTCCGAAAACGCGCGCGAGATCGGGGAGGACTGGTTCGACCTGCTGATCCACACCCTTCGGCGCGGCGTGCGCATCGACCTGACACTGTCGGATTTCGACCCGATCGTCTCGCCCGAGATGCACGCGGTCTGCTGGTCTTCCATGCGCCAGATGGCGGCGATATCCGAGCTTGCCGGCCCCGACGCCGCGCCGCTGCGGGCGCGCGCGGCCATGCATCCCGCGCGCGTGGGATGGCTGACCGGCTTTGCGCTCTGGCCGCGTGTCGCGCGCGAACTGGCCGAACTGCGCGAGACGCTGAACGGGCTGGAAGCGCCCGCGCGCCTGACGAGGTTCCGCCACCTGCGGCGCGCGCATCGCTGGCTGCGGGTGGGCGCCAAGCACCTTGTCGAACAACACAGCGGCGGGCCGTTCCCGCTGCATCCGGTGTCGCATCACCAGAAGCTGGCGGTCATGGACGGGCGCGTTCTTTACATCGGCGGGCTGGACCTGAACGGGCGCCGCTACGACACGCGGCAGCACCGCGGCCCGGGCGAACAGACCTGGCACGACGTGCAGATGATCGTCGAGGGACCTGCCGCCGCGGCCGCCGAGGCGCATCTGGAAGCGATGGCCGACGTGACGCGCGGCGACGCCGATCCCACGCCCGGGGAGGGCGGCTTCGTGCGGACCTTGTCCAAGCGGCGTCACTGGCCGCTGACGGCGTTCGGGCCCAGCCAGCTGCTGACCGAGATCAACGACACGATCTTCGAGGAAGCCGCCGCCTCGCGGGATCTGATCTATTTCGAGACGCAGTTCTTCCGCGACCGCGCGCTGGCCCGGCACCTGTCCGACCTCGCGGGGCAGCATCCGGATCTCAAACTGCTGATGGTCTTGCCGGCCGCGCCCGAGGATATCGCCTTTCACCGGCGCACCAAGGTCGATGCGCGCTTCGGCGAGTATCTCCAGGCGCGCTGCGTGCGACAGGTGTCCAAGGCCTTCGGCGACCGCGCCTATTTCGCCTCGCCCGCCCAGCCGCGCAGCGAACTGCCCGGTCCCCCACCGGGGCGTGACGTGATCGACGGCGCCCCGCTGATCTACGTCCATGCCAAGCTGTGTGTCTTCGACGATCGCAGCACGCTGATCTCGTCGGCGAACCTGAATGGTCGGTCGCTGCACTGGGACACCGAGGCCGGCGTCCTGACCAAGGATGGCGATTTCGCGCGCAACGTTCTGTCTCGCGCCCTGACCCATTGGGCCGGGCAGCGGGCCTTCGATCCGCAGCGCTCGGCCATCGAACAGGTCCGCGGCTGGGCCGAGGAAGACCGGTTCCGCCAGCCCGAGAACCGCGAAAGCTTTCTTCTGCCCTACGATGTGCGTCCCGCCCGCAAGTTCGGCATGCCCCTGCCCGGCGTTCCGGGCGAAATCGTCTGAGCGGGGAACCGGGCGTTGCCGCCCGGGATTGGCTGGCCATGACCGAGGATCATCCCGAAGCCCAGGACCTGCCGCGCCCCGAGACCGAAGACGGCGCGCCACGCCGCGTCGGCGTCGAGGTCGAACTCGGGGGCCTGGACGAGCGGGCCGTCACCCATATCCTGGCCAATGGCCTTGGCGGGACCGAGCGGCAGACCGGCGACTACGAATGGACCGTCGAGGGATCGGACCTGGGCACGGTGGAAATCCTGCTCGACACCAAGCTGCGCGATCACGCCTCGTCGAAGATCGCGCAGATGGGCCTCGACCTGGGCCGCGCGGTCATCCCGGTGGAATACGTGACCGAGCCGGTGCTGCCGCGTGAGCTGGCCCGTATCGAGGCGGTGAACGAAGCCCTGGTCGCCGCCGGCGCGCTGGGCACGCAGGACGGGGTCGCGTTGGGCTTCGGGGTGCATCTGAACGCGGCGCTGCCCGCGATGTCGGTCCCGGCGATCCTTCCGACCCTGCGCGCCTTCTGCCTGGTCGAGGAATGTCTACGCGACAGCATGGATATCGATCCGGCCCGTCGCATCCTGCCCTTCGTCGACCCCATGCCAGCGGCGCTGACCGACGAGATCTGCGCGCCCGAGGCCGATGACTGGGACATGGACGCCCTGACCGACGCCTACCTGGAACACGCGGCCAGCCGGAACCACGCGCTGGACCTGCTGCCGATCCTGAAGCAGCACGCGCCCGACCGCGTCGTCGCCGCCGTTCCGCAGATGGACCACAAGTCCGCCCGGCCGGCCTGGCATTATCGCCTGCCCGATTGCCGGATCGACGATCCCGCCTGGTCGGTCACGCTGGAATGGAACCGCTGGTGCGCCATCGAGCGAATCGGGGCGGACGCGGACCTGCTCGACCGGCTGTGCACCGCGTGGCGGGACCACCGTTCCGGCGTGCTGCACCTGCCGGGGGGCTGGCGTGACCGCGCGGCCGAGATCCTGAACGACGCCGGGATGCACCCATGAGGAAACCGCTGATCGGCGTCACCACCTCGCAACGCTCGGGCTGGCGGATCTTCCCGCTGGTGGCGCTGAACGTCTGGCTGGCGGGTGGGCGCGCGGTGCGGTGGGGGGTAAACCGGCCCGACGACATCGACGCGGTGGATGGCGTCATCATCGGCGGCGGCGACGACATCTCGCCCGACCTGTTCGGCGGAAAGATCATCTCGTCCGCCCGGCTCGACCCCGAGCGGGACGCGCTGGAACAGCGCCTGGTGGGCGAGGCCATGGCGGCCGGCAAGCCCGTCCTGGGCATCTGCCGTGGCGCGCAGATGATCAACGTCGCGCTGGGCGGGCGGCTGGACCAAGACGCATACGGCACCTACACGGCCAGCGAACGGCACTGGACCATCCTGCCGAAGAAACACATCGACGTGCGGCCCGACACGCTTCTGTCACGCCATACGGGCACGGCGCCCATGTGGGTGAACGCGCTGCACAGCCAGGCGGTGTCGGTTCTCGGGGACGGTCTGCAGGTCGCCGCGCGCGACGAAGGCGGCATGATCCAAGCGGTGGAGCGGGTCGCACCGCCCTTCGCTCTGGGCGTGCAGTGGCACCCCGAGCACCTGTTCTACGCCCACCGCCAGCGCGCGATCTTCCGGGCGTTGGTCAACGCGGCGGCCGCCCGCTACGAGGCGCGCGACCAGATCAGCGCGGTCCGGGACGCGGCCCCGGTCTAGCCGAAAACGGCGTGGCCCTGGTCGGCCAGCCGCCGGAACCGCGACAGGGACACGATGCCGTCGCCCTTCAGCAGGGCGTCGGTCATGCGGAAATCATCTGTCATGCGAAAGTCGGTGATCTCGCCCAGCGGGCCCTCGGGGCCGAACGCCTCGCGCCCGATCCACTCGGACATCCGTTCCAACCGGAACACGCGGCCGCTGCCATCGCGCATGACGTCCGAGGGGGCATCGTCTCCGGACGTCTCAGGCATGGACTCCTCCATGCCGACCGTTGCCGCGAGAAGGGGCGAGAAGGTGTTCCCGAACGGCCCGATCACCACGGGCGGCAGGTCGGGCGCAGGCTCGGACGCGGGGTCGAGCATGGGGGCGTCGTCAAGCTCGGCCCGTGACATGGCAAGGGGCCAGCCGGAATCGTCTGGCCGCTCGAACCGCCGGATGGTCACCAGCACCTCTTCCCGGCTCAGCCATCCGCCGAGATCGACCAGCACGTGGCGCAGGGTCCAGTCACGCGAAGAGAAGAACAGCTCGCGTACCGGAAAATCCCCATCCTCGGTCTTGGCCTTGGCGGCCATCAGGGTGCGTGCGGTGATGGTCATGTTGTTTCCTTTTTGCCTGCCTGTGGCAAACCCGCACAGACCGCCGCGGTTCCGGAACGGCGGGCGCTGTCGTGGATTGTGCAGCCAACGACCAGCAACCTGAAAGGACCAGTTATGGACCTGACCTACCTTCTCGTGCTTCTCGCGCTCCTGACCCTCGGGGCCGTGACGATCTTCGGAATCGTCAGCAAGGAGCGGACCGATCACCACTTGCGCAAGCGTCGTCGCGGCGAAGAGAGGGCATCGAGCCTGGCCGCGGATGGCGACGAAACGACGGCCAAACAGATGTGAGCCCAACCGCTGCGGAACTTTGTCGCAGCCCAAGTGATTGTCCCCTTGAATTCAGACGTTCAAGGGGACTTTTTTCATGGTTGAGAACACCAACAAGCCGGAGCCGTCGACCGAGGAGCTGTCGCGCCAGGTCGAGCTTTTGAAGGGCGACATCGCCCGCCTGACGGATACCATCAAGGACATGGGTGTCGCCAAGGGCCGCGCCTACAGCGACGAAGCGCGCCGCCGGGCCAACGCCATGCGCAGCGAGGCCGAGCACAAGGTCGACGAGGTCGAGGAATACGTGCGCGAAAACCCGGCCACGGCCCTTGGCATCGCCGCCCTGGTGGGCCTGATCGTCGGCTTCCTGACCCGCCGCTGATCGGTGTTCGCCCCGATTCTTCTGCGCGCCCAGCTGATGGGCAAGCGCGTCGCCCGGCGTGCCGTGTACGGCACGCTGGGCGGCTTGTTCGCGTTGGTCGGTGTCGGCTTTTTCGCCAGCGCCGGCATGATCTACCTGATCGATCTTTACGGTGGCCTGATCGCGTCGCTCATCGTGGGCGGCGTCTTCTTCGTGATCGGTCTTCTCATCCTGGCCTATTCCAAGATCCCGCCGCGCGCGATCCCGCGCGAGCAGGCGCGCCAGATGGCGGATCCCACGAAATCCACCGAGGCCGCCACCGACGAGACAAGCGCCCGCGCCCTGACGGCGGCGAATGTCGCACAGGCCTTCCTGCTGGGACTGTCGGTCGCGCGCGCGATCAGTCGGAAAGATTGAGGTTGCGCAGCGCGTCGCTGAGCATCTGAGTCGAGAACGGCTTGCCCAGGATCTCGGCCCGCTCGTCGAACATGTCGACGACGACCTGGTGATTGGTCATCACCACGGTGGGCACCTGGCGTTCCGCCAGGGCCCGGGCCAGACCCTCGAGCCGCGGCGCCGCGGCAGATCCCGACACGATGCAGAGCCGGATATCGGTTCCGGTCACGACAATATCCTCCGCATCCTTCAGGGACTTGGCGGTCACGGTCTCGGCGTCGGGCAGTTGGGTTCGAACGGTTTCGGCGATATCTTCTGAAACGACGGGAACATTCTCGACAATGAGAACGATCGGCATGGGCAATTTCCGGAATGGTGTCTGGTATGGGCGTTTGAACGCTTCTTGATAGACCGCGAGAAGCCTTGCATTAAAGTATGACGTATCCCAACGAGAAACTTCATGCCGACCGACTGTAGTAACTGCCCACTTCGTCGCCTTCCGGGCTTCGAAAACCTTTCGCCGGAAGAGCTCGAGTTCATGTCGCACTTCAAGGTGGGCGAGATCGACGTGAGTTCTGGTCAGGCCGTGGTCATCGAGGGGGCGAAAAGCCCACAGCTCTTCACGGTGCTGGATGGCATGGGCGTGCGGTTCCGGACGCTGGAAGACGGGCGGAGCCAGATCACCAACTTCGTGATGCCGGGCGACTTCATCGGCATGCAGGACGCGATGCTCGACGATATCGGCTACTCGATCGAGGCGACCACGCCGATGACGCTGTGCGTCTTCCGGCGCTCGGATATCTGGACCTTGTTCCGCAACCATCCCGAACGGGCCTTCGACATGACGTGGCTGGTCTGCAGCGAGGAGCATTTTCTGGGCTCGGCCCTGGCGACGGTGGGGCAGCGGTCCGCCCTGGAACGCGTGGCCTGGGCATTGGTGGTCATCCACGACCGTTTCCGGCAACTGGGCCGTGTCGATAACGGGGTCTTCTCCTTCCCGTTCCGCCAACAGGACCTGGCCGACGCGCTGGGCCTGTCACTGGTCCACACCAACAAGACCCTTGCGAAACTGCGTGACCGGGGGTTGGCAAGCTGGGCCGAAGGTGTCGTGCGGGTCTTCGACCGGGAAGGCCTGCGCCAACTGGCCGTCATGGACGAGGTTGAGCGCAAGGTGCGCCCCCTGATCTGAGCCTCAATTCTCGATCAGGGTGTCGGCGACCCGCGCCTCGCGTTCGCCCATGGGCCGCTCGGGGCCCTTGGTGCTGTCCTCTCGCGTGCGCAGCTCGAGCTCGGCGTTCAGCGACGCGCCCAGCAGGACCGAAAACGCGCTGAGATACAGCCACATGAGCAACGCGATCACCGCCCCCAGTGCGCCGTAGATCTGGTTGTAGTTGCCGAAGTTCGACAGATAGTAAGAGAACCCGTAGGAAATCGCGCCCCAGATGATGATCGCCACGATCGCCCCGGGCGTCAGCCAGCCGGGACGGGCATGTCGTCGGTTGGGGCCATAGCGATAGACCACGCCCAGCGCACCGACCACGACGCCCAGTGCGATGATCCAGCGCGCGGATGCGATCAGCAGCGTCGTGATCGGCCCCAGCGGCAGGATGGCCAGCACGATGGGCAAAATCACGACGCACGCCAGCGCGATCAGCGCGACACCGATCAGAAGGAAGGTCACGCCGAAGGCCGCCGCGATCTGGCGCAGTCCTTCGCGGTTCCTTTCGCGGTAGATGGCGTTCAGACCCCGGATCAGCGCGGCGACACCCGCCCGCGACGACCAGATGGCGGCCCCCAGCGAAATCACCGTGGCCCATCCCAGCGTGCTTGAGTTGGCATTGATCAGCGCGCTGACCTGCTGGTCGAGGATGGCGTAGGCATCGCCGGGCACGAAGCCGCGCAGAACATCCAACTGCTCGGCCACGGTCAGCGGATCGGCGAAAAAGCCCCAGATCGCGATGACCGCGGCGACCGAGGGGAAGATCGCAAGCATGCCGTAAAAGGCCACCCCGGCCGAAATCAGGCCCAGGTTGTTGTTGTTCAGCTCGAAAAACACACCCTTGGCGGCATGGTACCAGATCCGCCAGTTCAGCCCCGGGCCCAGGATGGTGGCCATGGCGGCCTCCGTTCTGATCGTTACTTCCGACGATTAACATAGGGTTGTCGCGGCCCGAAACAGCCGCTGGGGCAGCCGGATGGCCGGATCGGCGGCGGAAAGGTGCATATTTGGCGCAAAATACGCGCCGCGTCGTCGATCCGGGCGAACGCCGCTGTTGGAATCGCGCCAGGCGATGGTTATCTTTTCCGTACGCCCGCGTCGTGGCCAGACGGCGCAGCCACGAAGGAGGACACCGTCCTGTCTGCTACCCAGACCGCGACCAGCCAGGTCGCACACCCGGATCAGCGCACGTCCGCGCCCCTGTCCGAAACGCGCTTGCAGCCCGATGCGCTGCTGGCGGAAATCCTGAAATCCCTCGATGACGACCAGGCCCAGGAGGTCGTGCAGATCGATCTGCGCGGCAAATCCGAAATGGCCGATTTCATGGTCATCTGCTCGGGCCGCTCGTCGCGCCAGGTCGCGTCGATCAGCGATAAGCTGGTCGATCGGCTGAAGCACGACTTCGGTCGGCTGTGCAAGGTCGAGGGCAAGGATGGCGGCGATTGGGTGCTGATCGACACCGGCGACGTGATCGTGCACGTGTTCCGACCCGAGGTGCGCGAGTTCTATCAGCTGGAAAAGATGTGGCTCGGCCCGACCGACGCCCCGGGCCGCGCCTGACCCCCAGGTGAAGGTCCATCTGTGCGCCGTGGGCCGGATACGGCCCGGCCCCGAGCGCAGCCTGATCGACGATTACGCGGCCCGCTTCGACCGCGCCGGACGGCCCTTGTCTCTCGGTCCCCTGGCCGAGCACGAGGTCGAGACCCGCAAGACCAGCGGGATGGAGGCCGAGGCCGACGCGCTGGCCCGCGCCATCCCGGACGGCGCCGTTATCTGCGCGCTGGACGAACGCGGCAAGACGCTCAGCTCCCCCGAATTTGCCGACCTGCTCGCCCGATGGCGGGACGAGGGCCGGCCCGCGGCTGCCTTCCTGATCGGCGGTGCGGACGGGTTGCACCCGGACTTGCGCAAGCGCGCCGATGCCCGGCTCAGCCTCGGGCGCATGGTCTGGCCGCACATGCTGGCCCGCGTGATGCTGTCCGAACAGCTGTATCGCGCGGTGTCGATCCTGTCGGGCGCACCCTACCATCGCGAATAGGCCGCGCGACGCTTTCGCCCCGGCGGCCGGCACGATAGAACGGCGGCACAGCCAAAGACGGGAAAGCAAGCCATGACCGCACCGAAGCCAGTCGTCCTTTGCATCCTCGACGGGTGGGGCGCGCGGGACGAGACCGACGCGAACGCCCCCGCGCTGGCGAAAACCCCCAATTTCGACCGGATCCGCGACGCGGGCCCCGAGGCGCGGCTGACCACCCACGGCCCCGACGTCGGCCTGCCCAAGGGCCAGATGGGCAATTCCGAGGTCGGTCACACCAATATCGGCGCGGGCCGCGTGGTGGCGATGGACCTGGGCCAGATCGACCTGGCGATCGAGGATGGCAGCTTTGCCGAGAACCCGGCCTTGCAGGCCTATATCACCAACCTGCGCGCGTCCGAGGGGACGGCGCACCTGATGGGCGTGGTTTCGGACGGGGGCGTGCACGGCCACGTGGACCACGTCCTCGCTGCGACGCGGATCATCGCCAGGGCGAACATTCCCATCGTCATCCACGCCATCACCGACGGGCGCGACGTGGCGCCGAAATCGGCCCGCGATTTCATGCGGCACCTGCAGGACAACCTGCCCGAAGGTGCCCGCATCGGCACGGTGATCGGGCGCTACTACGCCATGGACCGCGACAACCGCTGGGAACGGGTCGAAACCGCCTACCGCGCCATGGTCGCCGGCAAGGGCAAAGCGACGGCAGCCGATGCGGACACCGCCGTCAGCCAGGCCTACGACACGGACACGACCGACGAGTTCATCCCGGCGACGGTCATCGGCGATTACGCGGGCATGGCCGATGGTGACGGGTTCTTCTGCCTGAACTTCCGCGCCGACCGCGCGCGCGAGATCCTTGCCGCCATCGGTGCGCCCGATTTCGACGGTTTCGATGTCTCGGACCGGCCGCAGCTGAACGCACGGCTGGGCATGGTCGAGTACAGCCAGGACCACAACGCCTATTTCTCGACCGTCTTTCCCAAGCGCAAGCTGGTGAACACGCTGGGCGAGTGGGTGGCCAAGCACGGGCTCAGCCAGTTCCGGCTGGCCGAAACCGAGAAATACCCGCACGTCACCTTCTTCCTGAACGGCGGGAAGGAATCGCCCGAGGACGGCGAGGATCGCGCCATGCCCAAGTCGCCCAGGGTCGCGACCTACGACATGCAGCCCGAGATGTCGTCGGCCGAGGTCACCGACCGTTTCGTCGAGGCGATCGAGAAGGGCTACGACCTGATCGTCTGCAACTACGCCAACCCCGACATGGTGGGTCATACCGGTGACCTGGATGCCGCCATCGCCGCCTGCGAGGCGGTGGACCAGGGTCTTGGCCGCGTGCTCGACGCGCTGGAAAAGGCCGGCGGCGCGATGATCGTCACCGCCGACCACGGCAATTGCGAAGTCATGACCGACCCCGAGACGGGCGGGCCACATACCGCGCACACCACGAACCTGGTGCCGGTGATGCTGGTGGGCGGTCCCGAAGGGGCATCGCTGGTCGATGGCCGGCTGGCGGACCTGGCGCCGACACTGCTGGAGCTCATGGGTCTGCCGCAGCCCGACGAGATGACCGGGAAAAGCCTGATCCGCTGATGCTGCGCGCGCTTTGCCTTTCGCTTTGCCTGGCCGGTCCGGCCGTGGCGCAATCCGACGCGGCCAGCATGGCCGACCGCGCGGCGCAGGCCCTGTCGCGGGCCGCCGAGTCGCTTGAGGCGGCCGAGTCGTCGCGCGACCGGGTGGCGGCGCTGACGCGCACCGTGCAGGCCTACGAGGACGGGCTGTCCGCCCTGCGCGCCGGGTTGCGCCGCGCGCGCGAGGACGAGGCGCGCATCACCGCGCGGCTGGATGCCGAGCGCGATCAGCTGGGGCGGCTTCTTGGCGCCTTGCAGGTCATGGGCGGCGCGCCCGAGGTGTCGCTGCTGCTGCATCCCGAGGGGCCGGTGAACACGGCCCGCGCGGGGATCCTGATGGCCGACCTGACGCCCGCGCTGGCCGCACGGCTCGAGGCGCTGACGACCGATCTTCGCAACATCGCGAGCCTGCGCGCGGTGCAACAAAGCGCCGAGGCCGACCTGGCCGACGGCCTGTCCCAGATCCAGACGGCGCGCGCCGCACTGTCCAAGGCGGTGGCCGATCGCGTTGACCGTCCCGACCGCGTGGCCGAGGACGAGACCGCCATGGACCGCCTTGCGTCCGATGCGCGCAGTCTCCGGGATTTCGCCGCCAACCTGCCGGCTGGGCCGGCCGCGACCGAGGCGGCCGATTTCCTGCGCGCGAAAGGCAGCTTGGACCTGCCGGTGGCGGGCCGGGTGCGGCTGGGGTTCGGCGACCGCGACGCGGCGGGGATCACGCGGCCGGGCTGGGTCATCGACACCGCGCCGGGCGCGCTTGTGACGGCGCCATGGCCGGGGACGATACGGTATCGCGGCCCGCTTCTCGACTACGGAAACGTGATGCTGCTTGAGCCCGCCGAAGGCTATCTGCTGGTTCTTGCCGGGCTCGACGTGGTCTACGGTGCGCCCGGACAAATCGTCGGGGCCGATGCGCCGCTGGGCCTTATGCCCAGCGCACAGACCGCGGCCCCTGACGAAGCCCGCGACGAAGCCGGCGCTGGTCAAACGGCGCCACAAAGGCTTTATGTGGAACTGAGGTCGGATGACGGCCCGGTGGACCC
The DNA here is from genome assembly GCF_900141995.1 of Palleronia salina. GTDB lineage: Bacteria > Pseudomonadota > Alphaproteobacteria > Rhodobacterales > Rhodobacteraceae > Palleronia > Palleronia salina. The sequence continues at coordinate 70,176 of NZ_FQZA01000002.1, read as the reverse complement.
CGCAGACTGGTTCACCGTGCAGGAAGAATAGGACGAGGCAAATGAGAAAGTTCGTAATGGCCGCCCTCGGCGGGACGCTGGCCGGGGTGCTTCTGACCACGCAGATCGCAGGGCCGCTGATCGCGCAGGAAAACGCCAATCGCTCCAGCGTCTACGAGCAGCTGGACCTGTTCGGCGACATCTTCGAACGGATCCGCGCGCAATACGTGGAAGAGGTCGACGAGGGTGACCTGATCGAGGCCGCCATCGACGGGATGCTGACCTCGCTCGACCCGCATTCCAGCTATCTCTCGCCCGACGACGCGCAGAAGATGCGCACCCAGACGCGCGGCGAATTCGGCGGTCTCGGCATCGAGGTGACCCAGGAAGAGGGCTTCGTGAAGGTCGTGTCGCCCATGGACGACACCCCCGCCGACGCCGCAGGCATGCAGGCCGGCGACTTCATCACCCATGTCGACGGCGAGTCGCTTCTGGGCCTGACCCTGGACGACGCCGTGGCCCTGATGCGCGGCCCGGTGGGCAGCGAAATCGTCGTCACCGTCGTGCGCGAGGGCGTGGACGAGCCCTTCGACGTTTCGATCATCCGCGACACGATCGAGCTGACGGCCGTGCGGTCGCGCCTGGTGGGCGACACCGTGGTGCTGCGGGTCATCACCTTCAGCGACCAGACCTATCCCAAGCTGGTCGAGAACCTGGAAGAACAGGTCGAGGCCGCCGGCGGCATGCAGAACGTCAACGGCTTCGTCATCGACCTGCGCAACAACCCCGGGGGCCTTCTGACCCAGGCGATCCAGGTCAGCGATGCGTTCCTCGAAGAAGGGGAAATCGTGTCGACCCGCGGCCGCGATGTGCAGGACAGCGAACGGGTGAATGCCACCGAGGGCGACCTGACCGAGGGCAAGCCCATCGTCGTGCTGATCAACGGCGGCTCGGCCTCGGCGTCCGAGATCGTCGCGGGCGCGCTGCAGGACCACCGCCGCGCCATCGTCGTCGGCACCAAGTCCTTCGGCAAGGGTTCGGTTCAGACGGTCATGCCGCTGAGGGGCGAGGGCGCCATGCGCCTGACCACCGCGCGCTACTACACCCCGTCGGGCCGGTCGATCCAAGCGCTGGGCGTGTCGCCCGACATCGTGGTGCAGCAGCCCGCCGCAACCCCCGAGGAAGACGAGTCCGAGGAAGAGACGAGCCCCTTCCAGCGCCGGTCCGAGGCGGACCTGCGCGGCGCGATCAGCAACGACTCGGTCACCGACGATCAGCGCGAGATCATCCTGCAGGAGCAGGAAGCCGCCGAGGAGGCCGCCGAGCTGCGCAACGAGGATTACCAGCTGGCCTATGCCATCGACATCCTCAAGGGCCTGTCGGCGCTGAGCCCGGGCGGCCAGTAAGCGTGGCCGTCAAAGCCGAGGATCTGCCCTATCGCCCCTGCGCGGGCGTGGTCCTGGCCAACCCGGCCGGCCACGTCTTCGCGGGGCAGCGGATCGACCACGCCTCGGGCGCCTGGCAGATGCCGCAGGGCGGGATCGACCCGGGCGAGGACGCGCAGACCGCCGCCCTGCGTGAGCTCCAGGAAGAAACCGGCATCGCGCCCGCCCTTGTCGATGTCGAGGCGGCGACGGACGACTGGCTGTTCTACGACCTGCCCGACGACCTTCTGGGCAAGGTCTGGGGCGGCAAGTATCGCGGGCAGAAGCAGAAATGGTTCCTGCTGCGGTTCCGGGGCAGCGACGATGACGTGCGCATCGACACCGACCACCCCGAGTTCTCGGCGTGGCGCTGGACCGATCCCGACGCGCTGATCGACCAGATCGTGCCCTTCAAGCGCGACATCTACCACGCCGTGTTCGCCGCCTTCCGCGACAGGCTGTGATCCGGGCGGCGATCTTCGGCGCCCTGGTGGCCTGCCTCGCGGCGGCACCGGCCCTGGCGCTGTCCTGCCGCGCGCCGGACGTGGTGCGCAGCTATCTCGACGCGGACGCCTCCGATGATTTCTACACGGTGGTTCTGGGCCGCATCACGGCCGGAACCCCGATCTCGTCCGATTTCGCGCCGCGTCCGGGCACGCGCATCGCGGCAAGGCTGCGCGGCCGCGTGCTGGGCCCGGACGGGTTCGCCAGGCCGTTTGCGCGGTCCATCCAGGTTCAGATCGGTTGCGCGGGGGCCTGGTGCGGAAACCTGCCGCCGCAGGACCGCGACGTGTTGGTTTTCCTGCGGCATGAGAATGGCGACCGGGTTCTGGAGGTGGGGCCCTGCCCGCAATGGCTGTTCCAGAATCCCGACGCCGCGCAGGTCGCGCGTGTTGCCGACTGCCACACCGGCGGGGCCTGCGACACCGACGGCTAGGCTTCGGGGCATCGTGTCGCGGGGCGCGGCAAAACGACTCCACTGAAGAACAAAAATAGAACATAGTGGCGGCATGAGTCGCCCTGTCACCGCATCTGTCGAGCTGTCGGCCACGTCCAACTTCACCTTCCTCACCGGGGCGTCCCACCCCGAGGAATACGTGGACCGGGCGGGGCTGCTGGGGCTGTCGGCCATCGCCATCGCCGACGAGAACAGCGTGGCCGGCATCGTGCGCGCCCATACCCGCGCGCGTGAGCTGCGGCGCATGGTGAAGCTCAGGGCCGAGGCCGAGCTGATCGGCCCGCCCGCGCCACCGGGCCTGCCCAGGCCGCCCAGCGCAGACATCACCACCGTGCCGCGGCTGATCCCGGCGGCGCGCATCGTCACCGACCGCGACCTGCAGGTCACCGTCATCCCCCGCGACCGCGACGGCTGGGGCCGGCTGTGCCGCCTGATTTCGCTCGGGCGGCTTCGGGCCGAGAAGGGCAGCTGCCAGGTTCGTCTTGACGATCTTCTGGACTGGGGCTCGGGCTGCGAGCTGATCGTCCAACCCGGCGGGCCGTCCGATTGGCGCAAGCAGGCGGCGCGGCTGGCGGGCCGGTTTCCCGGGCAGGTGAGCCTGTGCCTGTCGCCCCGCTATGACGGGCAGGACCCCGCGCGCTGGGCCCGCGCCACCCGCGCCGCCGCGGACCTGGGCGTGCCTACGGTGGCCAGCGCACGGCCGATGATGCACCACGGCGCGCGGCGGCGGCTGGCCGACGTGCTGACCGCGATCCGCACCGGCACGCGGGTGGACGCGCTGGGCCGGGCGTCGCTGGCCAATGCCGAGCAGCGCCTGCGCGCGGGCCCCGAGATGCGGCGCCTGCTGGGCGAGCACGAAAAGGCATGGGACCGCGCCGCCGCGCTAGCCGCGCGCTGCACCTTCTCGCTGGACGAGCTGCGCTATGAATACCCGTCCGAGGTGGCCGACGGCGAATCGGCGTCGGACCGGCTGCGGCGGCTGGCGCTGAAGGGGCTGGAGTGGCGCTATCCCTCGGGCGCGCCGGACCACGTGGCCCAGCTGCTCGAACACGAGCTGACGCTGATCGGCAAGCTGGGATACGAGCCGTATTTCCTGACCGTGAACGATATCGTCAGCTTCGCGCGGTCGCGCGACATCCTGTGCCAGGGGCGGGGCAGCGCGGCGAACTCGGTGGTCTGCTACTGCCTTGGCGTGACCTCGGTTTCCCCCGAGATCGGGACCATGGTGTTCGAGCGTTTCGTCTCCGAGGCGCGGGACGAGCCGCCCGATATCGACGTGGATTTCGAGCACGAGCGCCGCGAGGAGGTGATCCAGCACATCTACGACCGCTACGGCCGCCACCGCGCCGGGTTGTGCGCCACGGTGATCCACTATCGCGCCAAGCGCGCCATCCGCGAGGTGGGGCGCGCCATGGGTCTGACCGACGACACGCTGGCATCGCTGTCGTCGCAGCTTTGGGGATTCTTCGGCACCAACGGGCTCGAGGCGCACCGCATGGCGGAAATCGGGCTCGACCCGCGCGACAAGCGGCTGCGCCTGACGCTTGAACTGATCTTCCAGATCATCGGCTTCCCGCGCCACCTGAGCCAGCACGTGGGCGGCTTCGTCATCACCGAGGGCCGGCTGGACGAACTGGTCCCGGTGGAAAATGCCAGCATGGAGGACCGGACGGTCATCTGCTGGGACAAGGACGACATCGACAGCCTGGGGATCCTCAAGGTCGACGTGCTGGCGCTGGGGATGCTGTCGTGCCTGCGGAAGGCGTTCGACCTGATCCAGCGGCATCACCGGACCGAGTACACGCTGGCCAGCCTGCCGCCCGAGGATCCCGCGACCTACGACATGCTGTGCAAGGCCGACAGCCTTGGCGTTTTCCAGGTGGAAAGCCGGGCGCAGATGAACTTCCTGCCCCGGATGCGGCCGCGCACCTTCTACGACCTGGTGATCGAGGTGGCGATCATCCGGCCCGGCCCGATCCAGGGCGACATGCTGCATCCCTACCTGCGCCGCCGCGCGGGCGAAGAGGAGGTGACATTCCCCTCGGACGCGCTGGGCCGGGTGCTGGGCAAGACGCTGGGCGTGCCGCTGTTCCAGGAGCAGGCGATGCAGATCGCCATCATCGGCGCGGGCTTCACCCCGGACGAGGCCGACCGCCTGCGCCGGGCGCTGGCCACCTTCAAGAAGCTCGGCAATATCAGCGAGTTCCGGAACCGCTTCCTGAAAGGGATGCGCGACAACGGCTACGACCGCGACTTCGCCGAACGCTGCTTCGCCCAGATCGAGGGGTTCGGCAGTTACGGCTTCCCCGAAAGCCACGCGGCCAGCTTCGCGCTGCTGGTCTATGCCTCGGCCTGGGTCAAGCGGCACCATCCCGGCATCTTCGCCTGCGCCCTTCTGAACGCGCAGCCCATGGGGTTCTACGCCCCCGCGCAGATCGTGCGGGACGCCCGCGAACACGGGGTCGAGGTGCGGCCCGTCTGCGTCAACGCCAGCTTCTGGGACAACGTGATGGAGCCCGACGCCAAGGGGGGCCTGGCGCTGCGCCTGGGGTTCCGCCAGATCAAGGCCATGCGCGAGGACGAGGCGCACTGGATCACCGCGGCGCGCGGCAACGGGTACGTGCAGGTCGAGGATCTGTGGCGCCGCGCGGGGCTGTGCCAGCGGTCGCTGCGCGCGCTGGCCGAGGCGGACGCCTTCGCCGGGCTGGGCCTTAGCCGGCGCGAGGCGATCTGGGCCGCCAAGGCGCTGCACGGGACCGAGCCGCTGCCGCTGTTCGGCGGGGACATGGACGGCGAGGGCATCGTCGAGCCCGCCGCCTACCTGCCGCAGATGACCGAGGGCGAGCAGGTGATCGAGGATTACGTCGCCATGCGCCTGACCCTGCGCCGCCACCCCATGTCGTTCCTGCGCGCGCGGCTGACGCCCGGAATGGGCACGCCCGCCCGGGGCGCGGTGCAGGACGGTCGCCGCTTCGCCGAGGCCGGCGGCCTCACGCGCAGCGACGCCTGGGCCCGCGACGACGAGGGCGGCGGTCTGAAATGCACGTCGGTCCGCAGCTAGGCCGGACCGGGACGCGCGAATCCTCTGCGAAAATTCGCACCCGCCCCGGTCAGTTGCCGAAGATCTTGCCCAGCACGTCGTTAATGATCTGGTCGGCCACGTCGCCCACGCTGGGCTGTCGCACCGGGCCGAGGTTGCGCGGCTGACCCTGCGGTTGACCGCCGCTTTGGGCACCGGCGCTTTGACCTTCGTAGCGCGGCGCCTGTCTCTGGCCCGACACGCCGGCCGGCGGGCTCATCGGCAGGGGGCGCGGGGGCACGTCGCGATTGATGCGCACCATCGTCTCGCGCCAGATGTCGGCAGGCAGGCCGCCGCCGGTCACGCCGGTCAGCGGGGTGTTGTCGTCGTAGCCCATCCAGACGCCCACCACGTAATCGGCGGTGAAGCCCAGGAACCAGGCGTCGCGCGCCTCCTGCGTGGTGCCGGTCTTGCCCGCGGCCTCGCGCCCGTCCAGCCGCGCGCGCTGGCCCGTGCCTTCGTCGATCACGCGGGACATCATCCAGACCAGCTGCCGCGCGGCGTCCTCCGAGATCACGCGCTGGCCCAGCCCGCCGTCCTGGCCCATCAGCGGCTCGTCGCTGGCCTTCAGGCGCAGTTCGAGGATGCCGTAGGGCTCGACCGAGGTGCCGCCGTTCAGGATCCCGGCATAGGCGCCGGTCATGTTCAGCAGCGTCGTCTCGGACACGCCAAGGGCCAGCGCGGGACCCGATGCCAAGTCCGACTCAAGCCCGAATTCGCTTGCCACCCGGCGCACCACGTCGCGGCCCACGGCCTCGGTCACCTTGATGGCGGGGATGTTGCGGCTGTCCTTCAGGGCGTCGGCCATGGTCATCGCACCGGCGAAGTCGCGGGTATAGTTTTGCGGCGACCAGTCACCCGATCCGGGGATCTGCAGCGACATCGGTTCGTCCACGATCTGGTCCAGCGGCGAATAGCCCATGTCCAGCGCGGCGGCATAGGCGAAGGGCTTGAAGGCCGAGCCCGGCTGCCGGTTGGCCATGGTGGCGCGGTTGAACTGACCGGCCACGCCCTTGAACTTGCGTCCGCCGACCATGGCACGCACGGCGCCTTCGGCGCTCATCACCACGATGGCGGCCTGCGCCTTGGACGAGGGCGAGACCTTGGTTTCGAACACCTCGCGCAGGGCCGATTCGGCCGCCGTCTGGATGCGCGGATCGAAGGTGGTGCGCAGGATCACGTCCTCGGTGGTCTTGCGGGTCAGGAAATCGGGGGCCGCGCCCATGACCCAGTCGGCGAAATAGCCGCCGGCCCGCGCCTCGGCCGCCTCGGACAGGACGGCGGGGTTGTTGCGGGCGCGTTGGGCCTCGGCTTCGGACAGGTAGCCCTGTTCCTCCATGAGGCTGACGATCAGGGTCGCGCGGTCCTGGCTGCGCTCGAGGTTGTTGGTCGGGGCATAGCGGGTGGGCGCCACCAGGAGGCCCGCCAGCATCGCCGCCTCGGCCGGGGTGACATCATTGGCGGACTTGCCGAAATAGCGCTGCGCGGCAGCCTCGAACCCGCGCGAGCCGGCGCCGAGGAAGGCGCGGTTCACGTAGATGGTCAGGATCTCGTCCTTGGAATACTTGGCTTCCATCGCCAGGGCATAGATCGCCTCCTTGGCCTTGCGCCACAGCGACCCGCGGCGGCAGTCGGCCTCGTAATCGGCCTCGGACTCCCACGTGTCGGGGTCGTAGGGCACGCCGAGGCACAGAAGCTTGGCCGACTGCTGGGTGATGGTCGAGCCGCCATGGCCCGACAGCGGCCCGCGGCCTTCGCGCAGGTTGATGCGCACGGCGCTGGCGATACCGCGCGGAGAAATACCGAAATGGCTGTAGAAGCGCCGGTCCTCGGTGGCGATGATGGCGTTCTTCAGGTGCGGCGAGATCGTTTGCGCGTCGATCTGGCCGCCGAACTGTTCGCCCCGCCAGGCGAAAACGTCGCCGTCGCGGTCTAGCATGGTGACCGACCCCTTGGCACGGCCATCCAGCACCTCGGTCACCGGGGGCAGCGTGGTGTAGACGTAGAAGGTGGCCAGGCCCACGAGCAGCGCGACAACCGCCACCCCGCGCACGACGAGACGCCCGAACAGGCGCAGCACCCACGAGAACAGGGCGGCGATCCAGCCCAAGGGCCCACGGCGGCGCGTCCGCCGCGCGGTGGCGCGCGCCGGTTTGCGCTTGGTCGGTTTTGTCTTGTTCGCCTGCCGGGTGCGGCGATGCGCGACGAGGGGGGCTTTGCCCTTGCCGGAACTGGCCATGGCCGATCCCTTTAAACTGCACTGCTCTTTTACCACAGCATAACGTCTGATCTGGCGATGCGGAACGCGGATGCAAGCCTGATGGTGGATTCGTTTCCGCCTATTTTTTAATCCACCACATCAAATTGTGCAAAAATTGTGCGTTTGTTCCTTTCTGAGGCGCCGCGACCCGGGGCGATTTCTTGCCGATCCCGGGGCTTTCACTCTCTCTCACGGGCAAGGCCCCCGGGCCGGCTCATCGCAACGACAAGGGACAGACACGTGAAACTCATCATTGCAGCGATCAAACCGTTCAAGCTCGAGGAGGTCCGCGAGGCGCTGACCGCAATTGGCGTGCGCGGGATGATGGTCACCGAGATCAAGGGCTTTGGGTCGCAGTCGGGCCATACCGAGATCTACCGCGGTGCCGAATACGCCGTGAACTTCGTGCCGAAGATCAAGCTCGAGATCGTGGTCAGCGAAGGCATGGTCGATCAGGTCGTCGACACCATCGCGACCACCGCCAAGACCGACAAGATCGGCGACGGCAAGATCTTCGTGCTGGACGTCCAGAGCGCCATCCGCGTGCGGACCGGCGAAACCAACGACGATGCCATCTAAGCGGCACAGCCTGAAGGATAACGACGAATGCAACTGAAGAAACTTCTCCCCCTGTCCGCCGTGGCCACGCTCGTGCCGCTGGCGGCCGTTGCCCAGGACGCCGCCGCGCCGGGCTTCGACGAAATCGGCCCCTACATCATGACCACGTTGCTGTTCCTCGTGGGCGGCTTCCTGGTGTTCTGGATGGCGGCGGGCTTTGCCATGCTCGAGGCCGGCCTGGTGCGGTCGAAGAACGTGACCACGCAGCTGACCAAGAACATCGCGCTCTTCTCCATCGCGTCGATCATGTACTGGTTCGTGGGCTTCAACCTGATGTATCCCGGTGATGGCTGGACCGTTGCGGGCTATATCGGCATCCTGATCTCGCCGACCTCGCTCGAGCCCGTGGGTCTCGGCGCCGATGCCGCTGCGCTGGATTACGCGTCGGTCGCGTCCGACTTCTTCTTCCAGCTGATGTTCTGCGCCACCACCGCGTCGATCGTGTCGGGCACGCTGGCCGAGCGCATCAAGCTGTGGCCCTTCCTGATCTTCGTCGCCATCCTGACCGGCTTCATCTACCCGATCGAGGCGTCCTGGCAGTGGGGCGGCGGCTGGCTGAGCGAGATGGGCTTCAGCGACTTCGCCGGTTCGACCCTGGTGCACGCCGCCGGTGGCTTCGCCGCCCTGGCCGGTGCCATCGTGCTGGGTCCGCGCCTTGGCAAGTTCGGCAAGGACGGCCGTATCCACCCGATGCCCGGCTCGAACCTGGCACTCGCCACGCTCGGCACGTTCATCCTGTGGCTGGGCTGGTTCGGCTTCAACGGCGGCTCGCAGCTGGCCGCGGGCACCGTCGGCGACATCACCGACGTGGGCCGGATCTTCGCCAACACCAACATGGCCGCCTCGGCCGGTGCGGTGGCCGCGCTGATCCTGACCCAGCTGACCTATGGCAAGGTCGACCTGACCATGGTGCTGAACGGTGCGCTGGCCGGCCTCGTGTCGATCACCGCCGGGCCGCTTGACCCGACGCTCTTCGGTGCGCTGTGGATCGGTGCCATCGGTGGCGTGATCGTGGTCTTCACCGTGCCGATGCTGGACAAGATGAAGATCGACGACGTCGTCGGCGCCATCCCGGTCCACCTGATCGCGGGCTTCTGGGGCACCCTGGCCGTTCCGTTCTACACCGACGGCACCAGCTTCATCACCCAGATCATCGGCTTCGCGGCCATCGGGATCTTCGTCTTCGTGGTCAGCCTTGTCCTGTTCTTCATCCTGAAGGGCGTGATGGGCATCCGCGTCAGCGAAGAGGCCGAGATCGCCGGGCTCGACCAGAGCGAGCTGGGCATGGAAGCCTACCCGGAATTCACCAAGGGGTAATTCCTCCTCCCTTGCACCCCAAGGTGAACACTGAACCCCGGCGCATCCTCCCGCGCCGGGGTTTTTTCGTGGGCGCCACCACGGCAGCGTCGGGCCAGTCTCCGACCTTCGGCAGAGGTATCCTCGGACCAGCGATGGATGGGCCGGGCGGGTCGTGGGAATGGATCGCGACACCCCGGACGCCGCGCCCGACCGGTAATGGTCGGCCATGAGTATTTACGGACCAGTGATGGGGTTTCCCGACCCGTTCGGGCCCGGACGGCGGGTCAGGCGTCGGTCTCGCCGTGGCGGACGAAGGTGATCGTGCTGTCGCCATAGCGCCGCTGGTCGATCTGGGTCAGTGCGGCGGGCAGCGTCGGCGCACCCGAGTCCTCCCAGACCACCAGTGCGCCGGGGGCGATCCAACCGCCGTCCAGCAGCGCGGTCATGGCCCGTTCGCCCAGGCCGGTGCCGTAGGGCGGGTCGAGGAAGACCAGGTCGTGGGCGCCGGGCGCCGGGCCGGGGCGGGTGGCGTCGCGGGAGATCAGCGTCGCCTCGGCCTCTACACCCAGCAGGTCGAGATTGCGGCGCAGGATGGCCTGCGCCTTGCGCCCCTTCTCGAGGAAGGTGACGTTGGCCGCGCCCCGCGACAGCGCCTCGAGCCCCAGGGCGCCGGTCCCGGCGAACACGTCGAGGACCGCGGCACCGGTGACCGGATCGCCGAATTTCCCGCCCGACAACACGTTGAACAGGCTTTCGCGCACGCGGTCGGTCGTGGGGCGCAGGTGGGCGGCAGGATCGCCCTTGCCCACGGCCGCGAGGGCGCGGCCCCGGAACCGGCCGCCGACGATTCTCACAACGCCCGCCTCATGCGCGCAGCAGCGCCTTCAGGTCGGCCGCGGGGTCGGCCAGCGTCTCGGGGTCGGCCGACCGGCCTGCCTCGATCAGGCGCTTGCCGATCATGTAGGCGCGCGCGTCGTTCATGGCGTCCACCGCCAGCAGCCGGTCGCCGGCAAAGTACCAGTGCGACCCCTCGCCGTCCCGGGCGCCCGGCCGCACCACGACGCGGTCATGCCCGGTGTTCAGCCCGGCGATCTGCAGCTTCACGTCGTACTGGTCCGACCAGAACCACGGTTTCGGGTCATAGGCCTTATCGGCGCCCAGCATGTTGGCCGCGACCGCCGCGCCCATGTCGATGGCGTTGCCCACCGACTCGATCCGCATCCGCCCGCCAGGCAGGGGCAGCGCCGCGCAGTCGCCCGCCGCCCAGATCCGCGGGTCCGAGGTCCGGCCCCGGTCGTCGACCGCAACCCCGCCATCGACGTCGAGTCCCGCGGCTTCGGCAATGGCGCAGCGGGGCAGCAGGCCGATGCCGACGATGGCGATATCGCAGTCGATCCGGCGCCCATCGGCCAGGACCGCGCCGGTGACGCGCGTTTCGCCCTCGAGCCGGGCAAGGCTGGCGCCTTCCACCAGGTGCACCCCGTGGCCGCGATGCAGGTCGCGGAAATAGGCCGCCGTCTCGTCCGCGGCGACGCGGGACAGGATGCGCGGTGCGGCCTCGACCAGCGTGACCTCGACGCCGAGCTTGCGGGCCACGGCCGCCGCCTCGAGCCCGATATAGCCGCCGCCCACGACCAGCAGCCGCCGGGCCGCCTTCAGCGGGTCGGCCATCGCGTCCACGTCGGCCAGGCTGCGCACGGTGTGCACGCCGTCGAGCACGCCGCCGAGATCGGCGGGCAGCGCACGCGGGACAAGGCCGGTGCAGATCGCCAGCTGATCGTAAGACAGCGTCTCGTCGCCCACCCGGACCGTGCGCGCCGCCGTGTCGATATCGCTGGCCGGCGTTCCCAGTTTCAGCGTCACGTCATGCTCGTCCCACCAGCTGGCCGGGCGCAGGAACAGCCGGTCGCGCGCCACGTCGCCCAGCAGGTATCCCTTCGACAGCGGCGGGCGCTGGTAGGGCGGCACGGGTTCGGCACCGACAAGGGTGATGGCGCCGTCGAAGCCCTTGGTCCGCAGCGTGCCGATCAGCGAGCTGGCGGCCTGGCCGGCGCCGATCACGACGATATGTGTCATTGAAGTGTCCCCGCTGGCGGATCGGTGTCGGCACCGTATATCGTCGGCGGAATATGGTGCCAACAACCGACCGGAAGGACGAACCGATGAGCATTACCACAGGCGATACGCTTCCCGATGCCACGCTGCTGCGGATGGGGGCCGATGGCCCCGAACAGGTGCAGCTGCACGACCTGACCCGCGGCAAGAAGGTCGTGGTCTTCGGCCTGCCCGGCGCATTTACCGGGACCTGCACCTCGGCCCACGTGCCCAGCTTCATGCGGGTGCGCGACCAGCTGGGCGAGAAGGGGATCGAGGACGTGATCTGCGTGGCGGTCAACGACCCCTTCGTGATGAAGGCGTGGTCGGACTCCACCGGCGCGGACGTGGCGGGGATCACCATGCTGGGCGACGCCTCGGCCGAGTTCACCAAGGCCGCCGGCATGGATTTCACCGCGCCGCCCGTCGGGTTCTTCGACCGCTCCAAGCGCTACGCGATGGTGGTGGACGACAACAAGATCGTCACCCTGCACGCCGAGGAGAACCCCGGCGTCTGCGAAACCTCGGGCGGCGAGGCGATCCTCGCCACCCTGTAGGATATCGCGTCTCCGGGCTGGCCTCAGGTCAGCTCGGAGTCGGCCTTGACCACGTCCTCGTCGCTGGACGAGGTCAGACCGTGGTGGGGCGTGGGGCTGTCGCCCTCGTTCATCCAGACGGTGCGCGTGGGGAACGGGATCGGCACGCCGTTGCGGTCGAGTTCTTCCTTCACGCGGCGCTTCATGTCGGCCTGGTAGCCGAAATAGTCCGCCGAGTTGCACCACACCCGCACCAAGAAATCGCACGACGAGTCGCCCAGGTTGTTGATCTGGATGAAGGGCTCGGGCTCGGACATGGAGCGTTCGTCGGCCATGATCGTGTCGCGGATGACCTTCTCGGCCTGCGCCAGGTTGGCGCCGTAGCCCACGCCGAAGGTCCACTCCGCCCGCCGGGTTTCGTAGACCGAGTAGTTGACGATGGTGTTTCCCCAGACCTGCGAGTTGGGGATGATGATCTGCACGTTGCCGATGCTGGCCAGCTCGGTGAAGTTCAGCGAGATGTCCTTGACCGTGCCCATCTGGCCCGAGATCTCGACGAAATCGCCGTTCTTGATGGGGCGGAAGAAGATGATCATCACGCCCGCCGCCACGTTCGACAGCGTGCCCTGCAGGGCAAGGCCGATGGCAAGACCGGCGGCACCGATGACGGCGACGACGCTGGTCGTCTGAACCCCGAAGGTGTTCAGCACGAACAGGAACGAGAAGCCGATGAAGACGTAGCGGACGATGTTGCCCAGGAAGTTGAACAGCGTCTCGTCCAGGTGCTTGCCCTTGGTGCCGATCGAGCGGATGCGCCGCCCGGCCCAGCCGCCCAGCAGGTAACCGATGATCAGGATCACGATGGCGGTCAGCACGTCGCCCAAAAGCGCGATCAGGAATTCCAGCGACAGCAGGTCGCCCAGGGAGGTGCCGTTCATCAACGGCGTGTTCAGGATCGTGTCGATCATCGCGAGAGCGTGTCCATCTTGTTGGCAAGTTCGATATCGAGATGCGACAGACCACCCGCGTCATGGGTTGTCAACGTGACGGTCACCTTGTTGTAAACGTTGAACCATTCCGGGTGGTGGTTCATCTTTTCGGCCAGGATCGCGGCCCGCGCCATCCAGCCGAAGGCTTCGACGAAACTGTCGAAGCGAAAGGTCTTGGTGATCGCGTCGCGGTCGGCGGCCATTTCCCAGCCTGCGTCTTTCAACGGCGACAGCGCCTCGTCGCGGGCGCCTTGGTCAAGTTTCTCGGTCATTCTGGCTCTCCTTCAACCTTGCGGAACGGGCCGTAGCTGGTCAGCACCTCGATCTCCTCGTCCACGGCGCGACGCTCGGCCTCGAGGTAGTCGGCGACGGCGCGCGAAAAGCCTTCGTCGGCCATCCAGTGCAGCGAGTGCGTGGGCACGGGCAGATAGCCGCGTGCCAGCTTGTGTTCGCCCTGCGCGCCCGCCTCGACCCGGGTCAGGCCGTGAGCCAGCGCCCAGTCGATGGCCTGGTAGTAGCAAAGCTCGAAATGCAGCGCGTTGTGATCCTCGACGCAGCCCCAGTAGCGGCCATAAAGCGTTTCGCGCCCGATCAGGTTCAGGGCGCCCGCGATGGGCACGCCGTCGCGCTGGGCAAGGATCAGCAGGATGTCGTCGCGCAGGGTCTCGTGCGCGCGGTCGAAGAAGTCGCGCGTCAGGTAGGGCGTGCCCCACTTGCGCGCGCCGGTGTCCTGGTAGAACCGCCAGAAAGCGTCCCAGTGGTGCGGCTCGATCTGGTCGCCGGTCAGGTGCACGATCTCACCGCCGAAGGCCTGCGCGGCGGCGCGTTCCTTGCGGATGTTCTTGCGCTTGCGCGAACTCAGCGCGGCCAGGAAGCCGCCGAAATCGCCGTAGCCGTCGTCGAGCCAGTGGTATTGCTGCCCAGCGCGGCGCAGCAGGCCCATATCCTCGCCCGCGATTGCCTCGGCCTCGGTGCAGAAGGTGATGTGCAGCGACGACAGGCCGTTGTCGGTGGCGATGCGCAGCGCGCCTTGCAACAGGGCGGCGCGGCCCGTCTCCTCATATCCTTCGCGCACCAGAAGGCGGCGGCCGGTGGCGGGGGTGAAGGGCACCGCGATCTGCAGCTTGGGGTAGTACCGTCCGCCCGCGCGTTCGTAGGCGTGGGCCCAGTTGTGGTCGAAGATATACTCGCCCTGGCTGTGCCCCTTGGCGTAAAGCGGCGCGCAGGCGATCAGCCGGTCATTCTGCCGCACGGCAAGGTATTGCGGCTGCCAGCCGGTGCCGGGCCCGACCGAACCCGACTCTTCCAGCGCCAGCAGGAAGCGGTGCGCGGTGAACGGGTCACGCGGTCGGCCCTCCGCCGCCTCGGGGCAGGCGCAGGCATCCCATTCGGCGGGGTCGATTTCGGACAGGCTGGCATGGGCGCGCAGCTCGATCGGGGTGTCATCCATGGGGTGGATAACTGGGCCGGTGCCCGCGCGGTTCAAGCGGGGCGAAAGCCCTCGAACGTGATGTTGTCGGCGATGCGCAGGGCGGTCTTGGCCTCGGATGCATTTCGCACCGTCCAGCACAGGATCGCGGCACCTTTTGCCTTCAGCTCGGCGATGCGCGGATTGGCGAGATCTCGGTGATTGTGGCTGACGAACCAGGCGCCGGCGGCCTCGTAATACAGGTTCGCGGCCAGGTCGCGCCGCACCTGTTCGGGCAGGTCGGTCGCGTAATCGTCGATCGTCCCCGAGGTGATGCCGCGCGGAATATCCTCGCCCAGCCACGACAGCCCGACGATGTATTGCGGATTGAAGGACATCACCGCCACGTCGCTGCCGTGGCGATCGCGCGCGGCGCGCAGGACGCGCCCGGTCTCCTGGTCCAGCGCGGCGCCTGCCAGCGCGCTGTCGGACTGGTCCTTGATCTCGACCACGACAGGCGTGCGGTTGCCCAGCCGGTCCAGAACCTGTTCCAGCGTCAGGATCGTGTCGTCGCTGCCCGCCAACCGGGTCTTGCCCAGCGTTTCGGCCGTCAGGGCATTCACCGGACCCGTACGGTCGGTGACACGGTCCAGCGTGTGATCGTGGAACACGACGGGCACGCCATCGGCGCTGATCTGGACGTCCAGCTCGATCCCGTAGCCGGCCTCGGCCGCCGCTTCGAACGCGGCCATGCTGTTTTCGACCACGCCCGCGGACAGGTCGTGAAGACCGCGATGCGCCAGGGGGCGATCGAGAAAGGTGCGGGGCAGGGTCATCGGACCTGGAAGATCGCTTCGATCTCGACCGAGACGCCAAGGGGCAGGGATCCCGCACTGACCGCCGAGCGGGCATGCCGCCCCGCATCGCCCAGCGCCTCGACCAGGAAATCGGACGCGCCGTTGATGACCTTGGGCTGGTCGGTGAAATCGGCGGTGGAGTTCACGAAGCCCGTCAGCTTCACCACCCGGACCAGACGGTCGATGTCGCCGTCGCACGCGGCCTTCAGCTGCGCCAGCAGGCTGATCGCGCAGGCCCGCGCGGCCCGGGCGCCGTCCTCGACCGACACGGTGTCGCCCAGCTTGCCGGTCATCATCTGGCCATCCTGCATGCTGATCTGGCCCGAGACATGCACCAGGTCGCCGACCTGGACGTACGGAACGTAATTGGCGGCGGGCGCAGGCGCATCGGGCAGGGTCACCCCAAGGTCGGCAAGGCGTGTCTCGATCGTGCTCATCGGGGGCTCTCCTGTCTCAGCTCTCGCGGAAGGCGCGGTTGAAATAGTCGGTCAGCGGTTTCACGAGGTAGGCGATCGGCGTGCGGTCCTCGGTCTGAAGGAATGTTTCCACCGGCATGCCGGGGATCAGGACACGGTTCGGCGGCAGCCGCTCGAGCTCGCCGGGGTTCAGGGCCACCTCGGCGCGGTAGAAGGACAGGCGGCTGCCCTCGTCGGTGAAACTGTCGGCCGAAACCTGCGTGACGGTCCCGAAAAGCTCGGGCGTGGTCCGCGCGTCGAAGGCCGACAGCCGGACCGACACCTGCTGGCCCACATCCACCTGGTCGACATGGATCGGTTCGACCTGCGCGGCGATGATCAGCGGGCGGTCCTGCGGCACGATATAGAGGATGGGGTCGGCGGGACGGACCACGCTGCGTTCGGCGAAGACCGTCAGGCCGTAGACCACCCCCGACACGGGCGCGGTGATGGCGGTGCGGCTGAGTTGCTCCTGCAGGGCGTTTGCCCGTTCGCGGAATTCGACCTCGCGAAATTGCAGGTCGCGCAACTGGGTGATGGCTTCTTCTCGGCGCTGGGTGTCGAGCGTCAGGAGCTGGACCTCGATTTCGCTGATGCGCTCGGCCGCCTCGCCGGCCGAGGCCTCGAGCTCGCCCACCTGGCCCTGCAGACGGGCCTCTTCGCGGCGCAGGGACGACACGCGGCTGGCCTGGGTCAGCCCCTGGTCGAGAAGGCTCTGCTGATCTTCGAGCTCGGTCTGGATCAGCCCCAATTGCACTTCGAGCGCGTCGCGCTGGGCGGTGATACCGTCGATCTGGCGGTCGATCTGGGCGCGGCGCCCGTTCAGTTGTCGGACCAGCTGGGTGCGGTTCTCGTTGCGGGCCTGGAAGAGGTTGGACTGCCCCTGCATGAGCTCGCGGGCTTCTTCGGTGTCGCCGGCGAACGCGATCAGCTCCGAGAAGTCGATTTCGTCCGCGCCGTCGCGTTCGGCCTCGAGCCGGGCCTGGCGTGCCAACAATTCGGACAGCTGTCCGCGGGCGGTCGCGAGCTGGGTGTTCAGCAGAACGGTGTCCAGAAGGATCAGCGGCTCGCCCGCCTCGACCCGGTCGCCCTCGTTCACCAGGATGTCGGTGACGACGCCGCCATCGGGATGCTGCACGACCTGGCGATTGCGCTCGACCTCGATCTGGCCGCTGGCGATGATGGCGCCTGAGATCTGGGTCAGGAAGGCCCAGCTGCCCAGCCCCCCCACCAGCACGAGCAGCGCGAGCAGTCCCAGCGTCAGGGGCCAGCGCGCGGTCCAGCGGCGGTTGTTCTCGGTGATGGCGGCCTTGCGAGCCTGGTCGGGGCTTTGCTTGGCCGGCTTGATCTTGCCCAGGGGCGCCTTGGCGGGCGGCTTCATGACACGCCCCCGACCTGCGGTCCGTCCATCAGCTGCTTGTGGTTCTTGACCATCTCGCGAAGCACTTCCTCTTTCGGCCCGAAGGCGCGGCGCATCCCGTTATCCATGACCAGCAGCTTTTCGCAGGTCTGGATGGCCGATGGCCGGTGCGCCATGATGATGACCGCGCCGCCGGCCTTCTTCAATGCTTCCATTGCGCGATTCATCGCGACCGAGCCTTCGTTGTCGAGGTTCGAGTTCGGCTCGTCCAGCACCAGGATGACCGGGTCGCCATACATGGCGCGCGCCAGCCCGATCCGCTGGATCTGGCCGCCGGAGAGGCGTCCGCCGGCGCTGCTGACCTGTGTGTCATAGCCGTCGGGCAGTTGCAGGATCATGTCGTGCACCGCCGCCTTCTGCGCGGCCGCGACGATGTCCTCGTCCCGCGCCTCGGGCTGCATGCGGCCGATGTTCTGGGCGATGGTGCCGTCGAACAGCTGCACGCGCTGGGGCAGGTAGCCGATATGCTGACCCAGCACGTCCGGTTCGAACTGGTCCAGCGATGCGCCGTCCAGCCGGATCTTGCCGCCCGCCACGCGCCAGACGCCGACGATGGCGCGGGCCAGGGTCGACTTGCCCGACCCCGATGGTCCGATGATGCCCAGCGCTTCGCCCGGTTTCAGGTCGAACGACACCATCCGGACCGATGCCTGGCTCTGGCCCGGGGGGATGATGGTGACCTGGTTCACCGTCAGGTGGGCCTTGGGGCGGGGCAGCGCGGTGCGCTGCGGTTCTTCGCCCACCGCCGACAGCAGTTCGGCCAGGTTGCGCCACCCCTGCTGGGCGCGCTGGACGAGGGCCCACTGGCCCAGCGCAAGGTCGACGGGCGCCAGCGCTCGGCCCAGCAGGATCGAGCCCGCGATCATGCCACCGGCCGTCATCTGGTTCTGCAGCACCAGGTAGGCCCCGAGGCCCAGCATCAGCGATTGCAGGAACAGCCGGAAGGTCTTGGTCAACGTGGTGAAGCGCCCGCCGATATCGCTGGACGCGATGGTTTCCTTCAACGAGTTCTCGCGCAGCTCCTGCCAGCGGCTGAAGGTGGCCTGCTGCATGCCCAGCGAGCGGACCATCTCGGCCTCCTGCCGGATCTGTTCCGACATACGCTCGGCCCGGACGCTGCCCGCGTTGGCCATGGCCTGCGGCCGGAGCGTGTAGACCTGGTTCAGGATGGCGATCGCGATCAACACCAGGGATCCGCCCAGCGCAAGGATGCCCAGCCAGGGGTGCAGGATCGCGATGACGATCAGGAAGATCGGGGTCCAGGGCATGTCGAAGAACGCGGTCAGCACTGGCGACGACAGCAGCCTCTGGACCGATTCGAGGTCCCGCAGGTTGTTCTGCTCGGAGGCGGCGTCCGGGGCGACGGCGGCCTTGCGCACCATCGCCGCGAAGACCCGGCGATCCAGGTTGGACTGGAACCGCGCGCCCACACGCGCCAGGATCCGGCCCCGTGCGAAATCCATCACGCCCATGATGAGGAACAGGAAGGCCATCAGCGCCGTCAGCGCGACCAGCGTGGCCTCGGACCTGGAACCAAGGACCCGGTCGTAGACTTGCAGCATGTAAAGCGGCCCGGTGAGCATCAGCAGGTTCACGAACATGCTGAACAGGCCCACCGCCCAGAAAAGGCGACGGCTTTCGGCCCGGGTCTGGCGTAATTCGTCCAGGCCGCGGCGGATATCTGTACTGGGTCTCAAATGGGCGCACTCCGGAGGTTGGCATAAAATTTGCCTCGCCGGTGTTTATCTGCCCTTAATCAGAGCTGGCAACGGTTTCCCGGTCGATGTCTGCAAATGGGAGTAATGGATGCATCATTTCGGCAAGTTCTGCGCATTGGCGCTGGTCGCTGGCGGGCAGGCGGTCGCCGGCGCCTACGACGGGTTGTGGCGGGCGAACCCCACGGCCGAATGCGCCTTCACGGACACGCCCGCCAGCGCCCTGAAGATCGAGGACAACGTGCTTTTCGGGGTGGAAAGCCGCTGCGAGATGACGACGCCGGTCAATGTCCGCGACATGGAGGCGATCCTGTACGACATGGCCTGCTCGTCCGAGGAACAGGTCGAGGTGGACGGCGAAACGCAGACCCAAACCCGCACCTGGAGCGACCGCGCGATGTTCATGACCGCGGCCGATGGCGGCTTGTTCCTGATCTGGAACGGCTATGCCTTCAAGTACGAGCGGTGCCCCAGCGACGCCGCCGTGGGCACAGTGGCCACCGCGTCCGAGATCGGCATCACCGACTCGGTCGACGCCGAAGCTTCCGACGACTCCGAAGCCGATTAGCGGCCTTTCAAAAGCTCGGTGAATTCCAGCGGGGCCGCTTCTCCCGAAAGTCGGGCGCGGTAGACGGGGATCGATTCGGCCACTCGCATGACGTAATTGCGCGTCTCGTCGAAGGGAATCATCTCGATCCAGTCGACCACGTCCACGTCCGGATCGCGCGGGTCGCCATTGTCGCCGATCCACGATGCGGGTCGTCCGGGCCCCGCGTTGTAGCCCGCCGAGACCAGCACGGGGTTGTCTCCGAAGCGGTCGATCAGCCCGGCCAGGTAACCCGTTCCCAGCGTCGCATTGTAGCTCGGGTCGCTGTAAAGCCGCGCCCGCTGGTAGGGCAGGCTCAGCGCCCGGGCCACGTCCTGCGCGGTGCCCGGCATCAGCTGCATCAGGCCCTGGGCGCCCACGCCCGAGGTCACGCCCGGGTCGAATTCGCTTTCCCGCCGGGCGATGGCCAGGGCCAGTTCCGCCGACACGGGCATGTTCTCGACACCCAGTTCGACCACCGGGAAATAGGCGCGCGGCAGGGTCAGCCCGGCGCGGGCCGCCCGCTTGGCGATCAGCAGCGCGACATGCGGTTCGCCCAGGTCCAGCACCAGGTTGGCGAGCGTGCCGATATCGGGCCGCTCGAGGCTTTCGGTCAGGTGCGTCAGGAACCGCTCGCCCAGGTCACGCTCGCCGGCCGCCAGAAGCGCCAGCCCCGCCTCGAACACCGTGCTGCCCCGGAAGGTCGCGTCGGCGAAGGGCGGGAAAGGCTCGCGCCCCGTCAGCGTGGAGTCGATGGACAGGCCCAGGCGTTCGGCGGCAAGCAGGCCGTAGAAGCTGGTCTGGAACTGCGCGCCGACCCCGTAGGCCGTCTGCGCCTCGTCCTCGCGGCCCGCGGCCTCGAGCGCCCGCCCGGTCCAATAGCCCGCGCGGCCCAGCGAGATCGGCGTCTCGACCGCAGTGGCGAACCGCCGGAAATGGCTCACCGCGCGTTCGGGCTGATCCAGCCGGCGCAGCGACAGGAACCCGGACAGCCACTCCAGGTCGGCAAAGTCCGAACCGGATTCCAGCCAGTGTGACGACGCGACGGCGTAGGCCTGCGCCGGTTCGCCCGCGCGCATGAGACGCCGTGCCAGGTCCCGCCTGTCCCGCGCCCAGGCCTGCGGACGGCCCAGCCCCTCGGCGTCGGTCGAGGCGGACAGGATGATGTCCTGCGCCTCGTCGAAATCGCGTCCCCGCATGGCTTGCCGGAACGCGTGGTGGCGCACGCCGGGATCGTCCTCCAGGTCGTCGGGCACCCGGTTGCTCAGCCGTGCCTGGGCCACCCGCGCGGCCTCGGTATCGCTGTCGCGCGCGATGGCGCGCCGCAGCGCCACGTCGGCGCCGTCCCAGAACATCTGCTCCATCCGCTGCGGCTCCAGCGGCTCGAGCAGTTCGGCGTAGCGTGACAGCAGCCAGCGCTCGGCCTCGGAGGTCATGGACCGTTCGACCCAGGCAAGGGCCGCCTGCGCTTCGGCGTCGCCTTCGCGACCCAGCATCTGGTAGGCCTGGACCAGCGCGACGGTGCCCTGGCCGGTGGCGGGCGGCGTGCCGTCGAAGAAGGCCAGCACCCGCTCGGCGGCATCGGCATCGGCGATGATGTCGGGCAGGTTCGACTCGGCACGGCGGCGCAGCAGATCGAGTCCCGGCCAGTCGGGATTGCGCGTCAGGAACGACAGCGCGTCGTCGAAGCTGCCTTGTCCCTCGCGCAGGCGCAGCCACTCGATCACGTCGCGCGCCACCGGCCCAGACCGCGCGGCGGCGTCCAGCGCGTCGGTGAAGCTGCCCGCGCGCAGCTCGGCGAACGCCTGGGCCAGGCCCGCGGACGGGTCCGAGGCGATGGGCTCGGGCGCCGCGACCTGCGCGTGGCTCGGGGCCGCCCAAAGCGAGACGGCAAGGATCAGGGGGCGCAGCAGCATCCGGGGAAACATATGCCGCGGCCCGGCCTTGGCCAAGACACGAACTTGGCAACACGCCCGGGCGCGCGTATAGGGGCGCCGCGCAACCGCGGGGCCGCCCGCCACCGCCAGCAAGGGAGCACGCAGCATGTTCAGGGGTTCTATCGTCGCACTGGTCACGCCGTTCAAGGACGGCCAGCTGGATCTCGACGCCCTGAAACGCCTGGTCGACTGGCACGTGGAGCAGGGCACGCATGGCTTCGTCCCCGTGGGCACGACCGGCGAGACCCCGACGCTCAGCCACGACGAGCACGAGACCGTGGTCGCCGAGGTCGTCAAGGCGGCGGCCGGCCGGGTCCCCGTGATCGCCGGGTGCGGCTCCAACAACACCGCCGAGGGCATCGGCCTGATCCAGCACGCCGCCTCGGTCGGCGCCGACGCCGCGCTGGTGGTCACGCCCTATTACAACAAGCCCACGCAGGAGGGGCTGTACCAGCATTTCAAGGCCGTCCACGACGCCGCCGACCTGCCGATCATCATCTACAACATCCCCGGCCGGTCGGTCGTGGACATGAAGGTCGACACCATGGCGCGCCTGGCCGAGCTGCCGCGCATCGTCGGTGTGAAGGACAGCACCGGCGACATCGTGCGCGTCAGCGAACAGCGCGCCGCCTGCGGCGCGGATTTCTGCCAGCTGTCGGGCGAGGATGCATCGGCGCTGGGCTTCAACGTGCATGGCGGTGTGGGCTGCATCAGCGTCACCGCCAATATCGCGCCCAAGCTCTGCTCCGAGTTCCAGACCGCCACGCTGAACGGCGACTGGGCCCGGGCGCTCGAATTGCAGGACAGGCTTCTGCCGCTGCACAAGGCCGTCTTCGCCGAGCCGGGGCTGGTGGGTGCGAAATACGGCCTGTCGCTTCTGGGCCGCTGCCGCGAGGACGTGCGCCTGCCGCTGGTCGGGCTGACGGACGGCACCAAGCTGATGCTGAAATCCGAGATGGAACGGCTGGGCCTGCTGGGCTGAACCCGCGCGCCGCTGGACAGCGGCGGCGCGCATCCCTATCTCGGTTGCCATGGCCAAGCCCAAGGACAATCCGAACTACAAGGTGATCGCCGAGAACCGGCGCGCCCGCTACGACTACGCCATCGAGGATGACGTGGAATGCGGGATCGTGCTGCAGGGATCCGAGGTGAAATCGCTGCGGACCGGGCAGTCGAACATCGCCGAAAGCTATGCCGCGGTCGAGGATGGCGAGCTGTGGCTGGTGAACAGCTATATCGCGCCCTACGACCCCGCGATGTTCGGCCACGAGGACCGGCGCCGCCGCAAGCTGCTGGTCAACCGCCGCGAACTGGCCCGGCTGTGGAACGAGACGCAGCGCAAGGGCATGACGCTCGTGCCGCTGGTCCTTCATTTCAACCACCGCGGCATCGCCAAGGTGAAGATCGGCATCGCCAAGGGCAAGAAGGCCCCCGACAAGCGCGAAACCGCGGCCAAGCGCGACTGGCAACGCCAGAAGCAGCGGCTGCTGAAGGATCTGGGATAGCGCGCCGCCGATGGCCCTTCTTCCGGTCATTCTCCTCGGCGCCCTGGGCGGCGCGCTGGCGGGGCGCTTGGTGCGCCGCCTGGATTTCGGATTTCCGGTGAACGCCATCGTCGGCGTCGCGGGCGGCGGGCTGGCGCAGCAATTGCGGGTTCTGCTGGTCCCCGGCGCCGACCCCGCGCTTTCGGGCGACCTGTATACGCAGTGGCCCGCGCTGCTGGTCGCGCTCGCCGGCGGGGCGGCCTTCGTGGCTCTGGTGGGCGGCCTGCGCAACCTCATGGCCCGCTAAGCGCTGCGCCATTGCCTCTTGGCGCGGCCTCTTCTACTCAGAAGCGGACACTCTAGCGGCAAGGGCCCTTCATGCGCGACGATCCCCGAACCCTGGTTTCCACCGATTGGCTGGCCAAGCATATCGACGATCCCGACCTGCGGATCCTCGATGCCAGCTGGTACATGCCCGACGCGGGGCGCGACCCGCGCGCCGAGTACGACGCGGCGCATATCCCGGGGGCGCGGTTCTTCGACATCGACGAGATCTCGGACCAGCGGTCGGACCTGCCGCACATGGCCCCGCCGGTCGAGAAATTCGTGTCGCGGATGCGCGCGCTGGGCGTGGGCGACGGGCACCAGGTGGTGGTCTACGACGGCGCCGGGCTGTTCTCGGCCGCGCGTGTCTGGTGGCTGTTCCGCCTGATGGGCAAGACGGATGTCGCCGTTCTGGACGGTGGTCTGCCCAAGTGGCAGGCCGAAGGGCGCAATGTCGAGGACATGGCCCCGATCGTGCGTGACCGCCACATGACCGTCAGCCGCCAGAACGCGCTGGTGCGGGACGTGACCCAGGTGGCCGCCGCGCAGAAGCTGGCCGAGCCGCAGATCCTCGATGCCCGCGCGCCTGAGCGGTTTCGTGGCGAAGCGCCCGAGCCGCGCCCCGGGCTGCGCGCGGGGCATATCCCGGGCTCGAAGAACCTGCCCTTCACGCAGCTTCTGAACGATGACGGCACGATGAAGGACACGGACGGCCTGCGCGCCGCGTTCGAGTCGGCGGGCATCGATCTGGATCGTCCCGTGATCACCACCTGCGGGTCTGGCGTCACGGCGGCGGTGCTGGCGCTGGGCCTCGCGCGGCTGGGCCACGCGGACTGGTCGCTCTACGACGGGTCGTGGTCGGAATGGGGCGCCTACGAGGACATGCCCGTCGCGACGGGCCACGCCTAGGCCATGCTGGGCCGGCTTGCCGAACAGCCCGCGGACAAGATCCTGTCGCTGATGCAGGACTTCGCCGCCGATCCGCGTGGCGACAAGCTGGACCTGGGCGTGGGCGTCTACCGCGACGATGCCGGGATCACCCCGGTCATGGGCGCGATCAAGCAGGCCGAGCTGGCGCTCTGGGAAGTGCAGAAATCCAAGTCCTATACGGGCCTCGCCGGCGATCCGGCCTTCGCCGCCGCGCTGGGCGACCTGGTGCTGGGCGATGCGGCGGGCCGCGACCGGCGCGCGGCCATCGCCACGCCCGGCGGTACCGGCGCGGTGCGGCAGGGGCTGGAACTGGTGGGCCTCGCCGCGCCCGAGGCGACCGTCTGGGTGCCCGAGCCCAGCTGGCCCAACCACCTGTCGATCCTCGCGCATCTGGGCCGCCCGCATCGAACCTACCGCTACTACGATCCCGCCACCGGCGCCGTCGATGCGGACGGCATGGCCGCTGACCTGGCGGGCCTCGCCAAGGGCGACGTGGTGCTGCTGCACGGCTGCTGCCACAACCCCACCGGCGCCGATCCCGACATGGCGCTTTGGGAGAAGATCGCGGACCTTTTGTCGGAGCGCGGCGCGATCCCCATGGTCGACCTGGCTTACCAGGGCTTCGGCGACGGGCTCGACGCCGATGTCGCCGGCCTGCGGCACCTCGCGCGCCAGCTGCCCGAGATGCTGATCGCCACCAGTTGCTCGAAGAATTTCGGGCTCTACCGCGAACGGGTGGGGCTGCTCGTGGCGCTCGCGCCCGATGCGGCCACGGCGCGGCGCGCGCAGGGCACGCTGGAGCATCTGAACCGTCAGAACTACAGCTTCCCGCCCGATCACGGCGCGCGGCTGGTGACCATGGTGCTGACCGACCGACCACTGCGCAACGCGTGGCAGCAGGAACTGGCGCATATGCGCGACCGCATCCGCGACCTGCGCGGCACCCTCGCCGAGGAATTGCGCCGGCAGACCAATTCCGACCGGTTCGACGTGCTCGCCGCGCAAAAAGGTATGTTCTCGCGCCTGCCCGCCACGCCCGACCAGGTCGCCACCATGCGCCGCGGACACGGGATCTACATGGTGGGCGACGGCCGGGTGAACCTGGCGGGCCTGACCACGAAAACGGTGCCGCAGCTGGCCCGCGCCATGGTCGCCGCCGGCTTCTGATCCGTAGGCAAGGCCCGGACCGAATGCCGGCGGGGTCGAAGCGCCGCGGCCCGTGGCATCACTGGTCTTCAAATACTTCTGCGCACCGTCTGCCGCGTGCTCAACGCCCCGAGATCCAGCGCGACACCAGGACGTGGAGAAGGGGCACGACAGCGCACAGCCCCGCCGCCAGCCCCAGCGCTCCGATGCCGAACCCGCCCAGCACCGACGCGCCCACGGCCGAGCCCAGCGCCGCGCCCACGTAGATCGCCGCCGCGTTCAGCGACAGGATCACGCTCGCCGCCCCGGGGTTCAGCCCGATGATGCGCACCTGCTGCCCGGCCATGAAGGACCAGCCGAAGATCGACCAGACCAGCAGCAGCGCGAACAGGGCGGGCGCGGGCACCGGCAGCAGCGAGAAGACAGGCATCACCAGGATCTGGGCCGAGCTGAGGATCACCAGCGTGCGGACCGGCCCCAACCGGTCGGTCATGCGTCCGCCCAGGATGTTGCCCATCACCGCGCCCAGGCCGAAGACCACCAGCGCGGCGGTCACGCCGTTGCGACCGAAGCCCATGGTCTGCTCCAAGAGCGGCGCAAGATAGGTGTAGAGCACGTAGACCGAGCCCAGGAAGCTGGCCGTGAACAGCACCGCCAGGATGACGGGTCCGTCCAGCAGCGTGCGGCCCAGCTGGCGCAGGGACGCGGGCGCGACCTCCAGCCCCTTGGGCACGCGCGTCCAGATCAGCCACAGGCAGGGCAGGGCCAGCGCCACGACGATCAGGAAGCCGGCCCGCCAGCCGAAGGTGTAGCCCACGAAGCTGCCCACGGGCACGCCCAGCACCTGCGCCACGGTCAGGCCGACGATGACATTGGCCAGCGCCCGTCCGCGCGCCTGCGGCGGCGCCAGCGCGGCGGCGACCGAGGACGTGACGGGCGTGAACATCCCCGCGCCCGCCGCGGCGACCACGCGGCTCAGGTGCAGAACGAATTCGCTCGGCGCCAGCGCGGTCAGAAGGTTGCCGCCGGCGAAAATCGTCATCGCCAGCGCCAGCACCCGGCGGCGCCCCAGCGCGCCGGTCAGCGACACCAGGAACGGCGACAGCAACGCGTAGGCGATGGCATAAGTCGTCATGGCCGCGCCCACGCGCGGCGGCGAAAGGTCCATGTCGTCGGCGATGGGCGTGACCAGCCCGATCAGCACGAAGGCCCCCATCCCGATCACGAAGTTCGAGGCCGAGAGGCTCCAGATCACCGTGCGGTGACCGCCTGACGTGTCATCCATAGGTGGGGTGGAACCGGCCCGCGGGCGAGGGGGTGAAGATCTCGGCCCCGTCGGCGCGGATGCCGATGGAATGCTCGTACTGCGCCGACAGCGACTTGTCGCGGGTCACGGCGGTCCAGTCATCGGCCAGCACCTTGGTCTCGGGCCGGCCGAGGTTCACCATGGGCTCGATGGTGAAGAACATGCCCTCTTCCAGCTCGGGACCGGTGCCGGGGCGGCCGTAATGCAGCACGTTGGGCGGGGCGTGGAACACCCGGCCCAGCCCGTGACCGCAGAAGTCGCGAACGACCGACATGCGCTGGCTTTCAACGTAGCTCTGGATCGCGTGGCCGATATCGCCGAAGGTGTTGCCGGGCTTCGCGGCCTCGATGCCCTTCATCAGCGAGTCGTGCGTCACCTGCAAAAGCCGGTCGGCCTTGCGGCTGAGCTTGCCGGCCACGTACATGCGGCTGGTGTCTCCGAACCAGCCATCGACGATCACGGTCACGTCGATGTTCAGGATGTCGCCGTCCTTCAGAACCTTCTCGCCGGGGATGCCGTGGCAGACCACGTGGTTCACGCTGATGCAGCTGGCGTGCTGGTAGCCCTTGTAGCCGATGGTGGCCGAGGTCGCGCCGGCCGCCGCGATCCGGTCCTCGATCATCTTGTCCAGCGCGGCGGTGGTGACGCCCGGCTGCACGTGGGGGATCAGCTCGTCCAGGATGGTGGCCGCAAGGGCACCGGCCTTCGCCATGCCGGCGAAGTCGTCCGGGTGATGGATGCGGATGCCGTCCTTGGTCAGGCGGCCACGGTTGGTGTCGTCCACGGGTCTGGCTTTCGTCTTTTTGCGTCGCAGCGAACATAGGCGCGCGGGGCGGCGTTGACCACCCGCCGCCGGTTCAGGCGCGGATGGGTAGCGGGCGGCGCAGGGTGATGGCCGCGGTCGAGATGGCGGTATCGTAGCAGATCGCCTCGACCCCCGCCGCCCGGGCCCGGTCGAAGGCCGCGCCGTAGCCCGGGTCGAGGTCGCGCGCCAGGTCGAAGGCCGCGCAATCGGTGCGCTGCACCAGATACAGCATCACCGCCCGGTGGCCCTGGCGCACCATGTCGGCCAGTTCGTCCAGGTGCCGCGCGCCGCGGGCGGTGACGCAATCGGGAAACTCGGCCAGGTCGCCGTCGCGGCGCAGGTGGACGTTCTTCACCTCGACATAGGCATCGGGCAGGCCGGGCTGGCTCAGCAGGAAGTCCACGCGGCTTTTCTGCCCGTATTTCACCTCGGGTTTCACGCCCTGGTAGGCGGCCAGCTCGGCGATCCGACCGGCGCGCAGGGCTTCGCCGACCACGCGGTTCGGCACGGCGGTGTCGATGCCCGACCATTCGCCGTCCCCCAGCTCGACCAGGCGCCAGCCGTATTTCAGCTTGCGCTTGGGATCGTCGTTCGGCTCCAGCCAGATCGGCGTGCCCGGCGCGTTCAGCCCCATCATCGTGCCGGGGTTGGGGCAGTGGGCGCGCACCAGCGTCCCGTCCTCGAGCGTCGCCTCGCTCAGGAAACGGTTCCAGCGGCGGACCAGCCGGGCGCGGACAAGAGGGGTTTGAAAGCGCATGGGCCGGGCCTACAACGCTGGCAACCGACCCTCAAGGAGCGTGCCATGCCCAACCCAACCGCCGCCATGCTGGTCATCGGGGACGAGATCCTGTCGGGGCGCACCCGGGACAGCAACATGCACCACCTGGCGGGGCGGTTGACCGAGCACGGGATCGACCTGCGAGAGGTGCGCGTGGTGGCCGACGACCCGGACGCCATCGAACGGGCGGCGCGCGCGTTGTCCGAGGCGTTCGATCATGTCTTCACCTCGGGCGGGATCGGTCCCACCCATGACGACATCACCGCGGAATGCATCGCGCGGGCCAAGGGCGTGCCGATCGGCGTCCGCGACGATGCGCGCGCGATCCTCCAGGCCCATTACGACCGCCAGGGCGGCACCCTGAACGACGCGCGGCTGCGCATGGCCCGCATCCCCGAGGGCGCGACGCTGATCGACAACCCGGTGTCCGCCGCGCCGGGGTTCTCGCTGGACAACATCCACGTCATGGCCGGCGTGCCGCAGATATTCGAGGCGATGGTCGCGGGCCTTTTGCCGACGCTGACCGGCGGCGCGCGCGTCGAAAGCCGCACGATCCGGGTGGAGCGGGGCGAGGGCGACATCGCCGAGGCGCTGGGCCAGGTCGCGTCAGACTACCCGGACCTTTCCGTCGGCTCCTATCCCTTCGTACAGAAGGGCCGCTTTGGCGTGAATGTCGTCGTGCGCGGGTCGGACGTGGACCGGCTCGAGGCGGCGATGGGCGCGCTGAAAACCCATTTCCCCGAGGCGGCCGAGTGAACCTGCCGCAGGCGGTCATCGACGCGACGCTGGCCGCCACCTGGCCACCGGCCCGCAGCTGGCAGCACGGGCCCTGGACCCTGCGCGACGGGGCGGGCGGCGGCAAGCGGGTCTCGGCCGCCACCACCGACACCGCGGTGGGCGAGCGGGACATCACCGCCGCCGAGGCCGCCATGGACGACGCGGGCCAGCAGGCGCTGTTCCAGGTGCGGCCCGACCAGTCCGACCTGGACGCGCGGCTGGACGATCGCGGCTACCTGACCGTGGACCCGACGGTTCTGTATCACGCCCCCGTCGCCCAGATGGCGGGGGATCCGCCGCCGCCGGTCACCGGCTTCGGCGCGTGGCCGCCGCTGCAAATCCAGCATGACATCTGGGCGGCGGGCGGCATCGGTCCCGCCCGTGTCGCGGTGATGGAGCGGGTCGCGGTGCCGAAGATCGCCATCCTCGGCCGCGCCAGGGATCAGCCTGCCGCGACGGTGTTCGTCGCCGCCGCGTGCGATATCGCCATGATCCACGCGCTGGAAACCCGGCCCAAGTTGCGCCGCAACGGCGCCGGGCGCACGCTGATCAGCCACGCGGCCCACTGGGCGCGGAAGAATGGCGCCACGACGCTCACGCTGCTGGTCACGCGCGCCAACGATCCCGCGAACGCGCTCTACCGGTCGCTCGGCATGGCGGAACAGCCATGCTACCACTACCGCATCAGACCATGAGGCCCCGATGAAAGACGACGCCCCGACCGCGCTGGACCTGCCGATGGTGGATCCGCTGCCGCCCGAAACGCAGAAATACTTCGACATCTGCCAGGACAAGCTGGGGATGGTGCCCAACGTCCTGCGGGCCTACGCGTTCGACATCGACAAGTTGAACGCCTTCACCGCGCTCTACAACGACCTGATGCTGGCCGACTCGGGCCTGTCGAAGCTCGAGCGCGAGATGATCGCGGTGGCGGTCTCGTCGGTGAACAAGTGCTACTACTGCCTTGTCGCCCACGGCGCGGCGGTGCGGCAGTTGTCGGGAGATCCGGCTCTGGGCGAACAGATGGTGATGAACTGGCGGGTGGCGAAGCTCGACGCGCGGCAGACCGCGATGCTGGCCTTCGCCACCAAGCTGACCGAGACGCCGCACCTGATGGGCGAGACCGACCGCAAGGGGCTGCGCGACGTGGGCTTCACCGATCGCGATATCTGGGACATCGCCTCGGTCGCCGGCTTCTTCAACATGACCAACCGCGTGGCCAGCGCGTCGGAGATGGCGCCGAACCCCGAATACCACGCGCAGGCGCGATGATCCGACCGGCCGTCCTGGCGGCGCTTCTTTCGGCGCTGGCGGGCGTGGCGGGTGCGGTCACGCTGGACCTGCCGGGCGACGCCGTCCGCACCGCCGAGCGGGTCGAGCAGGGCGCCAGCGTCCGGCTGCCCAGCGGGGCGTGGGACGGGGCTCAGGTGCCGGTGACGCGCACTGCGGGCACCGTGACCCGCACCGCGTGGCAATTGCGGGGGCAGATGATCACGCCGTTGCAGCTGCGCGATGCCCTTGTTCCGCAGCTTCAGGCCGCCGGCTGGACCGTCACGTTCGAATGCCTCGACCGGGTGTGCGGCGGCTATGATTTCCGCTTCGCCTCGAACGCGCTGCCGGCGCCCGCGATGTACGTGGACCTGGGGAATTTCCGCTACTTGCTGGCCGAGCACGGGACCGGCGCGCGGCTGTCGCTGATGCTCAGCCGCGGTGGCGGATCGGCCTTCGTGCAGCTGACCCACGTGGCGCCCGAGGGCGGTGCCAGCCCCGAGGTGTCGGACTCGTCTCCGGTGGGCGGGACCCAGGCGCCTGCATCGGACCCCGGAACGTCCGCCGCGGGGGACTCCGCAACGGTCATCGATGAGCTTCGGCGAAGCGGGCGCGCGGTGCTCGAGGGGCTGCTGTTCGCCACCGGGGCGGCGACGCTGGACCCGGGCGAGTCGTCATCGCTGCGGGCGTTGGCGGATTACCTGTCCGAACGACCCGGGATGCAGGTGGCGATCGTGGGCCATACCGATACGGAAGGCGGGCTCGATCCCAATGTCGCGCTGTCGCGGCGTCGGGCGCAGGCGGTGCGCGATGCCCTGGTCGATGACTTCGGCGTCGACCCGGGGCAGGTCACGGCCCACGGCGTCGGCTTCCTCGCGCCACGCGCGAACAACGACACGGCCGAAGGCCGTTTGGCCAACCGCCGTGTCGAGGTGGTGCGAATTACGAATTGACAGGGCCTTTACCAGGCGTCGGGGCCTTTCTCTGCAAAGGCGTGCACCAGGAAATCGATGAAAGCGCGGACCTTGGGCTGGGTGAACCGGCCCGGCGGGTAGACAGCGTAGATCCCCTGCATTTCCTTGGGGAGATCGGGGATCGCCTCTTCGACGAGGCCTTGCGCCATCGCGTCGGCGTAAAGGAACGAGGGCAGGTAGGCGATGCCCAGCCCCGAGATCGCGGCATTCAGCAGCGACTGCCCGTCATTGACCGACAGCCAGCCCGCGGTGCGGACCTGCCGCTTTTCGCCCGAGGGCGCGGTCAGCTTCCAGACCGATCCGTTGGACTGGCTGGAGTAATGCAGCAGCTTGTGTTCGTTCAGGTCGTCGATCTTCATCGGCCGGCCGTATTTCTGGAAATAGGACGGCGACGCGATCATCCGCTTGGACGTCTCGGTCAGCTTGCGGGCGCGCAGGGTGCTGTCCTCGAGCTCGCCGATGCGCACGGCCATGTCGAAGCCTTCGCTGATCAGCTCGACGTAGCGGTTGTTCAAGACCATGTTCACGGTGATCTCGGGGAATTCCGACAGGAAATCGCCAAGGATCGGGCTGAGGTGGTTCACGCCGAAATCGGTTGCGACGCTGATGCGCAGCAGGCCCGACGGCGCCGATTGCATGGAGGTGACAAGGCTGTCGGCCTCGCCCGCGTCGTTCAAAACGCGCCGCGCCCGGTCGTAATAGGCCAGGCCGATCTCGGTCGGGCTGACCCGGCGCGTGGTGCGGTTCAGAAGGCGTGCGCCCAGCCGCGCCTCGAGCGACGAGACGTGTTTCGAGACGGCGGATTTCGAGATCCCCATCTTCTTCGCCGCGTCGGTGAATCCACCCTGATCCACCACCGTGGCAAAAGCTTCCATCTCGGTCAGTCGGTCCATTGCGCCTTACCTTGGTTGGCTGTTCCGGTTCAGGGAACAATCTCGCCCCACAATCGGGCAGGATTGCGGTGCCGGACCGACAATAAGGGGGTGATTGTCGGATCGTTCCCCAAGCCGAAACACGCGCGCACCGGGCGGCGAGTTTCACGCCACCCGGCGAAAAGCCGAATGAATTTCGCGGTTTCGCGGGGCTACAGCGTGGCGGCCAGGCGCGTGCCCTGGTCGATGGCGCGCTTGGCGTCCAGCTCGGCCGCCACATCCGCGCCGCCGATGACGTGGCAGGGCGTGCCCGCGGCTTCGAGCGTGTCCGCCAGGTCGCGCAGGGGGACCTGACCCGCACACAGCACCACGTTGTCGACCTTCAGGACCTGCGGCGCGCCGTCCACGGTAATGTGCAGCCCGTCGTCGTCGATCCGGTCATAGGTGACGCCGGCCATCATCCGGACACCGCGCATCTTCAGCCCGGCGCGATGGATCCAGCCCGTGGTCTTGCCCAGCCGCTTGCCCGGACGCTCGGTCTTGCGTTGCAGCAGGTAGACCTGACGCGCGGGGGCGTCGGGGTGCGGGCCATCGGGGTCCAGACCGCCGCGCGCGTCGGCGGGATCCTCGATCCCCCACTCGCGCAGCCATTCGGGCAGGTGCTCGGTCGGGCTGTCCTCGGTGACCAGGAACTCGGACGTGTCGAAGCCGATGCCGCCCGCGCCGATCACCGCCACCGACTGGCCCACGGGCGCCTTGTCGCGCAGCACGTCGATATAGCCCAGCACGCTGGGGTGGTCCTGTCCCGGGATCTGCGGGTCGCGCGGCGCGACGCCCGTGGCGATCACCACCTCGTCGAAATCTGCCAGCATGTCCGCCGTGGCCTCGGTGCCCAGCCTGAGCGTCACGCCCGCCTCGTCCACCGCGCGGACGTAGTAATCGACAAGGCCGATGAACTCTTCCTTTCCTGGGATGGCCTTCGCCATGTTCAATTGCCCGCCGATCTGGTCGGCGCGGTCGATCAGCGTCACGTCGTGGCCGCGTTCGCGGGCGGTCAGCGCGACCGACAGGCCGGCGGGGCCTGCGCCGACCACCGCGATGCGCTTGGGCGTTTCGGCGCGCTCGACCACCAGCTCGGTCTCGTGGCAGGCGCGGGGGTTCACCAGGCACGACGACAGCTTGCCGCCGAAGGTGTGGTCGAGGCAGGCCTGGTTGCACGCGATGCAGGGCGTGATCGCGTGGGCCCGACCCGCCGCGGCCTTGGCCACGAAGTCCGGGTCGGCCAGGAAGGGCCGCGCCATGGAGACCATGTCGGCGCAGCCATCGGCCAGCACGGATTCGGCCACGTCCGGCATGTTGATCCGGTTCGACGTGATGATCGGGATCCCGACCTCGCCCATCAGCTTCTTCGTGACCCAGGCGAAGGCGCGGCGCGGCACCGACGTGGCGATGGTGGGCACGCGTGCCTCGTGCCAGCCGATGCCGGTGTTGATGATGGTGGCGCCCGCGGCCTCGACCTTGCGGGCCAGTTGAACGACTTCGTCCCAGGTCTGGCCCTTGGGGATCAGGTCGATCATCGACAGCCGGTAGATGACGATGAAGTCGTCACCGACCGCCTCGCGCACCCGACGTACGATTTCCACCGGCAGTCGCTGGCGGTTTTCCAGGCTGCCGCCCCAGCGGTCGGTGCGATGGTTGGTGTGCTCGACCAGGAACTGGTTGATGAAGTAGCCTTCGGAGCCCATCACCTCGACCCCGTCATACCCGGCCTCGCGCGCGCGGGCAGCGGCGGTGACGATGTCGGCGATCTGCTTCTCGATGCCGTCCTCGTCCAGTTCCTTGGGCGGGAAGGGCGAGATCGGCGACTTGATGGCCGAGGGCGCGACGCAGTCGGGGGAATAGGCATAGCGGCCGGCGTGCAGGATCTGCATGGTGATCTTGCCGCCCGCGTTGTGCACCCGGTCCGTCACCACCCGGTGGTTCGCGATGTCCTGGTCATTGAACAGCCCCGCCGCACCGGGAAACACGCCGCCCTCGCGGTTCGGGGCCATGCCGCCCGTGACCATCAGGCCGACACCGCCTCGGGCGCGGGCAGCATAGAACTCGGCCACCCGGTTCCAGTCCCGTGTCTCTTCCAGGCCCGTATGCATCGAGCCCATGAGCACGCGGTTCTTCAGCGTGGTGAAGCCCAGGTCGAGCGGGGCCAGAAGGTGTAGGTAGTCGGACATCGGGCGCTCCTCCGCAGCGGTGTGAGGCGCAGTCTGCGCAGCTGGCGCGAAGGTGTCACCCCATACGCGGCGTCATTCGCCGCTGTCGGCGCAGTGCATGCGGAAGGATCGTTTCAGAAGATCCAGCTCGGCCCGCAGCTGAGACAATTCGGCCAACAGATCGCCGTCCAACGCGCGCCCCGCCGAGACGTGGCAGCTGCCCACCGCGGCCCCGGTCTCGGCATCGGTCAGCAGCAGGGTCTGCACCCCGTCGGACAGCATCGCGTCGGGCAGGCGCAGCCGCATGGACCAGCCGGTCTCGGCGCGCTCGAAATCGGGCAGAGCGACGGGCCGGCTGCGGTGGGTGGCCTTGAGGCGCGGCGCGCTGTCGCCGGCGTGGCCGACCGGTGCGAGCGTCACCTGCCAAGTCCCCGAGTCGAGCGACGCGGTGCTGACGGTCCAGCGGGATCTTTGGATGTCGGTCATGGCGTTCGGCCCTCTCCGGTCAGACTTCGGACCGCACGCGGCGGGTCACGAGAAGGTCCTGGATGACGATGCGGTTCATGGCGGGGCTGTCGAAGATCAGGTCGATCCAGGCGCCCGAGATGCGCGCCTGATCGATCCCGGCATAGGCCATGTCGAAGGCAAGCCCCCAGGTATCCTCGGCCTCGGGAATCGGTGCCATCTCGTGCACGATCTGCTCGGTATTGGGGCCGTGCCGCACGTTCAGGCGCGCCAGCATCTCGATCGGCCGCTCGCGCCGCGCGCACATCCGCACCTCGATGATATGGTGCCGCTTCAGATCCGTCAGGCCGTGATCCGGCAGGTCCATGACCAGGCTCAGGAACGAGCCGTCGAACTGGAAGCACTCCAGCGCGATTTTCGGCGGGCGTGGCGGCGACAGCTCCTGCCGGGCGCTGAAGGTGGGATCGGTGCAGTCGTGGAACAGCTTGAGCGTCGTGCCCAGCGGGGTGCCGGTTTCGGGCGCGACCAGCATCGCGCCGGGCTGGGCGGCCTCCCACGCCGCCGGGCGCCAGGACCAGTCATCGGCGGCGGCCGGTGCAAGCTGCCCCGAGGCCGGCCCTCTCGACCGCTCCGCCGCGGCGATCGCCTGGTCCAGCGCGCCGCGCAGGCCACGCGCCGTGTCACCGAGCTGACCAAGGGTTTCCGGATCGAGGGCGGCCGCGTCGCGACCGACCTGCGTCCAGTACTTCAGCGCGCGTCGATGGGCCAATCGATCCAGCCTGCCCATGAGCTTCATCGCCTGCGCCCCTCCGTTGACCACGCGCGGTCCCGTGTCACACGAGACCTAGAGGTCCATGTAGACGTGCTTTTCCGCCTTGCCGCCCGGGTGCGTGACCGCGCCCTTGCGGGTGTCGCCGACGAGCTGGGCGTATTTCCACAGCGCGCCGCTGGCATAGATCGTCTCGCGCGGGCCGGACCAGGCGGCGCGGCGTTCGTCCAGCACCTCGGCCGGAAGGTCCACCGACAGGGTGCCCTCGATCGCGTCGATGGTGATCATGTCGCCGTCCTGCAGCAGCGCGATGGGCCCACCATGGGCGGCCTCAGGGCCGACATGGCCCACGCAGAAGCCCCGCGTCGCGCCCGAGAAGCGGCCATCGGTGATCAGCGCCACCTTCTTGCCCATGCCCTGGCCCGACAGCGCGGCAGTGGTCGCCAGCATCTCGCGCATGCCGGGGCCGCCAGCGGGACCCTCGTTGCGGATGACCAGGACCTCGCCTTCCTCGTAGGACCGCGCCTTCACGGCGGCGAAGGCGTCTTCCTCGCATTCGAATACGCGGGCGGGGCCGGTGAAGACCTGTTGCTCGGCGCTCATCCCGGCCACCTTCACGATGGCCCCCTCGGGCGCGAGGTTGCCCTTGAGGCCCACGACGCCGCCGGTCTTGGTGATGGGCGTGTCGATGGGATAGATCACGCGGCCATCGGCCTCGCGCTCGACCCGGTCGATCTCCTCGCCGATGGCGCGGCCCGACGCGGTCATGCAGTCCTCGTGGATCAGCCCCGCCTTGCGCAGCTCCTTCATCACGACCGGGATGCCGCCCACGTCGTAAAGGTCCTTCGCCACGAACTGGCCGCCGGGCTTGAGGTCGACGAAGTAGGGGGTGTCGCGGAAGATGTCGCAGACATCCATCAGGTCGAAATCGATCCCGGCCTCGTGGGCCATGGCGGGCATGTGCAGGCCGGCATTGGTCGACCCGCCGGTGCAGGCCACCACGCGCGCGGCGTTTTCCAGCGACTTGCGGGTGACGATGTCGCGGGCGCGGATGTTCTGCTCGACCAGGTGCATGACGGCGCCGCCCGACGCCTCGCCGTACTGGCCGCGGGATTCGAACGGCGCGGGCATGCCCGAGCTGTTGAACAGCGCTAGCCCGATCGCCTCGGACACGCAGGCCATGGTGTTGGCGGTGAACTGCCCGCCGCAGGCACCGGCCGACGGGCAGGCGACACGCTCCAGCACGGCCAGTTGCGCGTCGGTCATCTCGCCCGCCTGGTAGCGGCCCACGGCCTCGAACATGTCCTGCACGGTCAGGTCGCGCGTGGCGAAATCCTCGGGCACGTCGGCGCCCTCGGGCACCTTGCCCGGCAGGATCGACCCGCCATACATGAAGACCGACGGCACGTTCAGCCGGATCATCGCCATCATCATGCCCGGCAGCGACTTGTCGCAGCCCGCCAGCCCGACCAGCGCATCGTAGCCGTGGCCGCGCATGGTCAGCTCGACCGTGTCGGCGATCGCCTCGCGCGAGGCCAGGGACGAGCGCATGCCCTCGTGTCCCATGGCAATGCCGTCGGTCACGGTGATGGTGGTGAATTCACGCGGGGTGCCGCCTGCCGCCTTCACGCCCAGCTTGACCGTCTGGGCCTGCCAGTTCAGCGCGATGTTGCAGGGCGCGGCCTCGTTCCAGCAGGTCGCGACGCCGACGAAGGGCGCGTCGATATCTTCCTGCGTCAGGCCCATGGCGTAGTAATACGACCGGTGCGGCGCCCGGGCCGGGCCATCGGTGACGTGGCGGCTGGGCAGCTTGGACTTGTCGGCTTTCGACTTCAACATGGTGACGCTCCGGCAGGCAGTGTTTTCCATCGCATATGGGACGGTGCGCCTGCACACAAGGGATTTGGCCGGGCGCCGGCGTCGGTTTGCACCCGACGGTTGGGCGGGCTAGGTACCATTTCACCCTCACGAGTTGGATCGGCCGAACCATGCCGGACACGATGCCTTTCGAGACCTTCGTCTCCCCGGCCCGGGGCAGGCCCCAGATCTGGCGGCTCGTGCTCGGGCTGGTCATCTGCGTGCTGGCGATGGTGCTGTGGCTGGCCGCGCTGTTCGGCCTGCTTGTCCTGGTCATCGGCCAACAGGAGGCGCTGGGCCTGCTCGAGGGCATGGCCGAGCCGACGACCCCGCGCGCCACCCTGCTGTTGCTGGCCACCTTCGTCGGCATGGCGTTGGGGCCGATCGTGGCCGTCAAGCTGCTTCACCGGCGCCGCGTGGGCAGCCTGATCGGGCGACGCGGCCGCACGGTTCGGCATTTCCTTGTCGCGCTGGGCACGACGGGGGCGATTTACGGCCTGACCCTGGCCGTCTGGACCGTGCAGTTCGACGGCGAGCCCAACCTCCCCCCCGACCTCTGGCTGACGCTGCTGCCGTTGGCGCTGCTGGGGGTGCTGATACAGACCGGCGCGGAGGAGCTTCTGTTTCGCGGCTACCTGCTGCAACAGCTGGCCGCACGTTTTGCAACGCCGCTGATCTACATGCTGGTGCCGTCGCTGCTGTTCGGAATGCTGCATTTCGATCCCGCCACCATGGGCGCCAATGCCTGGGCGGTCGTGGGGTCGACCGCGTTCTTCGGGCTGATCGCCGCCGACCTGACCGTGGTCACCGGAACCATCGGGGCGGCCTGGGGGCTGCATTTCGCCAACAACGTCGTGGCCCTGCTTCTGATCTCGACCAAGGGGACGATCACCGGGCTCGCGCTGTTCCTGACACCCTATGCCGCCGACGAGGTGACCATCACCGGGCCGCTTCTCATGGCCGACCTGGCCCTGGTCTCGCTGGTCTGGGGCGTGCTGCGCTTCGCGCTCAGGCCCTGATTGCATTCCGCCGGACCGCGCACTAGGTCCAATCGCGATACCAAGACGCAGGACACGCCGCCCGATGAACTGGATCTCGAACTACGTCCGCCCCAAGATCAACTCGCTCTTCTCGCGCCGCGAGGTGCCCGAGAACCTATGGACGAAGTGCGACGAGTGCGGGACCATGCTGTTCCACCGCGAGATCGCCGAGAACCTGAACGTCTGCACCAATTGCGGCCACCACATGCCGTTGACCCCGCGGGCGCGGTTCAGCGCGCTGTTCGACGGCGGCGCCTTCAAGGAGGTGCCGGTCAAGGCGCCCCCGGCCGACCCGCTGCAGTTCCGCGACCAGAAGAAATACCCCGACCGCCTGAAGCAGGCGCAGAAGCAGACCGGCGAGAAAGAGGCGATGCTGGTCGCCGAGGGCGAACTGGGCCGCGTGCCCATCGTCGCGGCCGGACAGGATTTCAGCTTCATGGCCGGATCCATGGGCATGTACGTCGGCAACGCGATCCTGGCGGCCGCGCGCCGCGCGGTCGAGTTGAACTGCCCGTTGATCCTGTTCTCGGCCGCCGGCGGCGCCCGGATGCAGGAAGGCATCCTCAGCCTCATGCAGATGCCCCGCAGCACCGTCGCGGTGGACATGCTGAAAGAGGCAGGCCTGCCCTATATCGTCGTGCTGACCCACCCGACCACCGGTGGCGTGACCGCCAGCTACGCCATGCTGGGCGACATCCAGATCGCCGAGCCTGGCGCGCTGATCTGCTTCGCCGGTCCCCGGGTGATCGAACAGACCATCCGCGAGAAGTTGCCCGAGGGCTTCCAGCGGGCCGAGTACCTGCTGGACCACGGCATGCTCGACCGGGTGACCGACCGGCGCGAGCTGCGCGAGGAACTCATCACCATTCTGCGGATGATCCGTGGCATGCCCGCCGCGACCCAAGGCGACCTGCCGCCCCCGGGCGACCTGCCCGAGGCCCTGCCCGAACCGGCGCGGCCCGAAACCGCGAAGTCCTGACACCCATGGACCGCGACCCTTCGGCCCGGTGCGCCGGATGACGGCGGGTTCGGACGCCATCCTCGACCGGCTGATGGCGCTGCATCCCAAGGTGATCGACCTGAGCTTGGACCGGATGTACCGGCTGCTGGCGGAGCTGGGCCACCCCGAGCGGTCGCTGCCCCCGGTCGTCCATATCGCCGGGACCAACGGCAAGGGCTCGACCCTGGCGATGATCCGGGCGGGGCTGGAGTCGGCGGGCCACCGGGTGCACGCCTACACCTCTCCCCACCTGGCGCGCTTTCACGAACGGATCCGCCTGAACGGCGCGCTGATCTCCGAGCCCGACCTCGCGGCGCTTCTGGACGAGGTCGAGGCGGCGAACGGCGGCGCACCCATCACCTTCTTCGAGGTCACGACCGCCGCCGCGCTGCTGGCCTTCGCACGGACGCCGGCGGAGTACACCCTGCTCGAGGTCGGTCTGGGCGGGCGGCTCGACGCCACCAACGTGATCGACACCCCCGCACTCACCGTCATCACGCCGGTGGACCTGGACCACCAGTCCTTCCTCGGCGACACGCTGGCCGAGATCGCGGGCGAGAAGGCGGGCATCCTCAAGCGCGGTGTGCCGGGGGTGATCGGCCGCCAGGCGGACACGGCGCTCGAGGTGATCGAGGCGCGCGCCGCGCGGCTGGGCGCGCCGCTGCAGATCCACGGGCAGCACTGGCACGTGGCGCCCGAGAGGGACGGGCTGGTGTTCCAGGACGAAACCGGCCTGCTCGACCTGCCACGGCCTGCGCTGACCGGGCCACATCAGCTGGAAAACGCGGGCATCGCCATCGCCGCGCTGCGCGCGCTGGGCCTGACGGAACCCGCCTGCGCCGCCGCCATGACCGACGCGACCTGGCCCGCCCGGATGCAGCGGCTGCGGCACGGTCCGCTGGTCGACGCGGCGCCGGGGGCCGAGATCCTGCTGGACGGTGGCCACAACCCGGCGGCGGGCGCGGCCATCGCCGCCACCCTCGCCGCGCTGCCCCCGCGCGGAACGCACCTGGTCTGCGGGATGCTCAACACCAAGGATATCACGGGTTACCTGCGTCCGCTCGCGCGGCACGCGGACAGCCTGACCGCGGTGTCGATACCCGGCGAGGCGAACACGCTGCCCGCCGACCGCACGGCCGAGGTCGCGCGCGGCGTGGGCCTGGCGGCTACCACGGCCGACAGCGTCCTGGACGCGGTCCGCGCCATCGCGGCGCAGGACGCGCACGCCCGCATCCTGGTCTGCGGCTCGCTCTACCTCGCCGGCCGGGTCCTGCGCGAGAACGGCTGAGCGCGTTCGGCAGGTCGCCGCGCGGTCCCGCCGCAGGACGTGCGCTTCAAATCACTGGTCTCCAAATACTCATCCGAAGCGATCAGGCCGCGCTGCCCACTGGCCCTGGCGCGACCGGCTCAGGTGCCCCAGTCGGCGCTCTGCATCTCGCGCAGGCGGGACGCCGTGCGCTCGAACTCGAAGGATCCGGCGCCCTCGATATACAGGTTTTCCGGCGTGTCGGCCGCCGACAGGATCAGCCGCGTGCGCGCTTCGTAAAGCGCGTCGATCAGCGTCACGAAGCGTCGCGCCTCGTTGTAGTTCTCGGACCCCAGGCGCGGGACGTCGTCCAGCATCAGAACCCGGACACGCTCGGCGATGGCCAGGTAGTCCGCCGCGCCCAGCGGCTTGCCGCAGAGGTCCCAGAACCGCGCGCGGCCGACCCCGGCGGAGTAGGCGGGCACGGTGACGGCGTGGCCCGAGACCGTCAGCTCCAACGGTTCGCCCGGCCCGTCGGCGAGCCGGTCCCACAGCGCGTCCATGGCGGCACGCGCCTCGGCATCGGCGGGGGTGAAATACAGGTCCGACCCGGCGATGCGATCCTGCCGCCAGTCGCGGGGCGAAGCGAGCTCGACCACCGCCATGCGGTCCTTGATGAGGTCGATGAAGGGCAGGAACAGCTGGCGGTTCAGACCGTCCTTGTAGAGATCGTCGGGAATGCGGTTCGACGTGGCGACCACGGTCACGCCGCCGTCGAACAGCCGCTGGAACAGGCGTCCGACGATCATCGCGTCGGTGATGTCGCCGATCTGCATCTCGTCGAAACACAGCAGCCGCAGGCCGTCGGCGATGTCGTCCGCCACCGGGGCCAGGGCGTCGTCGACCCCGCGCTTGCGGGCGGCGGTGATGCCCTTGTGGACCTCCTGCATGAAGGCGTGGAAATGCACGCGGCGTTTTCCCTCGACCTCCACATGGGCGAAGAACAGGTCCATCAGCATGGACTTGCCGCGTCCAACCCCGCCCCAAAGGTAGAGCCCCTTCACCGCCTCGGGCTGTTTGCGTGAAAACCAGCCGCGCCGCGCCGGCTGCGAGTCCAGCGCCCGGGCGATGCGGGTGAACTCGGGCAGGACGCCGCGCTGCGCCGGGTCGTCCTGGACCTCGTCCCGCGCGACGGCGGCGTCGTAGATCGACTCGAAATCCTGGGCCATCAGCCGGCGCATCCCACGCAGCGGGTCGCGCAAGGGTCGAGGTCCAGCCGCTTCAGCGGGATCGGATCGCCGCATTCGTCGCACCAGCCGAATTCGCCCTCGTCCAGCCGGGTCAGCGCGGCTTGGATGGCGCGGGTGCGGGTGGCGCGCCGCGCCTCGGTTCCGGCGGCCATGGCCTGGTTCTGCAGCGCGTCCATGCGGCTGAGCCGTCCGACGCTCTGCTGGTCCAGCGTCACGGGCGCG
This sequence comes from Palleronia salina, assembly GCF_900141995.1. Taxonomy (GTDB): domain Bacteria; phylum Pseudomonadota; class Alphaproteobacteria; order Rhodobacterales; family Rhodobacteraceae; genus Palleronia; species Palleronia salina. Next base: position 27,841 of record NZ_FQZA01000002.1, on the reverse strand, counting down.
CGGTCGGCACGGGTGCTGTCCGACGCGGCGGCGATCTGCGCCAGCTCGTCCTGCAGGGCTGGCGCGTATCGCGCGCGCATCAGGTCTGGGTCGTGATCATCCATGCCCCTTGCATAACGCCTGTGCCGGGGCAGGGAAAACGCGATAATTCGCGCCGCCGCATGGCACGCATCACCGATTGCGTTTTGACAGCCTCGCCGCCTGCGGCCAATGCTGCGCCATGCAAACCACGCGCGCGCGCCTCGTCACGCCGGTCCTGGTCGCCGGTTGCCTGATCCTGATGGTCAGCTTCGCCATCCGGGCGAGCTTCGGCGTGTTCCAGATCCCCGTGGCCGAGGAGTTCGGTTGGGCCCGGGCCGAGTTTTCCATGGCCATCGCCATCCAGAACCTCGCCTGGGGCATCGGCCAGCCGATCTTCGGCGCCATCGCCGAACGGATCGGCGACCGCAAGGCCATCATCCTGGGCGCGCTGACCTACGCAGCCGGGCTGGTGCTGAGCAGTTTCGCCGTCACCCCCGGCGCGCATCAATTGCTCGAGGTGCTCGTGGGCTTCGGCATCGCCGGCACGGGCTTCGGCGTGATCCTCGCGGTCGTCGGGCGGGCATCGTCGAACGAGACGCGCGCCATGTCGCTGGCGATCGCGACGGCTGCGGGCAGCGCGGGGCAAGTCTTCGGCGCGCCGGTGGCCGAGTGGCTGCTGGGCTTCTTCCCGTGGCAGACCGTCTTCGTGATCTTCGCGGCGGCCGTCCTGGCCAGCCTCGCGGTCCTGCCGATGATGCGCGCCCCCGCGCCGGTGTCGAAGGTCGAGCTCGAGGAATCGCTGGGCGCGGTGCTGCGCCGGGCCGCGCGCGATCCGTCCTACGTCATGCTGTTCGTGGGATTCTTCTCGTGCGGCTACCAGCTGGCCTTCGTCACCGCGCATTTCCCCGCGATGGTCACCGAGATGAGCGCGTCGATCGATACCGCGGGGTTCCTTGCGGGGCTCGGCATCGTGGACACCGCTGCGCTGGGCGCGGTGGCGATCTCGCTCATTGGCCTCGCCAATATCGGCGGGACGCTGGCGGCGGGCTGGCTGGGCAACCGGTTCCCGCGCAAGTACCTGCTGGCGGGGATCTACACGGGCCGGACCGTGGCGGCGGCGCTGTTCATCAGTTTCCCGATCACGCCCGGCACGGTGCTGGCCTTCGCCTTCGTCATGGGCGCGCTGTGGCTGGCCACGGTGCCGCTGACGGCGGGTCTGGTCGCGCACCTGTTCGGGTTGCGCTACATGGGCACGCTGTACGGCGTGGTGTTCCTGTCGCACCAGCTGGGCAGCTTTTTCGGCGTCTGGCTGGGCGGGTGGCTGTACGACGTGACGGGCAACTACACCTTCGTTTGGTGGCTGGGCGTGGCGGTCGGCGCCTTCTCGGCCATCATCCACCTGCCCATCAACGAGGACCGCGCGCCGCCGCCCCTACCGGCCCAGTAGCCGGGCGGCCCCCAGCCCCGCGGCACGGCCCGTCGCCATGCAGGCGGTCAGCAGCCAGCCACCGGTGGGCGCCTCCCAATCAAGCATCTCGCCGCAGGCGAAGGTTCCGGGCAACGCCTTCAGTTGCAGATGACGGTCCAGCCCGTCCCACGCGACGCCCCCCGCGCTTGAAATCGCCTCGTCCAGCGGGCGCAGACCGTCGTGGCGGATCGGCAGCCGCTTGATGAGCGGGGCGACGTCGTCGGGCAGGGGCTGTCCGAACTCCATCAGCAGCGCCGCGCGCGCAGGATCCAGCCCCAGCCCCTTGCGCAGCCGGTTCGGCAGCGATCCCTTGGCCCCGCGCAGGCGCCTGGTGATCTTTCCCGCGTCCCAGTCCGGCATCAGGTCCACTTGCAGCGCGGCGCCCTCGCGCACCGCGCGGCTGACGGCGTAGATCCCGCCGCCTTCGAGCCCGCGTTTCGAGACCACGTATTCGCCACGGTGCACGGCGTCGCCCGCGTGCAGCGCGGTGCCCTTCACGGGCTGGCCCAGCACGCGATCCATGTGCTCGGACCACTCCACGCGCAGGCCCACATTGGCGGGCGCGAAGTCGTTGATCGTCACGCCCGCCGCGCGCAGCCACGGAACCCATGCGCCGTCCGATCCCAGCCGCCGCCACGACGCCCCGCCCAGAGCCAGCACGCAGACCTCGGGATGCAGCACGCAGGCGCCATCGGGCGTGTCGAACGCGAAGCCGCCATCGGACAGACCGGTCCAGCGCCAGCGCGTGCGCATCTCGGCCCCCTGGTCCGACAGCCGCCGCAGCCAGGCGCGCAGAAGCGGCGAGGCCTTCATCGCCCTGGGAAAGACCCGGCCAGTCGAGCCGGTGAAAAGCTCGATCCCCAGATCCTCGGCCCAGCCGGCCAGCTCGACCGGGCCCCAGTCCTCCAGCATGGCGGGGATCGGTCCGGCGCCGGGGCCGTAGACCGCGGCCGGATCCTCGTCCGAGAACTTGGTCAGGTTCAGGCCGGACTTGCCCGCCATCAGGAACTTGCGGCCCAGCGACGGCATGGCGTCGACCACCAGCGGCGCGTGGCCCGCATCGGCCAGTTGCTCGGCCGCCATCAACCCCGCGGGGCCGCCCCCGATGATCAACGCGCGTGTCTCCATGTCCGCGCTCCTGCCACAGGCCGCGGGGTCGTTCCAGCGCAAGGTGCGGCACGGCAGGTCGGGCTGTGCGCATGGCATGGCTTGGCGGCGGCCATCCGGGGCACTAGATCGGGCGGACAGACAGAAAGGTGCGCCATGACCCCCATCGTGTCCGTCAAGGACGTGCAGAAAACCTATGACGGCGGGTTCGAGGCGCTGAAGGGCGTGTCGCTCGACATCCGCGACGGCGAGGTCCTGGCCCTGCTGGGCCCGAACGGCGCGGGGAAGACGACGCTGATCTCGATCATCTGCGGTATCGCCACGGCCACGTCGGGCCAGGTGAAGGTCGGCGGTCACGACACGGTCGATGACTACCGGGCCGCGCGCAGCCTGATCGGCCTTGTCCCGCAGGAGATCAACCTCGAGCCGTTCGAGACGGTGATGAACACCGTCACCTTCTCGCGCGGGCTGTTCGGCAAGCCGCGCGACGACGCCCACATGGAACGGATCCTGCGGCAGTTGAGCCTGTGGGACAAGAAGGACGCCCAGACCAAGGAATTGTCCGGCGGCATGAAGCGCCGCGTGCTGATCGCCAAGGCGCTGGCGCACGAGCCCAAGGTTCTGTTCCTGGACGAGCCCACGGCGGGCGTCGATGTCGAGCTGCGCCGCGACATGTGGGAGACGATGAAGGACCTGAAATCCCACGGCGTCACCATCATCCTGACCACCCACTACATCGAGGAGGCCGAGCTGATGGCCGACCGCATCGGCATCATCGCCAAGGGCGAGATCAAGCTCGTCCGCGAGAAAGAGGCGCTGATGGCCGAGCTGGGCAAGAAGCAACTGGTGGTCGAGCTGTCCGAGCGGGCGAACGGCATCCCCGAGAGCCTGGGGAAATACGACCTGACCCTGTCGGATGGCGGGTCCGAGATCGTCTATCACTACGACAGCCGCAAGGATCGCACGGGCATCACGCGCTTGCTGAACGACCTCCAGGCCGCCGGCCTGCAGATGAGCGACGTGCGCACCGAGCAATCCAGCCTCGAAGACATCTTCGTGGACCTGACCAAGGGGGACGCGCGATGAACCTGATCGCCATCAAGGCCATCTACATCTTCGAGATGAAGCGCACCTTCCGCACATTGCTGCAATCGGTGGTGGCGCCGGTGATGTCCACGTCCCTGTATTTCGTGGTGTTCGGCGCCGCCATCGGCAGCCGCATCGACCAGGTCGAGGGCGTCAGCTACGGCGCGTTCATCGTGCCGGGGCTGATCATGCTGACGGTGTTGACCCAATCCGTCACCAACGCGGCCTTCGGGATCTACTTTCCCAAGTTCATCGGCACGATCTACGAGCTTCTGTCGGCGCCCGCGTCCTTCCTCGAGATCACGGCCGGCTACGTTCTGGCGGCGGCGACCAAGTCGCTGGCGATCGGGCTGATCATCCTCGGGACGGCCTTCTTCTTCGTCGATCTGCAAATCCAGCACCCGGTCTGGATGCTGGCGTTCCTGGTGCTCACCTGCCTGTCGTTCAGCCTGCTGGGCTTCATCATCGGCATCTGGGCGGGCAATTTCGAACAGTTGCAGTTGGTGCCGCTGTTGGTATTGCAACCGCTGATTTTCCTGGGCGGTGCCTTCTACTCGGTCTCGATGCTGCCCGAGCTGTGGCAGACTGTCACCTACTTCAACCCGGTGGTCTACCTGGTGTCGGGCTTCCGCTGGTCTTTCTACGGTTTGGCGGACGTGCCCATCGGCTGGTCACTGCTGGCGATCCTGGGGTTCACGGCGGCCTGCATCTTCATCATCGGGCTGATCTTCCGGACGGGCTGGCGCCTGCGCGACTGACGTCGCGCGGGGCGGGCTTGGCCTCGGACGCGGTGACGCCTACATCAGGCGGATGAAACGCTTCATCCCCTTTCTCAATTCCGACCCACTGGTGGCCGTTGTGCGCCTGCAGGGCGTCATCGCGGCGGGCGGCGCGGGTGCGCGGCTCAACGATGCGGGGCTCTCCAGCCTGATCGAGCGCGCGTTCCGGCGCGGCAAGCCCAAGGCCGTGGCGCTGGTGCTGAATTCGCCCGGCGGCAGCCCGGTGCAATCCTCGCTCATCGCCGCGCGCATCCGGCGGCTGGCCGACGAGAAAGGCGTGCCGGTCGTGGCCTTCGTCGAGGACGTGGCCGCCTCGGGCGGCTACTGGCTGGCCACGGCGGCGGACGAAATCTTCGTCGACCGCAATTCCATCGTCGGGTCCATCGGCGTGATCTCGGCCAGTTTCGGCCTTTCGGAGTTCATCGCCCGCAACGGGATCGAGCGGCGGGTCTATACCTCGGGCAAGTCGAAAAGCATGCTGGACCCGTTCAAGCCCGAGAACCCCGATGACGTGGCGCGGCTGAAGGACCTGCAGAACCAGATCCACGAATCGTTCATCGCCCACGTGAAGGACCGGCGCGGTGCCAAGCTGCCCGCAGACGACCGCCTGTTCACCGGCGAGATCTGGGTCGGCGAGCGTGCCTGCGAGATGGGCCTTGCGGACGGCATCGGTCACCTCGCGCCGGTGATGAAGGAACGGTTCGGGCAGAAGACGCGCTTCGTCGAATACAAGCAGCGCCGCCCGTTCCTCAGCCGCTTCGGCGCCGCGCTGATGCGTGCGGGAACGGACGCCGTCGAGGACAAGCTTGCCTTCGCCCGGTTCGGGCTCTGATCGCATGATCAAGATCGTCTCGCTGTTCCTCATCGGCATGCTGGTTCTCGCCATGTTCGGAAGGCTGCGCTTTCCGGGGCAGAAGCGGCTGCAATCCATGAAATGCGACCGCTGCGGCCGGTATCGCCTGGGCAAGGGCCCTTGCGCCTGCGGAAAGGGCTGAGCGCATGGTTTTCGTCTGGGCCATCGTCGGACTGGCGATCCTTCTGCTTGCGGGCGACGCGCTGGTGCGCGGTGCCGTGAACCTCGCGCTGCGGCTGGGCATCCCCGCCCTGATCGTCAGCCTGACCGTGGTCGCCTTCGGCACGTCGGCGCCCGAGCTTCTGATCTCGGTCGGTGCGGTGCTGGACGGGGTGCCGGGCATCGCACTGGGCAATGTCGTGGGATCGAACACCGCCAACATCCTGCTTGTGTTGGGCGTGCCCGCGCTGATCTCGGGCATCTCGATGAAGGATTGCGAGACGCGCAAGAGCTTCGTCATCATGCTGGGCGGGACGCTCCTGTTCATCGGGTTGTGCTTCGCCGGGCCGTTGACCTGGTGGCACGGGCTGGTCCTTCTGGCCTCGTTGACGCTGGTGCTGGGCGACCAGCTGCGTGAGGGGCTGGCGTCGCGCAACGATGCGCGCAAAGAGCCCGTCGAGGATCTGGTCGAGGATCTCGAAGGTGCCGATCCCGCGCTTTCCGGCTGGAAAATCGCCGCCTACCTGGTGGTCGGACTGGTCGGCCTGCCGCTGGGCGCGCAGATCCTGATCGGATCGGCAACCGAGATCGCCAAGATGTTCGGCCTGTCGGACGCGGTGATCGGGCTGACGCTGGTCGCCATCGGGACGTCCCTGCCGGAATTGGCGACGACGGTAATCGCGGCCATACGGCGACAGGCCGACGTGGCGCTGGGCAACGTCATCGGGTCGAACCTGTTCAACCTGCTGGCCATCATGGGCATCACCGCGATCGTCGGGCCGATCCCGGTCGGTCGCGAATTCCTCGCTCTGGACCTGTGGGTGATGCTGGGCGCGTCCGTGCTGCTTATCCCGTTCGTCTTCCGCCGCTGGTACATGGGGCGGATCTGGGGCGTTATCTTCTGCGCGGCTTACGGCGTCTATCTCGCGCGGCTGGTGATGACGTGAACCGCGCCCTGGTGACGGGCAACGCGCCCGCGCTGGTGCGGGCGACGGCCGAGGCGTGCGGGCTTCCCTGCCGCGTCGCCGACGGTCCGGACCCGCTGGACCGGGCGCGGGCCGCGCTTGGCGGCTGGCCGGACCTGTTGATCTGCGTGACGGGACCGACGACCGACGACCGGCTGGACGATGACGACGGGCTGGATGACGCCGTTCTCCGGGTGCCGCGGGACCTTGCCGCCCTGACGCGCGACTTCGCGCGCCACGTGCCCACGGCGGGCAGCGATGCGGATGGGCCGCGGCCCATGGGCCAGATCATCCACGTCATCGACCAGCCGCCCAACTCGGCCACCCCGGACCAGGCCAGCCTGGCGATGGCGGCCGCATCGCTGGTGGCGATGGTTCGCATCGGCGCCCAGCAGCTTGCCCCCAGGGTGCGCGTCAACGCCATCGTTCCGGCGGATCACCCGGCGCGGGTGCGCGACGGGGATGCGCATGCAGGTCTGGTGACGGCCGACATTCGCCTGCCGCGCGCGCCCGGAGCGCTGGCGCCAAGCCTGCGTTTCCTGATCGACACGCCGTCGATCACGGGGCAGGTGCTCCAGCTTCGCTCCGGAGCGCGTCATCCAGGTTGACGTAGCGTTATCCCCTTCGTCACCTTTCTTTCACAATCTTCTTTCTCCTCAACGAGATAAGACTGGTATACAATATAAATTTAGCAATTTCAGATACTTGCAATGCTGCCTGATTTTTGAGCGAAGCTTGGAACGCCCCTGTAGCAAAGGCTTTTTTCGGAATTTCGCCGGTTTGCCCCCAAGGTTATCCACAGAATTTGGGGACGTCTTTCCCCTTGTTGCCCCGATGCATATTTTGCAGCCCAGCACCAGAATCGCGAGATCCCGATGACCGACGACAGCCCGCTGACCGGCCACGCGCTGATCCAGTCCTACCTGCGGACGCTGGACAACTCGCCCGGCGTCTACCGGATGCTGGATGAGCGGCAGGCGGTTCTCTATGTCGGCAAGGCGCGCAACCTGAAGAAGCGCGTGGCGAATTACGCCAACCCCAGCGGCCACAGCCCGCGCATCGCCCGCATGATCCGCGAGACGCGGTCGATGATGTTCCTCTCGACCCGGACCGAGACCGAGGCCCTGCTGCTCGAGCAGAACCTGATCAAGCAGCTCAAGCCCAAGTTCAACGTGCTGCTGCGCGACGACAAGTCGTTCCCGAACATCCTCGTCTCGGGCCACGACTATCCGCAGATCCGCAAGCATCGCGGCGCCAAGCGCGACAAGGGCAGCTATTACGGCCCCTTCGCCAGCGCCGGCGCGGTGAACCGGACGCTCACCCAGCTCCAGCGCGTGTTCCTGCTGCGCAACTGCACCGACACCATGTTCGAAAGCCGCACCCGGCCCTGCCTTCTGTACCAGATCAAGCGGTGCAGCGGCCCCTGCGTCGGCAAGATCAGCGCCCAGGACTACGCGGCCTCGGTCGCCGATGCCGAGGACTTCCTGCAGGGCAAGACAACCCGCGTGCAGGCCCAGCTGGCCGGCGAGATGGAGAAGGCGTCCGAGGCCATGGAGTTCGAGCGCGCCGCCGCCCTGCGCGACCGCATCCGCGCGCTGACGCATGTGCAGGGCGGGCAGGGCATCAACCCGCAGGGCGTGGCCGAGGCCGATGTCATCGCGCTCCACATGGAAGGGGGGCAGGCCTGCGTGCAGGTCTTCTTCATCCGGGCCAACCAGAACTGGGGCAACCGCGACTTCTATCCCCGCACCGGGGCGGGCGCCGACGCGGCCGAGGTGCTTCAGGCCTTCATCGGGCAGTTCTACGACACCAAGGACCCGCCGCGCCTGCTGCTTCTGTCGGACGAGATCGAGGACAGCGACCTGATGGCGGGCGCCCTGACCGAGAAGCTGGGCCGCAAGGTCCGGATCGAGGTGCCCCAACGGGGCGAGAAGAAGGACCTGGTCGCTGGCGCCCTGCGCAACGCCCGCGAAAGCCTGGGGCGCAAGATGAGCGAGACGGCCACCCAGGCCAAGCTGCTCGACGGGCTGGCCGAGGCCTTCGATCTCGAGACCCGGCCCGAGCGGATCGAGGTCTACGACAACTCCCATATCCAGGGGACCAATGCCGTGGGCGCGATGATCGTGGCGGGACCCGAGGGGTTCCTGAAGAACCAGTACCGCAAGTTCAACATCCGGGGCGACGACCTGACCCCCGGCGACGATTTCGGCATGATGAAAGAGGTGCTGACCCGCCGCTTCAAGCGCCTGCTGAAGGATGATCCGGACCGCGAGAAGGGGCTGTGGCCGGACCTGCTGCTGATCGACGGGGGCGCGGGGCAGGTCAGCGCCGTGCGCCAGATCATGGAGGAACACGGGGTCGAGGACGTGGCCATGGTGGGTGTGGCCAAGGGGCTGGATCGCGACGCCGGCAAGGAGGAGTTCCACCGCACGGGCAAGCAACCCTTCGCACTGCGCCACAATGACCCGGTGCTGTATTTCGTGCAGCGTCTGCGGGACGAGGCGCACCGCTTCGCCATCGGCACCCACCGCGCGCGGCGGGCCAAGTCGGTCAGCGCCACGCCGCTGGACGACGTGCCCGGCGTCGGCGCCACCCGCAAGCGCGCACTGCTGACCCATTTCGGGTCGGCCAAGGCCGTCAGCCGCGCCGACTTGAAGGACCTGAAGGCCGTGGACGGCATCAGCGCCTCGCTCGCCGAGAAGATCTACGATCATTTTCATGAAAGGGGGTGAGCGGCGGTTCGGCGTAGCCGATGATCGCTCCAGTGGAGCGATCAAGCCGCGAACGGGCGGAGCCCCAACACCCATCAGTTTGGCCCAAGCCGCGAACGGGCGGAGCCCCGACGGTGCCGCGCCCAGGCCGAGCTTCGTCCATTCACCAAAAGTCCGGCCCCAGTTGATACGCCACCGCCTCCTTCATCTTTCCCCAAATACCTCCGGGGAGCGCGAGGGGCGGCGCCCCTCGCCTGACCCCTTTCCACCCAGGGCGCGCACGTCTATCAATCGCCCATGAAATGGACCCTTCCGAACATCCTCACTGTCCTGCGGCTGCTGGCCGCGCCCGGCGTGGCGGTCATGTTCCTGTATTTCACGCGGCCCTGGGCGGATTGGTTCGCCCTGGTGCTGTTCCTCGGCGCGGCCATCACCGACTGGTTCGACGGCTATCTCGCGCGCAGCTGGCAACAGGAAAGCCGCTTCGGCGCCATGCTCGACCCCATCGCCGACAAGGCGATGGTGGTGATCGCGCTGCTGGTGATCGTTGGCTATTCCTCGATGTCGCCCTGGCTGGTGCTGCCCGCGACCTTCATCGTCTTCCGCGAGGTCTTCGTCAGCGGGCTGCGCGAATTCCTGGGCGCCGACGCCAAGCGGCTACAGGTCACGAAACTGGCCAAGTGGAAGACCACGGCGCAGATGGTGGCGATCGCGGTGCTGTTTTCGCGCGACATCTTCCTGCACCACATGATCGACCGCTCCATCGGCATGGACGACGCGACGCTGTCCGGCATCCTCGACGGCGCCATCGCCGACGAGGTCGGGCTGCTCTGGCTGGCCCAGGCGCGCGACGCGGCCGGGTATGTCGGCCTCGCGCTGCTGTGGGTCGCGGCGGCGTTGACGCTGATCACCGGGTGGGATTATTTCCGCAAGGCCCTGCCGTTCCTGAAGGAGCCCGCATGACCCTGGACGTTCTCTATTTCGCCTGGCTGCGCGAACGTATCGGCCTCCCGCGTGAGCGGGTCGAGACCGACGCCGCCACCGTGGCCGACCTGGTGGCCGAACTGACCGCGCGCGAGGATCGCTACGCGGTGGCGTTCCAGGATCTGAAGGCGTTGCGGGTCGCCGTGGACCAGGAGCTGACCGATTTCGACGCCCCGTTGGGCACGGCGCGCGAGGTCGCGTTCTTCCCGCCGATGACCGGCGGCTGAGCCATGGATATCCGCGTGCAGGCCGAGCCCTTCGATGCGGGCGCCGAGCTGAACCGCTTCGCCGCCCGCCGGGGCGACAGCGGCGCGGTGGTGACGTTCTCGGGCCTGGTGCGCGACGACGGCGGCCTGCACCACATGGAGATCGAGCATTATCCCGGGATGACCGCCAAGGCCCTGACCGAGATCGCCGAGCGGGCACAGGCCCGCTGGGACCTGCGCGACGTGCTGGTCATTCACCGCCACGGCAAGCTGCGCCCCGGCGAACAGATCATGATGGTCGCCACCGCCAGCGCCCACCGCGCCGCCGCCTTCGCCGCGGCGGATTTCCTGATGGACTACCTGAAATCCCGCGCGCCTTTCTGGAAGAAGGAAGTCACCGGGGACGGCGCCGAATGGGTCGCCGCCAAGGACACCGACGAGGCGGCGCTGGACCGCTGGTAGCCGCGCCGCTGCCCGTGTCGCGCGGCGCCTATGGAGTGTCCTGGAAGTATTTGAAGACCAGTGATGCGGCAGGCGTCGCCCATGGCATCACTGGTCCTGAAATACTCGACGCTCCGCATCGCAACGTGAACGCACGTCCGATCGGGAGCGCCATTCCGGACAGCGTCCGGCATGACGACATCATGCGTTTCGGCAAGACCCCGGTGCGGATCGGGGCAGGTCAGGCCTGCTGGTTCATCCGCTCGATATGGGCGCGGAGTTCCTCGGCCTCGGTGCGGGCATCGCGCAGGCCGTCCATGGCGGCGCGCAGCTCGGCCTCGGTCTGGTGCAGCTGGTTCGTCATCTCGGCCTCGCGCTCCTGCAGGTAGGCGATGGCCTGGTCGCGGGCCTGTTCGGCGTCGTGCATCGCCCGCGCCATGTTGTCGAGCTCGCCCAGGTCGGCCTGGCTGACGCGGGTCAGGCGGTGCACCAGCCAGTTGGCGAACCAGCCCAGCGCGAAGGCCACGAACAGGATGATGGCCGTGACCACGATGAATTCGGTGCGGCTCATGCGATAGGGCTCATTCCGGCGGGGCCTCGTCCTCGGCACTGTCTGACGCGCTTTCTTCGCCATCCAGCAGCCGGAATTCAAGACGCCGGTTGGCCTCGCGGCCCTCGGCGGTGGAATTGTCGGCGATCGGGTTCTCTTCGCCATAGCCGCGCGCGACCAGGTCCGACGTCAGCACCCGCCGCGCCATCAGCCCGGCCAGCAGCGCCTCGGCGCGTTGCTGGCTGAGTTGCTGGTTCATTTCCTCGCGGCCCTGGCTGTCGGTGAAGCCGCCGACTTCCATGGGCACGCCTTCGCATTGCTTCACGACCTCGGCGATGGCGTCCACGCTGGCGCGTGATTCGGCGTCGATGATGGCCGAGCCGGGGTCGAAGGTGATCTGCCGCTCGGTCAGGATCGCGTTGATCTGTTCGACGCATTCCTCGGGCGAGGGCAGGGCCGCGGTGGGGTCGGCGCGCTCGTCGTAGGACACGTCGATGCTGAAGCTGCCGCTTTCGCCCATCCGGCCCGCCAGGATGCGGGCGATTTCATCGTCCGCGTCACGGGTGCCGGTGGTGCCCGAGATATCCACCTGGGATTCGTCCACCATCACCGCGCCGTTGGTCAGCATCGACAGGCTGTCCAGCGCGACCAGCAGCCGCGGCGACCAGCCCTGGGGCACCTGCGGCAGAACCTCGAGATCGCTGTCGATCTGTTCGACCCCGAAGAGCGACCGGGCATAGGCCAGCGTCGCTTCGCGGGCCCGCTCGGACCCCACGCGGCCGCGCATCTGGACCAGCCCCTCGGGGCTGCGGGTCACGACGAATTGCGCGGGTCCGGCTTCGGGCTCGACGGCGCTGTCGTCGGGCAGGGTCGCGGTCAGGGTGAAGGCGTCGGGCAGGTCGGCGCGCAGGTCCGAGACGGCCGTCTCGAACACGGCGGGCTCTTGGCCTTGCGCGGCTTCGAGCCGCACTTGCAGGTCGGAAATGGTCAGCTGCCCGCCATCCAGCGCGCCGAGCGTGCGGATGGCGCGGGCCCCGACGCGCGCCCAGTCGGGGCTGGGCAGCCCCAGCGCCAGGCGGCAGTCATCGCCCGCGGGCACGCCGGCCTCCTGCGCGGCTGACAGGATCCGCGCGGCGCCCTGCTCGGTCGCGGCGGTGCAGGCGTTGAAGCGCATCCCCTCGCCATCCTTCACTAGCCGCAGGATGAACGGCGCGACCACGGGGCGCGGGGCCTGGATGTCGAGCGTCACGTCGAGCCCCTCGGGCGCGGCACGGTCGAGATCCCGTTCCAGACGGTCGCGGGCGGCGGCGCTGTCGGCGAGTGTGGTCAGGCTGACGGAGGCCTCGCCGATCGAGACCTTGGCCGAGGTCAGGCCTTCGAGCGACTCGATCCCGTAATCCACCGCGTCCGACCAGGTGGGCGGCGCGGGGAAGGAGGCGACCTCAAGCAAGTCCGTGATGCGCGTCTCGAAGGCAGCGCGGGCGACCCTTTCGATCAGCGCCTGGCGGTCCATGTCCTGCGGCACGAGGCCGATCAGCGTGATCTCGTCGGGCTGGCGCAGGATCTCGATCGAGAAGGTCGGCGCCTCGACCGTGTCGCGCTTCTCGACGGCCATGAGATCGTCCACCCGGGCGGCGTCGACGATGTTGCCCGCGACGCTCAATGCGCGGAAGCGCGCGGCTTCGTCCGGGGCGGTGCCGGCCAGTTTCAGGCGCAGGCCGTCGGCTTCGACCGTGGTCCAGTCAAGCCCGGCCTGGGACAGCGCGCGCTGGGTGCCCAGCACGGATTGCTGCTCGATCTGTTCGACCGCGACCGTGGCGGCGAAGACCGCCGCGCCGCCGGCCACCCCGAAGGTCAGGATCAGTGGAAGGAACGACCGTTTTCCCATGAGGGATCCCCTGGTTCAGACAACGCCTTGGCTTACCGCCCCGGCGCCCGGGCCGCAATCAGAGCGCGACGGCACCGGCAAGAAACGGCAGAACCAGAAGACCCGCGTCCCGGTTCGACCGGAACAGCCGCAGGCAGATACCGCCGTCGCCGGGGTCGAGCCGCGACAACTGCCACGCCATGTGCCAGGCGAAGGCCCAGGGGGCGCCCAGCCCGACGACCAGCGCCAGGATGTTCCCGCCCGGCGCCAGCGCGCCGATAACCGCCAGGGCCATCAGCAGCGTCGCGGCGACCATGAAGCCGCGCAGCCACGGGCGCGGTGTTTCCCCGAAGAGCCGCGCGGTGGATTTCACCCCGATCAGCGCGTCATCCTCGACATCCTGGAAGGCGTAGATCGTGTCGTAGAACAGCGTCCACGCGATCCCGGCGACATACAGAGCCACGGCGGGCCAGCCCAGCGACCCGGTATGCGCCGTGTAGGCCAGAAGCGCGCCCCAGTTGAAGGCGAGGCCAAGGAACACCTGCGGCCACCAGGTGAACCGCTTGGCGAACGGGTAGACGCAGACCGGCAGCAGCGACAGCACGCCCAGCCCGATGGCCGCCCAGTTGAAGGTCAGCAGGATGCCGAACGAGACCAGCGATTGCACGACCATCCATGCCAGCGCCGCGCGCACGCTGACCTGTCCCGACGGGATCGGGCGAGACCGGGTGCGCGCGACCTTGTCGTCGATGTTGCGATCGGTGATGTCGTTCCAGGTGCAGCCCGCGCCGCGCATCAGGAAGGCACCGATGGCACATCCCAGCGCGATCCATGCATCGTGCAGGGTGAAGGTTCCGGTCTGCCCCGCCCCCAGCAGCAGCCCCCACCAGCACGGCAGCAGCAGCAGCCACGTGCCGATGGGCCGGTCCGCGCGGCTGAGCCGCAGGAAGGGACGGGTGGGCGCGGGGGCCAGCCGGTCGACCCAGTTGCCCTTGACGGCATCGGCCACCTGCCCTTGTGTCTGGGATGTTTCGCTCATCGCGTGAAAGTCGCCCATGGCATCGAAAATTCGCCTTCATGTAGCCCAGCCACCGCAGGAGGGGCAAACCCTTCGCCTGTCGCCCGAGCAGTCACACTACCTGTTCGGCGTGATGCGCAAGGGCACGGGCGAGGTGGTCGAGGTCTTCGATGGCCGCTCGGGCGGCTGGGATGCCGAGGTGGTGGAGGCCGGCAAGATGAAGGGCGCGTTGCGGGTGTTGGCGCAGGTGCGCCCCCAGCGCGACCCGCCCGACCTGTGGCTGCTGTTCGCGCCCATCAAGCGGGCGCGCACCGACTTCATCGTCGAGAAGGCGGCCGAGATGGGGGCCGCGCGGATCTGCCCGGTGCAGACCGATTTCACCAATTCCGAGCGCATCCGCCGCGACCGCTTGCAGGCCCATGCGGTCGAGGCGGCCGAGCAATGCGGCGGCACCTTCGTACCCGAGGTGGCCGAGATCGAGAAGCTGGGCGCGCTGCTGGATCACTGGCCCGAGGACCGGCGGCTGATGTTCTGCGACGAAGGGCTGGCCGGCGCGGGCGCGACGCTGCCCCGCGACGCCGGGCCGTGGGCGGTGCTCATCGGCCCAGAGGGCGGGTTTTCCGAGGCTGAGCGGTCGCGCCTGGCCGCTTTGCCGCAGGCCCATGCCGTCAGCCTCGGGCCCCGGATCCTGCGCGCCGACACCGCGGCCGTCGCCGCACTGACCCTGTGGCAGACGACGCTGGGGGACTGGGCGTGAGTTTCCTGCGGCCCGAGGCGCTGGCCGCGATCCTGCGCTGGCGCGAGGCGGCCATCGGGCTGGGTGCCGCCGCGCTGGGCGCATGGTGGATCTGGACCGAGCCGGGGGTGCTGCGCTGGGTCGGCGTGGCCTTCGTGCTGGGCGGCCTCGCCATCGCGCGCGAGGGGTGGAGCCGGGCCCTGCGGCCCGCCACCGGTGCCGGGCCGGGCGTGGTCGACCTGACCGAGCGGCAACTGACATACCTTTCGGGCCATGGCGGCGGCGCCGTCAGCCTCGACCACCTGCTGCAAGTCGAGATCGAGGCGCGGCGCGATGGGCCCTACCAGTCGGACGTCTTCTGGATCGTCACGCCCGAGGGGGGCGAGGCACTGCACATCCCCGGCGACGCGCGGGGGGCCGACAAGATGTTCGACGCGCTGGCCGTGTTGCCCGGGGCCGACCACCCCACCGCGATCCGCGCGGCAGGCGGCGGCACGACCGGCCGCTTCGTCCTCTGGCGCAAACCCGGTGCGGACAAACCGCGCCTGCTGCATTGACTTCGCAAACGCACCGGCCCACTTCCCACCCCACCTGAACCGCGGAGCGTCCATCCATGTCCATTCCCCAGTCCGGCGGCGGCCCGATCGAACACCACGATCAGCTGGCGCAATACATGGCCGACGGGTGCAAGCCCAAGGAAGACTGGCGGATCGGGACCGAGCACGAGAAGTTCGGCTACTGCAAGGATACGCTGAAGCCGCTGCCCTATGACGGCGAGCGGTCGATCAACGCCGTGCTGTCGGGCCTGCGCGACCGGTTCGGCTGGGCGCCCGTGGAAGAGGGCGGCAAGCTGATCGGGCTGGAAAAGGACGGCGCCAACGTGTCGCTCGAGCCGGGCGGGCAGCTGGAACTGTCGGGCGCGCCGCTGGAGACGATCCACGGCACCTGCGACGAGGTGAACGACCACCTGGCGCAGGTGAAGTCCGTCGCGGACGAGATCGGCGTGGGCTTCATCGGCCTTGGCGCCGCGCCGCACTGGACCCACGACGACATGCCGCTGATGCCCAAGGGCCGCTACAAGCTGATGGACGGCTACATGCGCAAGGTCGGGGCGCTGGGGCTTCAGATGATGCGGCGGACCTGCACCGTTCAGGTGAACCTCGATTTCAGCTCCGAGGCCGACATGGTGCAGAAGATGCGCGTGGCCGTGGCGTTGCAGCCGGTGGCCACCGCGCTTTTCGCCAATTCGCCGTTCGTCGAGGGCAAGCCCAACGGGCACAAGTCCTGGCGATCGCGCATCTGGCGCGACCTTGATCCCGACCGCACCGGGATGATCCCCTTCATCTTCGAAGACGGTTTCGGGTTCGAGGCGTGGGTGCAGTACGCGCTCGATGTGCCGATGTATTTCGTCTATCGCGACGGCAAGTATATCGACGCGCTGGGCCAGTCCTTCCGCGATTTTCTGAAGGGCGAGCTGCCCGCGCTGCCGGGCGAGAAGCCGAAGCTGTCGGACTGGGCCGACCACCTGACCACGCTGTTCCCCGAGGCGCGCGTGAAGCGCTTCATCGAGATGCGCGGCGCCGATGGCGGGCCGTGGCGGCGCCTCTGCGCGCTGCCTGCCTTCTGGGTCGGGCTGACCTACGACCAGGGCGCGCTCGACGCCGCCTGGGATCTCTGCAAGGGCTGGACCGCCGAGCAGCGCGAGGCGTTGCGCGTGGCGGCGTCGAAGGACGGGTTGCAGGCCCGGGTCGACGGCATCGACATGCACGAGGTCGCACGCGAATGCATCGACATCGCCACCGCCGGCCTGCAGGCCCGGGCCCGGCCCGGTGCGGGCGGCCTGATCCCCGACGAGACCCACTTCCTGAACGCGCTGCGTGAAAGCGTGGCTTCGGGCCAGGTGCCCGCGGATGAGCTGTTGCAGCTATACGAAGGCGAATGGGGCGGTGACGTGACCCGGGTGTTCGCGACGCACTCCTACTAGGTTCCGCGCGGCGGAATGTCGCGGAATTTCGCCGATGGCGCTTGCCGCGGTTGGACGGTGGGATACCTTGCACCCCGTGCGGAGTATGAACATGCTTTGGAGTATCCCATGAAGAAACTGCTTATTATCCTGCCGACCATCGGCCTTCTGGCCGGCTGCGTGCAGAATCAGGGCGCGCTGACCGGCGCGGCCGTTGGCGCGGCCACTGGCGCGGCGGTGTCGGGCAGCGATGATCGCGCCGCGGGCGCGCTGATCGGCGGGGCCGTCGGCGCGGCGGCCGGCAATTACATCGGCCAGACCCAGTCGGGCCAGTGCGTCTATCAGTATCCCAGCGGCCAGCGCTACACCGCGCCCTGCAACTGATCGAACACCCTGTCGCCTCCGTCCATCCCGGGCGGGGGCGATCACTCTGGCCGAACCCTTTCGACGAAGCGGCGCACCTTGTCCGCCGGCATCTCGCACGGGTTCAGCACCATCTTCCCCGATGACAGGTCGTACAGGTTCAGGCTGATGTAGTCTGTTCCGCCCCGCTCCCACGCCTCGAGCTTGTGGCTCCGGCCTTCGGCGAAGCGGATTTTCGCGACCACGTAGCGGCGGCCGTCGTAGATGGCATCGAAGCTACCGTCCGGCAGCGCGTCGAATGCCGCGCGGAAGCGGTCGGTCATTTGTTTCCGATCCGCGGCTCCTGCCCGGCCAGAAGGCGCGAGATGTTGGCGCGGTGCCGCAGGAAGATCAGCACCGCCATCGCCGCCATGACCACCACCAGGGCCGGCATCCCGAAGATCGCCGCATAGACCGGAGACAGCGCGGCGGCGACCAGCGCGGCCAGCGACGAGATGCGGAAGATCGCGGCGATGGCGATCCACGTGGCGCAGACCGCGAGACCGATCGGCCAGGCCAGCGCCAGGGTGGTGCCGAGGAAGGTCGCCACCCCTTTGCCGCCCTTGAATCCCAGGTAAAGTGGGTAGCAATGGCCCAGGAACGCAGCGGCCCCGGCCACGAGGGCGGCATCGGGTCCCAGCGTCAGCCGCGCCACGATCACCGCGAAGGCGCCCTTGCCCACGTCGCAGATCAGCGTCAGCAGCGCGGCCGGCTTGTTGCCGGTTCGCAGGACGTTGGTCGCACCGATATTGCCCGACCCGATCTGGCGCAGATCGCCCAGCCCCATGGCGCGGACGATGACCAGCCCGAAGGGAACCGACCCCAGAAGGTAGGACATGATCGCGGTGAGGATCAGCATGGCGGGCCCCTTCGGTTCATCCGCGACATCCTGACCACAAGCCCGCGGCCCCGTCGAGCCGGGACGTCACCGGGACCGCACGAAAAAGGGCGCACCCGAAGGTGCGCCCCACATTCGCCCCGAGGGGCAAGCGCGATTACATGTCTTCGGGCGGCAGCACGACGCTATCGATCACGTGGATCACGCCGTTGCTGGCCTCGATGTCGGTATCGACGACATTGGCGCCCTCGTAGGTCACGCCACCGCCGGTGCTGACCGACGCCTCGGCGCCGTTGACGGTTTCGACTTCCATGTCACCGGAAATGTCGCCCGCCATCACGGCTTGCGGCAGGACGTGGTAGGTCAGGATCGCGGCCAGCTGCTCCTGGTTTTCCTCCATCAGCAGTTCGTCGAGCGTGCCCTCGGGCAGCGCGGCGAAGGCTTCGTCGGTCGGCGCGAAGACGGTGAACGGGCCTTCGCCCGACAGCGTCTCGGCAAGGCCGGCGGCCTCGATCGCGGCGACGAGGGTGCTGAAGCCCTCGGTGTTCTGCGCGGTCTCGACGATGTTCATGGAGTGCTCGCCGGCATAGGCTGCGGGGGCAGCGATCGCGGCGGCGGCG
Source organism: Palleronia salina (assembly GCF_900141995.1). GTDB lineage: Bacteria > Pseudomonadota > Alphaproteobacteria > Rhodobacterales > Rhodobacteraceae > Palleronia > Palleronia salina. Next base: position 9,067 of record NZ_FQZA01000002.1, on the reverse strand, counting down.
GTCATCGAAAGCAGAGTTCTACGAAACATTTAAAGTCCTCCAGACTAGTGAGTGGACGGTGTGCGTCCTTGGCATAGGAGATGGAGGCCGGAGGATGTTTGTTAAGGCGCGCATTCTCGCCGATGCGACGGGCGCACGCGTTGACGTGATCGACGGCGCCGCTAAGCCGCCGGCGGATTTCGCGTCAAGTCACGCTTATTTGTGTGCGATTTATCGGGGAGGCCGGAGTGCGGGCTTGGCAGTCCCGCCGTCGGGGTGCTTGCTTCACTGGAAATCTGCTAACACGCGTTATCTGATCAGGCGAGCACAGCCACGCGCCAACCGACGATGAAGGAGAATTCGCCATGGCCCGACGCTGGACGAACGATTTGACGCGGTCCGATGCGACCCCGCGCTCCGTCTACATGAACCGCCGTCAACTGATGGCCGGTCTGGGCGGCGCATCGCTGTTGGGTGTTGCCGGTCGTGCCCACGCCCAGGAAGAGCTCGAGCCGAATTCGCTGGAAGAGATCACGTCCTACAACAATTTCTACGAGTTCGGGACATCCAAGACCGACCCGAAGAAATACGCCGACCAGCTGACCACCGAGCCGTGGAGCATCGAGGTCGACGGCTTGGTGGACAATCCCGGCCGGTTCTCGATGGAGGACATCCTCAGCCAGTTCGACATCGAGGAGCGCATCTACCGCATGCGCTGCGTCGAGGCGTGGTCGATGGTGATCCCCTGGAACGGGTTCGAGCTGGCCGACCTGCTGTCCGTCGCGGGCGTTCAGGACGAGGCGAAGTTCGTCGCCTTCCAGACCCTCATGCGCCCCGAGGAAATGCCCGGTCAGCAATATCCCATCCTGGAATGGCCCTATGTCGAAGGGCTGCGCATGGACGAGGCCATGCACCCGCTGACCATCATGGCGACCGGCATCTACGGCGAGCCGATGCCCAACCAGAACGGCGCCCCCATCCGGCTGGTCGTGCCTTGGAAATACGGCTTCAAGGGGATCAAGTCGATCGTGCGGATCACCGCGCTGGCCGAACAGCCGCCCACGACCTGGGCGCTGGCCGCGCCGGGGGTCTACGGCTTCTACGCCAACGTGAATCCCAACGTGGACCACCCGAACTGGAGCCAGGCGACCGAGCGCCGCGTGGGCGGTGGGCTGTTCTCCAAGCGACGCGACACGCTGATGTTCAACGGCTACGAGGACGAGGTCGCGTCGCTCTACGAAGGCATGGACCTGACAGCGACCGAGAACATCTGACGTGGATTTCCGCGCAGCCACACCGTCGACCCGTCGCATGGCTGCCGCGCCATGACCTTTTCACAGCGGGCGAATGTCGGACTGCGAAAGGTGCCGTCCTGGCTGGTCTACCTTGTCGGTGGCGCCATTCCCTTCTGGTATCTCTACCTTGCAGCAACGGGCGGCATGGGGGTCGAACCCATCAACGCGCTGGAACGCGAGCTGGGCGAACTGGCGATCCTGACATTGGTGATCGTGCTAGCCGTCACGCCCTTCCGGCGCCTGACCGGCATCTCGCTGGTCATGCACCGCCGGGCGCTGGGCCTTCTGTCGTT
>NZ_FQZA01000002.1:0-2500 GCF_900141995.1 Palleronia salina | reverse complement strand
TCGATGCATTAGACCCGAAACCGAGTGATCTAGGCATGTCCAGGATGAAGGTAAGGTAACACTTACTGGAGGTCCGAACCCACACCTGTTGAAAAAGGTCGGGATGAGGTGTGCCTAGGGGTGAAAGGCCAATCAAACTCGGAGATAGCTGGTTCTCCGCGAAATCTATTTAGGTAGAGCGTCATCCGAATACCCTCGGGGGTAGAGCACTGGATGGGTAATGGGGCCCCACAGGCTTACTGATCCTAACCAAACTCCGAATACCGAGGAGTACTAGATGGCAGACACACGGCGGGTGCTAACGTCCGTCGTGGAGAGGGAAACAACCCTGACCTACAGCTAAGGCCCCTAATTCATGGCTAAGTGGGAAAGCAGGTGAGACGACCAAAACAACCAGGAGGTTGGCTTAGAAGCAGCCATCCTTTAAAGATAGCGTAACAGCTCACTGGTCTAGACAAGTTGTCTTGCGGCGAAGATGTACCGGGGCTCAAGCCATGAGCCGAAGCTTAGGACTGCATAGCAGTGGTAGCGGAGCGTAGTGTGACATAGTCTCATTCCTCCTTCGATCCCTACGGGATCATTGGAGGAGAGAGGCTTTCGATGAAGCGGGCGCGTGAGCGATCCCGTGGAGAGATCACTAGCGAGAATGATGACATGAGTAGCGACAAACAGGGTGAGAGACCCTGTCGCCGAAAGTCCAAGGGTTCCTGCTTAAAGCTAATCTGAGCAGGGTAAGCCGACCCCTAAGGCGAGGCCGAAAGGCGTAGTCGATGGGAACCAGGTTAATATTCCTGGGCCAGATGGAAGTGACGGATTGCAAGGGTTGTTCCTCCTTATCGGATTGGAGGGGCCGCTGAGCAGTTCCTGGAAATAGCTCCATCGTTAGATCGTACCCTAAACCGACACAGGTGGACTGGTAGAGAATACCAAGGCGCTTGAGAGAACGATGTTGAAGGAACTCGGCAAAATACCTCCGTAAGTTCGCGAGAAGGAGGCCCAGTTTCTAGGCAACTAGTGGCTGGGGGCACAAACCAGGGGGTGGCGACTGTTTACTAAAAACACAGGGCTCTGCGAAGTCGCAAGACGACGTATAGGGTCTGACGCCTGCCCGGTGCCGGAAGGTTAAAAGGAGAGGTGCAAGCCTTGAATTGAAGCCCCGGTAAACGGCGGCCGTAACTATAACGGTCCTAAGGTAGCGAAATTCCTTGTCGGGTAAGTTCCGACCTGCACGAATGGCGTAACGACTTCCCCGCTGTCTCCAACATCGACTCAGCGAAATTGAATTGCCTGTCAAGATGCAGGCTTCCCGCGGTTAGACGGAAAGACCCCGTGCACCTTTACTACAGCTTCACACTGGCATCAGGCCAAGCATGTGCAGGATAGGTGGTAGGCTTTGAAACCGTGACGCCAGTCGCGGTGGAGCCATCCTTGAGATACCACCCTTGCTTCGCTTGATGTCTAACCGCGGTCCGTTATCCGGATCCGGGACCCTGTGTGGCGGGTAGTTTGACTGGGGCGGTCGCCTCCCAAACAGTAACGGAGGCGTGCGAAGGTTGGCTCAGAGCGGTCGGAAATCGCTCGTTGAGTGCAATGGCAGAAGCCAGCCTGACTGCGAGACTGACAAGTCGAGCAGAGTCGAAAGACGGCCATAGTGATCCGGTGGTCCCGCGTGGAAGGGCCATCGCTCAACGGATAAAAGGTACGCCGGGGATAACAGGCTGATGGTGCCCAAGAGTCCATATCGACGGCACCGTTTGGCACCTCGATGTCGGCTCATCTCATCCTGGGGCTGGAGCAGGTCCCAAGGGTACGGCTGTTCGCCGTTTAAAGAGGTACGTGAGCTGGGTTTAGAACGTCGTGAGACAGTTCGGTCCCTATCTGCCGTGGGTGTAGGATACTTGAGAGGAGTTGCCCCTAGTACGAGAGGACCGGGGTGAACGATCCACTGGTGGACCAGTTGTCATGCCAATGGCAGTGCTGGGTAGCTATGATCGGAAAGGATAACCGCTGAAAGCATCTAAGCGGGAAGCCCCCCTCGAAACAAGGTATCCCTGAGGACCGTGGTAGACCACCACGTCGATAGGCCGGAGATGTAAGCGCAGCAATGCGTTCAGTTGACCGGTACTAATTGTCCGATAGGCTTGATTTGATCCAGTAGTAGACATGCAAGACCATGTCACACTCGGACCAAAAGCATACACCACGTGAACTTGACTTGGAAAACTGATGTATCCGCGAGGTTTATTCGGTTTGGTGGTCACAGCACGAGCAAAACACCCGATCCCATTCCGAACTCGGCAGTTAAGTGCCGTTGCGCCAATGGTACTGCGTCTCAAGACGTGGGAGAGTAGGTCGCCGCCAAACCTAATAAGCCTCGCTCAAAAATATCTCTCAAAACGATGACAAAACGATACGAAAATTAACGCGGGATGGAGCAGTCCGGTAGCTCGTCAGGCTCATAACCTGAAGGTCGTAGGTTCAAATCCTACTCCCGCAACCA
>NZ_FQZA01000019.1 GCF_900141995.1 Palleronia salina | reverse complement strand
CCGGAGTTTATAAGGTCCGACAACGGTGCCGAATTTGTTGCTCTGAAGGTCCGCGACTGGATCGGCGCCGTCGGTGCCAAGACCGCCTACATCGAGCCTGGCTCACCTTGGGAGAACGGCTACTGCGAAAGCTTCAACGCTCGATTCCGCAACGAGCTGCTCGACGGAGAGGTTTTCTATTCGCTCCGTGAGGCCCAGATCCTCATCGAGCGGTGGCGTCGCCACTACAATACCGTCCGGCCCCACAGCGCCTTGGGCTACAGGCCTCCGGCGCCGGAGAGCATCATAGCCGTCGACCGGCGACCAGCGATGCACTAACAATCAACCTGGACCACTCGGTTGGGGCAGCTCAGCAGTTGCAGGGCGCGGTCTTTGGCACTCTTGTCACTGGTCGCCCTCCGGGTCGGGTCGGAATAGTTCCGGCAAAAGTGTTTCAGTGACTGACCCTCGCTGCAGACGGATTAATCGTTCTCGACGTCCCACTCGAAATCCGCCCGGCTCCAGGTTCCATCGCTGCGGCTGTACTAGTCGAAGACCGGAATGTGCGGTGCGATCTTGCGGTCGACCAGGCAGCCCAGCATCGGCCCGGTCCCATACGCAGCGTCGGCGATCAGAAGCTCGGGACGGAGGTCGAACTTTGCCTTCACCCGATCCAGCATGGTCTTGGTCAAGCCAACCTCGGCCTGCCTGACCAACCGTATTGCCTCGACATCGACGATGACCCCGTGATCCGTATCGAACAGGTGATTGTCGGAGTACCTGAAGAAAGCCGGACCCTAGCAGGCTGCCGTCCACTGGTTGGCCGGATCAGAATGCGAGGTGAAACTGGGCTGCACCTCGCTGCCGGCCGCGAACAGCTTCGTCCAACTTGTCGGGATATTCTCGAACGGCGCGCGGCGCATCGGCCGGCTCGATCCGCGCCGCGTCCCATTCTTCCCTGGGCGTCGGGTCCTGCTTGTTAGCATCAGCCTCGGTCAGGCTGGCATCGATCGCCATACGCTACCCTCTGACCTGCCCTTCCGCGACATAGCACCCTACAGTTGTCTCGAACAGTTGCCGCACCAGCTCGCTCTCTCGAAACGACCATGGCGATTGTTCGAGAAAGTCGACTGATTGAGAATGCCGTGCGACAGGTCGCGGCGGCAGAACCAGCGATGCGTGAGGTTCAGGTGGACCTCATCGCAGTGCCGCCTCTCGGACCGGAGATCGAAGCATTAACCGACCAGGAGCATAAGGATCAGCAGCTCGGGATCGACCGACGAGCGGCCAGTGTGGCAGTAGAAACCCGCCAGATAGCCGCGGATGCTCCTCAGATCGACAAAGCGGTCGATGGAGCGAAGCTGGTGATCCTGAGTAAAGCGATCTTCCCAGGGGGCACTCCCAAAACAACGCCGGCTGCGCTTTCTGCTTCTGCCCAACATCGCCAGTCCTCCCGGCTTTACGGAGAAACTGAATCAGCGCTCAGACCTCAAAACGAGAAGAGTTTTTCAACGCAAATCGCCCAACTCGAAGCACGTGGCGGGCGCAGCGAAAAACTGTACGCGCCCATCCCGCCCTACCTAGTGCCCGGCAAGTAACGCGGAGGCTTCGGCTGCCTCTCGCTCGATGGCTTTACCGGTCGGATCACCCCATCCCAAACAGTTCGCGCAGGCCCTCGGGTAATGGCTCCGCCAGATTGAGTTGCACGGTTATAGGCGCCTCACCTTCCCATCCCGCAAATTCAACTGGCCCAGCGTATCGGAAAGGCGCCGCGCGGCCGTCGCGCAGCTTCGATTTGCGGAGAAATAGATGCATCCTCCATCCAGGTTCTTCCCCGGCGATGATCCGCCCTCGGAGGCTTTTTCTCCGCGTGCTGGTTTGGGTCTGCCAAACGAAACGGGTGGGACTAACGAACTCGACGGCATAATGGTCGCCAACAGACATGCTACTTTTGTCCATTGTCACAAGCAGCACCATGGCCTTGGCATCTGGAATGACGACGATGCCGGAATTCCAAGAGCCTGTGTTGAACACTGCGCCGAAGAGCGGCGGGATGCGGTCGCGAGGGTATTCTGCCCAGATCCGGGGGCCGGTAGCAGGGGTATTGAGAAACCCGCCCGGGGCCTCTGCGGCCTCGGCAAGAGGGCGTGTTTCCTGCTGATCGTATGTCACACGGCGGGTTTGCAAGTAACGAAGTAACCGCCAGTCGACGAGTTCCGAGGCGAGATTGGCAAGGGCGGTATCGCCGTTATCGTCAAGTGTGGTCTCGAATGCGCCCGAGCCGGATCGGAACCATTCGGTCTCGCCCAAGAGCTTCAAGGGGTATTTCATGAGCATGGTCTGAACGGCTTCAAGGTCGTCCGGATCGACGCTGATATCTGCCTGGATTTCTGGGTTTCGCTTGGCAAGGCGAGCAACGCGCTCAGCAAGAGCTGTGACAGAGATGCGGCCCGGCAAGGCTCCAGCCTCAATCATGCCGCGCAACGCGAGCATCTTGTAACTGCGCGTCATGCGGGTTGTTTCGATCTCGTCGAGCAGAGCCTTGTGGGAGGTCCACGCCGTATGGTCAGTGCCGGCGAGATCGCCCATGTCGTTTACGAAGCCGAGCCATCCGGCGTGCCCCGTGCGACCTGGATTGAAGCCCGCATGTTGGACCTCCGACGCGGTTGGACGGACGCCATGCCGATCCCGGAAGTCTCGGTAGAAAGCCGTCAGTTCCTCGCCGTCGCGGGGCTGGCGGATCAACGATTTTAGGATGTCGAGGGCTTCGAGATCATAGGTGACTTCGCAGCCTGCGGGGAAGCTTATCTCATGGCGCTCGAACCTCTCGAGCGCCATTCGCAGGGCACCTTCGCCTGCGCCGATCTGTAGTAGTGTGCGAGCCTTGGTCAGGAAGACCCGGTGATTGCCTATATAGTCGATCACGGCAAGGTGGGTCTTCTCGGTGCAGCGGCGCAGGCCGCGGCCGAGTTGCTGGAGCCAGATCACAGGGCTTTCCGTCGGGCGCAGCATCAGCACGGTGTCGATCGACGGCACGTCCACGCCTTCGTTGAACATGTCCACGGCGTAGACAATGTCGAGGTCGCCGTTTTCGAGGGCTTTGAGGGCACTGGCGCGCGGGGATGACGTGTCGCCGGAATGGACGGCGACAGCGCGCAATCCTCGCGCCTGCGAGAACTCGGCCATGAAATCGGCGTGGCGGCGGGAGACGCAGAAGCCGATGGCCTTCTTGCCGCCGCGCCGGGCCAGTTGATTGAGTGCATTTTCAGCGCGCGCCTGCGTAGCGACGGCCAAGGTCAGCGCGGACTCGTCGAACTTGCCGCTGCGCCAGGGGATCTGCGCATACTCCACAGGGTCGGGCACACCAAAGTATTTAAACGGGGCAAGAAGCTCGCGGTCGATGCCGGACCACAGGTCACATTCGTAGACGAGGTTTTCCTCGCAGAGACCCAGAAGGTCGCCGCCATCGCTGCGGTCTGGTGTTGCAGTCAAGCCCAGCAAGAATTCCGGGGTGAAATGATCGATGATCCTGCGGTAGGTCGCCGCGGCGGCGTGGTGGAACTCGTCGACGACGATGTAGTCGAAGGCGTCTGGAGCGAAGCGTTGCAGGTGCTGGTTGCGGGAGAGCGTCTGAATCGAGGCAAAAAGCACATCCGCGCCGAAATCCTTGTCGCCCCCGCCGAACCGACCGAGGCGTGCTTTGGGTCTTACAGCGCGGAAAGCCTCCATAGCCTGGGTGAGGATCTCTTCGCGATGGGCAACGAAGAGAATGCGTGTGGCCGGCTGGCTGTCGAATGCGGCAAGGAAAGTCTTGCCAAGTCCGGTGGCAAGCACGACCAAGCCGGCGCGATACCCCTTGGCTCGCGTGGTAGCCAGAGCGTTCAGGGCTTCCCTCTGGATGTCATGGGGCTTCGGCGCATCTTCCGGCCTCTCTTCCGGAACGCCGGAGCGTATCGGCATGGGGTTGACCCGGCGGGTCTCATAGCTGTCGATCCATTCCCCGGAGAGTTCTGTCACCTCCGGCCGCACCAGCAGACCCTTGAAAGCATTTCGGGCAGCGATCAGGGGGACCGCGTCCGACCGATCGAAGTGGCGGAGGTTCCATTCGACACCTTCGGTCAATGCCGAACGGGAAAGGTTCGACGAGCCAACGATCATGGCCCCGGCTCCATCGGCAAAAGAGAACATCCAGGCCTTAGGGTGAAACGGAATGCGGGCAGCTCGAAATACGTAGAGCTGTCGGTTGTGGTCCAGATCTTCCATCAGGCGCAGTGCAGTCGGCTCGGTCACGTCGAGGTAGTCGCCCGTGAGCAACCGGAGCTGCCCGCCGCGTTCCAATAGGTCGCGCAGATGAGGTAGGACCAGGCGCGCGCCCGAGGTCATCAGAAAGGACACTGCCAGGTCGACAGAATGCGCCTGATCGATGAGGGGGCGCAGGTGAGCGTGCAGCGCATCTTCGCCGCCGGAGATCAACGGTCGGTCATGTGGCGCGCCAGGGATGGGGCTGGAGGCAGTGGTGGGGACATCCAACCGGATATGGAAGTGTTCGGCGGTTTCAATAAGCTTGACTGGTGCCGGGCCACCGTCCTCCTCCAAGAGAGTCTGGGCTGGCGTGATGCGCGCAACAAGGGCGGCTTGTTCGGGCTCCGAAAGGTCGCGCCAACGGGTCACATGGCGGCGTGGGGCGAGAATAATGCCCATGCCATCTCGGACCAAGATGGTCTGCGCATCGCACTCGACAATCTTCTCGATGGATGGCGCGCAGCACGGGCAGGATGTTTTTGGCTCAGGTGGGGTAATCTCGGAGGGCACTCGTCAGGTTTTTCTCATCAAGGCATTGAGCCAAAGGTCGTCTTTTCTATCCGGACGGCGGTCTTCAGTCCGCCAAGTTTCAACCTGCCGGAGCGACGGGCAGTCGTCCAGGAGCGCCGCAAACGATTCCTCGGTCATGTCGGTGAAATGTCGCGCCGCCTCTTGCCGCTCACCGTCTCCAACCTTGAACGAGGCATACAGAGCCCCCGCAGAGACCAGATGGTCTGCCAGCCTTCGCATAACTTCCGACAAGTCGTCGCGCGCGACGTGTAGAAGAGAAGCGCAGGCCCAGATGCCCTCGAAAGAGTGTTCCCATTCGAAATCTTCGAAGCGCATCTGCCGGACGGGAAGATCGGAAAAATCGGTCGCCGCCCGCACCATGGAAGGCGAGGCATCAAAGGCCTCAGTCTCGTATCCTGCGAGGTAAAATGAGCGCGCGTCGCGACCGGATCCTGTCCCCGCATCGAGGATGCGAGAGCTGCCGGTATAGGTTTTCGGAACTGCAGCAAGAAATCGATCGCGGAGGGACGACATGTCGACGTTTTGGGTGTCTTGGAGGAATTTCTCAGCGTTCGTGTCGTAAAATCCGTTCATATAACTTTTCTGGCAATTCTGTTTGCCGCGGTCTTTTCGTTTCGGTTTCTGGAAGGTTATCGGGTTCGCACCAGTTATTGACGGTCGGTTTGGAGTATTCGCGAGGCCTTTATCAACTCGACAACCCTTAGTTCTCGTCATTTTGAGTAAGTGTTTTGTGGCCACAGGCGTTGCGGTCGGACGACATCAAATACTCTGTCATGCTTGACCACGCCAAGCCAAGCGTTTCAGATAAGTTGTTGATATAAATAGCTCCACCGGTGCACCCTGCTACAGGCCGTCAACCAACCTGATCCATTCCTGGCGCGATGCCTGTCTGTCGATCTTGAGGTCGATCCAAAAACGGCGCGCGTATTTGACCTGGCGGCGGTGCGCTGTGATGACAGGCCTGCATTGCAATGCCAGAAAGGCGACATGGCGGTCGCACTGGATCGGTTGGAGGCCGACCTCGGCGATGTCCGGCATCTCATTGGACATAACATCCTGCGCCATGATCTGCCGCATCTGGCAGTCATGCGACCGAGGCTGGCGCAGCTTGCCGAAGCGCCGATCGACACACTCTGGCTCAATCCGTTGGCCTTTCCGCGCAACCCGTATCACCACCTCGTCAAGCACTACCATGACGGGCGGCTTCTGTCGGGCCATGTCAACGATCCAGAGGCAGACGCGCGGCTTGTGTTCGATGTGCTGGAGAACCAACTCGGAGCCTTCCGCGCATTGAACGCAAAGGCGGCGGATACAGTCGTCGCCTACCATTACCTGACGACGCGTGGCGAACAGGATCAGGGTTTCGGCGCCGCATTCGGCCATGTCCGTAGTGCGAGCGTGCCCTCTGTTGATCAAGCCCGACAGGCGCTGTCGAGGTTGCTGGAGGGTGAGGCTTGCCACACAGCGGTGCGGCACATGCTGGATCAGTTGGGCGCGCTGCAGACGGGGTGGCCGTTGGCCTATGCGTTGGCGTGGATTTCGGTCGCCGGTGGCGACTCCGTCATGCCCCCTTGGGTCAGGATGCAGTTTCCGGATGCCGCGCGTATGGTGAAACGCCTACGCGACACGGCCTGCGATGCTGCGGATTGCCCCTGGTGCCGCGAGAAGAGCGATCCCGTAAAGGCGCTCTCACGCTGGTTCGGCTTCGATGGTTTCCGGCCCACGCCCACAGATGCCGATGGCCGCCCACTGCAGGAGCGCATCGTCGACGAGGGCATGCGCGGTAACAGCCTGCTGGGCATCCTTCCCACCGGGACGGGCAAATCTGTCTGCTACCAGATTCCGGCATTGGCAAAGTTCGATCGGACCGGTGCGCTGACGGTCGTGATCTCGCCGCTTGTCGCGCTGATGGCCGACCAGGTGGCGGGGATGGAACGGACAGGCATTTCCTCCGCGGTCACCGTGAACGGGATGCTATCGCTGCCTGAACGTCAGGACGCGCTCGACAAGGTCCGCATGGGCGAGGCCGCGATGCTTCTGATCTCGCCCGAGCAGTTGCGCAGTGTCTCTGTGCGCTCCGTTCTCAAGCAACGCGAAATCGGCCTCTGGGTCCTGGACGAGGCGCATTGTGTATCGAAATGGGGGCATGATTTCCGGCCTGACTATCGCTACATCTCGCGTTTCATTCGTGAAACTGCGGGCGATGAAGATCCGGCCCCGGTGATCTGCCTGACCGCCACTGCGAAGCCAGAGGTGGTGCGCGATATTCGCGACCATTTCCATCAGAGGCTTGGAACCGAGCTGTTGCTTCTGGACGGCGGGGCATCGCGCACGAACCTGAGTTTCGAGGTGCGATCGACCGGCAAGCGGAAGAAGCTGGCCGACATCCTGGATGTCATCGAACAGCGTCTTCCGGCCGAGGGAGCCTCTGGCGCCGTGGTCTATTGCGCGACGCGCAAGGCGACAGAGGAAGTCGCGCAGTTCCTGCAGCAACAGGGCCTGTCGGCGGAGCGATACCATGCCGGCCTGACACCCGATGAGAAGAAGACCATCCAGGAACGGTTCCGGGTGGGCGAGTTGCGGGTGATCGCCGCGACCAACGCCTTCGGCATGGGCATCGACAAGCCCGATATCCGGCTGGTGGTGCACGGCGATATCCCTGGCTCGCTCGAAAATTATCTACAGGAGGCCGGTCGCGCTGGCCGGGACCGTGCTCATGCCAATTGCGTGCTGCTCTACGCGCCGGACGACGTGGAGCGGCAGTTTCAACTGACCGCGCGGTCGCGGCTCGACCGGCGCGAGATCGGAGCCATCCTGAAGGCTGTTCGGCGCATGGATGCCCGGACGCGCGGCACGGGCACCGTTGTCGCCACCCCTGGCGAGATCGTCCGGCAGGAACACGACCGCGAATTCCAGCGTGAAAGCGCAACGGATGACACGCGGGTCAAGACCGCGATTTCATGGCTGGAGGAAGCCAAACTCCTGTCTCGCGAGGAAAACCGCGTGCAGGTCTTTCCGTCGTCTCTGCGGGTGCGCAGCATTGACGAGGCAGGGTCGCGGATGGAGAAAGCGCAGATCACCGGGATGCGCCGGACGCAGTTGATGGACATTGTCCGCCACCTGATGAATGCGCCCCCTGACGAAGGTATTTCCACTGACGAGTTGACCGGCGTGAGCGGGCTGACGGGCGGTCAGCTGACCAAAGCTCTGGCTGATCTTGAATCGCTCGGGATCGCGCGGAATGACACAGCCGTAACGGTTTTCGTGCATTCCGGAGTGACGGACGATTCCCGCAAGCGGCTGAGACAGGCCACACGGCTGGAAACAGACCTGATCGCGGCCATGAGGGAAGAAGCGCCTGACGCGGAAGATGCGGTCAGCACGCCCTTCAACCTGCAATCGGCCAGCCAGAAGCTGCGCGACCAGGGTCATAGCCACGTCCGCCCCGACGTGGTCGAGAAATTGCTGCGCGGCATGGCGCGCGACGGCCGCGACCTCGACGGCGGCAAGGGCAATGTGCGCCTGCGCAAGGCCTCTCGCGACACGCTGTTCGTAGCTCTGCAGCGGTCCTGGTCGGTACTGGAGCAGTCGGCCGCGCTGCGCCGGAAAGCCGGTGAATCGCTGATGGAGCATCTGCTGGGGCGGCTCGAAAAAGGTCAGCGGGGTAAGGATCAGCAGGTTGAAACCACCTTGGGCGACATGCTGGCGACCCTGACGGGCGATGCTTTCCTCCGAGGTCAGGTCAAAGAAATGACCCGGCTGATGGACCGCGCGCTTCTATGGCTGCACGAGCAGGAGGTGGTGACTCTCGGCAAGGGGCTTACAGTCTTCCGGCCCGCGATGACGGTCCAGCTTGCGCCGGGCAAAACGCAGTTCCTGGTCAAGGATTTCGCGCCATTGCAGGAGCACTATGACGAACAGACGGTACAGACCCATGTAATGGCAGCCTACGCGGAAACAGGGTTGTCGTCGATGCAGGACGCCATCCGCTTGACCGAGGATTATTTCGCCCTCGACCAGGAAGGCTTCATGGGCCGCTGGATGAAGGGCAAGACAACCGAAGTGAAGCGGCAGACGACAGGGAAGTCGTGGCAGAACGTCGTCGAGGCCCTCGGCAATCCCGTTCAGCAGAAAATCGTCGCCGATGATCGAGACGCGACCAATGTTCTGGTCCTTGCCGGCCCGGGCTCTGGCAAGACCCGCGTGTTGGTTCACCGCATCGCCTACCTGATCCGCGTCCGGCGCGAAGACCCGCGCAGCATCCTTGTCCTGAGCTACAACCGCCACGCTGCCGTGGAGATCCGGGCACGTCTGCGGCATCTGGTGGGGGACGAGGCATTCGGTGTGACGGTGTCGACCTGTCATGCAATGGCCATGCGACTAGTGGGCGCCAGCTTTGCCGGGTCGCAGGCAGAGAGCCGGGACTTCGACGGTATCGTCATGGAGGCGGTGCGCCAGTTGAACGGCGAAGGCCTGAGCAAAGCCGAAGCCGAGGCGCAGCGCGAGACGCTGATCCAAGGGTATCGTTGGATCCTCGTAGACGAATACCAGGACATCGGCCCTGAGGAATACGCCCTGATCGCCGCCGTTGCAGGACGGACGATCGATGACGAGGACATGAAGCTCAGTCTTTTCGCGGTGGGTGATGACGATCAAAACATCTATGCCTTCGCCGGGGCGTCCATCAGATTCATCCGACAGTTCGAGCAGGATTACCGGGCGAAGCCTGAATTTCTCATCGAAAATTACCGCTCCACCCGTCATATCATCGAAGCCTCCAACACAGTGATCGCCGGGGCCGGTGAAAGGATGAAGCTGGGCCACGACATCACCATCGACCGGAAACGCCGCAAGGACCCGCCGGGCGGCGTGATGGAGGCTTGTGACCCTGTAGGGCAAGGCCGGGTACAGCTTCTTCAATGCCCGCCCGGGGATCGGATGCAGGCCGTCGCCGCGGTGAGCGAGTTGCAGCGTCTGGCGGAATTGCAGCCTGGCTGGAACTGGTCTCGTACGGCCATCATCGCGCGAAATTGGAGACAACTTGCCCCGGTGCGCGCCTTTGCCGAGGCGCAGGGAATTCCAGTCGAAATGGCCAATGAGAGCCTGCCGAGCCTCTGGCGCCTGCGCGAGATGCGGCAATTCATCGACCGCATAAGCCACGACCGAACTCGCGTTCTGGGCGTGACAGACTTGCTGGACGTCGCGAACCACATGCATCGCAATCGGTGGACCGACCTCATCGCAGAAGGCATCGCCGCGCTGGCCCAGGAGATCGGGACAGGGCAGGTCTCAGTTCCCGATCTCGTGGAGTGGTTCGGTGAGTGGGCGCGTGACGCGCGGGGTGAGCAGCGGGGGCTGTTGCTGATGACGGCGCACCGGGCCAAGGGACTCGAATTCGACGACGTGGTGATCCTGAATGGTGGTTGGGACAGAGCATCTCGTAATGAGGATCTCGATGCGCCGCGCCGGCTGTTCTACGTCGCCATGACGCGCGCCAGGCGCAGCCTCGCGATCATGACGCAGGGCCCGCATGCCATTGCTTTCGCAAGCGGCGACAACGTCTTGCGTAGGCATGCCGCGATGCCCGACGCCCGCGATTTGCCACCCGATCGAACCTATCTGATGCCTGACATGGGTCAGGTGTTTATTGATTGGCCAGGCCGCCAGTACGACGGCGATACGGCTGCAAAGGCAATCGCCGAGGCCAGGGTCGGTGACCCGCTAGAAGTGGTGAGGCACGGTGCACGATGGTCGGTCCGTGATACGACAGGTCGTACCCTGATGGTTATGAAGAGCGGCTGGCATGTTCCAGATGGCCAGCGCGTTGTTTCTGCCAAAGTTGGTGCGATTGTGACGCGTCATGCTCATGAGAGCGGCGATGCTCACCGAGAAAAGCTTCGGAGGGAGAGTTGGGATGTCATCTTGCCGGAGTTGATTTTGGAATTCTGCTGACGCGACACCCCGCGTGAAGCTCTTGGTGATATCATCACTCGAGAGCCGAAGGGAAAGACCAGGCGCTATCTCGATATGTTCGCCGAATTTGAAAGAAATGCGCTTTTCTGCTTTTAGGAGTGTATGGATGATCTGCACGCACTCGCATTTCGTCGTCTCGTAGCTCCGGCCTCTGTGCTTTTTGACGCTCTGTGAACTGTGCCACGTGAGGGCCGCAGTTTAAGGTACATTTGAACTTCAACCGGACGCACTTGGTTGGGATGAGTCAAGCCCGTCGGGAAAAATGATCGCGCTCAGGAGATATTCACGCGAAGCTCTGGTATGTCCTGATCATCAACCAAACAACACGCAAAGCCACCTCTTAGGTCGTTGTATCTTATAATAAATTTCCTCTATGCGCCGACCAAAATTCGAATCTAATGTTTCGCGCTACTGATGGACGCTTGTTCCCCGAGGGTTGGTGAAATTCCAGCCGAAGGGGAAAAAATCTGTGCATGAGAGGGAGTGCGGGTCTGGGGCGCAATACGTTTCGAGGATTCAATCCACCCCTCCCTCTGTTCTGCCTCGCCTGTTGTGCCACCAGATGGCCTCCAATTGGCTTCCTCCGAACAGTCGAACTTCTCAGAACATATCGCTTGTTCTTGGCATCCGCCTTATTTCGCTGGATTTTCCGAGGTCGGAACAGGAAGAACAGGTTTCAATTAGAGAATAGTATAGGAAAAGGGCACCCGGCTTTCGGGCGCCCCTGCAGCCTTGTTCCGCTGTTCTGGAGGCTTTTATCCAGTAAATTCAATGTGCTGCCCAGAACAGTGCGAACAGTCTACTTCGAACTGGATTCGAAACCGAGGATCCCGATGGGAATAAGCACGGCACGTTGCTTGTTGCCCGGCGCAAGATTGATCGAATTTGCTGACTTGGCCGCGCCGGGAAGCTTCGAGAGAGCGCTCGAATGGGCGCCGCCGGCCCACTTGCTGTCTTCGAACAGCTTGACCTTGGCCCCGGTCCGGATTGCGATCTCCCGTTGGGGCCACCGAATGAACACGCCGGCACGGTTCAGGGCGGCTTCACCACCGAGCACCGCCTCGCCGATGTCGGCGAGAAGAGACCCAAGGATCTCCCGGACGCTGCGTCCCACACCGTGGTCGAGAGGGATCACGCAATCGAGGGCGCAACCGAGCGCATCTTCCGCTTCGGAATCCCCGGTAGAAACGCTAGCGTCTGCCAGCATGGCCCGCATCAGCTCTTCCGCGTGCTCGAGCCGCTCCTCGGTGATCGAGCCCTCGTAGAGCAGCAGATCGCGCCCCAAGACGATCGTCGCGATTGTCGCCGCTTGCCGTGCGTCGGCGCCTTTCGCATCGAGTGACGCTTTTACCGCCAGGTAATCTCGATCCCATCGCACCGACTGAGCAAGCATGCGCGCCCAGAGGGCTGAGGACAGCCGTTTGGCCATCTTCCTCGTCTGTTGCAATCGTTCTGCCCCTTCAACGGGCCCGCCCAGTGCGGGCAACGCATCGAGCTGAAGGAACACAAAGCGAGACCGATCTTGGGGCGCAAACTCAACGTGATTGATTGCGCTCAGATAGACGGGTCCGAGGGCCCGGAAGGACTTCGACGTGTGGTCGCTGCTGCCGCGCGCAATCTTTCCGCCTCCACCGCCCGACATCAGTCGAATGAAGGATATAATTGAACCCTGGCGTGACGATCGCCCCTGCTCCGGCTCAAACTCGTCCATCAAGAGCGGCCGCGCTTGATTGTTCCGTGCCTGTCGGATCCCGGCCTCGGTGACGTCGTTGAGAATACCACCGGCAAGGTCCCCGAGCATGAGAGACGTCACCTCCATAAGTGACGACTTTCCGCTGCCCCGTCCCCCGGAAACGTGAAGATGAGTTCGCCAATCTGGGAAGCCACCGAGGAAGGCGGCAGCGACCCAGCCGAGATACACCTCAGCATCAATTGGTCTCGCCCATCCCCACCCTCGTCGGATGTTCTGCAAGAGCGTATTGAGCTGAGCGGCCAGACACGGGTCTGAAACCGGGGGATTGATCGCTGAGGCGCCTACCATGGTGTGGGCCGACTCGAAGACCGCAACTGGGACGGCCGTCCCGTCCGCGGTGACCACCCGGTCGCCGCAATGGGCCACTGCCTCGTCGTGCTCGGTCCGCCATACACCCGTCGAACAATGATCGGCGCGCTCGTCGTCGTAGAGGCCAACCGCATTGCATGCCTCAATAATCCAGTTCCCGGCGGCGCGGGCTTCTTCCATGCCCCAGGCGCTGATCGGCTTGTCGAATGTCGCCTCGCACCAACGAGCGACCTCGGGTGAGATGTTGGTGAAAAGGGAGCGGACCCCCTTCCCCGCTTCGAGTTGGTCAGCCCGCAAGTGCCGGATCTGGCCACAAGGCGCCACGAAGCTGTAAGTCCCAGACCTGTGTCCAAGCGGCCGAATAGGCTGTCGGGGCGCGGTCTCGGCTTGGGATTCCTCGCGCTGGCCAGGGGCGCTCATTTCGCCACCCGGGCCCGTTCCCAGGCCTCCAGCTCATCGAGCCTCCACCGGGTACAGCCAGGGGTGAGCGCGATGGGTTTCGGGAAATGCGGAACCGAGTTGACCCACCGCCAGA
Organism: Palleronia salina; assembly: GCF_900141995.1. Lineage (GTDB taxonomy): Bacteria > Pseudomonadota > Alphaproteobacteria > Rhodobacterales > Rhodobacteraceae > Palleronia > Palleronia salina. The sequence continues at coordinate 19,421 of NZ_FQZA01000019.1, read as the reverse complement.
CGGTGGTCCGTGCAACTCCAAATCTCTCAGCGACCTGCTTGTCGCTCGCAAAAGTAGTCATGGACGATCTCCTCATAGTGATGAGTTCAGTCCTAATTCGACGCGCAAGTGGCTGGCGCGGTCAGGTTCTCACGAAAAAACCATGAAACCTGTCTACTTTCGCGGAGCGCCAGAATCGGTCGTCCGACTACCACGACGTCGCGCTCGGGGAATAAAGTCGGTGCCCCCATCCCGCGCAAGCTCGCTGCTTCACCGCAAAGGATGCGAGCAAAAGGCGTCGGAACGCTATAAGTCGAAAGGGCTGTGCGGGTCGGCAGTGTACTGTCGCCAGGCGCGGTAAGCACTCTCGACCTCGGCATCGACACCGCAGGCGTCCAGCAAGTTCTGTAGAAAAGATGCCAATCTCGTTCCGGGATTGAGATAGGGCGGCGGCGCCTTTTTCTCGTTTCCACACCAGGCCTTGCGCCCTTCGTCGATCACGGCGATCGCCGGCCAATTCTTCCCGTGGCCCGCCCGGCCTTCACCGTGGATCTCTTCGGCCTTCCGCAGGGCCACAATCCATAGCATGAGATCCCCGGCGAGCTCGGGAACCGATTGAGGCGCACGACGCTCGCTCCGAAGCTCGTCGGCTCGCGCGAGATCGTGGTCGTGTCTAACCATCAGCAAGGCCTGCTGGGCCCAAGGAGACAGCTCGCAGAGCATATGGCGGACCTTCTGCAACTGCTTGTCGAGACGGGCGAGTTCTTTTTTCTCCGCGGCACCACCGTGATGAAGGTCCTCGGCTAATACCACCGCGTTGACGATGGCATGGGCTTGCAAGCGGCATACGCCCTGCGACAGGGACGGGAAGTAGTCCGCCAGCACGGCCTCGCATCGCGCCACAGCCGCCGGGGCTTGCAAATAAGCCTCGAGGGAATTCACCGCGGCCCTCTGAGCGGCACAATACTGCTCGCCAAAGGCCGCGACGCGCCCAAAAACAGGGCCCAGGCCTCCATCATTTCGCGTCGTTTCTCGACCTGATCGGACTGGTCATAGGCCTGTTGGACCTTGCTCCCGACCCGATGGGCCAGAGCGATTTCCGCCATGTCCCCATCGTACTGCGTGCGCTCCGCAACCCAGGTTCGGAAAGTCGATCGCAGACCGTGCGGCACGGCGGGCCGACGATCACGGGGATCGATGAACCCTGCCCTGCCCTCCCGCCGGTCCGCCGCGTGGATCTTGCGCATCACCGCGGCGATCGACGCGTCGGAAAGGGCGCCGCCGCGCGCGGCCCAGAAGACGAGTGGGTTACCATCCATCCGCGGCAAGGAGTCGAGCAGATCGCATATCGCCGCGGTCAGCGGCACGCGGTGTGGCCGACCATTGGGCGGAATTTTCGAGAACCGACGCCCCGGCTGTATCGTCCAGAGCCGCTTCGACAGATCGACCTCGTCCCAGGTCGCGAACCGGACCGCCCCGGTCCGCGCCGCCGTTAAAGCCTGAAACTCAAGCGCCCGCGCGCTGGTACCTCCCCGCTCACTGAGGGTGGCGAACCAGCGGGCAGCATCGTCGAGTTGGAGCGCCGGGTAGTTGCTGCCTCCGGAGAGCTTGCTCGGCGCGGGTAGAACCATATCGAGGTTGCCGCGCCACCTCGCCGGGTTCTCGCCGTCCCGATGGCCGGAGACAGTGGCATAGTCGAGAACGCGCTCCAGCCGCTGGCGAACCTTCGAGGCCGTTTCCGTCTTTTCTGTCCAGATCGGCCGCAGCACATCGAGGATATCGTGCAGGGTGATGTCCTTCACGGCTGTTCCGCCCAGCTGTGGCAGGGCGTGGCGCTCCAGAGAGGCGCGCCATTGCTTGCGGTGGAGGTCGCTACGAAATTCCACTGCTTTTTCCGCCGCGAACAGCTCGACCGCCTCGGCAAAGGTCAGCAGGCGCCGGCGGGCCGCTTGGCGCTCTGCCAAAGGATCGACATCCTGGCGCAGCATGTCGCGTGCCTCTCGCGCGTAGTCTCGGGCCTTCGCGAGTGGGACGTCCGGGTATGGCCCGAGCCCGGCCTCCCGGCGGCGGCCGTTGTACCGGTAGCGAAAAATCCAAGACCGCGCGCCGCTCGCCGTCACCTGTAGGGCAAGCCCGGCCACGCCTCCGACCGCGTAAAGCCCGGGCTCCGTGAGCCTTTTGACCTCGAGGGGACCCATCTCCTTCGCGCGTTTCGGCATGTCCGATCCTTCGGGATGTTCTAACCGGGATTCGAACCAGCGCCACTTCACACCGACCCGCCCAAAGCTCTGCAACCAGGTGCTACCCGGAGGGACAATCCGCGACAAGGGAAATCCAATTTTAACATGCATAACAATCGGATAGCGACGGGATGCAACGGCGGTACGGCATCGGTACTCGCCTCCACATCTCTCTCGGACAGCATGAAGATCAGGCTCAGCCACCGCAGGCCGGAAGGGCGGATCACCGCCGAGAGCGTGGCGGCCAAAGTTTCCAGGACCTGCTACACGTCAGGGACCGCTTAGTCTTCCGCGACGACCTGATTATTGACCATGATGGTCGATTGATCCGACTGCGAGCTCTCGTCGCCGCGCCTCCAGGCACGCTCGCCACGGCCCCGCCTCAGGATTGCGCCAGGACGAAGTCGTGCTCGACCTCGAGGAATGGCGTGGCGAAGCCCGCATCCGCCATCCGCTCGGGGTCGTCCACGGGGGCGAAGGTGGCCATCAGGCTTTCCTTCACGCCGAAGACCGCGTCGGAATGGATGTAGGGGTCGTCGGGGTCGAAGATGTGGGTGACCAGCGTCTCGAACCCGTCGGCCTCGATGATGTAATGCAGATGCGCGGGCCGGAACGGGTGGCGCCCCAGCGCGCCCAGCATCTTGCCCACCGGACCGTCGTCGGGGATGGGGTAGAACTTGGGCTTCACCCCCTTGAACCAGTACTCGCCCCGTTCGTTCGAGCGGAACACGCCGCGCAGGTTGAAATCGGGCTGAAGGCCCTTCTGCTGCACGTCGTAGAACCCTTCGTCATTGGCCTGCCAGACGTCGATCTTCGCCCCCGCGACGGGGTTGCCGTCGGTGTCGAGGATGCGGCCGCGCACCAGCATCGGCTCGCCCTTCTGGTCGAGGCAGATGTCGTCGCCCAGCGCGCGCTCGGGGGCGTCGGCCACGTGGAACGGGCCCAGCACGGTGGACTCGGACGCGCCCGACGGTTTGCGGTTGTTGATGGCGTCCACCAGCATCGACACGCCCAGCACATCCGACAGCAGGATGAACTCCTGCCGCCAGTCGTTGCACATCTGCCCGGTGTCGGTGAGGAACAGGATCGCCTTCATCCATTCCTCCTGGGTGGGCTCGATCTCTTTCACGGCGGCGTGGAGGTGGCGCACGATCACCTCCATCACCTCTTTCAGGCGGGCGTCCTCGGCCCCCGCATTGCGCGAGATGACGACATCGGCCGAGCTTTCCTCGGTGAAATAGCCCTGTTCGACGGGATCGGTCATGGGGTGGTCCTCACTCGGCGGCGTGGCGGGCGGTGCCGGCGCCCGCGGGTTGCAGGATGGCGTCCAGCACCCGGCGCAGTTCGGCCGCCGGGTCGTCGGACATCTCGGCCGCGCGGAAACACACGTGCTGGTCGGGCCGGGTCATCACCGCGCCCGCATCCGTGGTTTCGCGCAGGCGGGACCAGTCGCCCAAGTGGTCCTCGATGGCGCGGCGCGGGCCGATGACGTGCACGTCGATCTCGACACCGGTATCGGCTGCGACCGTTTTCGCCGCGTCGGCCCAGGCCTCGCCGCCGATCCCGGTCAGGATGGTCCAGCGCCCCTTGCCGCACAGGTCCAGGGTCGAGACCCGGGTGCCGTCGTCGCGGTAGAGCCAGCAATGGGGCAGCCGTGCCCCCGGCCACGTGGTGGGCTGGTAGTGCAGTTCCGGGTCGCGGTCGAAACCCGGGTCGGGCTGGCCGTCCTTCACCACCGCGCCGCTGTCGTAGCGCTGGTTCATCTCGACGCCGTGGCAGTCGAACTCGTATTTCTTGAACTCGATCGCCTTGCGCAGCGCCTCCCGCTGGGCCTCGGCCGCCGGGCTGTCCTCGCCGCGCTTGTCCATGTTGGCCTGCATGACCTCGGGGTCGGTACTGTCGGTCATGCCCAGCGCCTCGAAGATCGGGCCGAATTCGCCGATGGACTGGTTGGCGCGGGTGACGATCTGTTTGGCGATGGGCGCACGTTCCACGGAATAGCTGTCCAGAAGGCCCGGGCCCGCCGGGCCCTTCAGCACGTGCGCCAGCTTCCAGGCCAGGTTGTAGGCGTCCTGGATCGACGTGTTCGAGCCCAGCCCGTTCGACGGCGGGTGGCGGTGCGCCGCGTCGCCCATGATGAAGACGCGGTCGGTCTGCATGTGGGTGGCGTACATGTTGTTCACGGTCCAGGTATTGGCCGAGAGAAGCTCGATCTCGAGCTTCGGGTCGCCCACCAGCTGGCGCGCCACCTCGGTCGCCATCGCCTCGTCCACGACCGGCGCGGGCTCGTTGATGTCGTAGCCCCAGACGATCAGCCATTCGTTCCAGGGCCGCACCATGCGCACCAGCCCCATGCCGATGCCGCCCACGTTGGCGCCGGGCTGCATCACCCAGTACAGGACCGACGGGCGGTGCGCGACGAAGCGCGACAGGTCGGCGCGGAACAGGATGTTCATGGACCCGCCCACGCCCATTTGCCCCTCGAACGGCAGGCCGCAGGTCTCGGCCACGGCGGAATTGCCGCCATCCGCACCCACGAGGTATTTCGAGCGGATCTCGAACTCGCGCCCCGTCAGGCGGTCGCGGCAGATGGTGGTGACCCCCTCCCCGTCCTCGACGTGGCGAAGATATTCCGTCGACATGCGCGCCTGTGTCCCGCGCGAACAGGCGGTCTTGAACAGAAGCGGCTCCATGAAGGTCTGCGGCAGGTCGTTCATGTGGCACGGCGAGGATCGCAGGTGCTCGGCCCGGCTTTCGGGCGCGTTGCCCCAGGACAGCATGCGCCCCAGCTCTTCCCCCGCGAGGCTTTCGCAAAACACGTTGTTGCCCATCAGGTCGCCCTCGGTGGCGTGCATGTAGGCCTCGTCCTCGACCTCGCGGCCGAGATCGCGCAGCACCTCCATCGTGCGCTGGTTGGTGATGTGGGCGCGCGGCGTGTTGGCCAGCCAGCGGTAGCGGTTGATCGCCACGTTCTCGACCCCGTAGCTCGACAGCAGCGCCGCCGTGGCGCTGCCCGCCGGGCCGGTGCCCACGATCAGGACGTCGGTTTCGATTTCAGCCATGTGCATGTCTCCCCTCGGGCCGCGCGCCCACGCGCGGTGTTACGTCTCGATCCAGCCGTAGCGGTCGGTGTCCTGCCCGGCGTAATCGGGATCGAGATAGATAAAGAGCCGGGCGATCTTGCCGTCCCGGACCGTGAAGCAGTCGCAGAACCGGCCCGCGCCCCAGTCGGGGTCGCCGGCGGTCCAGGTTCCGTCGCGGTGCGACCCTTCGGACGTGCCCTCGACCGCGAAGCTGTCGGTGCCGGTCATGTACCAGGTGAAGCCGTCGTAATGGTGGGTGATGCCCTTCAGCGTTCCCCCCACGTCGGAAAACATCTGCACGACCTGGTCCTTGCCGCGCGCGACGCCCCACTTGGGAAAGTAGACCTCGGCGTCGTCGGTGAAGTGGTCGAAAAGGCCGAGGCCCGTGGTGGGCGACGTGCCGCCCGCGTCCAGTGCCTTGAGATAGCTTTCGGCGATCGCCTTGCGCGCCGCCTCGGCGTCGTCCTGCGCGCCCGCCTGCCCCGCCAGAGCCGCGCCGCCGGCCAAGGCCGCGCCGCCCGCCAGGACCGTGCGGCGATCCGTCATCCCGTTCTTGTCCGTCATCTCCAAATCCTCCCAGTTTGGTGTCGTCAGATCCGTATCACTCGCGCCGCTCCAGCCGTCGCCGGATGGGGAACAGCTGGATTCCCGTGCGCCCCGAGACGAGCCCCCAGAGCCCGCCGGGCGCGAACAGCATCACCGCGATCCCCAGGCCGCCCAGCACCATCAAATACCAGGCCCCGAAATCGGCCAGCAGCGTCTGCAGCGCGAAGAAGACCAGCACGCCGATGATCGGCCCCTCGATCGTGCCGATGCCGCCGATGACCACGATGAAGATCACGAAGGCCGTCCAGTCGATGACCGAGAAGGCGCTGTCGGGGCTGATGCGCCCGTTCTGCAGGAAGATCAGGCCCCCCGCGATGCCGGTACCGAAGGCCGCCACGAGGAAGACCACCCATTTCATCCGGGCGCTGTCCACGCCCACCGAGCGGGCCGCGTCCACGTTGTCGCGCAGCGCGGCCAGGGCCAGCCCGCGCTTGGTGCGCAGGAACCAGTAGATGCCCCCGATGGTCGCCACGGCCAGCGCCAGCGCCAGCCAGTAGGCCAGGATGTCGCGCGCCGCCGAGGAGCGCGTGTCGAAGGCCGCCTCGATCCACTCGACACCCCACATGGCGTCGCGGGCATCGCGCGGCAGGGACGTGCCCGTGCCGCCGCCCACGGCCTTCCACTGCGCCACGCTCAGGCGCACGACCTCGGCAACCACCCAGGTGCCGATGGCGAAATAGGCGCCTTGCAGGCGGAAGGCGAAGAACGCCGTGGGGATCGCCAGAATCAGCGCGAAAACCCCCGACAGAAGAAGCCCCGCGACCGGGTTCACGCCCCACAGGATCGCGCCGCCGAACAGCATGTACGCGCCGAAGCCCACGAAGGCCTGCTGGCCCACGCTGACCAGCCCGCCATAGCCCGCCAGCAGGTTCCAGAACTGCGCCAGCGTCAGCATTGTCAGGATGAAGAACATGTCCTGGATCAGCGACCGCGACGCGAATGCGGGCAGCGCGATGGCCACGACCAGCAGCACCAGCGCGACGACCGCGGCGATCTGCGACGCCGCCGTGCGGGTCGAAACGGTATAGGTCTGGCCCGCCATCAGTCGAACGCCCTTGGGAACAGCCCGCGCGGCCGGATCAGCAGCACCACCAGGAACGCCACATGACCCGCGAGGATCTGCCATTCGGGATTGATCTGCGCGCCCACGGTCTGCGCCACGCCGATGATGATACCGCCCGCCAGCGTCCCCCACAGCGACCCGAGCCCGCCGATGATGACCGCCTCGAAGGCGTAGATCAGGCGCGCGGGGCCGGTGGTGGGATCGAAATTCGCCCGCGTGCCCAGGTAGAGCGCGGCGATGGTCACCACGATCATGGCGATGCCGGTGGCCTTGGCGAAGACCGACGCGGGCTTCACCCCCATCAGGCTGGCCGTCACCGGGTCGTCCGACGTGGCGCGGAACGCCCGGCCCAGCGACGTGCGGTAGAACACCCATTGCAGCGCCAGCGTCACCGCGATGGCCGACAGGAAGGTCAGCAGCGGCATCACCCCCAGCGAGATGGGCCCGATGGGCAGCGACGCGGTTTCCAGCCAGCCCGCCGGGATCCGGCGGCTATCGGCGGAAAAGCCCTCGAGCAGGGCGTTCTGCAACACCACCGACAGCCCGAACGTCACCAGGAGCGGCGGCAGGATATCGGTGCCCAGCACCCGGTTCAGCACGACCCGCTGCAAGGCCCAGCCCAGCGCGAACATGATCGGCAGCGCGACGATGGCGGCCATGAAGGGCCCGAGGCCCAGCAGCGTGACCAGCAGCAGGATCAGGTAGGCGGCGAACACGATCAGGTCGCCATGGGCCAGGTTCACCAGCCGCATGATGCCGAAGACCAGGCTCAGCCCCAGCGCGAAAAGCGCGTAGAGCCCGCCGAGAAGAACGCCCTGAAGAACCGTGTCGACCCAGATCATGCCGCCGCCCCGAAATAGGCGTCGTGGATGGCCTCGCGGCTCAGCTCGCCGGGTTTTCCGGACAGGGTGACGCGGCCCTCCATCATGCAATGCACCCGGTCGGCGACCTTCATCGCCTGCCCGATATCCTGTTCCACCACCACGATGCTGGCGCCGGTCTCGCGGATCTGCGGGAAGGCGGCGTAGATGTCCTTGATGACCACGGGGGCGAGCCCCAGGCTGATCTCGTCACACAGAAGCACGCGCGGGTTCGACATGAGCGCCCGGCCGATGGACACCATCTGCTGTTGCCCGCCCGACAGCGCCGTGCCGGGCTGGTGGCGCCGCTCCTTCAGGATCGGGAACAGGCCGTAGACGGTCTCGAGGCTCCAGGGCCCGGCGACCTTGCGGCGGTGGCAGCCCATGAGCAGGTTCTCCTCCACCGACAGCGACGGGAACAGCTTTCGGCCCTCGGGCACCATGGCGATGCCCGCCGCCATGATGTCGTCGGGCGCCATGGCGCCGATCGCGCGCCCGTCGAAACGGACCATGTCGGGCGACTGCGCCAGCACGCCGGCGATGGACCGCATGAGCGTCGTCTTGCCCGCGCCGTTGGCGCCGATCACGGCCATGGTCTCGCCCTCGGCCAGGTCGAGATCGACGCCGAACAGCGCCTGGAAATCTCCGTAATGGGCGGTGAGGCCGCGTGTCTCGAGCAGCGCCATCAGACCTCGATCCCCAGGTAGATCTCGCGCACCTCCTGGCTGGCCATGATGGTGTCCGGCTCACCGATGCCGATCACCTTGCCGAAATCCAGCACCAGCAGCCGCTCGACCACGCTGTTGAGCGCGTGCAGCACGTGTTCGATCCAGATGATCGTCACCCCCTCGGCGTGGATCGCGCGGATGGTGTCGACCAGCGCAACGCATTCGCCCTCGGTCAGCCCGCCCGCGATCTCGTCCAGCAGCAACAGCTTCGGCCGGGTCGCCATGGCGCGCGCCAGTTCAAGCCGCTTGCGTTGCAGCAGGGTCAGACCGCCCGCGGGCCGGTTGGCGACCTTGATCAGCTCGGTCCGGTCGAGCACCGCGGCGCAATCCGCCTCGACCGCGCGCTCGGGCAGGCCCCGGCCATGGGTGGCCGAGACCAGCAGGTTCTCGAACACCGTCAGCCGGTCGAAGGGCTGCGGGATCTGGAAGGACCGGCCGATCCCCGACAGGCAGCGCTGCATCGGCGGCACGCGCGTCACGTCGCGCCCGTCGTAGTCGATGCGTCCCGCGTCCGCCGACAGGTTGCCCGTGATCAGGTTGAACAGCGTGGATTTGCCCGCGCCGTTGGGCCCGATAATACCCAGCGCCTGCCCCTGCGGCACGTCGAAGGTCACGTCATCGGTCACCGTGAGGGCGCCGAAGCTTTTCGTGACGTTGCGAAGCGACAGGATCGGGCTCATGGAGTCTCGCTGGGTTAAAAACCGGGTCTGCCGCCCGCCCGGGGTGCCGGGCGGGCGCAAGGGATCACGACAGGGGCTGCATTTCGCCCTGCGTCGGGATGTCGGGCGCGGTGGTGTTGTCGACGGTCACCAGCTCGAAGCTGCCGTCGTCGTTGCGCCGCCACTGTCCGCCGACCAGCGGCGTCTTGCACACGTTCTCGGCGGCGAAATCGGGCACACCGGCGCCGTTCCATTCCACCCGGCCGACGATGGTATCGAGCTGGGTGGACGCGATCGCGTCGCGCAGCTGGTCCAGGTCGGTGGGATCCTCGGCGCGCGTGATGACGTCGGCCGCGGTTTCGAACAGCGAATGGATGAAGCCGATGGGCTGGGTCCACGGCCGGCCCGTCGCCTCGGTGAAGGCGTTGGCCAGCTCCATGCAGCCCTGCCCGGTGAGCGAGGACGTGAACGGGTGGTTCGCGGACCACCAGACCTCGGAGCTGAGGTTGTGCCCCGCCTCGCCCAGCGTCTCGACCGATTGCGGGAACAGGATGGCCTTGGCCACGGTGATGGCCATGGGGTTGAAGCCCTGCTGGCTGGCCTGGTTGCGGAAGGTCGTGAAATCGGGCGGGATCACCACGCCCGTCACGATATCGGCGTTGGCCTGCTTGAACGCGTTGATCTGCGCGGTGAAATCGTCGGTCAGGTTCTGGTAGCGGCCGGGATCGACGGTCTCGTATCCCGCCTGCGCGAAGCCCGGCGCCACGCCCACGTTCGGATCGCCCCAGGCGTTGCCGTCGGCGTCGTTGGGAAACAGCCCGCCGACCACCTTGTTGGTGTCGAGCTGGTCCCACATGTTGGTGAAGACGGCGATCACGTCCTCCAGCCCCCAGAAATAGTGGAAGGCATATTCGAACGGCCGCCAGCCCGACGGATCCCCGGGGTTGCCCTGCTGGCCGATGAACCACGGCTGCCACGGCGCCATGGTGGAAATCGTCGGGATGCCCTCGCTCTCGGCCACGGTCGAGACGGGGTTCGTGGTCTCGGGGGTCGAAGCCACCAGCATCAGGTGGATCTCGTCGTCGATGATCGCTTCCTGCGCCACGTCGGCGGCGCGGTTGGGGTTCGACTGGCTGTCCTTCACAATCACCTCGACATTCAGCCCCTGGTCGGCGGCGATGCGGTTGAACGCGTCGATGGTGAAGGCGTCGGCCTCGGCGAAGCCCGCGAGCGGGCCGGTCTGCGGGCTGACATAGCCGATGCGGATGGGCGCACCCTGCGCGATGGCAGGCGCGGCCAGCCCGCCGGCACTGGTGACAAGGCCGGTGGCGGCCGCGGATTTCAGCAGGCGTCTTCTGGTCAGCATTTTGGTCTCTCCTCCCTCGGTGTGTTTGTCACGCTGCAGGCCGCCTACCCTCCCATGCGGCCTGCAGCAGTCCCCGGATATCCTCCCGATCGAAGGGCCGGGGGTTTTCGTACTTGTTCTTCAGCGCGATCTCGGAGGCGCGGTCCAGGTCGGCCTCGGTCAGGCCCAGGTCGGCCAGCCGCAGCGGCGCACCCGCGTCCCTAGCAAGGTCCCACAGCCCGCCGCCGACCGAGCCGCCCAGCAGGTCGGCCACCGGGTCCAGCGCGTCCGTCCCGCCGGCGTTGAAGCCCGCCGTGTGGGGCAGCAGGATGGCGTGGGTGTCGGCATGGGGCATGTCGAACGAACCGCCGACCACGTGCGCCAGCTTGTGGTGCAGCGACATGGCGACATATCCCAGCGCGGTCGAACACAGCCATGCACCGTAAAGCAGCTGCCCCCGGATCTCGGGATCCTTCGGCGCGGTGCGCAGCCCGGGCAGCGCGTCGCGAATGGCGCGCAGGGCTTCCAGCGACATGAGGCTGGTGACCGGGTTCGCGTCGGGTGCGTAGAGCGCCTCGATCGCGTGGGCCGAGGCGTTCAGCGCGGATTTCACCGACAGCTCCACCGGCAGGCCCAGCGTCAGGTCCACGTCGTAGATCACCGTCTCCGGGCGGATCGAGGCGTCGCGGCGGGTGGTCTTCTCGCCGCCCTCGGTCTCGCCCAGGATGTCGGTCATCTCGGACCCGGCATAGGTGGTGGGGATCGCCACGTGATCGCAGCCCTTGCGGGTGGCGATGGCCTTGCCCAGCCCGATCGTCGACCCGCCGCCCAGCGACACCACGCAGTCGGCGCCCGCCGCGTCGAATGCCGCAATCGCGCGGGCCGTGACCTCGACGGGCGTGTGCATGGCGGCCTCGGTGAAGGTGCCGGCGGCCATGTCACCCAGCCGGTCGGCCAGCGCGGCGCCGTCTTCGGCCTGGGGCGGCGTGGTCAGAACCAGCGCCCGCTTGCCCCCCAGGCGCGCGACCTCGTCGCCGGTCTGCGCAAGCGTCCCGCGGCCGAAGACCACGCGCGTCAGGATGCCGGGAAAGACGAACGGGGTCATGGGCTATCTCCGAACGGAGCGGTGCCGTCCGCGATGGCAGCGCAGAGCGCGTCCAGCGCGGCGATCTCGGGGGCCGCGATCTCGTGGGCGCGGCCGGGCAGCACGTCGCTGCGCACCCGCGCGCCGGCGGTGATGAAATCGGCGACCGCCTTCTGGAAGGCCCAGGTCGGGATCCACGGATCGGCGTCGCCATTGGTGCAGTAGACGGGCAGTCCCGACAGCTCGGCGCGGGGCAGATCGTCGGTCGCCGCACCGACGCGGCAACCGGTCAGCATGGCGGCCGCGTCCGCCTGCCCGCCGCGCATCAGGTGCTCGATCACGAGACAGGCACCCTGTGAAAATCCGATCAGGATCAGCGGCTTGCCCGAGCAGGCCGCGCGCGCTGCCGCCTCGGCCCCGGCCACCAGGTCCAGCGCGGCGATAAGCTGGGTCTCGGTGTCGGCGCTCAGCGCCTCGACCGCCTTGGCGTCGTACCAGCCCTCGCCGGGCGCGGCGGGCAACACGCAGTGCAGGTCGGGTGTGCTCAGCCGCGACACCACGGCCTCCAGCATGTAGCCGGGCGTCTGCCCGCGCCCGTGCAGCACCACCGCGACGGCGCGGGCCGTCGCGGGGTCTGCCCCGGATGTGACCAGCTCGGCCAAGCCTCAGGCGTCCTGGAAGCTGGCGGGCTCGAGTCCCTCGATCAGTTCGGACTTGCGGTCCTCGAACCAGGGCGGGAACACCAGCGTCTGGCCGATGGCGTCGGCGGGCTCGTCGCGCGCCCAGCCCTCGGGCACGGTCCAGGCCAGTTCGAACAGCGCGCCGCCGGGGCTGCGCACGTAGCACGACTTGAAATACATCCGGTCCTTCTGTTCCGAGATGTCGGTGAACCCCAGACCCTCGATATGGGCGCGCAGGTTCATCTGGTTCTCTTCGTCGCCGGTGTTCAGCGCGAAGTGGTGGATGGTGCCGCCCGACAGGGTCCAGGTGCCCTGGGCCTCGTCGCGGATCTCCATCACCTCGACGACGCTGGTGGGGCCGTTCGCGTTCGGCACCTCGTAGGCCATGCCGTTCTCGTCGTCGGCCATCTTCTTCATGGGCAGCGCGATGGTCAGGAAGTCGTCCATGGCGGTCTTGTCCATGACCGCGACCACGCCGCCGTAAATGCCCTTGATGCCGTGTTCGGCCGTGACGCCTGCCTCTTCGCTGACGATCGACGGGCGCATGTCGCCGGGGTTCTCGACCAGCTGCATCTCGATCCCGCAGGGATGCCGGAAATCCACCCGGTCGATGCCGAAGCGATTGCTCGTCTTCGCTTCGATGCCGTGCTCGCCCAACCGGTTCACCCAGTAGTCCGAGGCGCCGACCGGGATCGCCTGCTGCACGATCTTCGACTGGTTGGTGCCGCGGCGGCCGTAGACGCCGGGCTTGCGGAACGGGAAGGTGGTGATGATCGTCGACTCGTCACCGTTCTTGGACCCGTAATACAGGTGGTAGACGGGGATGGTCCCGTCGAACAGCACCGTCCGCTTGACCGAGTGCAGGCCGAGCGTCTTGGTGAAAAAGTCGAAATCCTCCTGCGCACCGTCGGTGCTCATGGTCAGATGGTGGTAGCCCCTGATGCTGCTCACGTGCGCGTCCTCCCTGACGTCCGTATGACCTTGGCGGGCCGGCAGTTGAAAGTTGCGCAACAGCCCACCTGTGGGAAAGAAAGATACGCCGGGTTCGACGCCGCGCTATGCAAATTGCTCAAAACGACATAACAATCCGTTATGAAGTTCGAGGAAAAGCACCTGGTCCACCTGGCCGCCGTCATCGAATACGGCGGCGTCACCGCCGCGGCCGAGGAACTGGGCCTGTCGCAGCCGGCCGTCTCGCGCACCCTTTCGGCGCTCGAGAAGCGGGTGGGCGAACCCTTGTTCCAGCCGGGCCGCCGCCCCCTGGCCCCGACGCTCATCGGCAGCGAGCTGGCCCGCCACGGCCGGGTGATCCTGCAAGCATCGCGCGAGGCGACCGAGGCGATGAGCAGCTTCCGCGCCGGGTCGGCGGGCACGGTCCGGATCGCGGGCGTGCCCTTCTTCATGGACGCCTTCATCAGCGGGATGATCGGCGGCTTCCAGCGGATCGCGCCGGATATCCTGGTCGAGCAGGGCTATGGCAACCTGAAGGACCTGGAAACCAGCATCGCGGCCAAGCGGCTGGACCTCGCGATCTGTCCGCTGGGCGCGATGAAGTCGAAGCCCGAGTTCCGCTTCACTCCCATCCTGAAGGCGCGCAACGTGGTCGCCTGCCGGGTGGGTCACCCCCTGCTCCGGCGCAAGACGCTCAACCGGACCGACGTGGCGGACTATCCGTGGATCGCCCCCCTGCCCGGCTCGCCGCTGCTGGCCGACCTGCACACGATCCTGCTGAACCTCGACCTGCCCGAGGTCTGTATCCGCTATTCCGGCGGGTCGCTGCTGTCGGTGCTGAACTACCTCGAAGAAACCGACGCGCTGACGATCCTGCCCCACTCGGTCTGTTTCGCGCACCGCAAGGACCGGCAGGTGACCGTGCTGCCGCTCGATATCCCGCAACCGCCGCGATCCCTGGGCATCCTGCGCGCGCGCGAGGCCCGGCTGCCCGCGGCCGAGCAACTGGCCAACCACATCCTGAAGGAGTTCGACGCCCTGCGCGCCGCGATCGAACGCCACCAGACCTCGATCGTCTGGGGGCCGTAGAGCGGGCCGTCAGTCCCGCGGTGCGAGCTCGGCCAGCTGGCGCACCAATGCGTCCAGGTCGATCGGCTTGGGAAGGATGGGACATTCCGACAACTCGTCGGGGATCACCCCGGGCGCGTAGCCCGTCAGGAACAGGATCGCCACGCCATCGTCGCGCAGCTGTCGCGCCAGGTCGATGGACCGCTTGCCGCCCAGGTTGACGTCGAGGATCGCGGCGGCCGGACGCTCGACCTCCAGCAACTCGCCGGCGCGCTCCAGCGTGCCCGCCGGACCGAGCACGCGCCAGCCGGCGTCCTTGATCTCGGCGGCGATATCCATGGCGACCACCGCCTCGTCCTCGAGCACCAGAACCAGCTGCGTCATCGTTCGTCTCCCGAACGCAGCGTGCATTCGATCGTCGCAACGATGCCATCGGCGCCGTAGTCGATTTGTGTTGATCCGCCGATGCTGTACGACAGGGTTTCCTTCATGAGGACCGACCCGAACCCGGACCGCTCGGGCTCGGTCACGGGCGGGCCACCGGTTTCGCGCCAGACGATCCGCACCGCCGGCAGGTCGTCGCGCGTCGTCGGCTCCCACGTGATCTCGATCCGGCCGGCCCCGGTCGACAGCGCGCCGTATTTCGAGGCATTCGTGGCCAGCTCGTGCAGCACCAGGCCAAGGGCGTGTGCGACGCTGGGCCCCAGCAGGATGCGCGGGCCCCGGGTCTCAACCTTGTCGTCGGCGCGCGACGCGTAGGGTTCGATCTGGGTCGCCACCATGTCGGCGACCGTCACCTCGGTTGTTTCCCCGTTGATCAGAAGGTCATGCGCCCGCGAGATCGCGCGAACGCGGCCCAGGAAGCTTTTCTTGAACGTCGCCATGTCGGGCGCGTGGCGGATGGTCTGCGACGCGATGGACTGGATCGTGGCGAGCGAGTTCTTGACGCGGTGGTTCAGCTCGTTCGTCAGCAGATCGCGCCGCGCTTCCTTCTCGACCTCCTCGGTCACGTCGTAGTTGATGCCGATCATGCTGACCGGCTTGCCCGAGCGATCGTAGATGACCCGCCCCTTGGCCATCAGCACACGCTCTTCCCCGTCTCCGCGGCGGATCTGGAACTGCGTGTCGAACAGCTCGCCGCTTTCGACGGCGGCCTCGAGCTCGCCCATGACCCGGTCGCGATCGTCGTCCAGGATGAACTCCGAGAACATCGTCAGCGACGGCTGCGCATCGCGTGGCGCCCCGAGAATGTCGAACATGTTGGGGGTCCACTCCGAGACATCCCCTTCCATGTGCCACTCCCAGGCGCCGATGCCCGTGACCTCGTAGGTCAGCTCGAGCCGGGCGGCGTATTCCTGCATCCGCTGTTCGGCCTCGTGCCGCTCGGTCACATCCCGGACGGTACCCACCAGGCGGTCGGGCGCGCCATTCTGGCGCCGCACGCTGCCATCGGCGCGCACCCATTTCGGTGGGCCATCCGCTTGCAGGACCCTGTACTCGGCCACGTATTTACCGTCCCCGTCCGGATCGAACGCTGCATCCACGGCCTTCTGCGTGGTCCCCCGATCCTCGGGGTGAATCCGGTCGAGGAACAGCTCGTAGTCGATCTCGCGGTCCTCGGCGACGTTCCAGATTTCGCGCATCCGGTCGTCCCAGATCAGCGTGCCGGTTTCGGGGTAGTACACGTGCACGCCCAGTTCACCGGCCTCCAGCGCGGCCGCCAACCTTTCGCGGCTTTCGCGCAGTTCGAGCTCGGCCCGCTTGCGCCGCGTGACGTCGAAGAAGGTGATGATGCAGCCGTCCAGCCGGTCGTCGATACTGCGGTAGGGCCGGACCCGGACCTGGTAGTATTCGTCGGTCGCGGAATTGGTGATTTCACGGTCGACCACCTGGAGCGTCTCTTCGACCTGGCGCACATCGTCGGCAAGCTCGGGATAGTCGATGCGCCACTTGAGGTCGGTGACCTTCCGTCCGACATCCCGGTCGTCGATATGGAGCAGGTCACGGGCGCTGCGGGTGAAGCGCCGCACGATCAGGCCCTGGGCCAGGATCAGCTTGGGGATATCGGTGCTGTCGAGGACGTTCTTCAGGTCGGAATTGGCCTCGTTCAGCTGCGCGTTGTTCTCCAACAGTTCGGCGTTGATCGTCTCGAGCTCTTCGTTGATGGACTGCAATTCCTCGCGCGAGGTTTCGAGCTCTTCGTTCGAGCTCTGCAATTCCTCGTTCATCGACAGGAGTTCTTCGTTGGCGCTGCGCAGCTCCTGCTCGGACGCGGCGTGTCCGGCCTCGGCGCTGTGCAGGCGCCGGCGCAGCGATGACAGTTCCTCTTCGGCGGCCCGCATCGGGTCGGCCCGGCTTTGCGTCTGTGCGGGTTGCGCCTCGCTGACGCGCTCGACCTGCTGAAGCACGATCATCGCGTCGCCATCCGAGAACGGCAGGCGGTCGACGGTGACTCGCAGCCATTGCGACCGCTCGTCCACCGTGATCACCGCGATCTCGGTCTTCGGTCCGCCCTCGTCGCGCACCTGCGCCACCAAGGGTCGCACCACGGACCGCAGCTCCGGCAGCAAAAGATCCTCGACCCTCGCCGACAGCGCTCCTTTCGCCGGACGCACGTAAGGGCCCAGCGTTCCCGAAAGATAGCTCACCTCATCCGAGGCATTGACGACGAAAAAGGGCGGCGCGTGCCGCTCGAGAAACATCTGGTCGATCCTGGATTCATAATCCAGGCTCTTGGGCGGATGGCCGAAGGAGATCGGTTCGGTCGTGTCGATATGGCGTTGGGGCATCACCGATTGCGGCGGACGCCGGCCGGTCAAAGCCGAAAAGCCCACCGATGCCGAGTCGTTGCGCCGGTAGATCCTGTGTTCGCGCGAAACGGCCGAGAAATAGGTGCCCCGGCCATCGGCGGATTCCGAGGGCCCGAGGAACAGGAAACCGGAATTCCGCAGCGCGTAGTGGAACCGTGGCATTACCGAATTCTGACCGTCCGCATTGAGATAGATCAGCAGGTTCCGGCACGAAATGAGATCGATGCGCGAGAATGGCGGATCGCGCAGCAGGTTGTGCGGCGCGAAGGCAACCCGTTCGCGCAGCCGATGACCGACCTGGTGGTAGCCCTCCTGCGCGGTGAAATACCGCTCGATCAATGCGTCGGGCATCCCCTCGAGCGCGGCGTCCGAATACATCGCCGCCCGGGCATGGCGCAGGCTGTTGAGGTCGATATCGGTGCCGAAGATCTGCAATTCACGGCGGTCGTCGGCCTTGCGCAACGCTTCGGAAAACAGGATGCCGATGGTGTAGGCTTCCTCTCCGGTGGAACAGCCCGGCACCCAGACGCGGAACTTGTCCTGGTCACGATCCAGCAAAGGCGCGATGACCTGCCCTGTCAGGGCATTGAAGGCCTTCGGATCACGGAAGAAGCGCGTCACGCCGATCAGGAAATCCTGAAGCAGGCGGGTCCGCTCGTCCGGGTCGGCCCGGAGATTCTCCACGTAATCATCGATGTCGTGCTTCATCCGCAGCATCATGCGCCGCTCGATCCGTCGCACCAGCGTGCCCGGCTTGTAGCTCGAGAAATCCTGGCCGTCCTCGGCCGCCAGCAGCTCAAGGATCTGGTCCAGCCGCGCCTCGATCGTCGTGAACACGGCGTCGCCGCGGTGTCCGTTGCGGACTTCGTCGCGGTGATTGAGCAGCGAAATCAGGTTGGCCGGCACGTCGCCGGCCGGCAGGCGCGCATCGACGACCCCCGTGGCCGCCGCGCTGTCCGGCATCCCGGGGAACCGGGCCGATGCCGCCTCCTGAACGATGGCGACGCCGCCGCCGGCCTTGATCGCCTTGAGACCAAGGGTTCCGTCCGTGCCGGTCCCCGACAGGATGACACAGCACGCGTCCTCGCCATAGGCCTCGGACAGCGACGTCAGGAAGACATCTATCGGTGTCCGGATGCCCTTGCGGTCGTCGCGCGGCAGAAGGTGGAACCGTCCGTCGACGACTTCCAGCGCGGGCCCGGACGGGATGACGAAGATCTGGTCGGGCGAGATCTCCATGCCGTCTTCGATCTTCCGCACCGGCAGGGCGGTGTGCGACGAAAGCAATTCGTCCATGATCGACGGATGATCGGGCGACAGGTGCTGAACGACCACGAAGGCCAGCCCGCTGCCCTCGGGGATCGCGGCGACAAGCTCGTTCAAAGCTTCCAGCCCCCCGGCAGAGGCCCCGACGCCAACAACGCCCCTCAATGTATCGCTGCCCGCCACGTCGGCTCCCGGTTGTTCGATGAAGCCCGATCCTCGCACGGGGGTGGTGGGAACGAAACCCTCAAAGATCGCGGCCAAAGATCCAGACGCTATTGAAACGAATTCTCGCGGGCGAATGCACGTTGGTCGTTCCGGAAAGTCTTCCGATTGCGGTCAGGCCATGGCCGGGCGGAATAAACCCCCGCACTCCGGAGTTGTAAATGCGGCATGGGCCTGTGGATGTGATCGGAGCACCCGGAATAAGCCGCCGGCAATCTCGATCACCGCCCCGGCCGCCGGCCTCCGGCGGATTCCCGTTGCCTTTGTCGGCACTCGGGCAGACGTGCATTTCCTGACGGCCGGCGGCCAGCGGGGAAGGGGCCGACGTGATGGATCTCGCCGCGCTACTCCACAAAAATGACGTAGCGGCAGGTATAGGGGGCCTCTCCATCCCATCGGATTGCGCGGTGCCCGAGCCCTATGCGCGCCGGCGATTTCGGCGGCAGGGCTTAGGCTCAGGACCCATTGATCTGAGCGGAAGGGCGTGATTCACCGCCAGAAAACTGAGCGGTGACATGTCTGATCTCTTCTGGCTCAGCGATGCGCAGATGGCGCGTCTGGAGCCCTACTTCCCGAAGTCCCATGGCAAGCCCCGCGTCGATGATCGACGCGTCCTGAGCGGGATTATCTTCATCAATCGCAATGGCTTGCGCTGGCGAGATGCACCGAAGGAATATGGCCCGCACAAGACGCTCTACAACCGCTGGAAGCGTTGGAGCGACAAAGGCATCTTCGCGAAGATGATGGCGGGGCTGGCTGCCGAGCACGGCGAGAAGA
>NZ_FQZA01000018.1 GCF_900141995.1 Palleronia salina | reverse complement strand
GTTGCTCTGAAGGTCCGCGACTGGATCGGCGCCGTCGGTGCCAAGACCGCCTACATCGAGCCTGGCTCACCTTGGGAGAACGGCTACTGCGAAAGCTTCAACGCTCGATTCCGCAACGAGCTGCTCGACGGAGAGGTTTTCTATTCGCTCCGTGAGGCCCAGATCCTCATCGAGCGGTGGCGTCGCCACTACAATACCGTCCGGCCCCACAGCGCCTTGGGCTACAGGCCTCCGGCGCCGGAGAGCATCATAGCCGTCGACCGGCGACCAGCGATGCACTAACAATCAACCTGGACCACTCGGTTGGGGCAGCTCACGCGCCCCGTCAGGCCGCCGGGAAATCCACCCGCACGCTGTCTTCAGGAAAATGATCGAAGCTTTTCGGCCAATCCAGGCCGGGCCAGTGGATGTCCACCGCGCCGTCGGCGGGGCGGTAGGCGGCGGTGAACAGCGTGCCGAACCCGTGCGAGAACGCGGTTGAGTAAAGTGGCGGCTTCAGGAAGGCGCCCACGAACTTGTCCTGCGTTTCGGGATGCAGGGTCAGGCGGTGCAGAAGGAACCGCTCGCGCTCGACCGTCGCGGTGAAGCGCGCGTGGCTCGACCACTCCACCCGTTCCTGGTGGTTCGTCGCAACGGCGGCGTGGGTGATCTGGGTGGGCCGGTCGGGCGTGAGATAGGCCGTCAGGTAATTGCGCTGCCGGTCCAGCACGGTGACGTTGTAGCTCATGTGCGAGGGCACGCGCTTCAGGACGGCGCCGGCCTCGTCCGCGGTGGTGCAGGTCTGCAGGATATAGCGCAGGATCAGCGGCACGCCGAAGCCCTGGCCAACCTCGCGCCGCCCGCCGAAGGTCAGCGATACGGCGAGGCCCGCGTCGTTCACCCCGTCGACAAGCCCGAACAGCCCGTCGGTGGTGCCGATGACGCCGCGGCCCTGCCACCGGGTCTTCATCACCACGGCGTCGAAGGCTTTCTGCGAATAGTCGTAGTTGCGCACCAGCAGGGGCGTCTCGCCGGGCCAGATCGCCTGGCTGCACCCCGAAAGATACGCGGGCGGCGTGTAGAAGCTGAGAAATCGCGCCTGCGCGTCGCTACCGCCCGCCAGTTCGCACAGCGTGTCGTAGAGATCGGCGATCTCGGGCATGTGGGTGCGAAGCTGACGGCGCGACTCGAGATAGGTGGGCCGGC
The DNA here is from genome assembly GCF_900141995.1 of Palleronia salina. Taxonomy (GTDB): domain Bacteria; phylum Pseudomonadota; class Alphaproteobacteria; order Rhodobacterales; family Rhodobacteraceae; genus Palleronia; species Palleronia salina. The sequence continues at coordinate 49,386 of NZ_FQZA01000018.1, read as the reverse complement.
CGCGCAGACCCTCGCGCCGCCACCACGCGTGGTAGGCAGGCCAGTATCCGGCGAAAAGCCCGGCCCATTTCGGGCCGGGCTGATCCTCCGAGACGGCTCGGAACGTCAGGCTCATGAGGCCCCTTACATGATCTTGAAGGCGGGGCTTTCCGTAGCGGCGGCCGAGGGCAGCGGTCGGGCCGAGTAGGCCTTCTTGATGCCGTCGATCCAGGCGCGGGACTTGTCCGTCAGCTGGAAGTTCTTGGTCATAGACCGACCGCGCGTCACGAGGATGCCCAGGTCCGCCCCTTCGTAGCGATAGTCGCCGGGGGCCGAGATGCGCAGGAAGAACGCCTCGTCCTCGCCCTCGACGGCGCGACGGTGATAGTCGAAGCGGTCGAAGGCGATCGTGCCGTCCTCGTGCATCTTGTAGATGCCGGTGGGCGGCGCGTGGGTGATGATGTCGACGTTGTCCTCGGTGTGCTTGATGACCATCTGCGACCACGAGTCGATCATGTCCGGGTCGGCCCAGCGGGCGTTCAGCTCTTCCACGTCCAGCTTGAAGGGCTTCTTGGAAAACTCCAGCAGGTGGAACAGGAACAGCGGCGCGTCCGCGTGGGCGAAGGCGGCGTGGTTGGTCATCGACGACGCGCCGGTGATGCGCGGGTTCAGCTCGCCCAGCCAGATATCGCCGGTCTTCTTGTCGATCAGGAAATCGAGCTCGAAGTAGCCGCGATAGCCTTCCTTGCGCAGCTGTTCGCCGAACTGGAAGGTCAGCTCGCGCGCCTTCTGCCGCGCCTTCGGCGCGAAGGCGGTCGAGAAGATCTCGTTCCCGCACCAGCCGCCGCGATAGGGCGTCAGCTCCTTGAAGCCCACGAGCTCGGTCATCAGCGGGCCGACGATCGTGCCCTCGGACGTGGCGCAGGCCTCGATCGCCGAGCCGCGGCAATCGATGCGCTTCATGATCTTGATCTCGCCCTCGTCGACGATCTCGTGCTCGTGCTTGCGCCAGTCCTCTTCCGAGTTGATGAAGAAGGTGGTGTGGCCGCTGTCGCCGAAGGCCGATTGAAGAACCAGGTCGTCGCCCAGGTCATGCTCGGCGCAGATCTTCTTCAGCTCGTCGTAGGACTTCACCTCGGCCAGCGTGTTGGGCACCGACGGCACGCCGGCCTTGTTGCCCACGCGCACGGTCTCGATCTTGTTGTCCATGGATTGGCGGAGCTTCGCCTTGGGGAACCAGACTTCGCCGCCCAGTTCCTTGACCAGCCGCTCGGTCGTCTCGTCGAACATCAGGAACACGAATTTCGGCTTGCCGCCGCGCGCCTTGACGTAGTCGACCACTTCCTTGTGCTGCAGAAGATAGTTGTTGATGTCCTCGATCGACTGGAACTCGTCATGCGGAATCTCGCTGGGGCACAGCACGTTCGGGTGCTTGCCGTCGAAGCAGTCCATGTAGCAGATGAACTTGAAATTCTTCACCCACTCGTCCAGCCCGAGCAGGTTGAAGTTGGTGGCCGAGACGAAATAGATCGGATCCTTGTTGGTGTGGAAGAAGCGCCGGATCTCCGAGATATTTCTCAGGGTCTTCTTGGGCATCAATGTCTCCTCTGTCGTCTGTTTTCTTGTTTTTTCGGTCTGCCTTCAGGTCTTCTTCTTGTGGACCAGCTTGTTCAGCGCCTCGGGCGTGAACACGCGCAGGCCCAGGTCGGGGCGGTATCCGTGGATCTCACTCACGTCGAGCGCGCGCATGAACGACAGGATCTCGTGGCTGATGACCTGCCCCGGCACCAAGATCGGGAAGCCGGGCGGGTAGGGGATGATGAAGCTGGCCGAGACCAGTTCCTCGCCATCCACCAGCCGGGTCATCAGGTTGTCGTCCAGGCTGAGATAGTCGCAGTTGGTCTCGTCGTAGGCGAGGAAGAATGCCTCGCGGATGTCGCCCTCGGGCGTGTCGCGGCCCGAGCGGAACGCCTCGTGGAAGCGTGAGAAGTCGGGCAGGGGCGGCACGTCCTCGATCAGGGCCTTCACCCGGTTGTCGAAGCTGCGCCGCTCCATCAGGGAGGCGTCGTCCAGCAGGTCGTCGAGCCCGTTGGCGATCTCGACCAGCACCTCGATCAGGTAGGCGACCGAGCTGCGGGTGGTCCCGATATTCGTCATGAACAGGACCGAGTTGCGCGAGGTCTTGTTGATCTGGATGCCGTAGCGATCCATCAGCACCTTGGTCTTGAAGGTGTCGCCGTCCCAGCCCGTCCCACCGACGGCCAGGGTCACGCGGGTGGGATCGAGGACGAATTCGTCCGTGGCCCAGATCTCCTGCTTGTCCGACCAGCCCTCGTGCGCGTCGTAATAGGCCGTGACCCCGCTTTCGCGGTATTGCTCTGGGATCATGTCCTTGGGCGTCAGGACCCGGAAGTATTTCTTCAGCACCGGGTGGGTCATCACCGCGCGGCGGATCGCCATGGCGGATTCCACCTGCCGCTGCACGAATTCGAACCCTTCCAGCTCGACCTGGCGGCGGCCCACGTCCAGCGATGCGATGATCTGGTAGTTGGGCGAGGTCGAGGTGTGCGTCATGTAGGCTTCGTGGAAGGCCTGTTCGACTTCGCCTTTGAAGTCCATGTCGTTCACATGGATCATCGACCCCTGCCGCAGCGAGGTCAGCGTCTTGTGGGTCGACTGGGTGGCGTAGACCCGCACGCGTGCGTCGGGCGGCGGCACCAGCCGCGTCTTGATCAGAGTTTCGTCGTCTGCGCCTTCGAGCGCCTCCTGCTGTTCGTTCCAGGCGCGCGCACATTCCTCGGTGCGCAGCGTCTCGCGCAGGTCGTTGGCCACACCCATGGCGGTGCGCTGGCGGTAAGTGGGGCCGAAGCGGGCGAAAGCAAACCAAGCCTCGTCCCACAGAAAAACCAGGTCCTTCTTGATAGCCAGGCATTCTTCCATCACGCGGCGAACGTTGTAGACCAGCCCGTCGAAGGTCGAGCTGGTCAGAAGCACCATCCGAACCTTGTCGAGCTTGCCCGCCGCCTTCATCTTCAGCAGCGTGTGCTTGATCTCGGAGATCGGCACCGCGCCGTACATCGAGTATTCATGCAGCGGATAGCTGTCCATGTAGGCCACGTGCGCACCGGCCAGCACCATGCCGTAATGGTGCGACTTGTGGCAGTCGCGGTCGACCAGCACGATGTCGCCCGGCCGGACCAGCGCCTGAACCACGATCTTGTTGGATGTCGATGTGCCGTTGGTGCCGAAGAACGTCTGCTTGGCCCCGAAGGCGCGGGCCGCGAGTTCCTGTGCCTCCTTGATCGGCCCGCGCGGCTCCAGAAGCGAGTCGAGCCCGCCCGAGGTCGCGGACGTTTCGGCCAGGAAGATGTTCGGCCCGTAGAAATCGCCCATGTCCTGGATCCAGTGCGACCGGCTGATCGACTTGCCGCGGCTGATGGGCATGGCGTGGAACACGCCGGTGGGCTGCTTGGAATATTCCTTCAGCGCGGTGAAGAACGGCGTCTTGTAACGCCGGTTCACGCCGCGCAGCACGTTCAGATGCAGTTCAAGGAAGTCTTCCTGGTTGTAGAACACCCTGCGACAGCGGCCCAGGTCCAGCCCGGCGATATCCTCGGCCGAGCGGTCGGTGATCAGGTAGGCGTCCAGCTCGGGGCGCACCTTGGCGATCAGGCGGCAGGCCTCGGGGCCGTACTCGTTGGGCTGAAGCCCGTCCACGTCGGTGTCGTCGCTCAGCCGCTTCAGGTACTGCTTGATCATCGGCAGGTTGTTCTTGGATTTCAGAACCAACCCGGGCCGGACGATGACCGCCTGGACGTTGTGGTTGAACAGGATCCCGATCAGCGCGTCTTCGAGGCTGGGCACGAAGACCGGTTCATAGATGAACTGGTCCTCGCTGCGCCGCACGCGCTGCAGATTGTTGCGCAGGAACCGCTCCTGGTGCTCGGTCAGCTGATCGACAACCAGAACCTCGAAATAGGGTCGTCCCAGTGCGCGAGCCTCGGGGGGCAGGGTGGCCTCGTCCTCGAAATCGTCGAGATCCGTATCTCCGCCCACCAGCGGGATGCTGCGGCGCCGGAACGCGCCCGAGGTCAGCGCCCGCGCCACCCGCCGCAGCGACGTCGACAGCTCCGGGATATTGCGCTGGTCCAGCATCTTGCGCAGATGCTCGAAGGCGATCCGGCCCGGGAAGGCCCAGTAGATCTCGATCGGCGCAAGGCTGTCGAACAGCTCTTCCGCACGGGCGATCAGCCGATCGCCGCGCCGCCCCTCGATGCCGTCCGCCGACATCGACTCGGCCACCTCGCGCAGGGCGCTCCACCGGTCGGCCCTGAGCTGCGTGAAACTGTAATAGTCGCTGATCGACGGAAGTGTGACGTCCCTTGGTTGCTCATTCATGCTGGCTCTCCCTTGGTGCGCCACACTTCGGCGCGTCAGATTATCGGGGCCCGGGCGTCAGCCGGTGCCCGTGCCCTTGAAGTTCGCGCCGCTCCATTGGCTGAACTGCACTTGGTTTCCATCAGATAGCGCGGTGCGCGGGTCTGCCATGTCAACCCCGGCGCGCGATCCCTGTCCCGGCGTCTCGAGCGGGCCGAGGGTCGAAAGATAGGCATCCGTGCCGCTGGTGCGGTCGTAGACGGAGAAATCGGCGGCCCGGTCGCGGAAGGATTTCAGGACCTGGCCCAGACCCTTGAGGCCGGTCTCGCGCTGGCGGCGGACCATGTCGAGATCCACCTCGATGGGGAACATGTCTTCCTGCCCGGCGGACTGGTGCAGCACCGTGGCCGCGGGATCGACCACCAGCGACCGGCCCACGCCGCCCGCGCCCAGCCCGTTCACGTCGATGACGTAGCACTGGAACTGCGCCGCCGTGGCCTTGGCGATGGAAATCTCGGCCTCGCGGTCCGTGGTGCCGGTCAGGACCGGGTGCAGCAGCACCTCGACCCCCTGGCTGGTCAGCTGGCGCGTGGTCTCGGGGAACCAGATGTCATAGCAGATCGACAGGCCGAACCGGCCCACGTCGGGCACGTCGAAAACGCAGAAATCGGTGCCCGAGCTGATCCCTGCCTCGTAAGGCTTGAACGGGAACATCTTGGAGTATTTCGATACGATCTCGCCTTCGGGATTGATGACCACCGAGGTGTTGTAGATCGAGCCATCCGCCCGCTTTTCGAACATCGACCCCGGGATCAGCCAGATGCCGAAGCGGCGGGCGTCTTCCTGGAACTGGGCGATGGTGTCGTTCGGGAACGGCTGGGCGTAACGGTCGAGAGGGCCGAACGGCGCCAGTTCCGAGAACAGGACCATCTGGGTCCACGGGAACCGCGCCATCAGGATCTCGATCCGGTGGCGCATGTCTTCGACGTTGGAATGAAGGGCCGAGACGTGCATCTGCACGCCGGCAATGGCGAATGGTTTCATGTCAGGCGTTTGCCTCCTGGAACGTCCCGCGGCGCAACCGGTGCGGCGGGATCGGAATTCTTGGTGTCGGACAGGTCGGGGACCGGTCCCTGGTCGCGATGAGCGGTCATAGGCCTCGGCGCGAAGAGTTGCGGATAGCTTTTCAAGCTCGGGTCGCTTTTACAACACCTCCGTGAGTTGGTGGGTCTAGAAGGTCGGCGGCGTGCAGGCGCTGACGATGATGCAGGGCTCGTGCCCGATATTGCGGAAGCGGTGGGGCAGGCGGCTGTCGAACAGGTACCCGTCGCCGGGGTTCAGCACCCGGACCTGGTCGTCCACCGTCACCTCGATGATGCCCGAGATCACCACGCCCGATTCCTCGCCCTCGTGGCTCAGCATGTCGGGACCGGTGTCGGCGCCGGGCGGATAGCGTTCGTGCAGCATCTGCAGCGAATGCTCGGCCGCGCGCCCGATCTGGCGCAGGGACACCCGGGCGGCGGCATCGCCGAATCCGGCTTCCTGCGGCGACAGCTCGGTGAATTCGCTGGCGGCGTAGAAATAGCGTGCCTCGCCCTCGGCTTCGCACTCGGCGAAGAACTCGGACATGGTCAGGGGCAGGGCGTCCAGCAGCGATTTCAGCGACGCCACCGACGGGGATGTCTTGTTCTGCTCGATCAGCGAAATGGCGCCGCCGGTCAGGCCCGCGCGGGCCGCAAGGTCGCGTTGCGACAGTCTTTTCTCTTCGCGCACCGCCCTGAGCCGCCTGCCGATATCCACTGCCACACCCCTTATTCAAGCACTCGCTTGATATAATAAGCGGTCAGCGCAGGCAAAGGTCAACGGGTGTCGTGCAGTCCACTTGCCTGCGGAGACGGGCGATTCCGGGAAATGGAACTGATCCGCCAGAATCACGATTGACAAGAATAATAAGCAGCCACATGAGTATCCTCATCGCACTTCGAACTTTCAAAGGCAGGATCACGGCCATGACCAAAACCACCGCCGACAAGAAGACCGCCGCCAAGCGCAGCAAGGCCGCCAGCCCGCGCAAGACCCGCGCCAAGGCCCAGGCCGAAACGGTCACCACCCCGGACGTGGTCGCGACCCACATCGCTGCGCCGCAGACCCACGCCCCCGTGCCGGCCCATACCGCGGGCTCGAACGACGCGCTGATGGCGCGCCGCAATGCTGCCGTTCCGCGCGGTGTGGCTTCGGCCATGCCGTTCTTCGCCGCCAAGGCCGAGAACGCCGAGCTGTGGGACGTCGAAGGCAACCGCTACATCGACTTCGCCGGCGGCATCGCCGTGCTGAACACCGGTCACCGCCACGCCAAGGTCGTCGAGGCCGCGAAGGCGCAGGAAGACCTCTACACACACACCTCGTTCCAGGTCGTTCCCTACGAGCCCTACGTCGCGCTGGCCGAGAAACTCAACGCGCTGGCCCCGGGCGAGTTCGAGAAGAAATCGCTGCTGGTCACCACCGGCGCCGAGGCCGTTGAAAACGCCGTGAAGATCGCCCGTGCCCATACCGGGCGTCCCGGCATCATCGCCTTCTCGGGCGGCTACCACGGCCGCACGCTGATGACGCTGGGCCTGACCGGCAAGGTCACCCCCTACAAGAAGGACGTGGGCCCGTTCCCCACCGACATCTTCCGCGCGCCGTTCCCCGACGCGCGCCAGGGCGTGACGGTCGAGGATGCGTTGAAGGCGCTCGAGACGCTGATGCTGACCGATGCCGACCCGTCGCGCATCGCCGCCATCATCCTCGAGCCCGTCCTGGGCGAAGGTGGCTACGTGCCGGTCCCGGCCGAGATGTGGCAGGCGCTGCGCGCGATCTGCGACAAGCACGGCATCCTGCTGATCTCGGACGAGATCCAGGCGGGCTTCGGCCGCACCGGCACCTGGTTCGCCATCGAGCATTCGGGCGTCGCGCCCGACCTCATCACCGTGGCGAAATCCATGGCCGGTGGCTATCCCATCGCGGGCGTCATCGGGCGGGCCGATGTCATGGACGCGCCGATGCCGGGCGGCCTGGGCGGCACCTACGGCGGCAACCCGGTGGCCTGCGCCGCCGCGCTGGCGGCGATCGAGGCGCTGGACAGCGAGGGCCTGCTGGAACGGTCGACCCGCATGGGCGAGCATTTCCGCGCCCGTTTCGCCGAGATCGGCGCCCGCACCGCGCCCTATCGCATGTGGGACATCCGCGGCCTTGGCGCGATGCTGGCTGTCGAGTTCGTGACCGATTTCGAAACCGCCACGCCCGACGCCGCGCTGACCAAGTCGGTGATCGCTCACGCCCAGAAGCGCGGCCTGATCCTGCTGGCCTGCGGCATGCACGGCAACGCTTTGCGCATCATGGTGCCGCTGACGGCCAGCGACGCCATCGTGGAAGCGGGGCTCGAGATCTTCGAAGCCGCCCTCGCGGACGCGGTCGCCGAACGGATGGCCCACGCGGCGGAATGATCGCCGCCCCGCGATGAACCTTTCCCGCCGTGGCGCGCGTTTCCCGTGTGCCACGGCTTTTCTTTGACGACAGGAGATTTCCCATGCTGGATCAGACCACCGACCTCGCGTCACTGCTGAACGATCCCGACCTTCTGGTCACCCGTGCCTACATCGCCGGCGAATGGGCCGACGCCGATGATGGCAAGACCTTCACCGTCACCAACCCCGCGCGCGGCGACACCATCGCCGAGGTTGCCGACCTGTCGCGCACCGAGGTGGCCCGCGCCATCGACGCCGCCCACAAGGCCCAGAAGGAATGGGCCCAGTGGACCGGCAAGGAACGCGCCGCCGTCCTGCGCAAGTGGTACGACCTGATGGTCGAGCACGCCGACGACCTGGGCACCATCCTGACCGCCGAGCAGGGCAAGCCCCACGCCGAGGCCAAGGGCGAGATCATGTACGGCGCCAGCTTCATCGAGTGGTTCAGCGAAGAGGCCAAGCGCGTCTACGGCGAGACTATTCCCGGCCACCAGCGCGACAAGCGGATCACCGTGATCCAGCAGCCCATCGGCGTCGCGGCGTCGATCACTCCGTGGAACTTCCCCAACGCCATGATCACCCGCAAGGTCGGCCCCGCGCTGGCCGCCGGCTGCGCATTCGTCGCCCGCCCCGCCGCCGAAACGCCCCTGTCGGCGCTGGCGCTGGGCGTTCTGGCGGACCGCGCCGGCATCCCCAAGGGCGTGCTGTCCATCGTGCCGTCCTCGCGCAGCTCGGAGATCGGCAAGGAATTCTGCGAGAACCCGATCGTGCGCAAGCTGACCTTCACCGGCTCGACCGAGGTGGGCCGCATCCTGCTGCGCCAGGCCGCCGACCAGGTGATGAAGTGCAGCATGGAGCTGGGCGGCAACGCGCCCTTCATCGTGTTCGACGACGCCGACATCGACGCGGCGGTCGAGGGCGCCATGATCGCCAAGTTCCGCAATAACGGCCAGACCTGCGTCTGCGCGAACCGCATCTACGTGCAGGCCGGCGTCTACGACACCTTCGCGGCCAAGCTGAAGGAAAAGGTCGAGGCGATGAAGGTCGGCGACGGCCTGGAAGAGGGCAGCCAGCTCGGCCCGCTCATCAACCGCGACGCGGTCGAGAAGGTGGAAGAGCATGTCGCCGATGCCAAGTCCAAGGGCGGCAGCGTCCTGACCGGCGGCCAGCCCCACGACCTGGGCGGCACGTTCTACAAGCCCACCATCGTCACGGGCGCGACCCAGGACATGGTCTTCGCCCAGGACGAGACCTTCGGCCCCATGGCGCCGCTGTTCAAGTTCGAGGACGTGGACGACGTCATCGCCATGGCCAACGACACCATCTTCGGCCTGGCCGCCTATTTCTACGCCAAGGACCTGAGCCTGGTGACCAAGGTTCAGGAAGCACTGGAATACGGCATGGTCGGTGTGAACACCGGTCTCATCTCGACCGAGGTCGCGCCCTTCGGCGGCGTGAAGCAATCGGGCCTTGGTCGCGAAGGCTCGCGCCACGGCATGGATGAGTTCATGGAGATGAAATACATCTGCACGTCGGTCTGACCCGCAGACCCGAAATCTCGCAGAAAATCCAGGCGCCGCGTCCCGGAGAGGGCGCGGCGCTTGCCATTCTCAGTCGCCGTAGATCGCCGTGACCGGGTCGCTGCCCTCGCGCACGTAGCCGCGATACATGCCCTCGCAGTTGAACGGCAACGCCAGGTTCCCCCGCGCATCCACCGCGATCACCCCGCCCGAGCCGTCATTGGGCGCCAGGTCCTCCATCACCACGTGGGTGGCCGCGTCGATCAGCGACTGGCCCGCGTGGCGCATCCGCGCCGCGATCTCGGCGCCGGCAGTGTAGCGGATGAAGATCTCGCCATGGCCGGTGCCCGACACGGCGCAGGTGGCGTTGTCGGCGAAGGTGCCCGCACCGGGAATGGGCGTGTCGCCGACGCGGCCCGGCAGCTTGGCGGTCATCCCGCCGGTCGAGGTCGCGGCGGCCACGTTGCCCTGCCGGTCGCAGGCCACGGCCCCCACCGTGCCGTGCTTGCGGGCGGGGTCGTCGTCCTCGACACCCTGTTCGCGCATGGCCAAGGTCTTTTGCAGCGCGTCCCAGCGGGATTGCGAGAAGAAGTAGTCCCGGTCGCCCATGGGCAGGCCCGCGCGCTCGGCCAGGGCCAGCGCGTTCGGGCCGATCAGGCACACATGGGGCGTCTGCTCCATGACTGCGCGGGCGAGGCGGATCGGGTTCTTCGGCCCGAAGACGCCCGCGACCGCGCCGGCCGACCGGTCGCGCCCGTCCATGACGCAGGCGTCCATTTCCTGCTGGCCTTCGGTGGTGTAGACCGCGCCGCGGCCGGCGTTGAACAGCGGCTCGTCCTCAAGCGCGCAGACCGCCGCGCAGACGGCGTCCATGGCACTGCCGCCCGCGCGCAGGATATCCTCGCCCGCCGCGACGGCGCGGGCCAGCCCGGCGTGGTAGTTCGCCTCGGCCTCGGGCGTCATCTTGGATTTCAGGATCGTTCCCGCGCCGCCGTGGATGGCAAGGGCGTAGGGGGTATCAGGCATTTGGTGTCTCCAATCGGGCCTCGACGGCGCAATAGGCCGCGATCTCGGCATGGGTTGCGATCCACACATCGCCCTTGGCGGTGATGTGGTCCAGCAATTCCTCGAGGATGAAGATGCGCGAGCGGTATCCGATCACATGCGGATGCATGGTCAGCAGGAACAGCCCGCCATCCTCGTGGGCGCCGTCGAATTCGCGGCGAAAGATGTCCAGCACGTCGGCGGGCGGGGTATAGGGCCGCTGCGCGCCGAAACGGTTCATCAGGAAATAGGCGGCATCGTCGCGGATCCACTCCACCGGCAGCTCGACGATGCCGGTGGGCACACCATCGGCCACGATCTCGTAGGGGTCATCGTCGGAGAAAAGCGAGCTGTCATAGCCCAGCCCCATCTCGCGGGCGATGGCCAGCGTGTGGTCGGAATAGTCCCAGGACGGCGTGCGCATCCCCACGGGCCGGCTGCCCGTCACGTCCTGCAACGCGTCGGCGGCGCGCAGCATCAGCTCGCGCTCGGCCTCGGGCGGCAGCTCGGTGTTGCGTTCGTGGATCCAGCCGTGCAGCCCGATCTCGTGCCCCTCGTCGACCAGCGCGCGTTGTTCGTCCGGGTGCAAGAGCGCCGAGACGGCGGGCACGAAGAAGCTCGCCCGCGCGCCGAAGCGCTCCAGCACCCGCTTGATCCGCGGCAGGCCCGCGCGCGACCCGTATTCGCCCCAGCTGAGCCGGGCGATGGAGCGCCCGCCGTCGCGCAGCTCGTTCGTCTCGTGATCGCTGTCGAAGCTCAGCGCCACCGCGCAGCGCGCGCCGCCGGGCCAGGTTCGCGGCTTCAGCGTGCGGCCCGCTCGGACGGCCTCGACGCGGCCGCGCCACTCGGGCTCGTCCCACTGCCATGGCTCCCGGCTCATGCGCGGCCCCCGTCCACCGACAGGATCTGCCCGGTGATCCAGCCCGCCTGGTCCGAGCACAGGAAGACGGTGGCGTGGGCGATGTCCTCGGGCGTGCCCAGCCGCCGCATGTGCGTGCCCTCGATCACCTGCTTCTGGCGGTCGGGTCCGAAAGCTTCCCATTGCCGCGCGGTGGCGGGGTTCGAGATGACGAAGCCCGGCGCGACCGAGTTCACGGTGATGCCGGCCGGCCCGAGTTCCAGCGCGAGCTGCTTGGTCAGGCCCACCAGCGCATGCTTGGCGGCGGCATAGGCCTGTATGCCGGTCAGGCTGGGGCGCAGCCCCGCGCCCGACGAAATGGTGACGATGCGTCCCGCACCGCGGGCCTTCATGTCCGGCGCGGCGGCCTGGGCACACCACATGGCGGCGTCCACGTTGGCCGCGAAGACGGCGTGCCAGTCGTCGGGCCGGATGTCGTCGATGGGGCGGCCCACCTGTCCGCGCACGCCACCCGCCGCGCAGACCAGACCGTCGATCCGGCCGTGGGCGTCCTGCACCGCGGCGATTGCACCGGCAGCGCCCGCGCGGTCGCCCAGGTCGGCGGCATGGCGGCTGGCGACGTCGAGATCGTTCAGGCCGGCCTCGTCGATGTCGATCGCCGCGACGATGGCGCCGGCGTCGCGCAGCCCGTCGCAGATCGCGCGGCCGATGCCCTGCGCCGCGCCCGTCACGGCGAAGACCTGCCCGTCGAGATCTACGCGCATAGGGGCGACAGTTCGTCCAGAAGGTCGGGCGATTGCGCGCGACGGCCGGTCTCGATGTCGCGGATCAGCTCGACCATGCGTGCGAGCACCGGCATCTCCAGCCCGTGGGGTCGGGCGATGTCCAGCATGATCGCCATCTGCGCGTCGACCTCGGTCTTGCGCTTGCGCACGGCAAGGTCGCGCCAGATGCCGGAATGCGTTTTCGCCGTCTTGCGGTTGTGCGCGACCATGCGGTCCAGCGATTTCGCCATGCCGGCGCGGTCGGCGCGACGGAAGGCCTCGGGGTCGAAGCCGTTGAAGCCCAACGGGCTGATGCCTTCGGCGGCGGCCAGGCGCATCACCTCGTGGCCCAGCGCCTCGTAGACCGGGCGGTGGTCGGGCCGGTCCAGCGCGTCGGACATGGACAGCGGGGTCAGCGCGGTGGCGAAAAGAAGCGCGCCATATCCAAGCTTTCCCCAGAGATATCCCCAGATATTTTCCGTCAACACCGCGTCCGGTTCGACCAGCGACAACAGGGCATGAATCTCTCGCGCACGGGGGGTGATCTGCCCGTCGAGCTCGCCCACGGCAATGGCGGCGCGGTTGCCGTAAAGGATCCGGCCCGGTTCCAGCCAGTCGGCGCCGAAATTCACGAAGCAGCCCAGCACCCGCTCGGACCCGATGCGAGCGGCGATTGTCCGCTCGTTCAGGCCGTTCTGCGCCGAGACGACATATCCACCGGGGGCCAGGTGCGGCAAGGCCATGTCCAGCGCCGCCTCGGTGTGGTGGGCTTTGACCGCAAGGATGATGCGGTCGAACTGACCCGTAAGCGTTTCGGGGGTGGAGGCCATGAGCGGCTGCACGAAGTCTTCCACCGGCCCCTCGATCCGCAGGCCGTCGCGCATGGCGGCCACGTGGTCCTCCACGATGTCGACCATGTGGACCGCGTGGCCTTCGCGCGCCAGAACCGCGCCGATGACGCCGCCGATGGCACCCGCGCCCCAGATCAGGATCGTGTCGCTCATGCCCAGTCGCCGTCCAGCAGCGCGCGGGTTTCCTCGACCGCCACGGCCCACAGCCGGTCGGTGTCGGCGTCGGGCTTCTGGTAGACGCCGCCGTAATTGCCGTCGCCGATCAACTCGCGCACCCCCGCCGCGTTGCGGTCGCGCAGCTTTTCGAAGGGCACGAACGGTTTCTGCGCGTCGGGCAGGGTGCGGCCGGGCAGGCGGGTCCAGGGAAAGTTCTCCATCCAGCTGGCGTGGCTGGCGACCGGGTCGATCTCCTGCACCGTGGCCCAGGTCTTCGGTGCCTTCCACCAGTCGTGGAACCGGCAGCGTGCGCCCTCGTGCGCCTCCATCCATTCGGCGCAGACGGGCTGAACCGGGCTGTTCCCGCCGTGGCCGTTGACGATCAGGATGCGGCGGAACCCGGTCGCGTAGAGACTGTCGAGGATGTCGCGCACCAGCGCGGCATAGGTGGCGAGCTTCAGGCTGACGCTGCCGGGGAAGCCCATGAAGTAAGGCGTGAGGCCGTAGGCCACTGCCGGGAAGACCGGCACGCCCAGCGGTGCGGCGGCGTCGGCGGCCACGCGTTCGGACAGGATCGAATCCACCGACAGGCTCAGGTAGGCGTGCTGCTCGGTCGAGCCGAGGGCCAGAACGGCCCGGTCATCGGTCTTGAGATATTCCTCGACCTCGAACCAGTTGCTTTCGCTGATCTTCATTCGGCGGCATCCCTCGCGGGTTTGGGTTTGCGGCGGCAGGCCTCGATCGCGGGCAGCAGGTCGCTGCGGATGGACTGCACGTCGGGGGTATGGCGATATTCGAACGCCGCCTGGCCATCGGCCAGATCGCGGTTCAGGTAACCGGCGCCCGAGGCGTAGATCACGACCTCGGCCTCGGCGATGCGCTGCGCCTCGTCGGCGTCGCCGCGCACCACCATGGACAGGTTCGAGACATGCGGCGCGAAGCGCTGGATGCCGGTCTTCATGATGGTGACGAAGCCCGGGAAATAGGAATAGCCGACCACCTTGGCGTCGGGGGTCAGGCCGGCCAGGGCGACGCGCGTCGCCTCGTTCGGGATCAGCGTCACCGCCACCGCGTCGACATCCGGCGCCCGCTCGCGGATCTGCGGCAGCAGGGTGCGCGGCCCTATGATCAGGTCGTGGCCGCCGGCGGTGTCGAACTGTTCCAGCGTCACCACGTCGATGGTGTCGGTGCTGGACAGGTGCGGGCGCAGGTCGTTGGCGTAACTTTCGGTGGCATCGTGGAAGTTGCCCACCATCAGGATGCGGATGCCGCGCGAAACGGCGGGCTGTGCCATGGCCACGCGCAGCGACAGGTCCGCCGGGGACAGGCCCGCTTCCCGCCCGGCGGCCAGGAGGTTGCCGATCATGTCGTCGATGGCGCCCAGCTTGCGGCGCTGGTCGTCGCCCGAGGCGCCGCGCACGAAGGTGCCCGACCCGGCGCGCCCCTCGATATGACCGGCCGATTGCAACGAGGCATAGACATGTGAGACGGTTACCGGAGAGATGCCGACGCGCTTGGCCAGCATACGGACGGAAGGCAGTTTCTGGCCCGTCGGCAGTTCGCCCGAGGCGATGCCGAATTCCAGCGCACCGCGCAGCTGGGTCGAGACCGAGACCGACGATTTCGGGTCGATCGCGGCGACGATTCGCTCCACGGCCGGATCAAACTCTGCCTGCTTTTCACGCATCCGTTATACCCAAGTGAAACGATACCGGTCATTTATCCTATATCGAGGCGGAATGCATCCGTCCACCGTTTTCACTGTTACAAAAATCTCTTGACCGTTCGCAAAATCGCTCCTTAACGTGACAGGCAATGATAACAGTCCGACCGGGAGTCGCCATGACCAAACACCTTCTCAAATCCGCTGTCGCCGCCGCGGCCTTGCTGGCCGCCGCGCCCCTGGCCGCGCAGGAGCTGACCATCGGTCTGCGCGCCGGTCCGGACTCCATCGACCCGCACTGGTCGACCCTGGGCAGCCAGGCCGAGGCCCTGCGCCACGTGTTCGATACGCTGGTGGACGTGGACGACACCCTTCAGCTGAAGCCGGGCCTTGCGGTCAGCTGGGAGCCGATCGACGACACCACCTGGGAATTCAAGCTGCGCGAGGGTGTCACCTTCCACGACGGCTCGCCCTTCACCGCCGAGGACGTGAAATTCTCGATCGAGCGGATCCCCGAAGTCACCGGCCCGATGTCGATGACCCTTTATACCAAGTACGTGGACAGCGTCGAAGTGGTCGATGACCTGACGCTTCGCGTGAACACCAAGGGCATCGCCCCCGCGCTGCCCAACGACTTCACGCGCCTCTTCGTCGTGCCGTCCGAGACGGGCATGGAGCAGGGCAACGAGGAGTTCAACTCGGGCGAGGCCGCCATCGGCACCGGCCCCTTCACCTTCGTCAGCTGGGAGCCCAAGGGCGACCTCGTGCTCGAGCGCTACGACGACTACTGGGGCGAGACGCCCGCGTGGGAGCGTGTGGTGCGCAAGGAAATCCCGGACGACGCCGCCCGCGTGGCCGCGCTGCGCTCGGGCGAGGTGGACCTGATCAACTACGTCCCGGCCAGCGACTACCTGGCCATGCAGAACGACGGCGACATCGAGACCTTCGTGTCGGACTCGGTCTACATCCTGAACGTCCAGCCCAACGTGAAGGACGAGGAGCCGCAGCCGATCACCGTCAACGGCGAAGAGGTCGACGGCAACCCGCTGCAGGACAAGCGCGTGCGCCAGGCGCTGGACCTGGCCATCAACCGCGACGTGCTTGTCGACGTGGTGCTCGAAGGTCTCGGCACCCCCGCCACGCAGCTGATGCCCGAGGGCTTCTTCGGCTATTCCGACGACATCGGTGCGCGCCCTTACGACATCGAGCAGGCCAAGGCCCTTCTGGCCGAGGCGGGCTATCCGGACGGGTTCGAGGTGGATTTCACCTGCACCAACAACCGCGTGCCGGGTGACGCCGTGGTCTGCGAGGCGCTGGCCCAGATGTGGTCGCGGCTGGGCCTGACGGTCAATGCGCAGGCCCTGAACGGCACCGTGTTCTTCCCCGCCGCCGCGCGCGAGGAATACACCATGGCGATGTCCGCCTGGGGCACCCTGACGGGCGAGGCCGCCTACACCTACGGCGCGATGATCCACTCGAAGGACGACGAACTGGGCTTCGGCAACTTCAACCGGACCGGCTATTCGAACCCCGAGTTCGACGAGGTCTTCCAGCAGGGCACCCAGACGCTCGAAGCCGAAGAGCGCCGGGCGCTTTATGAGCAGGCGTCGGAGATCGCCATGGAGGACCGCGCGTTGATCCCGACCGTGATCCTTCAGACGGTCTGGGCCGCGGATGCCGACACGCTGGACTTCGCCCCGCGCGTCGACCAGGAAACCCGCGCCTACGAGATCAGGCCGGCCGAGTAAGGCCCGCGTTCCCGAAATGACGGGCCGGGGCGGCGCATACCGCCCCGGCCATTCCCCCGAAGACCGCCCCACGCGACAGGGACACCCCGCATGCTCGGCTATCTCATCCGCAGGCTCGCCCAGGCTGTCGTCGTGGTCTTCGCCATGTCGATCATCGTCTTCACCGGCGTCTATGCCATCGGCAACCCGATCGACGTGATGATCGATCCCGGCGCGACCGCCGAGATCCGCGAGAAGCTGATCGCGCAATACGGGCTCGACCAGCCGCTGTGGCGGCAATATTTCACCTTCCTCGCCAACGTGGCCCAGGGCGATATGGGCACCTCGATGGTCTACAACATTCCCGTCGTGGACCTGGTGTTCTCGCGCCTGCCCGCGACGCTGGAGCTGGTGTTCGTGTCGGTCTGCATCGCGACCTTCATCGGCATCCCCGCCGGGCTTTACGCCGGCTATCGGCCTGACAGCGTGGCCGCCAAGCTGATCATGGCGCTGTCGGTGCTGGGCTTTTCGGTGCCGACCTTCTGGATCGGCATGCTGCTGATCATGACCTTCGCGGTGAACCTGGGCGTCCTGCCATCGGGCGGCCGCGGAGACGTGGGATCGCTGCTGGGCATCCCCACCTCGCTCGCCACGCTCGACGGGTGGAGCCACGTGATCATGCCCGCGCTGAACCTGTCGCTGTTCAAGATGGGCCTGATGATCCGCCTGACCCGCGCCGGCATGGTCGAGGCGATGCGCACCGATTACGTGAAGTTCGCCCGCGCGCAGGGGCTGACGGATCGCGAGATCATCTTCAGCCACGTCCTGCGCAACATCTCGATCCCCATCGTCACGGTGTTCGGGCTGGAGCTCGGATCGACGCTGGCCTTCGCCGTGGTGACCGAAAGCGTGTTCACCTGGCCCGGCGTCGGCAAGCTTATCATCGACTCGATCCTGCAACTCGACCGGCCGGTCATGGTGACGTATCTCGTGCTGGTGGTGATCCTGTTCGTCCTGATCAACCTGACCGTGGACCTGGTCTATGCCCGGCTTGACCCGCGGGTGCGTCTGAAAGGGGGCAGCTGATGTCCGATACCCTGACGCCCGAAGGCAACGTCACGGCCACGGCCTCGGCCGCGCCGGCCGAGACGCGGGCCAGCCGGTTGCGCGACTTCTGGTCCGACTACCGCCGCTCGCCCATCGCCGTGCTGTCGCTGGCCGTCGTGGTGCTGCTGGCCGCGCTCAGCTTCGGCGCGCCGCTGGTCGCGCCGCAGGACCCTTACGACATGGCCGCGCTCGACTGGCTCGACGCGTTCCTGCCGCCGGGCACCGAGGGCTCGGGCGGATACACGCACCTGCTGGGCACCGACAACGCCGGGCGCGACATGCTGTCGGCCATCCTTTACGGCCTGCGCACGTCCTTCGTGATCGGGCTCAGCGCCGGGGCGCTGGCGCTGATGGTGGGGATCTGCGTGGGGCTCAGCGCGGCCTATTTCGGCGGGCGGCTGGAAAGCCTGCTGATGCGGGTCGTGGACCTGCAACTGTCCATGCCCGCGATCCTGCTGGCGCTGGTGCTGGTCGCCATGCTGGGGCAGGGGGTCGGGCAGATCATCCTGGCGCTGGTGGTGGCGCAATACGCCTATTTCGCCCGCACCACCCATGGCGCGGCCACGGTCGAGCGCGGCAAGGACTATATCGAGGCCGCCCGCTCGACCCCGTTGCCGACCCGCCGGGTGCTGTTCCGCCACCTGCTTCCGAACGTGCTGCCGCCGCTGATCGTGGTGGCGACGGTCCAGGTCGCCAGCGCCATCGCGCTCGAAGCGACGCTCAGCTTTCTCGGCGTGGGCCTTCCCCTGACCGAGCCGTCGCTGGGCTCGCTCATCTCCAACGGTTTCAAATACATCCACACGGACCGCACATGGCTTTCGATCTATCCCGGCATCTTCCTGATGATCACCGTGGTCGCCATCAACCTGGTGGGCGATCAGGTGCGTCACGTCCTGGACCCGAAGAACCAGCGATGACCGCCGCACTGGACGTCCGGGGCCTGACCACCCGGTTCGAAACCCGGGGCGCCACCGTGACGGCCGTCAACGACGTGAGCTTCGCGGTCGAGCCGGGGCGCATCCTGGGCCTCGTCGGCGAAAGCGGCTCGGGCAAGAGCGTGACCGGCTTCTCGATCCTCGGGCTCATCGACAGCCCGGGCGAGATCGCGGCGGGCGAGGTCCGGATCGACGGCGACGACCTGCGCGCCATGTCGCCCGACCAGTTGCGCCGCATGCGCGGGCGCAAGGTCTCGATGGTGTTCCAGGACCCGATGATGACGCTGAACCCGGTGCTGCGGGTGGGCGACCAGATGGCCATGGCCGTGCGCGTGCACGACCGCGTGTCGAAACGGGCCGCGTGGGACCGCGCGCGCGTGGCGCTCGAGACCGTGGGCATCCCGGCGCCGGCGGAACGGCTGCGCGCCTATCCCCACCAGCTTTCGGGCGGGATGCGCCAGCGGGTCGCCATCGCCACGGCGCTGCTGCACCGCCCCTCGGTCATCATCGCGGACGAGCCGACCACCGCGCTTGACGTGTCGATCCAGGGCCAGATCCTGGCCGAGGTCCGGCGACTGGCCGACGAGACAGGCACCGCCATCGTCTGGATCACCCACGACCTGGCGGTGGTGTCGTCGCTGGCCGACGATATCTGCGTCATGTACGCGGGCCGCATCGTGGAAAGCGGCACGGCCGAGCAGGTGATCGGCCATCCGCGCCACCCCTACACCAGGGGCCTGATCGACAGCGTGCCGTCGCGCGGCCAACCGGGCGAGGCGCTGCCGCAGATCCCCGGCTCGACACCGCAGCTGGCCGACCTGCCCACGGGCTGCGCCTTCCGGCCCCGCTGTTCCCGCGCGTCCGAGTTGTGCCGGACCGACCCGCCATTGATCGGCAAGGACCACACCGCGCTCTGCCATCACCCGATCGAGGAGCCCGCGCCATGAGCCTTCTGCGCGTCGATGCCGTGTCGAAACGGTTCAGCCGCATGCCCGGCCTGCTGGGCCGCGCCGCCGACCGCCTGACCGGGCGCAACTCGGCCGAGGTGGTGCACGCGCTGACCGAGATCGATTTGCGTGTGGAACGGGGAGAAGTGCTGGGGCTCGTGGGCGAAAGCGGGTGCGGCAAGTCCACGCTCGGGCGGATCGTGTCGGGGATCTATTCCCCCAGCGACGGCGCCGTGACCCTTGCCGGCAAGCCCGTCGCACGCGATGTCGGCGGCGACACACGCAAGCTGACGACGGCGGTGCAGATGATCCACCAGGATCCCTTCGCCAGCCTCGATCCCCGCATGAAAGTGGGCGAGACCATTTCCGAGGGGCCGCGCCTGCACGGGCTGTGGACCGCGGCCGAGGCGCCCGAGCGGGTGCGCGCGCTGCTGGCGCAGGTGGGGCTCGATGGCGGCTATGCCACGCGGCTGCCGCACCAGTTCTCGGGCGGGCAGCGGCAGCGCATCGCGATCGCCCGCGCGCTGGCCATGGAGCCGGACCTGCTGGTGCTGGACGAGGCCGTCGCCTCGCTCGATGTTTCGATCCAGGCGCAGGTGCTGAACCTCTTCCTCGACCTGCGGCGCGAGCTGGACCTGACCGCGCTGTTCATCAGCCACGACCTGAGCGTCGTGCGCCATGTCTGCGACCGCGTGGCGATCATGTATCTGGGCCGCGTGGTCGAACTGGCCAGGGCCGAGGATCTGTACGAGGTGCCGCAGCACCCCTACACCAAGGCGCTTTTCGCGTCCGTGCCGACGCTGGGCACCGGGCGGGCGGCGTTCCAGCCCATCAAGGGCGAGATTCCGTCGCCGCTGAACCCGCCCAAGGGCTGCGCCTTCCATCCGCGTTGTCCGTTCGCCGGCCCGCGCTGCAAGGCCGAGGTGCCCCGGCTGACCAACGCGCCCACGGGGCAGGTGGCCTGCCACCTGAACGACGGCGGCACCGGGGCGCGCGCCGCGGCATGAGCGATTTCGCAACGCTGTCGGGTCGGGTGAACGACCTTCTTTGCGCGGTGAACGCGCTGCAATGGGACGCGCGGGTGATGATGCCCGCGGCCGCCGCGGCCAGCCGCGGCCAGCAGATTGCGACCCTGAAGGGCATGGCGCGCGAGCTGATCCTGTCGCCCGAGATGGCCCGTGCCACCGACGCGGCGCTGGACACGGCCACGACCGAGACCGAGCGTCGCGCGGCCCGCGCCATGGCCGACGCGCGCGACCACCACGCCCGCATCCCCGCCGACCTGTTGCAGGCCCAGGCCGAGCAGGCGGCCAGCGCCAATGCCGCGTGGGTGGCCGCGCGCCGCGATGCCGATTTCACGGTGTTCCAGCCCTATCTCGCCCGCAGCATCGAGCTTGCCCGCGCGCAGTCCGACGCGCTGGGCTTCGACGCGCATCCCTATGACCCCTGGGTCGCCCTGTTCGAGCCGGGCGAGACGGCGGCAAGCATCGCGGCCCTGTTCGACCGGCTGCGCGACGGGATCCTGCCCATCCTCGACGCGGCGCGCGGGCGGCCCCGGCCGCGCACCGATTTCCTGTCGCGCCACTTTCCCGCCGCCGCGCAGCAGGCGCTCTGCCGCGATCTCGCGGCGCGCGTGGGCTTCGACTTCTCGCGCGGGCGGCTCGATACCACGGTGCACCCGTTCGAGATCAGCCAGACCCATGCGGACGTGCGGATCACCGCCCGGTGGGAGGAGACCTACCTGCCCATGGCGATCTTCGGCACCCTGCACGAGGTCGGTCACGGGCTCTATGAGCAAGGCATCGACCCGGACCTCGCGCGCGGACCGCTGGCCACCGACCTGCCGGGTCTCTACGCCGTGGGCGGCACCAGCTTCGGAATGCACGAAAGCCAGTCGCGCCTGATCGAGAACCACGTGGGCCGCGCGCCGGCCTTCTGGCAGGCCCATTTCGGGCTTTTGCGCGACGCCTTTCCCGACCAGCTGTCGGACGTGTCGCTCGAGGAATGGCTCGCGGCGATCAATTCGCCACGGCCGGGGTTCATCCGGATCCAGGCCGACGAGCTGACCTATGACCTGCACATCATGCTGCGCGTGCGGCTGGAGATGGCGCTGCTCGACGGCAGCCTTGCCGTCGCCGACCTGCCCGAGGCATGGAACGCCGCCATGCGCGACGACCTGGGGCTCGAGGTGCCGGATGACGGGCAGGGCTGCCTGCAGGACGTGCACTGGTCGCACGGCTATTTCGGGTCGTTCCCGACCTATACCATCGGCAACATGACGGCGGCGCACCTGTTCGAGACGGTGTCGCGCGATCCCGAGGTGGCGGCCGGGTTGTCCGACGCCGACTACGCGCCCTTGCGCGCCGCGTTGGGGCGGCATGTCTGGCGGCACGGCCGGTCCAGGACCCGCGCCGAGATCATTCGCGACGCGGGGGCCGCGGGCGCGCCCGAGGACGCGTATCTGCGCCACCTGTCCACGCGGTTCGGCTGACGCGCGTCAGCGCGATTTGGGCGCAACCGGCGGCCACATGCGCGAAAACACGCCGTCGCGCTTCAGCAGGCCATGCTGGAGGGCGGCAAGCACATGCACACCCAGGATCAGGCTGATCGCCCATGCGCCGTAGAAATGCACCGCCTTGGCGGTGTCGGCCAGCGCCTCGGACTTGGGGACAAGGAAGGGCGCGTTCACTGCGTTCAGCGCCTCGATCGGGAAGCCGCCGGCGATCACCCGCACGTAGCCCGCCACCGGCATCACGATCAGCAGAATATAAAGCGCAGTGTGGCTGGCCGCTGCCGCGCGGGCCTGCCAGGCGGGCAGGTGCGCGGGCAGGGGCGGCGTCGGGGTGAGCAGGCGATAGGCGATGCGCAGCACCGCGAGCAGCCCCACCAGCACGCCCACGTTCTTGTGAAAGATGAACAGCCGATTCTGCACGGTGCGGCTCAACCCCTCCTGCACCATGAGCCAGCCCGCGACGATCATCGCGATGACCAGAAGGGCCATGATCCAGTGAAACAGGCGTGCGGTGGTCGCGTATCCTTGGGGCGTCCGGCTCATGGCGATCCTCGCGGTTTTCAGCCGACGGGCAGGGACCCTGCGGCAGTGCCATTGGGCGGCACTTGACCCCGCCCGCTTTGCGCTAACCTATCATTCATGAGCCTGTTACACACGGATTTTTCCCGACCGGCCCCGGCCATTGCGCGCACCCGCGCGGTGACCTCCCCGGCGTGGCGCTTTGCCGCCGCCGCGCTGCTGGGCGCGTGGGGCGTCGCGCTGTTGGCGACGTGGCTCATGCAGGGGGACACGGGCGCCACGGGCGTCGCCACGGCCGCGTATCTCGCCGCCTGCGCCTTCGTCGGCCACCGGATCCAAAGGGCCTATCCCCACGACGCGCTGGGCTGGTGCAACCTTGTCACCCTGGCGCGGATGGGGATGGCCGCCGCGCTGATCGTGCCGGTCCTCGATCCCGGCGTCAGCGGCTGGGCGGTGATCGCGCTTGCCGTTGTGGCGCTGTCGCTTGACGGGGTGGACGGGTGGCTCGCGCGCCGGCAGAACCTGTGCTCCGATTTCGGCGCCCGCTTCGACATGGAGGTGGACGCGGCCCTTGCCGCGCTTCTGGCGCTGAACGCGCTTGCCGCCGGGCAGGCCGGGCCGCTGGTCCTGATCCTCGGGGTGCCGCACTACCTGTTCCTCGTCTCGGGCTGGATGATGCCGTGGATGGCGCGGCCGCTGCCGCAGCGGCTGGGGCGCAAGGCCGGCTGCGTGCTCCAGATCGCCGCGCTGATCGTGGTGCAGGTGCCCGCGATCTCCCCGACGCTCGCCACCCTGGCGGTGGGTATCGCGGTGCTGGCGCTGGCCTGGTCTTTCGGCCGCGACATCCACTGGCTCTGGCGCAGGCGCGCAGGGTGAGCCCGGGGCGCCTTGTGGGGCCCGTCCTGCTGCTGCTGTCGGCCCTTCTTCTTCACCTGCTCCTGATCCAGCCCAACCATCCCGGCGCGATGACGTGGCAGGCGCTTTTCCTGTTTCCGCTGGAGCTTCCTGCCATCCTGCTCGCCCTGATCGCGGCCTCGGGGCGGGTGGCGTTCGTCTCGCGGTTGGCGGTGACGGTGCTGCTCTGCCTGCTCGCGGTCCTGAAGGCGGCGGATTTCGCCTTCTTCACGGCGCTGGGGCGCGGATTCAACCCGGTGGCCGATATCGTGCTGGTCGGCGCGGGGTTCCGGCTGCTGTCGGGCGCCATCGGCCTTGTTCCGGCGATCCTGGCGGCGGTCGGCGCGGTGATCGCCACCGCCTTGGTGGTGCGCGCCACCTGGTGGGCCACCGGCGTCTGGGCGCGGGTGCAGCCGCCCATGCTGGCGCGCGGGGCCGCGGGCGCAGCCGCGATCGCCGCCGCCGGCGTCGCGGTGGGCGAGATCGGACAGACCATGGGCCGCTGGCGGCTGCCCGTCGATCCGCCGGGCGCCGCCTTCACCGCCCGCGTCGCGGTCGAACGCGTCGGGCTGGCGCGGCGCACGCTGGCCGAACTGCGCGATTTCCGCATCGCCGCGCTGCGCGATCCCATGGCCGAGCGCGACGATCTTTTCGACCTGATCGACCGCGACGTGCTGCTGGTCTTCGTCGAAAGCTATGGCCGGGCCAGCCTTGATACGGATCTCTATGCCGCGACGCACCGCCAGACCTTGCGCGACGGGGCCCGGCGGTTGGAGGCGGCGGGGCTAGCCATGGCCTCGGGCTTCGTGTCGGCGCCGACGCAGGGCGGGCAGAGCTGGCTGTCGCATGCGACCTTCGCCAACGGGCTGTGGGTGAACGGCCAGACCAAGTATTCCGCCGTGCTCGCCTCGGGGCGCGAGACGCTGTTCCACCTGGCCGCCCGCTCGGGGTTTCACACCGCCGCCGTCATGCCGCAGATCACGCTGGACTGGCCCGAGTCCGCCGTCATGGGCTTCGATACCATCCTGGCCGCCGCCGACCTGGGCTATGAGGGTCCGGCCTTCAACTGGGTGACCATGCCCGACCAGTTCACCTTCGCCGCGCTGGACCGGCTGGTGCGGGATCCCATCGACCAGCCGGTCTTCGCCCAGCTCGCCACCGGGTCGTCGCACGCGCCCTGGGTGCCCGTGCCCGAACTGGTGGAGTGGGACGCCATCGGCGACGGGCGCATTTTCCAGCTGATGGTCGAGGGAGCCCCGACCCCGGAAGAGGTCTGGCGCGATCGCGACCGGGTTCGCGAGCAGTATCGCAAGGCGGTCGACTACGCGCTGTCCAACGTGATCGACTATGCCGCGCGCCACGCCGACGACCCGCCGCTGATGATCGTGACGGGTGACCACCAGGCCGCCGATT
This sequence comes from Palleronia salina, assembly GCF_900141995.1. Lineage (GTDB taxonomy): Bacteria > Pseudomonadota > Alphaproteobacteria > Rhodobacterales > Rhodobacteraceae > Palleronia > Palleronia salina. The sequence continues at coordinate 24,613 of NZ_FQZA01000018.1, read as the reverse complement.
TCGTGGCGCTGGACGATCGCAGCGATGTGCCGGTTCACGTTATCGGCCCCCCGGAGCTGGTGGCGCAGGTGCGGGATTGGGGCTGGCGGCCCGGCCTGGTCCCGGCACCGGACACGCCGGTGATCGGCATGGACCGGATGCGCGACCGTCTGATCGGCGCGTTCACCAGCGGCCTGGCCGCCATCCCGCTGGGGGGCTGAGCGTGCCGCGCTTGCCCGGGTGGTTGCGCCGCGTGGCGCAGGTCGCGGTGGCGGTTCTGCTGCTGGGGCTGCTGTGGCGTTATGCCGGCGGGGGCGAGGCGCTGGATCGGCTGCGGCAGGCGCAGCCCGGCTGGCTGCTCGCCGCCTGGGTTGCGCTGATGGCCCAAACCGTGCTGTCGGCCATGCGCTGGCGACTGACGGCCGCGCAGCTGGGCATTGGCATGAGCCGGGGCCGCGCGCTGTCGGAATACTTCGAGGCGCAGCTTCTGAACCAGTCGATCCCCGGCGGCGTTCTGGGCGACGCGCGCCGGGCGGTGCGGGCGCGCGACCAGGCGGGCATGTGGGCGGCGGGGCAGTCGGTGGTGATCGAACGCCTGGCGGGGCAGGTGGGCCTCTTCTTATGCCTGGCCATCGGCTTCGCTGCCACACTCGCTCTGCCCGGGCGGATCGACTGGCCCGGCTGGCTGGCCGTAGCCATCGCGCTGGGCCTTCTGGCCGCGGCCCTCGTGCCGCCCGGGCTGGCCTGGCTCGCGCGCCGAAACGACCGCGCACGCGCCATCTGGCGACCCGTGGCGCACGCGCTGCTGGCGCCGCAGGTGCTCCGCGCGCAGCTGGTCCTGAGCCTCGGCACCGCGCTGTGCAACCTCGCGGGCTTCGCGCTGGCCGCGCGGGCGGTGGGGGCCGGACTTGGGCCCATCGAGACGCTGACGCTGGTGCCGCTGATCCTGCTTTCCATGCTCATCCCGCTTTCCATCAGCGGGTGGGGATTGCGCGAAGGGGCGGCTGCGGTGCTGTTCCCGCTGGCGGGGTTGTCGGCCAGCGCGGGGCTCGCGGCGAGCGTCACCTTCGGGCTGCTTCTGATCGCGTCGGCGCTGCCCGGCGTGGCGGTGCTGCTGCTGCGCAGACCAACCCCGGCCTGACCCGCCGGGTCAGCTTCCGGCGACGCGGCGCGGCTTGGCGTGGACCGGGTCCAGCGCGGCTTGCGCGTCGGGCGCCAGCGCGCAATCGAAGACCACGTCCGATCCCAGCGAGAACACGCGTGTTTCGGGACGCAGCGCGTCGGACAGTTTCTCGGTCGGGTGGGGCAGGGTCAGGCCCAGTTGCCCGCCGCCGATCAGCAGGGGCGCGACCGAGACCTGGAGGCGCGTCAGGCACCCGGCCTCGATGAAATGCGAAATGGTCGTGCCGCCGCCCTCGATCAACAGGGATTGCAGGCCCAGGGCGTGCAGCGCCGCCAGGATCTCGGCCGGGTCGAACGCACCGTCCGGCGCGGCAAGGCGGACCACCTCGACCCCGTCGGGCCGCGGCAGATCGACGCCCTGTATGACGATGCGGCGCGTGGCCTGGCAGTGCAGGAGCGGCGCGTCGTTGGGCAGCCGTCCGCGCGGGTCGATGACCACGCGCACGGGGCTGGGACCGGGGCAGAGCCGCACGGTCAGGCGCGGCGTGTCGTGCAGCGCGGTGCCGACCCCGATGACCACGCCGTCGACCAGCGCCCGCATCCGGTGCAGATGGGCCAGACCGTCCGGCCCCGAGATATCGCGTGCATCGCCCGTGACGGTGGCCACGCGCCCGTCCAGCGATTGACCGATCTGGGCAACAGTCATGGGGCCGAGGTCGCGCCGGGCGAGGGGGCCGTAGAGCGCAAGCGCCGCGCGTTCACCGGGGGACCAGCTGCCGCAACAGGTGCAGAACCGTCCGTCTCGCACGGCAAGGAGGCGCTCCCAGACGCGTTCGGTGACCTCGATCGGCTCCATCACGCCCCTCCGCCGGGTATGGCCAGCAGGTCGATGTGACCCACGCGGCATTCGGCATTGCCGGCGGCGGCCACGCGCCGCTGGCCCCATTCCCCCGCGCCGGCGGCCCCCGCGATGCCGCGCACCAGCTCGGCCTGCAGCGCGGCGGCGTCGGGGCCCAGCCGCCACGGGCTGCGGGCGGTCCGGACGTCGAAGCCGGCGGCCTCGAAAGCCGCGGCACTGCGGTCGCCCGCCTCGGGCCCCATGGCGGGGCCGAAGCCCTTGTCGGTCTGCTGATCGGCATTGAACGTGTCGGTCACCGCCGCGTCTTCGGGGTCGAGCGGGGTCCAGCCCATGTGCCCGTCGTAGGACAGCGCGGCGTAGAACGGCACGTCCAGCCGTGCCGCGAGGGCGCGCACCCAGTCCTCGGACGCAAGGTCCAGCAGGGCCGAGGCGGTCACGATGGTCACGTCCTCCAGCGGTAGGTCCTCGAGCCGTTGCAGGTCCAGCTCGTGGGTTTGCGCCCCGTCGCCGGCGGCGGCCGCGGCGTGGGGCAGAAGGTCCGGGTCGTTGTCCACCAGGTGCCATTTCGCGGATGCGGGCAGGTGCGGCCCGAGGGCGCGCACGGTGGCGCCGGTGCCGCAGCCCAGGTCCAGCACGACCGGATCGGGGCCCGCCGCCGCGGCCGCCTGCCGCAGCAGCGTCGCGTCCCGCGCCGCCATGTCGGCGGGTTCGCGCAGGGACAGCCAGTCGGCGGAAAATCCCATGCCTAGACCTCGCCCTCGTACCAGGCGCGGGCCACGTGGCTTTCGTGGAGCAGGATCCGCAGCTTGCGCAGCCGCCCGCCGTCCTTCAGGTGTCCCTGCTTCACGAACTCGGCCATGCCGTCGAAGATGTGGCGGCACAGGAACTCGGTCGTGGTGAACTTGCCCTTGAACTCGGGCACTTCGTCCAGGTTCTGGTAGCGCAGCGGCTCGAGCACCTTCGAAAGCCCCTCGGTGGCCAGGCCGATATCGACGACCAGGCCGTGCTCGTCGATGTCTTCGGTGAAGAAGGCGGCGTCTACGGTGAAGGTCGCCCCGTGCATCCCCTGCGCGGGGCCGAACACGGGCGATGGCAGAGAATGGCCGATCATGATGTGGTCTCGGACTTCGACGGCGAACATGGTTGCTCCTTAAATTGGGTCGTAACGGACGCGGTGGCACAGGGTCGCGGGGTCGCCCAGGATCGCGCCATACCGTTCGGGCAGGTCGGCGAACGCCGTCTCGCCCGAGATGAGGATATCGAGCCGCGGGTCGCGCAGCAGGTTCAGGGCCATGCCCAGTCGGCGGGCGTAGTCCCAGCGCGCGCGCCGGTGCGGGGGCACCTGCCCGACCTGCGATCCGATGATCCGCAGGCGGCGGCTGTGGAACGCGCCGCCCAGCGGGGCGGCGACCGTGCCGCTGCCGTACCAGCTGGCCTCGACCACGGCGGCCTCGACCCCCGCGCAGTCGATGGCAGAGGCCAGCCCTTCAGCGGTTGCTGACGTGTGGATGACGACGTCGCAGTCGCGCGGGGCCGCCTCGGGGCTTGCGAATTCGCAGTCCAGCGTGCGGGCCGGCATCGCCCGGTCCGCGTTGACGTCGACCAGCGTGACCTCGGCCCCCGGAAGACGCGCGGCCAGGTAGCCTGTCAGCGTGCCGACCAGCCCGGCCCCGACCACGGCGATCTGGTCACCGGCCCCCGCGCCGCTGTCCCACAGGATGTTCAGCGCGGTTTCCATGTTGGCGCCCAGCACGGCACGGTCGGCGGGCAGCCCGTCGGGCAGGGGCGTCAGCGCCTCGGCGGGCAGGCGGAATTGCGTCTGGTGCGGGTAGAGCGCGAAGACCTCCTGCCCCTCGCGTGGACCCTCGAGCACGCGGCCCACGGCGGCGTAGCCGTATTTGACCGGAAACGGGAAATCGCCCTCCTGCGCGGGCGCGCGCATGCGTCCCGCCTCGCTGTCGGGCACGCGGCCCTGGAACACCAGCCGCTCGGTCCCGCGGCTGATCCCGGTATATAGGGTTCCGACCGCGATGCCGTCGCCCACCGCGCCCGCGCGCGCACTGACGACGCCCGGTGCGTCGCACCACAGCGCGGTGGCGTGCATGTTCATGGCAGCAGGTGCCCCGACCGGGCCGCCTTCGTCGCCAGGTAGTGCGCGTTCAGCGCCGAGCGTCCGACCTGCAACGGCACGCGTTCGACCACGTCGATGCCGTGCTCGGTCAGGCGGGCGATCTTGGCGGGATTGTTGGTCATCAGCCGCACGCGCGAGATGCCAAGGGCGTGCAGCATCTGCGCGCCGATGCGGAAGTCGCGCTGGTCGTCGTCGAAGCCCAGCCACTGGTTCGCGTCGACGGTGTCCAGCCCGGCGTCCTGCAGGTTGTAGGCGCGCATCTTGTTGGCCAGGCCGATGCCGCGTCCCTCCTGGTTGAGATACAGCAGCACCCCGCCCGCGGAGTCGCCCATCGTGGTCATGGCTGCCCGCAACTGCGGGCCGCAATCGCACTTGCGGCTGCCCAGAACGTCACCGGTGAAACAGGCCGAGTGCAGGCGCACGAGGACGGGCTGCGAGAAATCCGGCTGTCCGACCTCGACCGCCGAGTGTTCGCGTCCACCACCCTCGGCCCGGAAGACATGGACGCGGCCGGTCTCGGAGCTGTCGGTGGGCAGGGGCGCCGCGCTGACGCGGCCGTGCGAGGCCGACGTCCCGAGCGCGGCAAGGATGTCACCCGCGGCGATGGTCAGAAGGCCAAGCCGCGCGGCCTCGGCACGCGCGGCGCCCAGCGGCACCACGACGGCCGCCGGGAGCAGTTCCTCGGCCTTGGCCAGGCCCACGGCGGCGGCATGCAGGTCCGAGCCGGGCTCGGCCGCCGCGGGCGGCACGGGCGTGACGGGCGCCAGGGTGGCCATGCCGCCCGCCATGGTGCGGATGGCCGCCGCGGTGCCGACGCGGGCCAGCGGCAGCCGCATGACGCTGCCGGTGCCCGGCGCGGGATGCGCGCCCAGGGCCACGGCGCGGTGGTCGGTCAGCGCCAGCTCGACCGGGCCGAGCGACGACAGGGCGGCCAGGCGCGCGTCCGACAGCGGCTCGACCAGCGCGACAAGCGCGGAGCGCGTGCCGTCGGTTACCAAGACCGGCAGGCCCATGCGCAGGTCGCCCCGCGCCCGCGCCAGTTTCTCGGTCCCGCGCGGGGCGAGAGCCGCGATGCCGGTGTCGTCATCCGCGGCGGGGTGTCTGAAGATCTGCAAGGCCGTGGTCCAATCGCTACTCAATCTGGAAGATCAACTTAGGCGGGCTGGGACCAAGGCAAGCTGTGCGACGTGTTTCCGCCCACCCGCGGGGTGAGGCCACTGGACGCAGGGCGGGGCGCGCTAAATGCCCCTGAACCAATGATTCATCGCAAAGGCGCCCCGATGCAGCACTGGCTGGGCTTTCTGAGGTCGTTCCTGATCTATCACAACCCCGTGACGATTGCGGCCTGGCGGCGGTTCTATCGCGGCGTTTTGACGCCGGGGGACCTGGTCTTCGACGTGGGCGCGCACATGGGAACGCGGGCCCGGGCCATGCGGGCGGCGGGCGCCCGGGTCGTCGCCTTCGAGCCGCAGGCCCCTTTCGCCGGGTTCCTGCGCCGCACGCTGCCGCGCGACATCACCCTGGTCGAGGCCGCCATCGGCGCCGAGGAGACCGTGGCCGAGATGGCCGTGTCGTCGCGCCACCCGACCGTGTCGTCGCTGGCCACCGGCTTCGTCGGCGGCGCGTCGCAGGCGCACGGGTTCGAGCATGTCAGCTGGGACCGGCGCCAGCAGGTGCAGATGGTGACGCTGGATGGCCTGATCGCGCGTCACGGGATGCCGTCCTACGTGAAGATCGACGTCGAGGGCTTCGAGATCGAGGTCCTGTCGGGCCTGTCGCAGCCGTTGCCGATGCTGTCGGTCGAATACCTGCCCGCCTTCCCCAAGCTCACCGTCGGCGTGATCGACCGGCTGTGCGCGCTGGGCGACTATCGCTTCAACCCCGTGCAGGGCGAGACGGGCGCGTTCCTCTGGCCCGATTGGCGCGATGCCGATGCCGCGAAGGCCTGGCTGGCCGGTCTGCCCGAGGACGCGGAGTCCGGCGATCTTTTCGCCCGGCTCGCGTCGCACTAAGGACGTCACCCCCCGCGGATGATCCGGGCGAAAGGCGTGAACAGGTTCGGGCCGGCGGCGACGACGTCGCCCGTCGTCTCGGGCGGGCCGTCGGGCGTCCAGCCCTCGACCCGCGCCCCGGCGGCCCGCAGCAGGACGAGCCCGGCCGCGATGTCCCATGGCTGCAACCGCCGTTCCCAGAACCCGTCCAGCCGCCCGGCCGCCACGTAGGCGAGGTCCAGCGCCGCCGCGCCGAATCGTCGCACCCCGGCGCAATGCGGGGCGATCCGGGCGATATCTGCCGCGTGGTCGTCGATATGGGGCATGTCGCCAAAGGGGATGCCGGTCCCGAACAGCGCCGCGGTCATGTCGCCACCCGGGGACGGCGCGATGGGGGCACCGTTCAGGGTGGCGGGACCGTCGCGGGTGGCGGCGAAGGTCTCGCCGCGCAGCGGGTCATGCACGACGCCGAGCGCGAGGCCGCCGTCATCCTCCAGCGCGATGGACACCGCGAAATGGCCCAGACCGTGCAGGAAGTTCGTCGTGCCATCCAGCGGGTCGACGATCCAGCGGCGCGCGGCGGGCGCGCCGGCGCCGGTTTCCTCGCCCAGCCAGCCGTCCCCGGGGCGGGCGGCCTGCAACCGGTCACGCAGGTGCCGCTCGGACGCGAGGTCGGCCTGCGATACGAAATCGCCGACCCGCTTGGATTGTGGCTGCAAGGTCGCGCGGTTCTGCCAGTGATGGCGCAGGATGTCCCCCGCTTCGCGCGCAAGCTCCACGGCCAGCGCAAGGTCTTCTTCTCGTCCGCTCATGCCGCCCGCCCCGTCACGCGGTCGAGAACGGCCAGCAGGCCCCGCCCGGTGTCGTCCCAGCTGGAAAGGTCACGGGCGGCGCTGCGCGCGGCCTCGACGGCACCCGCGTGGGCCACGGGATCGCTCAACAGGCCGCGCAGCGCGGTCGCGAAGGCGGCGGGATCGTCGGGCGGCACCAGCCGGCCCGCATCGGGCGGCACGGTGCCCGGCACCGCGCCCGCCGTGGTCGCGACGATGGGCAGACCGTTCAGCAGCGCCTCGTCGAAGACGATCCCGTACCCCTCGTACCGGGTGGCCAGCGCGAACAGGTGGGCCCGGTCGTAGAGATCGCGCAGCCGGTCGTCGGGGACCCGGCCCGCGATCTCGACCCGGCCGGTCAGCCCCGCGCCGGCGATGCGGTCGCGCAGCCGGGTTTCGAAGCCGTCCTGCCAGGGCGCGCCGACGATCACCGCGTGCCACTTCAGATCACAAAGCATCGCCAGCGCGTCGACAAGCGTGTCGTGCCCCTTGCGCGGGTGGAGCAGCCCCACGGACAGGATCAGCGGCGGGTCGTCCTTCGCCCTTTCGGTCGACGGCCGCGGCGCACCGCTGCGGCCCGGGCGCAGGACGGTCAGGTCATTCTCTGCAACGCCGTAATCGGCCAGCAGCACGTCGCGGATATGCGGGCTGGGGACGATCACATGCGCGGCGCGGGCGAGGTTGCGCCGCTCCTGCGCGGCAAGGCGCGCGGCGGTCTCGGGGGGCAGGTCGCTTTCGTGGGCCAGCGGATGGTGGACCAGGGCCACGATGGGCGCCGGGATCCGCGCGACCGCGGCGTCTGGCAGGGCGCCGTAGGCCAGCCCGTCGATGATAACGACCTCGTTGCCGGGCAGGGCGGCCAGCATGTCGGCCGCCTGCGCCATCTCGGCGTCGGTCGGGAAGGGGAAATCGCCCGGCAGGACCACGGGCCGCATGCCGTGGCCGGCGCGGCGCACGGCCTCGATCAGGCTGCGGTCGTAGTGGTATCCGCCGGTGGTGGCGTTCAGGTCGCCGGGAACGGCAAAGGCCGCGTCATGGGGCAAGATATTTCTCCCTGGATCGCTTGGAAGGCTTAGGGCGCGGCAGGGGCCGGGCAATGGGCGCGCGTGCGGTGGCGTCCGGGTCGCGCCTGTTTTCGCGGCACGGATGCGTGAAATTGCGTCAGCTTCTTCGGGGGCCGGGTGGCTTGTGTGTCGTCGCGGCGAATTTCGCGCCGCCGATCCAGGCGGTTTTCGCCGGTTTTTCGGCCTGCCGGGCCCCGTGCCGCGGGACGCCGAAACCGTAGAAAGGATTTGACACGGCGGCGTCGCTGCGATGACAGTGCGGAAAGTGAAACGTTTCAATTCACGCCGAACACCACGGACTGCCCCAACCCGGAGCGACCTGACATGACCGAGACGCTGAAGCTGTCGATGGAGGGAATCGTCAAACGGTTCGGCGGCGTCGTGGCCCTGGACCACGTCGACTTCGAGCTGCGCCGGGGCGAGGTCATGGCGCTGGTGGGCGACAACGGGGCCGGCAAGTCGACGCTGATCAAGACGCTGGCCGGCGCCCACATGGCCGACGAGGGCGTCATGCGGCTGGACGGTGAGCCGGTGCGCTTCACCTCGCCGCAGGATGCCTGGTCGCGCGGCGTCGCCACGATTTTCCAGGAACTGGCCCTGGCCGGGAAGATGACCATCGCCGACAATATTTTCCTCGGCCGCGAGATCACCCGCAGCGTGGCCGGCATCCCGTTCCTCGATCGCCGCGCCATGCATCGCCGCTCGCGCGAGCTGCTGGAAGAGCTCGACGTCCACGTGCCCGACATCCACACTTGGGTCGAATACCTCTCGGGCGGTCAGCGGCAGGGCGTCGCCATCGCGCGCGCACTGAACATCGACGCCGATGTCATCGTCATGGACGAACCCACCGCCGCGCTGGCCGTGGCCGAGGTGCGCAAGGTGCTGGAGTTCATCAAGACCCTGCGGCGCCAGGGCAAGTCCGTCATCCTTATCTCGCACAACGTGCAGGATGTTTTCGAGGTGTCCGACCGGATCACCGTGCTCAGGCGCGGTCAGCGGATCGGGCTGCTCGAAACCCAGAAAACCACCCCCGAAGAGGTGGTCGGCTACATCACCGGAGCGGCCGAGACCAAACGGCGCCCGGTTGCGGCCGGTTGAACCAAGACAAACCCATCACGGAGGTCTTTCCATGTCACTGACGAAATCACTGTCGCTGGGCGCCGCACTGGGGCTTGCCACAGCAATCCCCGCCGCCGCGCAGGACGACACCACGCAGATCGCGTTCATCCCCCAGATCGCGGGCATTCCCTATTACGTCGCGATGGAGGAGGGCGCGCAGCGCGCGGCCGAGGAGCTGGGCGTCGAGTACGTCCAGGAAGGTCCGACCAGCACCAACGCGGCGGACCAGCTGCGCATCTTCGAAAGCTTCGTGAACCAGGGCTTCGACGTCATCGCGATCTCGCCCCTGGACGAGGAAACCCTGAAGCCCGCCATCGCGCGCGCGCTCGAGGCCGGGATCGTCGTGCTCACCTCGGACGCGGACGCGCCGGGCAGCGACCGGCAGTTCTTCGTCGCGCAGGCCCTGGACCAGGACCTGGGCTACACCCTGCTGGACGAGGCGGTCGAGCGCATCGGCGAAAGCGGCAAGATCGCGATCGTCTCGGACTCGCCCACCATCCAGTCGATGCAGAACTGGATCGCCGCCATCGAGGAACGCGCGGCCGAGGCCTATCCCGAGATCGAGATCGTGTCGGTCGACCACACCGACGGCACGGCGCAGCGGGCCTACCAGTTCGCCACCGACGCCATGACGCGGAACCCCGACCTGAAGGCGGTCCTGGGCATGGCTTCGACCACCTGCCCGGGCATCGCCCAGGCGGTCGAGGCCGCCGGGCTGGTGGGCGAGGTGCTGACCGCCGGCTATTGCTCGCCCAACACCGCGCGCGAATACATCAAGTCGGGCGCCATGCCCTTCTCGGTGCTGTGGAACCCGGCCGAGCTGGGCTACCTGACCGTCTGGGTCGGCGACCACCTGGTCGATGGCGGCGAGATCACCGAGGATTTCGAGGTCGACGGCCTGGAGCAGACTATCCAGTACCTGCCCGAGAACGACGTGATCCTGCTGGGACCGCCCGCCGTGTTCACCGAAGAGAATGTGGACGACTTTGACTTCTGAAGCCTCGGACGCGCGCAACCGCGCATCTGTGATCTCCCGGCCGATCCGCATCGGCCGGGAGGTGCTGTTGCTGATCGCGCTGGGCGTTCTCGTCGCGATCTTCGCCAGCCAATCCGAATTCTTCCTGTCCGAACGCAACCTGACCACGATCCTGCGCAACTCGGTCGACCTGGCCGTGGTCTGCGCCGGGATGACCATCGTCATCATCCTGGGCGGGATCGACGTGAGCGTGGGCGGCATCGTCGCGGTGTCGGCGGTGCTGATTGGACGGGCCTATCAATACGACATGCCCGACATGGTCGTGGTGCCCATCGGCCTGGCGGCGGGGGCGGCGCTGGGCGCCATGAACGGCGCCATCATCGCCAAGTCGCGCGTGCCGCCCATCGTGGCGACTCTGGGCACCATGTACATCTTCATCGCCGTTCTGTTCCTGGTGATCGGCGGCGTCTGGATCAGCGGGCTGCCCAACACGCTGTCCTTCCTCGTGCTGGGCGAACTTTTCGGTCTGCCCTCGGGCCTGTTCGTGATCGGCGCGATCTACGGGCTGTCGTGGCTCATGCTGCGGCGCACGCCCTGGGGCCAGCGGGTGGTGGCCATCGGCTGTGACGAGCATGCGGCGCGGCTGGTCGGCATTCGGGTGGACCGCACCAAGATCCAGGCCTACGCGCTTCTGGGGCTTTTCGCCGGTTTGGCGGCGGTTCTCTACGTCGCGCGGCTGCGCAATGTCGAGGTGAACATCGGCACCAACATCGCACTCGAGGCCATCGCGGCCACGATCCTCGGCGGCGCCAACATCCGGGGCGGCATCGGCAGCCTGCTGGGCACGCTGATGGGCGTGCTGTTCATCAAGATGACCCAAAACGGGCTGGTGCTGATCGGGGTGTCGTCGCTGTGGGAAACCGTGGTGATCGGTGGCCTGCTGATCGTGGTCCTCGTGCTGGACGCGCTGGAAACCCGGAGGACGTCATGAACGATCCGCTGACGCAACGGATGGTGTTCCTCACCGGGCTGCTGGTGCTGGCCGGGGTGGCCGGGGCGCTGTTGTCGCCGCATTTCCTCCAGGGCTCCACCGTGGGTTACCTGCTGCAATACGTGCCGGTGCTGGGCGTGCTGGGCATGGCGCAGACGCTGGTGATGCTGTCGGGCGGCCCGGGCATCGACCTGTCGGTCGGCGCCACCATGTCGCTGGTCGGACTTGCCATCGCCGCGATGTTCGGCGCCGGGGTGCCGCTGCTGCTGGCCTGCGCCGCGGGCCTGGTGATCGGCGGCCTGCTGGGCGCGGTGAACGCGGTGCTGGTCTGCGTGCTGAAGGTGCCGTCGCTCATGGGCACGCTCGCGACCTTCTTCGCCTATTCGGGCCTGGCGCTGGCGCTGACCGGCGGAGCGCCCATCGGGGGCATCCCCGACTGGTTCGCGGGTCTGGCGCAGGGCCGGTTCCTGGGCATCCCGGTTCACATGTGGGTGGTCTTCGTCCCGCTTGCGGTGGTGCTGCACGTGATGCTGTCGCGCACCCGGATCGGCAGCCATATCTACGCCGCCGGCAACGACGAACGCGCCGCGTTCCTGTCTGGGGTGAAAGTCTGGCGGCTGCGCTTCGGGCTTTACTGCCTCAGCGGGGTCATCGCCGGGCTGGCCGCGATCATGACCCTGTCGTGGTTCCAGGCCGCGCGACCCGACGCGGGCGAGGGGATGGAGCTTCTGTCGGTGACCGTCGCCGTGCTGGGCGGCGCGCATATCTTCGGCGGGATCGGCCGGATCTCGGGCACCGTGCTGGCGGTGCTGATCGTCACCACGCTCCAGGTCGCGCTGCAGCTCGCCAACATCTCGCAGGCGTGGCAGCTGGCGGCGATCGGGGTGCTGCTGATCTGCAGCGTCATGGCCGACAACGCGGTGGGCGATCGTCTGCGCGCGGCGGCCCGCCGGGCCGCCTCCTGATCACGGGGCGGTCCAGCCGAACCAGTCCTTCTGCACCGCATCCGCACCCGACCCGTTCGCGGGGTCGGTGACATTCAGGCCGCGCGCCTGGGCCACCGCCAGGCACAGCGCCTGGCAGGTCAGCGCGGCATCGAAAGCCGCGCCCAGCGTGCCCAGCGGCGCGTCGAACCCGGCCAGCTGATGCCCGACGCCCAGCTGGCCCAGACCGTCGCGCAGCGACAGGGTGCGCGCGTCTCCGGCCGCGTCGGCGCCGCACAGGGTGGCGTGATCGCCGGGGCGCAGCATGAACTGGGCGCCGTGGGCGAAGTTCTCGGACTCGAAGGCGAAGGCAGTCAGACCGCCCGCTTCGTGCATCTTGGCCGCGCCGTACTCGGCCGACCCCAGGGCCGCACCGCTGCCCAGGAAGAAGAACCGGCCGTCGGGGGCCATGCCCGTCGCCGCAGCGTCCGCGGCCGCGTGTGCGCACGGGGTTCGGCCGTGGAACAGCGTCGCGATGGCATCGGGGTCCGGATCGTCCATCAGCGACGCCAGCGCCAGCAGCGTCACGTGGTAGTCCAGCCCGTGGGGGATCGCTCGGCTCACCGGCGTGTAGGGCAGCGCGACCACGTCGTCCGCAGCCTCGCCCAGCGCACTGTCCGGCCTGAGCGTGATCGCGATGGTGCGGGCACCGCGTGTGCCGGCGGCGGTCAGGGCTTCGACGGTGCGACGCGTGCCGCCCGACAGGCTGATGGCGATGACCGTGTCGCCCGCCGCGATGGGCGCGTCCCACAGCATCTCGGCTGCCGAGGCCGGGCGGATATCGATCCCTGTCTTGCGGGCGTGGTGGGCGATGGCCCGCGCGGCGAACAGGCTGTCGCCGCAGCCGCCGACCCAGACGGGCCGCGTCCGGTCCAGCGCGATGCGGGACGCCGTGCCGGCAAGCGCGCGCGCCGCCTCGGCCAGTATGTTGGGTTGTTCATCCAGTTCGCGCGCCATCAGCGCGTGGCTTTCGGAGGCGTTCATGGCTGGATCTCCCCGTTGCCCCGGTGCCGGTCTACCGCGTCCCACAGGTCAGCCGGACGGACCGGGCCGATTTCGGTCAGGATCGACGTCACCAGGGTTGGCGGCACGATCTCGAGCTCGGGGGCCGCGGTCGTGGCCGTCTCGCCCGGTTTCAGAAGGAAGTCATAGCTACGGAGCGGCGGCGCAGGCAGCTCGTCCCGTGTCCGGTCGCCCACCTTGAAAAGGTCCGCTGCGCCGTGCACGGGGATGCCGTTCGCCATTGCCGCCCGCGCCGCGGGGGTCGAGCCAACGGTGTTGCTGATACCGCCGTCGCGCGTGACGCTTTCGGCGCCCAGCAGCACCGCGTCGGACAGCGACACCGCGTAGTCCAGCGCGGCGTCGGGCAGGAAGGCGATCTCGACCCCGAGATCGGACAGCGCCGTCATGTAGCGCCGGCCGCCGTCGATGGCGCGGCTTTCGGGGATGATGATCCGGTCCAGGCCGGGACCGTTCGCCAGCGCTCGCACGAGGTCGGCCACGGTGCTGGAATAATCGAAGATCAGCGGCGCGCGCGTTCCGGCCAGGGCGGTCACACCCGTCTCGATAAGGGCGCGGCGGCGCGCTGCGGCGGCGCCCTCCCATTCGGCGGCGCGGTCGGACAGCAGGCGCGCGGCGTCCCGTGGGTCCAGCTCGGCCGCGCGGGCCGTCTGCCAGCGCAGCGCGTTGGCGACGATGGGCGCGCCCTGGCCACGGGTGCGCGCGATGAACTCGGCCAGCGCCAGCGCCTCGTCCCGCGCGGTCGGTCGGTCTGCGGCGGCCAGCCGGGCGACCAGGGGCAGGGCCAGCGTCACGTGGTTGGACGCGCCCAGCGTGCCCTCGTCCACGATGTCCAGAAGACCCTGCATGGTGGCCTCGTCGGGTGCGGGCCAGCCGCGTTCCGTCATCTCGGCTGCGAAATCGAACCGTTTCTCAGGCATGGGTGTCCTTCGGTGTTCGGGCGTCAAGGAAGGCCCCGACCTCGGAGCGGTCGGGCAGCCCGGTCTGGGCGCCGTAGGCCCGGACCGACAGCGCGGCAGCGGCGTTTGCGAAGCGCAGGGCCGATGCATCGTCTGCCCCGTCCAGCCGCGCGGTCAGGAAGGCGCCGGCGAAGGCGTCGCCCGCGCCCGAGGTGTCGGTCACGGGGACGGTGTGGCCGGGCAGGCGGGCGACCTCGCGTCCGCCGCGTTCCACCCGCGCGCCCGCGTCGCCCATGGTCGTCACGACGGTAAGGTCCGCGCGGTCGCCCACCGGGCCGATGGCGGCCTCGACGGCCGGGCGGCTCTGCGCGCTCAGGAAAAGCAGGTCCACGGCCTCCACCAGCGCGCGCACCGACCCGCCCGAACTGTCCAGGTCCGCCGCCTCGAGATCCAGCGACACCGTGGCGCCGGCAGCGCGCGCCAGCTCGATCGCACGCAGCGCCAGGTCATGGCGGGTGAAGGTCATGTGCAGGTGAGCGATCCCCTCGAAGGCTTTCGGGGTCAGGTCGTCGGGCCGGGGCAGGTAGGCCGGGCTCAGCGCCTTCACAAGCGACTTCTCGCCCCGGTCGTCCACCATGATGACGCAGAAGAACGTGGCCGCGCCCGGTCGCACCGCAAGGTGGTCGAGATCCAGATGCTCCCGCTCCAGTGCCGCGCGCGCCTCGGCGCCCATCGCGTCGTCGCCCAGGGCGGCCAGCAGGCGGGTCGTCGTGCCCAGGCGCCGGGCCGCGACGGCGACGTTGGCGGCCATGCCGCCGGGGCATTGCAGCACCCGTTCGCCATCGACCTTCTGGTCTGGCCCCGGCGGCTTCGGCACCCGCAGGATGATATCCATGTCCATGTCGCCCACGCACAACAGGCGGGGCGCGCCCGATACGTCGGTCATGTCAGCGCTCAGCCCCCGCGATTTCCGTGGTCGTATCGGCCACGCCCAGGGACGCGGCGGTCGGGATGCGGCCCTGCGCCCCCATGGATTCCAGCGACAGGCTGGCGCCGCGCGTCGCCAGCTCCAGCGCCCGGGGCGCGTCGCCGCTGGACAGCCAGGCGGCCAGGAAGATGCCCGTGAAGGCGTCGCCCGCGCCGGTGGCATCCACCACGTCGATGCCGGGGGCGGGACAATGCAACGGGGTCTCGCCGGGGTGGTAGAGCGTCGCGCCCGCCGCGCCGTCGGTGATGAGAAGCGCCTTGCAGCGCGCATCGTCGGAAAGGCCGAACAGCCGCTCGGGCGCGTCGGCCGCCTCGGGCACCGCCGGGGCGAAGGCGTCGAGGGTTTCGCGGTTCAGGACCAGCAGGTCGAAGGTCCCGAGCAGCCCGGCCATGTCGTCGCGGCCGCGCCGCGTCTCGGGCAGGCCCGCGCCATGCAGCGCCATGCGAAAGCCCGCCGCGTGCAGGTCGGCCGCGACCTCTTCCGCCGCGCCCAGATGGAAGCCGTCGAAATGGACGCAGGCCGGTGCCGTTGCCCCGTCGTGGACGGTCAGGCGGCGTGCCAGCAGCTCGGCCGGGATGTGGAAGGGTTCGTTCACGATGGTGCGGCGGCCGCCATCCTCGACCAGCACGATGCAGCGCGACAGGCGGGTGCCCGGCTCCTGCAATGCGCCGCTCGCATCCACGCCGCGGGCGGCCAATTCTTCCAGCGCCCAGACGCTGTCG
Source organism: Palleronia salina (assembly GCF_900141995.1). Classification (GTDB taxonomy): domain Bacteria; phylum Pseudomonadota; class Alphaproteobacteria; order Rhodobacterales; family Rhodobacteraceae; genus Palleronia; species Palleronia salina. The sequence continues at coordinate 8,939 of NZ_FQZA01000018.1, read as the reverse complement.
GGGTCGTGGCCAAGGCGCGTCACCAGCTCGACCGACAGGTCCAGCGGCGCGCCAAGCCCGGCGGCGAAGGCGGCGACGTTGGCGGCCGGGCCGCCCAGCATCTTGTCGATGGAGTGGGACGTCGCGCGGGCGCCGGGCGACGGCACCTCGCCGATGCGCACCATGTAGTCGATCGAGATATAGCCGACGCAGATCAGCCGGGGCCGGTCGGGGCGGGCGGATACCTCGTTCCGGGGGCGCCGGGCGATCAACGATCGCGCCAGGCTGTTGGGGCGGTAGTCCAGCGTCTCGACGGCGTCGAGCACGGCCTTGCGCGCCGCGCTCGAGACGCCCTTGCTGTCGTTCAGGACGTGGGACACCGTTCCCACCGACACGGCGGCCAGCCGCGCCACGTCCTTTATCGTGGCCCGACGGCTTCGTGCGTTGTCTTCCGGTGCCGCCACAGGTCCCCCGCGTCCGCTTCATTGAAACGTTTCACCGATCGGCGCCCACCTGTCAATGCGCTGTTCCGGCGACGCCCGGTGCGACCGGGTGTCAGGCGGCGACGGCGTCGGTCCGCGACGGGCGGGGGCCGCGCAGCAGAAGCAGCAGCGCAAAGCCCAGCTCAAAGACCGTCACCACCAGCAGCAGCGCGACCTTCACGGCGGCCAGCCAGCCGGCCTCGGGCAGGGCGAACATCTGCACGCTGTCGACCAGGTATCCGGTGCCGCCGACGATCAGGCCAAGCCCCAGCAGGCGGGGATAAAGGCCCGAGCGCATCACCAGCGTGCCCAGCAGCCACAGGTGCAGCCAGAAGAAGACCTGCCAGATCCACACGCCCGCGTCGTGGACGTGGCGCATGAGCCCAGCAAGCTCGACCCTCTGCGCCATCCTGAAACTGTCCAGCGGCACGGTGCCGTCGGCCAGCGCCAGCGACGCGGCGTGAAAGAACAGCATCGCCGCCATCACGGCGACCATCATCATCCGTGCGAAGGCCGCCGCCAGGGACAGCGTCGCGTTCACGGTGCGGAACATGAAGAACAGCATGGCGGAAACCATCACCTCGGCGGTCATCATCACCACGTCGCCGACCAGCCCTGCGTGAAACAGGCCGCGGCGTTCGGCGATGTTGGCGAAGGTGGCCGCCGGGTCGCCGGGCACGTTCAGCAGGCCGGGGACGTAAAGGATGGCGAACCCGCCGGCGACGGCGATCACGAGATACAGCGCGCCGGTTACGCGAGCGTAGGCGCGGGAGGTTGGATCCTGGAAAGCGTGCATGGCGGGCCTCCTTTCAGTGTGAGCGATTTGGGAGGGTGTCTAATGCTCTGCGAGGATGCAGGGAATTGACCGGAATTGCCGAGCTGATATGCGTATTCGCATGGATTGGCGCAGTGTCACCTTCGATTGGAACCGGGCCCGCGCCTTCCTGGTGACGGCCGAGGAAGGGTCCCTGTCCGCCGCCGCCCGGGCGTTGAAACTGGCGCAGCCCACGCTGGGCCGCCAGGTCGAGGCGCTGGAGGCCGAGCTTGGCGTCGCGCTGTTCGAAAGGACGGGCCGGGGCCTGCGGCTGACGCCGGCGGGTCACGACCTGCTCGATCATGCGCGTGTCATGGGTGAGGGGGGGCGCGCCCTGTCGCGTGCGGCCTGGGGTCAGACCGAGGCGATCGAGGGTGACGTGGCGATCTCGGCCTCGGACGCCTACGCGGGGTATCTCCTGCCCCCGATCCTCGAGCGGCTGCACCGGTCCGAGCCGCGCATCCGCGTCGAGATCGTCGTCTCGAACGACCTGTCGGACCTGTCGCGCCGCGAGGCCGACATCGCGGTGCGCAACGTTCGCCCGTCCGAGCCCGACCTGATCGCCCGGCGCGTGCGCGACGCGCAGGCCCGGCTGTTCGCGGCGCCGGCCTATCTCGACCGGCTGGGCCGTCCGGCGGATGCGGCCGGCTTCTCGGCGGCGGAATTCATCGAGATCGACGCGGCCGGGAGCCTGATGGGGTTGCTGAATGCGCGCGGCTTGACCCTGACGCCTGAGAACTTCCCCTACCGCTGCCGCAACTTCACGGTGACGTGGGAGATGGTGCGCCGCGGGCTGGGTATCGGCATCCTCGATGACCGGATCGGCGATGCCGACCCGTCGGTCGAGCGGGCTGTGCCCGGTTTCGCACCGGTCGACTTCCCGGTCTGGATCGTCGCCCACCGCGACATCGCACGCTCGCGCCGCCTGCGGGTGGTGTTCGACGCGCTTGTCGAGGGATTCGGCGGCTGAGGCGCCGCACGCATTCCAAGGTGACGACAGGCAGAGGCCGCAGCTCATCCTGCCGCGCCCAGTTGGGGCAGGGCGGCCAGCAACAGCAGGGCCGACACCGTGCAGGCCGCGGCCCGGACCGTGTTCCACGCCGTCCAGCGCGGCACGTATGAGGCCATCCAGTAGTCGCGCGTCTTCGCGCAGCGCGCCGGCATCGCGGCCAACGCATCGTTCATCGGGACGTTGAGGCCGATGGTCACACCGAAACACGCCACGAGGTAAAGAAGCCCCGCCGCGACCATCAGCGAACCTGGCGTGCCGGCCACGCGAAGCCACCCGGTCGCGACGAGCGTTGCGGAGACGGCGGCCAGCCCGATGAACATGGTCATGAAGACCCACCGGAAAACCTCGCGGTTGATGGCCTGCATCGCCTGGATGCCGCCACTGCCTTCGGTCCGCGCAAGGGCCCGCATGATGAAGTCCGAGAAGGCGAGGAAAACGCCGCCGACAAGGGCATAGGCCAAGGCGGCGAGCTGGATGAGCGCGATAACCGGCAGCGAGACCATGGTCGTTGCTCCTTCGGTGAGGTCACTTTGGCAGGCGCGCGCCGATCAGGCGGCAGGGGTCCACGCCCCGGCCCTGGCTGCCGCGTGGGCGAAGGTGGCGAAGTCGCGTGGCGCCCGGCCCAATGCGCGCTGAACGCCGTCCGACAGATGGGCATTCCGGCCGTCCAGCGTCTCGCGCGCGATGGCGGTAAAGACGTCGGCCACCAGTGCCCCGCCCGACCTGGCGATGGTGGCGTGGAAGTCGTCGAAGGTGATCGGCACATGGCGGATGCTGCGCCCGGTGGCCTCTGACAGGGCGGCGGCCATGTCCGCGAAGGTCATCAACCGCGGCCCGGTCACCTCGTAGAGCGCGCCGCTGTGACCCTCTTCGGTCAGGGCGGCGACGGCGACATCGGCGATATCGTCGACATCGACGATGGGCTCGGGCGTGTCGCCGCCGGGCATCGGCAGCAGTCCGGCGAGAACCGGATCGCGCAGGTATCCTTCCGAGAAGTTCTGCGCGAACCAGGCGGCGCGGACGATCGTGACGTCCAGGCCCGAGCGCCGGACGACATCCTCGCCCTGTTGCGCGTGATGTTCGCCCCGGCCCGACAGAAGGACCAGGTGGTCGAGCCCCGCGCGCCTGGCCGCCTCGCAAAGCCCGCCCAGCCGGTCAACGGCGCCGGGGAATGCCATGTCGGGAAAATAGGTGACATAGGCCGCGCGCGCGCCCGACAGGGCCGGTGCCCAGGTCTGCGGATCGTTCCAGTCGAAGGGGATGGCCGCGCCGCGCGATCCGCGGCGAACGGGCAGGCCCCTTGCTTCCAGCCGGGCGGCAACGCGGCGGCCGGTCTTGCCGGTGGCGCCGATGACGAGCGTGGGGGCGTCGCGCATGATGCGGTCTCCTTGGGATGCGATGCAGAAGGAATATCCACAGACGCGGCGCGCCATCTTGCCCGGCCCTGCCAGCGTTGTGGCCGTGCCTGCCAAACGCCGCATGCCGATCCCGGTAGATTACAGGTCGTCGCGCGGAACCGGCGGCTCGGCCAGCCGGGACAGAAGGGGATGGGGAAAGGTGCGCCGGGCCGTGACCGCGTAGAAGCTTTCGACGACGTCCAGCTCGAACGGTGCCGTGGCCAGGAGACCCTGCGCCAGTTCATCCGCCAGAACCACCGCCGGCGTGACGGCAAGGCCGATGTTCTCGCGCGCCAGCAGGCGGATCATGGCCATGTCATCCACGGTCGCCGCGATCCGGGGCGTCACGCCCAGCCGCGCCACGAGGCTGTCGAACCCCGTCCGGATCGAGCTTTCGGTGGGCAGGATCACCGGCTCGGCGGCCAGGAGATCGGACAGCGTGGCGTGGGCCAACCGCTCGGGCCGGCCGTGCAACCCGACCGATTGCTGCGCGATGCGGTGCGCAACGAGGTCGGGAAAGCTGTCCCGCGGCGGCGGATCGGTCAGCAGGACCACGTCCAGCGCGAGGGTCTCCAGCGCCCGCAGAAGGGTCTGGCTGCTGCCCGACGTCAGCACGAGATCGACATTCTCGGCGAAGGCCGGCCGCAGGAAGCGCAGCTGGAAGTTCCGCGACAGGGTGGACAGCGACCCGACCCGCAAGGGCGTCCGCGCCGCGCCGCCTGCCGTCAGGGTCGCCACGAGGTCATCGCCCACGTCGAAGATGCGCTCGGAATGGTCCAGCGCGATGCGCCCCGCCTCGGTCAGGACCATCGCCCGGCCGGTCCGCTCGAAAAGGGTATGGCCAAGCCGATCCTCGAGCTGGCGGATCTGGGTCGACAGGGCGGATTGCGACAGGTTCAGCCGCGCCGCCGCACGGGTCAGGTTCCCCTCGTGGGCGACCTCCTGGAAGTACCGCAAGTGATGATAGTTCAGCCGCATGGTTTCTATAATATAGAACGACACAGACGATATAATGTATTTTTATTGAAGTGGACAGCCCCCTAGATCAGCCGGAGATCCTGAACCGGAGGTCTCGGATGACATTTCTGCTTCTTCTCGCCCCGCTCGTCCTGGCCGCATCGGCCTTTGCGATGCATCTTCGCCCGCCCGCGCGGGGGCACTGGCATTTGCGGCTGCCCGAACTGTCGGCGCTGGCTGCCCTGGCCCTTGGCGGCCTGGCCGCGATCGACCTGGCGCTGTCGGGGCCGTCGACCGGGCCGCTGCTGGGCCTGGCCTCGGTCGGCCTGTCGGCGCGCATCGACATCGTCAGCGTCGCCATGACGCTGACCGTCGCCTTCGTCGGCTGGGTGGTCCTGCGCTTTTCCCGCGTGGCGCTCGACGGCGAGGCGCGGCAGCCCGCCTTCATGGGGTGGATGTCGGCGACCATCGCCTGTGTCCTGCTGCTGGTCGGCGCCGGCAACCTCGTGCAGCTCGCGGTGGGGTGGGTCGCGGCGGGCGCGGCCCTGCACCAGCTTCTGCTGTTCTACCCCGAGCGGCCGCGCGCGCGCCGGGCCGCCCGCAAGAAGGCATTGAGCGGGATCTTCGCCAGCGCCGCGCTGCTGGCCGCCGCCGGGGGCCTGATCGCAGCCTTCGGGACCTCGGACATCGCCGCCATCAACGCGGCGGCGCAGGCCGGCGGCGGATCCGCCGTGCTGTCGCTGGTCGCGCTGCTGCTGGCCGTCGCGGCCATCCTCAAATCGGCGCTGGTGCCGACCCACGGCTGGTTGACCGAGGTGATGGAGGCGCCGACGCCCGTCTCGGCCCTGCTGCACGCGGGCGTGGTGAACGCGGGCGGGTTCCTCCTGATCCGCTTTGCCGATGTGCTGATCGCCGCGCCCGGCGTGCTGGCGGTGCTGGCGCTGGTGGGCGGGTTCAGCGCGTTGCTGGGGGCGGCGGTGTCGCTGACCCAGCCGGCGGTCAAGACCGCGCTGGCGTGGTCCACCTGTGCGCAGATGGGCTTCATGGTGCTGCAATGCGGCCTGGCGCTGTTCCCGCTGGCGCTGCTGCACATCGTGGCCCACTCGCTTTACAAGGCGCACGCGTTCCTGGCCTCGGGCGACGCGGTGAGGGACGTGGCCTCGATCCGCCGGCCCGGGCCGGTGGCGGTGCCGCACCTGGGCGCCGTGGCGCGGGCCTTCGGGCTGGCGCTGGCGCTGTACCTGGTCGTCGGGCTGGCCTTCGGGATCACGTCGAAGCCGCCGCAGACGGTGGCGCTGGGCGCGATCCTGATCTTCGGGGTGGTCTACCTGATCGCCCAAGGCCTTGCGGACCAGGCGCCGCGCGCGCTGGCGTGGCGGACCGTCGCGCTGTCGGTGGCGGCGACGGTCGCCTACTTCGCCCTGCAGGCGGGCGCGACCTGGGTCTCGGCCGGGACGCTGCCGCCGCCCCCCGCGCCCGACGGGCTGATCTGGGCCACGATCCTGCTGGCGCTGGTCAGCTTCGCGATCGCCGCGGTGGCGCAGACGACCTTCCCCCTCTGGGCCGGGCATCCGGCGGCGGCGGGGCTTCGCGTGCACCTGATGAACGGCCTTTACTTCAACGCGGTCGCGGACCGGCTGTCCGGCCGCTGGACCCCCAAAAGCGGAGAGACGCAATGAACGCGCACATGACCTGGACGGGCCCGACCCTCGAGTTGTTCGCCGCCGCGGAAGAGGCCATGCGGCAGATCCCGCCGGCCTTCCCGCTGGAAGCGACGGTGGCGGTGAACCCCTGGCTCGGGCAGGTGGCCGAGGACCGCACATTGGCGGCCGCCCGCATGGCCCGGGTGGGCGGCGGACGGATGTTCCTGCCGCGCGACACGGTGGCCGCGATGGTGGCCTCGGGCGAGGTAAGCCAGGACGACCTGGCCGGGGCCGCGCGGGCATATGGCCTTTCGATGGATGCCTTGTCGCGGGCCCTGGACGAGACGCGCGCGCCCGAGGCACCGCTGCCGACGGTCGCCGACCTGGCGCAGCGTGCTGATGGCATTGACTGGCCAGGACTGGTCGAGGATCGGATCGGTCACTGGGCCGCCGCGCAGTTCGACAAGGGACAGGCGTTCTGGCCGGCGCCCGATGCCGGCGCCTGGGCCGCGTGGCGCGCCTATGCCAGCCGCGACCTGACCCCCGGCCTGGCCGGGCTGAGCGGGTTCGCGTCCCGCGTCGCCGCCATGCCCATCGACGCCCGCGCGGCCTTCGCTGAGGCTTGCGGCGCGCTGGGGCTGACGCCCGATGTTGCGCCGCTGTATTTCCACCGGCTGCTGGTGACCCTGTCGGGCTGGGGCCAATACGCCCGGCACCTAAGCTGGATGGCCGAGCGGGACGGGGGCCGCGATACGACCCTGTTCGACCTGCTGACCGTCCGGCTGGCCTGGGACGTCGCCCTGCTGGAGCAGGGGGGGACGGCGCGCGCTGAGGCCTGGGACAGCGCCAGGGCGGACTTTGGCCGCCCGATCACCGTGGATGCCGACACCTTGCGGGACGCGGCGTTGCAGGAGGCCGTCGACCGCGGCGGCGAGCGGCGGCTGGCCGAGACGCTGGCGGGCGATGTCGCGACATCCACCGATGACCGGCCCGCGCTCCAGGCCGCGTTCTGTATCGACGTGCGCTCCGAACGGATGCGCCGCGCGCTCGAGGCGTCGGATCCGGGCCTGCGGACCATCGGTTTCGCGGGGTTCTTCGGCCTGGCGATCAAGCACTGCGGTCACGCCTCGGACACGGTCGAGGCGCGCGCGCCGATCCTCGTGTCGCCGGCGGTCGAGAGCCGTGCCGCCGACACTGGCGGGAGCGACACGGCCGAACGGATCCGGCTGCGGACGGTTCGCGCCTGGGGCCGGTTCAAGCGGGCGGCGGTCTCGGCCTTCGCCTTCGTCGAGGCGGCGGGTCCGCTCTACGTGGGCAAACTGCTGCGCGATGGGCTGGGCCTCGGCGGGGCAGGGGAACACGACCCGGTCCCGACGCTCGACCTGCCGCTGGCCGATCGGGTCGGCGCGGCGGAACGCATCCTGCGGGCCATGTCGCTGACCGACGGTTTCGCGCGTCTGGTGCTGGTCTGCGGGCACGGCGCAAGGGTCACGAACGCGCCCCATGCCAGCGCCCTGCAATGCGGCGCCTGCGGCGGATACTCCGGCGACGTCAACGCGCGGCTTCTGGCCGGGCTTCTGAACGATGGCGCGGTGCGCGCCGGCCTGGCCGACCGGGGGATCGCGATCCCCGGCGACACGCATTTCGCCGCCGGGCTGCACGATACCGTGTCCGATGAGGTGCGGGTGTTCGAGGGTGACCTGCCCGCCAGCCACCGGGCCGATATTGAGCGGCTGCGCGCCGCGCTGGGCAAGGCGGGCGCGCTCGCCCGGACCGAGCGCGCGGGGACCTTGCCCCACGGGTCGCGCGACAGCCTCGCGCGGCGGGGACGGGACTGGTCCGAGCTGCGGCCCGAGTGGGGGCTTGCGGGATGCAACGGCTTCATCGCCGCGCCGCGCGCCCGGACGGCGGGCCGGGATCTGGGCGGCCGGGTCTTCCTGCACGACTACGACTGGCGGCAGGACACGGAGGCGAAGACGCTGGAACAGATCCTGAGCGCGCCGGTCGTGGTGGCCAGCTGGATCGCGCTGCAATACCACGGCTCGGCCGTGGCGCCCGAGACCTTCGGCGCGGGCAACAAGCTGCTGCACAACGTGGTCGGCGGATTTGGCGTGCTCGAGGGGAACGGAGGGGCGCTGCGCGCGGGGTTGCCCCGGCAGTCGCTGCACGACGGGGAAAGCCTGCGCCACGTGCCCAGTCGGCTCGTGGTCGCGGTCGAGGCGCCGGAAGAGATGATTTCGAAAGCGTTGGACCGGCAGTCGGCGGTGCGGGACCTGTTCGACAACGGTTGGCTTACGCTCGTTACGCTGAACCCCGCGGGGGGCGTCGGTCGCCGTTACGAGGACGGCGCCTGGTTCGACCGAGACTGCGGCGACGTGACAGTATCGGTCGCGGCTTGATCCTTGCCGGGCGCGACCCGCTCTCGGTCGCGCCCGGCAGTCTGTGAGAGGGTGGCGGCGTGCATTATGTCGCGAAGTTGTGCGACAGATCGTTTCGGGCAATTAGCTGCCGCCTGATTTTCCGGGATTTCGTGAAAGGCCCGGGAAATCAGCCCAAAGAGCTAGGCTCAGGACCCATTGATCTGAGCGGAAGGGCGTGATTCACCGCCAGAAAACTGAGCGGTGACATGTCTGATCTCTTCTGGCTCAGCGATGC
>NZ_FQZA01000001.1:38391-587537 GCF_900141995.1 Palleronia salina | reverse complement strand
ACGCGAGGGGCTCAGAAGTTTCCCCGGGCGGCCTCGCTCAGGATCATCTTGTCGAGGGTCAGGTCGGAGACAGCACGCCGGAGCCGCTGGTTCTCTGTCTCGAGCTCCTTGAGTCGCTTCAGCTGATCGCGGCTCATGCCGCCATACTGCCTGCGCCACCGGTAGTAGCTCTGCTGCGTGATGCCGACCTGGCGCACCGCATCACCGACCGACAGCCCTTGGCCTTGCAGCACCTCAACCTGCCGCAGCTTCAGAACGATGTCTTCGGGCTTCTCTCGCTTCCCAGCCATTCTCTGGTCCTCTCCATGACGGGATCATTCTATCCCAGTGGGCGGACCACTTCAGAGGGGGCATTTCACGTTCTGGACGATCCTGTTCGGGCTCGTCGTCGGAATTCCGATCTTCATCACGAAAGAGGTTTACAACATCTGGTCCAATCTCGGGCTGCCCGAGATCCATTACACGGTGATGTCGTCGATCATGATGCTGATCGCGATCGGGCTTCACCTGGGGATTTCGGCGGCCACCCGTCAGTCGCCTGAAGAAAACACCACGGACCTGGTCTGGAACTCCGGCGAGGCCCGGGAGGAATTGTTTCGCCTGGAAAGCCCGATCTACCTGGACCGGACGCTGCTTTCGGTCCTCCTGATTCTTTGCATGGGCGGGATGATCTGGTGGTTCTGGTAAACGAGTGCCGCGCCGACGCGTGATGCCCGGCCTGCGGCCGGGAGGTTCACGCGGGCGGCGCGTTCATCGCCCGCGTCAAGACCTTTCGTCGCGAACCCGCCCGTCACGATGAACCGGTCAGGGGACAGCGACTTTGCAGGAGCATTTCGATGGATTTCGATCTCAGCGAAACTCTGACATCGGCCTTGCCGGAGCAGTGGGCCCTGCATCTGACCGACGGTGTCAGCGCCCTGATCGTCCTGTCGCTCGCGGCCTGCGCGGCACTATTGCTACACGCGCTGTTGTACCGGGTGCTGCTGGCGCGCATCGAGAAGCGGTTCGGCATGACACGCTCGCTTTTGCGGCGGGCCCGCCGGCCGCTCAGCGTCGCCTTCGTCCTGGCCTCGCTGATCTTTACCGTGCCGCGCACCAACCTGGACCGGCAAGTGGAAGACGTGATCGAACACGCGGCGCTGGTCCTACTGATCGTCCTGGTCGGTTGGCTGCTGATCGTGCTGACCAATCATTTCGCAGACCGGTCCACGCGCCGCTTCAACCTCGACGTCGACGACAACCTCGGGGCGCGCAAGCATGTGACCCAGCTGCGCCTGCTGAAGCGGACAACGAATATCATCATCGTCCTGGTGACCGCGGGCGCCGCGCTGCTGACCTTCGAGGGGGTTCGGGAATACGGTGTCAGCCTTTTCGCATCCGCCGGCGCGGCCGGTCTGGTCCTGGGTCTCGCGGCGCGGCCGGTTCTCACCAATCTGATCGCCGGCATCCAGATCGCGATCACGCAGCCGATCCGCCTCGAGGATGTGGTGATCGTCGAGGGCGAGTGGGGCTGGGTCGAGGAGATCTTCGCCACCTTCGTCGTGGTGCGGGTCTGGGACAGGCGCCGCATGGTCGTGCCGCTGTCCTATTTCATCGAGCAGCCCTTCCAGAACTGGACCCGGGAAAGCGCGCAGGTGATCGGGGCCGTGACATGGAACCTCGACTACACCGTGCCGGTGCAGAGGATGCGCGACAAGCTGAACGAGTTCCTGGAAGAAAGCAGCCTCTGGGACCACGATGTTGCCAACCTGCAAGTCGTCGAGACCGGCGAGAAAAGCGTCAAGATCCGCGCCCTGATGACCGCGCGCACCTCGCCCCGGGTGTGGGACCTTCGCTGCGAGGTGCGTGAAAAGATGCTCGAATGGCTGCGCGATGCGTATCCGCAAGCCCTGCCGCGGATGCGCGGCGAGCTGGAGGTCGATGATGCGCGGCAGTCGGGCGAGACGCCGTCCGATGGCGGGCAGGACAGGAACGAGACGCGCGATCAGCAGTCCGAGCGTTCCGCCTGATCCGTTACAACGCCATCATCCCGCGCGCCGGCCAGCGAGGGGCCTGCTGCGGTTTGACAAGGACCCGTGGCCGGGCGGTGGTGACGGAAAAACGGCCGCGACCGCCGTGTCGGCGGACGCGGCGACGCGTGATCAGTGCGAGCTCGTGTACCGGTAGTCGAGATCGCCCACGTTCAGGGACGGGTTGTTCACCCTCTCGATCGAGGTGACGGAAAAGGTCGTCATGGCGATGTAGGTCCCGACCGCCAGGACCGCCGCGATTGTCGTTCCGGACAGGAAGCCGATCATTTCGAAGCCCTCCCTTCGACCTCGTCGAGCCACAGGTCGTGGTGTTCCCGGGCCCAGTTGCGGTCGACCTCGCCGTTCCACATGGCCCAGAAGGCGCCCTGCATGCCGACGCTGCCGATATAGATGTGACCGATGAAGATCGCGATCAGCAGCACGGCGAAGACCGCGTGCAGCAGCATCATCCAGCTCATCGCCTCGAGCCCGAGGAAGTAGAACGGGAACAGCAGAAAGAAGCCGGTCACGATCATCGCGCCACCGCCGAGGATCGCCGACCAGAAGATGAGCTTCTGGCCCGCGTTGAACTTGCGGGCCGACGGATGATCGGGCGTGTCGCTGAAGAACCCGCCACCGCGCTTCAGCCAGGCAATGTCGAGTTTCGAGGGAATGTTCTTGCTCACCCACATGACGAACATGATCGCCAGCCCCAGGACGAAGGGCGTCACGAAAAGCGCATGCCCCCAGGTCGCCAGCCAACCGACCGCCCCCAGGACATCGTGGCCGAAGGGACGGATCAGGGTGTCGCCGTAGGCGATGGAGATGCCGGTCAATGCCAGCAGGATGAAGGACGCCGACGTCATCCAGTGGGTCGCGCGTTCGACGATGTTGAAACGCTTGACCTTCTTGCCGGACTTGCCCTCCGCGATGGGCACCCGCCCGCGGATCGCCAGGAGCAGGGCGAGCATCAGGGAAAACCCGAGGATCGCGAAGGCCCCGATATGCGTCGCCACGTCGGCCAGGCCGAACCGCCAGTCACGGGCGAAGGGACGCTCGAACAGGTTGGCGTTCACGTAGGGCAGGGACGAGACGCCGATGACACGGTCCGACTGGCGCAGGATGGCCGCGGTCTCGTCGCTGGGAATACGCCAGCTTTCGGTCAGGATGCTTTCCGGGTCGTCCATCTCGACACTGTCCAGCAGCACCTCGGGCCCGATCTTGAATGTCTCACCGGGGCCGTCGGGCGACGGGCCGGTCAGGAAGCGTTCGTTCTGCAGGCGCGTGCGGTTCTGCAAGAGCTGCGATGCCAGGGCGCTGCCGCCGTTTTCCTCGGCATTGACGCCCCATCGCACCTCGGGGGAGGTCCGGTTGAAGCCGTCGAACAGCATCCAGACCTGCACCGCCAGCGCGATTATCAGCAGCACGGCCGCGATCGCGCCCGCGATACGGTAGCCCGTGAAGTCCTGCCCGCGCACGCGGACCGGTTCGCTCTCGTAGACGCTCATGACCGCTCCTCGGGATAGTATGCCGTCTTCCAGCCCCAGGCGCCGGATCCGTAGCCGCGCGAGATCACGCGCTCCTTGAAGATCTCGCCCACGACCTCGGCGTCGCCGGCCAGCAGCGCGCGGGTGGAACAGACCTCGGCGCAGATCGGCAGCTTGCCCTCGGCGATCCGGTTCGAGCCGTACTTGCGGTATTCCTCCTCGGATCCGTTCTCTTCCGGGCCCCCGGCGCAATAGGTGCACTTGTCCATCGTGCCACGCGATCCGAACAGCGTGGACTTGGGGAACTGCGGCGCACCGAACGGACAGGCGTAGTAGCAATAGCCGCAGCCGATGCAGGTATCCTTGTCATGCAGCACCACGCCGATATCGGTCTGGTAAAGGGTCGAGACGGGGCAGACCGCCACGCAAGGCGCGTCGGTGCAGTGCATGCACGAGATCGCCACCGACTTCTCGCCGGGCTCACCGTCGCCGATGGTCACGACGCGGCGACGCACCATGCCCCAGGGCACTTCGTGTTCGTTCTTGCAGACCGTCGCGCAGGCATTGCACTCGATGCACCGGTCGGTGTCGCAAAGGAATTTCAGTCGGGCCATATTGCCATTTCTCCGGTTGGTCGGATGCGGCACAGGGAGCACTTGGTTTCCTGCATCTGTGTCACGACGTCGTATCCGTAGTTCCAGATCGTGTTCGCCGCTTCGCCCGAGACGTAGGGGGCCGCACCTTCGGGATAGTTCCCGGTCAGGTCCTCGCCCATCCACATGCCGGCGAAGTGGAATGGCAGGAACACCGTCCCCGAGCCGACGCGGCGGGTCACGAGGGCCGCCACGCGGATCGCGCCCAGCGGGTTCTCGATCCAGACGAACTGTCCGTCCTCGATGCCCGCCGCCTCGGCGTCCGCGGGATTGATCTCGGCGAACATCTGCTGCTGGAACTCGGCCAGCCACTTGTTCGACCGCGTCTCGTCGCCGCCGCCCTCGTACTCGACCAGGCGGCCGGAGGTCAGGATCAGCGGGAACTCGTCGGCGTGGTTCACTTCCTGGATCGACTCGAACAGCATCGGCACACGCCATTTTCGCCGATCCGGGTAGGTCGCGTATTCCGGAAGAAGGTCGCGGCGGGTGGTGTAGAGAGGCTCGCGATGCAGCGGCACCGCGTCGGGGAAATTCCAGGCGACCATGCGCGCCTTGCCGTTGCCGTAGGGGGCCAGGCCGTGCGCCAGCATCACGCGCTGGATCCCGCCCGAAAGGTCGGTCTTCCAGTTCACCCGGGCGATCTTGTCCTGCAGGCTCAACTCGCCCTCTGGGTCGCTGCCCGGGTTGTTTTCCAGGTAGGCCTCGATCGCGGTCAGGGCGTTCTCGGGATAGTCGGGGAAGCGTTCCGGGACCGGCGCACGATCCTCGCTGTTCGAGCTGTTACCGCCGCCGGCCTGCCAGGCCTCCTCGATCTGGCCGCTCTCGGATCCGCCGGACAGGGCGTCGAAGGCGCGGATCGGGTTTTCGCCCTGGCGTGCCAGTCTTTCGGCTTCGCGCTCGAGGTCGCGGAAGGCGGTCTGTGCCTCGTCCTCGGGCATGTCGAGCAGCCGGAGCGAGAACCGGTCGGCCCCGACCGCCGCGATGACGAGCTTTTCGCGCGAGGTCAGTTCCGACGCCCAGCCAAGCGCGTCGAGCATGCCAACCGTGCCTTCGGGATAGCCGTCGCGGATCTCGGACCCGACGGTGAAGCTATCCTCGGCCAGCAGGTTCGCACCCTCGTGTTCAACGCCCCAGCGCGCGCGGAAGGGCAGGCCGCCTTCGCTCACGGGTTTCGAGGTGTCGTAGAGCAGGGGCGTGCCGCAATGACTTTGCTCGGGCGTGCCCCAGGCGGGCCAGGGCAGGCAGTAGTACTCGCCCTTGACCGGTTCTTCCTTGCCGAGCAGGGTGATGCTGTCGAACTTCTCCTGGTGCTTCATGTGAAGCTTCAGCCGTTCGGGCGACTGGCCGGTGTAGCCGATGGTCCAGGTGCCCTTGTTCAACTCGCGCAGGATGTCCTCGGCCACGGGCTCGGTCCCCTCGACCGCGATGTTGCGGAACATGCGGGCCTCGAAGCCCAGGGCGCGGGCCAGCAGGTAGGTGATCTCGTAGTCGGTCTTCGACTCCCACAGCGGTTCGAACACCTTGTCGCGCCACTGCACCGAGCGGGACGAGTTCGTGACCGAGCCGTGCATCTCGGCGGTGGTCGCGGCGGGAAGCAGGTAAAGCCCGTCGGTCTTTTCCGACATGATGGCCACCTGCGTCGGGTGCGGATCGATGACGCAAAGCAGTTCGGCGGTATCCAGCGCCTTGCGCTGGTCGGCCCCGCGCGTGATCGAGTTGGCGGCGTGGCCCCAGAAGATCATCGCCTTGACCGGGTGCGGCTGGTCAAGCGCTTCGGGGTCCTCGGTGATCGCGTCCATGTAGCGCGACAGCGGCATGCCGGGACGCTCCATCAGCTCCCGGTCCACGAAGCGGGATTGCAGCCAGTCGTAGCTTTCGCCCCAGACCCGCGACCAGTGCTTCCAGGCGCCCTGTTCCAGGCCGTAATAGGCCGGAAGCGTGTCGCAGGCGACGCCGAGGTCGGTCGCGCCCTGCACATTGTCGTGGCCGCGGAAGATGTTCGCGCCCCCGCCCGAGACGCCCATGTTGCCAAGGACAAGCTGCAGGATCGTCGCCGCGCGGGTCATGGACGACCCGATCGAGTGCTGCGTCAGGCCCATGCACCAGATCAGTGTTCCGGGCCGGTTCTCGGCCAACGTGCGCGCAAGGTTGCGAAGCTGTTCGGCGGGGATGTCGGTGACGCGCTCGACTTCCTCGGGCGTCCACTTGTCGGCCTCGGCGCGGACTTCTTCCAAGCCGTAGACGCGCTGGTCGATGTATTCCTTCGCCTCCCAGCCGTTCGCCAGCACCTCGCGCACCAGGCCCATCAGAAGGGCCACGTCCGATCCGGGACGGATGCGGACGTATTCGTGGGCGTGGGCCGCGGTGCGGGTGAAGCGCGGATCGACCACGATCATCTTCGCGCCGTTTTCCTTCGCGTTCAGCAGGTGCAGCAGCGAAACGGGGTGGGCTTCGGCCGGGTTGCCGCCGATGATGAAGATCGATTTCGACTTGCGGATGTCGTTGAAGGTGTTGGTCATCGCGCCGTAGCCCAACGTGTTCGCCACGCCGGCCACGGTGGTCGAGTGGCAGATGCGCGCCTGGTGATCGACGTTGTTGGTGCCCCAGTAGGCGGCGAACTTGCGGAACAGGTAGCTCTGCTCGTTCGAGAACTTGGCCGACCCCAGCCAGTAGGCGCTGTCGGGCCCGTACTCGTCGCGGATCGACATGAGGCGCTCGGAGATCTCGGAGATCGCCTGCTCCCACGAGATCCGGACCCATTCGCCGCCCTCTTTCTTCATGGGATACTTGAGCCGCCGCTCGCCCAGGCTGACCTCGCGCATCGCCGCACCCTTGGCGCAGTGGGTGCCCTGGTTGATCGGGCTTTCGAAAGACGGCTCCTGGCCCAGCCACGCGCCATTCTCGACCTCGGCCCACATGGAACACCCGACCGAGCAGAACTGGCAGATGGTCTTGTGGTAGGTGCGTCCCGTCGGCGCCGGCGTGGACTGGTCCTGCGCCTGCACCAGCCCCGCGGGCGTCCCCGAGGCCGCCAGCCCGCCGATGGTCAGGCCGGCGCCGCGCAGGAACCCCCGCCGATCTATGCCCGACGTGTCGACGGAAGGGGGAACCTTGCGGGTCGGGCGGGCGGTGGTCTTGCGCTTCAGCATGGTGGTCTCGTCTTTCAGCCCTTGGCGCTGTCGTAGTAGGCGCGGATATGCGGCGTGTCCTGCAACCGGACTTGCCGATGATCGGTGATCTCGGTCGGCGCTTCGGCCCGCGCGGGTCCCGAGGCCGCCAGCGCGGGCGCGGCCGCCCCGGCCATCAACAGCGACCTTCGGGTCAGGCCATTGCGATCATTGTCTTTCTCGGATGTCATGGTGCGGTCCCCTTCCGATGCCGGGAGCGCGACGTTTCGGCGCACTTGCAAGGGAAAGACATGGCGGTTCCCAACGGTTCCGAAATTCATCGGCAATTCTGAAAACCGACGGAACCCATTGCCGGCCCGCGCTTTCGGCAACAGCAATGAAGACGGCCGGGTGATGACAGTACTTTCCGAAATTCCGGCACGGATGCGTCGACCGTCCAGCGGGCATCGCATTGTTATTGCGATATTTTCCCTGGGGCTGCTCGCCGGGTGCATGGACAGCCCCGATGTGAATTTCCTCGATCCCGAAGGCTATGTCGCCCAGCAGCAGCGCGTGCATTTCTGGCGCATCGTCGCTTTGATGGGCCTGGTGGTGGGGCCGATTCTGGTCCTGACCCCATTAATCGCATATCGATATCGTTTCAGCGGAAATTCCACATATACGCCGGATTGGCATTTCTCGTGGATTTGGGAAGCCGCGATTTGGGGCGGGCCGATCGTGATCGTCACGATCCTGAGCTATTTCCTCTGGCAGAACACCACGGCCCTGGATCCGTTCGAGCCGCTGCCCATCGACGGTGAGCCGGTGCGGGTCCAGATTGTGGGCTACGACTGGAAATGGCTGTTCATCTACCCCGACCACGGCATCGCCACCCTGGACGAACTGGTGTTCCCCGAGGGCCGCCCGCTGAACCTGGAACTCACCTCGGAGACAGTCATGCAATCCTTCCACATCCCCGTTCTCGGGGGGCAGGTCTACGCGATGGAAGGGATGATTTCGAAACTGCACCTCGCCGCGGACCGTCCCGGCGTGTTCCGCGGGCGCAACACGCAATACAACGGCCACGGCTTCCACCGGCAGCAATTCGTCGCCCGGGCCCTGCCGGAGACCGCCTTTTCCGCCTGGCTCGACACGACGTCGACCGACGCCCGTCCGTGGAGCGACGCAGTCCACGACCGCATCGCCGAAAGATCGACGCTGCAAGAGATGACCGAGGGCGATGATACCGGCGCCGCCTTCCGCGACGTGCCCGGGGATCTCTTTTCCGGCATCGTCGGACCCATGGACCGCGACCCCGACTGGCGCAGCCGCGATCGGCGAGACGCGTCCGTCGAAGCCGGCCCGGCGGACGGACCCGTCGCGACCGCGACAGGCCAGGCCGCGGATCCCGCCCGATGAGCCTGACCGATTTCATCGACGCCCTGACGGGACGCATGACGCTCGAGGCGCTTCCGTTCTGGAAGATGGTCCAGAACCCGACGCCGGAAAACATCGTCAACGGCGCGATCGCGACCGGGGTCGCCGCCATTCTCGTGCTCGCGGCGATCGCCGTGCTGGCGCTGCTGACCTATTTCCGGCTCTGGCGCACGGTCTGGTTCGATTGGCTGACCACCGTCGATCACAAGAAGATCGGCATCATGTACATCGTCCTGTCGTTCGTGATGATGCTGCGCGGCGTGGTCGAGGCCAATTTCATGCGGGCCAACCAGGCCGTGGGCTTCGACGGGGGGTTCCTGTCGGCGGACCATTTCGGCGAGCTTTTCACGACCCACGGCACGATCATGATCTTCTTCGTGGCGATGCCGTTCCTGTCGGGGGTCATCAACTACGTCTTGCCGCTCCAGATCGGGGCGCGGGACATGTCGTTCCCGGTCACCAACGCAATCGGGCTGGCGCTGACGGCGTCGGGCGCGATGCTGGTGATGGCGTCGCTGCTGTTCCTGCCGTTCTCGATCGGCGGCTGGACCGGCTATCCGCCGTTCACGGGCAAGGAATACAGCCCCGACGTGGGACCCAATTACTGGATCTGGGCGGTGACGCTGTCGGGCCTGGGCACCACGCTGACCGGCATCAACGTGGCCTGCACCGTCTACAAGAAGCGCTGTCCCGGCATGGATTTCTGGAAGATGCCGATGTTCGTCTGGGCCTCGGTCACCACCGCGATCCTGATGATCTTCGCGCTGCCGCCGCTGACGGTGGCGACCGCCATGCTCGCGCTGGACCGCTACCTGGACTTCCACTTCTTCACGACCGATGCCGGCGGCATTCCGATGCTGTACGCGAACCTTTTCTGGCTGTTCGGCCATCCCGAGGTCTACATCCTGGTCCTGCCCGCCTTCGGTGTCTGGTCCGAGGTCTTTGCCACCTTCTCGGGCAAGACGCTCTATGCCTACCGGACGCTGGTCTGGGCGACGCTGTCCATCGCCGTGATCTCGTTCCTGGTCTGGGTGCACCATTTCTTCACCATGGGGCAGAGCGCCGGCATGAACGCGGTCTTCGGCATCGCCACGATGCTCGTGGGTGTGCCCACCGGCGTGAAGATCTACGACTGGCTGCTGACCATGTATCGCGGGCGTGTGCGGATCACGACGCCCATGGTCTACGCGCTGGGCTTCGTCATGCTGTTCGTCATCGGCGGCGCATCCGGCATCCTGCTGGCCAACCCGACCATCGATTACCAGGTCCACAACTCGGTCTTCCTGGTGGCGCATTTCCATAACATGGTGATCCCGGGCACGCTGTTCGGGATGCTGGGCGCCTACAGTTTCTGGTTCCCCAAGGCCTTCGGCTTCATGCTGGACGACTGGTGGGGCAAGCTGGGGGCATCGCTTTGGATCGTTGGGTTCATGCTGGCGTTCTTCCCGCTTTACGCCGTGGGTCTGCTGGGCCTGCCGCGCCGGTCGGTCGCCTATTCCGAAGCGGCCTATACGCCCTATACCGTGGTCGCCATGCTGGGGGCGCTGGTCGTGCTGGCCGCGCTTGGCGCGATGTTCTGGCAGCTTTACGTCAGCATCCGCAACCGTGACGCGCTGAACGTCTACGCGGGCGATCCGTGGGATGGACGCACGCTGGAATGGTCGATCTCGTCGCCGCCGCCGGTCTACAACTTCGCCGTCGGTCCCGAGGTCTTCGCGCGTGACGCATTCTGGGAAGAGAAGCGGGCCGGTCATGCCTACCAGATCCCCGATCAATGGGAGGATATCGAGCTGCCCGCCAATTCCTGGCTGGCGCCCATCCTGTTCTTCTCCAGCTTCACCCTGACGTTCGGATTGGTCTGGCACATGTGGTGGCTCGTGATCCTGTCGCTTCTCGTCGTCGTGGGGGCGCTTGTCGCCCGCAGCTTCGTCATCGACCGGGAGCGCACCATCCCGGCGGACGTCGTCCGCGAGGAGCACCTGCGCTGGCTCAAGGCCGTGCGCGAGGCCCCGAGCGCGCCGCGCGAGCTCGAGGTCGCGCCGGGCAACTGGGGCCGCCCCCAAAGCGAAGCGGGGGTTCCGGAATGAGCCAGGCACGTCACCCCGGCCTGAAGCTCGGCCACGAACACGATCCCGGATCGGGCGAGGTCGAGGCCCTCGTCTTCGGCTTCTGGATCTTCATGATGAGCGATCTGCTCATCTTCGGCTGCGTCTTCGCCACCTATGTCGTCATGCTGCCGCAGGTCGCGGACGGCCCCAGCGCCGCCGAGCTGTTCCACCTGCGCGGACCGCTGATCGAGACCACCCTGCTGCTGGCCTCCAGCGTCACCATCGGGTTCGCCTTGCTGGAAACGAAGCACCGGGCCGACAAGCGCCGCACAACGCTGTGGCTGGCGGTGACCTTCCTGCTGGGGGCGGGGTTCCTCTTCAGTTCCACGCATTCGCTGCTGGGGCACCTGGAAAACGGCGCGGGCCCGTCGCGCAGCGCGTTCCTGTCCGCCTACTGGCTACTGGTCCCGCTGCATGCGCTGCATGTCGCCATCGGGTGCCTGTGGATCGCCGTGGCGGCGGCACAGGTCCGGATTCGCGGGTTCGACTGGGTCACCACCGGCGGCCTGCTGCGCCTGTCGATCTACTGGCATTTCCTGGACATCGTCTGGATCGGCATCCTGTCCGTCGTCTACCTGGGAGCGATGATATGAGCCACATGGACAAGATCGACGAGTCGGGCGGCCAGATGGAAAGCCGCGCCGACGAGCGGTCATCCTATCTCAGGGGCGGCATCGCCAGCGTCGTCCTGACGGTGATCGCGGTTCTTGCCGTGGTGTCCGATGTCCTGCCGGACTGGGCCGCCTGGACGACCATTGCCGTGGCCGGCATCCTTCAGGCGGTCGCGCAGCTGCACTGGTTCCTGCATATCCGTCTTCATGGCCAGGCGTGGGAAGACCTGCAACTGATCTTCTTCACGATCCTGATCCTGGTCCTGATGGTGGGCGGCACGATCTGGGTCATGGGCGACCTGACCGCGCGCATGATGTGAGCGCCGGGATACCGGCCGATTGGCCAGGATATGCGTTCTGTCGCCTGTCCGGGAACGCCGGCTTATGGCTCAATCGGCGAAGGCGGTGCATTGGCTTTCGGGGGCGTCGCGGCCCAGCGTGTCCAGCTCGGTCACCGGGTGCAAAAAGCCGTCGAGCGGGGCCTGCGCCACCAATCCACGGGGATGGACCAGCGGGATCGGCTGACGCATCTGGCCGTTCCACGTGCGAAAGCTGAGGGGCCGGCCCAGGAAGCCGCCGAGCTCGAAATCCGGGCCCAGGATGTAGTCGCGCAGTGCCTCCGGCTCGGCTGAACCAGTGCGCGTGGCGGCTTCGCCGAGGGTCCGGATGGCAGCCCAGGCAGCATAGTCGCGCGGCTGCATGGCGCGGCCCGCGATCTCGAGGAAGCGGTTCTGCAACTGTCGCGCGCCCCACTGCTCGACCACCGGGTGCCAGCCCGTGGGCACCAAGCCTTCCGAGCCCACGATCGGCCGCGGCTCCCACGTGTTGTACAGCATGTAGCGGGCGAAATCGTGGATCTCGTCGGCGACGATCAGTGCATCGTAGCGGCCGAACTCCTGGGTGAAGAGCGGCATCTCGGTCGTGGCGGCGCGGCGGATATCGGTGTCGTAGCGCCAGTCCTTCCTGTCGCCGACGCGCAGCCCGAATTTCCCTAGCGATTGCTCGATGCTGGCCGCGAAGGCCTGGTCCGCCGGGTCGCCGCCCGTCACCATCGGCAGCTCGTCCCATCGCCGCAGCACCAGGAATTGCGCCAGCGCGTCGGTGCGCATGGCCGTGGAGGGCAGGGCGTGCAGCATGTTCGCGCGGCAGTCGTCCTCGCGCAGCCGATTGTCCGGCGCGGCGACATTGAAGACCAGCGCGTCGGCGGCGGCGGGCAGGTCCGTGACCGACAGCAGCCCGTCTGCGGGCGCGTCGACCAACAGCAGGTCCGTCCGCTCCAGAAGCGGCCCGGCGGCGGTCGCGATGTCCTCGCCCGGCGCGATGTCGACGAGGTCGAGCGCATAGGTCTGGCCGGTGAAGCGGCCGGTCGTGGCGTTGTCCTCGATCCCCAGGCGCGCGCCGGCAATGCCCAGGTCCGGCGGCGGCAGGTCCAGGTCCGACACGGTGGGCGGCGGCGTTTCCTGCAGGCGCAGGTAGCCGATGGTCAGGTCCTGCGCCCATGCCGGCGCGGCAAGAAGGGCGAGGGATACGGCCAATGAACGAAATTTCATCATCCGCTCAGCGTATGGTGCGCCGCGGGTCGGGGAATTCGACTTTGGTGCAGGCAGGCGAAGGTCGCATGGAGCGGAGGCGCCCGCTGCAGTAGCCATGGTGCCAACGCAGACCATGCAAGTGGAGGAGCAGATCATGCGGACCACATCGAAATTCGCCGTGGCGCTGACCGCCTTGGGGCTGGCCACCATGGCGTACGGCCACGGGGATGTCGCCCCGCAGGCCGTGGACACCGCCGGCCTGCCCGAGGTGGGCGAGGAATGGCTGACCGAGAACCCCTATCGCGTGGACGCGGCGGGCGAGGAGGTCTGGTTCAAGGCCATCCAGATCGGCGATTCGGGCTACAACCAAAACTGCGCCCGCTGCCACGGCCTGGGCGCCGTGTCGGGCGGGCTGGCGCCGGACCTGCGGTATCTCGAGGCCGAGGAATACGGCGACGAATGGTATGTCGAACGCTTCCGCCACGGGTACACCCAGAACGGCACCACCAAGATGCCGGCCTTCGGCGAGCTTCTGGGCCAGGAGGCCGCCTGGGCCATCCGCACCTATATCGAGACCCGGCCGGACGGCGAACAAGTGGCCGAGCACTCGGACACGCTGCGCAGCATCCGCGACCAGCTTGCGGCCTGGGCAGAGGGCAACGGCGACGCGGACCCCGACGCGGCCAAGGCCGAGCTCGACGCCATCGCGGCCGATATCGAGACCCTGTCCTATGCACCGGTGGCCGACTCGATCGCCTGGCGCGCGAGCCGCCAGATCGACGGCACCGACGCCGGCTACAGCACCGCCGCCGACACGCTGACCGTCGGCCTGTCCGCCGCGCAATGAGCCTGCGCGCCGTCCTGGCGGCGGGACTGATCTGCCTTGGGCTGTCGCTGCCGGCGGCGGCCCAGGACCCCTGCGCCGACTACGTCCCGCAGCCCAAGCCGCAGAATACTGGCCGGGACGAGGTCGGGCAGGATCTCGAGACGATCTTGGAGCGCGGGTTCATGACCTTCGCGCTCTACGAGGATTATCCGCCCTACAGCTGGGAAGAGGGCGGCCAGCCCCGCGGCGTCGATGTCGAGATCGCCAGGCTGATCGCCGAATACGTGGGCGTCGACCCGCAGTTCCGTTTTGTCGCGGCGGGCGAGAACCTGGACGCCGACCTGCGCAACAATGTCTGGAAGGGTGGCATCGTCGGCGGGGCGGTGTCGAACGTGATGATGCGCGTGCCTTACGACAGCGCCTTCGCCTGCCGCCACGAGCAGGTCGTCTTCACCGGGCAATACAGCGTCGAGCGCGTGGCCATCGCCTATCGCGAGGCGGAATATCCCGAGGAAAAGCCGGTGCCGGCCTATTTCCGCTTCGACACCGTCGCCGTCGAGAACGACTCGATCTCCGACTTCTACCTGTCGGCCTTCGCGGGCGGGCAACTGGCCCAGGGCGTGCGCCGCTTTCCCGACATGGAGGCCGCGATGGATGCCCTGGCGGCGGGCGAGACGATGGCGGCCATGGGGCCGCGCGGACAGCTGGAATGGGGCCTGACCGACGGGCTCGGGCTGCACGAGCCGCCCTTGCCGGGCCTCGCGGTCGGCGACTGGACGCTGGGCGTGGCGGTGAACTTCCGCTTCCGGCCGCTTGCCTATACGGTTGACGACGCCATCCGCGACGGGCTGCAATCGGGCGCGATCGCCGGGATCTACGAGTCCTACGGGCTGAGCCTCGAGACGCCCGCCTACCGCTGAGCGCGCAAATTGGCCATTGGTCCTATAGGCGGGGCCGGGCGCCGCGCCTAGCGTAACCAACATAAAGGGAGACCCACCCATGGAAATGACCGGAAGCCGCACGATCGAGGCGCCACGCGACGCGGTGTGGGACGCGCTTCTCGACCCCGAGGTGCTGAAGCAATGCGTGCCGGGCTGCACCGAGATGTCGGGCAACGCCGACGAGGGCTTCGAGGCCACGGTGGTGCAGAAGGTCGGCCCGGTGAAGGCGACCTTCAAGGGCGCCGTGACGCTTGACGACAAGGTGCGCCCGGAAAGCCTGACCATATCGGGCGAGGGCAAGGGCGGCGCCGCGGGCTTCGCCAAGGGCGGCGCCGATGTCACCCTGCGCGAAGAAGGCGACGCCACGGTGCTGGACTACCGGGTCGAAGCCAAGGTGGGCGGCAAGCTCGCCCAGCTGGGCAGCCGCATCATCGACAGCTTCGCCTCCAAGATGGCGGACCAGTTCTTCAACAGCTTCAAGGAGGCCGTCGAGGGACCATCGGCGCCCGAGGGCGAGGCCGACGATGCCGCCGCGCCCGTGGAGGCGCAGAAAGAGAAAAAAGGTTGGTTCGGCCGAAAGAAGGCCGCAACCTGACCGCGACGAAAATCGGACTATCCAGGGAGAGAGACATGAATTCCATCAAGCTGCGCGTGAACGGCAAGGAGGTGACCGGCCAGGTCGAGGGCCGGACCCTTCTGGTCGACTTCCTGCGCAAGGACCTGCGCCTGACCGGCACCCATGTAGGCTGCGACACCACCCAGTGCGGCGCCTGCGTGGTGCACGTGAACGGCGAGCCTGTGAAGGCCTGCGCGATGCTGGCGGCCGAGGCCGACGGCGCCGAGGTCGCCACCATCGAGGGCCAGGCCAATGCCGACGGGTCGCTGTCGGTCGTTCAGCAGGCGTTCCAGGACCACCACGGCCTGCAATGCGGCTTCTGCACGCCGGGCATGGTGATGGCGGCGACCGCGCTGCTGAAGGAGAACCCCAAGCCCTCCGAGGCCGAGATCCGCGAATACCTGGACGGCAATATCTGCCGCTGCACCGGGTACCACAACATCGTGAAATCCATCATGGCGGCCTCCGGTCAGGACGTGCCCGCCATGGCGGCCGAGTAATCCAGAACATCGTTTCAGGGGCCGGGATGTCGCGACGCGAGATCTGACCCCGCAGGGAGGAGATTCCACATGCCAAAAGACGGCGGCATCGGCAGCAGCACCAAACGGCGCGAGGACGTACGCTTCCTCAGCGGCACGGGGCGCTATACCGACGACATCAACCTGCACGGCCAGCTCTACGCGCATTTCGTGCGCTCGGACGTGGCCCACGGCAAGATCAACGGCATCAACGCGGACGCGGCCATGGCCATGCCCGGTGTGGTGCGCGTGTTCACCGCGAAGGATTTCGAAGGCGTGGGCGGCGTGCCCTGCGGCTGGCAGATCACGTCCATCGACGGCAGCCCCATGCAGGAGCCCAAGCACCCGGTCCTGGCCGAGGGCAAGGTGCGCCACGTGGGCGACCCGATCGCCGTGGTCGTGGCCGAAAGCCTGGGTCAGGCCCGCGACGCGGCCGACGCGCTCGAGATCGATATCGAGATGCTGCCGGCGGTCATGGACATGAAGGAAGCCATCAAGGACGGCGCGCCCAAGGTGCATGACGACCTGAGCTCGAACCTCTGCTACGACTGGGGCTTCGTCGAGGACAACAAGGATGCCGTCGCCAAGGCCATCGCCGATGCCGACCACGTCACCACGCTGGAGCTGGTCAACAACCGCCTCGTCGCCAACCCGATGGAGCCGCGCGTGGCCGTCGGCGACTACGACATGGCCAATGACGAGCACACGCTCTACACCACGTCGCAGAACCCGCACGTGATCCGCCTGCTGATGGGCGCCTTCGTGCTGGGCATCCCCGAGCACAAGCTGCGCGTGGTCGCCCCCGACGTGGGCGGCGGTTTCGGCGCCAAGATCTTCCACTACGCCGAGGAAGCGTTCTGCACCTTCGCGGCCAAGCAGCTGCGCCGCCCGGTCAAGTGGACGTCCTCGCGCTCGGAAGCGTTCATGTCCGACGCCCACGGTCGCGACCACGTGACCAAGATCGAACTGGCGATGGACAAGGACAACAACTTCACCGCCATCCGGACGGAAACCTACGCCAACATGGGCGCCTACCTGTCCACCTTCGCCCCGTCGGTCCCCACCTGGCTGCACGGCACGCTGATGGCCGGCAACTACAAGACGCCACTGATCTACGTGAACGTGAAGGCCGTCTTCACCAACACGGTGCCGGTCGACGCCTACCGCGGCGCTGGCCGCCCCGAGGCGACGTTCCAGCTGGAGCGGGTCATCGACAAGGCGGCGCGCGAGCGTGGGGTCAGCCCCATCGAGCTGCGGCGCCAGAACTTCATCACCGAGTTCCCCTATGCCACGCCCGTGGCGGTGGAATACGACACCGGTGACTACCACGCGACCATGGACCGCGTGCTCGAGATGGCCGATCACGCCGGCTTCGAGGCGCGCGCCGAGCAAAGCAAGAAGAACGGCAAGCTGCGCGGCTTCGGCATCGCCCACTACATCGAGGCCTGCGGCATCGCGCCGTCGAACCTCGTGGGGCAGTTGGGTGCCCGGGCCGGTCTCTACGAATCCGCCACCGTCCGGGTGAACGCCACCGGGTCGATCAGCGTGATGACCGGCAGCCACAGCCACGGGCAGGGGCACGAGACCTCGTTCGCACAGGTGGTGTCCGAGATGATCGGCATCGACGCCACGCAGGTCGACATCGTCCACGGCGACACCTCGAAGACGCCCATGGGCATGGGCACCTACGGCTCGCGCTCGATCGCGGTCGGCGGCTCGGCCATGGTCCGCGCCACCGAGAAGATCATCGCCAAGGCCAAGAAGATCGCGGCCCACCTGATGGAGGCCAGCGAGGGTGATATCGAGCTGAAGGACGGCCAGTTCACCGTCGCGGGCACCGACAAGTCGGTCGCCTGGGGTGACGTGACGCTGGCGGCCTACGTGCCCCACAACTACCCGCTGGAGGACATCGAGCCGGGGCTGGAGGAAACCGCGTTCTACGATCCGGCGAACTTCACCTATCCGAGCGGTGGCTATGCCTGCGAGGTCGAGGTCGACCCGGACACCGGCAAGGTCGACGTGCTGTCCTTCTCGGCCGCGGACGATTTCGGCAACGTCATCAACCCGATGATCGTCGAAGGCCAGGTCCATGGCGGTGTGGCGCAGGGCTTCGGCCAGGCGATGATGGAAAACTGCGCCTACGACGCGGACGGCCAGCTGATCTCGGCCAGCTACATGGACTATGCCATGCCGCGCGCGACCGATCTGCCGATGTTCAAGGTGGACCATTCCTGCCAGACGCCCTGCACCCACAACCCGCTGGGCGTGAAGGGCTGCGGCGAGGCCGGTGCCATCGGCTCGCCCCCGGCCTTCGTCAACGCGGTCATCGACGCGCTGCACCGGGGCGGCCACAAGGTCGAGCACATCAACATGCCGCTGACCCCCGACCGGGTCTGGACCGCCATCCAGAACAGCTGAGGCCCAGGAACTGAAGGCGGACCCCCGCGCGTGACCCGCGCGGGGGCAACCCGACCCAACAGGAGACAGAGAGAATGCAGAATTTCGAATTCGTCCGGCCCACCAGCGTCGCCGACGCGGTCGCGGCCCTGAAGGGCGACGAGGCGCAGCCCATGTCGGGCGGCCAGACCCTGATGCCCACCATGAAGGCCCGGCTTGCCGCGCCCGAGATCCTGGTGAGCCTGACCGCCATCGACGAGATGAAGGGCGTCCGCAAGGACGGCGACCAGATCTGGATCGGCGGCGGCACCACCCACGCCACCGTCGCGCGCGAGACCGCTGAAAGCTACCCGGCGCTGTCGTCGCTGGCGGGACGCATCGGTGATCCCAGCGTGCGGTCGCGCGGCACCATCGGCGGGTCCATCGCCAACAACGACCCCTCGGCCTGCTATCCGGCGGGCGCACTGGGGTCGGGCGCCACCATCGTCACCGACCGGCGCGAGATCGCGGCCGACGACTTTTTCCAGGGCATGTTCATGTCCGCGCTGGACGAGGGCGAGATCGTCACGGCGGTGAAATTCCCGGTGCCGCAGAAGGCGATCTACCAGAAGTTCATCCAGCCCGCGTCGCGCTTCCCGCTGACGGCCGTGTTCGTCGCCCATTTCGGCGACACTGTCCGCGTGGCCGTGACCGGGGCGTCGTCGGACGGCGTGTTCCGCTGGACCGAGGCCGAGGAGGCGCTGCAAGGCAACTTCAGCGCCGACGCGGTGTCGGGGCTGAGCGTGTCGGCCGCCATGATGATCTCGGATCTGCACGGCTCGGGCGCCTACCGCGCGCAGCTGACCAAGGTCATGACACAGCGGGCGGTGGCCGCGCTGGCCTGATCCCACGGGTGAGACAGGATCGGACGCCCCGCTGGAAACGGCGGGGCGTTTCGCGTTGCGCCCTCATGTGGACGGCGCGCGGGTCGAAAGCGGCTCGCCGAGTATTTGAAGACCAGTGATGCGATGGGCGTGGCGCGTCAGATCCGGCGGTGGCGGCCGTTGGCATCGACCGTGTGGATGGCCGTGGCGCCGGCGCCTTCCAGCAGGCCGGAAAGCTCCCCGGGCGCCATGAACAGCGCGGCGGTCGACAGGGCGTCGGCCAGGGTGGCGTCCGGCGCCTCGACCGACACCGTGGCGTGGCGGGACGCCCTGCCATCGGGCGCGATCAGGTGCGGCGCCGCGCTGGTGGTGGCGATGGCGCCACCGGTGAGGGTCGTCCGGGCGACGAGGCCGGCGGCGGGGTCGGCGATGCCCAGCTGCCAGGGGCCGCCAAGCGCCGCGAATTCCCCCATGTTGACCAGGATCTCGCCCAGGCCCAGCGCGGCGAGACGCGCGCGCACCCTGTCGGTGGCGAAGCCCTGGGCGATGCCGTTGAAGGTCAGCGACTGGCCCCGCTGCAAGGCCACGGTCCCGGGCGCGCGGTGGACGCGGTGCCACCCCACCGCGGCACGCGCGGGCGCCGGGTCGCGGCCTTGCGCCAGGGCCGCCCAGACGGCTTGAACGGTCGGGTCGAACACACCGCCGGTCAGCGCGTGCGCGCGGTCCACATGATGCGCGAGTTCGGTGAACAGCGGCGAGGGCCGCAAGATGCCCGAGGTGTTCAGCCGCACGAGCTCGCTGTCGTCGCGGTAGAGGCTGAAGGCCCGTTCGACGGTCTCGATCTCCTCGCGGGCGGCGGCGATGGCGTCGCGGGCGAGCGCCGGGGGCGCGCGCAGGGTCATCGACAGCTCGGCCCCCAGCCCGAAGCCGCGCCAACGGGTCTCGGGCCAGGCCGGGGTCGCGGCGGGCGCGGCCAGCGCCGCGGCGCTGAGGGCGAGGAAACGGCGGCGTCTCATTCGGCGGGCACCGGGCCGGCGTTGGGATGCGCGGCGGTCGCGCGGGCCCGCCGCTTGGCATCCACGATCAGCGGCACGCATTGGCGCGGGTCGTCGTGGATCGTCACGCAGTCGAGGCACTGGAAACATTCGGAATAGTCCACGCGGCCCGATTTCTCGATGCTGCCATAGCGGCATTTCACCCGGCAGAGCTGGCAGGGCGAGCCGCATTCCGCCCGCCGCGCGATCCAGTCGCGCCCGCGCAGGACGCCGCCGATGGCCATGAGCGCGCCCAGCGGGCAGACATAGCGGCAGAACCCCTTGAAGAGCGTCATGGACAGCACCAGCCAGAAGACGGCGTAGGCCACGTAGTACCATTCGCGCACGAAGAAGGTGGTGATCGCGGTCTTGAACGGCTCGACCTCGGCGGCCTTGTCGATGCGGGCGGGTGCTGTGAAGACGACGACAACCAGCGCCAGCAGCACCGCGTATTTCAGCCATTTCAGCCGCGCGTCCCACCGCGCCGATGGCTCGACCTGCGGCACGCGCAGCACGCGGCCCAGATGCGCGGCGAATTCCTGGAGCGCGCCGAAGGGGCAGAGCCACCCGCAGAACAGGCCGCGCCCCCAGGCCACCAGCCCGGCGATGGCCACGGCCCAGATCACCAGCGAGAAGGGGTCGTAGGCCAGGAACATGAAACTGCCGCCCTCGACGCCCGCGCGCAGCACGCCCATGGCCGTGACGATCGACAGCTGCCCCTGTCCCCACCAGCCGATGAAGACCGTGACGAAGGCCAGGATACCCAGCCGGATCGCCGTGAAGTGGCGATGCCCGGCCAGCCGGTTCATCGCCCCGCCCAGCAGCATCAGCAGCAGCGTGAGGAACAGGCCCAGCACGACCAGGTCGGGCGCACGGGTCTTCAGCGCCTCGAGCCAGGGCGGCGCGGGCTTGCGCAGCTCGGGCCTGTTGAAGAACCGTTCGGGCGTCGATTGCGTGCTGCTGAGCGTGACGGATCCCACCTCGGGCTTGAACATGCCGTGTTCGCGCACCGCCTTCACGTTCAGCGTCCAGTCCGACGCCGGGTCGAAGCCCAGACGCCGGTCGGTACGCAGGATCAGGGCGGATCCGAAATCCACCGCGTCGTGCAGCGCGTCGGGCACGTCGTCGGCCAGCGAGAACAGCAGGTCCGCATCGCGCAGCGCCACCGGGAAGCCGCCCTGCTCGGCGCTGATCCAGTCGGGCGACGTATTGCGCGTGAACCCGTCCGAAACGAGGCCGTGGCGCGCGGTCTCGGCCACGAGGATCGGCTCGTCGTCGTTCGAGATCTCGAGGAAGGACTGCAGCGCCGCGAAGCCATCCTCGGACAGCACGGCGCGGGCGATGGCGGGCGGGCCGAGGTCGACCACCCACAGGTCCATGTAGGGCGCGTCGGGGTCGTCGCGCGCGGCGGGGTCGTCATCCGCCCAGACGGTGCCCGCGAATTCCGCGTCGATCTCGGCATTCGTCACCGTCAGGCGCCGCACGATGCCCTGTTCGACCAGGTCGGCCCAGCTCAGCGCCTCGTCATGGGTCGGGTCGGGATAGGCGGGCGGGCCGCTGCTGATCCCGCCCATCTTCTCGCGCGCGATCTGCAGCGTGGCGGCCAGAAGCGACTCGTGCGCGATCCGGACCGAGGCGGTGGCCTTGGTCACCCCGTCCAGGTAGACCAGCGCGCTGCTCTCGTCCGCCTCGCCGTAGGGGTTGCCCACCACCAGCGTGTCCGAGATCGACAGCCCGCGGTACTGGTCGAAGAAATCGTAGAACAGGTGCTCGGGCAGGCCAGAGACGAAGATCGGCTCGTTATGGTCCAGGAGCCGGACGTCCAGGAACCGGCCGTCGAGATCCAGCACCACCAGCACGTTCACCGGCGCGCCGGAGAAGCCGGGCAGGGGGGCCATGGGCCGCGTCTCGAACACGTAGCCCGCCGCCGCGCCGCCCGAGTTCAGAAGGCTGTAGACCCCCTGGTCGTTCAGCGCCGGGCCCAGCTCCATGGGCGCGCGGATATGGGCGGCGATCTCGTCGCGCGGCGTGACCTCGGCGCGGGCGGCATGGGCCGCCACGGCCAGAGCAAGGGCAAGGATCAGTGACAGCACCCGCGACATGCGCCAACGCTACGTCCGCGCCGCGCGCGGTCCCATGCGACGAAGGTCGGGATGCGTTGCGCAGCCCCCACGGGCGAATGTCGGACCCATGCACCAGCACGCCTCCTCCGACCGCAATCCCGGCCCCGTGACCATCGCGGTGTCGCTGCTGGCGCTGGTCGTTGCGTGGGCGCTGGCGGCGCGGATCTCGGGCGACCCCGAGATCCTGCCGGGCCCGGTCGAGGTCTGGCGCATCTTCACCTCCGAGGTCGCGAAGGGCGCGCTGCAGTTCCACGTGGCGGC
This sequence comes from Palleronia salina, assembly GCF_900141995.1. Lineage (GTDB taxonomy): Bacteria > Pseudomonadota > Alphaproteobacteria > Rhodobacterales > Rhodobacteraceae > Palleronia > Palleronia salina. The sequence goes on along the minus strand of NZ_FQZA01000001.1, from coordinate 565,014 downwards.
CACGCTGGCGCGGGTGGCGGCGGCCTTCGCCATCGCCATGGCGGCGGGCGTCGCGTTGGGGCTGGCGCTAGGACTGGTACCACGGCTGAACCGCTGGCTGGGCCCGTGGGTAGTGGTGGCGCTGAACGTGCCCGCGCTGGTGGTGATCGTCCTTTGTTATCTCTGGATCGGCCTGAACGAGGTGGCGGCGATCACCGCCGTCGCGCTGAACAAGACCGCCATGGTGACGGTAAACATCCGCGAAGGGATCTGGGCGCTGGATCCCCGCGTGTCCGAGATGGCGCGCGCCTTCCGCATGTCGCCCGCGGCGCGGCTGCGCCACGTGATCCTGCCGCAGCTCTGGCCGTTCCTGGCGGCCAGCACGCGCAATGGGCTGGCGATCATCTGGAAGATCGTTCTGGTGGTCGAGTTCCTGGGACGCTCGAACGGGGTCGGCTTCCAGATCCACCTGTATTTCCAGCTGTTCGAGGTCGGCTACGTCCTGGCCTACGCCTTCGCCTTCGTCGCGGTGATGCTGCTGATCGAGTACGCGTTGCTGCAGGGCTGGGAACGGCGGACCACCGCCTGGCGCAGGGCCGCCGTCACCGGCTGATCCATGCGCGGCCCGCCGCCGCTTGCCGGTGGGACCATCGGTCAGAACCCGCCTCAGGTAAGGGCGCCTCTCGAAGCGCGCGATACGGCGCCGAGCCAATCGCGGCATCGCGGCACGGCACCGCCGGAAGCGCTGCCGCAATCCCGTTATCGCTGACCGGGCGGCGCGTCCGGTCAAGACTGGGCTGTGACCGGGCGTTCCGCACAACGCCCCTTTGACCGGAGCCCCCCATGACCAGACGTCTCACGATACTCGCCGTCGCCGCGCTCGCGGCGGGCACCGCCGCCGCGCAGGAAATCGACGCCGACGGCGACGGCCTGCTGAGCCTGCGCGAGGCGCAGATCGCGATCCCCGGGCTGACCGAAGAGGTCTTCCTGCTGGCCGATACCGACGGCAACGGGCTGCTCAGCCAGGCCGAGCTCCTGTCGGCCAACGAGCGCGGCCTGCTGCCCGGCTGACCGGCCGGACCCCGTCCGCCGCCCGGCCGGCGGGCACGGGCCTAGCCGCGCGCCAGGGCCGCGACGCCGGTCCGCGCCATCTCGACCAGGCCCAGCGGGCGCATCAGGTCGGCGAAGGCGTCGATCTTGCCGGGCGCGCCGGTGATCTCGAAGGTGAAGTTCTCCAGCGTCGAGTCGACCACGCTGGCGCGGAAGATATCGGCCAGGCGCAGCGCCTCGACCCGCTTGTCGCCGCCGCCGGCCACCTTGAACAGGGCCAGCTCGCGCTCGACCGAGGCGCCCTCGACCGTCAGGTCGTGCACCTCGTGGACCGGCACGATCCGGCCCAGCTGCGCCTTGATCTGCTCGATGATGGCGGGCGTGCCGGCCGTCACGATGGTGATGCGCGAGGTGTGGCCGGTGTGGTCGATCTCGGCCACGGTCAGCGACTCGATGTTGTAGCCGCGTCCCGAAAACAGGCCGATGACGCGGGCCAGCACCCCCGCCTCGTTGTCGACGATCACGGCCAGCGTGTGCCGTTCGATGACGTCCGCATGCGGGTCGCGCAGGTCGTAGGCCGAATGCTTCGACGTGCCCTTCTTGATCTTCAGCGTGCTCATACTGTCCTCCGGCGCGCCGGCGCCTGCTTCATCTTTCCAGAAATACCTCGGGGGGCGCGGGGGGCTGGCCCCCCGCATCCCGGCGTCTCAGACCAGCACCGCGCCCGGGGCGGTGATCTGGCCCTGGGTCTCGGCGTTGGCCAGCAGCATCTTGTTGTGCGGCTCGCCCGACGGGATCATGGGGAAGCAGTTCTCGTGCTTCTCCACCAGGCAATCGAACAGGACCGGGCCGTCATGGGCGATCATCTCGCGGATGGCGTCGTCCAGATCGTCCGGGTCGCTGACCTGGATGCCCTTCGCGCCGAAGGCCTCGGCCAGCTTGACGAAATCGGGCAGCGCCTCGGACCAGCTGTGGGAATAGCGCTCGCCGTGCAGCAGCTCCTGCCACTGGCGCACCATGCCCAGGCGTTCGTTGTTGAGGATGAACTGCTTCACCGGCAGGCGGTACTGCACCGCGGTGCCCATCTCCTGCATGTTCATCAGCCAGGACGCCTCGCCGGCCACGTTGATGACCAGGGCATCGGGATGGGCCAACTGCACGCCGATCGAGGCCGGGTGGCCATAGCCCATGGTTCCGAGGCCCCCGGACGTCATCCAGCGGTTGGGATCCTCGAAGCCCATGTACTGCGCTGCCCACATCTGGTGCTGGCCCACCTCGGTGCAGACATAGCGGTCGTGGTCCTTGGTCAGCGCCTCGAGCCGGGCCAGCGCGTGCTGGGGCTTGATGGTCTTGGCCGAGGGATCGAAGGCCAGGCAGTTCACGGCGCGCCATTGGTCGATCTGCTCCCACCACTTGGCGATAGCCTCCTGGTTGGTCTTGCGGCCCTTGGCCTTCCAGATGCGCAGCAGGTCCTCGAGCACATGCGCCACGTCACCGAGGATCGGCATGTCCACGTGGATCACCTTGTTGATCGAGCTCGCGTCGATATCGATATGCGCCTTTTTCGAGTTCGGGCTGAAATCCTGGATGCGGCCGGTGATGCGGTCGTCGAACCTCGCGCCGATGTTGATCATCAGGTCGCAGCCATGCATCGCCAGGTTGGCCTCGTAGAGACCGTGCATGCCCAGCATGCCCAGCCAGTTCTTGCCCGACGCGGGGTAGGCGCCCAGCCCCATGAGGGTCGAGGTGACGGGGAAGTCGGTCTCGGCCACCAGCTCGCGCAGCAGCTGCGACGCCGCGGGCCCCGAGTTGATGACGCCGCCGCCCGAGTAGATGATCGGGCGCTTGGCCTTGGCCATGGCGTCGGCAAGCTCGGCGATGATGTCGGGGTCGCCCTTCACCTGCGGCTGGTAGCGGCTGACATTGGCCTTCTGCTTGGGCGTGTACTTGCCCGCGGCGAATTGCACGTCCTTCGGGATGTCGATCAGGACCGGCCCCGGGCGGCCCGAGGCAGCCACGTGGAACGCCTCGTGCAGGACACCGGACAGGGCGTCGGTCTCCTTCACCAGCCAGTTGTGCTTGGTGCAGGGGCGGGTGATGCCGACGGTGTCGGCCTCCTGGAAGCCGTCCGTGCCGATCATGAAGGTCGGGACCTGACCGGTCAGCACGACCAGCGGGATTGAATCCATCAGCGCGTCGGTCAGGCCGGTCACCGCGTTGGTGGCGCCCGGACCCGAGGTCACCAGCGCGACACCGACCTTCCCGGTGGAGCGCGCGTAGCCTTCGGCCGCGTGAACGGCCGCCTGTTCGTGGCGGACGAGCACGTGGCGGATGTCGTTTTGCAGGAAGATCTCGTCATAGATTGGCAGGACCGCGCCGCCGGGATAGCCGAAAACGACCTCGACCCCCTGGTCCCTCAGCGCCTGAACCACCATCTTCGCGCCTGTCATCGGCTTCGTCATCGTCCTGGTCTCCGCAATTCGCGCCATCTTCGGCGCATAAAAAAGCCCCCGAGGGTCAATCGAGGGCGCGTCCTTCCGTGATCGGGTCCGGCTACCGGTCCCTGCGCCCTGTCGGTCTGCGTACGACGTCAATAAGCGGCATCACGATCTCGATCCTTTCATCGGTCCTGAGCCTGATAGTCAGAGCCGAACGGAGGGTCAACCGCCTGTCGGGGAAAACATGTCCTCGAATTGCATTTTCTTGAACTTTTGTTGCGCGGCAGGGCTCGCTCATGAACTTTTGCGAAATACCGGCCAAGGGAGCGGCGTTTTTCCCGGTGTCGGAACGGCCCCGGCTCCCACGCGTTCGCAATTTGAGAGAAGGGGTGCCACGAGATGACGGACACGATGACACACAGCAGGGCCCGCCCGCAGGGCGTCATCTGGCTGGCCAAGGGCGTGAAGGCCGAGGCCGACCGGATGAAGCTGACGCTCGTCGGCGCCGGCGTCGCGTTCTTCGGCCTGCTGGCGCTGTTCCCCGGCATCGGCGCGATGGTCGCCATCGCCGGTTTGCTGGTCGATCCCGCCATGGTCGTCGACCAGATGGAGACCCTGTCGTCGGTCCTGCCAGCGGCGGCGGCCGAGATCATCGTCGGGCAGGCGCAGGAGGTCGTGTCGAACCGGTCCGGTGGGCTGGGGCTGGCGGCGGCGGCCGGCCTGCTCCTGTCGCTCTATTCCGCATCGAAGGCGATGCAGGGGATCATGGACGGGCTGAACCTGGTCCACGGGGTCGAGGAACAGCGCGGGCTGATCCGCGCGACAGTTCTGAAGCTGTCCCTGACGCTGGGCCTGATCCTCGGTGTTCTCGTCTGCGTCGCGGTGGGGGCGGTGGTGCCCGCGGTCCTGGCGTGGTTGCCGCTGCCCGCGGGGCAGGAAACCTTGATCATGCTCGTGCGCTGGCCGCTTCTGCTGATCATCGCCGGGGCCGGCATCGTGCTGACCTACCGCGTCGCGCCCGCGCGGCGGTTCCCGAGCTGGTCCATGCTCGTCCCGGGCGCGGCGCTGGCCTGCGTGCTCTGGATCCTCGGCAGCATCGGCTTCGCGATCTACGTGCGCAGCTTCGGATCCTACAACGAAACCTTCGGCGCCATCGGCGGCACGATCATCCTTCTCATGTGGATGTGGCTGTCGGCCTGCATCGTCCTTCTGGGGGCCGTGGTGTCGAAACTCCTGGAAGAGCGATCGGAGAAGAGCGACACAACCTGACATGGATTGACCTCTCGGCAACCTGAGCTTGCCGCCCGAAATCGAGACGACTGCGCAATAAAACTGCGCTGGCCTGTCGCGATTCGGTATTTATTCCTCTCGCACCCTTGGCTAGGGTCCGCCCACTGCAACCGATCCGGGCGGGGCGCCAAGACCCCGTGCCGATATCCTTGGGAGGAATGTAATGGATCGTCGCTCTTTTCTGAAAAAGTCCGCTCTGGGCGGCTCGGCCGCCGCCGCCGCCTCGACGCTGGCCGCGCCGCTCTACGCGCAGGGCAACCGGACGTTGACCATGGTGACCTCGGTGCCGGACGGCTTCGCGATCTTCGATGACGCCGCGCAGCTGGCCGCCGACTATATCACCGAAATGACCGACGGTCAGGTGACCATCCAGAAGAACCCCGCCGGTTCGCTGGTCGGCGCGTTCGAAGTGTTCGACGCCGTGTCCGCCGGCCAGGCCGACCTGTATCACTCGGCCGACTACTACTTCCTGAACCAGCACCCGGGCTTCGCCTTCTTCACCGCCGTGCCCTTCGGCATGACCGGCCAGGAAATGGCGAACTGGTACTACCAGCGTGGCGGCCACGAGCTCCACAACGAGCTGGCCAGCCTGTTCAACCTGAAGTCGTTCCTCGCCGGCAACACCGCCATGCAGCCCGGCGGCTGGTTCAACCGCGAAATCACCTCGGCCTCGGACCTGCAGGGCCTGCGCTTCCGCATGCCGGGCCAGGGCGGCCAGGTGCTCAGCCGTCTGGGCGCGTCGGTGCAGAACATCCCCGGTGGCGAAATCTACCAGGCCCTGTCGTCGGGCGCGATCGAGGGCGCCGAGTGGATCGGACCCTACGCGGACGAGCGTCTGGGCTTCCAGGAGATCACCAAGATCTACTACACCGCCGGTTTCCACGAGCCGGGCTCGGCCCTGACCATCGGCATGAATCTCGACGTGTTCAACAGCCTGACCGCCGCCCAGCAGAAGATCGTCGAGGTCGCCTGCGCCGCGGTGCACCAGCACAACTTGTCGCTGTCGCTGGCCGAGAACGGCGCCGCGCTTCAGCGTCTGCAGGACCAGGGTGTCCAGGCCAAGCAGTTCCCCGATGACGTGTGGGATGCCTTCGGCCGCGCTTCGGCCGAGGTCCGCGAGGAGAACATGTCGGACGAGCTGTATGCGAAGATCGCGAACAGCTACTTCGAGTCGATGAATGAATCCGCCAGCTGGGCCGACATCGCCGACAACGAGTACGTGCGTCAGCGCAACCGCGTGAACGCCAGCATGTAAAACCGGAGCCCGGGCCATCGTGGCCCGGGATCTTTGGACGCGGCGCTGCTCCCGATGGTTCGGGGGCAGCGCCTTTCCGCGAAACCGGCAACCATGGCCGGGCGCTGGAGGAGGGGCAAAATGTTGGACGCGCTCGTCTGGTTCGTCAGCAATGTCGGGCTGGGCTTTTACAACTTTCTGTATGCGATCACGCATCCCGCATCGTGGCTTGGCTGGGCCGACCGCGAGGCGCTGGTGCGCTTCATCTATTACGGCGCATCGGTCGAATTCTTCTTCGTGGTGTTCGACATCGTGCTGGTGCTGACGGCGATCGGGATCTGGCGGCAAAGGCTGCTCTGGGCCGGGGTGGTCACGCTCGAAGCGATTTCCAACGGGCTCGGCCGGGTGGTCGCCTGGGCGGGCCTCATCATGGTGCTGCAACAGATCGTCATCGTCTTCGTACAGCGGATCTTCGCGACCTCCAGCATCACGCTGGGCTTCGGCACGTCGGTCACCTTCGACATCAGCTGGTGGGCCGAGGGGCTGAAGTTCTACAACGCCCTGATCGTGGCGCTCTGCGTGTCCTACACCTTCGTCCAGCGCGGCCACGTGCGGGTCGACATCATCTATGCCGCGATCTCGTACCGCGCGAAGCGGATCATCGACATCATCGGCGCCATCATCTTCATGGTGCCCATCGTCGTGCTGATCTGGCTTTACAGCTGGTTCTTCATGTGGCGTCACCTGATCGTGCCCGCGCCCTCGGCGTCGGATACGCTCGACCGCCTGATCCAGCGCTCGCAGATCCTGCGCTGGAACGTCGAGACCACCGGCTTCGCGCCGCAGGGCTTCTCGGCCTATTTCCTCTTCAAGATCCTGCTGGTGCTCTTCGCCGCGCTGGTCTTCCTGCAGGCGGTGACCGTCATCTGGCGCGCCATCGCCGAGCTGCGCGAAGGCCCCGAGGGCGAAAACAAGTACCTGGATCTCGACGTGCTGGAAGACACGACCGCCGGCACGCCCCCCACTGAAAAAGAACTCCAGTCAGGAGCGAACTAAGATGCCATTCGGTCTGGACGGGGTCGAAGTCGCCCTGATCATCACCTTCCTGTGCCTATTCGGCGGGATCCTCTCGGGCTTCCCGGTGGCCTTCGCCATCGGCGGCGCGGGTGTCATTTCCTTCGGTATCGTCGCGGTGCTCGACAACGCGGGCCTGCTCATCCACCAGGCCATCGATACCAGCTCGGCCGAGTATACCGCGCTGGTGGCCGAGGGGGTCGCCCGCGATGCCATCTCGACCTTCCGATACCCCGACCTGCCACGGGTGAACGAGGCGATCTTCCCGCAAGGCTGGGAAGTCGCCATGGACCGCAACCTGTCCTTCGTGGTGAACCGCATCAACGAACGCGTGCTGGCGGGCCAGTCGATCGAGACGCTGCTGGCGGTGCTGATGTTCGTCCTGATGGGCATCACGCTGGAACGCTCGCGCATTGCCAACGACCTGCTGACCACCATGGCGCGGGTCTTCGGCCCGCTGCCCGGCGGTCTCGCCGTTTCGGTGGTCGTCGTGGGAGCGTTCCTGGCGGCCTCGACCGGCATCGTCGGCGCGACCGTGGTGACCATGGGCCTGCTGTCGCTGCCCACAATGCTGCGCAACAACTACTCGCCGGAACTGGCGACGGGCGTCATCGCGGCGTCGGGGACCCTGGGCCAGATCATCCCGCCTTCCATCGTCATCGTGCTGCTGGGCACGCTCGCGGGGGACCTCTACGCCACCGCGCAAGAGGCGCGGGCCCAGGCGCTGGGCTGCCGCGACGCGCTGACCCTGCTGGGCGAGGCGGCCGTGGTTTCGGTCGGCACCCTGTTCCAGGCCGCGCTGCTGCCGGGCATCTTCCTGGCGTTCCTCTACGGCGCCTACGCCTTCGGCTATGCCGTCCTGAACCCGCGCAAGGCGCCGCCGGTCGTGGTCGACGGCGGCTCGGGCGAGATCATCACCCGCAACGAGGCGCTGACCTGGTTCCTGGGCGTGCCCGTCGCGCTGATCGTCGGGCTTTTCGTGCTCAGCGGGGCAGGGATCATCGGCACCCAGACCCTCGGTGATCCGACGCAGGACACGACGGCCTCGGCATCGCTGCGCACCAACGTCTCCGAGCAGTGCCAGGCCTCGATGATCGAGCTGCACGGCCAGGACGCGTGGGACCGCGCGGTCGCCGAACAGGCGGCCATCTCCGAGGCCAGTTCCACCGCGACCGAGACCGCGGCGCCGACCGACGAAGAAGCCGCCGCCGCCGAAGCCGCGCGCATGGCCGATCTCGCCCCCATGGGCACCGGCATTGCCATCGGCCTTCTGCTGGCGGGTCTCGTGCTGGCCCTGGCACGGGGCGTGGCGCCCACCGCGGACCACCGTCCGCTGGCCGTGGGTGCGCTGGGTCTGGTGCTGATCGCCCTGTGCGACCTGGTCTTCGTGGCCCCCACGACGACGCCGGGCGTGACCTTCCTGATCGTCCTGCTGCCGCTCCTGCTGGTCCTCTACGGCCTCAAGGGCGCCGCGGGCCTTTTGGGCAAGAACGACCTGGTGCGCGTGGTCTTCCCGCCGCTGGTGCTGATCATCGCGGTGCTTGGCTCGATCCTGGGGGGCATCACCAACCCGACCCCGGCCGCCGCGCTGGGGGCGGGCGGGGCCATCATGCTGGCGGCCTATCGCCGGCTGCAGGAGGACGGGAAATCCGGCCGCATCATCCTGTGGACGACCTATGCCATCGTGCTGATGATCCTGATCGGGGTGAATTTCGATCTGCGCGTCAACGTGGGCGATGCCGGGTTCGAAACCTGGACGGCCTACATCCTGGCGCAGGCCGCGTATCTCTTCGCGATCTTCGGGATGCTCTACGCCTGCGCGGTGCTGTGGTTCGGCGGCGTGCTGCCGGCCGTGGTGCGCGAGACGGCGAAGGTCACGTCGATGGTGTTCACCATCCTCATCGGCTCGCAGCTGCTGAACCTGGTGGTGATCTCCTACGGGGGCGAGCACTATATTCAGCAGTTCCTGCGCAGCTTCGACAACGAGATGGTCGTCTTCCTGATCGTGATGCTGGTGCTGTTCTTCCTGGGCTTCGTGCTGGACTTCCTCGAGATCATCTACATCGTCATCCCCATCGTGGGCCCCGTCATCTACGGCGGCACCATGGACCCGAAATGGGTGACGATCATGATCGCGGTGAACCTTCAGACCAGCTTCCTGACGCCGCCCTTCGGGTTCGCGCTGTTCTACCTGCGCGGCGTTGCACCGAAGGAGGTCACGACGGGCCACATCTACCGTGGCGTGCTGCCCTTCGTGCTGATCCAGGTGATCGGCCTGGCGCTGCTCTGGACCTTCCCGGGCATCGTCACGCTGGTGCCGTCGCTGTTCCCGAACTGATCCCGGTGGCCGCGCCTTGCGCGGCCCCCGATCTCCGAAAGACAGGGGGCGCGCCGGAGAAATTCCGGCGCGCCCCCTTCCTTTTGCGGCACTGAAAGATGCCGACGCCAGCGAACCGGACCTGTCCGTACGAACAGCGGGGACCGCGTCTGTCCAGGGGCGCGCCCCGCCACATCACTGGTCTTCAAATACTCCGATCCGGCCATCTGCCGTCCGCAGACGATCGCCCGGATGGAAAGCCGAGGCTGCCTTGACGGCCGCCCGCGCGGAACGCGAGCAGGGTCGTCAGTCGCGCCCGTTCATCGTGTCGGGCAAGTCGATCCGGGCCACCTGTTCGGCGATGGGATCGGTCGACAGGGGCTGGGTCTTGGCCGAGAACGCCTCGGGCGAGGTCAGCGTCTGCCAGCGCCGGTCGGCATAGACCTCCAGCGCGTCGAACTTGGCCTTGTAGCCCATCTTGGGGCTGCCCGGCACCCAGTAGCCCAGGTAGACATAGGGCAGGCCGGCCTCGCGCGCGATCTCCACGTGGTCGAGGATCGCGAAGGTCCCCAACGAGTCGCCCGCCAGGTCCGGGTCGAAGAACGAATAGACCATGGACAGCCCGTCATCGAGCACGTCGGTCAGGCATACGGCTGCAAGGTCCGAGCTGCCGTCATTCGCGTCGGTCGCGGCGTATTCCACCACGCGGCTGCGAATGGGCGTCTCCTCGATCATCGCCGCGAATTCGAAGATATCCATGTCGGCCATGCCGCCATCGGCGTGGCGGCTGTCCAGATAACGGCGGAACAAAGCGTATTGATCTTCGGTCGCCCAGGGTGCGTTGGCCCGGCGGCTCAGATGCGCATTGCGCTTGAGAACCCGGCGCTGGGTGCGCGATGGCTTGAAATCCGCCACCCGGATCCGCGCCGACAGGCAGGCCGAGCATTCGGCGCAGCTGGGCCGGTAGAGCACGTTCTGCGACCGGCGGAAGCCCTGTTTCGACAGGCTGTCGTTCAGCAATTGCGCCTCGTCGCCCTGCAGGGACGTGAACAGCTTACGCTCCATGCGGCCCGGCAGATACGGACAGCTCTGGGGCGCCGTCACGTAGAATTGCGGCGCAAGTGGTAACGAATGACGCATGCGATCCCCTGGGCAGACGAACCAGAGCCTAGCAACGCATCATCTGCACGCCAAGCCCCGCCGTGGTCGCGTTTTCCGCTCAGCCCGCCGCGCGATTGATCGCCGCCGTGCCGATCACGTGGTCGGTCAGACCCTGCGCCCGGGGGGTGGCCAGCATCATCACGCCCGAGACCAGCTGCAGCGGGAAGACCGCCATCGAGGCCGCGTAGCCGGCCGTGTGAAGAAATGCCGCGGTCAGGTCCAAGGGAAGGCCGCGATGGTCACGGATCTCGATCGCCATGAGGCGCATGCCCCAGGTCGCCGATCCGCGTGCGAGGGTTGCCGTGCGATAGGCGAAGCCGACGCAGGCCGCGAAGAACGGGAAGTAGAAGATCGAGGTGAACAGCGTCAGCGGCGTCAGGACCAGCGACAGCGCGAAGATCGCGCAGATATCCACCAGCCACGCCAGGGCGCGCTTGGTCGGCACGCCCGCGTAGAACGCGTCGTGCAGGTCCGGGTCGGGCAGGCCGGGATGGGGCGTCATGTCGGGTCCTTCAACGGGGCGCCGCCCCTCGAGGGGGGCGGTGTCGCTTGTCTGGGTGATCGGGGTCATGCGTCTTCCGATTCACGCTGGTCGTTGTCGCGCTTCTTGGCGCGTTCGTCCATGAACTGGTCGAACTCGGCCTTGTCCTTCGCTTCGCGCAGGCGCTTGAGGAACTTCTCGAAGGCCTCCTGCTCGTCTTCCAGCCGGCGCAGCGTCTCGGTCCGGTAGGCGTCGAACGCGGCGTTCCCGCTCGACCCGTGCGCGGTGAACCGGGCCCGGCGCGTGGCGCAGCCGCCGCCCTGGAACTTGCCGCGGAACAGCATGAACGCCAGCAGCGCGAGGCCCACGGGCCAGAACAGGATGAAACCCAGCACCATGGCCGCAATCCAGGCGCCCTTGCCGCGGGCGTCGAGCCAGGCTTCGGTGCGCGACAGGTAACTGCCGGTCTGCTGCGGGACGTCTGCGAATGTGGTCATTGTCTTCGGTCCTTTCCGAATTGCCGTGAATGTAAATTCCTTTCACATCACTCCAGATGCGCATCCGGGGTCGACCCTGCAAGGGTCCATGTGAAAACAATTTACATTTCCGGTGAAGGACCCGCGAAATCAGCCACTTGCAGGCCGAATTTTTCGACCAGGACACCCGGCGCAATGGGGAAATTGTGGCGCGGGGTGCCGGCGGCGCACCAGATCACGTCGAAATCCAGCAACCGGCGGTCCAGAAAGGCCGGGCAGGGCGACAGGTGGCCCACGGGCGCGACCCCACCGATGGCGAAGCCCGTCTGCGCGCGGATCAGCGCCGCATCGGCCTTGCCCAGCGGCTCGCCCACCAGGGCAGCGGCGCGGTCCGGATCCACCCTGTTGCCGCCCGCGGTCAGGAACAGGACGGCCCGGTCGCTGTCCTCGGCGCGGAAGATGATGGATTTGCCGATCTGGTCGGTTTCGACCCCCAGCGCGGCGGCGGCCTCGGCCGCGGTGCGGGTCTGGGTCGTGGCCTCGGTCGGGGTGACGTCGAGACCGGCATCGGACAGTGCGCGCATCACGCGTTTCAGGCTTTTGCTCATGGCGCCAAGTGGTGCCAGCAGGCCGCACGGGCCGCAAGGGTGCTTGACCATTCCGGCCGGGCAGCGTCACGGTCGCCCCATGGATTTCGCCAGCCGCCTGTCCCGACAGCCCCGCCCCTACGACACCGACCGCGCCGCCGAGGCCGCGGCGCTGTTCGACGACCAGGCGCCGGTGCTGCGGGACCTTCTGTCCGGCACGGCGGGCTGCAGCCCGTACCTGTGGGGGCTGATGACGCGCGAGGCCGAGTGGCTGCGCGCGACGCTGGCGGGCAGCCCCGAGGCCGCGCTCGACCAGACGCTGGCCGCCATCGACGGTGACCTGTCCGTCGCGTTGCGGGTGGCCAAGCGGCGGGTGGCGCTGATTGCCGCGCTCGCGGATATCGGCGGGATCTGGAGCCTCGAGGACGTGACCGGCGCGCTCACGCGCATGGCCGATCGGGCGACGCACCTGGCGCTCAGCAGCGAGGTCGGCCGCCTGATCGACCGGGGCAAGCTGCCCGGCTTGATGGAGGCGGATGTCGAGACTGCGGGCGGGCTCACGGCGCTGGCCATGGGCAAGCAGGGCGCGTTCGAGCTGAATTATTCCAGCGATATCGACCTTATCGTTCTGTTCGACGACGACCGTTTCGCGCGCGACGACATCCCAGACGCGCGGGCGGGCTTCGTCCGGGCGACCCGCGCCGCCTGCAAGCTGCTGAGCGAGCAGACCGCCGAAGGGTACGTCTTTCGCACCGACCTGCGGCTGCGCCCCGATCCCAGCGTCACGCCCGTGGCCATGGCCATGTCGCGGGCCGAGCGGTACTACGAGTCGCTCGGCCGCACCTGGGAGCGGGCGGCCCATATCAAGGCGCGTCCCTGCGCGGGCGATCTCGTCGCGGGGCAGGGGTATCTCGACCGGCTGCGCCCCTTCGTGTGGCGGCGGCACCTGGACTTCGCCGCGATCCAGGACGCCCACGACATGCGCCTGCGCATCCGCGACCACAAGGGGCTGGGCGGGCCGATCACGCTGCCCGGGCACGACATGAAGCTGGGCCGTGGCGGGATCCGCGAGATCGAGTTCTTCACCCAGACCCGGCAGATCATCGCGGGGGGGCGCGATCCGTCGCTGCGGGTGCGCGGCACGCTCGAAGGATTGGCGCGGCTGGTCGACGCGGGCTGGATCCCGTCCGAGATCGCGGACGAGTTGACCGGGCACTACCGCTTCCACCGCACGGTCGAACACCGGCTCCAGATGGTCGCCGACGCGCAGACCCACGCGCTGCCCGATAGCGACGAGGGCTTTCACCGCCTGGCCGCGATGATGGACCGCGACGTGGACGCGCTGCGGGGCGAGCTGCGCGACCGGCTGCACCGCGTGTCCGAGCTGACCGAGGGCTTCTTTGCCGGCGACGACCGCGCCGTGGCGCAGATGCCCGAGCTGAGCGCGCAGCAGGAAGAGATGATGGAGGCCTGGCGCGGTCTGCCGGCCCTGCGCTCGGAACGCGCGCTGGACATCTTCGACCGGATCAAGCCGGCGCTGCTGCGCCGCCTGCTGGGCAGCGCACGGCCCGACCAGGCGCTGGCGCGGTTCGACGATTTCCTGCGGGGCCTGCCGGCTGGCGTGCAGCTGTTCTCGCTCTTCGAGGCCAACCCGCAGCTGATCGACCTGATCGCCGACATCGCCGGCACGACGCCCGACCTCGCCGGGTATCTGTCGCAGAACTCCTCGGTGCTCGACGCGGTGATCGGCGGGGCGTTCTTCGCCGACTGGCCGGGGCAGGCCGCGCTGGAGACCGCGCTGGCCCGCGCGCTGACCGAGGCCGACGATTACGAGGAACGGCTCGACGCAGCGCGGGCCTGGGCGCGCGACTGGCATTTCCGGGTGGGTGTGCATCACCTGCGCGGTCTCATCGACGGGGCCGAGGCGCAGCGGCAATACACCGACCTGGCCCGCGCGGTCGTGGCACAGATCTGGCCGGTGGTGATCGCCGATTTCGCCACCCGCCACGGCGCGCCGCCGGGGCGCGGGGCCATGGTGCTGGGCATGGGGTCGGTGGGGGCCGGGGCGTTGAACGCGCGCTCGGACCTGGACCTGATCGTGATCTACGATGCCGACGGGCAGGAGTCCTCGGACGGGCGGCGCCCCCTGGGCGCGCGGGTTTACTACACGCGGCTGACCCAGGCGCTGGTGACCGCGCTGCAGGCGCCCATGGCGCAGGGGCGGCTTTACGAGGTCGACATGCGGCTGCGGCCCTCGGGGCGTCAGGGGCCGGTGGCCGTGTCGCTGGCGTCCTTCCGCAATTACCAGCGCGACGAGGCCTGGACGTGGGAGCACCTGGCGCTGACCCGCGCGACGCCTCTGGCGGGCCCCGAGCCCCTGTGCCGCGCCGTCGACGAGGTGCGCGACGCGGTGCTGGCGCAGGATCACGCCCGGGCCGATGTCGCGCGTGACGTGTCCGAAATGCGCCGCCGCCTGCACGACGCCCGCCCCCGCGCGGCGTGGGAGGCAAAGGATGGCCCGGGCGGGTTGCAGGATATCGAGCTGCTGGCGACGGCGCTTGGCCTGCTGTCCGGCGCTGGCGGTCGCGACGTGGCGGGACAGGTGCAGGCGGGCCGCGCCGCCGGGCTGATTCCGCACGACCCGGCGGACGCCCTGCTGGCGGCCCACGCCACCCTGTCGGCGTTTCGCATGGCGGCAAGGCTGCTGGGCCCCGCCGCGCCCGATGCCGAGACGACCGGCAGCTCCGGCGAGGCGCTGATCCTGCGCGCGCTGGGGAAAGACAGCCGCGCGGAGGCCGGGCGAGAGCTGGTGACGTTGCAGGACAGCGCCGCACGCATCATCGAGGATTGCCTTGCGGGCTGGGCGGAATAAGACTTGGGCATGCGCCGTGACCCCGACCCCATGGACCCAAAGGGCCTGATCCGCGAATCCTTCGCGATCGAGGGAATCAGCCTGCCGGAATGCCGGTCGATCCTGATGGATTGGGCGCTGTCGCTGCCCGACGACATGCCGCCCGAACGCGCGATCCGCGCGTTGCTGTCACGCCACCAGGGCGCGCCCCGCGATCACCCGATGCAACAGGTCCTGCGCGAGGGGCTCAACACCCCGCCGGCGCCCCGCCGCCGGGGCGGGCGGGCCGGACGGCTGTCGAACTGATCCAGCGTCTTGACCGCGGCGAGCGGTCCGCCGTGAGTATTTCCGGACCAGTGATGCGGAGGGACGGCGCCTTCTTCGGGCGACGCTCCAAGACGCCGAAGTCGCGCCTGCTGTATCCGTCTGGATCAGGGATTTGGCAGACCAGTGATGCGGGACGCGCGGCCCGTCTCATCACTGGTCTTCAAATACTCCTGCCGGAGGGCCGCAACCGGTGCTTCGACCGAACCTTTCGCGCTTGCGGGGGCGATCAGCGCGCCAGCGCGGCGGCCTCGCGGGCCAGCTCGGTGATGCCGTCCCAGTCGCCCGCCTCGACCTTGTCCTGCGGCGCGACCCACGAGCCGCCCACGCAGAGCGTGTTGGACAGGCCAAGGTAGTCCGGCGCGTTCTTCAGGCTGACGCCGCCCGTGGGGCAGAACCGGATCTGCGGCAGCGGCGCCCCGATGGCCTTCAGCGCGGGCGCCCCGCCGTTTGCCTCGGCGGGGAAGAATTTCTGCACGGTATAGCCCCGCTCGAGCAGCGCCATCGCCTCGGTCGAGGTCGCGGCGCCGGGCAGCATCGGCAGCTCGGCCTCTTCGGCCGCATCCAGCAGCTTGGCGGTCGAGCCGGGCGAGACGCCGAAGCGCGCCCCGGCCTTCACCGCCGCCGAAACGTCCGCCGGGGTGAGCAAGGTGCCCGCGCCGACCGTGCCGCCCTCGACCGTGGCCATCTCGGCGATGACCTCGAGCGCGGCAGGGGTGCGCAGGGTGACCTCCAGCGCTGGAAGGCCGCCCGCCACCAGCGCGCGCGCGAGCGGCGCGGCGTGGGCGGGGTCGTGGACCACCAGCACCGGGATCACCGGCGCCAGGCGGCAAATCTGTTCGGCCTGGGCCGAGGCTTGGCTGGGGTTCATGCTCTGCTCTCCTGGTTGTCCTGTCTCAAACGACGGTGCCCGCGCCCTGGCTGGCCAGGCCCACGTTCTGGCGGAAGACCTCGAACAGTTCGCGGCCGACGCCGTGGCCGTTGTCGCTCAGGTCCGCCGTGGCGACCTCGCGGCTGTCGAGATCGACGTCCAGCACGTCGAGCGTGCCCTTGGTCGCGTCCACTCGCACCACGTCGCCGTCGCGCAGCCTTGCGAGCGGGCCGCCGAGCGCCGCCTCGGGCGAGACGTGGATGCAGGCGGGCACCTTGCCGCTCGCCCCCGACATGCGGCCATCGGTGACCAGGGCGACCTTGAGCCCCTTGTCCTGCAGGTTCGCCAGCAGGGGGGTGAGCGAATGCAGCTCGGGCATGCCGTTGGCGCGCGGCCCCTGGAAGCGGACGACGACCACAGTGTCTTCCGTGATCTCGCCCGCGCGGCACGCGGCCTTGACCTGTTCCTGGTTCTCGAAGATCCGGCAGGGCGCCTCGATCACGTGATACTCGGATTTCACCGCCGAGATCTTCATCGCGCCGCGGCCGAGGTTGCCCTTCAGATCCGCCATGCCGCCCGTGGGCTGGAACGGGTCCGACACGGGGCGCAGGATCTTGTCGTTGTGGGTCGTGCGGTCGGCATCTTCCCAGACGATGCGGTCGTCCTTCAGCTTCGGCTCTTTCACGTAATCCTTCAGCCCGTCGCCCATCACAGTAAGCGTGTCACCGTGCAGCAGGCCGCCGTCGATCAGCTCGCCGATCATGTAGGTCAGGCCGCCCGCGGCGTGGAAGTGGTTCACGTCCGCAAGGCCGTTGGGATAGACCTTCGCCATCAGCGGCACGACGGACGAGATGTCGGCGAAATCCTGCAGGTCCAACTGCACGCCCGCCGCCCGCGCCATGGCCGGCAGGTGAATGAGCAGGTTGGTCGACCCGCCCGTGGCCATCAGCCCGACGATCCCGTTCACGAAGGCCTTTTCATCCAGCACCTGTCCCGCGGGGCGGTAGTCGTTGCCCATCTGGGTGATCTGCGTCGCCCGTTCGACCCCGGCGACGGTCAGCGCGTCGCGCAGCGGCGTGTTGGGATTCACGAAGCTGGCGCCGGGCAGGTGCAGCCCCATGAACTCCATCAGCATCTGGTTGGAATTGGCGGTGCCGTAGAAGGTGCAGGTGCCCGGCCCGTGATAGGACGCCATTTCGGCTTCCATCAGCTTGTCGCGACCGACTTCGCCGGCAGCGAATTGCTGGCGCACCTTGGCCTTCTCGTCGTTGGGCAGGCCGCTGGTCATGGGGCCCGCCGGCAGGAAAATCGCGGGGATGTAGCCGAAGGTCGCCGCGCCGATGACAAGGCCCGGCACGATCTTGTCGCACACGCCCAGGTACAACGCCGAGTCGTAGCAGTTGTGCGACAGCCCCACGCCGGTGGCGAGCGCGATGACATCGCGCGAGAACAGCGAAAGCTCCATCCCCACCTGGCCCTGGGTGATCCCGTCGCACATGGCCGGGACCCCGCCCGCGACCTGCGCCGTGGCGCCGAAGTTGCGCGCCGCCGTGCGGATCAGGTCGGGGAACCGCTCGAACGGCTGGTGGGCCGACAGCATGTCGTTATAGGCGGTGATGATCCCGATATTGGGCTGGTTCTCGGTGGCGAGCCTGTCCTGGTCCTGTCCCGCGCCGGCGTAGGCGTGGGCCTGGTTGCCGCAGGTCAGGTGCGCGCGGCGGGGGCCTTCCTCGGCGGCGCGGGCCATGCGGTCGAGATAGGTCGACCGGCTGTCCTTCGAGCGTTCGACGATGCGGGCGGTGACGTCTGCGATCGTGGCGTTCAGGGGCATGGGAATCCTCCTCTGTCGGCACTGTGCGTCCGTCGGGGCGACGGCTCAACAGCATTCCAGATAGCGCTATCATGGAATGCGCCCGCTTTCCAAGCCCCGGCCCATCGCCTATGGCCGATGCCATGAACAGCGCCATCGATCCGCCCATCATCCGCCTGCGCCCCAAGGCCAACGCCCGCGCGATCCGCCATGGCTTTCCGTGGGTTTACGCCAACGAGCTGGTCGTCGACCGCCGCACCGGCAAGCTGCCGGCCTGGACCATCGCCCGTCTGCAGGATGCCGACCGCGCCGACCTGGGGCTCGTGGCGCTCAGCCCCGGCTCGCAGATCATCGCCCGGATGCTCGACCGTGATGCGGATGCCCGGATCGACGGCGACTGGCTGGCGGGCAAGGTGCGCCGCGCGCTCGCCCATCGCGACCGGCTCTACGACGCGCCCTTCTACCGCCTGATCCACGCCGAGGCGGACGGCCTGCCGGGCGTGGTGGTCGACCGCTTCGGCGACACGCTGGTGGTGCAGCCCAACGCCGCCTGGGCCGAGGCGTTGCTGGATCCGCTGACCGAGGCGCTGCGTGCCACCACCGGCGCGACCTGCATCGTGAAGAACGCCGCCAGCCGGGGCCGCGCGCGCGAGGGGTTGGACGATGTGACGAAGGTGATCCTGGGCGAGGCGCCCCGGGCGCCGATCCCCGTGCCCATGAACGGGGCGACCTACATGGCCGACATCATGGGCGGCCAGAAGACCGGGCTGTTCTTCGACCAGCGCGACAATCACCGCTTCGCCGCCGGTCTGGCCCGGGGCGGCCGGGTGCTGGACGTGTTCAGCCACGTGGGCGGCTTTGGGTTGGCCTGCCTCGCCGCGGGCGCCGAAAGCGCTTTGGCCGTCGACGGCTCGGCCCCGGCGCTGGAGCTTGCCGCGGCGGGCGCGGCGGCCTCGGGCCACGGCGACCGCTTCGCCACGCGCCAGGGCGACGCCTTCGCGACGCTCGAAGCGCTGGCCGAGGAGGGGGCGCAGTTCGACACTGTCATCTGCGACCCGCCCGCCTTCGCGCCGTCGAAATCCGCGCGCGAGGCGGGGTTGCGCGCCTACGAACGGGTGGCGCGCCTGGCCGCGCCGCTGGTGGCGCCGGGGGGCTACCTGGGGCTGTGCTCGTGCTCGCACGCCGCGGACCTTGCCGCGTTCCGCGGCGCCAGCGTGCGCGGCATCGGGCGGGCCGGTCGGGCGGCGCAGCTGATCCACACGGGCTTTGCCGGGCCGGATCACCCGCAGCTGCCGCAGCTGGCCGAGACGGGCTATCTCAAGGCCCTGTTCTTCCGGCTGTGAGGGTCTGTCTCGACGCCTGCGTGCTGTTTCCCACCGTCCTGCGGGAATGCCTGACGGGCTGGTCGGCGGCGGGGCTGTTCACGCCGATTTGGTCGGATCGCATTCTCGAGGAATGGGCCCGCGCCACGGTCAAGCTCGGCCCGGGGGCCGAGGACGTGGCCCGCGGCGAGATCGCGATGTTGCGCCAGGCCTTCCCGCGCGCCGGGGTCAGCCCCCGCGCGGGCGACATGGCGCGGCTGCACCTGCCGGACCCGAACGATATCCACGTTCTGGCCGCCGCCATCGCCGGGTCCGCCGACCTGATCTGTACCTTCAACGCGCAGGATTTCCCGCGCGCCGCGCTGGCCGAAGAGGGGATCGAGCGTGTGGATCCCGACCAGCTCGCCCGGCGCCTGCACGACCGGGATCCCGACACGGTCGCCGGGGTGGTCGGCCGCGTCCACGCGACCGCCGAGCGCTTGTCGGGCGAGACGCTGGACCTGCGCGCCCTGATGAAGCGCGCGCGGCTGCCCCGGCTGGGCAAGCGGCTGGCGCCCCCCGCATCCTAGGCCCCTACGCGCGCCGATCGGGCCGCGCGAGGACAGGCTGCATCACTGGTCGAAAAATACTCCTTGCCGACCGGTGCCGCCGCCGCCACGCCGGCCTGGCGCGGTCAGACCCGCAACCACTTCGCCTCGTTGGCCTCGATGGCGGCGACGCGGTCGGCCGTCTTCGGGTGACTCATCAGCCAGGCGGGCGCGCGGCCGGTGGACCCGGTCAAGGCGTCGAGCTTCGCGAACAGCGATTTCTGCCCCGCGGTGCCGATTCCGGACTTGATCAGAAGGGCCGAGGCATAGGCGTCGGCCTCGTATTCATCGCTGCGCGACAGGCCCGCGGCCAGAAGCGAGGCCAGGGCATTGGCGATCATCACCCCGATCCCGGGGATGAACCGCCCCAGGATCATGGCCAGCGCGGTGCGCAGCGCGTTCTGGCCCGAGAAGTCGATCATGCGCCGCCGCGAATGGCCCAGGGCCACGTGGCCCAGCTCGTGCGCGATCACCGACGCCATTTCCTCACCCGTGACCTCGCCGGCGCGGTACTTGTCGTAGAAGCCCCGGGTGATGAAGATGCGTCCGTCGGGCGCGGCAAGCCCGTTCACCGGGTCGATCTCGTAGATATGCACCTTGATCCGCTCGAGATCGAGCGCCTGCGCCATCCGGTCCGTCAGCTTGCGCAGGGCCGGATCGGCCAGCTCGGTCGATTTTGAATCCAGCTCCTTCGACGTGCGCCAGACCGAGAAGCGGTACATCGCCAGCGCGTAGAGGATGGCCAGCAGGATCGGGGTGAATTTCAACATGTATCGAAGATGGGGCGTGGTGCGCCCGCTTGCAATCGTCCGGACGGGCCCGCGCGGCGCTTGGCCGCGTGGCGCCGCACCGGAAACGACGAACGCCGGCCCATTCCGGGGCCGGCGCCTGCGTACTCCAGTTACTCGTCAAGTACCTTGTCAGGACATCTTGGCGTCCATCGTGATATCGGCACCGGCCAGCACCTTGGACACCGGGCAGCCTTCCTTGGCGGCGATGGTCGCGGTGTCGAACTGTTCCTGCGTGGCGCCCGGAACGCTGGCCGTCACGTCCAGGTGGATCTTGGTGATGGCGAAGCCGCCATCGACCTCTTCCAGGCTGACGGTGGCCTTGGTGTCGATGTTGTCGGCCGTCAGGTCGTGCTGGCCCAGGATCATCGACAGCGCCATGGAATAGCACGCGGCATGGGCGGCGCCGATCAGCTCTTCGGGGTTGGTGTTCGTCCCGCCTTCGAAGCGCGAGTTGAAGCCGTAGTTCTGGGCGTCCAGCACCTTGGTCTGGGTCGAGACCGTGCCGTTCCCGTCCTTCAGACCACCTTTCCAGTTCGCGGATCCGTGCTTCTTGATCATGTATCCTCCTTCGTCCGGTCGACCGGACGGCGTGTGTGTCGAGTCCCGAAACGCAAGAACGCGGTGTTCGTTCCTGCCGCTACGGGCGCCACCCGCATCTATCGCGGGCGATCTTGTCGTGGACGATGTAATTCCGCGGGCGGCGTGTCAAGCTTGCGACAAGATCGTGTGCGATCTAATGGTGCAGGATGAACGTGAACCTGCCCGACCCCTGCCTCACGCCCGAGGACATGCTGTGCTTCGACGTGCACGCGCTGAACCAGGCGTTCGGCCGGGTCTACAAGCCGCTTCTGGCGCCGCTGGGCCTGACCTACCCGCAATACGTGGTGATGTCGGTCCTGTGGGACGCCGCGCCGCTGGCCGTGGGCGGGATCGGCCGGCGCACGGGGATGGAGACGTCGACCCTGACCCCGCTGCTGAAGCGTCTCGAAGCGCAGGACCTCGTGACCCGCACCCGCGCGCGCGAGGATGAGCGCCGGGTCGAGATCGCGCTGACCGAGGCCGGGCAGGCCATGGCCGCGCGCACCGCCCACGTGCCGGAATGCGTGGGCCGCGCGACGGGCATGACCGAGGCCGAGATCGCCGGGCTGCGCGCCACGCTCGGCCGACTGCGCCGCGCGCTCGACGCTCAGTCCGGCGCGAATTCCAGCAGATCGGCGGGCTGACACTCCAACTCCGCGCAGATGCGCGCCAGCGTCTCGAACCGCACGCCGCGCACCTTGCCGGATTTCAGCAGCGACAGGTTCTGTTCGGATATCCCGATCCGCGACGACAATTCGCGTGACGTCATCTTGCGCCGCGCAAGCATCACGTCCAGCCGGACGATGATCTGTCCACTCATACGATTTCGCGCTGATCTTCCCAGAGGTCCGCCATCATCCTAAGCACCACGGCGAGAAAGGCCACCACCACAGTGGCGATCAGGCCCACCGCGTGCGCCGGGCTGATCCCGATGGCGATCATGCGCGACCCCGGTTCGGCCCCGAGCGTGGCCAGCAGCGACAGCGGCACTTGGCCCACGATGAAAAGACCCAGGGCCACCGACACCCAGAAGGTGGCCCGCGCCGCCGCCCGGGCGGGGGCCTGCGGGTCCTGCACCGTCCATCCGGCCGCGTCGAACAGGCAGGCCAGCGTCCCGAGCGCCGCCAGCCATGCCGCCAGGATCGCGGCCGTCACGATGACGATGCCCGCGCTCGCCATTCCCGAGATCGGATGCGCGGGATAGCCGAAGAACCGGGCCAGCCAAGCGCCGGTATAGGCGGGCTCGAGCATGGCCGAGATCACCATGAGGGCAAGAACGGCACCGAGCCCGAGAAAGAGGGCTTGCAACACCACGCGGCACAGGCGGGCACGGCGGAACAGGGAGGTCGGGTCTTCCATCTTGGGCTCCACGAGTTTATTGTTTTACGATAAATGATTCATGTTTTGATAAGGAGCCTTCAACGCCATGTCCATCCCCTTTGCTCTCGCGCGCCCCATGGCGGTCCTGTGCCTGCTGGTGCTGGCGGGCTGCGGCGACGTCACGCCGCGCGGCCTTCTCGCGGCGGCCCGGCTCGACCCGTTGGGCACCGACCCCGGGGCGATCGCCGCCGCGCTGGAGGTGCCCGAGATGCTGCGCCTGCGCTCGGGCGACGCGGTCCTTCGGCTGACCTTCCGCGATGACGACGACGCGCTGCGGATCGACGAGGCGGTGGAACTCGGCGTGGAGGAGGGGGCGCGTGGCCTGGCGCCCGCAGAGGGGACGCGGCTCTTCACGGCGACGATCGCCCCCGGGGACCGTGCCCGGTTTGCCGATGCGCAGGCGGCGATCCGGCGCCTGCGGGCCGAGGGCACGCGCGGCGCGGGCAGCCTGTCGGTCCGGGTCACGGGTGGGTGCCTGCAAGCGCCGCTCGCGGCGGGCCTTCCGGTCCGCACCTTCCTGTCGGTCGACGGTGGGGCCTTCGTTCCGCTGACCCGCCGTGCGAACCTGTTCGACCGGCTGAGCGCGGACGAAGCCCGCGTCTTGCGGGACCGGCTCGCGCCCTGCTGAAACGCGGTCAGTCGATCTCGCGCCGTTCGCGGGCGATGGACCATTCGATCAGTTCGGACCACAGGCGTTCCGCCAGATCGGGGTCCAGGTCGCGCGCTTGGGCCAGCGCGCGCACGTTCGCCACGACCTCGGCCACCCGGTCCTCGGCCCGGGCCCTGATGCCTTCGCCGGGCTTCAGGGCGATGGCGCGGTCGATATAGGTCGCCCGCTCGGCCAGCAGCGCGATCAGCTCGGCGTCCAGCGCGTCGATCTGGGTGCGCAACTCGGCCATGGTCGCGCAGTCATCGGCGGGGGTGCGGGTCACGTCAGCGCCTTCATTCCCTGGCTCAGGCCTTGCAGAGTCATGGGCACCATCCGCTCGGACCCGAAGATCTGCCGGATCATCTGGATCGACTGGGTATAGCCCCAGTATTTCTCGGGCGTCGGGTTGATCCAGAGATGGGCGGGCCACTGGTCGCGGGCGCGGGTCAGCCAGGTCTCGCCCGACTCGGCGTTCCAGTGCTCGTTCGCGCCGCCGGGATAGGCGACTTCGTAGGGGCTCATCGACGCGTCCCCCACGAAGATGCAGCGCCATTCCGGGCCATAGCGGTGCAGGATGTCCCAGGTGGGGGTCTGCTCGGTCCAGCGGCGGCGGTTGTCGCGCCAGACACCCTCGTAAAGGCAGTTGTGGAAATAGAACTGCTCGAGATGCCGGAACTCGGACTTGGCGGCCGAGAACAGGTCCGACACCGCGTGCACGTGGTCGTCCATGGACCCGCCCACGTCCAGGAACAGCAGCACGCGCACGGCGTTGCGCCGCTCGGGCCGTGTCTTGACGTCGAGGTATCCCTGCGACGCGGTCGAACGGATGGTGCCGGGCAGGTCGAGCTCTTCCGCCGCGCCCTCGCGCGCCCAGCGGCGCAGGCGCTTCAGGGCGACCTTGATGTTGCGGGTGCCGAGTTCGCGGTCGTCGTCGAGATTGCGAAACTCGCGCTTGTCCCAGACCTTCACGGCGCGGCGATGGCGGCTTTCGTGCTGGCCGATACGCACGCCCTCGGGATTGTAGCCGTAGGCGCCGAAGGGCGAGGTGCCGGCGGTGCCGATCCACTTGTTGCCGCCCTGGTGCCGGCCTTCCTGTTCCTTCAGCCGCTCGCGCAGGGTCTCCATCAGCTTGTCGAAGCCGCCCAACGCCTCGATCTCGGCGCGCTCCTCGGGGCTCAGGTGCTTCTCGGCCATCTTGCGCAGCCAGTCGCCGGGCAATTCCATCGCCTCGACCACCGCTTCGGGCGGGATGGACTCGATCCCCTTGAAGGCGGCGGCGAAGGCCTGGTCGAAGCGGTCCAGGTGGGCTTCGTTCTTCAACAGCGCGGTGCGCGCCAGGTAATAGAACCCGTCCACGTCGTAGGTGACGATGCCGGTCTTCAGAACCCCGAGGAAATCCAGGAATTCCCGCAGGCTGACCGGCACCTTGTGGCTGCGCAGCTGCTGGAAGAACGGCAGGAACATCTAGATCGACTTCTCCAGGATGATGGTCAGGATCAGTCCCAGAAGGGCGCCGGCGATGGCGGCGGCGGCGGCGTATTGCGCCATGTCCTTGCGGTTGCCGCCGCGACGGCGGGCCGTGGTGATGCCCCAGGCGATGCCGATGAGAACTCCGGCCAAAACGATCATGCGGGTGGTCCCTCGCGGTTGCGTGGCGATATGGCGACGATCTCGGCCAGGCGCTGGCGCACCTCGTCGTCCGAGCCGAACCCGTATCGCGCCCAGCCCAGACCCTCAAGCCGGAGGCGGGCCGCCTCGGCGTCGCGGTCCAGAAGCTCCAGCGCCTCGGCCTTGACGAGCAGCAGGGTGGCCAGCAGCGCCGCGTTCTCGGCGGCCATCACGGCGTCGGTGTTGGCGTCCACGATGCGCAGGGCCTGTTCGGCCTGGCCGGCCGACAGGGCGAAGGCGGCCAGTTGCATGGCGATATGGGCCTCGTGCACCTGGGTCGACGGGTCGGCGGCATAGATGCTGGCCGCTTGCAGGAAGCTGCCCAGGGCGAGTTCCGGCTCGGCCCCCAGCGACAGGCGCCCGAGCGCGAAAAGCGAGAAGGCAAGGCGGTTGTCGTTCCACCCGCTGGCCCGCGCGATGGCCACCGCGCGCTTGGCCGCCGCGCGCCGCGCGTCGAGCCCCGCCCGCGGCCCCAGCGCGCGTTCGACCTGGTCGATCCAGGCGCGGCTGGTTGCGGTCCGCCCCCGGCTGCCCCGGCCTTCGCCGGCCGGGTTCAGCCGGGCCAGGATGCCGGGCAGCCGTGCCGCCACCTGCGCGCGGGTCATGCCGTTGGACAGCTCGGGCGCGTAGTAGACCCGCAGGATCAGCATGTCGAAGCCGGTCAGCACGGTGTGGAAGTTGTCGTCGTTGAAGACCGAATCGGTCAGACGATAAAGGTCGTTCAGCGGACCCAGCGCCTGGGCCAGTTCCTCGTGCAGGCAATCGCGCAGCTCCTGCGGGGGCACGTCGCGGGGGATGAAGATCGCCAGCGTCTGCCGCTCGGTCAGGGTGGTCCAGTCGGTGACGCCGCCGCGGCGATTGGCGCGGAATTCGTCCCAGCTGGACACGCGGGGCACCACGAAGCAGGCCGCCTCGGGGACGGCGCGACGCAGCTGGGTGCGCGGGATCGTCTGGATGGTGACGTTGGCGCGCTGTGCGGCGGGCACGCGGCGGATGGTGATCTGCGCCTCGTCCCGCAGCCGCCCGAGCAGGCGCTCCAGGTCCCGGTCCAGCGACGGGGTGTTGCCCAGCACCCGCAGGCTCACCGGTTCGCTGAAGCGGGTGAAGACGGGCAGGGTGCGGCCCGACTCCAGCTGGAAGCTCAGGTCAAGGAAATCCTGCGCGATGTCGCGGTTGGACCGGGTGGGCCGGGTCACGCGCGGCCGCGCGAAGACCTTCATCGGCGGCAGCGCCACGCGCGTGGCTTCCGGCGCGCTGGCGGGGCGCGTGTCGACGGCGGCGCAGGCGGTCAGCCCGAGCGACAGCGTCAATGCGAGGAGGGAGCGGATGATCATGCCCTTTGATACTTGATGAAGGGCGTGCATTTGCCAATGCGGTCATAGAGCCGGCGGGCCACGTCGTTGTGCTCCTGCGTCATCCAGTACACATCGGGGCAGCCGTGGGCATCGGCGCGGGCATAGACGGCCTCGATCAGCGCGCGGCCCGCACCGGTGCCGCGCAGGTCGGGACTGACGAACAGGTCCTGCAGGTAACAGACGCGGGTCAGCTTCCAGCCGTGGACGTGGAAGTGGTAGTGAACGAGCCCGCGCGGCGCGCCGTCGACCTCGAGCAGCAGGCCCCGCATGGTGGTGTCGTCGTCGGACATCAGCCGCGCCCACTGCGCCTCGAAGATCTCGGGCGGCAGGGTGGTCTCGTAGAAGGCAAGATAGTCGCGCCAGAGCGCGTCCCATGCGGGGCGGTCTTCGGGGGTCGGGGGGCGGATATGCATCAGGCGAGCCAGGCGAGCGAGAACAGGGACAGGACCGAGGTCCAGACGATCACCGGAGCGATGGTGTCGGTGCGCACGCCGTAAAGCAAGGCCAGCGCGAAGGGCATGGCGCCCGACGGCCCGGCGGCGGTCAGCACCATCTGCGCCGACCAGTCCGACCCGGGCGCCAGCAGCGCCGCCAGCCCGAAGACCAGCGCCGGGAACCCCAGCAGCTTCAGCCCCGCGATGCCGGCGATGGCGGGGGTCGGCGCCAACGCGGTGCCTGACAAGATGACCCCCAGGGCGAACAGGGTCATGGGCGCGGCGGCGGGACCGGCGAAAGCCAGCGCGTTCAGCACCGGCTGGGGAAGGGGCACGCCGCCCACATTGACCAGTGCGCCCACGGCGATGGCCAACAGTACCGGGTTCAGCGCGATTCGGCCCAGGGTCGCCTTCCAGGCCTTGCCGCCCGCCATGACCTCCATGGAGAGGATGAAAAAGGAGAAGAAGATCGCCGTGTCGAGCAGCACCACCGCGGTGACCGGCAGAACGCCGTCCGCGCCGTAGATCAGCACCGTTATGGGCCAGACATAGAGCAGCGAGTTGACGAACATCGTCGCCATGCCCAGCAGCCAGGCCTCGCGCAGGTCGCGGCCGAAGACGCGGCGCGCGATGGTGAAGGCCAGCACGAACATCAGCACCTCGCCCAGCGCGTAGGCGGCGAGCGGGCGGGGCGCCACGCCGCTCAGGTCGGCGCCGGCCATGAGCGGGAAGATCAGCGCGGGCTGCAGGACCAGGAAGGACACGCGGTTGACCGCCCGCGCCTCGACCGTGCCCACCACGCCGCCGCGCCCCATGGCGAAGCCCAGCGCCAGCATGGCGAAGACCGGCAGGATGTCGTGGGTAAGGATATGGATCATCGACGGGACCAGCGGGGGCCAGCCCCCGCACCCCCGAGGTATTTCCCGAAAGATGAAGAGGCCGCGTCGGGCGGGATCATCCCTGTCGGCGGGCCATGAAGGCCAGGCGTTCGAACAGGTGGACGTCCTGCTCGTTCTTCAGGAGCGCGCCATGCAGGCGCGGCAGGGCCGCGGCGCCGTCGCGCTTCAGGTCCTCGGCGCTCAGGTCCTCGGCCAGCAGCAGCTTCAGCCAGTCGAGCACCTCGGAGGTCGAGGGCTTCTTCTTGAGGCCCTGCTGTTCGCGCAGCTCGTAGAACTGCGTCAGCGCGGCCGTCAGCAGCTGCGACTTGATGCCTGGGTGATGCACCTCGACGATCTTCTTCATCGTCTCCATGTCCGGGAAGCGGATGTAGTGGAAGAAGCAGCGGCGCAGGAAGGCGTCGGGCAGCTCCTTCTCGTTGTTGGAGGTGATGATGACGATGGGGCGCTGGCGCGCCCGCACCGTCTCACCGGTCTCGTAGACGTGGAACTCCATCCGGTCGAGTTCCTGCAGCAGGTCGTTGGGAAACTCGATATCGGCCTTGTCGATCTCGTCGATCAGCAGCACGCAGCGGTCGTCACGCTCGAACGCTTCCCACAGCTTGCCGCGGCGGATGTAGTTGCGCACGTCGTGCACGCGCGCGTCGCCGAGCTGGCTGTCGCGCAACCGGCTGACGGCGTCGTATTCGTAAAGGCCCTGCTGGGCGCGGGTGGTGGATTTGACGTGCCACTCGATCATGGGCAGGCCCAGCCCCGCGCTCACCTGTCGCGCGAGTTCGGTCTTGCCGGTACCCGGCTCGCCCTTTACCAGAAGCGGGCGTTCCAGGGTGATGGCAGCGTTCACGGCCAGCGTCAGGTCTTCGGTGGCGACGTAGCCGTCGGTCGATTCAAATTTCATCGCTGATGCGTCCCGGATGCCAGAATTTCGCGGACCATAGGTGTGGCAGAAAGAAGCCGCAACCGATGCAACATGAAGCGTGACAAGCATTTGTCCATGGGATAAGTCCCGCCGCAGGAGTAGCCAACGATAAGCGGTGCGGTGGTGGTCATCCCGCACCCGGTAGGGGAGAACGGGGATGAAATTGGATACCATTATTGCGGACGAGTACACGCCGAGTGACGACGAGCCGTTCATGAACGCACGGCAGACGGAGTATTTCCGTCGCAAGCTCATCGCGTGGCGCAACGATCTTCTGGACGAGAGCCGCAGCACCATCAACGGGCTTCAGGACGGCACCCGCAACATTCCCGACGTGGCCGACCGCGCCTCCGAGGAAACCGACCGCGCGCTGGAGCTGCGCACCCGCGATCGCCAGCGCAAGCTGGTCGCCAAGATCGACGCCGCGCTGCGCCGCATCGAAGAGGGCGAGTACGGCTATTGCGAGGTCACGGGCGAGCCCATCTCGCTCAAGCGGCTGGATGCGCGCCCCATCGCCACCCTCAGCCTCGAGGCACAGGAGCGGCACGAGCGGCGCGAGAAGGTGCATCGCGACGACTGAGGACGCGCCCATCGCGGGCCGATTGATGAACCGGGGCCCTCACGCCCCGGTTTTTCTTTGGAAAGGATCTCCATGGGCGAAGCGATCACCATCGTGGGCGGCGGGATCGGCGGGTTGACCGCCGCGATCGCGCTGGCCCGTCGCGGTTTTGCGCCGACGGTGATCGAGCGCGCGCCGCGGATCGCCGAGGTCGGCGCCGGCGTTCAGGTCAGCCCGAACGGCTTTGCCGTGCTGCGGGCGCTGGGCCTTGGCGACGCGCTGGGTGCCGTGTCCGTGCCGAGCGAGGCCGTGGCGCTGATCGACGGTCCCAGCGGGCGGCCCATCGCGCGCATGGACCTTGCGGGGCGCGACTATCACATGGTGCACCGGGCTGCGCTGATCGACCTGCTGGCGGGCGCCGCGCGGGAGGCCGGTGCGACCTTGCGGCTGGGCGACCGCGTCACCGGGGCCGAGGACGGGGCCGGGTGCCGGTTATCGTTCGGCGACCGCAGCGAGCAGCACCCGTTCGTGGTCGGCGCGGATGGCCTGAATTCCGTCCTTCGCGGCGCGCTGAACGGGGCGGACTCGCCGTTCTTCACCGGGCAGGTGGCATGGCGGGCCATCGTCCCGGCCGAGGCGCCGCCGCGCGCAACGGTCTTCCTGGGGCCGGGCCGGCACCTCGTGGCCTATCCGCTGGGCCAGGGCCGGCTGAACCTCGTCGCGGTGGAGGAGCGGTCCGACTGGGCCGAGGAAGGCTGGCACATCGCCGGAGACCCCGACGCGCTGCGTCGTGCCTTCGCCGGGTTCGGCGGGGCGGTGCCGGACTGGCTGGCGCGGGTCGAGACCTGCCACCTGTGGGGGCTTTTCCGTCACCCCGTGGCGCCGCGCTGGCACGGGCGGTCCATGGCGCTGCTGGGCGACGCGGCGCACCCGACGCTGCCGTTCCTGGCGCAGGGCGCGAACCTCGCGCTGGAGGACGCGTGGTGCCTGGCGCGGGCGCTGGACGCGCCGGACCGCGCGGCGGCGTTGGCGGCCTACCAGGCGCAGCGCGAGCCGCGGGTGACGCGCGCCATCGCCGCGGCCAACGCGAACGCCCGGAACTACCACCTGCGCGGTCCCGCGCGACTGGCCGCCCACGCGGCGCTGCGGGTCGCGGGGCGCGTCCCGGGTATGCTGCTGGGCCGGTTCGACTGGCTCTACGGCCACGACGTGACCGCCGGGGCCTAGCCCTCCAGCGCCGCGATGATCCCGCCGAAATCGTCGGCCTTCAGCGACGCGCCGCCCACCAGGGCGCCGTCGACCTTGTCCACCGCGAAGATCTCGGCCGCGTTCGAGGGCTTCACCGATCCGCCATAGAGCAGGGCGATCGCGTCGCCCGCATCTCCGAACCGCTCTTTCAGGCGGGCGTTCATGTGCGCGTGGACCTCGGCGATCTGCTCGGTCGTCGGGACCTTGCCGGTGCCGATGGCCCAGACGGGCTCGTAGGCGATAACGACGGTGTCGCCCGTGGCGCCATCGGGCACCGATCCGGCCAGCTGGGTGTCGATCACGTCCAGCGTCCGGCCCCCCTCGCGCTCGTCCAGCGTCTCGCCCACGCAGACGATGGCGACCAGGCCCGCGCCGATCGCGGCCTCGGTCTTGGCGCGCACGTCCGCGTCGGATTCGCCGTGGTCGGCGCGGCGCTCGGAATGGCCGGTGATCACGTGGCTCGCGCCCGCGTCGCGCAGCATGCCGGCCGAGATGTCGCCGGTATGCGCGCCCTTCTCGGCGGCGTGGCAATCCTGCCCGCCGACGGCGATCTTGCCGCCCGCGCGTGCGACCATGGGCGCGATCAGCGTGGCGGGCG
The DNA here is from genome assembly GCF_900141995.1 of Palleronia salina. Classification (GTDB taxonomy): domain Bacteria; phylum Pseudomonadota; class Alphaproteobacteria; order Rhodobacterales; family Rhodobacteraceae; genus Palleronia; species Palleronia salina. The sequence continues at coordinate 534,086 of NZ_FQZA01000001.1, read as the reverse complement.
GGCAGATCAGCACCTCGCAGCCCGCGTCGCCATGGGCGGCGACCAGCGCGTCGATCTGCGACAGCTCGGCGGTGGTGCCGTTCATCTTCCAGTTGCCGGCGGCAAGCTTGCGGCGATCGGCCATGGGGGATCCTTCCTGCTGTGGTTCCTGTCCGTTGCGCGAAAAGCTAGCGTGTTTGCGTGCGGGTCAAAAGACCACCATATGCAGGGCGTCGCCCCGAAGGAGTTCCGCATGATCCCCCGTATCGACGCCGCCCGCCTCGCCGACCCGGACGACCCGTCCCATGCCGCGCTGCTGCAGGACATGGCGCACGCCGCGACCGAGACGGGGTTCCTGACGGTCCACAACACGGCGCTGTCGGGGGAGGACGTGCGCGCGGTGATCGAGGCCTATCGCGCCTTCTTTCACCTGCCGGCCACCCGCAAGGCGCGGATCGACATGGCGGCGACGGGATCGAACCGGGGCTGGGGCGCGCCGGGGGCCGAGCGCGTCGATCCGAACGCCAATGCCGACTACAAGCAGGTGTTCGACATGGGGTTCGAGCTTGCGGCGGATGACCCGCTGGCGCGGCACGGGCTGAAATATTACGCGCCGAACCACTGGCCAGAGGGGCTGACGGGGTTTCGCGAAACGCTGGAGGCGTATTACGCGCAGTCCATGGGCGTGGCGCTGGATCTGTTGCGCGGGCTGGCGCGCAGCCTGCGCGCACCGCACGATTTCTTCGACGACAAGTTCGACCGGCCCATGGCGCTGTTGCGCGGGAATTTCTACCCCGAGCGGCCCGCCTGGGCGACCGAAAAGGATTTCGGGATCGGCACCCACACCGATTACGGCTGCCTGACCCTGCTGGCCACCGACGGCACGCCGGGGCTGGAGGTGCGCAAGCGGGGCGGTGGCTGGATCCCGCTACAGGCGCCGCCGGGCGAGTTCATCGTCAATTTCGGCGAGATGCTGGAGATGTGGACCGGCGGCCGCGTCCGCGCGACGCCGCACCGGGTGGTGGGCACCGCGGCCGAACGGATCTCGGTCCCGCTGTTCTTCAACCCGAATTACGACACCAACGTCGCGCCCATGGGCTCCGGCAAAACGGTGCTGGCGGGCGATCATCTGTCCCGCCGCTACGACGAGACGTATCTGCATCTGGCGAACGGAACGGGGTAGGGCGGTTCAGCCCTCGTCCCGCTCTTCGGCCACGATCTGGCGCATGGCTTCCAGGGGCACGTAACCGCGCACCATCTGGTCGCCGAAGACGAAGCTGGGCGTGCCCGAGATGCCCATGGTCTGCGCCAAGGCATAATTCTCGGCGATCTTGGCGTCGATCTCGGGCGTGCCCATGGCGCCCATGATGGCGGAACCGTCCAGCTCCAGCTCATCGGCCAGAGCGCCCAGGCTGTCGGCGGTAATGTCGCCGCGCATTGTCATCAGGGCATCGCTGACCTCGCCATAGGCCTCGCTGCCCGCGACCTCGAGCGTGGCCATGGCAAAGCGCGAGGCGAGGACCGACTGCTCGCCCAGGATCGGGAATTCCTTCACGACCAGGCGGATGTTGCCGTCGCTTTGCAGAAGCTCCGCCACCTCGGGATGGGCACGCTTGCAGTAGCCGCAGCGGTAATCGAGAAACTCGACCACGGTCACGTCGCCCTCGGGATTGCCGCCGACCCAGTCGCCTTCGGCCCGGAACAGCGCATCGGCATTGTCGGCCACCAGCTGGTTGTCCTGCGCGGCCTGCGCCTCGGACTCCTGCGCCTCGAGCGCGGCGACCGCCTCCATGATGACCTGCGGGTTCTCCATCAGGTAGGCGCGGACCCGCTCGCCGAACTCGGCATCGCTCATCTGCTGGGCCAGCGCGCCCTGGCCCATTGCCAACGCGGGGGCGAGGACGGCGGCGAGAGTGAGGGTCTTCATGGCATGGCTCCGGCGCTTGAAATTGTCGCGCGCATACTCGCAGATCGGGCCGCCGGCGCAACCGGCCATGACCCCAATGTGAAAGGCCCGCGCGGCTTGACGCCACCTTGGCTTCGCGCCAGTCAGGCGGCGGAAATCCGAAGACGGGAGAAGCTTTCATGCGGGTGTCGAAACGCGGCGCGGTCGATCCATTCCTGGTCATGGACGTGATGGAGCGGGCCCGCGCACGCGAAGAGGCCGGCCACCGCGTCATCCACATGGAGGTAGGCCAGCCCGGCACCCCCGCGCCCGAAGGTGCCCGTGCGGCCCTAAGTGCCGCGATGGCGGCCGGGCCGCTGGGCTATACCGTCGGCCTGGGCCTGCCCGCGCTGCGCCAGCGGATCGCGCGCCACTATGGCGAGACCTACGATGTCGATCTCGACCCGGGCCGCGTGGTGGTGACGGCGGGCGCGTCGGGCGCGTTCATCCTGTCCTTCACCGCGTTGTTCGAGGCGGGCGACAAGGTGGCGCTGGGGCTGCCGGGATACCCGTCCTACCGCCAGATCCTGCGCGCGCTGAGCCTTGATCCGCTGGGAATCGAGACGCGGATGGAAGACCGGTTCCAGCCGGTGCCGGACCAGATCCCCGCGGAGGCCCAGGGATTGATCGTGGCGAGCCCCGGCAATCCCACGGGCACCATGCTGGACCGTGCGGCGCTGGGCGCGCTGTCGGACGCCTGCGCCGCGCGCGATGTCGCCTTCATCTCGGACGAGATCTATCACGGGATCGATTACGACATGCGCCCGGTCTCGGCGCTGGAGCTCACCGACGACGTGCACGTGGTCAATTCGTTTTCCAAGTATTTCTCGATGACGGGCTGGCGCGTGGGCTGGATGGTGGTCCCCGAGGATCACGTGCGGATCATCGAGCGGCTGGCGCAGAACCTGTTCATCTGCGCGCCCCACGCCAGCCAGGTGGCCGCGCTGGCCACCTTCGACTGCCGGGACGAGCTGGATCGCAACCTATCCGTGTATGCGGCCAACCGGAAGCTGATGGTCGACGGCCTGCGCGCGGCGGGTTTCACCGCCTTCGCACCGCCCGACGGCGCCTTCTACATCTATGCCGACGTGTCCGACCTGACCGACGACGCTCTGGCGCTGTCGGCCGAGATCCTCGACAAGGCCGGGGTCGCGGTGACGCCGGGTCTGGATTTCGACCCCGGGCGCGGGGGGCGAATGCTGCGGTTCTCCTACGCCGGGTCGACCGAGGACATCACCGAGGGGCTGTCGCGGCTGAAGGCGTGGCGGCACAATCGATAGGCGATTTCGTCTTTCCCCGACCCCGGTCTTCGCGCTAGGCTGACCCCACAGAGGGGCGCAAAGCCCCCGGAGCAGGCGAAGCGAGGCACCAGATGGTCATTGCACGGGCCTTTCGAACAGTCGTGGCGCTTGGCGCCTTCACCTTCGCGATCGGGGCAGCGGTACCGGCTGCATCCTCCGAACCCGCGCAGCTGACCGCCCTTGCGCGCATCGACACCGAGACCAGCCGCATCGCCGATTTCGGATCCGATCTCCAGATCGAACTCGCGCTCAGCCAGCCGGTGCCGTGGCGCGTCTTCACCCTGTCCGATCCCAGGCGGCTCGTGGTCGATTTCGGCGAGGTCGATTTCACCGGCAGCGACCTGGCCGGGATCGTCGCCTCGGACGGGATCGAGGATCTGGGCCACGGGCGGATGCGTGACGGCTGGTCCCGTCTTGTCGTCACCTTGGCCGAGCCCATGGCGATCGAGACGGCGGGGCTGGTCATCACCGAAAGCACGGGGCGCGCGGTGTTGAAACTGTCGCTGGCGCCCAGCACGGACAAGGCGTTCGCCGCCGCCGCCGGTGCGCCCGAGTCCGGGCTGTTCGCCTTGCCCGAGCCGGCCGCGATGGACGCGCCGCTCACCCGGCAGACGGGGGACCGCCCGTTGCGCGTGGTGCTGGACCCCGGGCATGGCGGGATCGACCCCGGCGCCATGTCCGAAGGGTTGACCGAGGCCGACGTGATCCTGGGCATCGCCCACGAGCTTGGCGACGCGCTGCGCGCCGCCGGTCACGAGGTGACCCTCACGCGCGAGGATGACAGCTTCGTCTCTTTGGAGCGCCGGGTCAGCATCGCCCGCGCGGCCCGCGCGGACCTGTTCATGTCCCTGCACGCCGACGCCCTGACCGAAGGCCGCGCCTCGGGGGCCAGCGTCTACACGCTCAGCGACCGGGCCTCCGATGTGGCGTCGCAGAAGCTGGCCGAACGGCACGACCGCAGCGATCTTCTGGCCGGGCTGGACCTGCACAGCCACGACGACGAGGTCGCATTGGTGCTCATGGACCTGGCCCGGCGGGACACCGCGCCGCGCAGCGACCGGCTGGCCGCGCGGCTGGTGGACGGGCTGGCGAGCTACACGGGCGACCTGCACAAGCGGCCGCGTTTGCAGGCGGGGTTCTCGGTGCTCAAGGCGCCTGACATCCCGTCGGTGCTGGTCGAGCTAGGGTTTCTCAGCAGCGCGCGGGACCGGGCGAACCTGACCGATCCCGAGTGGCGGGCGCAGGCCGTCGCGGGCATCGTGCATGCCGTCGATGCCTGGGCGGCCGAGGACGCGGTCGAGGCGCGCGGCCTGCGGCAATGACCCGCCGGGCGCCGCGTTTCGTGAACCGGACGTCGCGTCAGTTCTTTTGATCTTTATCCCCGGCCAAGATAAGACGGGGCACCCGACGCGTACGAAGGCCCCCAGCCCATGATCCGTTTCATCCTGTCCATTTTCGGCGGTTTTTTCACCCTGGTGACCATGGGTGTGCTCGCCGTCGCGCTGACCATCGGGGCGGTGTTCTGGATGTACGGCGCGGACCTGCCCGACACCGATCAGCTGAGCCAGTACCAGCCGCCGACGATCAGCCGGATCTATTCCGGCGAGGGGCGGATCATCGACGAATTCGCCGAGGAGCGACGCCTGTTCACGCCGGCCAGCGATATACCCGACCTGGTGAAGCACGCCTTCATCTCGGCCGAGGACAAGAACTTCTATACCCATGCGGGCTATGACCCCCGCGGAATGGTCGCCGCGGCGATCGATGCGGCGCGTGGCCAGGGCGTGCGCGGCGCGTCGACCATCACCCAGCAGGTGATGAAGAACTTCCTTCTGGGCGGCGAACGCAGCGCCGAGCGCAAGGTGAAGGAACTGATCCTGGCCAGCCGGATCGAGGAGTCGCTGAGCAAGGAGAAGATCCTGGAGCTCTACCTGAACGAGATCTTTCTCGGCCAGAACTCCTACGGCGTGACGGCGGCGGCGCAGAGCTATTTCAACAAGCCCCTGGCCGCACTTCAGCCGGAAGAGGCCGCCTATCTCGCGGCGCTGCCCAAGGCGCCGTCGACCTATCACCCCGTCCGCGAGAAAGAGCGCGCGATCTCGCGCCGCAACTTCGTTTTGCGCGAGATGTTCGAGAACGGTTTCCTGGACGAGGACGATTACCGCGCCGCCCGGGTCGCGCCGTTGCAAACCGTGCAGAGCGGCGATTTCGACAGTTTCCGCTCCGAGATCCCGCCGCGCGACTACTTCACCGACGAGATCCGCCGCCAGCTGAGCCGCGACTACGGCGAGGGCGAGTTCCTGTCGGGCGGCCTGTCGGTTCGCGCCACCATCGACCGCGAGCTTCAGACCGTGGCCGCCCACAGCCTGCAGCGCGCGCTGGAGGATTACGACCGCTCCACCGGCCGCTGGCGCGGCACGGGCGAGACGATCGATCCGGCCGAACTGGACAACTGGGAAGAGGCGCTGGCCGGCACCGACGTGCCGCGCGACATCGACCTGGACAACCAGTGGTACCCGGCCGTCGTCCTGGACATCGCCGACCAGTCGCTGACCGTCGGCGTCGAGGGCGAGGGCGAGCAATCCGTCCCGCGCGACGATATCGCCTGGCTGCGCGGCGACTTCTTCGACAACTTCGAACGCGGCGACGTCGTCCATGTGCGCCGCATGACCAACGATAGCGACGGCAGCCTGATCCGCTGGAGCCTGCGCCAGGTCCCCGAGGTGCAAGGCGCCTTCATGGCGATGGACGTGGATACGGGCCGCGTGCTGGCGATGCAGGGCGGCTTCTCCTACCAGGACTCGGTCTTCAACCGTGCCACGCAGGCCACCCGGCAGCCGGGATCGAGCTTCAAGCCCTTCGTCTTCGCCGCGGCGCTGGATTCGGGCTTCTCGCCCGCGACGATCGTCGTGGACGCCCCGATCGAGATCAACACGCCGCAGGGCCTGTGGCGGCCTAAGAACTATTCCAACCGGTTCTACGGCCCCACGCCGCTGCGCACCGGGATCGAGCAGTCGCGCAACCTGATGACCGTGCGCCTTGCGCAGGAAGTCGGGATGGACGTGGTGGCGAGCTATGCCGAACGCTTCGGGGTCTACGACCGGATGGGCGGCTACCTGTCGGCATCGCTCGGGTCCGAGGAAACGACGCTCTACAAGATGGTGGCGGCCTACTCCATGTTCGCCAATGGCGGCGAGCGGGTGGAGCCTACGCTGGTCGACCGGGTGCAGGACCGCTACGGGCGCACCGTCTACCGTCACGACCAGCGCGAGTGCCTGGATTGCGACACCGCGCAGCTCGAGCCCGGATACGGGCCACGCATCGCGTCCGACCGCGAACGCGTCATGGACGCGATCACCGCCTATCAGCTGACATCCATGATGAAGGGCGTGGTCGAGCGCGGCACGGCGCGCGGCCGCGTCAACCTGAACGTGCCCGTCGCGGGCAAGACCGGCACCACCAACGACGCCAAGGACGTGTGGTTCGTGGGCTTCACGAGCAACATCGCCGCCGGCTGCTATATCGGCTTCGACCAGCCGCGCAGCCTTGGCAGCGGCGCCTCGGGTGGTGGCATGTGCGCGCCGGTCTTCGACCGCTTCATGCAGGAAGCCACGGCAAAATACGGTGGTGGTCCGTTCGACGTGCCGCCGGGCGGCCATTTCATCAAGATCGACCGGTTCACGGGCGCGCGCCTTTCGGACGGGGCCAGCGGCGACAACGTCGTGGCCGAGTATTTCCGCCTGGGCGAAGAGCCCGTCTTCGGCGTGGCCTTCGACGGCGGCTTCGCCATGGGCGCGAACCTTCCGCTGTTCGAGGAGGCGGCCGGCGGCGGCACGCAGCGCGTACGCAATGCCGACGGCTCGACAGCGACAATTCCGCAGAAGAAGGCCACGTTCGGCACGCTCAGTTCCGGCGGGCTCTACTAGCCGGGACGTCCCGACGCGGGCCGTTGCGGGCGGGCGGCGGCGTTGCTATCTGGTGCGCTGACAGGAAAGGCACCCAATGCGCGCAGAAACCCAGAACACCGTCGACGCCATCGAGAAATCGCTGGACCTGCTGCGCCAGCGCATGGATTGGGAGACGGCGTCCTACAGGCTCGAGGAATTCAACGCGCGCGTGGAGGATCCGACCCTGTGGGACGATCCCGACAACGCCCAGAAGCTCATGCGCGAGCGGCAGGCACTGGTCGATGCCATGGACCGCTACAAGGCCATGGCGCAGGAGCTTTCGGACAATATCGAGCTGATCGAACTGGGCGAGATGGAAGACGACGCCGAGGTCGTGGCCGACGCCGAGAAAGCCCTGGCCCGCCTGAAGGACCGCGCTGCCGCCGCCGAGATCGAGGCTTTGCTGAACGGCGAGGCAGACGCCAACGATACCTTCCTGGAAATCAATGCGGGCGCGGGCGGGACCGAGTCCTGCGACTGGGCGTCCATGCTGGCGCGGATGTATGTCCGCTGGGCCGAGAAGAAGGGCTACAAGGTCGAGCTTCAATCCGAATCCGCCGGCGACGAGGCAGGGATCAAGTCGGCCTCCTACAAGATCAGCGGCCACAACGCCTATGGCTGGCTCAAATCAGAATCCGGCGTGCACCGTCTGGTGCGGATTTCGCCCTACGACAGCGCCGCGCGCCGCCACACCTCGTTCAGCTCGGTCTGGGTCTACCCGGTGGTCGACGACAATATCGAGATCGAGGTGAACCCGGCCGATATCCGTGTCGATACCTACCGCTCGTCCGGCGCCGGCGGCCAGCACGTGAACACCACCGACTCGGCCGTCCGGATCACCCACGAGCCCACGGGCATCGTCGTGACCAGCTCCGAGAAGTCGCAGCACCAGAACCGCGATATCGCCATGAAGGCCCTGAAATCGCGGCTCTACCAGATGGAGCTCGACCGGCGGACCGCCGATATCAACGCCGCGCACGAGGCCAAGGGCGACGCGGGGTGGGGCAACCAGATCCGCTCCTACGTCCTTCAGCCCTACCAGATGGTGAAGGACCTGCGGACCAGCGTGGAAACCTCTGACACGCAGGGTGTGCTGAACGGCGATCTCGACCGGTTCATGGCCGCGACGCTGGCGCAGGACGTGTCCGGCAAGTCCCGCGCCGAGGCCAGCGCCGAGGACTGACGCCTCAGCGCAGCAGCAGCCCCAGAAGGTTGGCGTGATCGTCGGTCCACTCGCGGCCGCCGTCGTCCACCAGCGCCTGCCAGTCGGAGGCCGCCGTCGCCGACGCCAGCGTCCTTGGATCGCGGGCCAGTGCCACGACCGAGCTGGCATGGGCGTTCAGCTCGTCCTCTTCGGGCCGGTCGTAGCGATGCGCACCCGACAGCCCCAGCGCGCTGGCCGAACGGCCCAGCGGCACCGTCAGGTCGTAATAGCGGTTCGAGACGTGGTAGATCAGCAGCCCGCCGGGGTTCAGCCGGTCGAGGTAAAGCTGCATGGCCTCGGTCGTGGTCAAATGTACCGGCACGGCGTCCGATGAATAGGCGTCGATCACCAACACGTCGTAGGTCTGGTCCTGCCGCTCCAGCACCATCCGCGCGTCGCCCAGGTGAACGGGCGCGTCGGGGGTGCAGTCCGACAGGTAGGTGAACAGGTCCGGGTCGGTGGCGATGCGGGCCACGACCGGGTCGATCTCGTAATACTGCCAGTTCTGGCCGGGGGCGGCGTGGCAGGCCATGGCGCCCACGCCCAGCCCCACGATCCCCACGTCCCGCGCGGCGCGGCCCACAGACGAGGTCACCAGCTCGGCCAGCGGCAGGCCTTCGTGGTAGTAGCTCAGCGGTGTGGGCTTGCCCGGCTCGTCCAGGATCTGCGCCCCGTGCAGCGTCGTGCCATTGGTATAGCTGCGGGCGAACCCGTCCTCGTCGACCTTGTGCACGCCGAAAAAGCTGCGGTCGCGGAAGACGGCTTTGTCCGGCAGGCTTTGCATCGCGGGCCAGGTGAAGGCGGCCAGCGCCAAAAGCGCGGCGCCGATCCGCGCGCGCAGGGACAGCAGCAGCACCAGGGCCGTGACCAGCAGCAGGCACTTCGCGACCAGCTCGGGCTGCGGGGCGACGCGCGACAGGAGCAACAGCGCGAACCCGGCCAACGAGCCGAGGATCCAAGCCAGCACGGCACGGCGGCGGCGGATTGCGAAGGCCCGGGGGCTGAGCAGCAACGCGGCGGCCACGGCCAGCGTGACCGGCCCCTCGGCCAGCGTGTCGAACAGCGCGGGCGCGAGGACCGAGTTGAACAGCCCGCCCAGTGCGCCGCCCACCGACATGGCAAGGTAGAAACCCGTCAGATGCGCCCCCTCGGGCCGCGCTTCGTAAAGCCTGCGATGGGCGAAAAGCGCCACCGCGAAGAAGGCCGCCGCCATGGCGATGATCATGCCCAGCTTCTGGTGGCCGCCGGTCACGCCCAGGAACACGGCCCCCAGAAGGGCCAACGCCCCGATGGTGGCCAGGCGCAAGGCGGGCAGGGGCAGGACGGGCCTGGCGCGGAAGGTCAGCACGAAGGACAGCAGGTAAAGCGACAGCGGCACCGCCCAGACCAGCGGGATCGCCCCGATATCGGTGCTGATCTTGGTGGTGACGGCCAGCATCAGCGACGAGGGCACGAAGGCGAGAACCAGCCACAGCCCGATCCGCCGCCACGGCAAGGGGGTGGACGATGCGCGGGCGACGCGCCGGGCCTCGCCCCGCGCCATCAGCCCGGCGGCCAGCAACCCGGCGCCCAGAACGGCATAGCCCGCCGCGAACCCGGCGCCGATGCCGCTGGTGCCCCAGACCGGCTCGGCGACCAGCGGAAAGCCCAGCAGCGCGATCAGCGACCCGAGGTTCGACGCGCCGTAGAGGAAATAGGGATCATCTGCGGCCGCGCCGCCCGACCGGGCGTACCACGCCTGGATCAGCGGCGCGTTGGCCGACAGGGCCGCGAAGGGCACGCCCACACCCAGCGCGAACAGGGTCAGCGTCTGCCACGCGGCGGGTTGCCCGGGCGTCCAGGTCCAGCCCTCGGGAATCGCCAGCGGCAGGAAGAACAGGCCCAGCCCCCAGACCCCCAGGTGCACCGCCACCTGCGCACCCACCGGCAGGTAGCGCGTGATCAGGTGGGCATAGAGATACCCCGCCAGCAGCACCGTCTGGAAGAACAGCATCGCCGTGGTCCAGACCGCCGCCGCGCCGCCGATCTCGGGCAGAACGATCTTGGCGAAAAGCGGCTGCACGAAGAACAGCAGCCCCGCCGACAGGAAGATCGTGGCGGTGAAGACCACGGGCGCCACCCGGGTCAGGCCGGGGCGGTGGGACAAGGTGTCGGTCAGGGACATGGAGTTGCGGCTCTCGGATGGCGTGTCGCGGCGACAATCCCCGGGCAATGCGCCGATTGTTGGGCGAGATGGCGGTCTTTCGGGCTTCAAAACCGTGACATCATCAGGTCCGCCGCCCGGGCCGCGCCGTCCGGGATCAGCCGCGCGGCAACGGCTTGCGCGACGTCCGCCCGTTGGCACATGGCCTTAAGATCTTCCACCGCCTTCGGGCCGTCCACCTGCCCGCGCAAGCGGCGTGCCACGCCCAGACGTTCGGCCCGCGCTGCATTGTCCGGCTGGTCCGCGCCCAGCGGCAGGATCAGCTGCGGCACGCCCGCGTGCAGCGCCCGGCCCAGCGTGCCCATGCCGCCATGGTGCAGCACCACGCCCGCCCGCGCAAAAAGCGGCGCGTGGGGCGCGAAGGACAGGGCGAGGATATCGTCCCCCTGCGGGGCATCGACCGGCCCCGACAACAGGACTATCCGCATCCCGGCCGCGCGGCCCAATCGCACGGCCCGGTCCCAGAAGTCGCGCCCCGCCAGCCGGTGGGACACCGACCCCAGCGTGACCACGAAAGGCGGTGGCCCGGCATCGAGAAATTCCCGCAAGCCGACGGGCAGCGCGCCGTCATCCGGCAGCGCCGAGAACCCGGTGACCTCCACCGCCGCCGCGTCCTTTGGCGGCGTACCCAGCACGGGATCCCACAGTCCCAGCCGCAGCGCCGGCTCGAGCGCGTGGCCGAAGAACGGGACGGCGTTGGTCGGGGGAAGGCCCAGTTCCTTGCGCACCCGTGCCTGCGCCCGTCCGTGGCGGCGCCGCATTTCCAGGTCGACGATGCCCAGCCATATCCTGTTCCAGCCCACCGCCAATCGACCCCCGGGGCGCGGGATCATGGGCGGCACGAATCCCCGCAGGCGGGGCGGAGCGAGGGCCGAGCGCATGAGCATCGGCTGCAACAGGATCGGCACGTGCGGCACGCCCTCGAGTTCGGCCGCCAGCGGGGCCGCCATGGCCAGCGCGGTCCAGCCCACGGCCCGGCAGCCGCGCACGTGAGGCTGCATCTCGCGCGCGAGGTCGGCCAGCATCGGGTAGGTCGCGCGCCGCAGGATCGGCGACGGGTCGCGGAACACCTGCCGGGCGATGGCGTCGCGGTCCATCCCCAGCCGCGCGGCCACCGTCGCGCTGTCCGGTCCGAAAGTGGTCGCCTCGATCCCCAGGCCCGCCGCCGTGTCCCGGTCGTCGGGGCCGAGAAGAAGGCGCACGGGCTGGCCGCGCGCCCGCAGCGCCCGGGCCAGCGCCAGCGCCGGGAAGAGGTCGCCCAGGGAGCCAACCGTGCTGAGCAGGATCGGCGCCGTCATGCGGTGATGTCCATGGTGCCCCCGTGCGTTGGCCGGGCGCCGCTTGCGTCCCGGCCCGCGTTACCACATGCGGTGGCGGCGGGTCAGGGCAAGCCCGGGGATGTCCCACAGCACGCACTCGCACGGTCACCGGGACGCCGCGCGGATGCGCCGAAAGCGTGGCGACCCTTGATGGGGGTGCAAAAGAGAAAGGGCACCGCGACCTGCTGCCGCGATGCCCTTTCATGAAAGATATATGGCGCGACGCGCCCGACGATCAGCCCTTGCTGTCGCTGCCGCCGGATCCCGAGCCGGACGCAGAGCTTGCGGGGGCCGAGGATTGCGACGACTGCGCCGGCGCCGACTGCTGCGCGGGGCGCTGGCCGCCACCGGTGGTGTTCAGCGGATCGTCGCGACGGGCCACCGAGCCTTCGAAATGGGCGCCGGATTCGATCGCGATGGTCTTGTGGATGATGTCGCCCTCGACCCGCGCGGTCGAGGTCAGGCGCACCTTCAGGCCGCGCACGCGACCGACCACGCGACCGTTCACGACCACGTCGTCGGCCATGACTTCGCCCTTGACGGTGGCGCCTTCGCCGACGGTCAGCAGGTGGGCGCGGATATCGCCTTCGATGGTGCCTTCGATCTGGATGTCACCGGTCGTCTTCAGGTTGCCCTTGATGGTCAGGTCGGACGACAGGATCGACGCCGGCGGCTTCGATTTCGATCCGGGGCCGGGGGCGTCGGTATTGGTCTTGGGTGCGTTCATGGGACTCTCGCTTGTGGGTCGGGTCACAGCCTCGCCGCCCTGTTTGGGGCCGGGCTCGTTGATCTTGCTCTTAGAAAACATCTTGCGCTGCCTTGATATAGGTCATCGGATTGACGGGCTTGCCGCCGACGCGCACCTCATAGTGCAAATGCGTCCCGGTCGAACGTCCGGTATTTCCCATATCACCGATACGCTCACCGCGCGATACCCTTTGGCCGACTTTCACCCGTGCGCGAGACAGGTGGGCATAGCGCGTCTCGATGCCGAACTCGTGCTTGATCTTCACCAGGATTCCGTAGCCGGACAGCCGGCCGGCATGGGTGACGACGCCGTCGGCGGTGGCGTGGATGGGGGTGCCGTGGGCGCCGGCGAAATCGGTGCCGTTGTGCATCCGGCCCCAGCGCGGGCCGAATCCGCTGGTGAAGCGGAACGAGCCGTGGACCGGCAGGGCGAAGGGGGCCTTCTGCGCCGCCAGCCGGTAGAGGTTCATGCGGTCGAGCTTCTCGAGGATCGAGTTGGCGCGCTGGCCGTCGGCGTCGATATCGCCGCCCTTGGTCGAGAACGAGATCGGCGTCAGCGGACCGCCCTGGCCAGAATAGCCCCGCTTGACCTGGTTCAGCAGCGTGTCGGTGTTCAGCCCGGCCGAACGGAACATCTTGTCCAGCGGCGCGACCGAGATCGTCAGGGCGTCTTCCAGCTGGCTGAAGATCTGGTCGTTGCGGTCTTCCTTGAGCTTCGCCTCGTAGATCATCTCCTCGGCGAAGGTCTCGGCCTCCTGCGCTTCGAGAGCCATGGCGTCACGTTGACCGGCAGCGGCGGTCAGGGCCGAGGCCAGCAGGTCTACGGTGTCTTCCATCTCGTCCAGGCGCGCGATGTCGGCGGCGCCTTCGCCGTCGCCTTCGACCAGGGCGGCCAGGTCCTGTGCCTTGGCCTGCGCCGCGTCGCGCGCCAGCACGACTTCGCGCAGCTTGTCGTGGGTCACCGACATGCCGCGCTGAAGCTCGGTCAGGTCGGCCTCGGCCCGCAGAAGGTCGGATTGCATGCTGCTGACCTGGCGAAGCGCCGCGCTGAACCGATCCTGCGCGGCGCTGGCGTCCTGCAGCGCGGCGTCGCGTTCGGCCGACAGGGCGTTCAGCCGCTGTTCGTAAAGCGCCTGTTCGCGGGCGGCCTGGTCGCGGGACTGGTCGGCGCCGATGCTGTCCATCAGCAGGACGGCCGAGGCGATGATGCTCCAACCCACCACGGCGGCGACCCCGGTCACGGCGCACAGCTGCGTGCCGGGGGTCAGACGGACGTATCGGGTTTCGGTGTCGGACCGCAAGAACAGCCGTTTCTCGGGGAAAGCACGAGCCAGCGCCGCACTGAATAAACTCAACCGCATTGCTGTCAAAACGCTGTCCCTTCCGCTGTGTCTGCCATTTGCGCCCGATCTGCCGTGGGCGTCATATTGTTTCCAAGGTGCCTAGCAACCCAAAAACCACACCGCAACAATTTTGCCCTGCATTTGTGTGGTGGTTCCGGAAGCTGCCGGAAATCGGCGAGAATCTGCCGACTTCCACGGGGTTAGCGGTCGGCGCCCTCGGCGAGCGGCCAGTAGAAATCCGGTGGCAACCCGGCATCGGCGCGCTTCTCGACGTTGAAGGGCGGCTTCAACGCGCCGAGGAAATAGCGCCGGACGAGGTCGTGAAAGGTCGGCGTGGGGTCCAGGTTCCCGCGCCCGCAGAGGAAGTGGAACCACTTCGATCCGTAGGCCACGTGGGTCACCTCCTCGCCGTAGATGACCTCGAGCGCGGCGACGGCGTCCTTGGCGCCCGCGCGGCGGAAGATCTCGATCATGCCCGGCGTCACGTCGAGCCCCCGCGCCTCCAGCACCATGGGCACCACCGCCAGCCGACCCATAATGTCGTCCATCGTGTCCTCGGCGGCGCGCCACATGCCGGCATGGGCGGGCAGGGCGCCGTAATGGCTGCCCATTGCCTCCAGGCAGTCGCAGATCAGGTTGAAGTGTTTCGATTCCTCGTCCGCCGCCTGCACCCAGTCGTCGTGGAAGCCGGGCGGGAAATCCAGGTGCCCGAACCGCGCGACCATGTCCCAGTGCAGATCGACGGCGTTCAGCTCGATATGCGCGACGGCGTGCAGCATCGCGATGCGGCCATCGGGCGATCCGGGCTTGCGGCGGGGCACGTCGCGCGGGTCCACCAGTTCGGGCCGCGCGGGACGGGCGGGACGGTCGGGCGGCGCGCCACGTCCCACCGCCTCGCGGCCTGCGCCTTCGGCGCGCATCTCGCGCCAGCGGGCGGCATGGGCGTGGGACAGGGCGGTCTTCTCGCGGCCATCGGCGCAGGTCAGAACCTCGCAGGCCATCTGGGTCAGGGATGTCATGGCCCTTGGGTGACCCGACGCCGCCGCCCCGTCAACCGCGACTAGAGCGCGCGCGCCGCCTCCAGCACTTCGTCGACGTGGCCCGGCACCTTCACCTTGCGCCATTCACGCTTCACCGTGCCGTCTGCGCCGATCAGGAAGGTCGCCCGCTCGATCCCCATCGACGTCTTGCCGTACATCTTCTTCTCGACCCAGACGCCGTAATCCTCGCAGACCGATCCGTCTTCGTCGGCCAGTAGCGCGATCTTCAGCCCGTGCTTGTCGCGGAACTTTTCGTGCTTGGCCACGGTGTCGCGGCTCACGCCCAGCACGGTCACGCCCGCGCTAGCGAAATCCTCCACGGCCTCGGTGAAGCCCACGGCCTCTTTCGTGCAGCCCGGCGTGTCGTCGCGCGGGTAGAAGTAAAGCACCACCGGCCCATCGATGGCCGACAGCGTGACGGTCTCGCCGCCGTCGCGGGGCAGGGTGAAATCGGGGGCTTTCTGGTCCTGAAGGCTCATTCGGTCGCTCCTGTCGATGTCTCAGATCGGGACAGATAGGCCGCCGCGGCGCGATGTCAGATGTCCGATCGCCGCGTCTTGGGTGGCAGCAGCCGCGAGGTGGCGGGCACCTGTCCGAACCACGTCCCCTTGCCGGTCGTCGCCACCCGGAGGCCCGGCGTGGCCGCTTTTACCAGGCCGTAGGGCACCCGGCACATGGTCGCCGGGACCGGGCCCGCGGCGACCCTGAGCGACCGCCCGCAGCCCGTCCGGTCGTCGAAATCCGGGTCAACGCCAACGATCGTGAAGACATCGGTCCGAACGCTGCCACCGATCTACGCGGCCACCCACGGCACAGTGTGCGACAGCGCCCCGTGCACCGCATAGATCGACAATCCGAACATGACGACAGCCGGCCCCGCCACCTTCGGCAGCAGGCGCAGCCGCGCACCGGGTTCTGCGCCCGCCATGAAGACGGCTCCCACAGCCATCGCGGTCAGCGACGAAGCGGCGAAGGCCGGCAGCGGAACGATCGCGGCCCAGTCCGGCGCGGCAAGCGCCCTTGGCCCGAAGATGACGGGAAGTCCCAGCGCGAACGGATGCAGGGCCAGGACGGAAAGAGCCGCCCGGGTCACGGGGCGCTCCCTAAGCCGTGCGCGACCGCGCTCTCCGAGCTCATGCAGGGTCGGCGTGGGGTTGGACGGAGCGATCCCGGCGATGGCGCGCCCGGGCAGAACGAACAGCACCAGCAGCGGCAGGCAGACGGCGATCATCACCCAGGGCGAGACGCTCTGCGACAGGGTGCTGACCATCGCGCTCAGAAGCAGCAGCACGGCCAGTATGACGCGCGCGGCATTCGGGCCGACCTGCGCGGTCAGCGCCCTGACCAGCCGCAGGCCCCGTGACGGTCGGATCATCACCAGCGCGAAGGTGGCCACGATCAGGATGGAAACGACACGCAGGACATCGGCCACAGGCTCTACCCCGAGGTAGAAATAGGTGACGCGCAGCGCCTTGGCGGCGACGTAAAGGGCGACGACGCCGAATACGGCGATGAGCGGCGGGGCAAGGCGATCACTGGACATGCTCAAGCAGGTGACCCCGCAATGCGGTCGGAATGGGGCGACGCCGGCGCATCGTCGGGTCAACGCCCGGCGGCCGACGACATTATTTTCAGGGGCATCTTGCGTGGGGTCACGGCGGGGCCATTTACGCCGCACGCAATCTCGCGTGGCCCTTTTTTTGCAAGGCACTCCCCCATGACCCGTATCGGTCTTCTCTCCCTCTCCGCCGCCCTGTTCGCAGCCCCCGCTTTCGCCGACACGGTGACGGGCACCGTCCTGGCCTTCGACCGGATGGCACAGGTGATCGTCCTGGACGACAGGTCCGTCTGGTCGCTCGAGGATGGCGGCGCGACCGCGCCCGTGGGGCTGGTGGCCGGCGACACCGTGACCATCGATTTCCAGACCGTCAGCGACAACGGCCTCGGCAAGATCCTGGGCATCGCCGTCGCCGGGTAGCGCGGGTTCGTGATCGGCGTCACCGGGAAACCGGCTGGCGTGACCGCGCGGGTTGGGAAATAAAGTCCACATGACCGACCCCGCGGCCGATCCGACAGCGCCCGGCGGCCCCAAGCCGCCCAGGCCGCCCAAGCGCTGGCGGTCGCATGCCCGCCGCGCTCACGCCGTGGCCTGGGGCTGGGTCGCGGCCCTGTCCATCATGGCGGTCTTCCTCGTCTTCGCCCTGGCGTTGAGCGAGGCGCGCCTCACGCTGCCCGACAGCGTCGCGCGCGCGGTCGAAACGCGCGTGGCCCGCGCGCTGCCGCAGACCCGGCTGGAGATCGGCGGGATCGAGGTCGGGCTGGACCGGCGCGCGGTGCCGCGGGTCTGGATCACCGAGGCGCAGCTGGCCACGGATGCGGGCCAGCAGCTGGCGCAGATCGCGCGTATCGGGCTGGCCTTCGACCCGGGCGCCGCGCTGCGCGGGCGGCTGGCGCCCCGCGGGCTGCGCGTCTCGGGCGTGACGGTGACCCTGCGCCGCGACCGCCAGGGCGCGTTCCAGATCGCCTTCGGAGGTGGCGGCGTGCAACTGGGCGGCGGGTTGGCCGGTGTCCTGGCCGCGCTGGACGCCGCACTGGATCGCGCGCCGCTGGACCGGGTGGACCGGGTCGAGCTCGAGGCCGCGACGATCAGCGTCGAGGATGCCCGCACCGCGCGCGTGTGGCAGTTGACCGATGCCGGGGCGCGGCTGGCCCGTGACGCGGAGGGACTGGGCGGCACGCTGTCGGCCGACATCTTCAACGGCACGGACAGCCTCGGCCGGGTCGAGATCAGCGCGACCGCCCTGCCGGAAGCGGGCGGCGCGACGGCCTCGCTGCGGCTGTCGAACGTCCAGGCCCGCGATATCGCGCTGCAAAGCCCGGCGCTCAGTTTTCTCGGGGTGCTCGAGGCGCCGCTGTCCGGCGCGCTGCGCCTGTCGGTCGATGGCGAGGGCGCTTTGGAGGACCTGGCCGGCACGCTGGATATCGGCGCTGGCCGGCTCGCGCCGAGGGCGGGCGCGCAGCCGCTGTCCTTCGACCGGGCGCAGGCCTATTTCACCTTCGATCCGGCGGCGGGCCGTCTGCGGTTTTCGCAGGTCTCGGCCGACGGCGCCCTGGGATCGGGCACGCTGACCGGCCACGCCGACCTTGCCGATATCGGGCCCGACGGCTTCCCCCGCGCGCTGGTGGCGCAGATGACCGTGGACGCGTTGGACCTGGGCGCGCCCGAGCTTTTCGACGCCCCCCTGTCGCTCAGCCGTGGGCAGATCGACATGCGCCTGCGCCTCAACCCATTTGTGGCCGAGTTCGGCCAGATCGCGCTGCCCGACATGGGTGGCGCGCCCGGTCGCGACCTGATGCTGTCGGGGCGCGCGGCGCCGGGTGCCGACGGCTGGCGCGTCTCCGTCGACGGACAGGCGCAGAGCCTGGGGATCGACGCGCTGCTGCGGCTGTGGCCGCGCCCGATCTCGCCGAAGGCGCGGCAATGGCTGGTGGACAACATCCAGGCCGCCACCGCCCGCAATGTCGACGCGGCCCTGCGCTATGGACCCGGGGACGAGAAGCCACAGCTGAACCTGACCTTCGTTTTCGACGAGGCGCGGGTGCGGGTGATGCGCGACGTGCCGCCGGTGCAGGATGCCTCGGGCCTCGGGTCGATCATGGATCACCGGCTGGTCATCGACGTGGCCGCCGGAACCCTGCCGGTCGAAGGACGCGGCGCGCTGGACATCGCGGGCTCGACCTTCGTCATCCCCGACGGCCGGATCAAGCCCAGCCCGGCCGAGATCGCCCTGCGGGCGGACGGCCCGCTGCCCGCGCTGCTGGCGGTGCTGGACGGCCCGCGCTTCAACCTGCTGTCCCGCAGCGGTCGCGATGCCGACCTGGCCCAAGGCCAAGTCAGTGGGACCGCGCGGATCGACCTGCTGCTGCGCAAGGGCAACCGCCCCGAGGATATCGATTTCGCGGTGGACGCGACGCTGAGCGACCTTACCTCCGACCGGATCGTGCCGGGCCGGTCCCTGACCGCCGACAGCCTGGCGCTGACGCTCGAGGACATGGTTCTGCGGGCCGGCGGGCAGGCGACGCTGGACGGCGTGCCCTTCGACGGAGCCTGGCAGCTGTCGCTGGCGGGCGAGGACCGGGGGCAGGGCGAAGTCGCGGGGCAGGTGACGCTGGGCCCGGAGAGCCTGCGCCGCTTCGGCGTCAGCCTGCCCGACGGGTTGCTGTCGGGCCGGACCCGCGCGGACCTGGCCATAGACCTCGCCCCCGGAGCCCCGCCACGCCTGCGGCTGGCGTCGGACCTGGTTGGCGCGGGCCTGAGCATCGGCGCGGTGGCGTGGTCCAAGCCCGCCGGCACGCCCGCGGATTTCGACCTGACGATGGACCTTGGCGACACCCCGCGGGTCGAGCAGCTGTCGCTGAGCGCGCCCGGCCTGTCGGCGCAGGGCAGGGTGCGGCTGGCGCCCGGTCCGCGCTTCGAGGCGCTGGAGCTGTCGCGCGTGCGGCTGGGCGGTTGGCTGGACGGCGCGGTGACGGTGACCGCGCAGGGGCAGGGAGAGCCCCCCGCGATCCGCGTGACGGGGGGCGAGATCGACATCCGCCGCGCGAACCTGGGCTCGGGCGGCGGTGGCAGTGCTGCTCCGCGCGGGCCGGTCAGCCTGCGGCTCGACCGGCTGGTGGTGACCGACACCCTGGCCCTGAACGGCTTCGCCATGGATCTCGACCCCGGCCGGGCACTGGCCGGCGGGTTCCGGGGCGCGCTGAACGGTGGCGTCCGGGTGGCGGGCACCCTTGCGGGCACCGCGCGCGGCCCGGCGATCCGGGTGCAGGCCAATGACGCGGGCGCGGTTCTGCGCGATGCGGGCCTGTTCCGCGACGTGCGCGGCGGGACGATGGACCTGATCCTGCGGCCCACCGGGCAACGCGGCGAATACGACGGCACGCTGAGGGTGCGTGGCCCGCAGCTGCGCAACGCCCCCGCGCTGGCCGAGCTTCTGTCGGCGGTGTCGGTCGTGGGCCTGCTCGAACAGCTGAACGGCCAGGGCATCCCCTTCGAGGAGGTCAGCGCCGAGTTCCGGCTGTCGCCCTCGCGCATCACGCTCTACCGGTCGTCGGCCACGGGCAACGCGCTTGGCCTGTCCATGGACGGCCTCTACGACCCCAGGGCGCGGGTCATGGACATGCAGGGCGTGCTGTCGCCCGTCTATCTCTTGAACCGGGTGGGCGAGGTGTTTACCCGGCGCGGCGAGGGGCTGTTCGGCGTGAACTTCACCCTGCGCGGACCCGTGCGCGACCCGTCTGTGGGGGTGAACCCGCTGTCGATCTTCACGCCGGGCATGTTCCGCGAGATCTTCCGCCGCGCGCCGCCGGAGCGTCCCGCCGCGCGCGCCAACTGAGTTCGAGGAGAATTCGATGCGCTTGTCGGAGTTCGATTTCGACCTGCCCGAGGACCGGATCGCGGTGCGCCCGGCGCGGCCCCGGTCGTCCGCGCGGATGCTGGTGGCGCGCGGCGACCGCATCGACGATGCCGTGGTGCGCGATCTGCCCGACTGGCTGGCGCCCGGCGACCTGCTGGTGCTGAACGACACCAAGGTGATCCCGGCGCGTTTGTCGGGGCAGCGGACCCGCCACGGCGCCGAGGGCGAGACCACCGCCCGGATCGAGGCCACCCTGCTCGAGCCGCGCGCCGACGGCACATGGTCCGCCCTGCTGAAGCCCCTGAAGAAGGTGCGGGACGGCGAGGTCGTCGTCTTCTCGGACCAATTGTCGGCCGTCGTCGAGGGGCGGTCCGACGGCACCGCGCACCTGCGGTTCAACCTCGCGGGCGACGATTTCGACGCGGCGCTGGCGCAGGCCGGTGCCATGCCGCTGCCGCCCTATATCGCGGCCAAGCGGCCCGCCGATGCCCAGGATCACGAAGATTACCAGACCATCTGGGCGGCCCGCAGCGGCGCCGTCGCGGCGCCCACCGCCTCGCTGCATTTCGATCCGTTCCTGATGGAACGGCTGGCCGCGCGCGGGATCGAGATCGCCTATGTCACCCTGCATGTCGGGGCCGGGACCTTCCTGCCGGTCAAGGTCGATGACGTGAGCGAGCACAAGATGCACGCGGAGTGGGGCGAGGTGTCGCAAGGCGCGGCCGACGCGATGATGGCGACGCGTGCCCGGGGCAACCGGGTCATTCCCGTGGGCACCACCGCGCTGCGGCTCATCGAGACGGCGGCCACGGGCCGGGGCGAGATCGCGGCGTGGTCGGGGGACACCGACATCTTCATCACGCCCGGCTTCGACTTCCGGATGGCCGACGCGCTGGTGACGAATTTCCACCTGCCGAAATCCACCCTGATGATGCTGGTTTCGGCCTTCCTTGGGGCGGACCGGATCCGTCGCGTCTACGATCACGCGATCGCGAACGATTACCGTTTCTTCAGCTACGGTGATGCATCACTGCTGATCCCCGAGTGATTCTGGCCAGCGCGCCCCTATCCGGCGTTGCCCAGCCGGGGAGGCTGTGGCAAGCCTTGAAGACGGATGAACGAACGTAACGGTCGAGTACGATGGCAGATTACACTCAGCGCAGGCGCATGATGGTCGACACCCAGATTCGCCCGTCGGACGTGACCGAATTTCCCATCATCGACGCCATGCTGAATGTCCCGCGCGAGTTGTTCGTGCCCCAGGCCCTGCGCGAGGCCGCCTATTCGGGCGAGCATCTTCCGCTGGGCCAAGGCCGGGTCATCATGGACCCGCGCATCCTGGCCAAGCTGCTGGACGCGCTGGATATCACGCCCCAGGACCTGGTGCTCGACCTGGGCACCGGCATGGGTTACTCGGCCGCGATCCTGGCGCGGCTGTCGCAGGCCGTGGTCGCCGTCGAATCCGAGCCGGCCCACGTCTCCGAGGCGCAGGCGGCGCTGGTCGAGGTCGGCATCGACAACGCCACCGTGAACGAGGGCGCGCTGGCCGAGGGCGCCCCGGAATACGCGCCCTTCGACGTGATCCTGGCGCAGGGCGGGGTCGAGCAGGTGCCCGATACCATCATCGACCAGTTGGCCGAAGGCGGGCGCATCGGCTGCATCTTCATGGAACGGGCCAACGGCACTTGCCGTATCGGCCACAAGATCGACGGCCGGATGAACTGGCGTTACGCTTTCAACGCCACCGCACCCGTTCTGCCGGGTTTTGCCGCCAAACGGAGCTTTGCGCTATGATCGTCACGAACCTGTTCCGCTCCGCGCGCCGCCTGAGCGCCGCCGCCCTGTTGGCGCTGGGCACCGCGCTGCCCGTGCAGGCCGAGACGCTGGCCGATGCGCTGGTGTCGGCCTACCGCAATGCCGGGCTCATCGACAAGAACGCCGCCGCCCTGCGCGCCGCGGACGAGGACGTGGCCCAGGCGCTGGCCGCCCTGCGCCCGATCATCGACTACACCGCGTCGATCACGCGGACCTGGCAGTTTCCCAACGATCGCACAGTGAACACCGCGACCGGCCCCCAGCGGATCGAGAATACCGCCGAGACCTCGACCTCCATCGGGATCAGCGCGAACCTTCTGTTGTGGGATGGCGGCGCCACCCGGCTGCGCGGCGACGTGGCGCGCGAGCTGGTGCTGGCCACGCGGCAGGGCCTGATCAACGCCGAGCAACAGGTGCTGCTGAACGGCGTGTTGGCCTATCTGGGCGTGCGCGAGGCGATCGCCTTCGTGAACCTGCGCCAGAGCAACGTTCAGCTGATTTCCGAGCAGCTGCGCGCGGCGCAGGACCGTTTCGAAGTGGGCGAAGTGACCCGCACGGACGTGGCGGTGGCCGAGGCGGCCCTGGCCTCGGCGCGGTCGAACCTCGCCCTGGCGCGGGGTGACCTGGAACAGGCGCGCGCCGATTTCGTGCGTTTCGTGGGCCGCCAGCCGGGCCAGCTGCAGGATGTCTCGGCCCCCGCGCCGGCCGCCGGGTCGCTGGACGCCGCGCAGCGCGTGGCGCGGCGGTCGCACCCGCTGATCCGCCAGCAGATGCGCCTGGTGACGGTGGGCGATCTGAACGTCCTGCGGGCCGAAGCGGCGATGAAGCCGTCGATTTCCGCCAACGCGCGGGTCTCGGTCGCCGACGAGTTCGGAGAGCAGGCCTCGGTCGGCGTCACCATGACCGGTCCGATCTACCGCGGCGGCCAGCTGTCGTCGCTGTATCGCCAGGCGGTGGCCAACCGCGACGAGACCCGCGCCGACCTGCACATCACCACCGACGACGTGCTCCAGCGGGTGGCGCAGGCCTGGGCGCAGCTCACGGTGTCGCGGGCGCGGATCCAGGCCAGCCAGCTCGAGGTGCGGGCCGCGACCCTCGCGTTCCGGTCGGTCCAGGAAGAAGTCCGCTTCGGCACGCGCACCACGCTGGACGTGCTCGACGCCGAACAGGACCTCCAGGATGCCCGCGCGAACCTGATCTCGAGCCGCATCGCCGAGATCCGCGCCTCGTACCAGTTGCTGTCGTCCATGGGATTGTTGACGGTCGAGCACCTGAACCTGCCCGTGGTCACCTATGATCCCTCTGCCTACTACAACGCCGTCAAGACCGCGCCGGTGCGCAAAGTGTCCCCACAGGGCGAGAAACTGGATCTCCTGCTGAAATCGCTGGGAAAAAATTAAGTCCCGCGTGCCAGGCTGAAGAGGGGTCGCGCACGCGAACGTTGTGCGGCGCCCTGCAAGCGGCTAACCTCGTTGAAAAGGCACGAGCGACAAAGAGGCAGGTAAATGTCCGACCCAGCGAAAACGCCCGAAATCGAAGACGTGCTGGCTTCGATCCGCAGGCTCGTCTCGATCGATTCCCAGTCCGGTGGTGGCAGGCCTCGTCCCGCGACCCGGGCGCCGGCCTCGAAACTCGTCCTGACCTCGGATCAGAGGGTGGGTACGCACGGGTCCGGCGATGCCGCCCCGGCCAACCGCGCCTTCGCCAACGGGGTCGGTCGCGATGCCGGAGCGGAGCCCGGCGATGCCGCGGCCCGGAGGCTGGAGGATGATCCGGCCGGTGCGCTGCGTGACACCCTGGATGACACCGCCCACGATCGGCCGACCCGGCAAGACGCGCGTCGGGTGACTGAGCACGAGACGCCCGCATCCGCCGGCGCGCGTCCCGCGGCCCGGTCCCTCGATGACATCGCGCTCAGGCTCGTGGGCGACGGACGCTCCGGCGGATCGTCCAGTCTCGAGGATCGTATCGCGCAGTTGGAAAGCGCCGTCTCCTCCGGTGCGGATTTCGAGCCTGACGGCAGCGAAGACCAGAAGCAGCATATCCCCACCGCTTATCCCAGCTTCCGCACCCGGAGCGGTGCGGGCGCCGCAGACTCCGCGTCGATCGAGGCGCTGGTGCAGCAGGCCGCGTCGCAATCCGATGGCGCGGATGCGCTGTCCGGTGACGAGCTGGGTGTGGCGAACGATGACCACGCCGAAACCGGGTCGTCCCTTGAGACACCCGAGACGTCCGACCCGACCCCGGCCTTCCGCCATCGCGCCATGCAGGGCAGCCGGTCCCACGGCGCCGAGGCGACTTACCGCGACTCCGGCCCGGCGGACCCGTTCGCCGGGACCGAGGATCAGGCCGACATCGACGACGCGCCCGATGACACCTTGCGCGCGGAAGGCCGCGCCCGGCCGCAAGCCGAGCCCGCGTCCGATGCGCCGAACGGGTTCGAGGACGACGACATGGCCGAGGATGGCATCCTGGACGAATCCGCGCTGCGCGACCTCGTGGCCGAGATCGTGCGCGAGGAATTGCAGGGCGCCCTGGGCGAACGGATCACCCGCAACGTGCGCAAGCTGGTCCGGCGCGAGATCATGCGCGCCATCACCGTCCGCAATTTCGAGTAATCCGGCCTAGCCGACCGTCGCCGCCAGCGACAGCAGGCGGTCGAGGTCCATGTGCCGTTCCAGATGATCCGCCAAGGCGTCCAGCGTGGCGTCGACCCCGTCGTCGAAGCCGACCTCGGACGGGGCAGCGCCCAGACGCTGTAGATACCAGCGCCGGAAATCGTCCCCGTTGAACAGCCCGTGCAGGTAGCAGCCCAAGACCCGCCCGTCGGGCGAGGCCGCGCCCTCGGGCCGACCGTCCAGCCGCAGCCAGGCCCGGTCGCCGTCCGGACCCTCGGTATGGCCCAGGTGGATCTCGTAGCCGCTGACCGGCAGGCCGGTGTCGGCGTGGGTGGCGTGCGAGACCGACAGGCGCTTCTCGGGGCGCATCCGCGTGACCACGTCCAGGTGACCCAGCCCGTCGACGCCACCGGGCGGGCCCTCGATGCCGTCGGGATCCTCGATCCGGCGGCCCAGCATCTGGTAACCGCCGCAGATCCCCATCACGTGGCCGCCGCGCCGCAGATGCGCGGCCAGGTCGATGTCCCAGCCCGCCGCGCGGAAGGCGGCCAGGTCGGCGATGGTCGACTTGGATCCCGGCAGCAGCACCAGGTCCGCGTCGCCGGGCAGCGGCTGGCCGGGCGCGATCATCCTCAGGGAGACGCCCGGCTCGGCCGCCAGCGGGTCCAGGTCGTCGAAATTGGCGATCCGGCCCAGTCGCGGCACGGCGACAACCAGCGCGCCCGCGTTGCGGGCCGGACGGTCGAGGTCCAGCACATCCTCGGCCGGCAGGCGCCACGCATCGTCGAACCAGGGGACCACGCCCAGGCCGGCCCAGCCGGTGCGCGCGGCGATCATCTGGTAGCCGTCGTTGAACAGCCGCGTGTCACCCCGGAACTTGTTGATGGCGAAGCCGCGGATACGGTCGCGGTCGGCGGGCGGCAGCACCGCGTGCGTGCCCACGCATTGCGCGATGACGCCGCCCCGGTCGATATCGCCCACCAGCACCACGGGCACACCCGCGGCCTCGGCGAAACCCATGTTGGCGATGTCGCCCGCGCGCAGGTTCACCTCGGCCGGGCTGCCCGCCCCCTCGACCACGACCAGGTCGGCGGTGGCGGCCAGGCGGTGGAAGCTCTCCAGCACGCGCGGCATCAGTTCGGCCTTGCGGCTGCCGTATTCGCGCGCGCGCATGGTGCCCACGCGGTGGCCCTGCACGATGACCTGCGCGCCTTGCTCGGATTCGGGCTTCAGGAGGACAGGGTTCATGTCCACGCGCGGTGCAAGGCCCGCCGCGCGGGCCTGGAGCGCTTGCGCGCGCCCGATCTCGCCGCCATCCTCGGTCACGGCGGCATTGTTCGACATGTTCTGCGGCTTGAAGGGCGCCACGCTCAGGCCCCGGCGCAGCATGGCCCGGGCGATACCCGCGACGAGCATCGACTTGCCCACGTTCGACCCCGCGCCCTGGATCATGATGGCCCTGGTCATGTCCGCCCCTTCAACCCTGCCATCGCCCTAGCGGGCGGGCCGCGAAAGGAAAAGAGCCGTGAATACCCCGACCCACCTGATCATGGGCGCCGCGCTGTTCAGCCGGGCGGGCGACCGGGGCCGCACCTGGGGCGCCATCGCGGGGTCCTTCGCCCCCGACCTGTCGCTTTACCTGATGGCGAGCGTGGCGCTGGCCATGGGCATCCCGGCGGGCCGCGTGTTCGGCGAGCTCTATTACTCGGCCGCGTGGCAGCAGGTCTTTGCCGTCGACAATTCCTTCGTGCTGTGGGCGCTGGCCTTTGCCATGGCATGGTGGTCGGGGCGCGGCTGGGCCATCGCCTTCACCGGGGCCGCGCTGGTGCACCTGGCCTTCGACTTTCCGCTGCACAGCCACGACGCACGCGCCCATTTCTGGCCGCTCACCGACTGGAAGTTCATCTCGCCCATCTCCTACTGGGAGGGGGAGGGCGGCCGTCTTGTCGGGATGCTGGAGCTTGCCCTTGTCGTGGTGCTGGGGGCGATCCTGCTGGTGCGCCACTCCGATTGGCGCGCGCGGGCCGGTTTCGTCGCCATCGGCGCCGCGCAACTGGCGCCCGCGATCCTCTGGCCGCTTCTGCTCTGATCCGTCCCGACTGCCGGGCGCCGCACGAAAAAACGCCGCGGGGTTCAGCCGCGGCGTTGAAAAGGGGTCGTGCAAGTGTCGTCGGCTCAGGCGGCTTCGGCCTGGGCGGCGTTGCGACGCTCGCTTTCCTCGCGGCTCAGCGCGACCGAGGTGCGCACGCCTTTCGACACGAATTCCATCAGCCCCGACACGACGCGTTCGTTCGGGTCGATACCGGCGCAGCTCAGCACTTCGCGACCGTCGCGCGACCGCGCCCAGCGGGCAATCTGCTCGGGGCCGTTGCCATATTTCTTGTCATCGGCAATCGCATCGTCCAGCGCAGCCAAGACCACGGCGGCAAACAATTTGCGCGCGCGATTGCCCTGCTCGTGGTTGAATGCGGTTCCGTCAACGAAGTCGGTCATACGACGATCCTTATTGCTCTTTCCGTTTGCACTTGCGGCGTGACGGCCCTTATGGACCATTTGGACCGCTTTTGTCACCTTGTTTCGGAATACCAGCCATGCGCTGCGAGCATAGCCGCAGGATCAAGCACCCCAGATCGGCCATGTTGCAGCCGTTTCGAACCACAGATATAGGTGCCCCGAATAGTCGATCAACCTTTTGTCACGGTTTTGCCCAATGCCTAAAATCAACGGAAACGAGATCCGCCCCGGGAACGTCCTGGAGCACAATGGCGGCCTCTGGGCCGCCGTGAAGGTGGATCACGTAAAGCCCGGAAAGGGCGGCGCTTTTGCCCAGGTCGAGATGCGCAACCTGCGCAACGGCTCGAAGCTGAACGAGCGCTTCCGCAGTGCCGACAAGGTCGACCGCGTGCGGCTCGAGCAGAAGGACCAGCAGTTCCTTTACGAGACCGACGGCATGCTGGTCTTCATGGACAACGAGACCTTCGAGCAGATCGAGCTTCCGGCCGACATCCTGGGCGAGCGGAGGCCGTTCCTTCAGGACGGCATGACCATCCAGATCGAGTACTACGAGTCCGAGGCGCTGAACGCGACCCTGCCGCAGAAGGTCACCTGCAAGGTGGTCGAGACCGAGCCGGTGGTGAAGGGCCAGACTGCGGCCAACAGCTTCAAGCCCGCAATCCTCGACAACGGCGTGAAGGTCATGGTGCCGCCCTTCGTCGGACAGGACGAGGATGTCGTCGTCAACACCGAGACGATGGAATACGCCGAGCGCGCCTAGACGCCCGCGCGGTCCAGTAGCCCGTCCACCATCCCGCGATAGCCCGCGCCGAACAGGCGCAGATGCACCAGCGCCGGCCAGAGCTGGTAGATCGGCCGGCGGTCGTCCCAGCCCGGCTCCAGCGGGCCGTATGCGTCCCAGAAGCTGGCGGGCGGATTGCCGAAGACCGTCAGCATGGCCAGGTCCACCTCGGCATGTCCGTGGTAGCAGGCCGGATCGATCAGGCCGGAAAAGCTGTCCCCCGACAAAAGCACGTTGCCCTGCCACAGGTCCCCGTGCAGCAGGCCGGGCGCGGGGTCTTTCGGCAGCAGGTCGGGCAGGCGCGCGGCCAGCCGCTCGACCCGGCGAGCCGTGTCGCGCGGAAGGTGTCCGGGCCAGGCCAGCAGGCGTCTCTCGGCCCAGAAGGTGGTCCAGTCGTCGGTGGGCGCTGCGGGGCAGGGGACATGGCCGAAGGCGGTGTCTGCGTGCCAGCCAAACTTGTCACCCTGCGCCGTGTGCATCGCGGCAATGGCGCGACCCGCCTCGGCCCAACCCGCATCGCTGCCACGGGCTTCCTCCAGTTCGGAGAGAATCAGCAGGTCATCCCCGTGCCAGAGCACCTTCGGGGCCGGGCACCCCGTCGCGGCGATGGCGTGCAGCATCTCGGCCTCCGTGCCGGCGTCTCCGCCGCTTTTCGCGATGACACGCCGTCCGTCTTCCAGGGTCACGCGGGCGACGCTGGACAGGTCACCCCCCTGGAGGCGCACGCTGTCGCTGACCGCGACCCCCAGGGCCGTCGCCACGGATGTGGCCAGGTCAGCCATCGTAGGCGACGACCGCGTCCCCCGCCTGCATGCCCGCGCCCGCCCGGTCGAACCGCAGCCAGGCCAGCGCCCGCTCACCCGACTGGGTGAACAATGTGCCCGCGGGCTTGCCCGCCGCGGTGATCTCGGTTCCGGGCTTTGCCGCACCGGTCACGGCCACCTGCACCAGGCCCTTCTTCAGCTGGGTCTTGTGTTTCATCCGCGCCGTAACCTCCTGGCCCACGTAGCAGCCCTTGCGGAAGTCGATGCCGTTCAGCCGGTCCAGCCCGAATTCCAGCGGGTAGCTGTCGTTCGGCCGCAGCTCGATCCCCGATTGCGGCACGACCAGCGCGACGCGCAGCGCGTCCCAGTCGGTCGCGTCGCTCGCGTCCGTGTCGCCGATCATGCGCCAGCCCAGGTCCGGATGCCGCGGGTCCGCCAGGGCGCCCTCGGGGGCCGCGCCGGTCCCGCGCGACACCACCAAGTCGGTCATTTCCAGGCCCACGTCGCGGCGGAGGCGATACATGGACAACCTCTGCATCAGCCCCTCGGCCAGATCATCGGCCACGTCGATCAGCATCGCGTCGGCCCGGTGCGAGACGAAGAAATCCGCCAGGTACTTTCCCTGCGGCGTCAGCAGCGCGGCATAGACCAGCGCGCCCGGTTGGGTGACGTCGTTCGTCACCATGTCCTGCAGGAAGTCGACGCGGTCCTTCCCCGTCAGCGCGATCACCTTGCGGCCCATGGTCAGTCTGCCCCCTCTGGTTTGCCTCTGCGGCATTAGCTGGGATGCCGGGCGTCCGCGGTCAATGCGCAATTGACGCCGCCGCGCCCCGCGCCTACGCGAAGATCAAGTCATCGTTGAAGGATTCCGATCCATGTCGCTTGCCAATGGCCGCTCCTACCTTGCCATTCCCGGCCCCTCGGTGGTGCCCGATGCCGTCCTGCGGGCAATGCACCGCGCCGCGCCCAACATCTATACCGGCGAGCTGCGCGAGATGATGCCGGGGATCATCGCGGACCTGAAACGCGTTGCGAGGACCGAAGCGCACTGCGCCATCTACATCGCCAACGGCCACGGGATCTGGGAGGCGGCGCTGGCCAATATCCTGTCGCCCGGCGACCGGCTGCTGGTGCCCGCCACGGGGCGCTTCGCCCATGGCTGGTCCGATATCGCGCGGCGGCTGGGCGCCGAGGTCGAGATCCTGGATTTCGGCAAGCGCGACCCCATCGACGCGGCCCGCGTGGCCGAGGTGCTGCGCGCCGATACCGAGCATCGCATCAAGGCGCTGCCGGTGGTCTATGTCGACACCTCCACCGGCATCCGTAACGACATCGCCGCCATCCGCGCGGCGCTGGACGAAACCGGGCATCCCGCGCTGCTGCTGGCCGATTGCATCGCGTCGCTGGCCTGCGACCCGTTCGAGATGGACGCCTGGGGCGTCGACGTGACCATCGCGGCCAGCCAGAAGGGGCTGATGACCCCGCCGGGCATCGGGTTCGTGTGGTACAACGACCGCGCCGATGCCGCGCGCGAGACGGCCGGCTGCGTCACCCATTACTGGGACTGGCGGCCGCGCACCGATCCGGATCAGCTCTATCTCTATTTCGACGGCACCGCGCCGACCCATCACCTCTACGGTCTTCGCACGGCGCTCGACATGATCCACGACGAAGGGCTCGACCGCGTGCTCGCGCGGCACGCGACGCTGGCCCGCGCCATCTGGGCGGCGCTCGATGCCTGGGGGCAGGGCGGCCCGCTCGAGGTCAACATGGCCGACCACGCGCATCGCAGCCACGCGGTCACCGCGATCCGGCTGGGGGGCGACCGGGCCGACCGCCTGCGCCACTGGTGCGAGTTCACGGGCGGCGTGACGCTGGGCATCGGGCTGGGCATGGCCGAGCCGGGCAGCCCCGAGGCGGGCGGATTCTTCCGCATCGGCCACATGGGCCACGTGAACGCGCACATGGTGCTGGGCACGCTGGGCGTGATGCAGGCCGGGCTTCTGGCCTGCGACATTCCCCACGGCCCCGGTGCGCTGGACGCCGCCGCCGCCGTCTGCGCGGCGGCAGACCCCGGCTAGGGGCGCCGCATCCCATCACTGGTCCTCAAATACTCATGGCCGGCGACACGCCATACCGGAACGCGGCTTTGGCCGCGCGTCCGGCCGGTCCCATCACTGGTCCGAAAACACCCGTGGCGCCCCACGCGCTGCGTGCGCGACGTCAGGACCGGCGCGCCAGCCGCGTGATCGCCTTGTCGGACGCATAGGTCACGCCCAGGGCGGCCAGCAGCCCCCAGATCACCCAGATCGCCATCAGCGCGATGAACACCAGGGGCGCGAGCGACACGAGGAAGGCGCGGGTATAGTCGGGGGCGGGCTGACGCGGATAATCCATGTCGCGTAGGTTAGCGCGCCGCGGATTTCTGTCACGTTACTTTTTCGTGGCCATTTCCAGCGCGATCGGCAGCGCCTGCTTAAGCGTCACCATGTCCCGGTCCGGCCCGCAGGAGACGCGGATGCAACGGTCGAGCGGGGCCACGCCGGGCATCCGGATGAAAACGCCGCGCTCGGCCAGCGATGACAGCACGCGCCGGGCGAAATCCCCGTCGCGCCCGCACTCCAGCGTGACGAAGTTCGTCGCCGTGGGCAGCGGCTCCAACCCGTTCGCGCGCCCGATTGCGGAAATGCGCTCGACGCTTTGCGCGATCATCTCGCGCACCTCGTCCAGGTAGTCGGTATCGGCGAGAGCGGCGAGCGCGCCGGTCTGGGCGATGCGCGACACGCCGAAATGATTGCGCACCTTGCCGAAGCCCCCGATCAGCGATTTCGGCCCCACGGCGTATCCGATCCGCGCACCCGCCATCCCGTAGGCCTTGGAGAAGGTCCGGAAGCGGATGACGTTCGGATGCTCCGGCGCCCAGGCGGGCGCGCTTCGGGCCGCACTGCACTCGGCATAGGCCTCGTCCAGCACCAGCACGCAGGTCTCGGGAATGCGGTCGATGAAGGCGGCGATGCTGTCCGCGTCGTGCCACGAGCCCATGGGGTTGTCGGGGTTCGACAGGTAGATCAGCTTGGCGCCCGTCTCCACGGCCTTGTCCAGCAGCGCGTCCAGGTCCTCGGCATCGTCGCGGTAGGGGACCTTGTGCAGCACCCCGCCGAAGCCCGCCACGTGGTAGTTGAAGGTCGGATAGGCGCCGTCCGAGGTCACGACCGCGTTGCCCCGGTCCACCAGCAGCCGCACGGTCGAGCCCAGCAGCCCGTCGATGCCGGCGCCGACCACGATGTGATCCGCGCCGACGCCGTGATGCTGGGCCAGCGCCTGGCGCAGCTCGTGGTTCTCGGGGTCGGGATACATCCACGCATCCTGCGCCGCGCGGGCCATGGCCTCGACCGCCTTGGGGCTGGGGCCGAAGGGCGACTCGTTCGCGCCCAGCCGGGCGCGGAACGCCGCCTTGGCCGCGCGCTCCTGCGCTTCGGGCCCGACGAAGGGAACGGTGTCGGGCAGCGCGGCCGCCAGAGACGTCAGGCGCGGATCGCTCACAGCTCGGCCAGCCGCGCAGCCGCGGTTTCCAGCCGCTGCTTCTCGTCGGTCTTCTCGGCCAGCAGGGCCTTGGTCTCGGCCACGACCTCGTCCGGCGCGCTGTCGAGGAACTTGGGGTTCTTCAACCGGCCGTTCAGCCCGCCCAGGTCCTTCTCCAGCTTGCCCAGCGTCTTGGCCAGGCGCGCCTTTTCCGCCTCGACATCCACGATGCCGGCCAGGGGCAGGGCAAACGTGCCGCCCTTGACCGCGATGGTCAGGGCGCCCCTGGGCAGTTCGGACGCCTCGGTCAGCGTCTCGATCCGCGCGAGGCGCTGGATGATCTCGGCATTGGCGGCCCAGACCGCGCGGCCCGCGTCGTCCAGCTCGATCTGCAGCAGCTCGACCTTCAGGCCGGCGGGCACGTTCAGCTCGCCCCTCACCGAACGGATCGCCTCGATCAGCGCGATGACCCAGCTGATCTCCGCGTCGGCGGCGGGATCGACAAGGTCGCTCGCGCCCTCGGTGGGCCACTCGCTGACCGCCAGCATCCGGTCGCCGGCCCACAGTTCCTCGGTGATGAAGGGCATCATCGGGTGCAGCAGCGCCAGGCAGCGGTCCAGGACGAAGGCCAGCGTGGCGCGCGTCTCGGCCACCAGCGCGGCATCGTCGCTGGAGAAAAGCGGCTTCGACAGTTCGAGATACCAGTCGCAGACCACGTTCCAAACGAACTTGTAGATCGCGTCCGCCGCCTCGTTGAACTTGAACCCGGCCAGCGCCGCGTCCACCGCGTCGCGCGCGCGGCCCGTCTCGCCCAGGATCCAGGCGTTGACCGCGTGCGACATCTCGGGCCGCGCGCCGCCCTGCATCTCGAGCGCGCCGTTCATCTCGGCGAAGCGGAACGCGTTCCACAGCTTGGTCGAGAAGTTGCGATAGCCCTCGATCCGCTTCTCGTCCAACCGGATCGTGCCGGTCATCGTCGCCATGGCGGCGTTGTTGAAGCGGTAGGCGTCGGCGCCGTATTTCTCGACCAGGTCAAGTGGATCGACGACGTTGCCGATGCTTTTCGACATCTTCTGCCCCTTGGCGTCGCGGACGAGGCCATGGAGGTAGACGGTGTCGAACGGCTTTTGGTCGACCACCGCGTATTGCATCATCATCATCCGCGCGACCCAGAAGAACAGGATGTCGCTGCCGGTGATCAGCACGCTGGTGGGGAAATACCGCTCCATGAAGCTCTGGTCGTCGTCGCCCCAGCCCAGCGTCCCGATCGGCCACAGGCCCGAGCTGAACCAGGTGTCCAGCACGTCGGGGTCACGCCAAACCGGGTAGACCAGCTGCGTGGGGTCCTGCGCGACCGCGTAGTCGGCAAGGCTTTTCGCCATCATGTGCAGCGCGTCGTCGCGGCTTTCGACCTCGACCACGCGGGCGTGGTTCAGGGGCGTGGGCAGATCGTCCAGCAGGTCGCCGAAGCGGGACTTCACCGTGTCGAAATCGGCGGCGCAGTGCGGCTTCAGCTCGCCGTTCGACAGGCTGTCGGACGACAGGATGCGGCCCAGTTCGACCTCGTCCAGCGCGCCGTCGCCCTCGTCGTCGCGGAACCCGTTCGCGTGCAGGTCGAAGCCGTACCAGACCGGGATCCGGTGGCCCCACCACAGCTGGCGCGAGATGCACCACGGCTCGATGTTTTCCAGCCAGTGAAAGTAAGTCTTTTCACCGCTTTCCGGGATGATCTTGACCTCGCCCGAGCGCACGGCGTCCAGCGCGGGACCGACGATCTTGTCGGTGTCCACGAACCACTGGTCGGTCAGCATGGGCTCGATCACGACCTTCGAGCGGTCGCCGAAGGGCTGCATGATCGGCTTCGACTCGACCAGCGGGGTCAGCTGGTCCAGCCGCCGCTCGCCGCCTTCTTCCGGGGCCAGCGCCTTCGCCGGCTCGCCCAGGCGCGGATCGGTGGGCGGCACCATGACGGCCAGCCCTTCCTCGGTGATCTGCTCGACCACCGCGTTGCGCGCCTCGAACCGGTCCAGCCCGCGCAGGTCGTCGGGCACCAGGTTCACGCTGTCGGCCTCGGCCTCGCCCAGGGTCCGCTCGCCCTTGGCCACGGCCATGGCGATGGCGGCGGCCTCGGCGTAGGGGGCGCCGTCGTCGCGCATGGCGCCCTTCATGTCCATCAGGCGATACATGGGAATGCCGCCGCGCCGCGCGACCTCGTAGTCGTTGAAGTCATGCGCGCCGGTGATCTTCACCGCGCCCGATCCGAAATCCGGGTCGGGATACTCGTCGGTGATGATCGGGATCAGGCGGCGATGCTCTTTCGGGCCGACCGGAATTTCGCAGAGTTTCCCGACGATTGGCGCATACCGCTCATCCGACGGATGAACCGCGACAGCGCCGTCGCCCAGCATGGTCTCGGGCCGGGTCGTGGCGATCGAGATGTAATCGCGCTCTTCCTCGAACAGGACGTTCCCATCCTCGTCCTTCTCGACATAGGTATAGGTCGCGCCCCCGGCCAGCGGGTACTTGAAGTGCCACATGTGGCCCGGCACTTCCTTGTTCTCGACCTCCAGGTCGCTGATCGCGGTCTCGAAATGCGGATCCCAGTTCACCAGCCGCTTGCCGCGATAGATGAACCC
Source organism: Palleronia salina (assembly GCF_900141995.1). Taxonomy (GTDB): domain Bacteria; phylum Pseudomonadota; class Alphaproteobacteria; order Rhodobacterales; family Rhodobacteraceae; genus Palleronia; species Palleronia salina. Next base: position 498,994 of record NZ_FQZA01000001.1, on the reverse strand, counting down.
TTTCTCGTACATGTCGACGAAGACGCGGATGACGGCGTCGTGGAAATTCGGGCCGTCCTCGGGGCTGGGGTCGCCCGGCGCGCCCTGCATGGTGAAGGCCTCGCGCGTCCAGTCCATGGAACAGCCCAGCCGCTTGTCCTGCTCGACGATCTTGCCGCCCGACGTGGCCTTCCATTCCCAGACCTTGGCGACGAAATCCTCGCGGCTCAGGTCCGTGCGCTTGATGCCCTGCTCGGACAGCTGGCGTTCGACCACCAGCTGCGTCGCGATGCCGGCGTGGTCCAGACCCGGCTGCCACAGCACGTCATCGCCCTTCATCCGGTGCCAGCGCGTCAGGATATCCATCAGCGTGTGGTTGAACCCGTGGCCCGCGTGCAGGAAGCCGGTCACGTTGGGCGGCGGCAGCAGGATCGAGAAGGCCGACGCGCCCGGTTTCGCCCCGGCGCCCGCCACGAAGCAGCCGGCCTTTTCCCAGGCGTCGTAGAGGGCGGGCTCGCGCGCGGCGGCGTCGAACGATTTTTCCATGGGCATCGGCGGTATTCCTTCGCAAAACTTGAGGCAGGGGATAGCCAAAAGCCCGGCCAAGGGAAAGGGCGCGCAAGGGCCGCATGCAGGGTGCTGGAAAATCCCGCGCGGACGGGTAGTCTGCCGGTAAATCAGCGAGGATCAGTCATGCAGAGTTTCGGGAAAAGCCAGTCGGTGACGCGCCGCGAGGACCAGCGCCTTTTGACGGGGCACGGGCGCTACGTGGATGACATCGCGCCCGAGGGCGCGCTGTTCGCCGCGTTCGTCCGCTCGCCCGTGGGCCACGCCGAGCTGCGCGGCATCGACACGGACGAGGCCCGCGGCATGTCCGGTGTCGTCGATATTCTGACCGCCGAGGATTGCGCCGCGATGGGGCTCACGCTGGGCATGAAATTCACCTGCGTGCCGACGCAGGACGGCGGCAAGGGCACCGCGCCCGAGCGTCCCTTCCTCGCGCGCGGTCGCGTGCGTTTCGTGGGCGAGCCGGTGGCGATGGTGCTGGCCGAGACCGAGTTGCAGGCCCGCGATGCCGCCGAGGCCGTGATGCTCGACCTCGAAGACCTGCCCGCGCACATGGATCTGTCCACGGGCGGCGAGGCGCTGCACGACGTGGCGCCCGACAATCTCGCCTTCGACTACGGCAAGGGCGACGAGGCGGGCGTGGCGCGGGCCGTGCGCGAAGCGGCCCACGTGGTGCGCCTGAGGGTCGAGGACAACCGCATCATGGTGTCGTCGATGGAAGGGCGCGGTTGCTGGGCGGAATGGGCCGACGACCGGCTGCATGTCTGTTTCTCGGGCCAGGGCGTTTGGGGGCTGAAAGGCGAGCTCGCCGCCAATTTCGGGCTGAAGTCCGAGCAGGTGCGCACCAGCAACCCCGACGTGGGCGGCGGCTTCGGGATGAAGGGCTTCAATTACCCCGAGTACTTCGCCGTCGCCGCGGCGGCGATGAAGACCGGCCGCCCGGTGCGCTGGATGTCGGACCGGACCGAGGCGATGCTGTCCGACAATGGCGGTCGCGACCTGGTGCACGACGCCATGCTGGCCTTCGATGAGGATCTGAAGATCACCGCCTACAGCGTTGAGAACACGTGCAATATCGGCGCCTACAACTCGAATTTCGCGCAGATGATCCAGACCGAGCTGTTCAGCCGCGTGCTCATGGGCACCTACGACGTGCAGACCACGTGGCTGCGCACGCGCGGGATCTATACCAACACCGCGCCCGTGGACGCCTATCGCGGCGCCGGACGGCCCGAAGCGATCTTCACGCTCGAGCGGGTCATGTCGCGCGCCGCGCGCGAGCTGGGCGTCGATCCGCACAAGCTGCGGCGGCGCAACTTCATCAAGCCGGACCAGTTTCCCTATGTCTCGGCCACGGGCGAGACCTATGATGTGGGCGATTTCGCCGCCACCATGGCCAAGGGCGAGGATATCGGGGACATGGCGGGCTTCGACCAGCGCCGCGCGGCGTCCGAAGCCGCGGGCAAGCTGCGCGGCATCGGCAGCTGCTACTACATCGAGTCGATCCTGGGCGATCCGACCGAGCACGTGAAGATCGCCTTCCACGATGATGGCACCGCGTCGATTTTCGTCGGCACCCAGTCGAATGGGCAGGGGCACGAGACGGTCTTTCCGCAGTTCCTGTCGGACCACACAGGCATCCCGGTCGACAAGATCCACTTCGTCCAGGGCGACTCGGACGCCATTCCCAAGGGCGGCGGCACCGGCGGGTCCCGCTCCGTCACGGTGCAGAACAACGCCACCTACGGCACGGCCAAGCGCATGATCTCGGAATTCTCGGCCTTCCTGGCCGACGAGATGGGCGTCGGGCCGGATGACGTCAGCTTCGACGACGAACGCTTCCGCGTGACGGGCAGCAACGACGCCCCCACCATGCTGGACCTGGCGGCGCTGGCGCGAGAGCGCGGGCGCGAGGATCTGCTGACCTTCACCGGCTCGGAGAAACTGCCGGGCCGGTCCTATCCCAACGGCCTGCACCTGGCCGAGGTCGAGATCGACCCCGAGACCGGCGACACCCGCGTCGTGAAATACAGCGTCTGCGACGATTTCGGAAATCTTATCAACCCCATGCTGGCCGAAGGTCAGGTGCATGGCGGCGTCGTGCAGGGGATCGGGCAGGCGATCCAGGAGCGCGTGGTCTACGACGAGGACGGCCAGCTTCTGACCGCCAGCTACATGGATTACGGGGTGCCGCGCGCGACCGATGTGCCGATGATGGCGTTCTCGACCAACCCGGTGCCCTCCACCGCCAACCCGCTTGGCATGAAGGGCTGCGGCGAGGCGGGCACGGTCGGTGCGCTGGCCGCCGTGGCGAACGCGGTCGAGGACGCGCTGTGGGACCGCGGCGTGCGGCAGGTGGACCTTCCGTTCACGCCGGCCCGGGTCTGGACCCTGCTGAACCACGCCCAAGATGCCGTCGCCGCCGAATGAGGACAGGCGCCCCCGGATCAATACCGGGGGCCTGGCCCGGCAGCTGCTGTCGTGGCTTGGACGCGGGCGCCATCTGGAACAGACGGCGCCCACCGCGAGGCGCGGCCCCGTCACCCATGTGGTCATCCTCGACGGCACCATGTCCTCGCTCGAACCGGGGCGCGAGACCAATGCCGGGCTGACCTGGAAACTGCTGCGCGAGCTGTCCCCGGCAGCCGACCTGTCGGTGCGGTACGAGCCGGGCATCCAGTTCACGTCCTGGCGGCAGGTGCGCGACGTGGCCGAGGGGCGCGGGCTCAACCGCCAGATCCGCCGCTCCTACGGGTGGCTGGCGTCGCGGTATCGGCCCGGCGACCGGATCTTCCTGTTCGGCTATTCCCGCGGCGCCTATGCCGTCCGCTCGCTCGCCGGGGTGATCGACCGTATCGGGCTGCTGCGTCCCGAGGCCGCGACCGAGCGCAACGTGCACATGGCTTACCGGCATTACCGCACGATCCCCGACAGCCATGGCGCCCGCGAATTCGCGCGGCTGTTCTGCCACGCCGCGGTCGAGGTGCAGATGATCGGGGCCTGGGACACGGTGAAGGCGCTGGGTCTGCGACTGCCCGTGGTCTGGCGCTGGTCGTCGATGGCGCACCGGTTCCACAACCACGCGCTGGGGCCGACGACCCGATCGGGCTTTCACGCGCTCGCGCTGAACGAGACGCGCGAGGCCTACCGCCCGGTCATGTGGCGGCTGGACGGCGCCTGGGACGGCGACTGCGAGCAGGTCTGGTTCCCCGGCACCCACGGAGACGTGGGCGGGCAACTGGACGGCGTGCGCGCGGCGCGCCCGCTGGCGAATATCTCGCTGGTCTGGATGCTGCAGAAGGCGGAGGCGCAGGGCCTGCGCCTGCCCGAGGGATGGCGCGCCCGGTTCGGCACCGATCCGCAGGCGCCGTCCATCGGGCTGAACCGTGGCTGGGGCCGGATCTTCGTGGCTCGTACCCCGCGCGTCGTCGGGGCTGACCGTTCCGAGCGGCTTCATCCCTCGGTCCTCGCGCGCGGTGCCTTGGGCCCCGATGCCGAAGGCTTGCCGGTGGCCGAGGATGCGGCCGTCAGACGACCGGCAGCGCCATGATCAGGCAGGTGGTCGACCCGGTGGCGTAGAGCCGCCCGTCCTTCGCGCCCCGGATTTCGCCAGTGGCGACCCCGGTGGACCGGCCCGCATGCACGACGGTTCCGGTGGCCACGATCTCGGTGTCCGCGGGCAGGGCGCGGGTGATATTCACCTTGTATTCCAACGTCGTGTAGGTCGACCCGCAGGGCACCTTGGTCATCACCGCGCAGGCCATGGCCGAGTCCAGAAGCGTGCCGTACCAGCCGCCATGGACCCCGCCCATCGGGTTCAAGGTCTGGAAATGCGGCGTGCCGGTGAACCGTACCAGCCCGTCCTCGACATGATCGAGCGCGAAGCCCATGGCGTAGCCGATGGGCGGTCCGGCCCGCTCGCCGCTCAGGATCGCCTGCATGAATTCCAGGCCCGACTGCCGCCGCAGATCTTCGATATCGGCAAGGTCTGCGGCGCTGGCGGCGGTTTTCATGGGCTCGGGTCCTTCGGGCTGTGGTGCGCCCGGACCCTTGCCCAGATTTTCGGCAATGGAAAGCCGGTCAGGCGACCTTCTCCAGCTGCCGCTCGGGGGCGAGACCCAGCGCATGGACCACGTCGCGGGTCAGCTGCGGCTTGTTCAGCGTGTAGAAGTGCAGGTGCTCGACACCGTCGTCGAGCAAGGCCGAGCACATCTCGGTCGCCAGCGCCGTCGACAGCAGCTCCTCGCGGCCGTCGCGCTTGGCGGTCTCGAACGCGTCGTCCAGCCAGGCGGGGATCGGCGTGCCGCAGGCGGTGGCGAACTTGCGCACGCCGGCCCAGTTCTCGATCGGCAGGATGCCCGGGATGATCGGCGCGTCGATGCCGGCCGCGACACAGCGGTCGCGGAACCGGAAGAACGTGTCGGCCTCGAAGAAGAACTGGGTGATCGCCGCATCCGCGCCCGCGTCGATCTTGCGCTTCAGCCAGTCCACGTCGGCGGTGTCGGTTGCCGCCTCGGGATGGCGGTCGGGATAGGCGCCCACGCGCAGGGTGAAATCGCCGGTCGCGGCCAGCGCCTCGATCAGCTCGACCGAGTTGGCGAAGCCCTCGGGGTGGGGCTGGAACGGCTTGCCGCCCGGCATGTCGCCGCGCAGGGCCACCAGGTCGGTCACGCCCGCAGCCGCATAGCTGCGTGCGATCTCCAGCGTCTCCTCCTTGCTGGCGTTCACGCAGGTCAGGTGAGCCGCCACGCGCAGGCCGGTGGTCTTGCCGATGGTGGTCACCGCCTCGTGGGTCAGCGCGCGGGTGGTGCCGCCGGCGCCGTAGGTGACCGACACGAATTCGGGGGCCAGCGGGGCCAGCGTGTGGATCGTGTCCCACAGGCGGAACGACGCTTCGAGCGACTTGGGCGGGAAGAATTCGAACGAGATCGAGGGGGCGGTCATGACGGTGTCCTTGCAGGTTTGGACCCTTGTCTCACGGCGCGGCGCATGAGACAAACTCATAACTTTCAACATCAACATGAGGCGAAGGCGCGGATGCACATCGAATTCCGCCATTTGCGCACGATCAAGGCCATCCACGACGAGGGCGGGCTGGCGCGTGCGGCCGACCGGCTGAACATCACCCAAAGCGCGCTGAGCCACCAGGTCAAGGGCCTGGAGGAACAGGCCGGGGTCGAGCTTTTCGTCCGCCGGTCGAAACCGCTGAAGCTGTCGGCGGCGGGCCAGCGGCTGCTGCGCGCGGCCGAGCGGATCCTGCCCGAGGTCGCCGCGCTCGAGGCCGAGTTCGCGGGCCTGCAATCGGGCAAGTCGGGCCGGCTGCATATCGCCATCGAATGCCATGCCTGCTTCGAATGGCTGTTCCCGGTGCTCGAGAAATTCCGCCACGCCTGGCCCGACGTGGATGTCGACATTCGCCCGGGCCTCGCCTTCGGTGCGCTGCCCGCGCTCATGCGCGAAGAGGTCGACCTGGTGGTTTCGTCGGATCCCGAGGACCTGGCCGATGTGGATTTCACGCCGCTGTTCGACTACGAGCCCGTCTTCGTCGCCGCCTCGCGCCATCCCCTGGCGCAGAAGCCCTTCATCGAAGCCGAGGATTTCCGCGACCAGACGCTCATCACCTACCCGGTGGACCGCGCGCGGCTGGACGTGTTCAGCCAGCTTCTGACGCCCGCCAAGGTCGAACCGGCGGCGATCCGGCAGGTCGAGCTGACGGCGGTGATTCTGCTGCTGGTGGCGTCCATGCGCGGAGTGGCCGTGCTGCCCGACTGGGTGGTGCGCGACGTGCGGCTGCAATCCGACTACGTGACGCGGCCCCTGACCCGGGGTGGCCTGACCCGCCGTCTCTATGCCGCGACACGTTCGGCCGAGACCACGGCGCCCTTCATGGCCCACCTGCTGAGGCTGGCCAAGACCGAGCCGGTCAAGCTGCAACGCCAGTTCCACGGGGGCGACGCCGCGCCGGGCTGATCGCCGCGCGCGCTGCATCACCGGTCCCGAAAAACCGCGAAACCGCGACCTGCCCATCGCGGGCCGCCTGCCACTTGGCATCCCGCGCGCGCTGGCGTATGCGGGCCCACCATTCCACGACCGACAGACCGACCGAGAGGTGACCGCCATGCAGGGCAGCGCGAATCTGAACATCATGATGAAGGCCGCCCGCAAGGCCGCGCGGGGGCTGGTGAAGGATTTCCGCGAGGTCGAGAACCTGCAGGTGTCCAGCAAGGGCGCGGGCGACTTCGTCAGCCGCGCGGACATCGCCGCCGAGACGGCGCTGCGCGACGCGCTCCTGGGCGAGCGGCCGAACTACGGCTGGCTGGGCGAGGAAACGGACGAGATCGCCGGCAAGGATCCCACCCGCCGCTGGATCGTCGATCCGCTGGACGGGACGACCAACTACCTCCACGGCCTGCCGCACTGGGCGATTTCCATCGCGCTCGAGCACAAGGGCGAGATCGTGGCCGGCGTGATCTACGACGCCGCCAAGGACGAGATGTTCACGGCCGAGAAGGGCGGGGGAGCCTTCCTCAACGACACGCGCCTGCGGGTGTCGGACCGTCACCGCATGATCGAATCGATCTTCGCCACCGGCCTCCCGTTCGGCGGCCGTCCGCAGCTGCCCGCCATCCTCAAGGACCTGGGCCGCGTTCTGCCGGCCAGCGCGGGCGTGCGCCGCATGGGCGCCGCGGCGCTCGACCTCGCCTACGTGGCCGCCGGCCGCTACGACGGCTACTGGGAGCGGGGGATCAAGCCGTGGGACGTGGCCGCGGGCCTGCTGATCGTGCGCGAGGCGGGCGGCTTCGTGGCGCCCATCGGCGAGGCCGGGTCGATCTTCGACAGCGAAACCATCGTCGCCGCCAACGGGGCGATCTTCGAGACCTTCGCCAAGGTCATCCGCGATAGCTGACCGGCGGGTCCGACGCTCCCACCTCCGAAAGATTTAGCGGCGGCGGTCGACCTTCGGGATCGACGTGCGACGCATGCGGTACTGCGCCTCGGGATGGGGCGGCGTGCCGTGGGTGGTGCGCCAGAACGCGGGACCGCCCAGCCGCCGCCACAGCGGAAAGGTCAGGGCCAGCCCCGCGACGAAGCCCCCCGCGTGCGCCCAGTAGGCCACGCCGCCCACGCCCGCGGGCGTGGCCGCGCCCGATCCGATCTGCAGCGCGAACCACAGCCCCAGCACGACCCAGGCCGGGATCGCGAAGATCCGGAAGAAGATCAGCAGGATCACCAGGATATCGATGCGCGCGCGCGGGAACAGAAGCAGGTAGCCGCCCATGACCCCCGCGATGGCGCCGGACGCGCCCACCATGGGGATGGTCGAGCCCGGCTCGCTCAGGCTTTGCGCCAGCGCCGCCGCCACCCCGCAGGCCAGGTAGAAGCCGAGAAAGGGGAAATGCCCCATCTCGTCCTCCAGGTTGTCGCCGTAGAGCCAGAGGAACCACATGTTGCCGGCCAGGTGGAGAAGGCCGCCATGCAGGAACTGCGAGGTGACGAAGGTCACCGGGTCCGACACCGCCGGGATCACGGCGAACCGGACCAGGAAGTCCTGCGCCGCGGCCTCGTTCGACAGGGCGGGCAGGGTGGTGAAGAAGACCACCACGTTCACCGCGATCAGCGTGAGCGTGACCCAGGGAACGGTCTGCGACGGGTTGTGGTCTCGGATCGGAAACATGGAGGTCAGCTAGGCCCCGGCGCCGGGCCGGTCAAGCAAGCCCGCGCCCGAGATCGACCTGTTCGAGCGCTTGTCCGAAAGCGTGGACCGGCTGGCGTCTCTCCTCGGCAAAGCCCCGCCGCTGATAAAGCGCCAGCGCGGCGGCGTGCCGGGTGAAGGTCGACACGACCATGCGCTTAAGGCCCATGGCCCGCGCATGGTCCAGCGCGCGGTCGAGCATCCGGCCCCCGAGGCCGGTCCCCCGCAGTGTCGGGTCGAGATAGAACAGCCGCAGCCTGCCGGCCGCGTCGTGATGATCGTCGGGCGACAGGAACAGCGACCCGCGCGGGGCGCCACCAGTTTCGACGATTTGGAAGAGGCTGCGGGGATCGTGGGCACGATCGTTCAGCGCCGCGATGGCGCTGTCCACGGCGGCGGCAAAGCTGGTGTCGAAGCCTTCGACCCGCTGGTAGTGTTCCAGATGGACCGCGCGTAACCAATCCCCGTCCCCCGGGCCGTAGGGCCTGAGGGACGGGGCAGGGGCATCGCTCACTCGGCGGCCATCTTGTGCGGGTCGTCGGCGGCCACCTGCGCCAGCAGCGCGGCGTTGCCGCCCGACGCGGTGGTGTCGATGCACAGGTGGCGTTCATGCATGACGTCCGGCACCGTGATCGAGCCGGTGACAAGCCGCAGCAGCGGGCCGTCGCGGCGGGCGAGCTGCGCGGCAAGCTTGCGCGCCGTGTCCTCGTCGCCCCACCAGATCGCGCTGCCGAAGGCGTCGGCCTTCTCGAGATCCGGCACATCGGTCATCGGCTTGGCGATCCCGCCCAGCGCGTTCACCGCGGCCACCTGCGCCCGGCGCTGTTCGTCGCTGGGACCGAGACACAGGACCGGTGCCCGCGGCTCCAGCGTCAGGCGGTTCGATTCGCCGGTGGGCCCGGGCATCTCCATCATGAGCTCGGGGACGTCGGGCGTCTTCGCCTCGGCAAAGCGCGGCAGGTAGAACGGGCCGCCCGCCTTGGGGCCGGTGCCCGACAGGCCCTCGCCGCCGAAGGGCTGCGAGCCCACGATGGCGCCGATCTGGTTGCGGTTCACGTACATGTTGCCGGCCTCGATCCGGTCGGTCACGTGCTGGACGCGGTCGTCGATGCGGGTGTGCAACCCGAAGGTCAGGCCGTAGCCGGTGCTGTTGATGGCATCGATGACCTTGTCGATGTTCTTGGACTTGAACGTCGCCACGTGAAGCACCGGGCCGAAGACCTCGCGCTCCATGTCCTCGATGCCGTTCACGCGGATCAGCGTGGGCGACAGGAAATGGCCCTTGTCTGGCGACGCGGTCTGGTGGATCAGCCGCCCTTCCTTGCGGGCCTTCTCGACGTAATCCGAGATCTGGTCATACGCCGCCTGGTCGATCAGCGGACCGCTGTCGGCCTTGATCTGCCACGGATCGTCCAGGCGGAACACGTCCATGGCGCCCTTCAGCATGGCCAGGAATTCCTTGGACACGTCCTCTTGCACGTAGAGGCAGCGCAGCGCCGAGCAGCGTTGGCCCGCCGACTGGAACGATGATTGCAGGATGTCGCGGATCGCCTGCTCGGGCAGGGCGGTGCTGTCCACGATCATGGCGTTCAGGCCGCCGGTTTCCGCGATCAGCGGGGCGCCGGGGTCGCAGTGCTCGGCCATGGCCTGCTTGATCTTGCGGGCCGTCGCGGTCGAGCCGGTGAAGGCCACGCCCTTGATCCGCGCGTCCGACGTCACCGCCGCGCCCACGTCACCGCCGCCGGGCAGCAGTTGCAGCGCCGTGCGCGGCACGCCCGCCTCGTGCATCAGCGTGGTGGCGAAGTGGGCGATGACCGGCGTCTGTTCGGCCGGCTTGGCCAGCACCGCGTTGCCGGCCGCAAGACCCGCCGCGACCTGGCCGGTGAAGATGGCCATGGGGAAGTTCCAGGGCGAGATGCAGGTGAAGGTGCCCAGCGCCGGCGCGTCCAGATGCTCGATCTGGGCGGCATAGTATCGCAGGAAATCCACCGCCTCGCGCAGCTCGGCCACCGCGTCCGTCTGGGTCTTGCCGGCCTCGCGGGCGAGGATCGCGAAGACCTGGCCGAAGTTCTCCTCGTAGAGATCGGCGGCGCGGTTCAGGATCTCGGCGCGCTCGGCCGGGCTGGCGTCCCACGGCCTGGCCTTGGACAGCGCGGTTTCCACGTCCTCGGGGCTGGCCGTCTGCACGCGCGCCACCAGGCTGTCGGGATCGGCCGGGTTGAACCGCTCCATGGGCTCTCCGCCCGACACGTCACCCGCCAGCAGCGGGGCGACTTCGAAGATCGTCTCGCGATAGGGGGCGCGCGCCGCGTCGATCTCTTCCAGGTGCGACGTGCAGGCCAGGTCCCAGCCCTTGGAATTGCGCCGCTCGGGCAGGAAGATGTCGGTGCCGGGCGTCACCGGCGGGGTGTAGCCCAGGGCCTCGAACGGGTCGGCGGCGACTTCCTCGGGCGGGACCGACACGTCGACGATCTGGTTCACGAAGCTCGAGTTGGCGCCGTTTTCCAGCAGGCGACGCACAAGGTAGGCCAGCAGGTCGCGATGCGCGCCCACGGGGGCGTAGATGCGGCAGCGGACGTCTTCCATCTTCATGGTGATGTCGTAAAGCGCCTCGCCCATGCCGTGCAGGCGCTGGAACTCGTACTCGTCCTTGCGCACGCCCATCTTGCTTGCCATCTGCAGGACGGCCGCCACGGTATTGGCGTTGTGAGTGGCGAATTGCGGATAGATGTGGTCGCGCAGCTGCAGCAGCTTGCGCGAATTGGCGATGTAGCTCACGTCGGTGGCGGGCTTGCGGGTGAACACCGGGAAGCGTTCCATCCCCTGCACCTGCGCCAGCTTCACCTCGGTGTCCCAGTAGGCGCCCTTCACCAGCCGCACCATGATCTTGCGGTCCAGCGCCTTGGCCTGGTCGGCGATCCAGTCGATCGCATAGGACGCGCGCGGTCCATAGGCCTGCACGACCACGCCGAAGCCGTCCCAGCCCTTGAGCCGGCGGTCCTTCAGCACACGCCCGATCACCTCGAGCGACAGGGTCAGGCGGTTGGCCTCCTCGGCGTCGATGTTGAAGCCGATGCCCAGCCGCGCGGCCTTGGCGGCCAGGTCGGCCACCAGCGGCGTGAGCTCGTCCAGGATCTCGTCGTGCTGCGCCATTTCATAGCGCGGGTGCAGTGCCGAGAGCTTGACCGAGATGCCGGGGTTCTTGGCGATGCTGTCGTATTTCGCCTGGCGCGAGATCGACTCGATCGCGTTGTCGTAGCTTTTGTAATAGCGGCGGGCGTCTTCCATGGTGCGCGCGGCCTCGCCCAGCATGTCGTAGCTGTAGGTGTAGCCCTTTTCCTGCTGGGCCTTGGCGCGCTCCATCGCCTTGTCCATGGTCTGGCCCAGCACGAACTGCTGGCCCATGACGCGCATGGCCTGGCCGGTGGCGGTGCGGATCACCGGCTCGCCCAGACGCTTCATCGCGCCCTTCAGCGCCTTCACCGGCGACGGGCGCTTCTTGTCCAGCACGCGGCCCGTCAGCATCAGCGCCCAGGTCGAGGCGTTGACCAGCGGCGAGGACGAGTGGCCCATGTGCGTGCCCCAGTCGCCCGGCGCGATCTTGTCCTCGATCAGCGCGTCGATGGTGGGCGCGTCGGGCACCCGCAGCAGCGCCTCGGCCAGGCACATGAGCGCGATGCCCTCGTCGGTGCTGAGCCCGTATTCGGCAAGGAAGACTTCCATCATGCCCGGTTCCGCATCGTTGCGGATGCGGCGGACGAGATCCGTGGCCCGTGCGTGGATCTGCTTGCGATCCTCCTCCGACAGGTCGGCCATGGCGATGAGCTTCTTCAGCTCGGTATCGGCATCCGGGTAAGGATCGATCGGCAGGATCGCGGGCGGCAGAACGGTATCTCGCGGCATATCTCTCTCCTAGGCTTTTGATCAAAGTAAGTTAATGTGGTCGGGATGACGGCCCGCAATCGCCCGATCTTGCGGGAGCATCGCCTTTGTTTCCAGCCTAGGGCACCACGAATGAAAGACAACGGCCTGGATCAGTTCGACTTGGCGATGCTCGATGTGCTGGGCGTCGAGGGTCGTATCAGCGTGACCGAGCTTGCCAGCCGCGTCGGGCTGTCGAAAAGCCCGGTCCAGGCCCGGCTCAAACGGCTGGAACAAAGCGGTGTCATCACCGGCTATCGCGCGCTGATCGATCCCGTGCGGCTGGACCGCGAACACGTGGCCTTCGTCGAGGTCAAGCTGACCGAAACCCGCGAGTCGGCGCTGGCGGCCTTCAACGAGGCGGTGCGCCTGATCCCCGAGGTCGAGCAGTGCCACCTGATCGCCGGCGATTTCGACTACCTTCTCAAGGTCCGAACCGCGGACATGGTGACCTATCGCGCGGTGCTGGGGGCGCATATCTCGACGCTGCCCTATGTTGCCCACACGTCGACCTACGTGGCGATGCAGTCGATCAAGGACAGCGACAGCACGCCGGCCAAGCCGCCGGGGTGATCCGCGACCTCGCGTCGCTTGACAGCCGCGGCCCGCGGCGGCCCAATCGAAACATGCTCAAGCACGTTACCCTGCTGGTCTGCCTTGCGGGTCCCGCCGTCGCCCAGGAATGCCCGCCGGCGCCCGACCGTTCGGGCGAGCTGGCCTTCCTGTTTAATCGCGCCAACGCGGCACGCAGCCCGATCGAGGCGCGGCCCATCGCCGACGCCATGTGGTCGATCTGGGCCGACGCGCCCGACGACAGGGCGCAGGCGCTGCTGGACGATGGCCGCGAACTGATCGGCGAGGGCGAACTGGACGACGCGACCGAGATGTTCGACGCGCTGGTGGACTACTGCCCGGACTACGCCGAGGGCTATAACCAGCGGGCCTTCGCCGCGTATCTCCAGGGGGAATTCGCGGCCGCGCTGGTCGATCTGAACGCCGCGCTGGAACGCCAGCCGCTGCACGTGGCCGCGCTCAGTGGCAAGGCGCTGACGCTGATCGGGCTCGGCCGCGGGGTCGAGGGGCAGCGCGTGCTGCGCCAGGCGCTGAAGCTGAACCCGTGGCTGTCGGAGCGCGCGCTGCTGCGCGAAATGCCCGAGGACACGTTCTAGACCGGTCCGGATGTTCGCGGGGGATCAGCGCGCGGCGATGGTAGGCCCGGCAGGACTTGAACCCGCAACCAAAGCGTTATGAGCGCTCTGCTCTAACCAATTGAGCTACAGGCCCGCAGCGAGTTGATTAGAAGGCGGCGCGAGGCCCGTCAAGATTGCGTGACCGGGTCGCGCAGGCGAGATTCTCGTCCCGACAATCCGCCCCGCGTTGCGCGACGCGTCGATTGACGCTATCGCGGCGCCAAGCATGAACTCCCCCGAAAGGCGCGCGGCATGAGCGAGGACAAGACCGGACTGACCTACGCCGGGGCGGGCGTCGATATCGACGCCGGAAACGCGCTGGTCGATCGCATCAAGCCCGCCGCCGCCGCGACCAAGCGGCCCGGCACCATGGCGGGGCTGGGCGGGTTCGGCGCGCTGTTCGACCCGCGCGCGGCCGGCTATTCCGACCCGGTGCTGGTTGCAGCGACAGACGGCGTGGGCACCAAGCTGCGGCTGGCCATCGACACCGGCCACCTGTCCGGCGTGGGCATCGACCTGGTGGCCATGTGCGTGAACGACCTGGTCTGCCAGGGGGCCGAACCGCTGTTCTTCCTCGACTATTTCGCCACTGGCAAGCTGGACACCGAAAGCGCCGCGCGCGTGATCGAGGGCATCGCCGAAGGGTGCCGGCGGTCCAACACCGCGCTGATCGGCGGCGAGACCGCCGAGATGCCCGGCATGTACGCCGGCGGCGATTTCGACCTCGCCGGCTTCGCCGTCGGCGCGATGGAGCGGGGCAGCGACCTGCCGGCCGACATCGCGGCGGGCGACGTGGTGCTGGGCCTTGCCTCGGACGGGGTTCATTCCAACGGCTTCTCGCTCGTGCGCCGCGTGGCCGAACACGCGGGCCTCGGTTGGGACGACCCGGCGCCGTGGGAGGACGGTCCTTCCCTGGGCCACGCGTTGCTCACGCCGACGCGGCTCTACGTGACCTCGGTGCTGGCCGCGATCCGCGCGGGCGGCGTGCGCGGGCTTGCCCACATCACCGGCGGTGGCCTGACCGAGAACCTGCCGCGCATCCTGCCCGAGGGCCTTGGCGCGCGGATCGACCTGTCGGCCATGCCCCTGCCGCGGGTCTTCGCCTGGATGCGCGAGGCGGGCGGCATCGCGGATGCCGAGATGCTGAAGACCTTCAACTGCGGGATCGGCATGGTCGTGGTCGCCGCGCCCGACCGGGCCGAAGACCTGGCGCGCCTGCTGATCGACGCGGGCGAACGGGTCGTGCCGCTGGGAACGGTCGAGCCGGGGCAGGGCGTGTCCTACGAGGGCGCGCTGTCTTGAGCCTGCGGGTCGCGATCCTGCTGTCGGGCTCCGGCTCCAACATGGCCGCCCTGGCCGACAGCATGACCGGCCTGCATCCCGCGCGGCCCTGTCTGGTGCTTTCTAACGTCCCCGGCGCCGGTGGCCTTCAGCGCGCGGCCGAGCGGGACATCCCCACCGCGACCGTGGATCACCGCCCGTTCAAGGGCGACCGCGCGGCGTTCGAAGCCGCGCTGCAGGACCGGCTGGTCGAGGCCGCGCCGGATCTGGTGTGCCTTGCCGGGTTCATGCGCATCCTGACCGCGCCCTTCATCGCCAACTGGGAAGGGCGGATGCTGAATATCCACCCGTCGCTGCTGCCGAAATATCGCGGGCTCGATACCCACGCTCGCGCCCTGGCCGCCGGCGATACCGAGGCGGGCTGCACCGTGCACGAGGTGACGGCGGAACTGGACGACGGGCCGATCCTGGGACAGGCGCGGGTGCCGATCCGGCCCGGCGACACGCCCGACAGCCTGGCCGCGCGGGTGCTGAAGGCCGAGCACGAGCTCTACCCCTCGGTGCTGCGCCGCGTGGCCGAAGGCGAGCGGTCGCCACTGCTGCTGGGCTGAGGCTTTTCTTCCGCCCGTTTCCCGATTATCACGCCCGAACGCGGGGGATAGCGAGCGAAAAGGAAACCGACGACCCGATGATCACCATCACGACGACCGAAGAGCTGAACGCCTTCTGCACCCGCGCCCGCACCCATCCCTATGTCACGGTCGATACCGAGTTCCTGCGCGAGCGGACCTATTATTCCAAGCTTTGCCTGATCCAGCTGGCCGTGCCCGGCAACGACGACGCCGACGCCGTCCTGGTCGACCCGCTGGCCAAGGGCCTGTCGCTGGAGCCGCTTTACGAGCTGTTCCGCGACCCCGGCGTGGTCAAGGTGTTTCACGCCGCGCGCCAGGATCTCGAGATCTTCTGCATCGACGGCGACGTGATCCCCGCGCCGCTGTTCGACACGCAGGTGGCGGCCATGGTCTGCGGCTTCGGCGAGCAGGTGGGCTATGAGACGCTGGTGCGCAAGATCGCCAAGTCGAGCATCGACAAGTCGTCGCGATTCACCGACTGGTCGCGCCGCCCGCTGACCGACCAGCAGAAGGCCTATGCCTTGGCCGACGTCACGCATCTGCGCGTCATCTACGAACACCTGGCGGGCGAACTGGCGCGCACCGGCCGCACCGCCTGGGTCGAGGAAGAGCTGTCGATTCTCAGCGACCCGGAGACCTATCGCGTCCGGCCCGAAGACGCGTGGAAGCGCGTGAAGACCCGCACCCAGACTGGCAAGTTCATGGCCATCCTGCGCGAGCTTGCCGCCTTCCGCGAGGAATACGCGCAGACCAACAACGTGCCGCGCAACCGGGTTTTCAAGGACGACGCCATGGTCGAGCTGGCCTCGACCAAGCCGCAGAGCGAGAAGGACCTGTCGCGCGCCCGTCTTCTGTTGCGCGAGGCGCGCAAGGGCGAGATCGCCGACGGCATCCTGGCCGCCGTGAAACGGGGCATGGCCATCGAGCCAGCGGATTACCCCCAGCTCGACCGGTCGCGCGAGAAGCTGCAGGTGAACCCGGCGCTGGCCGACCTGCTGCGCGTGCTGCTGAAGGCCAAGGCCGAGACCGCGGGCGTGGCGCAGAAGCTGATCGCGACCTCGTCGGACCTGGACCTGATCGCCGCGGGCGACCGCGACGTGCAGGCGCTGTCGGGCTGGCGCGCGAAGGTGTTCGGCCGTGACGCCCTGCGCATGGTCGACGGGCGCCTGGGCCTGAAGGCGCAGGGCAGCGACGTGGTGGTGTTCGAGCTCTAGCGGCGGACGGCGCGGGCGTTGCGCGCGCCGGACACCCGGATCTCGCGGATGCCGCCCAGCTGCCGGTTGGTCAGGTACTCGGCCACCGTCACCTCGCGCGAGCGTTCGGTGCTGACGCGTGTCGCGGTGGGCGGTGGCGCGGCCCGGAATTCGTAGGCCAGTACGCCCGGCTCTGTGCCCGGGACACGCAGCAGCGCGCCCTCGTAGAAGCCCTGCCGGTCGGCCACGCCCGTTGCGCGCACCACGGCGCCGCCGGGGTTCTGCGTGACCTCGAGCGTGGCGATCTGGTCGATCAGCGGCCGGGGGTCGGCGGCGGGCGCATCGGACAGGGTCACCGCTGCCGGCGCGGACCGCGAAAACCAGTTGAACGGGTTCAACCGCGAGTCGGCCACCCGGCCGCATCCCGCCAGAAGGCCGATCACCATCACACCCGTCACGACTGTCCGCATTTTCGTTCCCCGCTGGTCGCCCTCGTCACGACTAGCCCAGCCCGTCCGGTTTGAAAAGCGCGCCCGCGCTTGCAAGGCCGGAACCAACCGCCTAGGTCCATGGCAGACGTTAGAAAACGGGACGGTACCATGGCCCAGGCCGAATTCGACGAGATTGCCGAGACCTTTGAGTTTCTCGACGACTGGGAAGACCGCTATCGCCACGTGATCGAGCTGGGCCGCGATCTGCCGCCGCTTGACGACAGCTTGAAGGGCCCGGCCAGCAAGGTCGACGGCTGTGCCAGCCAGGTCTGGCTAGTGCCCAAGCTGGAAGGCGACCGCTTCGATTTCGACGGCGACAGCGATGCGATGATCGTGAAGGGGCTGATCGCCATCCTGCACGCGCTTTATGCCGGGCGCCCGGTGGCCGAGGTGCCGCAGGTCGACGCGCTGGCAGCCATGTCGCGGCTGGGCCTGGATGAACACCTGTCATCCCAGCGGTCGAACGGCCTGCGCGCCATGATCGACCGGATCCGGCTGGTGACCGCGAACGCGGCGGCGTGAGGTCGCTGTCACGCGGCCGCACGGGCGGCCCTACCTCCACCGATCCCGACCCGTCCGCGGGCGGGTTCAGCATCATCGCCCGCGTGGCGCCCTATCTCTGGCCGGAGGGCGAGCCGTGGGTGAAGCGCCGCGTCATCATCGCGGTCGCCGCGCTGGTGCTGGCCAAGCTCATCGCCGTGGCGACGCCGTTTTTCTACAAGACCGCCGTCGATGCGCTGGCGGGCGAGGGCACCCAGCCCGCGTGGTTGCTGGGCGCGGGCGCTATCGGACTGACCATCGCCTATGGCGTGGCGCGGGCCATGAACACCGGCATGCAACAGCTGCGCGACGTGGTCTTCGCCGCCGTGGGCCAACGCGCGCTGCGGGCGCTGGCGCTCGAGACCTTCACCCATATCCACCGCCTGTCGCTGCGCTATCACATCCAGCGCAAGACGGGCGGGCTGTCCCGGATCATCGAGCGGGGCGTGCGCGGGGTCGAGTTCCTGCTGCGGTTCCTGCTGTTCTCGATCGGCCCGCTGGCGCTGGAGCTGCTGCTGATTGCCGGCATACTCGCCTGGCTGTTCGACATCTGGTACCTGGTGGTCGTGGCCGCCACCATCGCGGCCTATGTCTGGTTCACCTTCACCATCACCGAATGGCGCGTGAAGATTCGGCGCGAGATGAACGAGCAGGACAACGACGCCACCCAGAAGGCGATCGACAGCCTGCTGAATTTCGAAACAGTGAAGTATTTCGGGGCCGAAACGCGCGAGGCCGCGCGCTATGACGGCGCCATGGCCAAATACGTCGCCGCCGCGCTGAGGACCTCGTACACGCTGGCCGCGCTGAACCTGGGACAGGCGGTCATCATCACCACGGGCCTTGTCGTCGTCATGGTCATGGCGGCCATGGGGGTGCAGTCGGGGCAGCTGACCGTGGGCGATTTCGTGATGGTCAACGCCTACATGATCCAGGTCACCATGCCGCTGAACTTCCTCGGCACGGTCTATCGCGAAATCCGGCAGGCGCTTGTGGACATGGGCCAGATGTTCGGCCTGCTGGATCAGCCGCCCGAGGTGCAGGACAAGCCGGACGCTGGTCCGCTTGCGGTCTCCGACGGTGCGGTCGAGCTGCATGACGTGCACTTCGGCTACGATACCGACCGGGTGATCCTCGACGGCATTTCGCTGACGGTTCCCGGTGGCAGCACCACGGCCATCGTCGGCCCCTCGGGGTCGGGGAAGTCCACCATCGGACGGCTGCTGTTCCGGTTCTACGACGTGACCGAGGGCGCGATCCGCATCGACGGTCAGGACCTGCGTGACGTGACGCAGGACAGCCTGCACGCCCAGATCGGCGTGGTGCCGCAGGACACGGTGCTGTTCAACGACTCGATCCTCTACAACATCGCCTACGGTCGCCCCGACGCCACCCGCGACGAGATCGAGCAGGCGGCCCGCGCCGCCCGCATCCACGATTTCATCGCGGGTCTGCCGCAGGGCTATGACACGCAGGTGGGCGAGCGGGGTCTGAAACTGTCGGGCGGCGAGAAGCAGCGCGTGGGCATCGCGCGCACGCTTCTGAAGAACCCGCCGATCCTGCTGCTGGACGAGGCGACCAGCGCGCTGGATTCCGAGACCGAGGCCTCGATCCAGTCCGAGCTGAGGCTACTGGGGCAGGGGCGCACCACGCTGGTGATCGCCCACCGCCTGTCGACCATCGCCGACGCGGACGAGATCGTGGTGCTGGAGCAGGGGCGCATCGTCGAACGCGGGACCCACGACGCGCTGTTGGCGCGCGGCGGGCGATATGCCGCGCTGTGGCAACGCCAGCAATCCGAAGACGCGGCCTGAAAGACGCCGGCGGCGGCGGCGCGCGACCGGGACCATGCCCGACCGCGCGGCCCGCCGTTACTCGGCCGCTTGCAGCGGCGCGACGATGCGCGGGGGGTGCCCCGTGGGATCGTCGCGGCCCGGGTCGGTGCCGTCGTCGATCCACTGGATTTCGGGCGCCTTGGCCTTGCGCGCCTTCCGGGCCAGCCGCATGTCCTCGCGCACCTTGAGCACGCTCAGCGATTTGAGGCTGCGCACGCCCTTGTAGGCCCCGCGCGAGATCCAGACCCGCAGCGCCAGCGCCGAGGGCGTGAAGACCAGCGTCAGCACCGTCGCGATGCCAAGACCGAACACCACCGCCGTGGCCAGCTGCTTCCACCACAGCGCCGTGGGGCTGTCGATGGAATAGCCCCCGGCGATGAAGTCCAGGCTCAGACCGAACATCATCGGCGCCAGGCCCGCCATGGTGGTGATGGTCGTCAGCAGCACCGGGCGGATGCGATCCTCGGCCGTGCGGATGATCGCCTCGATCCGCGGCATGTAGCGCGAGTATTCCTGGTAGGTGTCGATCAGCACGATGTTGTTGTTCACCACGATCCCGGCCAGCGCGACGATGCCGGTGCCGGTCATGATGATCGAGAAGGGCTGGTTCATCACCAGCATCCCGATCAGGCAGCCAGCGGTCGACAGCACCACGGCCAGCAGCACCAGCACCGCGTTGTAGACCGAGTTGAACTGCGCCAGCAGGATGATGAACATCAGCCCCAGCGCGCCGGCGAAGGCCTTCATCAGGAAGGCGCCGCTTTCGGCCTGGTCTTCCTGGTCACCGGTCCATTCCCAGTTGACGCTGCCGGGCAGCGGGTTGTCGGGCCCGTTCAGCCATTCGGTCAGCACGCCGATGCGCTCGTTCGCGTTGGCGGGCAAGGCGCTGAGGGTGCCATTTTCCAGACCTTGCGACAGGTCCGAGACCGAGGCCGCGGCCTGGAGCGATACGATGCGCTGCGGCTCGCCGTTCAGGGTCAGCCCGCCGTCCGGTCCGTCGCCCGTCACGGGCGCGACGAAGCCCGCGATGACGCCTTCGTCGTCCACCAGCTTTTGCAGGCCGGGGACCACGTCGGCCTTCACGTCGAAATGCCGGGTCTGGTCCACGCGGTCGATCTGGCCCAGCGACGGGACGGGCTTGCGGGTGATGAAGTTCGAAAGCGGCACCAGCCCGTCGGCGGTCCGCACCTTCAGACTGTCCAGCGTCGACAGGACGCGATCTTCCTCGGGCAGACGCACGCGGATGTCGATTTCCTCGTCCGAGCTGTCCACGCGCATGGTGTCGAGCAGCAGGCCGCGGGTGACCAGCTGCACCATGCCGCCCACCG
The DNA here is from genome assembly GCF_900141995.1 of Palleronia salina. Taxonomy (GTDB): domain Bacteria; phylum Pseudomonadota; class Alphaproteobacteria; order Rhodobacterales; family Rhodobacteraceae; genus Palleronia; species Palleronia salina. The sequence goes on along the minus strand of NZ_FQZA01000001.1, from coordinate 478,344 downwards.
TGGCGACGTCGGCGCCGAACTGGCCGGCCTTCTCGACATCGACCTCGATCTCCCAGTCGATGCCGGGCAGGGGCAGGGTGTCCTCGATATCGATGAGGCCCGGGGTGTCCTCGAACTTCAGCCGGGCGATGCGCGCGGCGTCCTGCAGGTCGGCCCAGTCGTCGCCCAGCAGACGCAGGTTCACCGGTTTGCCGCTGGCCGGACCCTGGGCCAGGTTCAGCGTCTCGGTCACCACGCCCGGCAGGCGGTCCAGCTGGTCCTGAAGGTTGGCAAGGACCACGTCGCCGTCCAGCTGCTCGATGGTCACGTCCTCGCGCGCGTTGGCGAAATCGGGCCGTTCGTCCCACGGGATCAGCTCGATCTGGACCTGCCCGATCGTGTCGAGCGGGGCTTCGGCGCCGCCGGTATTGCTGTTGAGCCCACCTTCCCCGGCGAAGGCGAAGGCGGATTCCACGCCGAAGGTGTTCAGCGCGATGTCCTCGGCCTCGCGCAGCAGCGCGTCCTTTTCCGACAAGGAAAGGTTGCCGCGCGCCCGGACATAGACGATCGCCTGTTCGGGCTCGGATTCGACGAAGAATTCGACGCCGTTGTTGTTCGCCGCGTAGTACATGTAGGTCGAGACGACGAAGGCGCTGACCGCGCCGATGGCGAGCACCGGCATGATCGGGTTCGCCACGATCATCTTGATGACCCAGCCAAAGGGCGTGCGGCCACGGCCCGCGCGCACCTCGCGCGGGGCGCGGTTCCATTTCACCGATCCGAGCGTGATGCCCAGCGCCACGGCGCCGCCCAGGAACAGGACCGCGCCGGGCAGGAAGGTGATGGGACCGGGCAGGGGCGAGGGGCCGCCGAACAGGTAGCCGTGGTTCAGCGACTGCATTGCGCCGATGAACACCACGTAGGCGGCCACGACGGCCAGTGCGGCGCGGACCACCCACGGCAGCATGCGGCGCAGGGCGTTCGACCCGCCCTCGAAGGCGCGGCTCATCCGGCCGGCGACGCCACCCATCACGGGCAGGTAGATCAGCGCCACGATCAGCGATGCCGACAGCACGAAAATGAGCGTGACCGGCAGCATGCCCATGAACTCGCCCGGAACGCCGGGCCAGAACAGCATGGGCAGGAAGGCGCAAAGCGTCGTCGCGGTCGAACTGACGATGGGCCAGAACATCCGCTTGGCGGCCTCGGTGAAGGCGGTCATGGGGCCGGCCCCTTCCGAGATCCGGCGGTCGGCATATTCCACGACCACGATCGCGCCGTCCACCAGCATGCCGACGGCCAGGATCAGGCCGAACATGACGATGTTGGAAATGCTGATGCCCATGATGCCCAGCAGGATGAAGCACAGCAGGAACGACGTGGGAATCGCGAAGCCCACCAGCAGGGCCGAGCGGATGCCCAGCGCCGCCAGAACCACGATCATCACCAGCGCCACCGCGGTCAGGACCGAGCCTTCCAGCTGGGACACCATGGATTCGACCTGCGTAGACTGGTCGTTCGAGGTGTTCACCCGGATCGCCTGTTGCAGATCCTCGGGCCACTCGGCCTCGGCCGCCGCGACCTCGTCCCGGATCAGCGCGGTGGTGTCGATCAGGTTGAAGCCCTTGCGCTTGACCACCTGCAGGGCGACGGTTTCCTCGCCGTTGAACCGCGCCGTGCCGGTCCGGTCCTCGAAGGTCAGGCGGATGGTCGCCAGATCGCCCAGCGTCACCACGCGGTCGCCGTTCACCTTCACCGGCAGGTCGTAGATGTCGCGCTGGTCGTCGAAGGACGACGGGATCTTGACCGCGAAGGCGCCGCTTTCGGTCTCGACCTCGCCCGCCGCGATCAGCTGGTTGTTGTTCTGCACGACCGAGATCAGCTCGCCCGCCGTGACGTTGTAGGATTCCAGCCGGAGCGGGTCGATCAGGACCTCGACCATCTCGTCCCGGTGGCCCGCCAGCCCGGCCTCGAGAACCGGCTCGAGCCCTTCAAGCCGGTCCTGAAGGTCCTGCGCCACCCGCAGCAGCGTGCGCTCGGGCAGGTTGCCCGTGAGCGATACGATGATGATCGGAAATTCCGAGAAGTTGATCTCGTTGATCGAATACTGTTCGGCCCCGTCGGGGAAGTTCGCCTCGGCGTTGGACATGGCGTCGCGCACGTCGGCCATGATCTTGGTCTTGTCCCAGCCGAACTCGAACTCCATCGCGACGCCGGCGTAGCCTTCCGAGGCCGTGGCGCTCATGGTCTTGAGACCGTCGAGATCGCTCAGCTCGGTCTCCATGGGCTTGACGAGCAGGCGTTCGCTGTCCTCGGCCGAGATGCCGGGGAAGGGCACCGACACGAACAGGGCCGGGATCTCGATATCCGGCTCGCCCTCTTTCGGCAGCGTATCGTAGGTGACCCAGCCCACCGTCAGTGACAGTACGATGAAGGCCAGGACCATCCGCGCGTGTTGCGCGGCCCAATCGACGATTCCGGTCATGATCCGTCCCCGCGCATGGTGATGGTCAGCGGCACGCCGTCGGCCACGTATTCCTGGCCCACGACGATCACCCGCTCGGTCGGGTCGAGGCCGCTGACATAGATGCCGTCCACGGTGTCGCGCACCACGGTGACGGGCTTGAACAGCGCGGTGTCATCCTCGGTGGCGACCCGCACGCCGAGCGCGCCGTCATCGTCCAGCGTCAGCGCGGATTGCGGCAGCAGGTGCGCCTGGCTTCCGTCGCTCTGGATCATGATTTCGGCGGTCTGACCGTCGCGGATCTTCAGATCTTCGTTCGGCACCGAGACCTCGACCCGGAAGGTGCGGGTCTGGTCGTCGGCCGAACGCGACAGGAACGTGACCTCACCCTGGACTTCCTGCCCCGAGGCCAGGCGCGCACCGGCCATGGCGCCGGTATCGATGCGGTCGACGGCGGTTTCTGGCACGAAGCCCACCAGCTTGATCGGGTCGAGTTGCAGGATCGTGGCGCACAGCCCACCGGGTTGCAAAAACGCCCCCAGCTCGGCCGTGTCGGATTCGAGAAGGCCCGAGAAGGGGGCGGTGATCTTCAGGCGATCGAGCTCGGTTTCTGCGGCGGCCACGGCGGCCTCGGCGCTCTGAACGGTGGCGGCGCTGGCTTCCAGCCCGCCCCGGGCTGCCTCGATGGAAGCGAGGGCCGATTCGACACCCGCGTCGGCGCCGGCCACGCGGGCGTCGGATGCGAATCCGTCCTGCGAAAGGCGCTGCGCGGCGTTCTGGTCGATCCGCGCCTGCCGCAGGGCTGCCTCGGCCTCGGCCAGCCGGGCGCGGGCCGATGGCGCGCTGGCCCTTGCTTCGGCCAGCCGGGCTTCGGCCTCGGCCAGGGCCACGTCACGGGTGCCGGGATCCAGCTCGCACAGCAGGTCACCCTCGGCCACGGTCGCGCCCTTGCGCAACGGGTCCGAGATGATCTTGCCGCTGGTTTCGGCGCGAACGTCGACCTGGCGCGCCGCCTCGGTCCGGCCGCGCGTGATGACGGCGGTGTCGATGGCGCGCGCCTCGGACTGCATGGCGACCACCGAAACGGCGCTGGCGTCCGACAGGGTGTCGGTCTCGCCCTCGGCCCCGACAAGGCTGTCGGTTCCGGCGAGTTCCAGCACGGTGTCGCGTTCGAAGACGAGGAGATACAGGCTCGCCGCGACGACCAGTGCTATCAGGATCGAGACAAGTCTCATGGCGCAGTCCCGTAATAGAGAAAAGACGTGGTGTTGAGCGCTGACATAAGGGCCGGTGCCAACATAAGAAAGGGTGCAAGGTAAACTAATCGGTTCACTTTTTGCGACAAGGTCGCGGCGCCGCGGCATTTTGGCCGGGAGGAGCCGCCCGAACGGGCACGAGAACCGGGTCTTTGCATTGGGCGCACGCCCGGGCTAGAAGGTCGCGAACACCGGGGACGAGGCCAGAAATTGAGCAACAACGACAGTTTCATCGACGAGGTCAGCGACGAGCTGCGCCGTGACCGTCTGTTCGGGATGCTTCGCCGCTACGGCTGGATCGCCATCGCGCTCGTGCTGCTGCTGGTGGGCGGGGCCGCCGTCTACGAATACCAGCGGGCCCAGGACCGGGCGGAGGCACAGGCGTTCGGCGACGCGCTTCTGGCCGCGTTGGGTGAGGATTCGCCCGAGGCCCGTCGCGAGGCGCTGATGCAGATCGAGGCCGAGGGCACGCGCCGCGCCCTGATCGCCATGCTGGCGGCCGACCGGCTGGAAGGGGACGAGGCGCGTGCCGCGACCCGCACCGAGCTCGACGCCGTCGCCGCGGATGACAGCGTGCCCGCGCTCTACCGCGAGCTAGCGGTGCTGAAATGGGCGATGATCGCGCAGGATACGGTTGACGCGCAGGAGGTCATCGACCGCTTGTCGCCGCTGACCATCCCGGGCGCGCCCTATCGCCTTCTCGCGCTAGAGCAGCAGGCGGTGGCCCGCCTGCGCGCGGGCGAGACCGACGCCGCGCTGAGTGACCTTCAGACCATCATCGCCGACGAGGCCGTGACGCGGGACTTGCGCCAGCGGGCACGGCGGTTGATTGTGGCGCTGGGTGGGTCGCTTGAAGCGGCATGAGGCAAGGACAGGGCACGGCATGACGCGCAAGACACGGGCATTGCTGGGTATTTGCGCAGCCGCTTTGATGGCCTGCGGTGAACAGGAAACCATCCTGACGGGCGAACGCCTGAGCCTGCGGGCCCTCGACGGTGCCGAGCAGACCGTCGATCAAAGCCGCCCGATCAACCTGCCGCCCATGCAAACGCTCGCCGATTGGGGCCATCGCGCCGCCAATGCGCGCCACGCGATCCCGCACGCAACGCTGTCGGCCCAGCCACAACTGATCTTCTCCAGCGCCATCGGGCAGGGCGACAGCCGCAAGCACCGGATCAGCGCCGATCCGGTCGTGGGCGGTGGTCGGATCTACACCGTCGACAGCCGGGCCCGCGTCATGGCCCACGCGCCGAACGGAGCCGCGCTGTGGTCCGCCGACGTCACGCCGGCGGGCGAGCCGTCGGACGACGCCTCGGGTGCCGGGCTCGCCTATGCCAACGGGCGGCTTTACGTCTCGACCGGTTTCGGCCAGGTCCATGCACTGGATGCCGCGACGGGGCGGACGTACTGGACGCAGGACCTGGGCGCCTCGGCCGCGGGCGCGCCCACCGTCGTGGGCGATCGTGTTTACGTGGTGGCCCGCGACGCGACGGGCTGGGCGCTGGATGCCGCGACGGGCCGCGTCGACTGGACCGAGCAGGGCTCGCCCTCGGATGCCGGCGTGGTCGGAGGCGCGGCGCCGGCCGTATCGGGCGATACCATCGTCATGCCCTTTGCCAGCCGCGAGCTCGTGGGCCTTCTGCCCGGCGGCACGCGGACCTGGGTCTCGGACGTGGCCGGAACGCGGCTGGGCCGGGTCTATGCCACCATCACCGACATCACGGGCGATCCCGTCATCGTGGGCGATACCGTCTACGCGGGCAGCCCCTCGGGCAGGACCAATGCCGTGGATCTCGCCTCGGGCGAGGTGATCTGGTCGGCCGAGGACGGCGCGATGTCGCCCGCCCTGGTCGCGGGCGGATCGGTCTTCACAGTGTCCGACCAGTCCGAACTGGTCCGTCTCGACGCGGCCACGGGCGACCGGATCTGGGCCACGCCCATGCCCTTCTTCCAGCGTAACGCACCGAAGAAGCGTCAGGGGATCTATGCCCATTACGGCCCCATCCTGGCCGGCGGACGGCTCTGGGTCGCGTCCGGCGACAACCTTCTGCGCGCGTTCTCGCCCGAAACCGGCGCGCTGGCGGCGCAGGTTCCGCTGCCGGGTGGCGCTGCCACGAACCCCGTTGTGGCGAACGGCACGCTCTACGTCGTATCGTCGAACGGACGGCTGCTGGCCTTCCGCTGAGGATGGGTATATGCGGCGCGCCTGATCCCTGACCCGAGGCCAGCGCCATGAGCTTCACCCTTGCCATCGTCGGTCGCCCCAATGTGGGCAAGTCGACCCTGTTCAACCGCCTTGTCGGCAAGCGCCTGGCGCTGGTGGACGACCAGCCCGGCGTGACCCGCGACCTGCGGGAAGGCGACGCGCGGCTGGGCGACCTGCGCTTCACCGTGATCGACACCGCGGGCCTGGAGGATGCCACGGACGATACGCTCCAGGGCCGCATGCGGCGCCTGACCGAGCGCGCGGTCGACATGGCCGATGTCTGCCTGATGCTGATCGATGCGCGGACAGGCGTTACGCCGGTGGACGAGACGGTGGCCGACATCCTGCGCAAGCGGGGGCGGCACGTGATCCTGGCGGCGAACAAGGCCGAGGGGCGCGCGGCGGATGCGGGGATCATCGAGGCCTACGGGCTGGGGCTGGGCGAGCCGATCCGGCTGTCGGCCGAGCACGGCGAGGGGCTGAACGATCTCTACGGCCAGCTTTTGCCGCTGTCCGAGGAATTCGCGGCGCAGACTCAATCGGATACGCCCGAGACGGATATCACGGTCGACGAGGAGGACGCCGACGCGGATGCCGTGCGCGTGCCCACCCGCGACAAGCCGTTGCAGGTGGCGGTGGTCGGGCGGCCCAACGCCGGAAAATCCACGCTGATCAACAAGTTGCTGGGCGAGGATCGGCTGCTGACCGGGCCCGAGGCGGGGATCACGCGCGACGCGATCTCGGTGCAGATGGACTGGGACGGGTTGCCGGTGCGGATCTTCGACACGGCGGGGATGCGCAAGAAGGCCAAGGTCCAGGAAAAGCTGGAGAAACTGAGCGTCAGCGACGGGCTGCGGGCGGTGAAGTTCGCCGAGGTCGTGGTCGTGCTGCTGGACGCGGCGATTCCCTTTGAACAACAAGACCTTAGGATCGCGGACCTGGCCGAGCGCGAGGGGCGGGCGGTGGTGATCGCGGTCAACAAGTGGGACGCCGAGGAAGAAAAATCCGAGAAAATCAAGATGTTGCGCGAGGAATGCGCGCGTCTGCTGCCGCAGCTTCGGGGCGTGCCGCTGGTCACGGTGTCCGCGCTGACCGGAAAAGGGCTCGACCGGCTGCGGCAAGCCATTGAAAAAGCGTACGAAACCTGGAACCGGCGGGTGACGACGGCGAAGCTGAACCAGTGGCTGTCGGGCATGGTCGAGGCGCATCCGCCCCCCGCGCCGGGCGGGCGTCGGATCAAGCTGCGCTACATGACGCAGGCCAAGACGCGGCCGCCGGGATTCGTGGTCATGTGCTCCAACCCCGAGAAGATGAGCGACGCGTATTCCCGCTATCTTGTCAACGGGTTACGCGACACGTTCGACATGCCGGGCACGCCCGTGCGGCTGTGGATGCGGTCGCAATCCGAGGCGAATCCCTACAAGAATCGCACGAAATCCACGCCCTCGCGGCTGCGCAAACACCTGGGCAAGGGCCGCGCGGACGAATAGGCGGCGGGGCGTGCACGGGGCGTCCCCCGTCCGTCGGCGCGGCGTACACCGGGCGTGCAGCGCGGGTGCACGGACGGGCACCAGGGGTCGGACGATTGGCACACCATGTCGGCGCGGCGTGCACGGCGCGTCGGACGGGTGGTGATCAGGCCGTTTTCGGCCCGCGCAGCCCCTTCACCGACCAGAACGCGAAGCCGAGCGCGGCGGCGCCCGAGATCACCATGAGCCCCGGCGCCAGACCCGCGTTCTGCGCGGCGATGCCCACCAGCGCCCAGGCGATGCCCGCCGGGTAGCCCGCGCCGGGGCGGCGCCACTGCACCAGCGCGCCGATCCCCAGCGCGAGGCACAGGGCGACATAGGCGGCGGGCAGGGCGCCCAGCACGCCGTAGCCCGCCAGCAGCAACCCGACCGAGACCGAGGAGGCCGCCGTCAGCCACCCTGCGTAAAGGCCCACGGGCCCCTGCGCGAAACCCCGGTCGCGCCGGGGGGTGCGTAGGTAGGCGACGATGGCGGTGACCAGCATGACCCAGATAAGGACCGTGGCCCAGACGGGCGACCGCTCGGCCACCGAAAGCCAGACGGTGCCCACGGCCAGGCTGAGGCAGAGCGGCGCGCGGTAGGCCTGCCAGGACGGGGCATCGCGCTTCTTCCACAGCCCGACGCCGGCCCCGAGGATGAGCCACAGGTAGATCGGCCCCCAGATCGCGAAGGCCCACCCCGCCGGCTGCACCGGCGGGTTGCGCTGCGGCACCGGGTAGAGGTTCGGGTCGAATCCGTCGAACGGGACGAAGACCGGGGCCGCCGCGAAGGCGAGGGCGAGGAGGAGGGTGAGGTGGGGCATGGGTTGAGCTTGCTTCATAAAGGGCTGGATGCAACAGTGAAAACTTAAGGTCCCCAACTTTTGGAAAAAAAATGTCTGCCCTGCTCGATGACGATCCTGAACTTGCTGGCGACGAAACCGAGATTTTGTCTGATGAGGATGTCGTATATCAGATCAATACTTTCGGAGCAGACTTCACAGTTGATGGACTTATAAAGAGGTTTGAGAAGGGGACAATCTTCAAACCAGAATTCCAACGAAACTTTGTATGGAGTTTGCCCCAAGCCTCCAAATTTGTTGAGTCGATCCTCCTCGGTTTGCCGATTCCGAGCATTTTCCTTTATCGCGAAGAAGAGACGCAAAAGCTTTTGATTATTGATGGATTGCAAAGGCTGACGACTCTTCATGCCTTTTACAAGGGGCGGCTTCCGCATAATGATCGAGTTTTCAAGCTGACAAGAGTGAAATCTCAATATGAGGGTAAGACGTTTGACGAGCTTTCGTCAGAGGATCAGTTGAGGTTTGAAGATGCGGTTATACACGCAATGATCGTCCAGCAGCTTGCTCCAGACGACAGTAATAGCTCAGTCTTTCATATCTTCGACCGCCTTAACTCAAATGGGACACCGCTTCAGGCCCAAGAAATGAGAGCAGCTATCTATCACGGCAAGTATCAGAATCTCCTTGGTACTCTTAACAAGAACCCCGATTGGCGGGCGGTGTTTGGTAAGGAGCACAAGCGAGCGAAGGACCAAGAACTGATCCTTCGATTTTTGGCTCTATATTATAATGCCGATAGCTATTCCAAGCCAATGGCCACTTTTCTAAATGACTTTATGAACGAATACAGAAATCCCTCAGATCAAGTTGTCGAAACACATGGCGCGCTGTTCGAAGATTCAATCGGCAGAGCCAGAGCTGCGTTTGGCGAGAGAGCGTTTCGTCCGCAAAGAACCTTCAACATCGCTGTATTCGACTCAATGATGCTTGGGATTGCGAGGAATCCTCAAGCGTCGGCAGCGCAGATTGCATCCGCCTATGAAGGGTTGTTAGAGAATGGAGATTTCAGGCAGGCGATAAGCGAGGCGACATCCGATGAGAATAGTGTTGAGCGACGGATCAATCTAGCCTGCGAGTATATCGAGCATGCCCCCTGACTTGGATGCAGAGATCAAGCGCCTGGATATGCTCACTAAAACGCTTTTTTCCGGCATTGGGGATCTTGATCCATTATTTCAGAATGTCGCGGCCAATCATCTTTGCCTGGCGGGCGCTGGACTTGTTGAGAAAAGCGTTGCGATAGTCGTTGGGGAATACGCCGGCCAAAGAGGAAATTCTCAACTTCGTAGGTTCTCTCTCATAAACAAGTTGAGCGCCAGAACTCTCTTAATTGCTCCAAAATCGAAAGTTTTTTGGGCTTGTTCGACCCAAATTGGTGGCGAGAAGTCTGTCTTAGTTTAGATCCAGAGGACTTGAGTGCAATCGACAGCTTGAAAACATTAAGAGACAAGATTGCTCACGGCAAGCCAAACGGGACAGGATTTGTGACGATCCGCAATTATTGCGGAGGGGCGAAAAGATTCGCCAAACGCCTTCCGGAAATCGTTTTAACTTAAAGCCGCTCCACACCCCCCATATACCCGCGCAGCACCTCCGGCACCACCACGCTCCCATCCGCCTGCTGGTAGTTCTCCAGCACGGCGATGAGGGCGCGGCCGACGGCGAGGCCGGAGCCGTTGAGGGTGTGGACGAATTGCGGTTTGCCGCCGCCCGCGGGCTTGAAGCGGGCGTTCATGCGGCGGGCTTGGAAATCGCCCGTGGTCGAGACCGAGCTGATCTCGCGGTAGCGGTCCTGGCCGGGCAGCCAGACCTCGATATCGAAGGTGCGGCGGGCGCCAAATCCGGTATCGCCCGAGCAGAGCTTCACGGTGCGGTAGGGCAGGCCCAGCGCCTCGAGCACGCCCTCGGCGCAGCCCAGCATGCGCATCTGCTCGTCCTCGGAGGCGTCGGGATGGGTGACCGACACCATCTCGACCTTTTCGAACTGGTGCTGGCGCAGCATGCCCGCAGTGTCTTTGCCCGCGCTGCCGGCCTCGGAGCGGAAGCACAGCGTGTGGGCCACGTAGCGGCGCGGCAGGTAATCCTCGTCGACGGTGTGGCCGGCGACGATATTGGTGAGCGTGACCTCGGCCGTGGGGATCAGCCACCAGCCATTGGTGGTGCGATAGCTGTCCTCGGCGAATTTCGGCAGCTGCCCGGTGCCCAGCATCGCCTCGTCCCGGACCAGCACGGGGGTCATGGTCTCGGTGAGCCCGTTCTGCGTGACGTGGTGGTCGAGCATGAACTGCGCCAGCGCCCGGTGGAGCCGCGCGACCGGCCCCGACAGCACGGCGAAGCGCGAGCCCGACAGCTTGGCGGCGGTTTCGAAGTCGAGCCCGTCGGCGGCGGGGATCTGGTAGTGCTCGAGCGGCTGGAAGTCGAAGGCGGGGGGCGTGCCGTGGCGCTTGACCTCGACATTGTCGTCCTCGTCGGCGCCGTCGGGCACGTCGTCGGCCAGGATGTTGGGCAGCCCCATGAGCAGGTCGGTGAGCTGGGCGTCGAGATCCTTGGCCTCGGCCTCGGCCTCGCCGATGCGCTGCTTGGCCTGGGCGAGCTCGGCGCGCAGGCGCTCGAACTCGGCCTCGTCGCCCTTGGCCTTGGCGGCGCCCACCTGCTTGGACGCGGCGTTCTGGGCGGCCCGGGCGGTTTCTGCCGCGTGGATGGCGGCGCGTCGGGCGTCGTCGAGCTTGAGGATGGGGGTCGAGGCGTCCGAGAGGCCCCGGCGGGCCATGGCGGCGTCGAAGCCGGCGGGGTCGTCGCGGATCAGGCGGATGTCGTGCATGGGGGCCTCCGGGGAATTGGTCGCGACCGGATATGCAACAGGTTCGGGGCGGGGGGAAGGGCGGCGGCCGGGGAAGAGGTATTTTTGGAAAGATGAAGCCGGGGGTCAGTCTTGGGGAGTGTAGCCGTCGGGCAGAAGGTCGGGGTGGTGTTCGGCCTGCCAGCGGCGCCAGGCTTGTTCGAACTCTTGCCAGTCGAGATTTTCGGCGGGCCAATGGGAGAGGGGGGCTTCGCCTGCCTTGAAGCGCGCGGGCAGTTTGACGGTGGCGTCGCCGAAGGCTTCCGTGAAGGTTTCGTTGCCGATGTGGGTAATATCCACGTCCCTCAACCCGGCACCTCGGAGCGTAGCAGGGTTGAGGGATGTCCGGTCGTCGAACTGCGCCCCGTCGAGGTCCGCACCCTCCAGATGAGCCGCTTCGAGGTCTGCCCCCTCCAGATCTGGCCCGAAGAGGTCCGCCCCTTCCAGATGCGCCCCTAAGAGGCGCGCCCCCTCCAGATGCGCCTCGAAGAGGCTCGCCCCTTCCGAATGCGCCCCTAAGAGGCGCGCGCCCTCCAGATGCGCCTCGATGAGGCGCGCCCCCTCCAGATGCGCCTCGATGGGGCGCGCCCCCTCCAGATGCGCCCCGAAGAGGTCCGCCCCCTCCAGATGCGCCTCGAAGAGGCTCGCCCAGGATAGCTCGAGCCCGGCCAGGTCGGCGCGGCGCAGATTACTGCCGCGCAGATCGAGGCGATAGGTGGCCGTGCCCGTTGGATCCTGCTCCAAAGCCCGTTGCGCCGTGCTGCGCCGGCCGATGACGGTGAGGGCGGTCTGGATGTCGACGCGGGGTGGCGGGAGTTTGCGGACCCATAGGGCGACCATGTTCTCGACGGTCATGTCCTTGGGGCTATCGCCGTAGGGGCGCAGCTTCTGGAACGACGGGTGGTTCCAGGCGGCTTCCTCCGGAACCGCCGCTGATCCGTCCTCGGGCTCCACCAGCGCCCAGAAGACGTGGTGTGGATTGTCCTGCTCGCCCGGTGCGGGGGCGTTCTGGCGGATATAGGCGCAGAGGATTTCCATGATCTGGATATGATCGCGCGGGCTGTCCTCGGCGATGCGAGCGAGCGCGTGGATGGCGCCGACGCGGACTTCGAGGTTGGGCTGGGTCTGGGGGAAGCTGGACCACGGGTCGTTGGTCAGCATGCGCTCGCCGTCTTGGATATCGTGGTCCGGGAGGGGCCGTTCTTCACCCTGCCATTCGAAGGAGGAGTGGTCGGTGCCGTTGATTGTATAGCGGACCGTGCGACCAAGGCGGTTCACGACCTTGTCTTCGCCGAGATTGCGCAGGGCTGCGTTGATGCGGTCGGTGATGTGGCCCTGTTCGGCCGTGAGGGTCTGGCGCTCGGTCACCCAGACCTTGACCAGCTGGAAGATCAGCGTGGCGGCGGCGGCCAGCGCGCCCAGCAGAAGGGCGGTGGCCTGGCCGATATTGCGGATGGCCTCGGAATTGTCGCCCGGGGCCGAGGACAGCACGCGCAGCCGGTCGATCAGGGCGCGGACGATCAGCGCGGCCTCGGCCAGGTAGAAAATCAGCGCGAGCGTGCCGAGCGTCACGCCCAGCAGGATCAACACCAGCCAGTAATATTGTCGCAGCCAGGGGAGCGTATAGCGGAGCGGGACGCGCCGCCCGGCACGGGGGCGCAGTCGGGCGGCCACCCCGCTTCCGCGCAACGCAAGGGCCGCGATGCCCGCAAGCGCACAGAGAAGGATCAGCGCGCCAAGGATCGCCGCAGAGCGCGGATCGGCCGGAAGGGTCGGATCGTTCATCCCCGCTCACGCCCCGTGAAATCCCCGTCACCCTGACGCAGGTCCCCTTGCTGGACAAGGCCCGCCCCCACAGATAAGGGTCTGGCCGACCAAAGGGGGCGCCGCCCGCGCGCGTGCGCCCCGATCCCACGACCGAGGAAGTCCACATGCTTGTCACCCCTGCCTATGCCCAGGCCGCCGGCGGCGCCGGAGGCGCGTTCGCCAGCTTCGTGCCGCTGATCCTGATCTTCGCCATCATGTATTTCCTGCTGATCCGCCCGCAGCAGAAGAAGGTGAAAGAGCACCAGAAGATGGTCGAGGCGCTGCGCCGGGGCGACCAGGTGGTCACCGCCGGTGGGCTCGTGGGCAAGGTCGTGAAGGTGGACGAGGGCGAGGCCACGGTCGAGCTGGCCGAGAACGTTAAGGTCCGCGTCATCAAGTCGACCATCGCGCAGGTGCGCAGCAAGACCGAGCCTTCGGACGCCTCCTGAGCGTTCCCCTGACCCCCTGACACCGCGCCCGGAGGCGCCGCCGACATGCTGCAGATCCCGACCTGGAAGCGGATCTTCATCTGGGCCGTCGTGGCCTGCGGGCTGATCCTGGCGCTGCCCAACGCCTTCTATTCCCGCGTGGAGCAGGCCAACGACGCCCGCGCCGCGATCGAGCAGTCCGGCGCCACCGCCGCGCTCGAGGAGCAGGCGGCGGGCTGGCCCGATTTCCTGCCCTCGGGGCTGGTGAACCTGGGGCTGGACCTGCGGGGCGGTGCCCACCTGCTGGCCGAGGTGCAGGTCGAGGATGTCTACGCCAGCCGCATGGACGGCATCTGGCCCGAGTTGCGCGACGCCCTGCGCGACGCCCGCGACGAGGTCGGCACCATCCGCCGGGTGGACGAGGGCGGCGATCAGCTGATCGTGGCGCTGTCCGATCCCGCGGGCCTGCCCCGCGCCATGGAGATCGCGCGGGGGCTGGCGCGGCCGGTCTCGACCATCTCGGGCGTGGGCGCGCAGGACCTGAGCGTCGAGGGCCGCGATGGCCAGCTGATCGTCCAGCTGTCGCCCGAGGAACAGTCGGCCACCGACGACCGCACCATCCGCCAGAGCCTGGAGATCATCCGCCGCCGCGTGGACGAGGTGGGCACCCGCGAACCCACGATCCAGCGCCAGGGCGAGGACCGGATCCTGATCCAGGTGCCCGGCATCGGCTCGGCCGAGGAGCTGAAGGCGCTGATCGGCACCACCGCGCAGCTGACCTTCAACCCCGTGATCTCGCGCGGGGGGGACCCGGACGCGGCATCGTCGTCGCGGCAGGTGGTCTATCCGCTGCTGGACGAGCCCGAGACCTACTACACGCTGGAACGCACACCGGTCGTGTCGGGCGAGGACCTGGTGGACGCGCAGCCGTCCTTCGACCAGAACGGCCGGCCCGCCGTCACCTTCCGCTTCAACCCCACCGGCGCGCGGGCCTTCGGCGACTACACCGCCGAGAACATCGGGTCGCCCTTCGCGATCGTGCTGGACGAGGAAGTGATCAGCGCGCCCGTGATCCAGAGCCACATTCCCGGCGGCAGCGGCATCATTACCGGCAACTTCACGGTCGAGGAATCGACCCAGCTGGCCGTGCTGCTGCGCGCGGGGGCGCTGCCGGCCGAGCTGACCTTCCTGGAAGAACGCACCATCGGCCCCGAGCTGGGGCAGGACAGCATCGAGGCCGGGCAGATCGCCTGCCTTGTGGCCTTCGTGGCGGTGCTGGTCTTCATGGCGCTGAGCTACGGGCTGTTCGGTATCTTCGCCAATATCGCGCTGCTTCTGAACGTGGCGCTGCTGTTCGGGCTGCTGAGCCTGATCGGCGCCACGCTGACCCTGCCGGGCATCGCGGGGATCGTCCTGACCATCGGCATGGCGGTGGACGCCAACGTGCTGGTGTTCGAGCGCATCCGCGAGGAGCTGAAGACCGCGCGGGGGCCCTCGCGCGCGATCTCGCAGGGGTACGAACGGGCGCTGAGCGCCATCGTCGACGCCAACATTACCACCTTCATCATCGCGGCGATCCTTTTCACCCTGGGATCGGGTCCGGTGCGCGGCTTTGCCGTGACGCTGGGACTGGGCATCATCACGTCCGTCTTCACGGCGATCTTCGTCACCCGGCTGCTGATCGTGACGTGGTTCGACCGCCGCCGCCCCAAAACCATCGAGGTCTGAGATGCGTCTGAAACTGGTTCCGGACGACACGAATATCGACTTCTTCAAGCACGCGAAGGCGACGTTCGGTGCGTCCTGCGTGGCGATGGTGCTGAGCCTTGTCGTCTGGCTGATGCTGGGGCTGAATTTCGGCATCGATTTCCGCGGCGGCACGACGATCCGCACCGAAGGGAGCGAACAGGTCGACGTGGCGGCCTACCGCGCGGCGATCGAGCCGCTGGAGCTGGGCGACGTTGTGATCTCGGAGGTCTTCGACCCCAGCTTCGGCGACGACCGCAACGTGGCCATGGTGCGTATCCAGGCTCAGGAGGGACAGGAGAGCGTGGCCTCGGACACCGTCGCGGCGGTCGAGGCGGCGCTGAGCGAGGTGGACCCCTCGATCACCTTCCCGTCGGTGGAATCGGTGGGGCCCAAGGTCTCGGGCGAGCTGATCAACACGGCGCTTCTGGCCGTGGGCGCGGCGCTGGCGGCGATGCTGTTCTACATCTGGCTGCGGTTCGAGTGGCAGTTCGCCGTGGGCGCGGTGGGCGCGCTGGTGCACGACATCCTGCTGACCATCGGGATCTTCTCGCTGTTCCAGATCCGGTTCGACGTGGCGACCATCGCCGCGCTGCTGACCGTGTTGGGCTATTCGATCAACGACACCGTGGTGATCTTCGACCGGCTGCGCGAGAACCTGATCAAGTGGAAGCAGCGCGAGCTGCGCGACGTGATGAACCTGAGCGTGAACGAAACCCTCAGCCGCACGGTGATGACCAGCGGCACGACGCTGCTGGCGCTGATCGCGCTGCTGGTGCTGGGCGGCGACGTGATCCGGGGCTTCGTCTTCGCCATCACCTGGGGCGTGATCGTCGGCACCTATTCGTCGGTCTTCGTGGCCAAGAACATCGTTCTGTTCCTGGGCGTGAAGCGCGACTGGTCCAAGCCCGACAAGACCGACGGCAACCAGTTCGCCAATATCGACAGCTGACGCGGCCATGCCGGCGCTGATCGACGCGGCGCTGGCACAGCCCGGGCTGTGGCCCATGGTCCTGGCGGCGGTGCTGGCCGGGATCGTGCGCGGCTTTTCGGGCTTCGGCACCGCAATGGTGTTCCTGCCCGTGGCCGGGCAATACCTGCCACCCGTCGCCGCGCTGAGCGTGCTTCTGGCCATGGACCTGCTGGGACCGTTGCCGAACGTGCCCGCCGCGTGGCGATCCGCCGAGCGGCGCGACCTGGGTCGGCTGGCTCTGGGCCTGCTGCTGGGGCTGCCGCTGGGCCTGGGCCTGCTGGTGGTGATCGCGCCCGAGGTCTTCCGCTATGCCGTGTCGATCACCGCGCTGGTCCTGCTGGCGCTGCTGGCCGCCGGGGTCCGCTACCGCGGTACGATGACGCCGGCGCTCGTCACCGGTGCGGGCCTTGTCGGCGGGGTCTTCGGCGGCGCGGCCGGGATCGGCGGGCCGCCCGTCATCCTTCTTTACATGGCGTCGACCAAGCCGGTGGCCGTGATCCGCGCCAACCTGCTGCTGTTCCTGGTGATCGTGGACATCGCGTCGCTGGTTCTGCTGGGGATCTGGGGGCGGTTGCAACCCGGGCCGGTGGTGCTGGGGCTGGCTTTGACGCTGCCCTACCTGCTGGCGAATATGGCAGGAGCGGCTATGTTCCGGCCCGAACGGGCGCGCCTCTATCGCGGGGTGGCCCAGGCGATCATCGCGGCATCGGCCATCCTGGGCCTGCCGCTCCTGGACTGAGGAAAGGACCCCATGGAACTGCACGAAGTCCCCTTCGAGGGTGAGCGTCCGGTCGACGGCTACGGCCCCAATTTCTTCCGCGTGGGCGGCAAGGTGCACGAGGGCGCCATCGCCGTGCTGCCGGGCGGCGTGGCCGCCTGGGGCGGGTTCGAGGACACCGAGACGGTCCTGCAGGCCGCCGAGCGCATGGACGTGGTCTTCGTCGGCACCGGCGCCGAGATCGCCCATGCCCCCGCCGGGTTTCGCAGCGCCCTGGAAGACGCTGGGCTGGGCGTCGAGGTCATGGCCTCGCCCGCCGCCTGCCGCACCTATAACGTCCTGCTGAGCGAAGGCCGCCGCATCGGCGCGGTTCTGCTGCCCGTCACGTGAGCGGCCTTGTCGCAAGCGACCTGGCCGTGGCGCGCGGCGGTGTGCCGCTGCTGGCGGGCGTCACCTTCGACGTGGCGCCGGGCCGCGCGCTGATCCTGACGGGGCGCAACGGCATCGGGAAGACGACGCTTCTGCGCACGCTCGCCGGGTTGCAGCCGCCGCTGGCGGGCCGCGTCGCGCCGGGGGGCGAGCACATCGCCTACGGCGCCCACGCGGACGGGATGAAGGCCACGCTGTCGGTGGCCGAGAACCTGGGCTTCTGGGCCACGTTGCACGGGGCCGGGGACATCGCGCCCGCGCTTGCGGCGTTCGACCTGGACGACCTGCGCGACCGCGCGGCGCAGCACCTGTCGGCGGGGCAGCGGCGGCGGCTGGGCCTTGCCCGGATGCTGCTGACGGGCCGCGACATCTGGCTGCTGGACGAGCCCACCGTGTCGCTGGACCGCGCCAGCGTCGCCCGGTTCGCCGACGCGGTGCGCGCGCATCTGGGGCGCGGCGGGATCGCGGTGCTGGCGACCCACGTGGAGCTGGGGATCGAGGCCAAGGGGCTGGATCTCGAACGCTACCGCGTGACCGGCGCGACAGGCGGGCCGGGCGGCGGCGACATCTTCGCCGAAGGGGCCGTGGAATGATCCGCATCCTGTCGCGCGACGTGGCCCTGGCGGTGCGCGCGGGCGGCGGCTTCGGCCTGAGCCTGGCGTTCTTCCTGATCGTCGTGGTGCTGGTGCCCTTCGGCGTCGGCCCGGAAACGGCCGTGCTGGCCCCCATCGCGCCGGGCATCCTGTGGCTGGGCGCGCTTCTGGCCTGCCTGCTGTCGCTGGACCGGGTCTTCGCGCTGGACCGCGAGGACGGGGCGCTGGACCTGCTGGCCACCGCGCCCGTGCCGCTGGAGGGCGTGGCGCTGGCCAAGGCCGGGGCGCATTGGCTGACCACCGGCCTGCCGCTGTCGCTGGCCGCGCCGTTCCTTGCCGTGCTGCTGGGCCTGCCCGCGCCGGGGCATCTGTGGCTGGCGGTGTCGCTGCTGGTGGGCACCCCGGCGCTGAGCCTGATCGGCACCTTCGGCGCGGCGCTGACCGTGGGGCTGAAGCGCGGCGGCTTGCTGCTGTCGCTGCTGGTGCTGCCGCTTTACGTGCCCACGCTGATCTTCGGGGCTGACGTGGCGCGGCGCGGGGCCGAGGGGCTGGCGCTGGGACCGCCTTTGGCGCTGTTGGGGGCGGTCACGGCGGGCTGCGTCGCGCTGCTGCCCTTCGCCACGGCGGCGGCGCTGCGGGTGTCGCTGCGCTAGGGCGTGCCTGCGGCGTCACGACCCCGTCAAGGCGCCTTGAGGCGCCGCGCGGGCGCATATATGCAAACCGAGATGTCCTTGTGGTCCTACGCAAATCCCACGCGCTTCATGGCGACGACCCGGCCGCTGCTGCCGTGGCTGTCGGCGTTGGCGGCCGCGTGCCTGGTGGTGGGGCTGATCTGGGGGTTCTTCTTCACGCCCGATGACTACCGCCAGGGATCGACGGTCAAGATCATCTACCTGCACGTGCCGTCGGCCCTGATGGCGATCAACGCGTGGTTCATGATGCTGGTGGCGTCGCTGATCTGGCTGATCCGCCGCCACCACGTGAGCGCGCTGGCCGCCAAGGCTGCGGCGCCGGTGGGCGTGACCATGACGCTGGTGGCGCTGGTCACCGGCGCGGTCTGGGGCAGCCCCATGTGGGGCACCTGGTGGGCGTGGGACCCGCGGCTGACATCGTTCCTGATCCTGTTCCTGTTCTACCTGGGTTACATGGCGCTCTGGGCCGCGATCGAGGACCCGGACACCGCCGCCGACCTGACGAGCGTTCTGTGCGTTGTCGGCTCGGTCTTCGCGGTGCTGTCGCGCTATGCCGTGAACTTCTGGAACCAGGGGCTGCACCAGGGCGCGTCGCTGTCGCTGGACGCCGAGGAGAACGTGGCCGACGTGTTCTACTTCCCGCTGCTGGTCTGCATCGCGGGCTTCGTGTTGCTGTTCGTGGCGCTGGTGCTGGCGCGCACGCGGACCGAGATCCGGGCGCGCCGCCTGCACGCCCTGCAACTGCGCGAAAGGATGGCGTGATGCCGGACCTGGGCAAATACGCGGTCGAGGTGGGCGCGGCCTACGGGCTGAGCGCCGTGCTGATCGTCGGGCTGGTGGCCCTGACCCTGTGGCGCGGCAAGCGGGTCAAGCGCGCGCTGGACGCGGCGGAGGGCCGGCGCAATGCCTAGGGTCCCCGTTCTTGCCATCGTGCCGCCCGTGGTCTTCGCCGCGCTGGCGGGCCTGTTCTTCGCCGGGATGCAGCGCGAGGATCCCGACGCGCTGCCCACGACTTTCGCAGGCAAGGCCGCGCCTGCGATCGAGGCGACGCCGTTCAACGAGTTCGAGGGCTTCGACCGCTCCGTTCTGGAAGAGCCGGGGGTGAAGCTGGTGAACTTCTGGGCCAGCTGGTGCGGGCCGTGCCGGGTCGAGCATCCGAATCTCGAGGCGCTGGCCGACGAGGGCATCCCGATCTACGGCGTGAACTTCAAGGACCGGCCCGACAACGCGTCGGCCTTCCTCGCGGAACTGGGCAACCCCTATGCCGGGGTCGGTGCCGATGGCGAAGGGCGCATCGCACGCGACTGGGGCGTCTACGGCGTGCCCGAGACCTACGTGATCGACGGGCAGGGCCGCGTGATCGAACGGCTGGCCGGCCCCATCACCCAGCGCACGCTGGAAGGTCAGATCCGCCCGGCGATCGCCGAGGCGGCAGGCGGCAGTTGACGGTCGGCTAACCGCCGACCGCAACGTGCAACAGGGCCATCAGGCATATACCCGTTTCCAGTAAAGGCAGCGGAAACTGGATTTTTCGCGCGAACGCAGTGATCGGTGAACTCATACTCATTGCCCCCCAGCAATACGGTCAAGATGTTAACCAAGTGTTGCCACATTACGAGGAAACAATGCGTTTCAGGCGACCTTCCAAGGAAGGGTTCCCTTGTCCGGCGACCGCATCCGGCGGACGGGCAGGGCGCTGATATCGTGCATTCCTCCCATGAAATGAACGGCTTGGCCCGGTTCACCGGCGTTTCGAGGGACGGCGCGCACCGTTTCGCGCGTTGCCCATGACGGATGGACAATATGGCCGTCGTTCGCGAATCGGTGACGCCGGGGAAACAGTCCGCCCTTGTCGTCCGTCGGAAAGACCGCGGAATCGGCACCAATGCGGGGATTGGTTACCCTGCGCGGCGGAGGCTTGAGACCACCGTCGACAGGCTGAACAGCACCGCCGCCACGCAGACGATGGTGGGGCCGGTCGGCGTGTCGAGCATATACGACGCCCGCAGCCCGACCCACGCTGATGCCATTCCCACCATCGCGGCCAGCACGCCCATCCGCTCGGGCGTGGTCGCGAAGGGGCGCACGGTGGCGGCCGGGATGATCAGCAGCGCGGTGATGAGGAGCACGCCCACGACCTTGATCGCCATGGCCACCACCACGGCCAGGGCGAGCGTCAGGACCAGCTGTTCCCGCCTGGGGTCGATGCCGGCGGCGCGGGCCAGGTCGGCGTTCAGCGTGGCGGTGAGCAGCGCCGACCAGCGCCAGCCGATGAGGGCCAGCACCAGGACCGCACCGCCCCAGATCACCGCGAGGTCCGCGCGGGACACCGCCAGGATGTCGCCGAAGAGATAGGCCATCAGGTCGATGCGCACGCCGTCGATGAAGGTCACGCCCACCAGCCCGAAGGCCAGCGCCGAGTGGGCCATGACGCCCAGCAGCGTGTCCATGGCATAGCCGCGCCCCGAGATCAGCGTCACCACCGTGGCCATCACCAGCGCGACGACCAGCGCGCCCGCGACCACCGGCAGCGACAGGGCCAGCGACAGCGCGACGCCGAGGATCGCGGCATGGGCGGTCGCGTCGCCGAAATAGGCCATCCGGCGCCAGACCACGAAACAGCCCAGCGGCGCGGCGGCCAGCCCCGTGCCGATCCCGGCCAGCGCGGCGCGGGTCATGAAATCGTCCAGCATCAGTGAGGGGCGTCCTTGGAGTGGTCGTGATCGTGGCCGTGATGGTGCGCGTGGCCGGCCGCGTGATTGTGGAAATGCGTGTGGTCGTGGTGGTGCCGATAGAGCGCCAGCGCCCCGCGCGTGCCTTCGCCGAACAGGCGGCGGTAGTCGGGGGCGTTGGCGACCACCTCGGGCGTGCCCTCGCAGCAGACATGGCCGTTGAGGCAGATCACGCGGTCCGAGGCGCTCATCACCACGTGCAGGTCGTGGCTGACCATCAGCACGCCGCAGCCGGTTTCGCGGCGCACGTCCTCGATGCGGCGATAGAAGGCGGCGGCGCCCGGCTGGTCCAGCCCCGCCGTCGCCTCGTCGAGGATCAGGAGCTGTGGCTCTTCCAGGATGGCGCGGGCCAGCAGCGCGCGCTGGAACTGGCCCCCGGACAGGTCGGCCATCTGCCGCCCGGCGATGTCGGGCACGCCGGCCTGCGCCAGCGCCGCGTCAACCCGCGCGGCCGACGCGCGGCGGGGCAGGGACAGGAACCGCGCCACCGTCATGGGCAGGGTCGGATCCAGCACCAGCCGTTGCGGGACGTAGCCGATCCGCAGCCTGGCCGCCCGTTCCACCCGGCCGCGGCTGGGCCGCACGCCGCCGAGGATCGCGGCGATGAGCGTCGATTTGCCCGACCCGTTCGGACCGACCAGCGTCACGATCTCGCCCGCGTTCACCTGCAAGTCCACATCGTGCAGCACGGTGGTGTCGCCGAAGCGGACGGTCAGGTCGCGGGCGGAGATCAGCGGGGCGGTGACGGTATCACGCGGCATCGGCACACTCGGGGCACAGGCCCTCGGCCTCGCGCACGGCGCGTTCGATGACGAAGCCCGACTTCTGTGCCGCGCGGCCGATTTCGCCCTTGGCAGGGTCGGATTCGGCCTCGACCACGCGGTTGCAGGACCGGCAGATCAGGAAGATCGGCGCGTGCGGGTCGTTCAGGTGCGAGCAGGCGATGAAGGCGTTCAGACGCTCGATCCGGTGGGCGAACCCGTGCTTGGTCAGGAATTCCAGGGCCCGGTAGGCCACCGGCGGCTGCGAGCCCAGCCCCTCGGCGCGCAGCACGTCCAGGATCTCGTAGGCGCCCATGGCCTTGTGATCGGACAGCAGGATCTCGAGCACCCGTTGCCGCACCTTGGTGAGTTGCAGGTTGCGCGCGGCGCAGGATTGTGCGGCGGCCGCGACACCGTCGGCGATGCAGCTTTTGTGGTCATGTGCCTGGAACGCCTGCTGGGTCATGGAAACTCCGGCCTCGGGGTATTGATATGTTATACTATACGGTATATTGGACTCGAGATGTTATATAATCACAGGGTTCCCCGATGTCCATGAAGCTTGGCCTGCCATTGTCCGGTGTCGTTCTGTCCGCATTCGTCGCCACCGGCGCGGCGGCGGAGGTGCCCCGGGTCGCGACCGATATCGCGCCGGTTCACGGGCTCGTGGCGCGCGTGATGGAGGGGCTGGGCACGCCCGAGATGATCGTCGAGGCCGGTGCGTCGCCGCATGGCTATTCCATGCGGCCCTCGGAGGCGCGCGCGCTGGAGCGCGCGGAGGCGGTGTTCTGGGTCGGATCCGCGCTCGAGCCGTGGCTGGAGGGTGCGATCGAGACATTGGCCGAGGGGGCGGCGGTGATCGAATTGCTCGACGCGCCCGAGACCCGGACCCTTGCGTTCCGCGAGGGGGCCCGCTTCGACGCGCACGCCCACGGGGACGAAGAGCATGACGGCGGCGACGACCACGGCCACGACGCGCACGATGAGGGCGGCCACGCGGACCATGACGATCACGCGGAGGCCGAGGATCACGCCGGAGAAGAGAGCCATGCCGACCACGAGGGGCACGATCACGACGGCATCGACCCCCACGCCTGGCTGGACCCCGAGAACGGCAAGGCCTGGCTGGGCGTCATTGCGGACACGCTCGCCGACCTGGA
The DNA here is from genome assembly GCF_900141995.1 of Palleronia salina. Lineage (GTDB taxonomy): Bacteria > Pseudomonadota > Alphaproteobacteria > Rhodobacterales > Rhodobacteraceae > Palleronia > Palleronia salina. The sequence continues at coordinate 455,192 of NZ_FQZA01000001.1, read as the reverse complement.
CCCGGAGAACGCCGAGACCTATCGCGCGAACGCTGAAGCCGGTCAAAGCGAGATCGACGCGGCCGTGGCGGACGTGCGGGACATGCTGTCGGCGGCGGAGGGGATCAGCTTCATCGTGTTCCACGACGCCTTCCAGTATTTCGAAAGCCGCTTCGACATCGCGGCGGCGGGCGCGATTTCGCTGAGCGATGCGTCCGATCCCGGCCCCGCGCGCATCGCCGAGGTGCAGGAAACCGTGCGCGACCTTGGCGTGACCTGCGTTCTGGCCGAGCCGCAGTTCAACCGGCAGCTGGTGGATACGGTGACCGAGGGGACCGAGGCGCGGGCCGCGGTGCTGGACCCGCTGGGCGTGGACCTGGAGGCCGGGCCGGGGTTCTATCCCGCGCTGATCCGGACGCTGGGATCCGGCATCGCCGACTGTGCGAATGCCCCGTGACGGGCGGGTGATCGGACGGCCGCCGGCGCTCAGTCGGCGTCGCCGGCGTCGCCCGCTCCCAGCGTGCCGCGCCAGGTGTCGATGAACGCTGCGCGCGTTTGCGCGTCCATGGCGACCAGCATCGCCAGGGAAAGGGGAATGTACCGTGACGCGGCACTGGTGTCGGACGGCACCTCGAGCGTGTCGCCTTCCCGCGCGTCGAGTTCGGCCCAGAGCCGGGCCTGCGCAAGCGCGCGCCGCCCGGCATCCGACAGGAGATAATCCAGAAGCTGGCGCGCGCCGGCCGTATTGGCGGCACCGCTTGGGATCATCGCGGCGCGCGACAGCAGCAGGGTGTAATCGCTGGGCGCGACGATGCCCAGGCGTGGCTCGGTCGCGGCGCGGCCCAGCGCGTAGGAGCCCAGCACGTTGTAGGCCACCAGGTAATCGCCGCGCACCACGCCGTCGATGATCTCGGCCGAGCAGCAGGTCGCCACCGCGTTGCTGCCCCCGAACCCTTCGAGCAGGCCGCCGAAGGTCGTCGCCTCGAGCGAGTCGGCGAAGGCCAGGAGAAAGCCGAGGCCCGACTCCTCGATATCGCAGGTCGCGACACGGCCCCGGAAGCGGCTGTTGTCGGGGCGCATAAGGTCCAGCAGGTCGAAGCGCGAACGCGGCACGTCCCAGGCCGGAACCAGGTCGCGGTTGTAGACCATCACCACGGGTTCGCGGGTGAGCCCGAAAAGCTCGTCGCGCCAGATCAGGTCCCGCTCCAGCCGCTGGGTCTGGGGCGAGACGTGCGGGCTGGCGCAGCCGTCGTTGACCAGCGCGACCATGTGATGGACGGCCGAGCTGATGATCAGGTCCGCCCCGGGCGTATCCGCGGCGCAATCCGCGCGCGTCAGCCGCAGCAGGTCGTTCGAGCCCCATTGTTCATAGCGGATCGCAAGCGGCCCGGCGTCACCCAGATATGTTTCGAGCACGGGGGCGAGCACGTCGAAATCGGTGGTGGTGCGCAGGGTGACGACGGGCGCGCCCGGGTCCGTGCTGCCGAGCGTGGCCTCGTACTCGGCGCCCGCGGCGGGCAGGGCGACGCACGCGAGACAGGCGATGAGGCGCGGCAGGATCATGGAAACTCCAGCGACGCGCGGAAGCCGCCGGGGCGGTGGGCAAAACGCAGCGCGCCCGCATGGGCGCGCGCCACGTCATGGGCGATGGCAAGGCCGAGACCGCCCGAGGGGCGTCCGCCCGCGTGGCGCGTGGCAAGGATCTCGGGGACCTCGGACGGGCCGGGGCCGCTGTCCTCGACGAAGATCGCGGCGGGCGATTGCGACACGCCGATGCGGATGGGCGGGCGCCCGTGCTGAAGGGCATTGATCAGGAGGTTCTTGCCGGCCTCGGTAAGCGACAGCATGTCGCCTTCGATTGGCACGGGCGCTTCAGGCAGGCGCAGCTGAACGCGGCCTTCGTCCGGCGCGACCAGGTCGTCGCAGGCTTCGAGCCCCTCGATGGCCACGTCGCGCAGATCCACGGTTTCGCGCAGGACGGCATCGGCGCGGTGGTTCACCATGGCGTGGGCCAGCATCTGGTCGAGCAGCCGGTTCAGCGCCTCGGTCCGCCGCTCGGCCCGGTCGAGCGCGGCGCGCCTGTCGTCGGGCCCGGGCGCATCGGCGGCCAGTTGCAACTGCGCCCGGAATCGCGGCCACGGGCGAGCGCAACTGGTGCGCGGTGTCCGCGATGAGCTTGCCGCTGGCCTCGGCCTGGCGGCTGAGGCGATCCATGAAGGCGTTGAGCGAGGTTTGCACGGCGGCGATCTCGCGCGGGGAAGCGCCCGAGACCGGGGTAAGATCGGTGGGCGCGCGTTCGGCCAGCCCGGCGCTGAGACGCGAGAGAGGCGTCATCGCCCGGGCCACGGCGATCCAGGCCAGCGCCGAGATCCCGATGCCCGCCAGCGTGAGGCCCAGCAGGGCGTTGCGCGCGATCCGCCAGGCCAGCGCCTGCCGCGCGCGCAGGGTCTGGCCGACGATCACGCGCACGGGGCCCGAGAAGCTGCGCTCGGCAAAGCGGCGGGTCAGCGCGACATAGCGGCGGGCTCGGTTCCGAAGGCTGCGTCGTAGAAGACCGGCCCCGCGCCGCCGCGACGGGGGCGGGGCGTCTGCGCGTCGCCGGTGACGGGCGTGCCGTCGGGCGCCAAGATCAGGTAGCGCACGCGGTCGTCGGGGGCCTGGCCCAGCAGCTCGAAGGCGGAAACCGGCAGCACGACGCCGGGCGCACCGTCGCGGATGAAGATGGCCTCGGCGATGTCGCTGGCGGCGCCGACGAGGATGCCGTCATAGACCTCCTGCGCCGCCTGGCGCCCGTAGAGAAACGTCGCGACCAGCACCACGGCGCCGCCGAGCGCCAGCACCGTGGCGACCGCCGCGTGGACGCGCAGCCTGAGCGAAAGCGTGGGCCGGATCGCGGCTGTGGTGTCAGCCATCGGGCACCGTGAGCTGGTAGCCGAGCCCGCGATAGGTCACGATGGCGACGCTGGATGCGGCGAGCTTCTTTCGCAGCCGCGCGACGTAGAGCTCGACCGTGTTGAGCCCCACGTCCTCGTCCATAGAGAACAGGCTTTCGAGGATCTTCTCTTTCGCGATGATCCGGTCGCGGCGGGCGACGAACAGGCCCAGCAGCGAGATCTCGCGCCGCGTCAGCGCGACCGGCGCGCCCGAGACATGGGCGGTCTGGGCGGCGGGGTCGAATTCGAGGTCCCCCAGGGCGATGCGCGCGCTCGCGGCGCCCGCGCCAAGCCGCGCTAGAACGCGGATCCGCGCCTCGAGCTCGCGCAAATCGAATGGTTTCACGAGATAGTCGTCGGCCCCGGCATCCAGCGCGTCGACCCGGGCCGAGACGTTGAACTCGGCCGTCAGCATCAGGACCGGCGTGCGGTTCTTGCCGACCCTGAGCTCGGACAGGATCTGGCGGCCGTCTCCATCGGGCAGGTGAATGTCGAGCACGATCACGTCGTAGCTTTCCGCCGACAGGAAATGACGCGCGTCGCTGGCCGTCGACGCGCGGTCGCAGGCCATGCCGCGCCGCCCGAGCGCCGCCGCGATCGCCTCGGCGACGTCGGCGGTATCCTCGACGATCAGTATCCGCATCCTCCGGGACCCTCCCTGTCCCGGCAGGAAGCGTAGTCCGGCGGGCGGGAGACCGAAAGTTCGCACATGACAGGCGCGTGACAGGTTGGTGACAGCTTCGGATGCTAGCCCCTTCCCAGTTCCGCGGCGGGAGGCGGCGGACGTACCATTGGGAGGACATCCATGTCTTTTGAATCGATCCGCCGCGGCATCGCGGCGGCCACCGTTGTCGTCGCGGCCCCCTTCGCCGCTGTCGCGCAGGACTTCACCCCCGACAACCCCGAGTGCATCGCGCCGGCCAACCCCGGCGGCGGCTGGGACTTCACCTGCCGCCAGGTCGGCAAGTCGCTGCAGGACGCGGGCCTGATCCCGTCGACCATGCAGGTCGTGAACCTGTCGGGCGGCGGCGGTGGCGTGGCCTTCGCCGAGGTCGTCAACAAGCGGAGCGACGACAATGACCTGATCGTCGCCGCCTCGTCGGCCACCGCGACCCGCCTGGCCCAGGGCGCCTATCCGGGCAACTCCATGGACCAGGTCCGCTGGCTGGGCTCGATCGGCGCCGACTACGGCGTGATCGCCGTGGCCGCCGACAGCGAGATCGACACGCTGCCCGAGCTGCTGGAGCAGGTGCAGGAAAACCCGTCCGAGGTGAACTTCGGCGGCGGCTCGGCCGTGGGCGGCTGGGACCACCTGAAGGTCCTGATCGCCGCGCAGGATGCCGGCGTCGAGGACGTGCGCGACGTGAAATACATCGCCTTCGCGGGCGGCGGCGAGGCGGTCACGCAGCTGCTGGCCGGATCGCTCCAGGCGTTCACGGGCGACCTGTCCGAGGCCCAGGGCTTCGTCGAGTCGGGCGACATCAAGGTGTTGGCCGTTCTGGCCCCCGAGCGCCTGTCGGGCGAGGTCTCGGAGATGCCGACCGCGCGCGAGCAGGGCATCGACGCCATCGGCGCCAACTGGCGTGGCTTCTACGCCCCGGGCGACATGTCGGACGCGGCCTATGACTACTGGGTCGGCCAGCTCGACACGCTGTACGACAGCGACGAATGGAAGGCGGTCATGGAGGCCAATGGCCTCGCGCCGCTGGACCTGCACGGCGCGGAATTCGAAAGCTTCGTGGCCGAAAGCGTCTCGAACATCGAGAACCTGAGCCGCGAAATCGGCATCCTTCAGTAAGCCACATCACGACCCCGGCGGCCGCTGTCGCCGGGGTCCTTTCACTTTCCTCGGGAGGGGACCATGAGCGACCGCATCTTCGGCGGCATCGGCCTTGTCTTGGCGATCATCTACGCCTGGGCCGCCGCGGGCATACAGGAAAGCTTCCTGACCGACGAGGTCGGGCCGAAGGTCTTTCCGTGGATCATCGCCGTGATCCTTGGCCTGTCGTCCGTCTGGTTCCTGCTGAAGCCGGACCCCGATCCCGAATGGCCCAGCTGGGGGCGCATCGCCGAGATCGGGCTGGCCGCGCTGGTGCTGGCGATCTACGCCGAGGCGCTGCCGGTCTTCGGCTTCCTGCTGCCCACCGCGCTGGCATCGGGCTACCTGACCTGGCGGCTGGGGTCGCGCCCGCTGGAAAGCGTCGTGATCGGCGTCCTGACCGCCCTGGGCATCTACCTGATCTTCCGCTCGCTTCTCGGGCTGAGCCTGCCCCGCGAAGGCCTGGAGCTGGCCATCGACGCGTTCTTCTCGACCATCGGCGACCTGTTCGGAAACGAGCCCGCAACCGCACCGCAGGGAGACTGACATGGAATTGCTCGGCAATCTTGGCGACGGCTTCCTGATCGCGCTGACGTGGGAAAACCTGTTCCTGGCGCTCATGGGATGCTTCCTGGGCACGATCATGGGCGCGCTGCCCGGGCTCGGGCCCTCGAACGGCGTGGCGATCCTGATCCCGCTGGCCTTCACCCTTGGTCTCGGCGCGACGCCGTCGCTGATCCTGCTGACCTCGGTCTATTACGGGGCGATGTACGGGGGGCGGATCTCGTCCATCCTGCTGAATATCCCGGGCGACGAGCCGGCGATGATGACATGCCTCGACGGCTATCCCATGGCGCAGGCCGGCCGCGCGGGCGAGGCGCTGGCGCTGTCGGGCATCGCGTCCTTCGTCGGTGCCTTCTTCGCCACCTGGGGGCTTGTGCTGCTGGCGCCGCAGCTGGTGAAGGTGGCGCTGCTGTTCGGACCGGCCGAATATTTCGCGCTGTTCACGCTGGCCTTCGCCACGCTGGGCGGCATCGCGGCGACGAACCAGGCCAAGTCCGCCTTCGCCGCCGCGCTTGGCCTCGGCCTCGCCATGATCGGCGTCGACACCCAGACCGGCGTGCCGCGGCTGACCTTCGGCGAGGTGCATCTCTATGACGGGATCGACTTCCTGATCGCGATCGTCGGCCTTTTCGCGCTGTCCGAGGTCTTCGTCTTCCTCGAGCATCGCGGCACGGACCGCGACATCTCGACCAAGCCGCCGACCGCCGTGGGCCGCATCGTGCCGTCCTGGTCGCTGATCCGGTTCTGCATCCCGACCATGGGCCGCACGACCGTGCTGGGCTTCATCGCGGGCGTGCTGCCGGGGGCAGGGGCGTCGCTGGGGTCCTTCATCTCGTACTCGATGGAGAAGCGGCTGGTGGACAAGGACAAGACCTTCGGCACCGGAGATCCGCGCGGCGTCGCGGCGCCCGAGGCCGGCAACAACGCCGCCGCCGGGGGCGCGCTGGTCCCGATGCTGGCGCTCGGCGTGCCGGGCTCGGGCACGACCGCGGTGCTGCTGGCCGTGCTGCTGGCGCTAAACATCACGCCGGGGCCGCTTCTGTTCACGCAGAACCCGGACGTGGTCTGGGGCCTGATCGCCGCGCTGTTCATCGGCAACGTGATGCTGCTGGCGATGAACATCCCCATGGTAAGCCTGTTCACCCGGGTCCTGCTGGTGCCGCCGCGGATCCTGATGCCGGTGGTCGCGATGATCTCGTTCGTGGGCATCTACGGCATCTCGGGCTCGCCCTTCGAGCTTCTGATGATGGTGGGCTTCGGCCTGCTGGGCTGGGTGCTGCGCAAGCTCGACGTGCCGCTGGTGCCGGTGATCCTGGGCACGCTCCTGGGCAACGAGATGGAGGTGAACTTCCGCCGCGCGGTCGAGATCTCGAACGGTGACTACTCGGTCCTCGTGGGCTCGCCGCTGGCCATCGGGCTCTGGACCGTCGCCATCGTGGGCTTCGTCCTGCCGATCGTCGTCGGCGGCCGGATCAAGCGCCGCATGCCCATGGCCCGCGACGAGGAAAGCGCGATCTCGGACTGAGCCACGACGCGTCGAAGGAAAGGGTTCAAGCGGCCGTCCGGTGTCACGGGCGGCCGCTTTTGCCGTTTTCGGGGAGCGGGGCAGGGACGCAGGAAGTCGTCCGGTTGGTGTCCCCGTTTCCCAAGCTGAAATGCCGGATCTTGGAACCGGCCCGCGGCCGGACGCCTTTTTTCCATGTAATTCACTAACAAAGCCCATGATCGGAACAGGGGGCCGGATGACCAGACGCGGAGATCGCAGATCGTGGTGACACTCGCCGTCATCCTCGGCTGGACGGGCCTTGCGGTCGTCTTCGCCGTCGCGCTTGCGCCGTCCGCGAAGGCGTCGGCCCCGCAGGCGATGCCGTTCCTCGGCGGCGGGTCGGTCGAGACCCATGCCTGGCAACGCTTCCACTTTCGCCCCTACACCATGTCGCTGCTGTTCATCGCCTTCGAGATGGAGATGATGTTCATGTATCCGTGGGCGGTCGTCTTCGTGTCCGAGGGCATCAAGGCGCTGGCCGAGATGGGGATGTTCCTGGCGATCCTGTCGGTCGGCATCCTTTATGGCTGGCGCGAGGGGATCTTCCGGTGGCAATGATCCGCGATACCCTGGCTGCGCGCGCGCCCGCCGCGGTCTTCGCCGCCATCGGGCCGGGACGGCAGGCCGACGCCGAGCGGCTGTTCGCCCGGCGCGACATGCGCCGTGCCTCGACCCCGCGCGACGCGTCTGTCCTGCTTGTCGCCGGCGATATTCCCGCTGAAGCGTCCGAGGCGCTGGCCCGCGTCCACGACCAGATCCCGCCACCGCGTGCGACCGTGCAGTGGCAGGGCGAGGACCCGGACCGGATCGCCGCGCGCGTGGCGGAGGCCCTGAAGGACCTTCGCGGGACAGGGACAGGCGAGGCGGATCGCCTGCCGGACGAACCGCCGAACGAATGGAAGGGGATCGGGCCGCACGGACAGGGCGGCAAGGGCATGATGGGTGGCACGCCCTACGGCCGCCCCATGGCGATGACCGGCCCCGACATCCGCGACGGCTTGCAGCTGGACCGCTACACCGCCCGGATCGGTCCCTTCGCGCCGATGCTGCCGCCCGGCCTGACGCTGGAGGTGACGCTCCAGGGCGACGTGATATGCGACGTGAGCATCGACAGCCCGCCCTTCGCGCAGCCCGCCGATGCCGATGCGCCCGACCTGTGCCTGGCGCGGGTCCTGCGCCTGCTGGGCCTGGACCGCGCGGCCGACCGCGTGCTGGGGGGCAAGCGGCCGGGCGCGCTGTGGGTGCGGGGCGCCATCCCGCGCGGGCTGGGCCGGATCGACGGCACGGATATCCGGGGCAGGGTGGCCGCGTGGCGAAAGGGCGAGGCGGCACCGCTCGGCCCCTTCGATCTGCCACAGCTTCTGACGGGCGCCGAGTGGAGCGAGGCCATGCTGATCCTCGCGTCCCTGCCGCCCTCGGCCCTTATCCGCGCCGCGCGGGCAACGGAGGCGGCATGACGGTTCTGCTTCTTGTCCTGGCCGTGTGCGCCACGCTTCTTGCCGGCGTCGTGCTGGCCGCCGTTCTGGACCGGGCGCTGCCCGAGCTGGCCGGCACGATGACCCGCCAGCGGATCGAGACCGAGGCGCCGGACCGGATGAACCGCGACCTGGCGCCGGCCTTCTACCTTGCGCTCGCGGCGGAGGGCCTTTCGGTGGTGCCCTTCGCGCCGGGACTGGCGCTGATCGACAGCCCGGTGGGCGTGGTCATCTGGGGCGCGTGCGAGGCGCTGACGATCATCGTCGTCTTCCTGCACGGCTGGTCGCCGAACGCGCCGTTCCCGCTGATCGGGGCCTATCGCTATGCCGCCATCGGGCTGCCGGTGATGCTGCCCTCGATGTTCGTGCTGATCGCGGCGGCCCTGCCCGCCGAAAGCCTGTCGCTGGTGGCCATCGTGGACAGCCAGCGCGAGATCTGGAACGTCCTGCGCCAGCCGCTGGGCCTGCCGCTGTTCCTGGTGGTCGCGCTGGCGCTCACGTTGCGGGGGCCCATGGATTACGCCGATGCGGCCGACATCGCGGGCGGCACATCGGCCGAGGACAGCGGCGCGGGCCGGACGCTGTGGCAGGTCGCGCGGCTGGCCATGCTGGTGTCGGTCTCGGCCGTGGCGGCGACGGTGTTCCTGGGTGGCCCGCTGGGGCCGGTCCTGCCGGGGCCGGTGTGGTTGTGGCTGAAGACGGCCGTGCTGATGGCGGTGCTGATCTGGCTTGGCAACCGCGTCGCGCGCACCACGCCCAGCCGGATGCTGACGATCCTCTGGGTCGTGCTGCTGCCGCTGTCCTTCGCCGACCTGATCATTTCGGGGGTGCTGGCGCTGTGACCGATCTGTGGGTGGCCCTTCTTGCACTCTTCGCCGTCTGGACCGGCTGGCGCGTGTTCCGCGTGGACAGCATGGTGCGCGCGTCGTTTTCGCTGATGCTGTCCTTCATCGCGGTGGGGGCCATCGGAGTGCTTCTGTCCGCGCCCTATATCGGCGTCGCGACGGTGTTCATGATGGCGGTCGAGATGATGGTGATGGCCATCTTCATGGTCATGTTCATGATGAACCCGGCGGGGCTGAACCCGATGGTCATGGTGCACCAGCACCGCCTGTCCATCGGCGCGGGCGTCGTGGCCGCCCTGTCTCTTGGGGCCGCCGTGCTGTTCTCGCGCCCGCCCGACGACGCGGTGCGCGCCGAGGCCGACGTGGTGGCCGAGCTGGGCCACGAGCTGCTGGGCCCCTCGATGCTGATCTTCGAGACGGCGGGCGTCACGCTGCTGGCCACCATGGTCGGCGCGGTGATCCTGTCGTCGCGGCAGGGCCGGTTCGGCGCGGCGGACGAGGGATCGCGCCCACCGGGCCTGAGCGACGGCGGCGCGCCCGCGGGTCGACAGCCCGAGGGCGGCGGCGGACATCATCACCACCATCACCACGGGGGCCATGGATGACCCTGACCATCGTTCTTCTGGGCGCCGCGGCGCTGATCGGCATCGGGCTTTACGGCGCGCTGAGCCAGCAAAGCTTCGTCATGCTGATGATGGGGCTGGAGCTGATGCTGAACGGCGCGCTGCTGGCCGTCATCGGCTTCTGGTCGCTGTCGCTGGGCGGCATGCCCGAGGGGCAGCTTCTGGCAATCATCGTCATGGCCGTGATGGCGGTCGAGATGGCCATCGGTTTCGCGCTGGTAGTGGCCATCTACCGCAAGCGGCAGGCCGACATGACCGAAAGCATCGGGACGCTGAAAGGGTGATCTGGTCGCTGGCATATCTTCCGGCGCTGGCCGGGCAGGCGATCTGGGCCCTGGGTGGCCCGCGCGGACGGGTCGCGACCCTGGCGCTTGGCGCGGCGGCGGTGACGCTGGCGCTGGCGGTCGCGGTGGGCGGCAGAACGGGCGCGTTCGCGTGGTCGGATGCGATCGCGTTGCAGGCCGCGCTGCCCCCGCTGGCGCAGGCGGTCGCGATCCTCGTCCCGGCGGTCCTGGGGCCGATCATCCTGTTCGCCGCGTCGCACGAGGACGCGGCCGGGCTGCCGCGTCTCCTGGGCCTGATGCTGGTCTTCACCGGCGGGATGGAGCTGATCGTCATCGCCGCCGACCTGGTCACGCTGCTGATCGGGTGGGAGATCGTCGGCGCCTGTTCCTGGGCGCTGATCGGACACAAGTGGCGGCAGCAGGCGCCGGGACTCTCGGCGAATTTTGCCTTCGTGATGACCCGCGCGGGCGACTTGGGCCTGTTCCTGGCCGTGATGGCGACCTTCGCGGGGGCCGGGCGTGTCGGCTACGACGCGCTTGGCGCGCTGGACGGGTGGGCGCAGGCGCTCGCCGCGTTCGGGTTGCTTCTGGCGGCGGCGTCGAAGGCGGGGCAGGTGCCCTTCGCGCCGTGGCTGTTCCGCGCCATGGACGGGCCGACGCCCGTTTCGGCGCTGCTGCACTCGGCCACCATGGTGGCGGCGGGGGTCTATATCCTGGCCCGACTGCATCCGCAGCTGTCGGGCGCGCCGGGCTTCGCCGCCACCGCCATGGTCGTGGGGCTTGGCACCGCGATCCTCGGCGGCGCGGTCGCGCTGCGGCAGGGCCACGCGAAGAAGCTGCTGGCCGGATCGACCTCGGCGCAGATGGGGCTGATGATCGCCACCGTCGGCGCGGGCTATCCGGTGGTCGCCGTCCTGCACCTGATCGTCCACGCCACGACCAAGGCCGCGCTGTTCTGCGCCGCGGGGCTGGCGCAGGGGGTCACGGGCAGCTTCGATCTGAAGGACATGCGCCTTGGCCGCCGGGTACCGGTGGCGGCCGCGCTGGCGGGCGTGGCGGCGCTGTCGCTGGCCGCCGTGCCGTCGCTGGCGGGCGGGTGGAGCAAGGAGGAGATGGTCAAGGCCGTCGAGCATGCCGGTCCCTTCTGGACGGCGGCGATGGTGATCGCGGGCGGGCTGGGCGCGGCCTACGCGACCCGGTTCTGGGTGGCGGCGTTCGGCCCCGGTGACGACGACGCGCCCGCGGTGCCGCGGGGAGAGATCGGCGCGCTGTCCGCGCTGGCACTCGCCACGCTGGCGCTGTCGGCGCTGTGGCTTCCGGCGGTGCACGACCCGGTCGCAAGCTGGTTCGGCATCGCGCTGCCCGAAGGCTCGATTCTGGGGCAGGTCGCGTCGCTGACCGCCGTGGCCATTGGCGTGCTGGCCGGGCTGCGGCTGGCGCGCACGGGCCTCGAAGCCCAGTCGCGAGACTGGCTGGGTCTGCCGGAGCTTTACCAGCGCGGCGTCATCGAGCCGTTCCACGCGCTGGCCAACACCTTTGCGCGGGTCGACGACGCGATCGTCGACCTGATCCCGCGCGGCGTGGCCGGGATCGGCTTCGCCGCCGCGGGCCGGCTGTCGCGCGCCGATGACGACGCCATCGACGGGCTGGCGCCCGTGGCCGCGCGCCGGGTCGGACGGGGCGCGGTCGCCCTGGCGGTCCGGTCCACCGAGGCGCTGGCGTCTCTGGGCGCCGGGATCGGCGAGCGGCTGAGCGACCTTATCCCCACCGCCAGCGGGCGGCTGACCGGCATGGCCGGGGCCGACCTGCGCGGCCTGCAAACGGGCCTTGCCCACCATTATTACACCATCCTTACGGTCGGCATCGCGCTGGCCGTGGGCCTCATGAACTTCGGAGGCTGATCCCGTGCTGACACTTGCCGTTCTCATCCCGCTTCTTGCCGCCGCCGTGCTGGCGCTGGCGCCCGTCGGCGCGGGCGCCGCCCGCTGGACGGCCACGGGCGCGCCCGCGCTGTCGCTGCTGGCGCTGATCGCCGTCTGGGCCGGCGGGGGCGAGGGGTTCCGAGCCGTGTCCGAGGTGCCGTGGATCCCGACGCTGGGCATTGCCTGGCGCGTGGGCGTGGACGGCATGTCGCTGGCGCTGGCGCTGATGAGCGCGCTGATCTTCGTGGCGGCCTCGGCCTGGCCGATGGAGCTGCATCACCCGCGCAGCTACTACGCGTGGATGGCGTTCCTCGCCGGGGTCTCGATCGGGCTGTTCGTGACGCTGGACCTGATCATCTTCTACGTGTTCTTCGACCTGAGCCTCGTGGGGATGTATTTCCTGATCGGGCGCTGGGGCCACGGCGAGGCGCAGCACGCGGCGCTGAAATTCTTCGTCTACACGCTGGCCGGGTCGCTTCTGATCCTGATCGGAATCATCGTGCTGGCGCTGAACATGCCGGAGATGACCTTCGACATGCGCGCCATCATCGACAGCCCGCCGCTGGCCGCCGCGGGCATGGTCCCGGGCCTGATCTTCCTGGCCTTTGTCGTCGGGTTCGGGATCAAGACGCCGGTCTTTCCGGTCCATACCTGGCTGCCGCCCGCCCACGTGAACGCGCCGGGGCCGGCCTCGGCGATTCTGGCGGGGGTGCTTCTGAAGATGGGGACCTACGGGCTGATCCGGATCCCGATGCAGATGATGCCCGAGACCTTCGCGCGATGGGCGCTGCCGCTGGCCGTGGTGGGCGTCATCTCGATCCTGTGGGGCAGCATCGTCGCCTTCGCGCAGGACAACCTGAAGCGGCGCATCGCCTACACCTCGGTCAACCACATGGGCTATACCGTGCTGGGCATCGCGGTGGCGGGATCGGCGCTGGGGTCCGAGGCCGCGCGGCAGATGGCGCTGACCGGCGCGGTGGTCGAGATGATCGCCCATGGCCTGATCACCGGCGCGCTGTTCCTGGTCGCGGGTGCGGTCTGGCAGCGGGCGGGCGACTATCACCTGCCCAATTTCGGCGGGCTGGCGGGGCCCGCGCCGCGCCTGACGGGGGCCGCGACGCTGGCGGCCTTCGCGTCGCTGGGGCTGCCAGGCCTGGCCGGGTTCGTGGCCGAGCTGCATATCTTCCTCGGCACATTCGCCGTCTATCCGTGGCTTGGGGCGATCGGCCTTCTGGGCATCCTGATCACCGCCGCGCTCTTTCTGCGGATGATCCGGCAGATGTTCTTCGGCGACATGCCGAAGGAGCGGGCGGGCTTCACCGACCTGACCGGGACCGAGACGGCGCTTCTGGCGGGGCTTCTGGCGCTGGTGGTGCTGATCGGCATCTGGCCCGCCTGGCTTCTTGAGCTGATCGACGCGGCGGCGCTGATCCCCGCGCTTGGCCCGGGGGGCTGACATGCCCATCGGCGATCTCGCCCCGGAACTGACGGTCCTGCTGACGGCGGTGGCCGTGTTGCTGCTGGCGATGGTGCTGCCGCAGCGGCGCCATGGCTGGTGCGCCGGGCTGGCCGTGCTGGGCCTTGGCCTGTCCATGGCGCTTGCGCTGGGGCAGGCGGGGGCCGAGCGGCTGACCTTCTCGGGCACCTATGCCCTGGACCCGGGGACGACATGGGCGCGGCTGGCGATCCCGGGTCTTGCGATCCTGTGCGCGGGGCTGGCGCCGCGCTGGCTGGCCACCGACCGGCGGCACGGGGAATTCTACGCCATGCTGCTGTTCTCGACCCTGGGCGCGCTGGCCATGGCGGGCGCGGCCGACCTGATGCAGCTGGTCATGGGCGTGCTGCTGTCGTCGGTCACGGGATACGTGCTGGCCGCCTACCACCGCGACTGGGAGATCTCGCTGGAAGCGGGGATGAAATACTTCCTCGTGGGCGCGCTGGCGAACGCGTTCCTGGTCATCGGCGTCGTCTTCGTCATGGGGATCGCCGGGAGCACCGATTACGCGACGCTGTCGGGACAGATCTTCGAGGATCCGCTGGCGCTGATCGGTCTGACGCTGGTGCTGACGGGGCTGTTCTTCAAGCTCGGCGCCGTGCCGGTGCACACCTGGGTCCCCGACGTGGCCGAGGGCGCGCCGGTCCCGGCGGCGGCGTTCCTGACGGTGGTCCCGAAACTGGCCGGGGCGGTCGCGCTTTTCCGGCTGGTGCACCTGGCGCCGGGGCTTGCGGCGCTGCCGCTGCTGATTGCGCTGGTCGCGGCGGCGACCATGACGGTGGGCAATCTCACCGCGATCTGGCAGGACGACCTGCGCCGGCTGATCGGCTGGTCCTCGGTCAGCCAGACCGGCTATGCGCTGATGGCCGTCGCGGTGGTCGGCGTGGCGCCCATGGCGCTTCCCGCGCTGCTGGGCTTCATGACGGTCTATGGCCTGGCCAACGTCGTGGCCTTCGCCGTGGTGGCCGAGCTGCGCGGGCGCACGCGGATCGCCGATTACCGCGGGCTGTTGCGGGCGCGTCCCGGTGCCGTGGTGGCGCTGACGCTGGCCTTCCTTTCGCTGGTGGGCATCCCGCCGCTGGCCGGGTTCCTGGGCAAGTTCGCGCTGTTTTCCGCAACGCTCGGCACCGGGTTCGGCTGGCTGGCGGTCGTCGCGGTCGCCAACACGGTCGTGTCGCTGTTCTATTACCTGCGGGTCATCGCGCCCGCGGTCTTCGCGGCGCCCGAGGGCCCGGTCGAGACGCTGGGCGGCTTGGCGCGGGCGGTGCTGTGGATCTCGGTCGCGATCCTGGTCGGCGCGACGGTCCTGTGGGCGCCGTTCTGGGCATCGCTGGGGCAGGGGCTGCTGCCCTGAGCCAGCGCGCGCGACCGGCCCGGCGTTGGGGCCGGGCCGGTCGGGCGGGTTACCTGGCCATCTCGACCACGGTGAGCTTGCCGTTCACCCGGTCTGCCGCGAAGGAAATCCGGTCACCTTCCGCAAGGTCGTCGATGGCGACGCTCTCCGAGACCTCGAAGACCATCCTCATGGCGGGCATGTCGAGATTGGCCAGCGGGCCGTGGTCGATGGTCAGCTTGTTCCACTGCGGGTCGATCTTGGTGATCGTGCCGTCGGCGAAATGCCCGTCGGCGAGGGCGGGGGCGGCGGCCAGGGCCAGCGCGGCGGCGAAGACGAAGTGTTTCATGCGAGATGTCCTTGGTTCAGTTGACGATGAGGGGGCCGTGCATGCCGGCCTCGTAGTGGCCCGGGATGAGGCAGGCGAACTGGAAGGTGCCCGCCTCGGCGAAGGTCCACAGGATCTCGCCGCTTTCACCCGGTTCGAGATGCACGGCGTTGGGGTCGTCGTGCTCCATCTCGGGGAAGCGCTCCATCAGGGCCTTGTGCTCTTCGACGTTGGGCAGGGTATCCATGACGAATTCGTGGGGAAGCGCGCCGGTATTCGTGATCGCCAGCCGCACGGTTTCGCCTTCCGAGACGTCCAGCACTGCGGGCTCGAAAATCATCCGGCCGTCCTCGGTCTCGGCCATTCGGATCTCGATGGTGCGCGTGGGCTCGCTCTCGGCGGGGCTGCCGATGGCCATGGCCGCGTGGCCATGTCCGCCGGCATGGGTGCCCGCGGCCATCAGGCCGGTGGGCAATGCCGAGGCGACCAGCGCCAGGGCAAGGAAAGGTCCGTTTATTCAGGTGTCCTTCGTGTCAAAGAGGATCTTCTCATCCGTTGCCATGTCCGCCGTCCCCGCCATGGGCCGGCGGCGTGACGATGGTTTCGGGGGAGCTCTGGCGGGCGTGGTCCGGCAGTCCGCCGGTCCATTTCCAGGCTTCGGTGCCGGGCGGGTTCTGATACCAGCCGGGATCGGTGTCGTCGCCGGGCGCAATGCCGTCGCGCACCTTCACGACCGAGAACATGCCGCCCATCTCGAGCGGGCCGTGCGGGCCCCAGCCGGTCATCATCGGGATCGTGTTGTCGGGGATCTCCATCGACATCTCGGCCATGTCGGCCCTGCCCGCCGTGCCCATGGGCATGTAGCCTGGGGTCTGGCGGCGGATCATCCGCGTCAGCCGCGACTTGTCGGCCCCGATGAAGGTCGGCAGGTCGTGGCCCATGGCGTTCATCGTGTGGTGCGACCTGTGGCAGTGGATCGCCCAGTCGCCCTCGTGCACGGCGTCGAATTCGTAGGCACGCATGGCGCCCACGGGAATGTCGATGCTGACCTCGGGCCAGCGCGCCGTTTCCGGCACCCAGCCGCCATCGGTGCAGGTGACCTCGAAATCGTAGCCGTGCATGTGGATCGGGTGGTTGGTCATCGTCAGGTTGCCGCAGCGCACGCGCACCTGGTCGCCCCTGGCCACCACCAGCGGGTCGATGTCCGGAAAGATCCGGCTGTTCCAGGTCCACATGTTGAAGTTCGTCATCTCGGCCACGCGCGGGATGTAGGTGCCCGGGTCGATGTCGTAGGCCGCCAGCAGGAAGGCGAAGTCACGGTCGACCGGCATGAAGTCCGGGTCGCGCGGATGCACGATGAACAGGCCCATCATCCCCATGGCCATCTGCACCATCTCGTCGGCGTGGGGGTGATACATGAAGGTGCCGGATTTCGTCAGGTCGAACTCGTAGACGAAGGTCTTGCCCGGCGGGATGGCGGGGTGAGACAGCCCGCCCACCCCGTCCATGCCCGATGGCAGGATCAGCCCGTGCCAGTGCACCGACGTGTGTTCGGGCAGGCGGTTGGTGACGTAGATGCGCACCCTTTCGCCCTCGACCGCTTCGATCGTCGGGCCGGTGGACTGGCCGTTATAGCCCCACAGCCGCGCGATCATGCCGCTGGCCATGACCCGTTCCACCGGCTCGGCCACGAGGTGGAATTCCTTCACGTTGCCGTTCACCCGCCAGGGCAGCGACCAGCCGTTCAGCCTGACCACGGGGTTGTAGTCGGGGCCCTGTCCCGGGCGCGGCGGCACCTGCGTCGCCGCGTCGTTCACCACGGCCAGTTCCGGCAGGTCGCGGAACCGGGTCTGGGCGGTGGCGGCCGAGGCCAGGACGGCGCCGGCCCCGGCGGTGAGCATCTGTCTGCGGTTGATCATTCGGTGTCTCCTTCCGCGGCGCCGCCCCAGATCGCCGCCGAAACGGCAACCTCGGCGCGCCAGTAATCCGCCTTGGCTTCGGCCGCGCCCAGCTCGGCCTCGAGGGCTTCGCGCGCGTCCGCGATGAGCTCGAAGGTCGAGGTGAGCATGCCGTTGTAGCTTTTGAGCGCCTCCTCATCGATGGTGCGGCGCAGCGGCAGCACCTGGTCGCGCCAGTGCCGCGCGATGTCGTAGCGGCCTTCCACGGCGGCATGGGCCGCGCGCGCCTCGGCCCGCGCGTGGATCGCCGTCTGCGCCAGCGCGTTGGCGGCGTGAAGATAGGCCATCTGTCCCCGCCGGCCCTTCAACGCGGCGGTGTCATAAAGCGGGATCTCGAACCCGATCTCGAGCACCGGGGTGGTCTCGGTCTCGCGGCCAGCGCGATGTCCGAGATCATGCGCGTCTGTCCGTCGAGCCGGTATTCCCGGGCCACGCGGTCCAGCGCGAGGCGACCGGCCGCGATGTCCACGCGGTGCTCCAGCGCCATGCGTTCCACGTTGGCGCGGCCCGGACGGCGGCCGGGCGGGGCGGGCAGCCGGTCGGGCACGTAGAAGGTGACTTCGGGACCGCTGAGCCCCATGAGCCGCGCCAGCTTTTCCTTGGCCAGCCGCGCCTCGAGCCGCGCCCCGGCGCGTTCCGCGCCCAGCGCGGCGGTGAAGGCGTATTCGCGCGCCTGGTCCGATACGCTCAGGGCGCCGGTGCGGCCCAGCTCGGCCGCCAGTTCCGACGCGGCGTCGGCCGTGCCCTGCGCGCGCCCGACGAGGGCGGCGGCCTCGAAGGCCGCGACCGCGTCGATCCAGGCCAGCCGCGTCTCCCACGCGAGCGCAAGCGTCGCCGCCAGGACCTCGAGCTTGGCGATCTGGAAATCGATCATCGCCAGCGCGCCGCGTTGCTTGCGCGTGGCGAGATCCAGGAGCGAGCCGACGTTGACGGCCTCGAAGGTGTCGGCGATGCCGACCTCGCCGATCCCGCTGATCCCGAGGCCGAGCGCCGGGTTGGGGCCAAGCCCGGTTTCCCAGACATCGGCGGCGGCGAAGCCGAGATCGGCGAAGGCCGCCTGCAAGCCGCGGTTGTTCATCAGCGCGACCTGCACGGCGGTATCGGGCCCGATGGTCTTGCCCGCGACCAGCGCCTTGGCCCGTGCCTCGTTCGCGGCCAGCTCGGCGCTGTTCTGCGTCCAGGTGGGGCTGGCGCCCGTCGCCTCGCGCGATTTCGAACTCAGAAGCGCAAAGCCCGGCCGCGGGTCCGAGCCGGCGCCGACCAGCGCGGTGTCCGCGCAGGCGGCGAGCAGGGCGGGCAGGGCGAGCGCGGTGGCGGAAAGCAGCCTCGTGATCCGCCCCCCGGGGCCTGGCGGTCGTTCAGCCGCCGCCAGTCGCCGGGCGCCTCGACCCGCCGTGGCTGGTAGGACAGGACCGGTTCGGTCTGGGCGGTTCCCGTGGCGCGCGTGTCGGCCGGTGCGATGAAGGCCGCGCTTTGCGGAAGGTCCGGCAGCGGCGCGCAGCCGGCCAGAAGAAGCGGCACGGTGGCCGCGAGTCGGAAAGTCATGAATTGCCTCTGGGTCTGAGTAACGTTCGCGCCGGGGGGCCGGCTGGACGCACTCAGCCCTTCGGAGGCCTTCTCAGACCGATCGGGTCGGTAAGGTTCGCGCCTGCGGCGACCATGGGATCATGCTTGGCCACGGTCAGCCGCGACGCGGCGGTGTCGATGGACGGCAGGATCTCAGTGGCGAACCCGCAGGTCCCGATGCAGCACATGCCCGAGACGGTCTGCTGCGTGTCGGCGTCCGGCAGCGCGGTGTCGGCGCCGTGCATCCCCGCGTGATGGGCCGTATGCGCCGCGTCCGCCAGGGTATCGACGGCCACGGTTGGCGCCATGCAGTCAACCGCGCTTGCCCGCGCCAGCACGGGCTCGATGCCCAGGACCAGCAAGGCCAGGACAAAGGTCAATCGGGTCAGGAAGGCGCGAACCAAGGTCATATCGGCCGCCGGATTGCCGCGTTCCGGGCATCTGGCGAGATGTTTTCGTGAGGGCGGGCGAAAGGCGCCGTCACTTGCGCGTGATGCCGCCGGTGCCCGGCCTGCCTTTTCTTCCGGCGATGGGCCGCGCTCATTCGGGATCTTCCGGCCCGACCCCTTCCCGCCGATCCGTCCTGCGGCGCAGGGCGAGGACGACCAGCGGCAGGGCGGTCAGCAGGCCGAGCCCGATGGCGAGCCATTCGGCCGCCCCGGCATCCCCGTCCATGGCGACGCTTCCGAAATGCGCCAGCACGAAGCTTGCCGGCAGGATACCGGCCAGCGTGGCCAGCGCGAACCGCCAGAAATGCAGGCGGCTGAGCCCGGCCGCGTAGCTCATGGCGTCGAAGGACACGAAGGGCAGCAGGCGGCTGGCGAAGACCGTCAGCGTCAGCGCGTTCTGCGAGCCCAGCAGACCGTAATCGGCCTTGTCGCCCAGGATGCGCTCGACCGTCCGGCGCCCCACGAACCGGGCGATCAGGAAGGCCGTGATGGCCCCGATCTCGGCGCCGATGGCGACATAGACCGCGCCCGCGTAATGGCCGTAGGCAGCGCCCGCCGCCAGGGCGATCGGCGCGCTGGGGATCGGGCTGGCCACCACCGCGGCCGTCATCAGGCCGATCACCGCGACCGGCCCCCAGGGCCCGGCCGCGTCCACCCAGCGGGTGATGGTGGTCCTGTCGATGCCGGTGGGCAGCCAATCCATCAGCCATGCCAGCAGCAGCCCGGCGAGCAGCAGGGCGCCCACGCCCGCGGCGAAGCGGCGCGCCGTCAGCCCTGCGGCGGCCTGCGTCATTCCTGCTCGGCCTCGCGCCAGCTTTGGCGGCAGACGCTGAACAGGTAGGTGGCCGACCATGTCAGCAGCATGAGACCCCCGAGCGACTGAAGCATGGTGACGATCCGGATGTCGCCCGTCAGGTTGATGCGGGCAAGCCCCAGCGTGGTGAAGTTCACGCCGGTCAGGTAGATCACGTCGGCCCAGTCGAGCGGACCGGACGTGGTGCCCCCCAGGGCCTCCCAGCGCAGGAGCCACCGGTTCACCAGCGCGAAGACCAGGATCTCGGCCAGGTGAAGCAGCAGAAGGCCAAGGAAGGTGACGTGCACCGCGCGCGACGAGCCGGCTTGCGGGTTCGGCGCCAGCCGCCCCAGCGTGGTCAGCGCGTGGTGGTGCACATGCCCCATGGCCGCGACAAGGCAGGTTCCGATGAGCAGCGCGGCGAGGGTCATGCCCGGGCCCTTTCCGCCCGATCCAGCGGGCCACGATCGGTCTTTCCGTGCGCCCGAGGGGATGTCGGCGTGTCTGAGCCGGGATGAGAATGCTGGCGCATCTGGGATGTCCCCCTGTTTCGATCTGGCCCGGCCGCGCGGGCCGGTCCACCCTGCAACGCGCCGTCGCCGGATCAGTTCTGATCGGGCGTGCCTCCGATCGGGCTGCCGCCCCGCATGCCTCCCAGCATCCAGCCCGCGCGCCCGGCGAAGCTGTCCACCTCGTCCGGGGTCACCGAGCCGTCGGCGTCTGCGTCGAGATGCTGGAACCGGTCGACCATGCGCTCGCGCATCATCGTGGCGTGCCATTGCGCGAATTCATCCAGGCTCAGCGCGCCGTCGTCGTTCACGTCGAATTCGCCGAGCCGTTCCCGCAGACTTTCGGCGCTCATGCCCGCGACGCCGGTTTGACATCCCTATTTTGGAATATGATATGATGCCGCAACGGTCAAATGGGCCTGCGGAGGGATGACAAATGATGTGGGGTAGCGGGTGCCCGTTGCGGCATCCGCCGATGATCCCGCGATGAGACGAAGGACGACGCATGGACAAGTTGACCATTGTGGTGGCGGGCGTGCTGATCGCCGGGATCGGTGCCGTCGGCTGGCAGATGTTCGCCGCCGGGCCGCAGGGGGCGGGCCATTCGATGGCCCCGCCTGATACGGCCGCCCTGGCCGAGGGCGCGCCGATCGTCGAGGTGCGCCTGCCCGAGGCGCTGTCGGGCAACGCCGCGCTGGGGAAATCCATCTTCGAGGCCAAGTGCGCCGCGTGCCACGGCCAGAACGCTGCGGGACAGAACGGTGTCGCCCCGCCGCTGGTCCACCAGATCTACGAGCCCGGCCACCATTCCGACATGGCCTTCGTGATCGCGGCCCGGAATGGGGTGCGGGCGCATCACTGGCGCTTCGGCAACATGCCGCCCGTTGACGGGGTCACGCAGGGTGACGTCAAGATGGTGACAGCTTACGTTCGGGAACTGCAACGGGCCAACGGGATCGAGTGATGATAGCGCGGTATGCGGTAGTCCTGTTGAACGCGTTCGTTCTTGGCGCCTTGCTGCTGTTCGCGGCCGAGGCAAAGGCCGGGATCGGGCATGGTGACGACCGAACCGTCGTGGCCCACGTCGCGCCCTCGGCCGACGCCCATGCGGGCGACCATACCCACGACGACCGCATCGACCATTGCCACCCGGGCTTCGACTGCTTCAGCCCCGTGGTCGTCAGCCTGCGGGTCGATGTGCATCCGCCGGAAGCGGTGACCGCCGCCGATTACCTTTCCACCTGCCACGCCTATGACGGCATATCGCCCGGGCTGGACCTTCCGCCACCGCGCCTCCGGGCCTGATCTTGGACCACACCGAAATCAGACCTTGCGGAGACGAGAGACAATGAAGATCACCACCACCCTGGCAGCGATTGCCATGACCGGAACTGCCGTGGCCGCGCTGGCCCATAGCGGCGCGACCGGCATCGTGAAAGAGCGTATGGACGCGATGAAGGCCATGGGCGACGCCGTGAAATCCGTCGCGCCGATGATGCGCGGCGAGATGGACTACGACGCCGACGCCATGCGCGCGGCCGCCCGCACGTTCCAGGAACACGCGGGCGACGCCATGACCGAGCTGTTCCCCGAAGGCTCGGGCGGGATGCCGTCCGAGGCGAAGGACGCCGTCTGGGAGGACTGGGACGCGTTCGCGGAGCTTGCCGACCGGCTGGCCGTCTATGCCGAGGGGCTGGAAGGCGCCGCCGGAAACGGCATGGGGCAGGGCGGCCAGATGGATACCGGCGCGATGATGGGCGGCGACGCTGGGTCGATGATGGGCGGCGGGTCCATGATGGGCGACGCGTCGGGCATGATGGGCGGCAGCGCGATGATGGGCGAGGGCGGATCCGGGATGATGACCGCCGAGCACATCGCCGAAATGCCGACCGACGCGGCCTTCACCATGACCACCGAGGTCTGCTCGGCCTGCCATTCGCGGTTCCGGGCGGAAGACGGCTGAGCATGCGCAGGATCGTCTTGTGGACGGCGGGCGCGGCGGCATTCGCTGCCGCCGCGCTGAGCGCCGTGATCGCCTGGCCCGTGGGCAGCGCGCCCGGACCCATCGGGCTTCAGGGCAACGCCCAGCGGGGCGCCTACCTCGCGCGCGCGAGCGGGTGCATCGTATGCCATTCGAATTTCGACGAAGGCGGTGCCCCCCTTGCGGGCGGGGCGCCCCTGCAAACCGATTTCGGCACCTTCTATCCGCCGAACCTGACCACCGAGCCCGATCACGGGATCGGCGACTGGACGGCCGAATCCTTTGCCAAGGCCGTCCGGCAGGGCGTGGCCCCGGATGGCGACCCCTATTACCCGTCCTTCCCCTATCCGTTCTACGCCGAGTTCTCGGACCAGCAGATGGCCGACCTGTGGGCCGCGTTCCAGACCGTCGCTCCGGTGGCCGAGTCGGCGCCCGACCACGATGTCGGCTTCCCCTTCGATCAGCGCTGGGGGCTGAAGCTGTGGCGCGCGGCCTTCTTCTACGACCCGAAGACCGACCCGGTGCCGGGGCGCAGCGAGGCGTGGAACCGCGGGCGCGAACTGGTGCGCGGCGCCGCCCATTGCGGGGCCTGCCACACCCCGCGCAACCTGGCGGGGGGGCGTGACCTGGGGGCGGTCTTCGCGGGCAATCCCGCGCTTCCCGGCGAGGGCAAGGCGCCGTCGATCCGGCCCGGCGCGCTGGCCGAGGGCGGCTGGACGGTGTCGTCGCTGTCCTACGCGCTGAAATCCGGCCTCACGCCGTCGGGCGACGCCTTCGGCGGCAGCATGGCCGAGGTCGTGCGCGAGGGGACGCGGTTCCTGTCCGACGCCGACCGCGACGCCATGGCGACCTACCTGCTGGAAGGCGAGGACGGCGGGCGCGAGCGCCTGGCCCAACGCGGCCCGGTCGCCGCCAGCGCCACCGGCCAACCCGAATGATCAGACCGCGGGATGCACGCACACGAGGCGCCCCGCGTAGCAGATGGAGCGACAAGATGATGTTTGGCAGACGCGATGTCCTGCGCATGGCCACGGCCGCGGGACTTGGATCGGCCTTGCCGGGCGGCGGGCTTGCGGCCGCGACCGATGCGGGGATCGAGGAACTCCGGGCGCGGGTGACCCCGTTCCGGCTGTTGCCCGACGACTATCCGATGACCGAGATCTGGGGCTATGGCCCGACCGCGCCCGGCCCCGAGATCCGGGTGCGGCAGGGGGAACGGGTCGCCCGCCGTTTCGTCAACGACCTGCCGCAGGGCAGCTCGATCCACTGGCACGGCATCCGCATCGCCAACGGCATGGACGGTGTCTCGGGCCTGACGCAGGAGCCGGTCGCGCCGGGTATGCGCTTCGACTACGATTTCGAGGCGCCCGATGCGGGCACCTACTGGTATCACGCGCATAACCGGTCGTGGGAGCAGGTCGCCCGGGGCCTGCACGGCGCGTTGATCGTCGAGGAAGCCACCCCGCCCGACGTGGACCGCGAAGAGGTCATGGTGTTGGGCGACTGGCTGCTGAACCCGGAAACCGGGCAGATCGACGACAGTTTCGACCACCCGATGATGATGAGCCACGGCGGACGGATCGGGAACTATATCACCGTCAATGGCCGCTCGGACCTGACGCTGCCCGCGCGCCGGCACGAGCGGCTTCGCCTGCGGCTGATCAACGCCTCGAACGCGCGGATCTTCCCGCTGACCCTTCCGGGGCTGGCGGGCTGGGTCGTGGCGCTGGACGGCATGCCGCTGGACGCGCCCGAGCCGATCGGGGACGTGCTGGTCCTGGGGCCCGCGCAACGGGCCGACCTGATCGTCGATGTCGTTGCGGATGCGGGCGGGCAGGCGGGCCTGGCCCAGGTGGAGGAGGACGGTGACTACTTCCTGGCGGCGTTCGACGTCGCCGGCACGGCGGCGCAGACCCGGCGCGGCACGCCCGCGCCCCTGCCGCCCAACCCGAATACCGGCTTGCCCGACCTGTCCGCCGCGACCCCGCTGCGCCTCGTCATGGCGGGCGGTGCCATGGGCCGGATGCAATCGGCCGTTCTGAACGGCACGCGCATGGGCTTTCGCGAGCTGATCGCCGAGGGCCGGTTCTGGGCGCTCAACGACATGGCCGCCATGACCGATACCCCGCTGGCCGAGCTGGGCCTGGGCGAGCCGGTGCGCCTGGAGATCGTGAACGAGACGGTGTTCCCGCACGCGATGCACCTGCACGGCATGCATTTCCGCGAAGTCACCGCCGACGGCGCGCTGGGGCCGTTGCGCGATACCCTCCTGGTGGGCGGGCAGGAAACGCGCGAGATCGCGTTCACGGCCGACAATCCCGGCGACTGGCTGTTCCATTGCCACATGCTGAGCCACGCGGCGTCGGGCATGACGACCTGGCTGCGGGTCACGTGAGGAACGCGGTCTGCAAGGGCTTGGCGTGCTTGTCGCGGCGGTCGGGGCCTTGGTTCCTGCCGTCTCGATGAGCCTCGACGGGACACTGGCAGCTTGCCGACGATCTTCGAAAAGGCCACCGCGCTTGGGCCTCTCATCGGACTAGTTCGCACCGTGCCGAGCGCTATCGCTGCGGTGACCGCGCTTCGTCCGGAGACTTGGCAGCTTTTCGGCTCGTAGCCACGAAAAGCGACATTATCAGCGTGTAAATGGCGGAGAGACAGGGATTCGAACCCTGGGACCCCGTGAAGGGTCAACGGTTTTCGAGACCGCCCCGTTCGACCACTCCGGCACCTCTCCGCGGGGGTCTGCGCGGCGTTTAGGACGGCAGCGCACGGGGTGCAAGCGGTTTTCGCGGGGCGTTGCGAAATCGGTTTGACCTTGCGGGGCGGGGCGGGGCGCATATCTTCTTGAGAGCCCCGCCGTTCCTCTTCCTCGACTGGACCTTGCCATGACTCTCCGCCTCGCGCTGCCGCTGATGACACTATGTGCCGCCCCGATCCCGGCGCTCGCGCAGGACGAGGAAGGGGCACAGGCCCTGTTCGACGCCATGCGCCTGGGCGACATCATCGCGGTGATGCAGGACGAAGGCGTGGAATACGGCGCCGACCTGGAAGACGAGATGTTTCCCGGCCAGGGCGGTGCCGCGTGGCGCCGCGTGGTCGAAGGGATTTACGACACCGAGCGGATGGAGAGCCAGCTGGTCTCGGGGCTGGAGCGGGGCCTTTCGGATGCCGATACCGCGCGGCTGGTCACGTTCTTCACCTCGGACCTGGGGCGCACGATCACCGACCTGGAAGTCGCGGCACGCCAGGCGCTGCGGGACGAGACGGTCGAGGACGCGGCCGAGGAACGCGCGGCGCGGATGCGCGCCGAAGAGGCACCGCGCATCGCCATGATCGAGACGCTGATCGAGGCGAACGATCTGCTGGAGATGAACGTGGCGGGGGCGCTGAATTCGAACTTCGCCTTCTACCGCGGGCTGGATGACGGCGATGCCTTCCCCGAGGCCATGGGCGAGTCGCAGATGATCGCGGATGTCTGGGCGCAGGAGCCCGAGATCCGCGGCGATACCGAGCAGTGGCTCTATGGCTTTCTCACGCTGGCCTACGAGCCGCTGAGCGACGCGGATCTCGACGCCTACATCTCGCTTTCGGAAACCGACACCGGCCAGGCGCTGAATTCGGCGCTGTTCGGGGCGTTCGACCGGGTCTTCGTCGACATCTCGACCGACCTGGGCCGCGCGGCCGCGCAATTCATGCAGGCGCAGGATATTTGAGCGCCGCGGCGCTTGACACACGGGCCGATCCCTTGGATACACCGCCGACCTGATCCCGGCGCGAGTCGGTGTCGGGTTTTACATATTTATGACGCTCCGATCGCGGGGCGCGCTGTCCGAGGCGGGGCTGCCCCCGAAAACACCGCAGGCGCGGGGCCACAGGACGCGGAAGACAAAGGAAGACGACATGTTCGCGGTTCTGAAAACCGGCGGCAAGCAATACAAGGTCCAGTCGGGCGACGTCCTGCGCGTGGAAAAGCTTGCGGCGAATGCTGGCGAAAAAGTCCAGTTCAACGACATCCTGATGGTCGGCGGCACGGTCGGCACCCCCCTGGTGGAAGGTGCGGGCGTCCAGGCCGAGGTCATCGAACAGATCAAGGGCGACAAGGTCATCCACTTCGTCAAGCGCCGCCGTAAGCACGGCAGCAAGCGCACGAAGGGCCACCGCCAGCAGCTGACCCTGCTGCGCATCGGCGACATCCTTGAATCGGGCGCCGACAAGACCGGCGTGAAGGAAGCCATCGGCGCGGGCATCGCGGGCTTCACCGGCGTCGCGGCGGACAAGGGCGACTACGTCCAGAACCGCACCGGCCAGTCCGAGATGAAGAAGCGCGCGGCCACCGGCCAGGCGGCCGAGAAGGTTGCCGCCAAGACCGACGCGGGTGACACCGACGCCACCGCGAAGCCGGGCAACCTGCTGACCGAACCGCGGGACGGCAAGGCGGATGACCTGAAGACGCTGAACGGCGTGGGCCCGGCCATGGAGAAGAAGATGAACGCCGCCGGCGTCTATCACTTCGACCAGATGACCGCGTGGTCCGAGGCCGAAATCGGCTACGTGGCCGACCAGATCGGTGCCGGCGCCAAGCTGGCCGATTGGGTCGCCGAAGCGAAGAACCAGTAAGGAGTAACGACAGATGGCACACAAGAAAGCAGGCGGTTCCAGCCGCAACGGTCGCGACTCTGCCGGACGCCGCCTTGGCGTGAAGCTGTTCGGCGGCCAGGAAGCCGTCGCCGGCAACATCATCGTGCGTCAGCGCGGCACCAAGTGGTGGCCGGGCGAAGGCGTGGGCCTGGGCCGCGATCACACGATCTTCGCGACCGTCGATGGCCGCGTGACCTTCCACAAGGGCCTGAAGGGTCGCACCTTCATTTCGGTCCTGCCCGAGGCCGAAGCGGCCGAGTAAACCGGCACCGCGCCCGATCGAACAAGGGACCGGCCGGTTCGGCCGGTCCTTTTCGTTTTTCCGGGCGGCGCTTTGGGAGGAGCCCGATGCCATGGACCGCAAAGCCAACGTCATCACCCGGGCCGTGCCGGACCCGGGCGGCCTGTCCGCCCCGCAATGCAAGGCGCGCGACGCGATGATCGACCAGCCTACCTACCGCACCGAGCGGCTGATCCTGCGCCCGGTCGAGATCGGCGATACCGGCCTGCTGGAGCTGCACCGCGCCGATCTGCGTGTCGCGCGGGCCACCCAGACCATACCGCACCCGCTGCCCCCCGGCGCGACCGAGGCGTTGGTGCGCCAGGCGCAGCACCCGGACCGGACCGAGGATGTCTGGATCATCGACGCGAGCCCCATGGGCCAGTCCCATGTCTCGGGCGTCGTGCGGCTGAAGCGGTTGGACCGGGCGCAGTCGAACCTGTTCTACTGGGTCGCCCCGCCGGCCTGGGGCGCCCATATCGCGTCCGAGGCCATCGCCGCGATCCTCGAGGGCAACCCGCACCAGGCCACGGCCCTGTTCGCCGAGGTGTTCCAGGACAACCCGGCCTCGGCGCGGGTGCTGACCAATGCCGGGTTCGAGTGGCTGGGCGACGCCGAGACCTACTCGGTCGCGCGGGGCGCGATGGTTCCGACCTGGACCTATTCCCGCCGGATGGTCTGACGCGGTGGCGGGGGTCGCGCGCAGCCTTCGCACCGCGCGGCTGACCTTGCGCCCGCCCACGCCGGAAGATGCGCCCGCCATCGCCGCCTCGATGGGCAATTACGACGTGGTGCGCTGGCTGGCCGCGCCACCCTATCCTTACGACCGCGCGGATGCCGAGCGGTTCATCGCCGAAACGCGCGCGGGCAGCGCGCCGGTCTGGGCCATCGACGACGCCGACGGGCTGTGCGGCCTGATCGGGGTGGACCCGGATTTGGGCTATTGGCTGGACCGCCGGGCCTGGGGACGGGGATACGCGACCGAGGCGGGGGACGCGGTGATCGACGCCTGGTTCGCGGGCAGCGGCGCGCACGCGCTGCGCGCCAGCCACATGCAGGGCAACGACCGGTCCCGCGCGGCGCTGCTGCGCATGGGGTTCCGTGACGACGGCCCGCGCGAGATCTGGTCGACGCCGCTGTCGCAGATGATGCCGGCCCGCGAGCTGGTGATGTCGCGGACGGACTGGGCGGCGTCGCGCCGGTATCGCCTGCGGACCCTGCGCCTGCGCCTGCGCGAGCTGCGGGACGGTGACGTGCCCGCGTTGGCCCGGATCGGCGGCGACGCGCGCGTTGCGCCGATGATCTTGGGCGCCACGTCGCCCTGGCCCGAGGCCGCGGCGCACCGCTGGGTGCAGGCGTGGAAATATCGCGGGCGGCCGGGCTTTCGCGCGGCCATCTGCACGCGGCTGGGGCGGCTGATCGGCACGATCATGGTCGCGCCCAACGACACCGCGGGCGAGGGCACGACAGCGTGGTTCATCGACCCCGACTACTGGGGGCGGGGGCTGTGCACCGAAGCGGCGGGCGCGTTCCTGCCCGACGTGATGGACCGCTTCGGGCTCAAGACCCTGGTGGCGGACCACTTCGCCGACAACCCGGCCTCGGGCGCGGTGATGCGCAAGCTGGGGTTCCAGCAAACAGGGCAGGGCCTGGGCCGCTCCTCCGCGCGGCTTGAGCCTGCGCCCGTCATCCTCTATCGCCTCGAGCGAGCAACCCTGAAGGTCTCCCCATGAAATTTCTCGATCTGGCCAAGGTGCATATCCGCTCGGGCAGCGGCGGGGGCGGTGCGATCTCGTTCCGGCGCGAGAAGTACATCGAATTCGGCGGCCCCGACGGCGGCGATGGCGGCCGGGGCGGTGACGTGGTGGTCGAGGTGGTCGACGGGCTGAACACCCTGATCGACTTCCGCTACCAGCAGCATTTCTTCGCCAAGAACGGCCAGCAGGGCATGGGCAAGCAGCGCACCGGCGCCGATGGCGACGACATCGTGCTGCGCGTGCCGGTGGGCACCGAGATCCTGGACGAGGACGAGGAGACCGTCATCGCCGACCTGACCGAGGTGGGCCAGCGGCTCGTGCTGGCGCGCGGCGGCAATGGCGGCTGGGGCAACCTGCATTTCAAGTCCTCCACCAACCAGGCGCCGCGCCGCGCCAATCCCGGCCAGCCGGGGGTCGAGCGCACGGTGTGGCTGCGGCTGAAGCTGATCGCGGATGCAGGCCTTCTCGGGCTGCCCAACGCGGGCAAGTCGACTTTCCTCGCCGCGACCAGCAACGCCCGGCCGAAGATCGCCGATTACCCCTTCACCACGCTGCACCCCAACCTGGGCGTCGTGGGCGTGGACGGTGCCGAGTTCGTGATGGCCGACATCCCCGGCCTGATCGCCGGCGCGCACGAGGGGCGGGGCATCGGTGACCGCTTCCTGGGCCATGTCGAGCGCTGCTCGGTCCTTTTGCACCTGGTCGACGCCACCGCCGAGGATCCGGCCGCGGATTACCGCACGATCATCGACGAGCTCGAGGCCTATGGCGGCGTCCTGGCCGAGAAACCGCGTATCACCGCGCTGAATAAGATCGACGCGCTGGACGAAGAAGAGCGCGCTGCCGCGAAGAAATCTCTCGAAGCGGTTGCGGACGGTCCGCTTTGGCTTATGTCGGGCGTCTCCGGCGAGGGTCTGACCGAGGTGTTGCGCGCCGTGCGCGCCGAGATTTCGGACGACAAGCTGCGCCGGTCCGACGCAAACGACAAGGACGACACATGGCAACCCTGACCCCCTCACTCCGGGACGCAGAGCGACTGGTGATCAAGATCGGCTCGGCCCTTCTGGTCGATCGCGGGGATGGAACGCTGCGGCTGCCATGGCTTCTGGGCCTGGCCGAGGACGTGGCCGAACTGAAGGCCAACGGCACCGAGGTGCTGCTGGTCTCGTCCGGGTCGGTCGCGCTGGGGCGCGGTGTGCTGGGGCTGGGCAACGGGCCCTTGCCGCTGGAGCAGGCGCAGGCCGCCGCGGCGGTGGGCCAGATCCGGCTGGCCCGCGCCTACCAGGAGGCGTTGTCGCCCCATGGCGTGACCACCGCGCAGGTGCTGCTGACGCTGGAGGACACCGCGAACCGCCGCCGGTACCTCAACGCGCAGGCGACCATGGGCACGCTTCTGAAGATGGGCGTCATGCCCATCGTCAACGAGAACGACACCATCGCCACCGACGGGATCCGCTTCGGCGACAACGACCGCCTGGCCGCGCAGATCGCCGTGACCGTGGGCGCCGACCAGCTGGTGCTGCTGTCGGACGTGGACGGGCTTTACACGGCCAACCCACAGAAGGACCCGAACGCCGAGCACCTGCCGCTGGTCGAGGAAATCACCCCCGAGATCGCCGCCATGGCGGGCGAGGCCGCGTCGCACCTGTCGAAGGGCGGGATGCGCACCAAGCTGATCGCCGCGCGCACGGCCATGGGCGCGGGCTGCGCCATGGCCATCGCGCAAGGCGACCAGTCGCACGCGTTGCGCAAGCTGGCCGATGGCGGCCGGTGCACCTGGTTCCGCTCGAAAACCACGCCGCAGGCGGCCTACAAGGCCTGGATCTCGGCCATGAAGTCGGTGGGCGAGATCACCATCGACGACGGCGCGGTCAAGGCGCTAAGATCCGGCAACTCGCTGCTGCCGGCGGGGGTTATCCGCGTCACCGGCACGTTCGAGCGGGGCGACAGCGTCACCATCGTCGACAGCAAGGGCGCCCACCTGGGCTATGGCCTGACACGTTACAACGCGGACGAGGCGCGCACGATTGCGGGCGCCCGGTCCGAGAAGATCGCCGACCTGCTGGGCTATCCCGGCCGCGCGGCGCTTATCCACCGCGACGACATGGTCGTCTGAAGGAGGACGAAAGATGAAAGATACCGACGATATCGCGGCCCTGATGGCCGACATGGGATCGCGCGCCCGCGCGGCGGCCAAGCAACTGGCCATCGCGCCCGCCGAGACCAAGACCCGCGCGCTGAACGCCGCGGCCGACCGGCTGGAAGCGGCCGAGGCCGAGATCGTGGCCGCCAACGCCCAGGACATGGAGTTCGGCCGCGAGAAGGGCCTGAGCCCCGCCATGCTGGACCGGCTTATGCTGGACGGCGACCGCATCAAGGCGATCGCGGGCAGCCTGCGCGCCATCGCGGCGCAGGATGACCCGGTGGGCGCGACGCTGGACAGCTGGGACATGCCCTCGGGCCTTGCCATCGAGCGGGTGCGCACGCCCATCGGTGTCATCGGCGTGATCTACGAATCGCGCCCCAACGTGACGGCGGATGCCGGCGCGCTGTGCCTGAAATCCGGCAACGCGGTGATCCTGCGCGGCGGGTCCGAATCGCTGCATTCCTCGCGCGCGATCCATGCCTGCATCGTGCAGGGCCTGGCCGACGCGGGCCTGCCCGAGGACGCCGTCCAGCTGGTCCCCACCCGCGACCGGGCCGCCGTCAGCGAGATGCTGGCCATGACCGACTATATCGACGTGATCGTGCCCCGTGGCGGCAAGGGCCTTGTTGGACTTGTCCAGCGCGAGGCCCGCGTGCCGGTCTTCGCCCATCTCGAAGGCATCGTGCATATCTACATCGACAAGGATGCCGACCCCGAGGCCGCGCTGAAGGTCGTGCTGAACGCAAAGACCCGGCGCACCGGGATCTGCGGCGCGGCGGAATGCCTGCTGATCCACCGTGACGTGCTGAAGACCGTGGGGCAGGGCGTGGTCCGCGCGCTGCTGGATGCCGGTGTCGAGGTGCGCGGCGATGCCGACGTGGCCGCCATCGACGGCGTGGTCGCGGCGGGCGAGGATGACTGGGGGCGCGAGTTCCTGGACAAGATCATCGCCGCCCGCGTGGTCGACGATATCGACGGCGCCATGGCCCATATCTCGCGCTACGGCTCGGACCACACGGATTGCATCATCACCGACGATGCCGATACAGCCGCGCGGTTCCTGAACGAGGTCGACAGCGCCATCGTCATGCACAACGCCTCGACCCAGTTCGCCGACGGGGGCGAGTTCGGCATGGGCGCCGAGATCGGGATCGCCACCGGGCGGCTGCACGCCCGCGGCCCGGTGGGCGCCGAGCAGCTGACCAGCTTCAAGTACAAGGTGCGCGGCACTGGCAACACGCGCGGCTGAGGCATTCGGCAGATCGGGGCGGCGACTCAGGTGCCGTCCCGACCCGTTTCATGAACCCAAGGCGGTTCGCTTTGCCGGCCGGAGGCGAATTTTCCCGCTTCGGAGCCGTCTTTACCGTCTGACCCCCATGATCTTGGCTTGCCCTGAGGCTTCGGAACCCGCCGCAGCATCGCGCCGCGGCATAGTTAGATCCGACCCGCTCAGCCATCCGGACGAGGCGTCGCGTGAAGGCAGCGTCGCCGCGCCTGAGCGGCTCACACAGCGATGTCGATCCGCCCATCCTCGACCACGGTGTCGATCCTGCGCCCGGTTTCGGCGGCGGCAAGCCGCGCCAGGGGGAACTGGATCTCGGACGCTTGCGGGACCTCGGCCCCGTCGGTGTGGAGCTGGCGCCAGAGCGCGGGATCGTGGCGCATCCGCTCGGCCCTGGCGCGCAGCACGATGCGGGCGCCCGAGGGTTCGATCTGGACATCGCCGCCATAGGGCAGCGCGGTTTCCAGGCAGAGAAGCAGCAGGAAGATCAGCCGGGCATCGTCGCGCGCCATGTCGGTGATCGGGTCCCAGCCGATGGTCAGCTGCCGGGCCTGCCCCATGGGCCGCAGGATCGACGCGATCTCGCCCGCGCTGATCCGCTGATCGGGATTGCCGGCGCCGAAGGCCACGCGGAACAGGCGGATGCGGGCATTCGCGTTCTCGACGCTTTCGCTGATCAGCGACAATTCGGCGCTGTCGGCGGCGCCCGACATCTGCAACAACTCGACACCATTGCCGATGGCGCCCAGCGGCGAGATCAGGTCGTGGCAGATGCGCGACCCCAGAAGGGCGCTGAGCTTGGAGGTGTTCATGGTCATGGACGCCCCGCGCGAAGGACGGAAGGAAGGTGACGCGTGTCCGGAATGAATGCCCTGCTCGAGCCCGGGATGCTCGTCCGCCACCCCACGCAGCCCGACTGGGGCTTGGGGCAGGTCCAATCGAATATCGGCGGGATCGTCACGGTCATGTTCCAGCACGA
Source organism: Palleronia salina (assembly GCF_900141995.1). Taxonomy (GTDB): domain Bacteria; phylum Pseudomonadota; class Alphaproteobacteria; order Rhodobacterales; family Rhodobacteraceae; genus Palleronia; species Palleronia salina. The sequence goes on along the minus strand of NZ_FQZA01000001.1, from coordinate 421,708 downwards.
GGGGAAAGTGGTCGTCGACGGCAAGCGCATCGACCTGATCCCCGTTTTCGACGAGTAGCGCGGAGCGCCACGTCATTAGCGCACGGGGAGGTTAACGGAGTGTCAACACAAGCGGCCCGCCGTGTAAACCCGGGCGGCCGCGCGGGCGCGCCTTGCCAAGCGCGAGGGGTCCGCCTAGACCCGTGGCGCCCCGACAACCAAGATGGCGCAGACGATGCCCGAGCCCCTTTTTGAGCTGTCCCTGGCCAGCGGCCCGGATGACCTCGCGAAGGCCCAGCGGCTGCGCTATGCCGTGTTCGTCGAGGAACTGGGCGGCGATGGCCCGCTGGTCGATCACGCCGCCCGGCGCGAGGCCGACCGGTTCGACCCCTATTTCGATCACCTGATTCTGCGCGACCGCAATCGCCCCGGCGACGATGACGTGGTGGGCGTCTACCGCGTCTTGCGTTGCGAGGCGGCGCGCGGGGCGGGCGGGTTCTACAGCGCCGATGAATATGACTTGTCGCCGCTGCTGGACTCGGGGCGCCGGCTGATGGAGCTCGGCCGTTCCTGCATCCATCGCGATTACCGGGGGGGGATGGCGATGTTCCAGCTCTGGACCGGGCTGGCCGATTACGTCCGACGGCACGAGATCGACATCCTGTTCGGCGTGGCCAGCTTCCACGGCACCGACCCGGACGCGCTGGCCGCGCCGCTGTCGATCCTGCACCACCGCCACCTGGCCCCGCCCGAGCTGCGCGTAACGGCCCGCCCGCCCGGCGCGGTGGCCATGGATCGCGTGCCCGAGGCCCAGATTGACCGCGCGGCCGCCATGCGCGCGGTGCCGCCGCTCATCAAGGCCTACCTGCGGCTGGGCGGCTTCGTGGGGCAGGGCGCGTTCGTCGATCGTGACTTCAACACGACGGATGTGTGCCTGGTCATCGACACCGAGCGGATGAACGCCGCGCAGGCCGCGCGCTACACCGGCCCGCGCCCGTGAGCGGCTGGGACAACGCACCTTACCCCGACCATCCGCCCTTCACCTGGGGCGACCGGCTGCGCATCGCGGCGCGCATCCTGCCGCTGGCGCTGCTGGTGTTCGGTGGCCTTATCCTGCTGCTGACGGTGCGGCTGGTGGAGCGTCCTTTGTCCGGCGCGTCGCGGCCGGTATCACCCAGGATCACGCAAGGGGTGTGCCGGGGGGCGGTGTGGCTCTGCGGGCTGGACTGGCGGTCCGAGGGTCGAATGATGGATCGCCCCGGCGCGCTGGTGGCGAACCACGCGTCCTGGCTGGACATCTTCGTGCTGAATGCCGCCGGGCCGCTCTACTTCGTGTCGAAAGCCGAGGTGGCCGACTGGCCCGGCATCGGCTGGCTGGCGCGGGCCACGGGCACGGTGTTCATCCGGCGCGACCGGCGCGCGGCGGCGGCGCAGCGCGATACCTTCGTGGGCCGTCTGCGAAACGGACACAGGTTGCTGTTCTTCCCCGAAGGCACATCGACCGACGGGCGCAGGGTTTTACCGTTCAAGACAACGCTTTTCGCCGCGTTCTTCACAGATGACATGAAGGCGCGGATGGCGATCCAGCCGGTCAGCGTCCGCTACTCCGCGCCCGAGGACCAGCCGCCCGAGTTCTACGGCTGGTGGGGCGACATGGAGTTCGGGCTGCACCTGCTGCGGGTGCTGTCGGCCCGCCATCGCGGCGCGGTGCGGGTGGATTTCCACGCCCCGCTCGGCGTCGCCGACTTTCCCGACCGCAAGGCGCTGGCCCGCGCGGCCGAGGTGGCCGTGCGCGGGGACCGGCCCTCAGAATAGGGCGTGAAGCTGGGCGAGCCGGGCGGCGGGGTCGTCGGCCGACCAGACTTCTTCGCCGAGCGCGATGAAATCGCTCACCGGGCTCAGCGCCGCGATGCGATCTTCGGACAATCCGCCCTCGGCCACGACGGGCAGCTCGATCATCTCGGACCACCAGGCGAACAGATCGTCGTCGGCCAACGTGCCCTCGGCCGGCGCCGCGCCGCCCACGGGGCCGAAACTGACGTAATCGGCGCCCGCTTCGCCCGAGTTCATCCCGTCGTGGCGCGAGGCGCCGCAGAAGGCGCCGACGATTGCGTCCGCACCCAGCGTCTTGCGCGCGGCCCGAACGTGACGCGCACCGCCCGACAGGTGCACCCCGTCAACGCCGGCGCGCTGCGCGATCTCGGTCGCGTCACGCAGGACAAGTGCCACGTCGCGCGGCTCGGTCACCGCGCGGGCGGCGTCGCAGGCGCGCAGCAGCGTGTCGGCATCGCGCGACGTCAGGTCCAGCCGCAAACAGGCCACCGGCGCGGCGTCGAGCAGTCGGGCGAGGTCCTCGGGGAACGTCTCGGGCGTGATCTGCGGCGGCGAAATCAGGTAAAGCTGCGGGGCGTCGTCGCTCATCGCGCGGTCTCCTTGGGGCGGTTCAGGCGGCCTTCTAGCGTGGCCGGACGGGATTGACCACGCTTGCCCGTCACCGCCCGGGACCCTATCAGCACCGCCATGGAACAGCCCGCCGACACCCCGCCCGCCATGATCCTGGTCCGCCCGCAGATGGGCGAGAATATCGGCGCCGCCGCGCGCGCGATGCTGAATTTCGGGTTCACCGACATGCGGCTTGTCGCGCCGCGCGACGGCTGGCCCAACCCCAGGGCCGAGGCGCTGGCCTCGGGCGCCGTGGCCGTGCTCGAAGGGGCGAAGGTCGCGCCGACGCTGCCCGAGGCGGCCGGGGATTGCAGCTTCACCTTCGCCACGACCGCCCGCAGCCGCGAGCTGACCAAGCCCGTCTTCACACCCGAAGAGGCCGTGGCCGAGGCGCGGGCGCGCATGGCGGCGGGCGAGCGCATCGGCTTCATCTTCGGGCCCGAGCGTGCGGGACTGGAAAATGACGACGTGGCACAGGCCAACGCCATCGTCACGGTCCCGGTGAACCCGGCCTTCGCGTCGCTGAACCTGGCGCAATGCGTGCTGCTGGTGGCCTACGAGTGGCGCCGGCAGGCCGATCTGCCGCCGCCCGCGCCCGAGCGCGCCGCCGAGCCGCCGGCCACCGCGCTCGAGGTCGAGCGGTGGGCCGAGCATCTGAACGACCGGCTGGACGACGCGGGCTTCTTCTTCCCGCCCGAGAAGGCACCGCACATGCGGCGGAGCCTGCGCAACCTGTGGAGCCGGATGCCGCTGCAGAAGGCCGATGTACAGCTTCTGCACGGCGCGCTGCGGCAATTGGTGCGGGGCCGGTCCCAGGGGGGCTGACTTGCGGGGCAGGGGCGGCGGGCATAGGGTCTGCGCGAGCGAAAGACGGGGGATACATGGCCACCAAGCGGTCCATTTTCGAAGAGGTCGATAGCGGCGGAAAGCCGGCCGAGGCGCCCAGGGGCGGCATGATCGACGCACGGCCCCGCGGCGCGCGCCGCGCGGTGCGGATCTGGCTGATGATCCTTTTCGCGCTGGTCGTGGTGATGATCGCCGTGGGTGGCCTCACCCGCCTGACCGACAGCGGATTGTCGATCACCGAGTGGGCGCCCGTGACCGGGGCGATCCCGCCGATGAACGAGGCCGCGTGGCAGGCCGAGTTCGACAAGTACCGCGCCATTCCCGAGTACCAGTTGCAGAACAAGGGCATGACCCTGGAGGAGTTCCAGTTCATCTACTGGTGGGAATGGGGCCACCGGCAGCTGGGCCGGCTGATCGGGCTGGTCTGGGCCCTGGGCTTCGTGGGCTTTCTCGTCACCCGCAACATCCCGCCGGGCTGGACCGGGCGGCTGATCGGCATCGGCGCGCTTGGCGGGCTGCAGGGCGCCATCGGCTGGTGGATGGTGAGTTCCGGCCTGACCGGGACCGCGCTGGATGTCGCGTCCTACCGGCTGGCCACGCATCTGGGCCTGGCCTTCGTGATCCTCGGCCTCATCGCGTGGTGGACCTTCAGCCTCGGCCGGCCAGACGCGCAGCTGATGCAGGCGCGCCGGTCGCGCGAGGCGGGGCTGATGCGGCTCGGTGGCTGGCTGGTCGGGCTGACCTTCCTGCAGATCATCCTGGGCGCCCTGGTCGCGGGGATCGACGCGGGACGGGGCTATACCGACTGGCCGTTGATGGCGGGCGGCTTCTTCCCGCCCTATCCGTTCGACATCCAGCCGGTCTGGCGCAACTTCTTCGAGAATGACGGCTTGGTGCAGTTCATGCACCGGATGAGCGGTTATGTCCTGCTGGCCTTCGGCATCTTCGTGTTCCTGCGCGCCCGCCGGTCGCCGTTCACCGCCACGCGGGGGGCCTTCGGCGCGATGCTGGGGATGATGTTCGTGCAGATGCTTCTGGGCATCGTGACGGTCGTGCATGCCGCGCCCTGGCACCTGGCGATCCTGCACCAGTTCGGTGCCGTGGTCCTTTGGGTTCTGGTCCTGCGCGCCCGCCACCAGACGGCCTATCCGCGCGCCCAGTCCGTGCGGGGCGCCACCGCATGAGCGCCTATGACGAGCTGATGGCGTTCCAGCGCGACACCCACGCGCTGGCCGAGGTCACGGGCCGCCTGGGCTGGGACCAGGAGACGGTGATGCCGCGCGGCGCGGCCGAGCAGCGGGCCGAGGAGATGGGCGTGCTGTCGGCGATGCTGCACGACCGCCGGACCGATCCCCGCGTGGGCGACTGGCTTGCGGCGGCCGAGCCCGCCGACGACATGCAGGCGGCGCAGCTTCGCGAGATCCGGCGCGGCTTCGACAAGGCGCGCATGGTGCCGGGCAAGCTCGCCTCGGAAATCGCGCGGGTGACCAGCACGGCGCAGGGCGTCTGGGCCGAGGCGCGGGCGACGGACGACCCCAAGCCGTTCCTGCCGATTCTCGATCGGGTCGTGGCGCTGAAACGGGACGAGGCGCAGGCGCTGGCCGACGGGGGCGACCCCTACGACGCGCTGCTGGACGATTACGAGCCGGGGGCCACGGCGGCCACCCTGTCGGCCATGTTCGACGCGCTGCGCCCCCGGCTTGTCGCCTTGCGCGACGCCGCGATGGACAGCGCCGTGCAGCCCGCGGCTCTGACGGGCCGCTTCGACCCCGAGGCGCAGTTCCACCTGTCGCGCGAGCTGGCCGGGGCGTTCGGCTACGATTTCACCCGCGGGCGCATCGACCGCGCGGTGCATCCCTTCAGTTCGGGCTCGGGCGACGACGTGCGGATCACCACCCGCACGGTCGAGACCGATCCGTTCAACTGCCTGTATTCCACGATCCACGAGGTCGGCCACGCCACCTACGAGCAGAATATCGACCGCGCCTACCTTATGACCCCGCTGGGCGGGGGCGTGTCCATGGGCGTCCACGAAAGCCAGAGCCGGATCTACGAGAACCAGCTGGGCCGGTCGCGGCCCTTCACCGGTTGGCTGCACGGTCGCATGGCCGAGGTGTTCGGGGATCCGGGCCTCGACGCCGATGCCTTCTACGGCGCGGTGAACCGGCTGCATCGCGGCTTCATCCGGACCGAGGCGGACGAGGTGCAGTACAACCTGCACGTCCTGCTGCGCTTCGACCTGGAGCGTGCGCTGATCGCCGGCGACCTGGCGGTGGGCGACCTGGAAGGCGCGTGGAACGACCGGTTCGCGGCCGATTTCGGCTACCCGGTCGACCGGCCGTCCAACGGGTTCCTGCAGGACGTGCACTGGTCGGTGGGGCTGTTCGGCTACTTCGCCACCTACACGCTGGGCAATGTCTACGCGGGATGCCTGAACGCTGCCATGCGGGCGGCGGTGCCGGACCTGGACGATCACCTGGCGCAAGGCGACACGGCGCCCGCGACAACCTGGCTGCGGGAAAACGTCCAGCGGCACGGCGGGCTTTACGCGCCGCGCGAATTGATCACCCGCGCCTGCGGCACCGCGCCAAGCGAGGCGCCGCTGCTGGACTACCTGGAAACGAAGTTCGGGGCGCTCTACGCGCTCTGACCCCAGGCGCCACGCTCGGTCATCACGTCGCGCAGCACCTTGGGCTGGTCGGTCATCACGCCGTCCACGCCCATGTCGAACAGGGCGTGCATCTGGTCGGGCGCGTCGATGGTCCAGACATGCACCTGGCTGCCGCGCCGGTGGGCCGCCTGGATCAGCCGGGGCGTGACCACGGCGATCCCGTTCCAGTGGGTGGGCACCTGCAACGCCGGCGCGAACCGCACGGGCAGGCGCAGGCGCGCGGCGAACCACGCCTTGGCGACCCCGCCCATGGCCGGCGACCAGCAGAGCTCGGGCCCAAAGCGCAGGCGCAGCGCGTCGGTGCGGGCCTGCACGAAAGACGCCGCGCAGACCCGGTCCTGCGCCCGCGCGGCGGCGATGGCGTCGCCCATGGGGCGTACGGCATCGTCGGTCTTGGCGTCGAGGTTCAGCCGCAGCCGGGGGAAGGCGCGAAAGACCTCGTCCAGCCGGGCGACACGGCCGCCGCCCGCAAGCTCCAGCCCCGACAGCGTGTGCCAGTCCAGGTCCGCGATGCGGCCCTTGCGGCCCAGCAGGCGGTCGGTGGTGTCGTCGTGGAACAGCACCGGCACGCCGTCGGACGTGGCCTGGATGTCCGTTTCCACGTGGGTGAAGCCCATGCCGACGGCGCGCTCGACCGCCTCGAAGCTGTTCTCGGCGTGGCGTTCGGCGGCGCCGCGATGGGCGAAGGCGATGGGGCCGGGGGCGTCGAGATAGGCGTAATGACTCACGTCAGAGGCCGGATCTTCAGCTTGGTGATGCGGTTGTCCTGCCGCTCGATCACCTCGAAGCGGAAATCGTGGAAGCTGAACACCTGGCCCTGCGTCGGGATCGTCTGCGCCTCGTGGATGACGAGGCCGGCGATGGTGTTGGCCTCTTCGTCGGGCAGCGACCAGTCGGCGGCGCGGTTCAGGTCGCGGATCGTCATGCCGCCGTCGATGATGTAATCGCCGTCCTCGGTGCGCTTCAGCGGCTGGTCTTCCTCGAGGTCGAATTCGTCCGTGATCTCGCCCACGATCTCTTCCAGGATATCCTCGAGCGTCACGAGGCCCTGCAATGTGCCGTATTCGTCCACCACCAACGCGAAATGGGTGTGCAGATGCAGGAACTGGCGCATCTGGTCTTCGAGCGTGGTGGTCTCAGGCGTGAAATACGCCTCCATCGCGACCTCGGTGATCTCGAACCCGTCGAAGGCATTGTCGGCGCCGTTGGCCGCGATCCGGCGGGCGTAAAGCGCGCGCAGCAGGTCCTTGGCGTGGACGACGCCCAGGATGTTCTCGTGCTTGTCGCGGTAGATCGGCAGCCGGGTGTGCGGGCTGTCGAGACATTGCTGCAGGATCTCGGAGGCCGGGCGGTCGGCATCCACCATCTCGATCTTCGAGCGGTGGAGCATGATTTCCTCGACCGTGCGCTCGCTCAGGTCCAGCGCGCCCAGGATGCGGTCGCGTTCTTCCTTTTCCACCGCGCCCTCGGAGTGGCCCAGGTTCAGGGCGCCCTCGATCTCTTCGCGGATGGCGAGGATGTGGCTGTCGGGGTCGGTCTGCACGCCGAACAGCCGCAGGATCCCGCGCACGAGCATGCGCACCGCGCCGACCACCGGCGCGAACAGCTTGACCACGATCTTGATCGGCGCCGACACGGTCGCGGCGGCGGACTCGGCGTTGGTGATGGCGTAGGTCTTTGGCAGCACCTCGGCGAAGATCAGCACCAGCAGCGTCATGATGAGCGTCGCCAGCGCCACGCCGCTGTCGCCGAACAGCCGCGTGAAGAGCGCGGTGGCCAGCGACGTGGCGAGGATGTTCACCAGGTTGTTGCCCAGCAGCACCGAGCCGATCAGACGCTCGTTGTCCTCGGTGATCTCGAGCGCGCGTTGCGCGCCCTTGCTGCCCCGATCGGCCTGGGACCGTAGCTTGCCGCGCGAGGCGGCCGTGAGCGCGGTCTCCGAGCCGGAGAAGAAGCCCGAGCAGACCAGCAGGCCAAGGATCGACAGCGAGGTGATCCAGAAAGCGGCGTCATACATGGGGCGGGGTCTTTACCGATTTGGCCAATGTCAGGGGCGTGAACTCAGGTTATGGGGCGGGGATGCGCCCGCTTCAACCCTTGGGCGCCGCAAGCGGGTGATGATCCAGCACCAATTCCTGCAACCGGGCGTCGAGAATGTGGGTGTAGATCTCGGTCGTGGCCACGTCGGCGTGGCCCAGCAATGTCTGGATCGCCATCAGGTCGGCGCCGCCCGCCAGAAGATGCGTGGCGAAGGCGTGGCGCAGGGTGTGCGGCGTCACCTTGGCCGGATCGACCCCGGCCGTGACCGCCAGTTCCTTGATCAGGACGTAGAACCGGTGCCGCGTCAGGTGGCCCGATTTCCCCCGTGACGGGAACAGGAAGACCGAGGCCTTGGCGCCCTTGGCGACCGCGTCGGCATCGGCGGTATCGCGCACCGACAGCCACGCCGACAGCGCGGCGCGCGCCGGTTCCGACAGCGGCACCATCCGTTCGCGCCCGCCCTTGCCCCGGATCAGCAGCATGCGCGGATCGCCCCGCGCGGCGCTGACCGGCAGGCCGACAAGCTCGGATACGCGCATCCCCGTGGCGTAGAGCAGCTCGGTCAGGCAGGTGTTGCGCAGCCGGTCGGCGGTGGAGCGTCCGGTGCGGCGCGCGGCATCCAGCAGGCGCTCGACCTCGTCGACCTCCAGCGTCTTCGGCAGGCGGCGCGCGCGTCCCGGTCCCTTGATCTGGATCGCGGGGTGATCGTCGCGCCAGCCCTCCTCGACGGCGAAGCGGAAGAACTGCTTGATCGCCGACAGCCGCCGCGCGCGCGTGGCCACCGAAAGGCCCTGGGCGTCGCAATGCACCAGGTAATCCTCGATCTGGCCGCGCTGCGCCTGGGTCAGCCGCGTGTCGTCCAGCCAGTCGGCGAAGTGCTGCAGGTCGCGCGCATAGGCCAGCTGCGTGTTTGTGGCCGCGTCCAGCTCGGCGGCCTGCGCGTCGAGGAAGGTGGCGATGTCGCTGGCGTCACTCATGCATCGGGTCCCAGTATGGCAAGTTCTATGGCCGCGCGGCGGGCCGCGTCGTGGAAGCCCGCGGCCACGAGGGTGGCAAGGCCCTGGCGGATGGCGTCCAGGTTGCCCTCGGCCCCGTCATCCAGCAGGGCGGCGGCGTCGATGGCGGCGGAGGCGCGGCGCCCCTCGGCGATGGAGCGTGCGGCCCGGGCCGGCGGGGCCGTCACCCGAAGACCGTCCGCGATCGCGGCTTCCAGCGGGGATTGGGCGGGCAAGGGGGCATCGCCGCCCTCGACCAAGGCGGCGACGAATGGCAGCAGCGGCGTGGTCGCGGGCGCGCCGGTCAGGGCGGACAGTTGCGCGGCAATGTCGCGAGCGGGTCCGGTCAGGGGCAGGCGGCCCAGGTCGTCGGCATAGCGCGCGGCAAGCGCGTGGGTCAGCCCCGCCGCCTGCATCGCGTTCCACACCTGCGGCATCAGCGCGCTGACCCGGGCGGGTTCCGCCGCCTCGACGGCCGCGTCGAGCTGCTGCGCCAGGTCCACCCGGTCCCACAACGCGCCCGAGGCGGCCGGAGCCCGCTCGCCGTAGATCTGCCACAGCCGGTCGGCCGTGATGGCGCCGCGCCGGGCCAGCCGTTCGGCGGCGTCGAGCCGCAGCTTCCAGCCGGTGATCGGCCTCAGGTCGGCATGGGCGAAGGCCAGCGGCAGGGCAGGGGTGCGCAGCGGCTCGCCCACAGCGGCCAGGATCGCGAAGTCCAGCGGCGAGGGCGAAACCGGCGGGGGCAGCATCAGCGGATCGGCCAGTTCGTCCAGGAACAGGCGCAGACGCTCGGCCTCGGCGGCGGTGATGACATCGAGGCTGCGCGCCGTCTCGAGCGTCAGCTCCGCCGCGCGCCAGTCGCCGCCGCGCGCCAGGCAGAAGATGCGCGCGGGGTAGGTGGGCGTGATCTGCGGCAGCCGCCGCATGGCCGAACAGCCCGCGTTCTCCTGCCCGGTCAGCAGCGCGATGTCGAACCAGCGCCGGAACGACCGCGGCCGGTCGCGCCCCGCGAGATCGAGCATGGATCGCGCGGTATCGAGCTGGCCCAGCCCCATCAGCGCGTCGACCCGTTCGAGGAACAGTGCCTCGTCCGCGTCGTCGGCACCGCTGCGTCCCGGGTCGGCGGCCAACAGGTCGTGCAGCAGACGTTGGCTGGCGGCGAGGGTGGCCGGGCGGATGGCGTCAAGCTCCGGCTCGGCCCCCGTTGCCCACAGCTCGGACGGCAGCCCGCGCGAGGCGGGCGAGAACAGGCCAAGGGCCGCGGGCGGCGCGTCGGGGCCATCCAGCGGACGGACCGTCACCCGGCCGGGCAGCGCGTTCGACGCCACCGGCGGCTCGGCCGCATCGGGGGCCACGGGGCGCGGCAGCGCGGCGGGCAGGGTCACGGAATCCGACAGCCACCCGATGGCCGACAACGGCACACGGTCTTGCGCCGCGGCGGCCACGGGAAAGGCGCAGGCCATGAGAAGGACGCGGCTATTGACCATCCAGTGTGACGGGAACCGATTGTTGCGACTGATCGGGCGACATGTCGCCCAGATAGGCGTAACCCACAAGCCCGATGAAGCCGAGGATCAGAAGGAAAATCAGTGCCTTGAAAAGTCTGAACAAAAGCTGTGCCCCTTGCTGATCCTGCCCCGGCCCGCGGCGTTCTGAGCGCCGATTGCCGCTTTTATAACTGGTCTTTTCGGCAGTTTCACGCCATTCAAGGCCGGATTGCAACAATATGAGCGGGGGAACGCCGTTTGAGCCGCACCTTGCAGAAAACCGTCGCGCTCGTGGGCATGATGGGCGCGGGAAAAACCGCCGTCGGCACGGCCATGGCCCGCCTCCTGGATGCCCCCTTCGTCGATTCGGATGCCGAGATCGTCAGCGCCGCGAACCTGTCGATTCCCGAGATCTTCGATCGCTACGGCGAGCCCTATTTCCGCGAGAAGGAAAGCCAGGTCCTGTCGCGCCTGCTGGACGGGACGCCATCGGTCCTGTCCACGGGCGGCGGGGCGTTCCTGGCCGAGCGCAATCGCCAGATGATCGCCGCGCGGGGCATTGCCGTGTGGCTGCGCGCCGATCTCGAACTCCTCTGGTCCCGCGTGCGCCACAAGGACACCCGCCCCCTGCTGCGCACGCCCGACCCGAAAGCCACGCTGAGCGAGCTTTGCGCCAAGCGCGAGCCGGCCTATTCCCAAGCCGGCGTCATCGTCGATGCCGACGGGCGGCTGAGCATCGAGCAGATGGCACAGAAGGTCATCGCGGCACTGTCGGTGCATGGCGGGGTGCTGGGCGCGGAGGTCGAGCTGTGAGCGGCGGCGTCGTTCACGTGGACCTTGGCGCGCGGTCCTACGACGTGCGGATCGGTCCGGGGCTGATCGGTCAGGCGGGCGCGCTGGTCGCGCCGCTGCTCAGCCGCCCGCGCGTGGTGGTCGTCACCGACGAGACGGTCGCGGCGCATCATCTCGCGCCGCTGCAAGCCGCGCTGATGGACGCGGGCATCGCCTCCGAGGCTTTGACGCTGCCGCCGGGGGAGGCCACGAAGAGCTGGGCCCGCCTGCAGGAGGTCGTGGAATGGCTGCTGGCCCAGAAGGTCGAGCGGCGGGACGTGGTCATCGCGCTCGGCGGTGGGGTCATCGGTGACCTGGTGGGCTTCGCCGCCGCGATCCTGCGGCGCGGCGTGCGCTTCGTTCAGGTGCCCACGTCGCTGCTGGCGCAGGTCGACAGCTCGGTCGGCGGCAAGACCGGCATCAACTCGCCCGCCGGCAAGAACCTGGTGGGCGCGTTTCACCAGCCGAGCCTGGTCCTGGCCGATACGGATGTGCTGGACACGCTGACGCCGCGCGATTTCCGGGCCGGCTACGGCGAGGTCGCGAAATACGGCCTGCTGGGCGACGCGGAGTTCTTCCGGTGGCTCGAGGCGAACGGCCCCGCGCTGGCCGCCGGGGACGGCGCGCTGCGGGCGCAGGCCGTGCAGCGATCCGTGCAGATGAAGGCCGATATCGTCATGCGCGACGAGACCGAGCAGGGCGACCGCGCGCTTCTGAACCTGGGCCACACCTTCTGCCACGCGCTCGAGGCGGCGACCGGCTATTCCGACCGGCTTCTGCATGGCGAGGGCGTGGCCATCGGCTGCGCGCTGGCGTTCGACCTGTCCGCGCGGCTGGGGCTGTGCAGCCAGGAAGAGCCCAGCCGCGTGCGCGCGCATCTCGAGGCCATGGGCATGAAGCGGTCGCTGGACGACATCCCGGGCGCGCTGCCGCCGTCGCAGGCGTTGCTGGACCTGATGGGCCAGGACAAGAAGGTGGTGGACGGCGTCCCGCGATTCATCCTCGCACGCGGGATCGGCCAGGCCTTCGTCACCGCCGATGTCCCGGCCGAGGCCGTTCTGGCCACGCTCGACGCGGCCCGCGCGGCCTAGGCCAGCAACATCCACAGGGCCACGCCGGCCAGCAGCACCGCGAAGCCGGTGTTCAGCCGCGCCGCGTCCTGTTCATCGGCAAAGCGGGCGGCCAGCGCGTCGCCGGCCCATGTCCACGCCAGGAAGGCCAGCAGGTTGTTGAGGGTGAAGACCGTGGCGATCAGCAGGACCGGGGCCAGGGTTCCTGTCGCGTCGGTCCCGAGGAACTGCGTGAACATCAGCGCGATGATGACATAGGCCTTGGGGTTCAGAAGCAGCAGCACCGCGCCATCCACGAACCCCGCCGGGCGCGCGGCTCGGTCGCTGTCGTGGCGCCCCGCGCGGGCCAGCCGCCAGGCCAGCCACAGCACGTAGGCCGCCCCGGCGGTTTTCAGCGCGGCGAAGATCTGCGGGTGCCGCGCCGTGGCAGCGAGGAATCCCATACCGATGGCCGCCGTCACGATCCAGGTGGCGAGGTGATAGCCCGCGTTGGCGGGGAGCGTGGCCCGAAGGCCGAATCGCGCGCCGTTGGCTGCGAAGAACAGGTTCCCGGGCCCCGGGCTGTAGGCCAGGGGCGCGAGGAAGAGGATCAGGGCGAATGCGGTCTGCACCATGGCCAAGCCTTTCGAGAAGCCTGGCCCATGGATCGGTCACCGGGCCGCGCGGGGCGACCCGGATCCTGCGCAATGGCGATCAGAACGGGATTTCGTCGTCCATGTCGCTGGCGGGCGGGCCGCCATAGCCGCCACCCGAACCGCCGCGGCCGCCGCCGCCCGACCCGCCGCCGTAGCCGTCGTCGCGGTCGTCGGAGTATCCGCCGCCGCCACCGCCGTAGTTGCCGCCACCGCCGCCGCCGTCACGGCCGTCGAGCATGGTCAGTTCGGACTTGTAGGGGCGCAGTACGACCTCGGTGGAATAGCGGTCCTGGCCCGACTGGTCCTGCCATTTGCGGGTTTCCAGCTGGCCCTCGATATACACCTTCGAGCCCTTCTTCAGGTATTGCTCGGCCACGCGGGCCAGGGGCTCGGAGAAGATGGCGACGGAATGCCACTCGGTCCGCTCGCGCCGTTCGCCGGTATTGCGGTCCTTCCAGTTCTCGGACGTGGCGATGCGCAGGTTGCAGACCTTGCCACCGTTGCTGAACGTCCTGACCTCGGGGTCGCGGCCCAGATTGCCGATCAGGATGACCTTGTTCACGGAACCCGCCATTGGGGTGCCTCCCTTTTTGTCTTGCGTGTGATGTGTCGGCGCTGCGCTCCGCTATATCCGTCAAAGCCGCCCGCCAGCAACCCGCCCATGGCCCGGGACTTCCCGAATCGCCACTTCGGGTTATAGTCGGCGGCAACAGGGACAGGGATGGGGGGCGCGATGCGACGCGCGATCTTCCTGGCGGGGCTGCTTTCCGCCGCGATGACCACCACCGCGTCTGCGGACGCGCTCAGCATGTCGTCCAAGAGCGGGCGGGCGCTGTTTCTCGACAAGCTGGACGTTCTGGATGGCCGCGCCTCGAGCCAGTATCGCGGGTCGGACAAGCTGAAGCCCAAGATCGCGAAGCCCGTGACCCGTGCGGGCGACATGCCTGTCCAGCGCTTCACCGGCAAGTATCGCGGCGAATACCTGCCCGTGGCACGGGCCAGCGCGCGCAAGCACGGCATCCCCGAGGACCTGTTCCTGCGCCTGGTCCAGCAGGAGTCCGGCTGGAACCCCAACGCGGTGTCGCACAAGGGCGCGATCGGTCTGGCGCAACTGATGCCGGGCACCGCGGCACGGCTGAAGGTCGATCCGCGCCGGCCGCGTCAGAACCTCGACGGCGGCGCGCGCTACCTGCGCCAGCAATACGACACGTTCAAGTCGTGGCGGCTGGCGCTCGCCGCCTACAACGCGGGGCCGGGCGCGGTGCAGAAGCACGGCGGCGTGCCGCCCTACCGCGAGACGATGAATTACGTGAAGATCATCCTGGGCGACTAGGCCGCCTTCTGCTTGAATTTGGCCTTCAGCGTGTCGAGGCTGCCATGGCTGGCCTTCGGCACGATCCGGTAGGCCGCGTTCACGGCACAGAACAACGCGAACCCCAGAAGCCCGACGCAGAGCAGGCCCACCAGCACGCGCCCGTAGGGCTGTCCGCTGAGCCAGTCGAAGGTCTTGCCGAGCCCGCCGGCCTCGCTGCCCGAGGCGGTCATGGCGGCGTAGACCAGGAAGCCGCCGATCACCGTCACCACGAAACCTTGCGAGGCGACGCCGCCGCGCAGGGCCGGGTCGAAGTTGCGCGTCACGGGATTGCCGATCAGGTGCGTGCGATATTCGCGGTTCCAGGCCTTTTTCAGGTAATAGAGGCCCGCGCCCACGGTCACGACGCCCGCCGCGCCGACCAGCAGGCGCCCGCCGGGCCAGCCCATCACGGTGTTGGCCGCCTGCGCGATGGTCGAGCCGCCGCCATCGCCCGAGGCCGTGAAGACCAGCAGCAGCGCGCCGATGCCGATGCCGAGGTGGATCAGGCCGGTGACGACCATGCCGATCCGGGCGATCAGCCCCTTGCCGTCGCTGCCGTAATCCTCTAGATCCCAGGCCGCGTCGATCAGGCGCCAGACCGCGTAGGACAGCATGCCCACGAAGATGGCCAGCAGGATCAGCGTGCCGTAGGCCGTCCGTTCCAGCGATTGCAGCGCGGTCATCGTGCCCTCGGCCTGCCCCCCGCGGCTGACGGCCCAGAGCGAGAAGCCCGCGACCACGAGATAGACAAGGGCGCGGCCGGAATAGCCTGCGCGCATGATGGGGATGGACCAGTCGAGATCGTTCTGCGCCATTGCCGCGTCCTTTCGCCGGAGATGACGGTCCAACGGCGCAGGCGGTCGTCTGTTCCGCGATCAGGCGTCGTCGGTGAAGGCCAGCTTGTAGGGATGGATCTCGAAGGCCACGTGCATGTCGGCGCCGACCACGCCTTCGACGTGGTGACGGAAGAGCGACCGCCAGTAGGGCTGGATGATCACGCCCTCTTCCTGGAGGATGCCCTGCAGAGTGCGCATGCTGGCGCGGCGCTGGTCCGCGTCGCCGATGCCCAGCGCGTCGTTCAGCGTCTCGTCGAACGCGGCGTTCGAGAAGCCGGTCTCGTTCCACGGCTCGCCCGAGCGATAGGCGAGCGCCATGACCTGAACCCCCAGCGGACGGTGGTTCCAGTTGGTCGAGGAAAACGCCCACTGGTCCCATTTCGGCAGGTAGCTGGCGGCGGGCAGCACCGTGCGTTTCACCGGGATACCCGCATCGCGCAACTGTGCCGCAACCGCGTCGGTGGTGGTGCGGCGCCAGTCGTCGTCGATCGACACCAGCTCGTGTTCGAACGCGGCCAGCCCGGCCTCGGCCATCATCTCGCGCGCGCGGGCGGGGTCGGGACCCAGCTGGGGCAGCTCGGCGTATTCGGGGTGCACCGGGGCTACGTGGTGGTTCTCGGCCACCGCGCCGCGCCCGCCGTAGCCCAGCTCGAGGATGACATCGTTGTCGACGGCCAGCTGCAGCGCCCGGCGCACGGTGCGGTCGGAATAGGGGCGGCGGCCGTCGACCTCGGCCAGCTGGTTGGGACGGATGACGATGGTGGCGGCGGTCAGGATCTCGGATTTCCGCAGGCCGATATCGTCCATGATGCCGATAAATTCGCCGACCGATTCGTAGTTCATGTCGATCTCGCCCGCCTCGAAGGCGCGCAGCCAGTTCAGCGGATCGGTGCCGTAATCGATAAACTCGATCCGGTCGAGGAACGGGCCGCCGTAGATCTCGGTGCCCCACCACGGCCGCGAGGTGTCGCGTTCCAGCACGGCGCGTTCGCCCGGAAGATGCTCGGCGATGCGGAAGGGACCGGTGCCGATGGCGGTCTCCGTCTCCTCGGGGTCATAGCTTTCGTGGACGATGGCGGCGGGGTAATCCGCCATGCCCGGGATCAGTGTGATGTCGGGACGCCGCAGGCGCAGGGTGACGGTCAGGTCATCCGTGACCTCGGCCGCGCCGTCGATGAGCTTGCCCGTCCCCTCGTCGATCAGAGTGGCCATGCGCCCGGCCATGGAGTTGCCAGGGACCGAGCGGTCGCACCAACGCTCGATATTGCGGACCACGTCGGCGGCGGTGAACGGGTCGCCGTTCGACCACGTGATGCCGGGCCGCAGGTTCAGGACGATCCGGGTGGCGTCGTCCGAGACTTCCCATCCCGACAGCAGCATGCCGCGGAAGCTGCCGTCGTTGTTGTACTCGATCAGGTATTCGAGGGTTCCCCGGGTCAGGTTGGCGATGGGCGACCAGTCGTAGGTGCGGGTGTCCTTCAATGGCCGCACCTCCTGCTGGATGCGCAGCGTGCCGCCCTGCCGGACATGCCCGGCGGCCCGGGCGAGGCCGGGCGCCCCGATCAGGCCCAGCGCGGTGGGCGCCGACAGACCCAGCGCGGTGGCGCGTGACAGAAATTCGCGCCGGCCGAGCAGGCCGTGCCGATGCTCGGCCGCAAGCGTGCGGGCGAAGGGATGCAGGCGGCGGGGCCGGTTCTTGTTCATCGTGCCGTTCCTTTCCTGCGCGGGCTTCACAGAATGACGCCGCCGGACCGATCAGGTTCCGCACGCAACGCGACGACGGGCCGGTGCCGGGACCACCCGGGGCGGCGCGGCCGGCTACCCGCCGCGGCGGAAGGCGCTTGGCGTCTGGCCCGTGCGCTGCTGGAAGGCGCGGGTGAAATAGGCGGCCGAGCGGAAGCCCAGCGCCTGCGCCACGTCCTTCACCGGCAGCGACGTTTCCCGCAGCAGGCGCCGCGCCTCGTAATGCAGCCTGTCCTGCAGCAGGGCCGAGGCCGGGCGTCCCGACGCGGCCTTGCAGGCGCGGCTGAGATGGGTGGGCGTGATGCCCAGCTGCGCGGCGTATTCCGCCACGGTGCGGCCCCGGCGGAAGTCGCGTTCGAGCAGGGCGGTGAACGCGGCGGCCAGGCGGCCGGCGCTGCCTCCGGGCTCGGCGCCCTCCTGCCAGTCCGGGCCGGCCTGTCGTTCGAGCCACAGAAGCATCAGGCCCGCGTGGTGCAGCAGCGCACGGTCGGACGCCTGTGCCCCGCGGTCGAGCTCGCGCTGGATATTGTCGACCTGAAGGTTCAGCTCGGCCTGGAGCGTCGCGTCCCGCAGGCGCAAGTGGATCGCGGTCTCGGGTACGTCGAGCGAGGGGTCGGGCCGCAGGAAGATGGCGCTGCCGGCCACCTGTCCCAGCGTGTCGAAGCCGTGCATCGTGCCGGGCGGCAGGAGAACCGCGTTGTGCGGGCCATAGCCGTGGGTCGCCCCCTGGATCGTGATCCGGCCCTGTCCGCGGGTGAACCAGTACAGCACCGGCTGGGCATAGCTGCGCATGGCCTCGGTCCGCCAGCGCCCGCCCTTGGCGATCTGTTGCAGGGGCGTGATGCGATATCCGGGTGTGGCGATCCCTGTTTCCAGCATGGCGGCGATGTCTCCGGGTTGGCAGCGGATGGCGAGACGGTAACCCAGCCCGGCCCGCGGTCAAAGAAAAACCGCGCGCCGTTTCGATCATGTCGACAATGGCACGCCGCGCCAGCCGCGCATCCGCTTGGCGAACCATGTCCTCTGGCGCTTGGCGTATTGGCGCGTGGCGATCACCGCCGCGTCGCGGGCCTGCTCCAGCGGGATCCCGTCGCGCAGGTGGGCGGCCAGCTCGGGCGCGCTGATGGCCCGGTCGGCGGGGCGCGCCGGATCGAAATCGGGCAGGTTGGCGCGCATCTCGTCCAGCGCGCCCGCCTTGAGCATCGCGTCGAACCGCTGCTCGATCCGGGGGGTCAACACGGCGGGAGGAGCGTCCACGCGGAAGGCCACGCAACGGTCCAACGGCAGCAGGGGGGCGGGCGTGGCGTCCTGCCAGGCGGCAAGGCCCCGGCCGGTCGTCTCGAGCACCTCCCACGCGCGCTGCACGCGGGCGGGGTTGCGGGTGTCGATGCGCGCCCTGGTCTTGGGATCCAGCGCGTCCAGCAGCGCGGCCAAACCGTCCTCGGCCAGGATCGCGTCGGCCCGCGCGCGAATCCCGGGCGGCGTGGCGGGGATGTCGGCCAGCCCCTCGGTCAGCGCGGTGAAATAGAGCCCGGTGCCCCCGGTCACGATGGGCCGGATACCACCGTCGATCAGCGCCGCCACCTCGCGCAGCCAGTGGCCGACCGAGTAGTCCTGGGTAGCCGCGACGTGACCGTAAAGCGCGTGGGGGGCGCGGGCGGTCTCGGCCGCGTCGGGCCGGGCGGTGAGGATACGCCAGCGGCCATAGACCTGGAGCGCATCGGCATTGACCACCGTGCCGCCGGTCGCCTCGGCGATGGCGAGCGCGAGCGCCGACTTCCCGCTGGCCGTGGGACCCGCGATCAGCACCGGCGCGTCCCGGCCCGCTTCGCCCACCAGCCTGTCGATCTGCATTTTTCGCGTCCGCGCCCCGTTGTCACCGCGGCCCTTTTGCGACAGTTTGCGCCGCAACGCAAAAGCCCGGGGGTCCGCATGTCCGAGACATTGTCGAAACGCACATTCGACCGGGTTCTTCTGAAAATCTCGGGCGAGGCATTGATGGGCGACCAGGGCTACGGCCTGCATCCGCCCACCGTGCAGCGCATCGCCCGCGAGGTGCAGTCGGTCTACGACCTGGGGGTCGAGATCTGCATGGTCATCGGCGGCGGCAACATCTTCCGCGGGCTGCAAGGCTCGGCGCAGGGGATGGAGCGGACCACGGCCGATTACATGGGCATGCTCGCCACGGTGATGAACGCGCTGGCCATGCAGTCGGCGCTGGAAGAGCTCGGGATCCACACCCGGGTAATCTCGGCCATCACCATGAACGAGGTGGCCGAGCCCTATATCCGCCGCCGCGCGGTGCGGCACCTGGAGAAGAAGCGGGTCTGCATCTTCGCGGCCGGGACCGGCAATCCGTATTTCACCACCGACACCGCCGCCACGTTGCGCGCCTCCGAGATGGACTGCCAGGCGATCTTCAAGGGCACCAAGGTGGACGGCGTCTACGACAAGGACCCGACCAAGCACGACGACGCCAAGCGCTATGAGAAGATCACCTACGACGAGGTGCTCCAGAAGCACCTTGGCGTGATGGACGCCTCGGCCATCGCGCTGGCGCGCGACAACGATCTGCCCATCGTCGTCTTCTCGCTGGACGAACCCGGCGGCTTCAAGGGCATACTGGCCGGGGAAGGCACCTACACGATTGTGCGTGGCTGACCGCGCGGGGCGTGAACTCGGCTGTGGCGATTCCGCACGGTTTGCGCTAGAGACCGCCTGAATGTGACCGAGTAACAGACGGAATTCGACTGCCCATGTCCGACGACTTCATGCTGGATACCGACGATCTGCAACGGCGGATGGACGGCGCCATGGCCAATCTGCGCAGCGAGTTCGGCTCGCTCCGGACCGGGCGGGCGTCGGCCTCGATGCTCGAGCCGGTGATGGTCGAGGCCTACGGCCAGGCCACGCCGATCAACCAGGTCGGCACCGTGAACGTGCCCGAGCCGCGCTTGGTCACCATCAACGTCTGGGACAAGAGCCTGGTGGGCAAGGTCGAGAAGGCGATCCGCGAAAGCGGGCTGGGCATCAACCCCCAGCTCAACGGCACGATCATCATGCTGCCCATCCCCGAGCTGAACGAGGAACGCCGCCGCGACCTGTCGAAGGTGGCCGGCCAGTACGCCGAGAACGCCCGCGTCGCCATCCGCAACGTGCGCCGCGACGGCATGGACCAGATCAAGAAGGCCAAGGCCGACAACCTGTCCGAGGACGACCAGAAATTCTGGGAAGCCGAGGTGCAGGAAATGACCAACACCTACATCAAGAAGGTGGACGAGGCATTGGAGTCCAAGCAGGCCGAGATCATGCAGGTCTGAGACCTGCATCGCGGGGAAGGAGAGCCTGAAATGGCCACGGGTGAGCAGAATACCATTCCGGACAGCGGGCCGCGCCACGTGGCCTGCATCATGGATGGCAACGGCCGCTGGGCCAAGTCGCGCGGGCGGCCACGGCTGTTCGGGCACCACATGGGCGCGCGCCGGGTGAAGGAAATCGTCCGCGCCTGCCCGGACCTGGGCGTGAAGTACCTGACGATCTTCGCCTTCTCGACCGAGAACTGGAAACGCACCCAGTCCGAGGTCGCCGGCCTGATGAAGCTCTTCCGCCGCTATATCCAGCGCGAGGCACGCGACCTGCTGGCCGAGGGCGTCCGGGTGCGTTTCATCGGCGACCGGGTGCGGCTGGACGACAAGCTCGTGCGGTTGATGGACGAGCTGGAGCTGCTGACCTCGCGCAATGACCGGGTGCATCTCACGATCGCGCTGAACTACGGTGGTCGCGACGAACTGGGCCGCGCGACGAAGCGCCTGGCCGCCGAGGTCGCGGCCGGACGGCTCAGCCCGGCGGACGTGGACGAAACCACGCTCGCGCGGTTTCTCGATACCCATGTCCTGCCGGACCCGGACCTGGTGATCCGCACCAGCGGCGAGGCCCGGATCTCGAACTTCCTTCTGTGGCAGTCGGCCTATGCCGAGTACGAGTTCATCGACACCCTGTGGCCCGATTTCACGAAGGCCGAATTCGCTCGCGTCCTGGGCGGTTTCGGCGCCCGTGACCGCCGTTTCGGCGCCGTGACTGCATGAGCGACGCCGGGCGCTGGTCGGACCTGGGGCCGCGTTTCGGCGTGGGCGCCCTGATCGCCGTGGTGGGCCTGATCTGCGTCTGGCTGGGCGGTCTGCCCTTCCTGGCGCTCACGGTCCTGATCAGCGGTGTGATGGTGTGGGAACTGGTGCGCATGCTGGACCCCGAGGCGCCGGCCGTCGTGCTGGCCTGCGCGGCTGGCCTGGCCCTGACGATCGCCGATCTTCTTCCGGCGGGGTACGCGCTGCCGCTGGTGCTGGCCCCGATCTTCGTGGGCGTGGGGCAGTTGGGCCAGCGGCGCGCGACGTATTCGATCTTCACGCTTGCGATCCTGCTGGCGGGCTTCGGCATGTATTCCCTGCGCGAAAATTACGGTGCCGTGTGGATGATGTGGCTCGCGCTGGTGGTCATCGCCACCGACGTGATGGGCTATTTCGCCGGACGCTTCATCGGCGGCCCGAAGATGTGGCCGCGCGTCAGCCCCAAGAAGACATGGTCGGGGACCATCGCGGGCTGGATCGGCGCGGCGATCGTGGCGCTGTTCTTCGTGCTTTACACCGGCGCCAACGCTCAGCTTCTGGGCGTGGCGGTGGCGCTGTCGATGGCGTCGCAGATCGGCGACATCGCCGAGTCCGCGGTCAAGCGGCGGGCAGGGGTCAAGGACAGCTCGTCCCTGTTGCCGGGGCATGGCGGTCTCTTTGATCGCTTCGACGGGATGCTGGGCGCATCGGTCCTGATGCTGATGAGCGCGCGGCTGATCGACTTTCCGCCCGGCCTGACCGCCGCACAGTGATGCGCCGGATCACGGTACTGGGCGCCACCGGGTCCATCGGGGGCAATACGCTGGACCTGATCGGTCGGCGGCCGGACGAGTTCCAGGTGGTGGCGCTGACGGGCGGGCGCAACGTGGCACGTCTGGCCGAACTGGCGCGCCGCCACCGCGCCGAGCTGGCCGTGACCGCCCACGAGGATTGCCTGGACGACCTGCGCGCCGCGCTCGACGGCTCGGGCATCGAGGTGGCGGCCGGGGCACAGGCCATCACCGAAGCCGCTGCGCGCCCGGCGGACTGGATCATGTCGGCCATCGTCGGCGCCGCGGGCCTGCCCCCGGGACTGCGCGCGCTGGAGCAGGGCACGACCCTGGCGCTGGCCAACAAGGAGTCGCTGGTCTGCGCCGGTCCGCTGCTGATGGACACCGCCCGGCGCCACGGCGCAACCGTGCTGCCCGTGGACAGCGAACATTCGGCGGTCTTCCAGGCCCTCATCGGCGAGGACATCGCGGCGGTCGAGCGGGTCATCATCACCGCCTCAGGCGGCGCTTTTCGCGACTGGACGGTGGACGAGATGACGCGCGCCACGCCCGCGCAGGCGGCCAGCCACCCGAACTGGGACATGGGGCAACGCATCACCATCGACAGCGCGTCACTGTTCAACAAGGCGCTGGAGCTGATTGAAACCCATGAATATTTCGGCATCCCGCCCGAGCGGATCGAGGCGCTGGTCCATCCCGAATCCATGATTCACGCCATGGTGGGGTTCCGCGACGGCGCGCTCATGGCGCATATCGGCCCGCCCGACATGCGCCACGCCATCGGCTTCGCGCTGAACCATCCCGACCGCCATGACCTGCCGGTCGAGCGGCTGGATTTCGCGGCGCTGGGGCAGTTCACCTTCCGCGCGCCGGACGAGGTCAAGTACCCGGCGCTGCGGCTGGCGCGCGAGGTCATGGCGGCGGGCGGGCTGTCGGGCGCGGTGTTCAACGCCGCGAAGGAACGGGCGCTGGACGGGTTTCTCGACGGGCGCGTCAGTTTTCCGCAGATGGCCGAGGTCGTCGAGGCAACGCTCGACACCATGTCGTCAAGTGGCCTTGGAATTGCCGTTCCGAGCCTTGATATGGTTCTCGACATCGACGCGCGGGCGCGCGCCACGGCAGACAGGGTGATGGCGGAGCTTTGACAGGGCCCGCTCGCACCACCAGGAAGGAAGTTTGATGGACCTGATCGGCCTGATCCCGAGCTTCGGCTCTGCCCTCTACACGGTCGCGGCCTTCGTCGTGGCGCTGAGCGTCATCGTGGCGATCCACGAATACGGCCATTACATCGTGGGGCGCTGGTCGGGCATCAAGGCGGATGTCTTCTCGATCGGGTTCGGGCCGGTGCTGTTCGCGCGCACCGACCGGCATGGCACACGCTGGCAGATCGCCGCGTTGCCCTTCGGCGGCTACGTGAAATTCGCGGGCGACGCGGATGCCACCAGCGTCAGCCAGTCCGACACGGTGGGCGCCGACGGCACCGCGCCGCGCCACACCATGCACGGCGCGCCGCTCTGGGCGCGCGCGGCGACCGTGGCGGCGGGCCCGGTCTTCAACTTCATCCTCTCCATCGCGATCTTCTCGGCCGTGCTCATGTTCCGGGGCGTCGCCACCGATCCGCTGGTGGTGGACGAGGTGCAGCCGCTGCCCTCGGTCGCGCAGGGCGTCGTGCCGGGCGACCGCCTGCTGGAAATCGCGGGGCGCGAGACGCCCGAGCTGGACGGGCTGGACGCCTTCATCGACGAGCTGCCGATGCAGCCGGTCCTGGACTACACCGTGGCGCGGGATGGCTCGGACGTCACCGTTGCGGGGGCCTATCCCGAACCGCCGCTCGTGGGGGGCGTCACCCCGCAATCGGCGGCCTTCGAGGCCGGGATCGAACGCGGCGACGTCATCACCCGGATCGACGGGCAGGAGGTCTTCGCCTTCTCGCAGCTGCGCGACATCGTCGGCAACTCGGACGGGCGGCCGCTGGACGTGACCGTGTGGCGCCCGGATCCGGACGGGCAGGGCGGCGAGACGCTGGAGATGACGCTGACGCCCAAGCGCATGGACCTGCCGCTGTCGGAGGGCGGGTTCGAGACGCGCTGGCTGATCGGGATCACCGGCGGGCTTTACTTCTCGCCCCGGACCGAAACGCCGGGCCCGTTCCAGGCGCTGGCCTATGGCGCGGACCAGACGGTGTTCATCGTGCGCGCGTCGCTGTCGGGGCTCTATAACATGGCGGTGGGCGCGATCAGCAGTTGCAACCTGCGCGGCCCCATCGGCATCGCCCAGACCAGCGGCGCGGCGGCCAGCCAGGGGGGATTGTCCTTCATCTGGTTCATCGCGGTGCTGTCCACGGCGGTGGGCCTGCTGAACCTGTTCCCGATCCCGGTGCTGGATGGCGGGCACCTGGTGTTCCACGCCTACGAGGCCGTGCGCGGCAAGCCCCCGGGCGACTGGGCGCTGAACGTGCTGATGGCCATCGGGCTGGCTCTGCTGGGAACGATGATGGTCTTCGCGCTCTTCAACGACATCTTCTGCCCCTGACAACACGGGGCTGTCCCGCAGGGCAGCGCGCCCGGCCTGTTTCCTCAATTCGGTCACAATCGGCTGCTACTCCGATTCTGAACGAGTAGGGGAATGCAATGGAATATATCCAAAGCGGATCGCGGAGCCTGTCGCTGATCTATCGGTTGAATTCCGATAAACTGCTGTACCTGGCCACGATCGGTTTCGCGCTGTGTTTCGGGGCTTTCATCGGGTCGCTCTGAGCGGCCGGATCACCCACATCCAGGCTCGACCGAGGGGCCCGCGTCGGAACCGGACGCGGGCCCTTTGGCGTTTTGACAAGGTGTCGCAATCCCGCTAGTCAGATTCCACCTAGGGGCAGGATCGGGACACGGGTATGGATTACGCGATGGGCAGGTGGGGAACCGGGCTGCGCGGTTGGCTTTCGATCATCGGCCTCATGGCTCTGCTGGCGACGGCTTTCTCGGCCGGCGACGCGCGGGCGCAATCCTTTCAGTTCAACGATATCCGGGTCGAAGGCAACGAACGCGTCGACCCCAATTCGATCGTGTCGCTTCTGGATCTGCCGCGCGGCCAGACCGTCAGCGCGGGCGAGTTGAACGCCGCCTACCAACGCCTTCAGAACGCGGGCCTGTTCGAGACGGTCGAGATCGCGCCGTCGGGCAGCACCCTGGTGGTGCGCGTCAACGAATGGCCGACCATTCGCCGCATCAACATCGAGGGCAACAGCCGCCTGGACGACGAGGAACTGACGGCCCTGATCGAGTCGACGCCGCGCCGCGTCTACGCGCCCAACGTGGCCGAAAGCGACGCCGCCGCCATCGCCGATGCCTATCAGCAAAGCGGCCGCCTGGCCGCGACCGTCACCCCGCGCATCATCCGCCGCGGCGACAACCAGGTCGACCTGGTCTTCGAAGTCGCGGAAGGCCGCGTGACCGAGATCGAGCGCCTGTCCTTCGTGGGCAACCGCGACTTCTCGGACCGGCGCCTGCGCCGGGTGCTGGCGACCAAGCAGGCCGGGCTGCTGCGCGCCATCATCGGCCGCGACACCTTCGTTGCGGACCGGATCGCCTTCGACCGCCAGCTGCTGACCGATTTCTACCAGTCGCGCGGCTATGCCGATTTCCGCATCCTCAGCGTCACGAACGAGCTGGCCCGCGACCGCGGCGCGTTCTTCATCACGTTCAACGTCGAGGAAGGCCCCAGCTTCGATTTCGGTTCCGTCACGGCGTCGAGCGAGATCCCCGGCCTCAATGCCGCCGAGTATCTGGCCGTGTCGCAGATCGACCCGGGCCAGACCTATTCGCCGCAGGCCGTCGACAACGCCGTCACCCGGATGGAACGCCTGGCGATCCGCAATGGCCTGAACTTCGTGCGCGCCACGCCGCAGATCACCCGTGACCCGCGCAACCTGCGCCTGAACGTGAACTTCGTGCTGGAGCGTGGGCCGCGCATCTTCGTCGAGCGTATCGACATCGAGGGCAACGCCACCACGCTGGACCGCGTCATCCGCCGCGAGTTCACCATGGTCGAGGGCGACCCGTTCAACCCGCGTGAAATCCGCGCCGCGGCCGAGCGCATCCGCGCCCTGGGGTATTTCTCGAACGCCGATGTCGAGGCCCGCGACGGCACCGGCCCGGGCCAGGTCATCATCGACGTGGACGTGGAAGAGCAGCCCACCGGCTCGCTGTCGCTGGGCGGCGCCTACAGCACCGACAGCGGGATCGGCCTGAACGTGGGCTACCAGGAAAGCAACTTCCTGGGCCGTGGCCAGACGCTGAGCTTCAACATCTCGACCGGCACCGATGCGACCTCGTCGAACCTGACCTTCGTCGAGCCGTATTTCCTGGGACGCGACCTGGCCGCGCGGTTCAGCGTCTTCTACGACACCTCGGATTTCGACGAGGCCGAGTACAACACCCGCGTCGTGGGCTTCAGCCCGGCACTGACCTTCCCGGTCAGCGAACGCGGCCGTCTTCAGCTGTCCTACCGCCTGGCCAAGGAAAGCATCCTGGACGTGGACGCCAACAGCTCGCCCATCATCCAGCGCGAGGAGGGCGCGGCCTACACGTCGTCCATCGGGTATACCTACACCTACGACACCCGCCGGACCGGGCTCGACCCCAATACCGGCGTTCTGCTGCGCTTCGGCCAGGAGCTTGCCGGTCTCGGCGGCGATAGCGAATACATCAAGACCACCGCCAGCGGCACCGCCCAGACCCGAGTCTGGAACGAAGAGGTCACCCTGCGCGCCACGCTGGAAGGCGGGGCGATCAACGCGCTCAACGGCGACACGACCCGCATCACCGACCGGTTCTTCCTCAACACCCGGCAGATGCGCGGCTTCGAGCGGCTGGGCCTTGGTCCGCGCGACACCAACGCGCCGAACGAGGATGCCCTGGGCGGCAACATCTATGCCGTGGCCCGGCTCGAGGCGGACTTCCCGCTGGGTCTGCCCGAGGAATACGGGATTTCGGGCGGCGTCTTCTTCGATGCCGGCTCGGTCTGGTCGCTCGACGAC
Source organism: Palleronia salina (assembly GCF_900141995.1). GTDB lineage: Bacteria > Pseudomonadota > Alphaproteobacteria > Rhodobacterales > Rhodobacteraceae > Palleronia > Palleronia salina. The sequence goes on along the minus strand of NZ_FQZA01000001.1, from coordinate 394,850 downwards.
ACCGCAGGGTTCGGCGGCAACGCGGTCGATGACGGCTTCTCGCTCCGCACGGCGGTGGGTGTGTCGGTCTTCTGGACCACGCCGCTGGGGCCGTTGCGGTTCAACTTTGCCAAGGCCCTGTCGAAGGAGCCCTATGACCGTACGCAGGTCTTCAACATCTCGGTTTCGACCTCTTTCTGATCTGCGCGCCGTCGCGCTGTGCCTGCTGGGCCTTGCCGTTCTTCTGGCGGGGCCCGCAGCGTCTCAGAGCGGCGCGGTGCCGTCCGATCCCGGCCGTCTGGCCGTCGCGGTGGTCGACCAGGAGCGTCTGTTCAACGACAGCCAGTTCGGCCAGCGCATCCTGGCCGAGATCGACCGTGCGTCGACCGCGCTCGCGGCCGAGAACCGGCGCATCGAGGCCGATCTGGTGGCCGAGGAACGCCGGCTGACCGATGAGCGTCCCACGCTGGACCCCGAGACGTTCCGCGCCCGCGCGCGCGACTTCGACGACCGCGTGACGACCCTTCGGCAGGAGCAGGACGCCAAGCTGCGCGCGGTGGGGCGTCTGCGCGATGACGCGCGGCAGGTCTTCTACGGGCGGGTGGGTGCCATCCTGCGCGACATCCTGGCCGAGCGCGGCGCACTGGTCCTGCTGGACCGCCGCGCGGTCCTGAGCGTGCTGGACTCCGCCGACATCACCGACATCGCCATCGCCCGCATCGACGCGACGATCGGCGACGGTGGCGACCTGCCGATCGTGGCCCCCCAGATCGAACCGCAGTCGTCCGGAGCCGGAGACGATGCCGCGCCCGGGCCGATCCTGCCGCAGGATACCGCGGACTGACCGCGCGCCCGGCGCCCGTTTCTTGCGCCGCCCGGGTTGGCTTGCTAGGCACGCGCAAGCCTTCAGCAAAGGATGATCCATGACCCAATCGGCCGATATCCACCTGATCCAGCGGATCATTCCCCACCGCTACCCTTTCCTGCTGGTGGACCGGGTCGAGGATATCGAGGGCCACGACAGCGCCCGCGGCATCAAGAACGTCACCTTCAACGAGCCGCATTTCCAGGGCCATTTCCCCGGCGCGCCGATCATGCCCGGCGTCACCATCATCGAGGCCATGGCCCAGACGGCGGCGGTCATGGTGGGTGTCGACATGGACCTGGCCGACAAGAACTTCCTCGTCTACTTCATGGCCATCGACAGCGCCAAGTTCCGCCGCAAGGTCATCCCGGGCGACCGGCTGGAGATGCACATCACCACAAAGCGCGGCGGCGGCAAGGTCTGGAAGTTCCACGGCCGCGCCGAGGTCGAGGGCGAACTGGCCTGCGAGGCCGAGTTCACCGCCATGATGGAGCTGCCCAAGTGAGCATCGCGGCGACGGCTGAAATCCATCCCCAGGCGGTGGTCGAGGACGGCGCCGTCATCGGCGAGGGCGTGACCGTCGGCCCCTTCGCGGTCATCGGGCCGCAGGTCAGCCTGGCCGAGGGCGTGACCGTGAAAAGCCACGCGCTCGTGACCGGGCAGACCAGCGTCGGGCCCGGGACCACGATCTTCTCCTTCGCGTCGGTGGGCGAGATCCCGCAGGACCTGAAATTCGCGGGCGAGGAGACCCGGCTCGAGATCGGCGCACGCTGCCGCATCCGCGAGCACGTGACCCTGAACACAGGGACCGAGGGTGGTGGTGGCCTGACCAGGATCGGCGACGACTGCCTGCTGATGACCGGCTGCCACGTGGCCCACGATGCCATCGTCGGCGACCGGGTCATCATCGTGAACCACTCCGCCGTGGCGGGCCATTGCCGGATCGAGGATGATGTCATCATCGGCGGACTGTCGGGCATCCACCAATGGGTGCGCATCGGCCGTGGCGCGATCATCGGCGCCGTCACCATGGTTACCCATGATGTCATCCCCCACGCGCTCGTGCAGGCGCCGCGGGGCGAGCTTGACGGGCTGAATCTGGTGGGACTGAAGCGCAAGGGCGTGGCACGTGGCGACATCACCGCGCTGCGGGCGGCGTTCCAGATGCTCAAGCAGGGCGAGGGGGCGTTCCAGGACCGCGCCTCGCGGCTCGCCGCCGAGACGGAAAGCGACTATGTCCGCCAGATCACCGATTTCATCCTGTCGCCCAGCGACCGCGGCTTCCTGACGCCCAAATGACTCTGTGCCTCGTCGCGGGGCAGGGCCGCCTGCCGCACCTGCTGGCCGAGCGCGTGCAACCGGACCGGATCGCCGCGTTGGAAGGGTTCCTGCCGGACGGGCTGGAGGTCGATCACGTCTTCCGGGTCGAGACGCTGGGCAGTTTTCTCAAGACCCTGGGACGCGCGGGCGTCACGCGGATCTGCTTCGCCGGGTCCATCCGCCGGCCCAAGCTCGACGCCAAGCGCGTGGATACGGCGACGCTGCCGCTGGTGCCGAGGATGATGAAGGTGCTGGGGCAGGGCGACGACGCGGCCCTGCGCATGGTGCTGGGCCTGTTCGAGGATCGCGGCATCATCCCGGTCGGCGCGCACGAGCTGCTGCCGGAGCTTCTGCCGCCCGAGGGCGTCGCGGTGGGCACGCTCCCCAAGGGAGCCGAGCACGATGCCGGCCGCGCGTCGGCGATCCTCGCGGCCATGGGCGGCGCGGACGTGGGCCAGGCTTGCGTGGTCGCGCGCGGCCAGGCGCTTGCCGTCGAGGCACTGCCCGGAACTGACTGGATGCTCGACACCGTCATCGCGGCGCGCGGTGAGCAGGGAGAGGGCGATACCAACCCGCTCTACCGCAAGCTTCCGGCGGGGGGGATGCTTTTCAAGGCGCCGAAGCCGGGGCAGGACCGCCGCATCGACCTGCCGACCATCGGCCCCGGCACGGTCGCGCGCGCGGCCAGGGCTCGGCTCGAAGGGATCGTGATCGAGGCGCAGGGCGTCATGGTCGTGGACGCGGACGAGACGATGGCGCTGGCGCGCGACCGGGGTCTCTACCTCTGGGTCCGGCCGCGATGAAGGTGTTCCTGATCGCGGGCGAGGCGTCGGGCGACCGGCTGGGCGCCGCGCTCATGGCGGGACTGAAGGCCCTGCGCCCCGATGTCACCTTCAGCGGTGTGGGCGGCGCGCTGATGCAGGCCGAGGGGATGGAGAGCCTGTTTCCCATGGACGAGCTCAGCGTCATGGGGCTGGCCGAGGTGCTGCCGAAATACCCGCATCTGCGGCGTCGCATGATCCAGACGGCGGACGCGGTGCTGGACCGCCGGCCGGACGTGCTCATCACCATCGACAGCCCCGATTTCTGCCTGCGCGTGGCCGAGCGGGTCCGCCGCAGCGCCCGCATCCGGACGGTGCATTACGTGGCGCCGTCGGTCTGGGCCTGGCGGCCGGGCCGCGCCGCGAAGATGGCGCCGCATGTGGACCAGGTTCTGGCGCTGCTGCCGTTCGAGCCGCCCTTCATGGAGGCCGCCGGCATGCGCTGCGACTTCGTGGGCCATCCCGTCGTGTCCGAACCGTCGCCGGACCCCGCGGACGTGTCGCGGCTTCGGGACGGCACCAGCCCGTTGGTCCTTGTCCTGCCGGGGTCGCGCCGGTCCGAGGTCACGCGGCTCATGCCGATCTTCGGCGCGGCGCTGGACGACCTGCGAAAAGCGCATCCCGGGATGCGCCTGCTGCTGCCGGCCACGCCGAACGTGGCCGACGCGGTGCGGGATCTTTCGGCGGGCTGGCAGGGCCTTACCATCCTCGACGCCGCGGATACCGGCCTGAAACGCGCCGCTTTTGCCGCCGCCGACGTGGCGCTGGCGGCGTCGGGCACGGTGTCGCTGGAACTGGCACGCGCCCGCACGCCCATGGTCATCGGCTACCGGATGAACTGGCTCAGCTGGCAGATCATGCGGCGCATGGTGCGCATCGACACGGTGACGCTGGTGAACCTCGTGGTGGGCGAGAAGATCGTCCCCGAATTCCTCGGCCCCGCCTGCCAGCCCGCGCCGATCGCCGCCGCGCTTGACCGGCTCATCGCGGCGACCGAGGCACAGGACGCGGCGCTCGCCCGGACCATGCAGGCCCTCGGAGAGGATGGCGAAGCCCCCGGCCTGCGGGCCGCCGGGGCGGTCCTGGACGGGCTCGGCGCCTAGCATACAACGGCAATCGCACCTGGTCCGAGCGCAGCGCGCGCCACGTCCATCCTGACTGCATCACTGGTCTCGAAATGCTCACGGCGCACCGCCCGTCGCCAAGCGACCGGGTGGCAGCGGAGATTACCCGCGGTGGATCCAGCCCCCGCCGAAGATCCGGCTGCCCTCGGGCGCGTAGAACACGCAGGCCTGGCCCGGCGACACGCCTTCCTCGGCCACGACCAGTTCGACCTCGGCCTCGGTCTCGCTCAGCGGGCGAATGACCGCCTCGCGCGGCGGGCGGGTCGAGCGGACCTTCACGCCCAGGTGCCATTCCTCTTGCGAGGTGAAGGGCGCGTCGCCCAGCCAGTTGATCTCGCGCACCGGGACGCGGCGCGTGGCCAGCAGCTCTTTCGGGCCGACGACGACGCGCCGGTTCTCGACGTCCAGCTTCACCACGTAAAGCGGCTCGGTCAGGCCGCCGATGCCAAGGCCCCGGCGCTGGCCGACGGTGTAATGGATGACGCCGCGATGTTCGCCCAGCACCCGGCCGTCGGCGTGGACGATCTCGCCCGGATCGGCGGCGCCGGGGCGCAGCTTCTCGATCACGCTGGCATAGTCGCCGTTCGGCACGAAGCAGATATCCTGGCTGTCGGGCTTCATCGCCACCGACAGCCCGTGCTTCGCCGCCAGCGCGCGGGTCTCGTCCTTGGTCGCCAGGTGCCCCAGCGGGAAGCGCAGGTAATCGAGCTGTTCCGGGGTGGTCGAAAACAGGAAATAGCTCTGGTCGCGGTTGGCGTCGGCGGCCGAATGCAGCTCGGGGCCGTGGGCGCCGGACTTGCGCTGGATGTAGTGGCCCGTGGCCATGCAATCGGCGTCCAGGTCCTTCGCGGTCTCCAGCAGGTCCTTGAACTTCACCCGCTCGTTGCAGCGGATGCAGGGCACGGGCGTCGCGCCGGCCAGGTAGCTGTCGGCGAACTCGTCGATCACCGCTTCGCGGAACGTGTTCTCGTAATCCAGCACGTAATGGGGAAAGCCCATCGCCTCGGCCACGCGGCGCGCGTCGTGGATGTCGCGCCCGGCGCAGCACGCCCCCTTCTTGGCCAGCGCCGCGCCGTGATCGTAAAGCTGCAGGGTCACGCCCACCACGTCATAGCCCTCGGCCGCGAGCTCGGCCGCCACGACCGAGCTGTCGACGCCGCCAGACATCGCGACCACCACGCGGGTCTGCGCGGGGGGCTTGGCAAAACCGAGCGAATTCACGGAAGCATCGAGCGCCATGGCAAGGGGCCTTTGGTCAATGGGGTAGGTCGCACGGAATATAGGAAAATGCCCCATACACACAAGGGCCGGGTTTCACCGGGCCTTAAGGCTGCGATCGCTATCACCACCGGGCTGAAACACATGGGGTGAGACATGTACCTGAAAAAAATCGACGGCCCGCGCGCCGTGACGCTTCCGGGGGGGAAGGTCATGACCCGCGCGGACCTGCCGGATCCGAAGACGAAACGATGGGTGGCCAGCCGGAAGGCCGCCGTTCTCAGGGCCATCGAGGCCGGGCTGATCGACCGGGACGAGGCTTGCCGCCTTTACGTCCTGTCGCCCGAGGAGCTGGACAGCTGGGCGTCTGCCGTGCAGCGACACGGCGAGGCAGCGCTGAAGGCCACCAGGTTGCAAAAATATCGACAACTTTAAGCTGATGCTGATTTTTTTGACGGCCCATGAAGCCGTGCCAGTAACGAGCCGTTAACCTTTCCGGGCCAGTTTGCTGGCAACGGAAATACGCGGAGACCACGATGCGGGTTTTGCTTGTCGAGGACGATCCCACCACGTCGCGCAGCATCGAGCTGATGCTGACTCATGCCAACCTGAACGTCTATGCCACCGACATGGGCGAGGAAGGCGTGGATCTGGCCAAGCTCTATGACTACGACCTGATCCTTCTGGACCTGAACCTGCCGGACATGCACGGCCACGACGTGCTGCGCCAGCTTCGGCTGGCGCGCATCAACACACCGATCCTGATCCTCACCGGGTCCGACGACACCGAGACCAAGATCAAGGGGTTCGGCTTCGGGGCGGACGACTACCTGACGAAGCCCTTCCACCGCGAAGAACTGGTGGCGCGGATCCACGCCATCATCCGCAGGTCCAAGGGCCATTCGCAGTCGGTGATCGCCACGGGCAAGATCGTGGTGAACCTCGACGCCAAGTCGGTCGAGACCGAGGGCCGGTCGATCCACCTCACCGGCAAGGAATACCAGATGCTCGAGCTTCTGAGCCTCCGGAAGGGCACGACGCTCACGAAAGAGATGTTCCTGAACCATCTCTACGGCGGCATGGACGAACCCGAACTCAAGATCATCGATGTCTTCATCTGCAAGCTGCGCAAGAAGCTCAGCGAGGCGACGGGCGGCGACAATTACATCGAAACCGTCTGGGGCCGCGGCTATGTCCTGCGCGACCCCGAGCCTGCCGCGGACGCGAATCCCATCGCCGCAACCGGCTGACGGGTCCCGCGGCGCGGTCGCCTTCTGGACGGGGTCGCGCGCCCGTCCTAGAACCAGACCGGATCAGGTCCGGAGGGCGTAGATGGCCGAAACAGGCGGCGAGGCAGGGCGCGAGACGCGCGACAGGGCGACCGACCCTTCGGCCGATTTCGACGTGGGCGGGCTGACCCGCGAAGACGCCGACGCCGCGCTGGATGCGTTGGCCGCGCGCCTGGGCCAGGCGAACGCGGCCTACTACCAGGACGATGCCCCGTCGCTCAGCGATGCCGAGTACGACACGCTCAAGCGTCGCAATGCCGCCATCGAGGACCGGTTCCCCGACCTCAAGCGCGCCGATTCGCCCAGCGAACAGGTGGGCGCGTCGCCGTCGGACGGGTTTTCGAAGGTACGCCACGCGCAGCGAATGCTGTCGCTGGGCAATGCCTTCGACGAAGACGACGTGGCCGATTTCGTGCGCTCGGTCCGCAGCTATCTCGGGCTTGGGGCCGATGACCCGCTGGCCTTCACCGCCGAACCGAAGATCGACGGGCTTTCGCTGTCGCTTCGCTATGAAGACGGCGAACTGGTCCAGGCCGCCACCCGCGGCGATGGCGAGGTGGGCGAAAACGTGACCGCCAACGCCCGCACGGTGGACACGATCCCCCAGCGGATCGAGGGCGCCCCCGACGTGCTTGAGGTGCGCGGCGAGGTCTACATGCGGCACGCCGATTTCGCTGCGCTGAACGACCGGCAGCGCGCAGCGGACCAGAAGACCTTCGCCAACCCCCGCAACGCCGCCGCCGGATCGCTGCGGCAGTTGGATTCGTCCATCACCGTCGCGCGTCCGCTGGCCTTCTTCGCCTATGCTTGGGGCGAGGTCAGCGCGCCCCTGGCCGACACCCAGATGGAGGCGCTGGAGCGGCTGCGCGCCATGGGCTTCGACGTGAACGACCGCACGGTCCTCTGCCACGACACCCGGGCTCTCATCGACCACTATCGCGGGATCGAGGCGGATCGCGCCGACCTCGGCTATGACATCGACGGCGTCGTCTACAAGGTGAACGATCTTGTCTACCAACGGCGCCTGGGCATGCGCTCGACCACGCCCCGCTGGGCGGTGGCGCACAAGTTCCCGGCGGAGCTTGCCTGGACGCGGCTCAACGCGATCGAGATACAGGTGGGGCGCACCGGCGCGCTGAGCCCCGTTGCCCGGCTCGAACCCGTCACGGTGGGCGGCGTGGTCGTGTCGAATGCCACGCTGCACAACGAGGACTACATCGCCGGGCGGGACAACCAGGGCCAGCCCATCCGCGACGGCCGCGACATCCGCGAGGGCGACCTGGTGCAGGTCTACCGCGCCGGCGACGTGATTCCGAAGATCGCGGACGTGGACCTGTCGAAACGTCCCGACGAGGCCACGACCTACGCCTTCCCGACCGAGTGTCCCGAATGCGGCTCGGCCGCGATCCGCGAGCCCGGCGATTCGGTGCGCCGCTGTTCGGGCGGGCTGATCTGCCCCGCGCAGGCCATCGAGAAGCTGAAGCACCTGGTCAGCCGCGCCGCCTTCGACATCGAGGGGCTGGGCTCGAAACTGGTGGAAGAGCTCTATCGTGACGGCTGGATCGCCGAGCCCGCGGACATCTTCACCCTGAAGGATCGCTACGGTCCCGGACAGATGACCCAGCTGAAGAACCGCGAGGGCTGGGGCGAGAAATCGGCCGAGAACCTGTTCCAGGCCATCGAGGACCGGCGGCAGATCCCGCTGAACCGCCTGATCTTCGGACTGGGCCTGCGCCACGTGGGCGAGGTCGCGGCCAAGGACCTGGCGCGCCATTACGAATCGTGGTCGGCCTTCGTCTCGGCCTGCGACGCGGCCGCCCCCGCCGCGCGGCGCTATGAACGCGCGGAGGAGGCCGAGGCGGCCGAGCGTGCCGCCGCCGCCGCCGAAGGGCGCCGCGCCAGCATCAAGCCGGTGAAGGACGCGATCTGGGCCGAGGATCCGCCGATCGACGACGCGAAGGCCGCCTGGGACGACATGACCGGGATCGACGGCATCGGTGCGGTCCTGGCCGCGAGCCTCGTGACCAGCTTCGCGCAGGAGCGTGAACGCGCCTCGATCGACCGGCTGGCCGCGCAGCTCGACGTGCAGGAGGTGCGGGACGAGCGCGCCACCGACAGCCCCGTGGCCGGCATGACCGTGGTCTTCACCGGGTCGCTCGAAACCATGACCCGGGCCGAGGCCAAGGCCCGGGCCGAGGCGCTGGGGGCCAAGGTCTCGGGCTCGGTGTCGTCCAAGACGGACCTGCTGGTGGCCGGTCCCGGCGCGGGGTCGAAGGCCGACAAGGCGGCGAAGCTGGGGGTCCGGACCGTGGACGAGCAGGGCTGGCACGACCTGATCGGCGGCGCATGAGCCGCCCCGAATCCCTGTTCCCGCTGTTCGCGGACCTCACCAAGCTGGATGGCGTCGGCCCCAAGACCGCCCAGCATTTCGCGCAGATGCACGTGGAAAAGCCGCGCGACCTGCTGTTCATGCTGCCCCAGTCCGGCATCGACCGCACGCGGCGCAACTCGATCCGCGACGTGGTGCCGCCCGCCACGGTCACGGTCGAGGTCCTGGTGGGCCGCCACATCCCGGCCGCCGGCAAGGGACCCACCCGGATCGAGGTGCAGGATGGCGAGACGTCGTTCTACATCGTCTTCTTTCACGCCAAGGGCGACTGGCTGTCGAAGCAGCTGCCCACCGGCCAGCGCCGCGTGGTGTCGGGCCGGGTCGAGCTGTTCGACGGCGTGGCGCAGATGGCCCATCCCGACCATATCCTGCGCCCCGAGGAAGCCGATGCCATCCCGGCGTTCGAGCCGGTCTACCCCCTGACCGCCGGCGTCACGCAGCGCGTCATGGCGCGGGCCGTCGCCTCGGCCCTGGACCGGGCGCCGCGTCTTGACGAATGGATCGATCCGAACCTGGTCACGCGCGAGGGCTGGCCCGACTGGCGCGGGGCGCTGACGGCGGCGCACGCCCCCGGGACGCCGAAGGACCTGTCGCCCGCGACGGCGGCGCGCACGCGGCTGGCCTATGACGAACTGCTCGCCCACCAGATGACCCTGGCGCTGGCCCGGGCGCAGCGACGTGCGCGGCCGGGGCGCGCGACGCGGGGGGACGGGCGGCTTCGGAATCGCGCGCTGGCCGCGCTGCCCTACCGCCCGACCGGCGCGCAGGCCCGCGCGATGGAGGATATCGCTGCCGACATGGCCGCGACCACCCGTATGAACCGGCTGCTGCAGGGCGACGTGGGGTCGGGCAAGACGCTGGTGGCCTTCGCCGCCCTGCTGGTCGCGGTCGAGGCGGACGGGCAGGGCGTGTTGATGGCCCCAACCGAGATCCTCGCCCGCCAGCATCTCGAGGCGTTGCAACCGCTAGCGGAAAGCGTGGGCGTGGTGCTCGAGATCCTAACGGGCCGCGACAAGGGGGCCGAGCGGACGGCCAAGCTGACGGCATTGGCGGCGGGCGACATCCAGATCCTCGTGGGCACCCACGCGGTGTTCCAGGACGATGTCGCCTTCGCGGATCTGCGCCTGGCCATCGTCGACGAGCAGCACCGCTTCGGAGTGCGCCAACGGCTGCAACTGGGCGCCAAGGGCGACCGGGCCGACGTCCTGGTGATGACCGCGACGCCGATCCCCCGGTCGCTGAGCCTGGCGCAATACGGCGACATGGACGTGTCGGTGCTGGACGAGAAACCGCCGGGCCGCAAACCGGTGCAGACCGCGCTGGTGAACATGGCGCGGCTGGACGACGTGATCGCGCGGCTGCGCGGCGCCATCGCCGAGGGGCGGCAGGTCTACTGGGTCTGCCCGCTGGTGGACGCCTCCGAGGTCAGCGACCTGACCGCGGCCGAGGACCGGTTCAAGGCCCTGGCCGCGGCATTGGGCGAAGGGCAGGTGGGGCTGGTCCACGGCCAGATGCCGCCCGCCGACAAGGACGCCGCCATGGCGCGGTTCGTGGCGGGCGAGACGCCGGTCCTCGTGGCGACCACGGTGATCGAGGTGGGCGTGAACGTGCCCAACGCGTCGATCATGGTGATCGAGCGAGCCGAGAGCTTCGGCCTCGCGCAATTGCACCAGTTGCGGGGGCGTGTCGGGCGTGGATCGGCCGCGTCGACATGCCTGCTGCTCTACCAGGCGCCGCTGGGCGAGACGGCACGCCGGCGGCTGGAAATCCTGCGCGAAAGCGAGGACGGCTTCCGCATCGCCGAGGAGGATCTGGCCCTGCGCGGCGCGGGCGACCTGATCGGGCACGCGCAATCGGGCCTGCCGCGATTCCGCATTGCCGATCTCGAGGCGCAGGCCGGGCTCATGGCGATGGCGCAGGACGACGCACGCGCCTGCCTTGCCGCCGACCCCGACCTGTCGGGGCCGCGCGGGCAGGCCATGCGGACCCTCTTGTGGCTGATGGAGCAGGACAAGGCGATCCGTTTGATTTCAGTAGGTTAGTATTTTGTTCACGTTTGTTCCGCAAAAGTTCTTGCTTGAATCGGCGCGATATGAGAACAAAAGAATAACACGACGAGGAGATGCCGACATGATCGAACAAATCACCAAGACGGTCCGCCGCTGCGACACGCTGGTCGAGGATGTGATCGGCCTGTCGGCGCTGGTGGCGATGCTGATCGCCGCGCTGCATTTCCCCGTCCTGTCCTGACCCTGTTTTCTGCCCCGCGCTTGTCCTGATCGGCCACGCGTACCGTCGGTTTCCCAATCCCGCCGGTGCCATCTCTGTCCCAAAGCCTCCGGGGTGCCTCAGCCCCGTTCTGGCCGATCCGACCTGCGTCCCTTGCCCGCCGCCATCCGCACACACGGATGCGCGGCGGATTTTTTTGGGGGGGTGGTGCGGCATCGAGCGATCAGCGTCTCGCACCGGTGCCGCCTGGAATCAGATCGAGCGTTCTGGATGGTCGGAGGCGTGGGAGGGGCCTGCACCAGAAGGACTCACGGCTATCGGTCTGGATCGTCACTCAACCGAAGACGACCCGCACAGACAGCGCTCCAGGCGCGCAGCCGGCGATCCCAGGTAAGACGCTTGCCAGAAGGCTCGGCGCTCAGGCGCAGGCGCTTTGCTCGATCTCGGCAAAGGCTTCGGACGCCGCGTCGAGGGTCAGCATGATGGACGCGTGGCGGTTCTTGTAATCCTTCGCGGGCATGAGGACATGCAGCTCATCGAAGGGTGCCTCGGGCGCGGGGCCGTCGGATTTCAGCATCGCGCGCAGCTGGTCACGCGCCGTGTCCACCTGTTCACGGGTGCAGCCGATGATCGCGTGCCCGACGACCGCCGCGGATGCCTGGCCCAGAGCGCAGGCCTTCACGTCCTGTGCGAAGGCCGAGACGCGGCCATCCTCGACGCAAAGATCGACCGTCACGGTCGAGCCGCAAAGCGGCGAGCGCTTGCGCACGGTGGCCTGCGGCGACTCCAGCCGGTCGGTATGGGGAATGTCCGCCGTCAGTTCCAGGATTCGCCCGGAATAGAGCTTGATCATGTCGCTGTCGGCCATGGCTTCCCCTTTCGCGGCTTGACCCCTAGATAGGGCCTTCATCGCCAAACGCCAACGGGACCTTTGCATGGCTTTCGACCCCGCGACCCTGACCTTCGACGCCGACGGATTGCTGCCCGCCATCGCGCAGGACGCGGAGAGCGGCGAGGTCCTCATGCTGGCCTGGATGAACGCCGAGGCAGTCGCCAGGACGCTGTCCTCGGGCCGCGTCACCTATTGGAGCCGCTCGCGCCAGTCCTTCTGGATCAAGGGCGAAACCAGCGGGCACGTACAGCACCTGGTCGAGATGCGGGTGGATTGCGACCGTGACTGCCTGCTGGTGCTTGTCCGGCAGGAGGGACCCGCCTGCCACACCGGACGGCGCAGCTGTTTCTACACCGCGATCCGCGATGGTGACGAGGTCGAGATCATGGCGCCAGAGGCGTGATCGGCAGGGGCGGCAGCATCGCGATCAGCTCGGCATGGCTGACGCCTTCGTCGCGATAGCGCGCGAGGGCCTTGGACCGATCGATTTTGGCCAGCCTGCGACCGGTCTCGTCCGTTACAAGGGCGTGATGGTGATAGATCGGAACCGGCCACCCCATGACTGTCTGGATCAGGACATGAAGCGGCGTGCTGTCCCACAGATCGGCCCCGCGGATCACGTGGGTCACGCCCTGCGCCGCGTCGTCATGCGGACAGGCGAGGTCGTAGGCGATATCGCCGGTGCTCCGGCGGCGCAGGACCGGATCGCCGATACGGTCGATCAAGGTATCCGGATCGGGCTGGTGCGTGCCTGCGTGCAGGGGGCCGGTTTCGGTAAAGGCGGGCAGGGCGCCCGCGTGTTCCAGGGCCCGGGCCACGTTCAGGCGCAGCGCATCGCCGTCCTGCGCTTCGGACATGGGGCGGTGCCGGCAGGTGCCGGGATAAACGAGACCCTGCAGCCCCAGCTTGGCCCCCGCGCGGGAAATGTCGGCCCGGGTGCAGGAGCAGGGGTAGATCAGCCCGCGCCGGGCCAGATCCTTCAGCGCGGCGTTATAGGCAGCCTGGTGGTCGGACTGCGTACGGACCTCGCCCTGCCAGTGAAACCCGAGCCAGCTCAGATCGTCGAGGATCTGCGCCGCGAATTCCTGCCGTGACCGCGTGCTGTCGGTATCCTCAAGGCGCAGCAACACGCGTCCGGCGTCTCCGGCCAGCGCCTGGATCGTCAGCGCCGAATAGGCGTGGCCCAGGTGAAGCGGGCCCGTGGGCGACGGCGCGAAGCGGGTGACGATCACGCCGTCATTCGGCGGCGAGCTGCGCGTCGCCCGCGGCAAGCCAGCTCTGCCAGTCGGCCTTGGCGCGATCGGTATAGGCCTTGTAGCGCGCGGGCCGGTTGCGCCGCCCGCCCTTCAGGTCCACGGGCGGGAACAGTCCGAAATTGACGTTCATGGGCTGGAACGTCTTGGCCTCGGCGCCGCCGGTGATGTGCGTGACCAGCGCGCCCGTGGCGGTGGTGTCGGGCACCGGCGGCAGGCTGCGACCGGTCAGCTCGGCCACGGCCAGCCGGCCCGCCAGCAGGCCCATGGCGGCGGATTCGACGTAGCCCTCGACCCCGGTGATCTGACCGGCGAAGCGGATATGCGGCGCGCTGCGCAGGCGCATCTGGTCGTCGAGCAGCGTGGGCGAGTTCAGGAACGTGTTGCGGTGGATGCCGCCAAGCCTTGCGAAGCGCGCGTTCTCAAGTCCCGGAATCGTCCGGAAAACATCGGTTTGCGCGCCATACTTCATCTTGGTCTGGAAGCCCACGATGTTGTAGAGCGTGCCCAGCTTGTTGTCGCGGCGCAGCTGGACCACGGCATGCGGTTTCACATCGGGCGCGTGGGGGTTGGTCAGGCCCACGGGCTTCATCGGGCCGTGGCGCAGGGTTTCGCGCCCGCGTTCGGCCATGACCTCGATCGGCAGGCAGCCGTCGAAATAGCCCGCGGTCTCGCCCTCGTGGAACTCGGTCTTGGGGGCGGCCAGCAGCGCGTCGATGAATGCGTCGTACTGCGCCTTGTCCATGGGGCAGTTCAGGTAGGCGGTGCGCTCTTCCTCGGTCTCACCCTTGTCATAGCGCGACTGCATCCAGGCCTTGGACATGTCGATGCTGTCGTGGTGGACGATGGGCGCGATGGCATCGAAGAAGGCCAGCGCGTCGGTGCCCGTCTCGGCCGCGATGGCCTGTCCCAGCGCGGTCGAGGTCAGCGGGCCGGTGGCGATGATCCAGTGGCCGTCGCGGGGCAGCTCGGTGATCTCGCCCCCCTCGACCCGTACGCGGGGATGGTCGCGCAGGGTCGCGGTGACGGCTTGGGCGAAGGCCTCGCGGTCCACGGCCAGCGCGCCGCCCGCGGGCAGGCGGTGGCGGTCGGCCATGGCGATCAGCAAACCGCCCGCCGCGCGCATTTCCCAGTGCAGAAGGCCCACGGCGTTCTGTTCGTCGTCGTCCGACCGGAACGAGTTCGAACAGACCATCTCGGCAAGGTCGCCGGTCTGGTGGGCGAAGGTGCCGACCTTGGGCCGCATCTCGTGGATGACCACGTCGAGCCCCGCGTTCGCGGCCTGCCACGCGGCCTCGGATCCGGCCATGCCGCCGCCGATGATATGAAGTGTCTCTGCCATGACGCCGATGTAAGGCAGCGGGCGGCGCTATGGAAGGGCGGCGAGGGTCAGATCGGCTGGTCGCGGAAGATGTTGTCCGATGCCTCGGTCGTCGGGCGGGGCGTGCGCAGCGCGGCGGCCACGCGCGCATCTGCGCGGGCGTCCTGTCTCAGCTGGGGTCTGCCGTCGATGGGATTGCGCACCACGTTCAGCCGCCGCGGCGTCGTGCGGCGCATGCGGAGCCGTCGCTCGGGCGATATTTCGGCGATCAGCAGGACCGCGCCGACCAGCGCCATGTCCTGCCAGAACCCGGTCAGGTTGGCGAGGGTGAAGTCCGGCGCGTATTGCAAGTAGCTGCTCCAGAAGAAGAACACCGCCAGGATCAACGCGGCGGGGCGCACGAAGATGCCCAGCATGACCGCGAGGGACGTGCCGTAGAGCACGAAGGCGGTGACCATCTCGGCCAGCTCGACGGGGATGACGACGGACAGCAGGTCGACCCCCGCGAAACTGTCGATCAGCCCGATGCCCGCCAGGAAATACGACCCGATCAGCAGGCGCACCACGGGCAACAGCATCGATTTGAGCGGCGAGTATGGCAGCACCCCTGACCCCCTTTCGGTAGCTCCTTGAACAATGGTGGAATCCGAGGGCAAATTTGTGACGCTCGCCGCGCCGAACTGCGGCGGGTGGCTGTCTCCGGGCGGATTTCCTGTGGAAAAGACGGTGACGCAGGGTCAATTTTCTTGATCTCGTGGCCCCGGTCGCTCCTAATCGCCTTGAACGGGAAGGAGGAGCCCGGATGCAATACCTGGTTTATCGGAGCACGGCGCTGGTGGCGCCGGGCGCGGCGCGCTACGCGTCCATCCTGCGGTCGTCCATGCGCAACAACGCGCGGGCCGGCCTCACCGGCTACCTGCACTACGAAGAGGGCGAATTCCTCCAGTATGTCGAGGGGCCCGCCGAACCGCTGTCGGCGCTCTGGGCCCGATTGGCCCGTGATCCAAGGCACCGCGATATCCTGCTTTTGGCAAGCGGCGCAGTAACCGAACGTCGTTTCGAGGATTGGCGCATGGGCGTGTCGGACCCGACGGTCCTGTCGCTTTCCACCTTCCTGCGAGACGTGGATCATCCGCAGGGCCGCCCGGGCGCCGACGGCGCCGAGGCGATCTATTTCCTGCTGTCGGTCTGCCAGCGGATCGAGCTGGGGCTGGCCGACCCGCCACGTCCAAGACGCGGCGGGCCCAGGCCTCAGCTTTCGCCGGTCTCGTCGGTGGTGCCGCCTTCGGCGTCGGCCTCGGCGTCGCTCTGATCGGCGATCCAGGCGACACTGACCACTTCTTCGCCCGCGCCGGTATTGAACACGCGCACGCCGCCGGCCGCGCGGGAGCGGAAGCTGATCCCGTCCACCGGCACCCGGATCGACTGGCCCTTCGAGGTGGCCAGCATGATCTGGTCGTCCATCTCGACCGGGAAGCTGGCCAGGAGCGGGCCGCCCCGCATCGCCTTGTCCATCGCCATCACGCCTTGACCACCGCGGCCGCGCACGGGATAGTCGTGCGAGGATGACAGCTTGCCCGAGCCGCCCGCGGTGATGGTCAGGATCAGGTCCTCGGCCGCCGACATCTCGGCATAGCGTTCCTGGCTGAACTCGGCGGCGTCGCCGGCCACCTCGTCCTCGTCGGGCTCGACCTCGGCATCGTCGCCGAGGCCGGCCATCGCCCGACGCATCTTCAGATAGGTCGCCCGCTCGTCCGGGGTGGCCTCGAAATGGCGGATGACGGCCATGGACACGACCTCGTCGCCATCGGCCAGCCGGATGCCGCGCACGCCCAGCGAACTGCGCGAGTTGAAGACCCGCACGTCGGTGGACGGGAAGCGAATGGCGCGGCCCTGCGCCGTTACCAGCATCACGTCGTCATCGGGCGACGCGATGCGCGCGTTGATGAGGCGCACGCCCTCATCCTCGCCCTCGAACTTCATGGCGATCTTGCCCGCGCGGTTCACGTTGGTGAAATCGCTCAGCTTGTTGCGCCGCACGGTGCCCGCGCTGGTGGCGAAGACGATCTGCAGGTCGTCCCAGTGATCCTCGTCGCGGTCCACCGGCATGATGGCGGCGATGCTGACGCCCTGGGGGATCGGCAGGATGTTGACGATCGCCTTCCCCTTCGAGGTGCGGCCGCCCAAGGGCAGGCGCCAGGTCTTGAGCTTGTAGGCCATGCCGTCGGTGGTGAAGAACAACAGCGGCGTGTGCGTGTTGGCGACGAACAGGGTGGTGACCACGTCGTCGTCCTTAAGCGCGCCGCCCGAGACACCCTTGCCGCCGCGCCGCTGGGCGCGGAAATCGGCCAGGGCCGTGCGCTTGATATAGCCGGACTGGGTGACCGTCACGACCATTTCCTCGCGCTCGATCAGGTCCTCGTCTTCCATGTCGCCGGACCAGTCGACGATTTCCGTGCGGCGCGGCACCGCGAAATCCTCGCGCACCTCGCGCAGTTCGTCCGCGATGATGCCCATGATCCGGTCGCGCGAGCGCAGGATGTCCAGGTAGTCCTTGATCTTGCCGGCCAGCTCTTCCAGCTCGTCCGTGACTTCCTTCACGCCCAGCTGGGTCAGGCGTTGCAGCCGCAGCTCCAGGATGGCGCGGGCCTGCGCCTCGGACAGGTTGTAGGTGCCGTCGTCGTTCATCGTGTGGCTGGGATCGTCGATCAGCCGGATGAAGGGCGCGATCTCCTCGGCGGGCCAGCGCCGCTCCATCAGCTTGATGCGGGCCTCGGGCGCGTCGGCCGAGGCGCGGATCGTCGCCACGACCTCGTCCACGTTGCTGACGGCGACCGCGTAGCCGCACAGGATGTGGCTGCGTTCCCGCGCCTTGCGCAGCTCGTAGGCCGTGCGCCGCGCGACGACATCCTCGCGGAAGGTGATGAAATGCGTGAGGAAATCCCGCAGGGTCAGCTGCTCGGGGCGGCCGCCATGCAGCGCCAGCATGTTGCAGCCGAAGCTCGTCTGCATCGGCGTGAAGCGGAAAAGCTGGTTCAGCACCACGTCCGGGGTGGCGTCCTTCTTCAGTTCGACCACCACGCGCACGCCGACGCGGTCGGATTCGTCCTGGACGGCCGAGATGCCTTCCAGCTTCTTTTCCTTCACCAGGTCGGCGATCCGCTCGACCAGCGCGGCCTTGTTCACCTGGTACGGAATTTCGTCCAGCACGATGGCGAAGCGGTCCTTGCGGATCTCCTCGACGCGCGTCTTGGCCCGCAGGATGACGCTGCCGCGCCCCTCGAGATAGGCCTTCCGCGCGCCCGAGCGGCCCAGCATGATGCCGCCGGTCGGGAAGTCGGGACCGGGAATGATCTCCATGATCCGTTCCGAGCTCAGATCCGGATCCTCGATCAGCGCCAGCGTGGCATCCACGACCTCGCCCAGGTTGTGGGGCGGGATGTTCGTCGCCATGCCCACGGCGATGCCGCCCGCACCGTTGACCAGCATGTTGGGGAAGCGGGCGGGCAGGACCGTCGGCTCAAGCTGCTTGCCGTCGTAGTTGTCCTGGAAATCGACCGTTTCTTTCTCGATATCGGTCAGCAAAGCGCGGGCGGGCTTGTCCATCCGCACCTCGGTATAGCGCATGGCCGCCGCGCTATCCCCGTCCATGGAGCCGAAATTGCCCTGGCCGTCCAAAAGCGGCAGCGACATGGAGAAGTCCTGTGCCATCCGCACCAGCGCCTCGTAGATCGCGCTGTCGCCGTGCGGGTGATA
This sequence comes from Palleronia salina, assembly GCF_900141995.1. GTDB lineage: Bacteria > Pseudomonadota > Alphaproteobacteria > Rhodobacterales > Rhodobacteraceae > Palleronia > Palleronia salina. The sequence continues at coordinate 376,394 of NZ_FQZA01000001.1, read as the reverse complement.
CTGGCCCATGACGTCGCCCACGGGGCGCGCGGACTTGCGGTAGGGCTTGTCGAAGGTGTTGCCGGTTTCGTGCATGGCGTAAAGGATCCGCCGGTGCACGGGTTTCAGGCCATCGCGCAGGTCGGGGATCGCCCGCGACACGATGACCGACATGGCGTAGTCCAGGAACGACGCCTGCATCTCGTCCACGATGTCGATCGAGGGGCCTTGCGGGCCGGGGCCTTCGGGGCCGTTTTCGTCAATATCCTTTGGGGGATCGGGCCGGTCGCTCACGCTGGATCTTCCTTATCGCTCGCTCAATATCTTGTTGAAATTTCTATATCAGCACATGGATATGGGGTGCAATGATTGCGTCTTTTCGGCCATGGCAGCCAAGCCTGGCGAGTGATAACAAACTGTTTTCATTGACCTTTCATCGCACCGTGGCAGCATCGAGGGGCAAGGGGGGCATTCTGTAAGGGGATCCCGTGATGACCGAAACCGAACTGATGCTGAAGGGCTATGGGCTGACGACTGCCGAATTCTACTACCGCATGCCGGATTATCGTAACGTTCTCAACAGCTTCGTCTGGCAGGACTACGATCTGGCGCCCGACCACCCGCGGTTGTTCGAATTCGTCGAGTACTGGCAGCGCGAGATAGAGGGGCCGCTGCATTCCGTGCGCTTCACCCATCGCAAGATGATCGCGCCCGGCGAATGGCGGAACGTGACGGGGGAATTCAACCTGCACTAGCCGCGCGTCAGGGGAACAGCTTCTTCACGTAGCCGGGCAGGGCGAAGGCGGCCTTGTGGACTTCGGCGCTGTAGTAGCCGAAGTCGAGCCCGCTTTGCGCGACACGGTCCGTGAGAAGCTCGAGCGGGACATGCCGCGCGTCGCTGTCGGTGCCCCAGCCGAAGGCCATGGGCCCCCCGGCATAGGTGGGCACGGTCGCGAGGTAGCAATAGGCGTCGGCGAACAGCGTTCCGAAGGCGCGCAGCGTGCCGGTCAGCTCGCCGCCCTGCATGAAGGGCACGCCGTTCTGGGTCACGAGGATGCCGCCGGGCGCCAGCGCGCGCTTGGCGTGGCCGTAGAAGTGGTCGGTGAACAGCACTTCCCCCGGGCCCACCGGATCGGTCGAATCGATGATGATGACGTCGAAGCCGCCATCGGTGGTCTTCATGAACTCGGCCCCGTCGGCGATCTGCAGATCGAGCCGCGGGTCATCGAAGGCGCCGGCGCTGATCGACGGCAGGTATTCCTTCGAGAAATCCACCACGCCGCCGTCGATCTCGACCATGGTGACGCTGTCGACGGGATGGCGCAAAGCCTCGCGCGCCATGCCGCCATCGCCGCCGCCGACGATCAGCACCCTTTTCACCGCGCCGTGGGCGAAAATCGGCACGTGGGTCAGCATCTCGTGGTAGATGAAATTGTCGGCCTCGGTCACCTGAACCACGCCGTCCAGCGTCAGCACCCGCCCGAAGGTGGGGTTCGCGATCACGCGCAGCCGCTGGTGGTCGGTCTTGTTGTCGTAAAGCACCTCGGACACGCGCAGGGCCTGGCTGTGATCGTCGTGAAGGCGCTCGACGCTCCATCCGGTCATGTCGGTCATTCTCGGTCCCCCTGCAGCGGTACGGTTGCGATGTGTTCCCACGGTCCGCCGCGGTAGTGCCACAGGTGCAGCCGGTCCAAAAGACCCTCCCACGGTGAAAATCCCGCCCGCAGCGTGGCTTGGGCCGCCAGCGCGGTATCCCGGTCCACCTTGTTCTGCACCGTCACGTGCAGCTTGCTGCCCCGGTCGTCGCTGTCGCTCAGGATCTCCTGCCAGCTTTTGCGCAACCGCTGCTGGAGCGCCTTGGCGGGCGGACATTCCAGGTCGATCGCGGCGCCGCCGCCGAAATCGAGGATGCCGGTGGCGGTGAAGGGCAGGGCGGGCCCGCGCCCCTCGGCCGCGAGGTCGGCCAGGATGCGCGGCAGGTGATCGGGCGGCAGCTGCTGGAACAGGGTGACGTGGACCGGGATGAAATTGCGCGCGGCCGGGAAATGACGCTGCCGGAGTGGCTCGAGCCGGGCGAAGCTGGCGGCGTCGAAGCCGAATGTCAGGATCATGGCCATGGCGCGCGATGTATTCCGGGGCCATCGTCCGGCAATCGCGGGGCCGGAACGAAAACGGGGGGCCGTTGGCCCCCCGATGGAAAACGCTGTCGGGCGGTGCTCAGGCGGCGACGGTTTCGGTCACCAGGCCATCGCCCCGCAGCAGTTCCTTCACCCGCACGTCGGGCGTGGCGAAGGCCTTCTTCAGCACGTCGACCGCCAGCCAGGGCTTGGCGTCGCCGCACATGAACACGTCGAACGCGCCATAGCCGATCTCGGGCCAGGTGTGCACGCTGATGTGGCTTTCGGCCAGCACGGCCACGCCGCTCACGCCCTGGGGGCTGAACTTGTGGGTGTGGATGTGCAGCAGCGTCGCGCCGCAGGTATCCACGCAGTCGCGGAACGCCTGCTGGATGCGGGCCTCGTCATCCAAACCGTGGCCGTTCACGACCTCGATGATCAGGTGACGGCCCGCGAAAACGCGGCCTTCGTCGTCACGAATGAAGTGATCGTCGCGCTCTTCGTCAAAAAGATCGCGTGCGGTGATGTCTTCCGCTTGGGCGCCTGTCTCCAGACCGATCCCCAGTTGGAAGAGGTTGGCTCCGTCCATAGGAACTCCCCTTTCAGCCAGTAGATTGAATCCGTGGGTCCTTAGCGCCCCCCCAGGTCGTATCGTATAACGTCGCCCGAAGTTGGGATCGTCCCCGCTCGTGAGGCGCACCTAACGATGGTGCCCCCACCGCGCAAGAGAAAACTTCCGAAAAATCCCGCGGCTGGCGGTCCGTTGCGACAGGCGCACCCTCTAAGGGCCGGAATATTCGCCGAAATATGTGGGGTAAATTGATACCTTAATTGCAAACCATTGTTTTCACGTCCCTAAAACAGGAAGGTGCGCATTGACGCGGGTGGTCTCCGGTCTTAGAACGCCGCCATCGAACGCCACAGGCGGCAGGGCCTTCGCGCCCCGTCGCCCGGACATCCGAGAACAGGACCGACAATGAAAACCTTTACCGCTACCCCGGCGGATATCGAGAAGAAGTGGTACGTGATCGACGCCGAGGGCGTCGTCCTGGGCCGCCTTGCCTCGATCATCGCCATGCGTCTGCGCGGCAAGCACAAGCCGTCGTTCACGCCCAGCATGGACATGGGCGACAACATCATCGTCATCAACGCCGACAAGGTCCAGCTGACCGGTCGCAAGCGTGACAAACCCAACTACTGGCACACCGGCTACCCGGGCGGCATCAAGTCCCGCACCACCGGCCAGATCCTGGAAGGCGCCCACCCCGAGCGCGTGGTCATGCAAGCCGTCAAGCGCATGCTGCCCGGCGGCCCGCTGAGCCGTCAGCAGATGACCAACCTGCGCGTCTATGCAGGCACCGAGCACGGCCACGAGGCCCAGAAGCCCGAGATCATCGACGTGAAAGCGATGAATTCCAAGAACACCCGGGAGGTCAAGTAATGGCTGAAGAAGTCACCTCGCTCGAAGAGCTGAACCAGGCCGTCTCGGGCAGCTCGGCCGAAGTCGAGTCCGAAGCCCCGCGCGAGCCCGTCCGCGACGAGCTGGGCCGGTCCTACGCCACCGGCAAGCGGAAGGACGCGGTCGCCCGCGTCTGGATCAAGCCCGGCTCGGGAAAGGTCACCGTGAACGGCAAGGACGTGAACGCCTACTTCGCGCGTCCCGTGCTGCAGATGATCCTGAAGCAGCCCTTCACCGTGTCGAACACCGAAGGCCAGTTCGACGTCATGGCCACCGTCAAGGGCGGCGGCCTGTCGGGCCAGGCCGGCGCGGTCAAGCACGGCGTGTCCAAGGCGCTGCAGCTTTATGATCCCAGCCTGCGCGGCGCGCTGAAGGCCGCCGGCTTCCTGACCCGCGACAGCCGCGTGGTCGAGCGCAAGAAGTACGGCCGCGCGAAAGCCCGCCGGAGCTTCCAGTTCTCGAAGCGTTAAGTCGCGTCCAACCGGACACACGAAAGGGACCGCCTCGGCGGTCCCTTTTTTCGTGCCGCTCTGGTACAATCGCCCTCGTGTCATGACTGGAGGGCTCCCATGCCGCTGATCGATATTCAGGTGATGGAAGGCGTGTTCGACGCCGCCGAGAAGGAAGCCATGATCGCCGAGGTGGTGGCCGGTTTCGGCCCCGTTGCCGGCGCCGCCATGGCCGATGCCACATCCGTGCGCATCCACGAGGTGGGCACCGGCGCCTGGGGCGGCACCAAGGGCGTCTGGACGACCGAGCGCGCGCTGGCGCTGAAGGCCGAGGGCTGAGACTGGCCATCGCGGCGTCGCGCACCACCCTTCCGGTAAAGCTCTGACCGCGGAGGAGGTCTGCCGATGCCAGCGCCCCGTTTTCTTGCCGCCGGCCTTTTGCTGGCCCTCGCGGGCTGCGGTGCGCCCCCACCCGCGCCGATGTCCACGGTCACGGGACCGGACCCGCAATTGCCCGCGCCGCGGCAGGGCCTTTTGCCGACCGTCAACATCGCACCCGCCCGGGGGTGGCCCGCGGGCGAGACCCCGGTTGCCGCGGCGGGCCTGACGGTGAACGCCTTCCACACCGGGCTCGACCACCCGCGCTGGATGCATGTCCTGCCGAACGGTGACGTCTTGGTGGCCGAGGCGAACAAGCAGCCCGCGACGCCCACATCGCTGCGCGGGGTGGCCGAGCGGGTCGTCATGGGCATCGCCGGGGCAGAGGCCCCCACGGCGGACCGGATCAGCCTTCTGCGCGACGCCGACGGTGACGGCGTGGCCGAGGGGCGCACGGTCCTGCTGGAGGACCTGACATCGCCCTTCGGCATGGCGCTGTTGGAGGGGCACCTGTACGTCGCCAACACCGACGCGCTGGTCCGCGTGCCGTTCCGCGTGGGCCAGACACGGGTGGACGCCACGCCGGACGTCGTGGTGCAGCTACCTGCGGGCGCCCCGAACCGTCACTGGACCAAGGGGCTGCTGGCGCACGGGGGGCAGCTTTACGTCTCGGTCGGGTCGAACTCCGACCACGGCGAGAACGGGCTCGCGGCCGAATGGGACCGCGCCGCGATCTGGCGGGTCGACCCCGACACCGGCCGCGCGGTGGTCTTCGCACGCGGGCTGCGTAACCCGGTGGGCATGGATATCGAGCCCGCGACCGGCGCGCTCTGGACCGTGGTGAACGAGCGGGACGAGCTGGGCGACAACCTGGTGCCCGATTACCTGGCGCAGGTGCGACCGGGCGACCATTTCGGCTGGCCCTGGATCTATTACGGCGACCGGCGCGATCCGCGGGTCGATGCGCCCGGGGCGCCCGCGGAGGTCGAACGGCCGGCCTACGCGCTAGGCGCGCATGTGGCGCCACTGGGCCTGACCTTCGCCGATGGCGCGCGGCTGGGGCAGGGACCGGGCGCCTATGTGGGGCTGCACGGATCGTGGAACCGGGTGCCGGCCTCCGGCTACTCGGTGGTGTTCGTGCCCTTCACCGACGGTAACCCCGTGGGCCAGCCGCGCGACGTTCTGACCGGGTTCCTCGACGGTGACGAGAACGCGTTGGGGCGGCCAGTGGGCGTCGAGATCGCGGCGGATGGCGCGTTGCTGGTGGCCGACGACGTGGGCAACACCATCTGGCGGGTCAGCCGCGACTAGCTGTTGCCCCGCCCGGCGAAGCGCGACGCATCCTCGGCCGCCCGACGCAGGGCGCGGGACTTGTTCACCGTCTCCTGGAACTCGGCCTCGGGGTCGCTGTCGTAGACGACACCGCCGCCCGCCTGGATGTAGAGCTTCGCGTCCTTCACCACCGCGGTGCGGAGCGCGATGCACATATCCATGTCGCCCCGTGCGCTGAAATAGCCCAGGCCGCCGCCGTAGATGCCGCGCTTTTCGGGCTCCAGCTCGTCGATGATCTCCATCGCGCGCACCTTGGGCGCGCCCGAGACCGTCCCGGCGGGAAGGCCCGCCAGCAGCGCCGACAGCGCGTCGTGATCGTCGCTGAGTTCGCCCACCACGTTCGACACGATATGCATCACGTGGGAATAACGCTCGATGATGAATTCCTCGGTCGGGCGCACGGTGCCGATCTTGCTGACCCGGCCCGTGTCGTTGCGGCCCAGGTCCAGCAGCATCAGGTGCTCGGCCAGCTCCTTCTCGTCCGAGAGCAGGTCCTTCTCCAGCGCCAGGTCCTCTTCGGGCGTGGCACCGCGCGGGCGCGTGCCCGCGATGGGGCGGATCGTGACCTGCCCGTCCATGACCCGCACGAGGATCTCGGGCGAGGCGCCGACGACCTGGAAACCGCCGAAATTGAAGAAGAACATGAAAGGCGACGGGTTGGTGCGGCGGAGCGAACGGTAGAGTGCGAAGGGCGGCAGGTCGAACTCCTGCGTCCAGCGCTGGGACGGCACCACCTGGAAGATGTCGCCGGCGGCGATGTATTCCTTGGCCCGCTCGACCGCCGACAGGTATTCGGCGTGGCTGAAATTCGACACCGGCTCGCCCACGGGGGCCGAGTCGCCCAGGTCGCGCGCGTCGGCGGGGGTGGGGCGGTCAAGGTCGCGCAGCGCGTCCATCACCCGCTCCGCCGCCTGGGCATAGGCCGCGCGGGCCGACAGGCCCTGTCCGGCCCAGGCGGGGGCCACGACCGTCACCTCGCCTTTCACGCCGTCCAGAACGGCCACGACCGACGGCCGCATCATCAGCGCGTCGGGCACGCCGATGGGGTCGGGGTTCACGTTGGGCAGGCGTTCCACCAGCCGGATCATGTCGTAGCCCAGGTAGCCGAACAGGCCCGCGCTGGCGGCAGGCAGGTCGGCGGGCAGGTCGATGCGGGATTCGGAGATGACCTCGCGCAGGGTCTCCAGCGGATCGCCCGCCATGTCCTCCCAAGCGTCGCCGTCGAACCGGGCCTGCCGGTTGACGCGGCTGTCGGTGCCCCGGCATTCCCATAGAAGGTCGGGCTTCAGCCCGATGATGGAATAGCGCCCGCGCACCTCGCCGCCGGTGACCGATTCCAGCATGAAGCTGTCGCGCCCCGCCTGGCCCAGCTTCAGCATCAGCGAAACGGGCGTGTCCAGGTCGGCGGCGATGCGGGCATAGACCACCTGGCTTTCGCCCGCCTCGTAGCCGGCGGCGAAGGCGTCGAAATCGGGCGTCAGCTTCATCAGTTGAACTGCTGGTTCACGGCGGTGACCGCCTGCTGGTTCAGCTGGATGCCCTTCTGACGCTCCAGCGCACCGGTGAACGCCTCGGTCACGTCCTGCGCGACGCCCTGTCCGGCCGACTGGCGCAGGCTGTCCTTGATCTCGGTCGCCTCGGGCGCGTCGGGGTCTGCGGGGTTCACCGCGTCCACCCGCAGCACGATGGCGCCCGTGTCGGTGGGCACGACGGCAAGGCCGCCTTCCTCGAGGTTGAAGGCGGTTTCCACCAGGCTGTCGGGCGTGTTCTCGAGGAAGGCATCGCGCAGGACGCCCAGCTCCTGCACGGCCGTGCCGGGCTGCTCGGAAAGCTCGGCGCCGCCCTCGACCTCCGCCACGATGGACTCGGCCCGGTCGGTCAGGCGCGCGCGCTGCTCGGCGGCGTCCCAGGCCTCGATCACTTCGACCTCGACATCCGCGAGCGGTTGCAGGGTCGGCGGCACGATCTCGTCCACGCGCAGGGCGAACAGGCCGCCATCCTCGAGCTCGACCAGCTCGGGGAAATCGCCGGGCTCGGTCCGGGCCGCGGCCTGGCGGAAGGCCTCGTAGGCGTCGATATCGGCGCCGGTCACCGACGGCGTTTCGGGCGAGAACAGGATCTCGGCCGTCTGGAACGGCGTCTCGTCCCCGATCTCTTCCAGCGTGGCGCCACCGGCCAGCAGGTCCTCGATCGGCTCGCGCTCGACCTCGACGGCGCGGCGGGCGGCGTCGATGGCGAACTCGGCCCGCAGGTCGTCGCGCACGTCCTCGAACGGCGTCTCCTGCGCGCGCAGAATCGCGTTCACCCGGAAGAGCGCGGGACCCAGCCCGGTCTCGACGGGCCCGGCGATCCCGGTGGAGCCCAGGCCGAACACGGCGTCGGCGGCATCGGAGGACAGGTCGTCGCGCGCCACTTCGCCCAGGTCGACATCGTCCAGGCTCAGCCCGCGGTCCTCGACCAGCGTGTCGAAGTCGGTTTCGCCCGCCTCGATCGCGTCGGCAGCGGCCTGCGCGGCGTCGAGGTCGGAGAAGACCAGCCGTTCGACCAGCCGCCGCTCGGGCTGGTTGAACTCGGCCGCGCGGTCCTCGTAGAGGCGGCGCAGCTCGTCTTCGGAGACGGGAAGATCGTCCACCAGCATCTCCGGTGTGAGCCAGGCATAGGTGATGCGCTTGCGCTCGGGCAGGGTGAAGCGGTCGGGGTTCTCGTCGTAGAAGGCCTGGAGGTCGGCGTCGCTGGGCGCCGGGATCGGCTCTTCCAGGTCGCTACGGGTCAGGCGCAACAGGGTCAGGTCGCGGGTTTCCCGCGCGTAGCCGTAAAGCGTGTCGACGAAGGTCTCGGGCGGCGCGATCCCGGCGACCACGGCGCCTTGCAGAAGGGTGCGCGAAATCTCGTCGCGCAGGCTCTGTTCGTATTCCGAGACGCTCAGCCCCGCGTTTTCCAGCGCGAATTCATAGGCTTCCCGGTCGAATTGGCCCGACACGCCCTGGAAGGCCGGTGTCTGCAGGACCTCGTCGCGGATCTCGGCGTCGCCCACCGAGATGCCGATGCTGTCCGCCTCGTCCTCGAGCGCGGCCAGCGCCACGAGCCGGCGCAGCACCACGCGATCCAGGCCCAGCGATTGCGCCTGCTGGAAGGTCACGCGCTGCCCGGTCTGTGCCTCGAAGCTGCGAAGCTCCTGCTGCACCGCGCGGGCGTAGCGGTCGATGTCGATCTCGGTATCGCCGACGCTGCCGATCGAGCGGGTCGAGCCGCCGAAGTTGGTCGCGCCGAAGCCCGCCAGACCAACGATCAGCAACAGCAGGATGACCCAGACGATCCCCCTCGTGATCGGGTTGCCACCGCTTTTGGCCATGCTTGTCTCTCCGCCCGAATGAACCTTTCGGGCGGGCTTAATGGCTTCGCGCGCCGGTCGCAAGAAGCGGCCCGGACGCGGTCCCGATTACGGGATGATGCGGGTGTATTTCGTGCCCTTCAGCGACGCGCCGGCAATCAGGCCGGCCTGCCCGAAGACCACGCCGATGACGGGGCTGAGCGACGTCGTGGTGCTGGCCTGCAGGTTGCCGCCCTGGTCGCGCAGCGCGTATTCGATATCCGCGCCGGCTTCGTACCCGGCCGAGTTGCGGAACGTGAACAGCGCGTCGTCGGTCATGAAGAACAGCACGTGGGCGTATTGCTGCGCGCCGATCTGGAAACCGACGCTGGCCTGCGCGGCCGAGTAGTAGTCGATGGTCATGCCGTCGACGAGAAGCGCGCCGCGCCCGTAGCTGCCGCCGACGCCAAGGCCCGCCTTGGTGATGAGCGGCATCACCAGCATGCCCGCAGCCTTGTCGCGCAGGTCCATGGTGCTGGGATACGTGTTGTAGAGATAATTGAGCGTCGATTGCACGCGTGCATCGATATTCGCGGCGCCGGGGCTGGAAATGCCGTTGCCGCAGCCGGCCAGCGCGACCGTGGCCGCGCCGCCTGCCAGGAATACCCGGCGGGTTTGGATGGTCATGGGGGATGTCCCTTGTTACTGCCGTTGCCTGATGACGGCCTTATGTGGCCGTTCTGCATCGCAGCTTATCGGCGGAAACGCGCCCTGTCACCCATAACCCCGCCCGATGGGCAATCCCTTGCCGTCCGGACGGTCACTCTTGCAGCAGGCGGGCCACGCGCGGGGCGAAATAGGTCAGGATTCCGTCGCAGCCCGCGCGCTTGAACGCCGACAGGCTTTCGACCATCACCCGGTCGCCGTCGAGCCAGCCCCGCTCGGCCGCGCCCATCAGCATCGCGTACTCGCCGCTGACCTGGTAAGCGAAGGTCGGCACGCCGAAGGTGGACTTCACCGCCGCGCAGATGTCGAGATAGGGCATCCCCGGCTTGACCATGATCATGTCGGCGCCTTCCATCAGGTCCCGCTCGACCAGGCGCATGGCCTCGTCGCGGTTGCCGAAATCCATCTGGTAGGTCTTCTTGTCGCCCTTCAGGGCACCCGACGCCCCCACCGCGTCACGGAAGGGTCCGTAGAAGGCCGAAGCGTATTTGGCAGTGTAGGACATGATGGCCACGTCCTTGTGGCCGTTCGATTCCAGCGCGGCGCGCATGGCGGCCACGCGGCCGTCCATCATGTCCGATGGGCCCAGGATATCGGCGCCCGCGTCGGCCTGCGCCAGCGCCATCTTGACCAGCGCGTCCACGGACTCGTCGTTCAGGATAATCCCGTCGCGCACGATGCCGTCGTGGCCGTTGGCGTTGTAGGGGTCCAGCGCCACGTCGGTCATGATCGAGATGTCGAGCCCCGCGTCGCGGATCGCGCGGGTGGCCCTGTTCGACAGGTTGTCGGGGTTCCAGGCCTCCTCGCACTGCTCGGTCTTCAGCGACGGGTCGGTATAGGGAAACAGGCAGATCGCCGGGATGCCCAGGTCGGCGGCCTCGCGCGCCGTCTCGACCAGCAGGTCGATGCTCAGCCGTTCCACCCCGGGCATCGACGGCACCGCGTCGCGCTCGTTCGTGCCGTCGCGCACGAAGACCGGCCAGATCAGGTCATCGACGGTCAGGGTCGTCTCGCGCACCAGCGCGCGCATGGCGGGCGTGCGGCGCAGGCGGCGGAAGCGGGCGGCGGGATAGGGGGCCTGCGTCATGGGCTTTCGGATCCATTTGCAACGATTTTCCGGGCATGGCTTGCGTTGCATGGATTTCCCCCCGGCTCAAGTGTAGGGCTTGGCCGAACCGCGACCGCAGCAACGCCCGAGGCCGAACTTGGACTGGTACGAAACCGTTTTCGAGCTGATCGACATGCGGTCGTTCTCGAATCTGTGGTTCTGGATCGCGCTGGCCGCCGTCTGGTCGACCGCCAGCCATTACGTCATCGGCGTCCCTTTCGACATGGTGCCGCGCGCCGCAAAGCATGGCGGCCAGTCCGAGCGTGACCTCGAGACGTTGGTGCAGATCCGGGTGAACCGGCTTCTGTTCATCGCGAAGGTGTCGGGCCTGTGGCTGGTGGCGCTGACCACCGCCGTTCTCTCGACGCTGTTGGTGCTGGGGTTCTGGTATGGGATCGAGTTCGCGCAGGCGGTCGCCCTGATCGCTGTGCCCATGACGCTTGTGGGGCTTCTGAGCCTGTCGACCGCGCGGCTGATCCACATGGCCGACCTGCATGGCGAGGCGCTGCGCAAACGGCTGATCCGCCACCGTCACGCGACGCAGGTGATCGGCATGATCTCGATTTTCGTGACCGCCATGTGGGGCATGTACCAGAACATGAACGTGGGTCCGCTGGGCGGCTGAGCGGCGGGCGCTGCCGGCTAGCGCGGCATCCGCCCGACATTGTCGGGCGTCAGCCAGTCCGGCCAGCCCATGATCCGTTCGTAGGCGAAAAGCGCGATACAGACGGCGATGATGGCCAGCACGAATTTCACCTGCTTCGCCGAGGGCGGGTTCTGTGCCCAGCGCTTTGCGCGCAGCATCCAGTGAAGGTTCATGGCTGGCCGGCCTCCGGTAGCGCCTTGAGATAGGCGACGATCGCGTCGATGTCGTCCTCGGGCAGTTGCGCGAGCTTGTCAATCACGGCCACCATGGACCCGCCCGCGCTGTCGTAATCCGGGGTGAGGCCCGAGGAGAGGTAAGCCCGGATATCCCCTGCCGACCAGTCGAGCTGCGCCGGCGTGATGCCCGGGATGCGGCCTTCGCCCGAGGGGTTCTCCGCCCCCGTCAGCCACGCATCGACCCTGAGCCCGCCCAGCGCATTGCGCGGCGTGTGGCATTCGCCGCAATGGCCCAGCGCCTCGACCAGGTAGCGGCCCCGCCGGAGCGTGTCGTCATCGGCCACGCTGTCGGGCACCACCCAGTAGTCGCGCAGGAACAGCGGCTTCCAGAACCCCATGAGCCAGCGCTGGTTGAACGGGAAGGCAAGGTCGTGCGGCTGCGACGGCACGTCCGAGGCGGGCAGGGTGCGCAGATAGGCCACCATGTCCGCCATGTCGTCCGGCCGGGCCTTCACATAGGCGGTGTAGGGCAGCGAGGGGAAGTAGTGCGCGCCCGCGGGCGAGACGCCGTGCATCACCGCGTTGACGATCTGCGCATCGGTCCAGTCGCCGATCCCGGCCGCGGCATCGGGCGAGATGTTGGGCGCGTAGAACGTGCCGAAGGCGGTTTCGAACGCCTCGCCGCCGGACAGGACGGGCGGGCCGTCCTCCTCGGTGTCGGGGGCGACGTGACACGACGCGCAACCGGCGGCGGCGAAGACTCGCGCGCCGGCCTCGGCATCGCCCCGGGGCAGGGCGGCGGCATCGGCCAGCGGTGCCGGGACCGTCACCGCCCAAAGCGCCGCGGCGATGCCTAGCGCGGCCGCACTCGTCCACAGGATCAGGCGCATGGGCTTCGGATCATTCGCGCGGTTTGCGATAATCCTCGTGGCAGGCGCCGCAGGCCTGTCCCAGTGCCTGCATGTTGGCTTGCACCTGCTCCACCCCGTCGCCGGCCACCGCGGCCATCGCCTCGGCCGCCGCGTTCAGCTCGTTGGTCAGCGCCTGGTAGTCGTCCATCTGCTCGAACAGCACCGGCAGGGCCCGCGAGTCCTCCATCTCGTCGCTGCTGGTGCCGGCGGGGTAATATCCGGCCTGCGTCATCGCGGACAGCGCCACCAGCCGGTCGGCGGCGGCCTGCGCCAGCGCGGCATCGTATTCGCGGTCGCCCTTCGCCATGTCGCCCAGCGTGCCCAGGTTGAAGCCATAAAGCTGCATGTGTTGCTTGCGGGCCTTCACCGGGCCCTCAAGGTTGGCCTGCGCCGTTGCCGACACGGCGACGAGAATGCCCGCCACGACGGCGATCTGTCCGAAATAACGTTTCATATTGCCTCCGATCAAAATGACCGGATCAGGCTAACACGGATCGCGACCCTGCCAACGCGCGATTACGTGAACCGCACCGTGCCGATATAGGGCAGGTTCCGGTTCCGCTGGGCATAGTCGATGCCATAGCCCACGACGAACTCGTCTGGGATCTCGAAGCCGGTCCAGGTGGCCTTCACATCGACCTCGCGCCTTGCGGGCTTGTCCAGAAGGGCGATGGTTTCCAGTCGCGCGGGCGCGCGGGCGCGCAACAAGCCCAGCACGTGATGCAGGGTAAAGCCGGTGTCGACGATATCCTCGACCACCAGCACGTCACGCCCCGCGATCTCGCCGCGCAGGTCCTTGAGGATACGCACCTCGCGGCTCGACTCGGTTGAGTCGCCGTAGGACGACGCCTCGAGGAAATCGACCTCCACGGGCAGGTCCAACTCGCGCACCAGGTCGGCGATGAACACGAACGAGCCGCGCAGAAGCCCCACGACCACAAGTTTCGAGGTGCCTGCGAAATGGCCGCCGATCTCGTCCGCCAGCGCCTCGATCCGCGCGGCGATCTGCTTGGCCGAGATCATCTCGTCTATCACGTAGTCGGGCTGAGCCATCGAGTCCCCTTGAAATCACCGGGCCTCAGGCGACATTTACCGCACTCACTGCCCGAAGGACCTTATGCCCAGCCATCACGAGACCCGCAAGCTGCCCTACACGGCGCAACAGATGTACGATCTGGTGGCCGACGTTGAGAGCTATCCGAAGTTCCTTCCCTGGACGGCCGCGGCGCGCATACGCTCGCGCAAGCCGATCGAGGGCGGCGAGGTCATGGAGGCGGACCTCGTGATCAGCTTCAAGGTCTTCCGCGAACGCTTCGGCAGCCGCGTGACCCTGCGCCCCGACGACATGAAGATCCATACCGAGTATGTCGAAGGGCCGTTCAAGCACATGAATTCGACCTGGACCTTCCGTGACCTCGACCAGGGCTGCGAAGTCACGTTCGACGTGGATTTCGAGTTCAAGAGCCGCATCCTCGGCTCGGCGGCGAACATGTTCTTCAACGATGCCATGCAGCGAATCGTGCGGGCGTTCGAGCGGCGGGCGGCCGAGCTCTACGGCTGATTGCGGCGCGATTCGGGCGCGGCGCCCGCAACCCTTGGGCGAAAGACCCTGTGTTTATGGACAGGTGCACGGGATCGGTGCGGTTCTGACACCGTCTCGCCGCATTCCTCGGCCCTAAGCGCGGGCGGGGGCGTTAAGGGTAATATGTGATGATTAGTTCAATCTTGTCTCGTCCGATCTATTCGCCGCCGCCGGAGCAGCCCGCTGCGTCGGCGCCCGCACCGCAGACCGAGCCCGAGCCTCAACCGGCGACCGAAAACAAGACCGGCTCCGATACGAGCGCCACGAACCCGACCGACGGGGCAGGAGGCGCCGAGAAGACGGCCGCCACCCAACCGGCCCCGTCCGAAGCACCGGCGACGACCGCGCCGAAGGCTCAATCGCCGGGCGAGATCGTGGTCAGCGCGCAGGTCGCGGCCGAAGCCGAAGGCGGCCCCGACATGTCGCAGCTGCGCCGTGAGGCCGAGGCGGCGCGCCAGAGCTATCTGTCCGACGCCCTGATCTCGAGCGTGGCCAGCGCGGCCGAGGCCAAGAGCCCGCTGACCGAGATCGCCGACAAACCCAAGGCCGAGACCGACGCCGCTGTGGCCCCGGCCGCGTCGAACGCCAATGCGGCGCGCGCGGCGGCAGACGCGGATCCCGCGAGCCCGAACCGCGAACCGCGCGGGATGGACATGACGATCTGATCCCGTGGCGGCAGGGCCCCGACCGGCCCGCCGCCACCCTTCACCCGCAATCGCCCCAGAATCGCCATTTTTACGCGTTAAAGATGAAGATGGTGGGGCCGTGCAGGAGTTAGTCATGGTCTTTTCCGTGCCCCCCAATTCCCCTGTATCGGACCGCTGGTCCGAGATGATGAAATACATCGCGTCGAAGCCCGTGCCCTTCGTCTCGGCCGCCGAGCCTGCGAAGGACGCCCTGTCGCAGGGCAAGGCCGCCGACGCGGCCAGCCTTGCGCGACAGGCAAGCGTTGTGGACGGCACCGCCTCCGCCGACCCGGCGGCCAAGCCCGAACGGGCCGCGCCGTTGCCGACGGGCGACACGTCGCTGGTGTCCTCCGGACCCCCGGCGAGCACGGTCACCAAGGGCATGGGCCAGGTGCGCCGCGAGTCGGTGGCGATCACGCTGGCCCTGGCCGGATCGGTCGCCGAAAGCCCGCCCGCCAAGGCCTATCCAAAGCCGGATCCGGCTGGGAACCCGCCCCGCGGCGTCGACATCAAGGCCTGATCGCGCCGGTCCGGAAATCGGAAAACGGGCGCCCGATCCCTCGGACGCCCGTTCTATCCTTGCCGTCCCTTTCAGGGCCGTCACGAGGCCATGTCGTAGGCCCGCTCGCCGTGCACCGCGAGGTCGAGGCCGTTGGTCTCGGTCTCGGGATCGACCCGCATGCCGATGACGGCCTTGCAGACCAGCGCGATCACCACCGTCATCACCACCGTGAAGACGCCCACGATCGCCAGCGCGCCCAGTTGCGCGGCCCATGTGCCCGCGCCGAACACCGCGATCATGATCGTGCCGAAAATCCCGCCGACACCGTGAACGGCGAACACGTCGAGCGTGTCGTCGATGCCCATCCGGTTGCGGATCAGGTTCACGGCCTCCTGGCACAGAACGCCGGCGATGCCGCCGATGATGAGGGCCTCGACCGGGCCGACGAAACCGCTGGCCGGCGTGATCGAGGCCAGCCCCGCGATGGTGCCGGTGACGATGCCGACAAGGGACGCCTTGCCGTGCTTGATCCGCTCCCACAGCGCCCAGCTCAGCGACGCGGCGGCGGCCGAGACATGGGTGACGGTCAGCGCCATGGCCGCGCCGCCATCGGCGGCCAGCTGTGATCCGCCGTTGAAGCCGAACCAGCCGACCCACAGCA
Source organism: Palleronia salina (assembly GCF_900141995.1). Lineage (GTDB taxonomy): Bacteria > Pseudomonadota > Alphaproteobacteria > Rhodobacterales > Rhodobacteraceae > Palleronia > Palleronia salina. The sequence goes on along the minus strand of NZ_FQZA01000001.1, from coordinate 360,372 downwards.
TCGCCGCGCCGATCATGACCATGCCCGGGTTGTGCGGCGGCTTGGATCGGTCGCGCCGGGCGCCTAGCATCATCGCGATGACCAGCGCGGCCAGCCCGGCGGTCTCGTGCACGACCACGCCACCCGCGAAATCCTTCACGCCGGTCTCGCCGAGGATGCCGCCATCCGACAGCATCCCGCCGCCCCAGATCCAGTGCACCACCGGCGCATAGACCAGCAGCATCCACAGCGACGAGAACAGCAGAACGAAGCCGAAGCTGATGCGCTCGACGAAGCAGCCGACGATCAGGGCGGGCGTGATGATGGCGAAGGTCATCTGGAAGGCGAAGAACAGGACCTCGGGCAGGGTGCCCGACAGGCTGTCCGCCGTAACGCCCGCCAGGAACATCTTGCCCAGGCCACCCCAGATCGCGTTGCCGTCGCCGAAGGCGATGGAATACCCGGCGACCAGCCACAGGATGCTCATCAGGCAGGCGATGGCATAGCATTGCATGAAGACGCTCAGCACGTTTCGGGCCCGCACGAGCCCCCCGTAAAACAGCGCCAGCCCCGGCAGTGTCATGAACAGCACCAGCGCGGTGGCGACGATGATCCAGGCGGTATCCGCTCCGACCATGGCTTTTCCTCCCTCGTTACACAATCGCGGTGCATGAAGCGTGCGATTGCCGCGAAAGGAAGCAGGGCGGCGCCCAAGGACTGGGCGGTTTGCGAAGTGCGATTAATTTAGGCGGTGATAACGGGTTTCGCCCGCGAAACGGGCGGTGCGCGAACGTCAGGCCGGGCCGCTCAGCGCTCCAAGCAGCAGGGTCAGCGCGTGGTCGCGGGTGGCCGCGCGCACACCGTCCCGGCCCAGCGGCCCGAACCGCACCGTTTCCGTGCGGGTGCCTGCGGGACCTGCGATCCCGAAACAGACCATGCCCTCGGGCTTGACCTCGGTCCCGCCGGGGCCGGCCACGCCCGTCACGCTGACCGCCAGGTAGGCGTCGGAGGCGTGCCGCGCGCCCTCGGCCATCTCGTGCGCGACCGGTTCGCTCACCGCGCCATGGGCCTCGAGCGTTTCCGCCAGGACCCCCAGCATGGCGATCTTGGCGGCGTTGGAATAGGTGACGAAGCCGCGGTCGAACATCTCGGACGCGCCGGGCGGATCGGTCAGCGCCGCCGCGATCATGCCGCCTGTGCAGCTTTCGGCCGTGGCGACCGTCACGCCCTTTTGTCGCGCGAGATCAAGGATCTGCGCGGCGAGGCTCATGCCAGCATCACGCCGTGGGCGATGGCGGCCAGCACCACGACCCCGAGTGCAGCGAAGATCCCGGCGATCACGTCGTCCAGCATCACGCCCAAGGGGTCGCCGCGACGGTCGGCCCATCCCACCGGCCCGGGCTTCCAGATGTCGAACAGCCGGAACAGCAGGAACGCCGCCACCCAGCCCGGCCAGAGCGCGAGGATATCGGCGCCGGTGCGCATGGCCCCGAGGCTGAGCGGCAGGATCGCGATCCACTGGCCCGCGACCTCGTCGATGACGATTTCCGAAGGGTCCTTGTCGGCGCTGCCCGCCGTGCGCGCGCGCGTCGCCGCCCAGCCCCCGAAGAAGGCGGCGGCGATGCCGAGGGCCAGGGCCACGGTACCGCCCGCCAGGTGCAGCGCCCAGCCCACGGGCAGCGCGGCGAGCGAGCCCCAGGTGCCCGGGGCGGGGCGCAGAAGGCCCACGTAGAAGAACGTCGCGACCAGCCGGTTCATCGCGCCACCAGCGTCGCTGTGGCGATGGCGGCGATGCCTTCCTCGCGTCCGGTGAAACCGAGGCGCTCCGAGGTCGTGGCCTTCACCGACACGCGGTCCGGCGAAATGCCCAGCAGCTCGGCCACGCGGGCAGCCATCTGGGGCGCGTGGGGGCCGACCTTCGGCCGTTCGCACACCAGCGTCACGTCGACATTGCCGATGGCGAAACCCCGCGCCGTGGCGCGGTCGCGCGCGTGGACGAGGAAGATGTCACTTTCAGCGCCTTTCCAGCGGGAATCGGAGGGCGGGAAATGTTGCCCGATATCGCCATCGGCCAGCGCGCCGTAGATGGCGTCGGTGATGGCGTGCAGCCCCACATCGGCGTCGGAATGACCCAGCAGCGCGCGGTCATGCGGGACCGAGACGCCACACAGCGTGACGTGGTCGCCCTCGGTGAAGGCATGAACGTCATAGCCGTTGCCCAGCCGGATATCGGTGATCGGATCGCCCATGCGTCCCCTTAACAGTCTTTCGGCGCGGGCGAAATCGGCCGGGCCGGTGATTTTCAGGTTGTCCGGGTCGCCCGGCACGATGGTCACGTCCAGCCCGGCGGCCCGCGCCACGGCCACGTCATCGGCAGCACCCCCGGGATGGGCGCGATGGGCGGCGAGGATCGCGTCGAAATGGAAGCCCTGCGGGGTCTGCGCCCGGAAAAGCCCGTCGCGGTCGCGGGTGCCGGTCACCCGCCCGTCCCGTCCTGTCCAGAGCGCGTCGGTGACGGCAAGGGCAGGGGCGGCCGCCGGACCCTTCTCCAGTGCAGCGAGAACGCCGTCGATCAATCCGGGCGAGACGAGCGGGCGCGCGGCGTCGTGGATCAGCACGAAATCGGGCGCGACCTCGGCCAGCGCCTCGAGCCCGTTCAGAACCGATGCCGCCCGGTCGGGTCCGCCCGCGACGGCGTCCATGCGGCAATCCTCGCGCGCGGTATAACCTGCGGCCATGGCCATGTCGTCGGGGTGGAGCACCAGCACGATCCGGTCGCAGCGCGGGTGGCCCGCGAAGGCGTCCAGCGTGTGGGCCAGCACGGCGCGTCCGGCGAGCGGGCGCCACTGCTTGGGCGCACCCGGACCGGCCCGAACGCCTCGGCCCGCCGCGACCACGACCACCGCGACGGATGCCTGTGCGTTCATGCCATTCCCTTAACCTTTTCGGCGGGCAGTCTTAGGCAGCGGTCCCGTGGCTGGCAATCCCAAGGGAGTTTCGCCATGGGGGCGCCCAAATTTTGAGCAAGGCGTGTTTGATGCCGCACCCACGGGGTCGTGAAATTGCAGTTGTGCCGACCTCTGGATAGATGTTTTGGCAGTTGCTTATGTTTTACGCAGAAATTGGCCGCTCCATGACTCCCTTGCCGCTCGGCATAGCACCACCCGTTCTTCTGGCGCCCATGGCCGGAATCACCGACCTGCCGTTCCGGCGGATCGTTGCCGGTTTCGGGGCTGGTCTGGTGACCTCGGAAATGGTGGCCAGCGGCGAGATGACGACAGATGGCCGCGACGCGCTGGCCAAGGCGGTTCCGGGGCAGGGCGAGGGCATGGGGGCCGTGCAGATCGCCGGGCGCGAGGCCGCGCCCATGGCCGAGGCGGCGCGCCGGATCGAGGGCGCGGGCGCCCGGCTGATCGACATCAACATGGGCTGCCCGGCCAAGAAGGTGGTGAACGGCTATTCCGGCTCGGCGCTCATGCGCGACCTCGATCACGCCCTGGGGCTGATCGAGGCTGTCGTGGGCGCGGTCAGCGTGCCCGTGACCCTGAAGACGCGGCTGGGCTGGGACGACGCCATGCGCAACGCCCCCACGCTCGCGCGGCGGGCCGAGGCGGCGGGCATCGCCATGATCACGATCCACGGGCGCACCCGCTGCCAGTTCTACAAGGGGCGGGCCGACTGGTCGGCGATCCGCGCCGTGAAGGAGGCCGTGTCCATTCCTGTCATCGCCAATGGCGACATCACTACCGCGGCAGATGCCCGCGCGGCCCTTGCCCAATCCGGCGCCGATGGCGTGATGGTGGGGCGCGGTGCGCAGGGACGGCCCTGGCGGCTGGCACAGATCGCGTCGGCCCTGTTCGACACGCCCGCACCGCGCGTGCCCACGGGGGCCGCGCTGGCGGACCTCGTTGCAGACCACGTGGACGCCTCGTGCCGCTTCTACGGTCGCGAACTGGGCGCGCGTGTCGTGCGCAAGCACCTGGGGTGGTACATGGATCACGCGGGCACCGATCCGGGCCTGCGCCGCCTGGTCCTGACCGCGAAATCGCCCGAGGCGGCGCAGCGTCTTCTGCCCGACGCGTTCGCCCCGGCGCAGGTGGCGGCATGAGCGCGGACCTGAGCGCCGTTCTCTGGGCGTCGATCCCGGTGCCGGTGCTGCTGGTCGACCAGGACGACATGATCGCCGAGGCCAATTCCGAGGCCGAGGATTTCCTGATGGCCTCGGCCCGGTCGCTGCGCGGGCAGCCCCTGTTCGACCGGATCAGCGTCGACAGCCCGCTGGACGAGGCGTTCGAGCGGGTCCGCAGCAACCGGGCCGCGCTTTATATCAACAACGTGGACGTGAGCGGCGGAAATCGCCCACCGGAGAATTGCAACCTCCAGATTGCACCGCTTCAGGGCGTGGATGGCGGTCTTTTGGTGATGATGACACCGCGCCAGATGGCGGGGCGGCTTTCGAATACCGGGTCGGTGAAATCCTCGGCCCGGTCGGCCATCGGCATGGCCGAGATGCTGGCCCACGAGATCAAGAACCCGCTCGCCGGCATCACCGGGGCCGCGCAGCTCCTGTCGATGAACCTGACCAACGGGGACCTGCAACTGACGGACCTGATCGTGGCCGAAAGCCGCCGCATCGTCGCGCTGGTCAACCAGTTCGAGGAATTCGGCAACCTGCGCCCGCCCCAACGCTCGGAAGTCAACATCCATGACATCACCGACCGGGCATTGCGCACCGCCGGGGTGAGCTTTGCCGCCCATATGCGGCTGGTGCAGAACTACGACCCGTCGCTGCCAGCCACCTTCGTCGACGCCGACCAGATCCAGCAGGTGTTCCTGAACCTGATCCGCAACGCCGCACAGGCCGCCGAGCCGGACGGCGGCACGATCACGATCAAGACCTTCTACGACCACGCGCTGCGGGTCCGACGGTCCGATGGGTCGGCGGCGGCCCTGCCGCTGCAGGTCGAGGTGATCGACGACGGCAAGGGCCTGCCGCCCGAGCTGGCCGATGCCGTGTTCGACCCGTTCGTGTCGGGGCGAGAGAACGGCACCGGGCTGGGGCTGGCGCTGGTCAGCAAGATCATCAGCGAACACGACGGGCTCATCACCGTCGAGTCGCATCCGGGCCGCACGGCGTTTCGAATTTCGCTGCCGCTGGCCCCACCGCAATCGCAGAAGGAGTAACCCATGGACGGTACAGTCCTTGTCGCAGATGACGACCGCACCATCCGCACGGTGCTGACCCAGGCGCTGACCCGCGCGGGCTGCAAGGTGCACGCCACGTCGTCCATGGTGACGCTGATGCGTTGGGTGGATGAGGGGAAGGGCGACCTTGTGATCTCGGACGTGGTCATGCCCGACGGCAACGGGCTCGAGGCGCTGCCGACCATCGGCGCCAAGCGGCCGGGCCTGCCGGTCATCGTGATCTCGGCGCAGAACACCATCATGACGGCGATCCAGGCGGCCGAGGCCGAGGCCTATGACTACCTGCCCAAGCCGTTCGACCTGCCGGACCTGATGAAACGGGCGGCCCGGGCCCTGGACGCGCCGCGCAAGCCCGCGCAACCGTCCGAGCCGCGGGACTTCACAGCCGGCGACACCGACCTGCCGCTCGTGGGGCGCACGCCGGCGATGCAGTCGCTCTATCGCCTGGTCGCGCGGGTGATGAACACCGACCTCGCCGTGATGATCACGGGCGAGTCGGGCACCGGCAAATCGCTGATCGCCCGCGCCATCCACGACTTTTCCGACCGGCGCAGCCAGCCCTTCGTCGTGGCCAGCACATCGGACCTGTCGAACCCCGACCTGGCCGCCGCCGTCATCGGCCGGGCCCGCGCGGGGACGGTGTTGCTCGACGAGGTGGGCGACCTTGGGCCCGAGGCGCAGGCGCGGGTGGTCCGGATGCTGGATGCGCTTGGCGATGGCGCGCCCAGGATCATGGCCACCAGCCAGAGCGACCTGTCCGAGCGGATCGACGACGGGGTTTTCCGCGCCGACCTGTTCTACCGCCTGTCGGGCGTGCAGATCACTGTGCCGGCCCTGCGCGACCGGGTCGAGGACATCCCCCTGCTGGCCGAACACTTCCTGGCGCGCGCCGAGCGCGAAGGGCTTCCCGCGCGCGTTCTGTCCGACGACGCCCTGGGGCTGATCCGTCGCTATTCCTGGCCGGGCAACGTGCGGCAACTGGAAAACACGATCCGGCGGCTGGTCCTGACCGGCGCCGATGACCGGATCGGCCGGGACGAGACCGAGACAGTTTTGGGCAACCAGCCGGCGATGGAGCCGATGTCGTCGAATGGCGGCACCGACAAGCTGCAAGGGGCGGTGGCGCAACACCTGCGGCGTTATTTCGACTTGCACGGCGGCGTCCTGCCGCCCCCGGGGCTGTATCAACGCATTCTTCGGGAAATTGAGACGCCCCTGATCGAGATCGCCCTCGACGCGACCGGCGGAAACCAGGCGAAATGTGCCGATCTGCTTGGCATCAATCGAAATACGCTGCGGAAAAAGATCACGGACCTCGATATCCGCGTGACACGCCGCCGTAAGTTGATGTAAAACCGCAACAGAAGCGTGGCACGGCGGCATAGGTTGCCAACAGAACGATCACGCCAGAACGAGCGGTTTGCGCGACTAAATCCCGCGCGACATCACATCGGAGGTTCCGCCCATGGCGCATCCCGCAAGGATGCTCAATTGGGATACGCTTGCGCGTTTGCGCCGTCAGCGCCGCGTCCGGAACGCGGCCACGGTCGGGCTGGTCATCCTTGGACCGTTCCTTGCCCTGGCGACGTACCTGGTGCTGGGCCCTCTGAACCAGGGCCAGTCGTCCTTGTCTCTGCGCCTGGTGATCCTCGCCGATCTTGTCTACGTCATCGCGCTGGCCACGCTGGTGCTGTCCTCGGTGGCCCGGGTGGTGGCGGCGCGGCGCGCGCAATCGGCCGGATCGCGGCTCCATCTGCGGCTGACCCGCGTGTTCGCCCTGCTCGCGCTGGTGCCCACGGTGACGGTTGCCGTCTTTGCCGCGCTCACCATCAATTTCGGGCTGGAAGGCTGGTTCTCGGAACGGGTCAGCCGCGTGGTCGGCGCGTCGCTCGAAGCGGCCGAGGCCTACGAAGAAGAGCAGCGCCGCGACCTGTCCACCGATGCCGAGGCGCTGGCCAACTTCCTGGAAAGCGCACGCACCAACAGCTTCCTGCTGAGCGACGGCGAGCTGCGCCAGCTTCTGAGCCAGGGCCAGAGCCAGATCCAGCGCGGCCTGCGCGAAGCCTATGTCATCAACGGCGCGGGCGAGATCCAGGCCCGGGGCGAACGCTCGTACCTCTTCGACTACGAAAGACCGGATGCCGCGGCCCTCGAGCAGGCGTTGCGCGGTGACACGGTCGTCATCGAGGACTGGGACATCAACGAGTTCCGCGCGCTGGTGAAGCTCGAGGGGCTCGGCGATCGGTTTCTGTATGTGAGCCGCGCCGTCGACGGCGAATTGCTGGCCCTGCTGGACGACACGCAGGACTCGGTCCGGCTCTACAACCAGCTGGAAAGCGAACGCGGGCGCATCCTGTTCGAGTTCGGTCTGCTCTACCTGGGTTTCGCCGTCATCCTGATCCTCGCCGCGATCTGGCTGGGGCTGTGGTTCGCCGAACGCCTGTCGCGCCCGGTGGGCCGGCTGGCGGGCGCGGCACAGCGCGTGGGCGGCGGCGACCTGGACGTGCGCGTGCGCGAGGAAGAGGGCGACGACGAGATCTCGATGCTGGGCCGGATCTTCAACCAGATGACGGCGCAGCTGAAGGCGCAGCGCGCGTCTCTGCTGGCGACCACCGACCAGATCGAGCGGCGGCGCCGCCTGTTCGACTCGGTGCTGGGCTCGGTCACGTCGGGCGTTGTCGGGCTGGATCCCGACGGGCGCGTGACCTTCGTCAACCGCTCGGCCGAACGGCTGTTGCAACTGGACGAGGGGGCGGGCCAGTCGGTGCCGCTGTCGGTGGCCGTGCCCGAGTTCGGGACCATGTTCGACAAGCTGAAGGCGGGCCGTGGGGACGTGCTCCAGGGCGAGGTCAAGGTCAGCCGGGGCGGCGCGCTGGAGTCGCTCCTGGTCCGCATGGCCACCCGCACGGCCGAGGACGGCACGCTGGAAGGCTACGTTGTGGCCTTCGACGACGTGTCGGACCTGGTCGCCGCCCAGCGGATGGCGGCCTGGGGCGACGTGGCCCGCCGCATCGCGCACGAGATCAAGAACCCTCTCACACCCATTCAGCTGAGCGCCGGGCGCATCCGTCGCAAGTTCAGCGCCGAGGTCGAGGATGCCGAGGCGCTGGCCACGATGACCGACGTGATCGTGCGCCAGACCGAAGGCCTGCGCCGCATCGTGGACGAGTTCAGCCAGTTCGCCCGGATGCCCACGCCCGAGCGGCGCCGCCACGACCTGACCGCCCTGGTCCGCGACGCCGTGTCCTTGCAGCAGGCGGGGCAGGAGGGTGTGACGATCACCGCCGACCTGCCCGACGGCCCGGTGAAGGCCGAGCTGGACGAGGACATGATCGGCCAGGCGCTGACCAACCTCATCAAGAACGCGGGCGAGGCGACCCAGACCCTGGCCCAGCGCGGCGCACCCGAGGGCTGGTCGCCCGAGATCCGCGTCGAGATGCAGTCGGAAAACGACGGCGTGGTGATCGGTATCTCGGACAACGGCGTGGGCCTGCCCGAGGACCGCGCGCGCCTGTTCGAACCCTACGTCACCACCCGCGAAGAGGGCACCGGCCTGGGCCTGCCCATCGTGAAGAAGATCATCGAGGAACATGGCGGCACGCTGACGCTGAGCGACGCGGCCGCCTTCGACGACACCGGCCATCACGGCGCGCGGGCCGAGATCCGCCTGCCGGTCGAATCCGAGGCCGACACCGGCCGGGCCGACGCGGACGCATTGAAAAAACTGGCAGAAGAGGACGCAGAGTAATGGGCGACATCCTGATCGTTGATGACGAGCGCGATATTCGCGAGCTGATTTCGGATATCCTGAAGGACGACGGCTACAGCACGCGCCTGGCCTCGAACTCGTCCGAATGCATGGCCGAGATCGAGAAGGAGCCGCCCAGCCTGATGATCCTGGATATCTGGCTGAAGGACAGCGACATGGATGGCATCGACATCCTGAAGATCGCCAAGCGGGATTATCCCGGCGTCCCGGTCATCATCATCTCGGGCCACGGCAATATCGAGATCGCCGTCGCCGCGATCAAGCAGGGCGCCTATGACTACATCGAGAAGCCGTTCAACATCGACCAGCTGATGGTCGTGATCGCGCGGGCGATGGAGACCTCGCGCCTGCGGCAGGAAAACGTCCAGCTCAAGCGCCGCGACGCCGCGCCTGCAGTTCTGGTCGGCCAGAGCCCTGCCTTCCGCAACCTGCAATCCTCGCTCGACAAGGTCACCAAGTCGAACGGCCGCGTGATGCTCACCGGCCCATCGGGCGCCGGGAAGGAGCTGGCGGCGCGGTATATCCACGCGAATTCGGGCCGCTCCGACAAACCCTTCGTGGTCGTCGCCGCCGCCTCGATCGAGCCCGAGCGCATGGAGGACGTGCTGTTCGGACGCGACGGTCGCGAGGGGGCCGAGCCGGGGCTTCTGGAGCAGGCCGATGGCGGCGTGCTGTTCTTCGACGAAATCGCGGACATGCCGCTGGGCACCCAGTCCAAGATCCTGCGCGTCCTGGTGGACCAGGCGTTCCAGCGCGTCGGCGGGTCCGAGAAGGTGCGCGTCGATATCCGCGTCATCAGCTCGACCAACCGCGACCTCGAGGCCGAGATCGCCGCCGGCCGGTTCCGCCAGGAGCTGTTCCACCGGCTGGCCGTGGTGCCGGTGGCGGTGCCGTCGCTGGACGACCGGCGCGAGGACATCCCGCTTCTGGCCGGGTTCTTCCTGGAGATGTTCAACAAGACCCAGGGTCTGCCCGCGCGCACCCTGAGCGAGGAGGCCGTGGCGCTTTTGCAGACCACATCCTGGCCCGGCAACGTGCGCCAGCTGAAGAACATGATGGAGCGGGTCCTGATCCTGGGCGACGGCAAGGGCGAGATCTCGGCCGCCGAGCTGCCGGGGGCCGAGGGCGGCGCACCGCAGGAGGAAGGCCGCGTGGTTCTGTCGGGCAGCCTTGCCACCCTGCCGCTGCGCGAGGCGCGCGAGCTGTTCGAGCGGGAATACCTGCTGACCCAGATCAACCGCTTCGGCGGCAATATCAGCCGCACCGCCAGCTTCGTCGGCATGGAACGCAGCGCGCTGCACCGCAAGCTGAAGTCGCTTGGCGTCGTCACCTCCAGCAAGCAGGGCAGCCGGATGGCCTATCTCGACCGGGCCGAGTGACCGGGCGATGCCCTTCACCGACCATTTCGTCACCGTCGAGGGGCGTCCGGTCGCCTATGTGGACGAGGGCCCCCGCGACGCGGCGCCGGTCATCCTGCTGCACGGGGGCGGATTCGACCACGCCGAGCTGACCTGGCGGATCACCACGGCCGATCTGCGCGACCGGTTTCGGTTGGTGGTGCCAGACATCCCCGGCTACGGACGCTCGCCCGGGTTCGACGGCCCGCATGACCTGCCACGGCTGGGGCGCTGGCTGGTCGCGTTCCTGGACGCCATGGAAATCGCCCGGGCCGATGTGTGCGGCGTCTCCATGGGCGGGGGCATGGCGCTGTGGCTGGCGCTGGAACATCCCGACCGCGTGCGCCGCCTGGTGCCGGTCGGCTCCTACGGGATCATGCCGCGGGTGCCGATGCACCGCGTGGCGCACGGCATCCTGCGCACCCGGCTGACCTGGCTGATCTACAACGGGGCCGGCCGCAGCCGGATGCTGGCGCGGGCCGGGCTTGCCGCGTCCTACGGTCGGCGTCAGAGGGTCACGGAACGCGCGGTGGACGAACTGATGGACGTGGCGCGTGATCAGGGCCGGCGGCGCAGCTTCGACGCGTTCCTCGCGGCCGAGATGGATGCGCGCGGCTTGAAATCCGATCTGACTCCCCGGCTGGGCGACATCGCGAAGCCCGTCCTGCTGGTCCATGGCAGCGAGGACCGCGTGGTCCCGGTGCGCCATGCGCGCCGTGCGGCGGCCCGGATCCCCGATGCGCGCTACCTGGAGCTTGCCACCGGGCACTGGCCCATGCGCGAACGGCCCGACCTGTTCAACCCGGCCCTGGCCGATTTCCTTGCGTCCCCCTGAGGCATCGGCCGCGCCTGGTGCCTTGAAGGCGCCGCCCGGCCCGTGCAACAACGGCAGTCATACAGCCCAGCCCGAAGGCCCCCTATGAAGATCATCATTTGCGGCGCAGGCCAGGTCGGCTGGCAGATCGCGCGCCACCTCGCGGGCGAGCGAAACGACGTCACCGTGGTCGACAACAATGCCGACCTGGTGCGCCAGGCCACCGATATCCTGGACGTCCAGGGCATCGCCGGGCACGCCTCCTATCCCGACATCCTGGACCGCGCCGGCGCGCGCGACGCCGACATGATCATCGCCGCCACCCACTCGGACGAGGTCAACATGGTCACCTGCCAGGTGGCCCACTCGGTCTTCGCCGTGCCGCGCAAGATCGCCCGGCTTCGGGCGCAAAGCTATCTCGACGCCATCTACTCCGATCTCTACCGCCGCGACCACATGCCCATCGACGTGGTCATCAGCCCCGAGAAAGAGGTCGCTGAGGCCGCGCTGCGCCGGCTGTCGGCGCCCGCGTCCTTCGACACCCAAAGCTTCATCGGCGGCAAGGTCCAGCTGCTGGGCATCGTGCTGGACGACGACTGCCCGGTGCTGAACACGCCGCTGAAGCAGCTGACGGACCTGTTTTCGACCCTGCGCTCGCTGGTGGTCGGCATCCGGCGCGGCGGCCTGCTGTTCGCGCCCAGCCCGGGCGACCAGCTGTTCGCAGGCGACCAGATCTACCTGTGTTCTCACCGCGAGGACGTGGCCCGCGCGCTGGAGATCTTCGGCAAGGACACCACCCCGCAGGAGCGCGTCGTCATCATCGGCGGCGGCAACGTGGGCCTGGCGGTGGCGCGCGCGCTGGAATCGAACCACCGGCGCATCCGCGCCAAGATGATCGAGCGCAACCGCACCTGCGCCGAACGCGCCGCCGACGCGCTGGACCGGACCATCGTTCTGCACGGCGACGGCATGGATATCGACCTGCTGAACGAGGCCAATATCGCCCGCGCCGACGCGGTCCTGTGCGTGACCGACGACGACCGGGTGAATTTGCTGAGCGGCGTGCGCGCCAAGCAGGCGGGCTGCAAGTCGGCCATCTGCCTGGTGAACGATCCGACCTTGCAGCCATTGATGCAGCCGCTGGGCATCGATGCCTACATCAACCCACGCTCGACCACGGTCAGCTCAATCCTGCGCCACATCCGCCACGGGCGCGTGCGCGGCGTCTATTCCATTGGCGATGCCGAGGCCGAGGTGATCGAGGCGCAGGTCCTGTCGACCTCGCCCATCTCGGGGCAGGTGATCCGCGACATCGACTTCCCGGAGGGCGTGCTGGTGGGCGCGGTGGAGAAGGACGGCAAGGTGATCCGCCCCAAGGCCTCGACCCGGATCGAGGAGGGCGACGTGATCGTTCTCTTTGCGCTGACCAGCGACGTGCCGGCGGTCGAACGGTTGTTCCAAGTGTCGATCGACTTCTTCTGACATGCCGGGGCGCATCGAACGCAGCCCGTTTTTCCTGGTGCTCATGGCTATCGGTTCGGCGGCCATGCTGGTCCCGGCGGTCCATGGCTACCAGTCGCGCGAGCTCGAGGTCGCGCGCGCCTTCTTCTACGGTGCCGTGCTGTTCGGCGTTCTGACCCTTCTGGTGGGGCTCGCGGTCGGTCGCCAGAACCGCGACCGCCCGGTGCGCTCGGACCTGCTGGCGCTGACCTGCGGGCTTCTGGTGCTGCCGCTGATGCTGGCCCTGCCGTTCCACCAATCGCTCGAGGGGATCCCCCTGCGCGATGCGTGGTTCGAGATGGTCTCGTGCCTGACCACCACGGGCGCGTCGCTGTTCCTTCGGGTCGAAGGGCTGCCCGATACGCTGCACCTGTGGCGCGCCATGGTGGGCTGGCTCGGGGGGCTGTTGTTCTGGGTGGCGGCGCTGGCGATCTTCGCGCCGCTGAACCTGGGCGGCTTCGAAGTGGTCGTGGCCGAGCAGAGCCGCGCCAACCGCAAGTCGCTGTCCGAGACGCGGATGCGCGACAGCACCCATCGCCTGACGCGCTATACCGCGCGGCTGACGCCCCTCTACGCCGGGCTGACCGTCGTTTTGTGGATCTTGCTGGTGCTGAGCGGGATGGAGCCGTTCCGCGCCTCGATCGCCGCCATGTCGACCCTGTCGACCTCGGGCATCACCGCGGGTGGCGAGGGCGCCACCGGCGGTGTCCTGTCGGAACTGGTCATCTTCGCCTTCCTGCTGTTCGCGGTGTCGCGCCTGACCTTCAGCTCGGACAACACGCGGCGCGCGCCGGGATACCTGTGGCGTGACCCCGAGGTGCGGCTGGCCGCCACGCTGATCGTGCTGGTGCCCGCCTTCCTGTTCCTGCGCCATTTCTTCGCCGCCTTCGAATACGCGGGCGCCGAGGACCTGGGCCAGAGCCTGCGGGTGCTGTGGGGCGGTCTCTTCACCACGCTCAGCTTCCTCACCACGACGGGGTTCGAGTCGGTCGCTTTCGCCGATGCCCGGATCTGGTCCGGGCTGACCACGCCGGGGCTGATCCTCATGGGGCTGGCGTTGATCGGCGGCGGCGTGGCGACCACCGCCGGAGGGGTCAAGCTGCTGCGCATCTACGCGCTCTACCGTCACGGCATCCGCGAGATGGAACGCCTGATCCACCCGTCGTCGGTGGGCGGATCCGGCTCGGCCGCGCGGCGGCTGCGGCGCGAAGGCGCCTTCGTGGCCTGGATCTTCTTCATGCTGTTCGCGATGTCGGCGATCATCATCATGGCGGCGATCACCCTGGTCGGCCCGGGCTTCGAGACGGCGATGATCCTGACCATCGCCGCGCTCAGCACCACGGGACCGCTGGCGCAGGTGGCGGGCGAGGCCCCCATATTCTACGATACGCTCACCGACGGCACGCGCGTGATCCTCGCGCTGGCGATGGTGCTGGGGCGGCTCGAGACACTGGCGTTCATCGCGCTCTTCGATGCCGGTTTCTGGCGCGAATGAGGCCAGGTGCTTGACGCCGGTGCGTTTTCCGGTGGAAGGTCCGCCGTGAGTCATTCATAAACAACGAGATTTGCGCGCCCGCGCGAGGCGCTGCCAACAAGAAAAGCGACAGGGACACCCGACATGGCCGGCGAGAAACAGAACCTGCAGGAAACCTTTCTTAACCACGTTCGCAAGACGAAGGTGCCGGTGACGATCTTCCTGATCAACGGCGTGAAGCTTCAGGGCGTGATCACCTGGTTCGACAATTTCTGCGTCCTGCTGCGCCGCGACGGGCAGTCCCAGCTGGTGTTCAAGGGCGCGATCTCGACGATCATGCCCAGCCAGCCGATCCAGCTTTACGAAGGCGACGACGGCACCTGACCACGCTGCCGCGCCCCGGCGCACAATTGACAGTACCTGCGGCGGGTGACATGTCGCGCCCATGATGCGTGCCTGGGTCATCCATCCCGAACTCCTGTCCGACCGCGACCGCCGTGATGCGGGTCCCGCGCTGGACGAGGCCATGTCGCTGGCCGCCGCGTTGCCCGACCTGAAGGTCGCGGGCGGCGAAATCGTGCGCCTGCAGCGGCCGCACCCGGGCCACCTGTTCGGCACGGGCAAGCTGGACGAGATCAAGGCGCGGCTGGAATCCGAGGATGTGGGCCTCGTGCTGATCGACGGGCCGGTCAGCCCGGTGCAGCAGCGCAACCTGGAAAAGGCCTGGGGCGTGAAGCTCCTGGACCGCACCGGCCTGATCCTCGAGATCTTCTCCGACCGAGCCGCCACGCGCGAGGGCGTGTTGCAGGTGGAGATGGCCGCGCTCAGCTACCAGCGGACACGGCTGGTGCGGGCCTGGACCCACCTTGAACGCCAGCGCGGCGGCCTGGGCTTCGTGGGCGGGCCGGGCGAGACCCAGATCGAGGCCGACCGCCGCGCCATCGACGAACAGCTGAACCGCTTGCGCAAGCAGCTGTCGAAGGTCGTGAAAACGCGCGAGCTGCACCGCGCGGCACGCGCCAAGGTGCCGTTCCCGATCGTCGCGCTGGTGGGCTATACCAACGCCGGGAAATCCACGCTGTTCAACCGCATGACCGGTGCCGACGTGATCGCCGAGGACATGCTCTTCGCCACGCTGGATCCGACCATGCGCGCGGTGGACCTGCCGTCGGGCAAGCGGGTGATCCTGTCGGACACCGTGGGCTTCATCAGCGACCTGCCCACGCAGCTGGTCGCGGCCTTCCGCGCCACGCTGGAAGAGGTCCTGGCCGCGGACCTCGTGGTGCATGTGCGCGACATCAGCCATCCCGAGACCGAGGAGCAGGCCGAGGACGTGCGCACGATCCTGGCCGATCTGGGCGTGCTGGAAACCACGCCGCAGCTGGAGGTCTGGAACAAGACCGACCTGCTGGCGCCCGAGGCGCGCTCGGCGGCCGAGGCCATCGCGGCCCGCCGCGACGAGGTGCTGACGCTTTCCGCCCTCAACGGCACCGGGATGGAGGCGTTCACCGACGCCATCGCTACCGCGCTGGACGACAAGCGCAGCCGCAAGACGGTCGTGCTGCCCTTCGAGGCCGGCAAGCGGCGCGCCTGGCTCTACGAGCAGGGCGTGGTCGAGGACGAGCGGCAGACCGAGGACGGCGTCGCGCTGGACGTCAACTGGACCGCCCGCCAGGCCCGCGCGTTCCACGATATGTGAGCGCCGCGCCCGGCCGATAGGGCCGGACCGAGTATTTCAAGACCAGTGATGCTGGGGAAGGCACCCCGTCGCACGGTGCGCCAGGTTTCCGTGTCGGAATTGAGTATTTCTGGACCAGTGATGACAGGGTGTGACCGCCGAACGTCGCGAGCGGCACCATGGCATCACTGGTCTTCAAATACTCACGGCGCGCGGTCTGCAAAACCGGGCGCGGGGGGCCTATTGCGTCCAGCTCGGATCCCGCTTTTCCAGGAAGGCGGCGATGCCTTCCTCGGTCTCGTCGAACGCCATGTTCATCGCCATGACCGCGCCGGTATGGGCGTAGGCGTCGGCCAGGGTCATCTCCGACTGCTCGTAGAACGCGCGCTTGCCCACCCGCACCGCGCGGCCGAGCTTCGCGGAGACCGTCTCGGCCAGTTCACGCACCGCGCCGTCCAGGCCCGGTGCGGGCACCGCCCGATTGATGAGCCCCAGTTCGGTGGCGCGGTCGGCGTCGATCAGCCCTCCGGTGGTCAGCATCTCGAACACCTGCTTGCGGGGCATCACGCGGCTGAGCGCCACCATGGGGGTCGAGCAGAAAAGCCCGATATTCACGCCGTTGACGCCGAAGCGGCAGTCGTCGGCGGCCACCGCCATGTCGCAGGTCGCCACCAGCTGACAGCCCGCCGCGGCGGCCACGCCGTGGACCTGCGCGATGACCGGCTGGGGCAGGCGCACGATCTGCTGCATCACGGCGCTGCACCGGGTGAAGAGATCGCCCCAGGCCGCCGCGCCGCCATCGGGGGCCTGGCGCGCGGCCTGCATTTCGCGCAGGTCGTGCCCGGCGCAGAAGGCACGGCCCGCGCCGCGCAGGATGACCACGCGCGTTTCGGTGTCGTCTTCCAGCGCCGACAACGTCTCGGAAAATTCGGCCAGCATCGCGTCCGACAGCGCGTTCAGCTTGCCCGGATCGTTCAGCGTCAGGGTCGCGATCGCCGCGCGGTCTTCGCGTTCCACCAGTGCCATGCTTGCCCCCGTTCGTTGGTTTCGCCAAACCTTGGCGCATGAGGGGTGGAGGAACAAGTATGCCGATCGTGATGGACGTGGACGCGCTGATGGAATTCCTGCGGCGTGAGTTTCCGCAGGTCTCGGAGGACTTCGTCATCGAGGAGGTCACCGAGGAGCTGACCACCGTGCGGCTTGCGGTGGGCGAACGTCACCTGCGCCCGGGCGGCACGGTGTCGGGGCCGACCATGTTCGCGCTGGCCGATGTGGGGATCTACCTCGCGATCCTCGCGCGGCTTGGGCCGGTGGCGCTGGCCGTGACCACGAACTGCTCGATCGATTTCCTGCGCAAGCCCGCATCGGGGCGGGACCTGGTCTCGAAGACCCGGATCCTGAAGCTCGGCCGCGTGCTGGTCGTCGGCGACGTGCTGATCTACTCGGAAGGCGACGACCGCCCCGTCGCCCGCGCGTCCCTGACCTATTCGATCCCGCCGCGCGCCTAGGGCGCCGCGCGCTGGAGCATGCCGAAAAGGTCGCGCGGATCGTCGGGATCGGCCAGCAGGTCGAGCTTGTCGAACAGGTCCGTCCCTTCGAGCTTGTCGCGCACGTAGGTCAGGGCGCTGAAATCCTCGACCGCGAAGCCCACCGAATCGAACAGGGTCAGCTGGTCCGGCCCGGTCCGGCCGGGCGCGTCGCCGGTGATGACCTGCCAGAGCTCGGTCACGGGGTGGTCGGGGTCCAGCTGCTGGATCTCGCCCTCGATCCGGGTCTGCTCGGGATATTCGACGAAGATCGTGCTGCGCGCCAGGATATCGCGGTGCAGCTCGGTCTTGCCGGGGCAGTCGCCGCCCACCGCGTTCAGGTGCACGCCCGCACCCACCATGTTGTCGGTCAGGATGGTGGCGAACTGCTTGTCGGCCGTGCAGGTGGTGACGATCTGCGCGCCTTCCATCGCCTCTTCGGCGCTGGCGCAGGCCACGACCGTCAGGCCCGATCCCTCGAGATTGCGCACCACCTTGTCCGTGGCCCTGCGGTCGATATCCCACAGCCGCACCGTATCGATACCGCAGACGGCCTTCATCCCCAGCGCCTGGAACTCGGCCTGCGCGCCGTTCCCGATCATCGCCATGACCCGCGCGTTGTCGGGGGCGAGGTGCCGGGCTGCCATCGCGGACATGGCGGCCGTGCGCAGGGCCGTCAGCACCGTCATCTCGGACAGCAGCACCGGGTAGCCCGTCTCGACCGAGGCCAGCAGGCCGAAGGCGGTCACGGTCTGCAGTCCATCCTTCATGTTCTTGGGGTGGCCGTTCACGTACTTGAAGCCGTAGGTCTCGCCATCCGAGGTCGGCATCAGTTCGATCACGCCATCGGCCGAATGGGCCGCCACGCGCGGGGTCTTGTCGAAAAGCGGCCAGCGGCGGAAATCGTCCTCGATCCGGTCGGCGAGTTCCTTGAGAAATGTCTCGACCCCGACGCGGTGGACCAGCTTCATCATGTTTTCCACCGACACGAAGGGCACGTAGGCCAGCGGTGAGGGGGTGAGCGCCATGGCCTCAGGCCCCGAAGCTTTGGGTGGGCCGGTCGAAGATCCGGCGGCCCATGAGCGACGCGGTCAGGTCCACCATGAGCGACGCGGTGCGCCCGCGCTCGTCCAGCGCCGGGTTCAGCTCGACCAGGTCCAGCGAGCTCACGAGGCCCGATTCACTGAGCATCTCCATGACCAGGTGCGCCTCGCGGAAGGTGGCGCCCCCCGGAACGGTCGTGCCCACCGCCGGTGCGATGGAGGGGTCCAGGAAATCCACGTCGAGCGAGACATGAAGGTCACCGCCCGCCTGCGCCACGTGCGCGAGGAACGAGCGCAGCGGCATGGCGATGCCGGTCTCGTCGATCTCGCGCATGTCGTGGGTGGTGACGCGGGCGGCGGTGACGGCGGTCTTCTCCGGCCCGTCGACCGAGCGCAGGCCGATCATGCAGACCCGGTCGGGCGGCACGGGCGCGGGCGGCGCCGGAAAGGCGTCGAAGCCGGGCTGGCCCGTGAAATAGGCCACGGGGCAGCCATGCAGGTTGCCCGACTGGGTGGAGTGCGGCGTGTGGAAATCGCTATGCGCGTCCAGCCACAGCACGAAGAGCGGCCGGTTGCGATCCTGCGCCCGCGCCGCCATGCCGGCGACGCTGCCCATGGCCAGCGCATGGTCGCCGCCCAGGAAGATCGGCATCCCGTCGACGGCGCGCCCGGCCTCGATCAGGGTGCCGGTCCAGGCGACGTTCTCGGCCAGATCCACCAGGTGCGCGGGGCCGCTGACCTCGGGCAGGGGGCCGGGGGCGAGGTTGCCGGCGTCGGTGACGGCATGACCCAGCTCGGCCAGCGCCTCGGCCACACCGGCCACGCGATAGGCATCGGGCCCCATGAGGCACCCCTTGCGGTCCTTCCCGCAATCGAGCGGGACCCCCAACAGGGTGATATCGGTCATAGGCGGGACTCCTTCAGGCTCTGGCGGGCGGCGAGGATCCAGATCGCGGCGAGCAGGAACGAGAACAGCGCGTTCCACGACGGCATCGACAGGCCGAAGAGCGCCCAGCTGACCTCGTCGCACATCACGACCTTGTCGAGCACGTCGGTCGACAGCAGATCCGCCCCCGTCAGCCCGGTGATGTCGCCCCCGCCCGAGCACGAGGAGGGGCCTTCCCACCAGTCACGCTCGACCCCGGTGTGGTAGACGCCGATGAGTGCGGTGGTCAGGGCGGCCAGCGCGCCCGCGATGGCGACCGGAAGCCGGGCTAAGAACAGTGCCGAAACGCCCAGCGCGATCGCCACCATGTGCGGCCAGCGCTGCCAGAGACACATCTGGCACGGCGCGTAGCCCAGCGCCTGGAAGATGTAGGCGCCGCCCAGCAGCGCGGCCGAGCCGAGCCCGGCCAGGATCATCAATCTACGTGCAGTCACAGATACCTCAGTGCGAAGAAGCCGCCCAACAGCAGGACCATGAAGACCGAAAACACGAGGCCCAGCCGCCGTTCGATGAAATCGCGGATGGGCGGACCGAATTTCCACAGCAGCGCCGCGACGATGAAGAAGCGTGTCGCCCGTGCGATCAGGGACGAGACGATGAAGATGGGTATGGACAGGCCGGTCGCGCCCGACAGGATCGTAATGACCTTGAACGGGAACGGGGTGATGCCGGCCACCAGCACGGCCCAGGCGCCCCAGGCGTTGTAGGCGCCGGCGAACTCGTCGAAGCGGTCGTCCTTGCCGTAGAATTCCAGCACCGGGCGGCCGATCTGCTCGAACGCGGCGGAGCCGATCCAGTAGCCCAGCAATGCGCCGGCCACCGAGGCCAGCGTGCAGACGCCCGCGATCAGGAACGCCCGGCGCGGGGCCGCGATGATCATCGGGATCATCAGGATGTCGGGCGGGATGGGGAACACCGACGACTCGATGAACGACACCAGGGCAAGGGCCCACAACGCGTGAGGATGCGCGGCCAGCGACAGGGTCCAGTCATAGAGGCGTCGGATCATGCGCCCCATGCAGCACTTGGCGGGGGTGGGGTCAAGCACAACCGGCTTGGCGTTTCGCGGGGTCTGGACCACGATGGCGTGACAGCGGGCGGCAGGAAGGCGCGGCGATGAAATGGCGTGGAAGACGGGGCAGCCGCAACATCGAGGATCGCCGTGGACGCGGTATCGGTGGTGGTGCGGCCGTGGGGGGCGTCGGTGGGCTTGGCTTGCTGGTGGTCGTCATCGGATGGTTTTTTGGCGTCGATCTGACGCCGCTTCTACAGGACGGTGCGGTGGCGCCGGATCGAAGCAGCGGCGGCCCGATCACCGAGGCCGACCGCCAGGCTGGTGAGTTCGTTTCCGTCACCCTGGCCGACACCGAAGAGGTCTGGTCCGACATCTTCGCCCGCCAGGTGGGCGAGCCCTATCGGCCCGTCACGCTGGTCCTGTTCACGGGCGTCACGCAAAGCCCCTGCGGCGGGGCCTCGGGCGCGACGGGGCCGTTCTATTGCCCCGTCGACCGCAAGGCGTACCTGGACACCGCCTTCTTCACGACGCTGTCACGGCAGCTGGGTGCGTCGGGCGATTTCGCCGCCGCCTACGTGGTCGCGCACGAGGTCGCCCACCATGTCCAGAACGAGCTCGGCATTCTCGGCCAGGCCAACCGGATCCGGGCCCAATCCTCGACCGAGCGGTCAAACCAGATCAGCGTTCGGCTGGAATTGCAGGCCGACTGCCTGTCGGGTGTCTGGGCCGCCGCCGCGCGGGACCGGTTCGGCTCGATCGAGCCCGGCGACATCGCCGAGGCCATGAACGCGGCCGCCCGGATCGGCGACGATACCCTGCAACGCGGGGCCGGGCGTGTGCCGCGCCCCGAAACCTTCACCCACGGCACGTCCGAGCAGCGCCAGTCCTGGTTCGCCACGGGATACGAGACCGGCGACATCACCGCCTGTGACACGTTCAGCGCCGAACGGCTCTGACCCCCGCAGGATTGGGCCCTCGGGCCGCCTATCCGGACCCGAGCCGCGTGGGGGTGGCCCGCACGGCAAGCTCGTAGAGGGCACGAACCTGAGGGCTGGAGGGCAGGTCCGGCAGCCGGTCGCGGTGAACCCAGCCCGCCTCGAGCGCATCGTCGGCGGCATGGGGCGTGCCGTCCACGTAGTCGCACAGCACCGCAGCCAGTAGGTAGTGGTCCAGAACCGCGCCGTCCGATCCGCGATGGATGTCGAGATTCGTCAGATAACCGCGCGGGGTGGCCGTGACGCCCGTCTCCTCCAGCAGCTCGCGGGCGGCGGCATCCAGCGCGGTCTCGCCCCATTCCACGTGGCCGCCGGGATAGCCCCAAAGGCCTGCGTCGGGCGGGTTGCCGCGGCGGACCAGCAGGACCGACTCACCGCGCAGGACCACCGCGATCGCCCCCAGGCGTGGTATTTTCTCCATCGGCGTCGTCCTTCCTGCCACTCGGGCCTTTTCTCACGCGCGCGCCCGGTCTACACCCCGATCTGCGGCGGTGACCCGATGCCCGTGTGGCGGAATGGTAGACGCAGGGGATTCAAAATCCCCCGCTGGTGACAGCGTGCCGGTTCGAGTCCGGCCACGGGTACCACCGCCGCCGCGGCGCATGTCGCCCGCGGCGCGGGCGTGATGGAATGGTAGACATACCAGACTTAAAATCTGTTGGGGCGTAGCCCCGTGTGGGTTCGAGTCCCACCGCCCGCACCACAATACCAATCTAAGCCATTGATATATGGCGATTAATCGGAATTACGGCAATCTAATGTACCGGGTTTTGTACCCGGTCAATCGACCTTAAACGTGGGCAACCCGCTTTGACCGGGGACCGCTGACGCGGTCGGTCACCGCCTCCACGGGATTGCTGAGCCGGGCAGGGTGCTTCTACGCCACATCGACAGGGTGGCCCTGTACCTGACCAGACAACCGGCTAACCTGTCCTTCCCAACAGGAGGCGAGCATGGATCTGAAGGACTTCGTGAAAGAGACGATCAGCAGCATCGTGGAGGCCACGAACGAGCTGCAGGATGAATGGGGCGACCAAGGCGTGATCGTGAACCCGCCAGTCTCAACCTTGGCTCCGGGGACGTATAAGCAGAATAGCAGCACGCACACATTCCGGGCAATTCAGACGATCAAGTTCGATGTCGCGGTCACCGCAAGTTCCCAGACAGGCGGCGGCGGAAAGGTTGGGGTAAAGGTCTGGGTTTTCGAGGCTGGAACTGAAGGAGAGCATGCACGGCACCACGAAGAGGTCAGTCGGGTACAATTCGAAGTGCCGCTGACCCTGCGCCCTAGTGAGACGGAGACCACGAACCGTGATCATCAGCAGGCAGAAAAGGGAAAGGCGAAGCTCGGAGTCCGTGGCGGTTGAGAAACACCTTTTTCACTTGGAACGATAGAGCTTGGTTGGATTGACAGAATGTAAGGAGTGGTTTGTGTTCAATCTATTTGGCGACAGAAGAACTAAGCAGCTAGATCAGGTGATAAACCTTATCGGGACTTCCTCTGCTAGTAATCAGGCAGTGGTCCTACATCGCTTGAAGGCCGCGTCACTTCATTTCACCGAAGCGTTTCCACAATGCGAGAGCTTCGAAGAGCTGAAATTCGCCCTGCGGCCAGACCAGTGCGAGGCAATGGCGAGCAAGGCTGAAGACTTGGTCGAGAAGGTGAGGGTTTCTCGCCAAGGCGACGAGATTGATGAACTTGTTTTTCGATTGCTCGCCGCTTCCCTAAGACACAAGGCCGGGGCGAAGTGGGTCCTCGATAAGCAGTCGAGGTTTATCGACAATATGATACGTGCCGCAGAGGGCAACATTGATTGACGCAGTGATGGATGGTGCCCGCGTCAGCTGGGATCGTCCTTCGACCCGCGCAAAACGACTGGTGAACAGTTTCCCGTGATGGAGATGGGCGACGCCTGACCAATTAGGATCGTGGGCATCTGGTCGCCTCGGCAGATCTAGACCGATGGGCGGTCGATCGTTGGACCGACCTTGACGACGATACTCGTCATCTTCGTGGGTTTCCGAC
The DNA here is from genome assembly GCF_900141995.1 of Palleronia salina. GTDB lineage: Bacteria > Pseudomonadota > Alphaproteobacteria > Rhodobacterales > Rhodobacteraceae > Palleronia > Palleronia salina. Next base: position 337,005 of record NZ_FQZA01000001.1, on the reverse strand, counting down.
GCCGCCGTATTCGAATGCTTCAACCAGATAGGCGTTAACTAGGCTATCGAATTGGTCGCGGACGGCCTCGACGATGCGGACGGCATCGTGTTCACATGAGCTGGTGTCTTCTGTGAATTCATAACACATTGCCCTTGTAGAGGCCTGCGTGGTTTCCTAGTCTCTTTAGACGGTGTTTAGCCCCCCCCCAAACCCGTGATTGGCATACTTTCAGTCAGCTTACAATAAAAGTCGAGTGCGAGATGAAGAAATTTTTTAACGCCCTTCTAAAAGGTGGAAGTCACGCTAAAGAAAAGAAAATTAATCCGCCAAGGCCCCCCCCTCTAATAAGGGGGGACTCGGAAAAGAGTTGCATTCCGAAAGCGATCCGCTTTCTGAAAGCGATCTGAGAATACTGCTCGATGCCTTCTTTATCCCCGGCGATCGCGCTTCAATTTATTTCGCTAATTGCCTTGGATTCATATCCAACGATTTAGGCGATGGTGACCTTGATGAGATCCACGATCTGATTCTTGACCATGACCCATCCGATGTAACTGATGAGGGGAAGGGACGAGGTCTAAATTATCTTTCTACACAGATTTTTTGTCTCTCACCGGATGAGTTTGGCTCAGGTTCAGGCCTCACGCTCAATTCAGATAGGGCGTCAACCGATTTTACCTCTCACAGACCAGAGAGACTCGAGTATGTTTTAGATCGAATTCGTAGCGATGGCGAGATGGATTTATCTTTGTTGTTCCCTGACATCGACACAAGAGATCTGGTCTTCAGATATGTTAGCGCACTTCGCCAGCACGATAACGAGCTGATTTGGCTAGAGGTGAACAAAAGAAAGGATGCAATCAAGAGAATATTTCAACCGCTCAAAAATTCGCGGATAAATAAGTACGGCGACGAAGATTTAGGGCCAGAACTATCTGAGGTGATGGAGTTCCTCAAGTACGCCTTTGATGATGAGCAATTTAACTTTTACTACAGTGTTAAACCGCTATTTCTTACCCTCAGCATGATTGATCAGCTTTTCAAAACTGGTGACGCTGCTCCGGAAATTCCGGTTGATGCTATTGAGTTTGAGCATTGGTGCGCCGATCAGCTAAGGGAGCAGGGTTGGGACGTATCGGTTTCAAGGGCTTCGGGAGATCAAGGTGTCGACGTGGTGGCTTCACGAGAGGGCGCTTCTGTAGCAATTCAGTGCAAGCGATACACTAACCCAATAGGGAACAAGGCGGTGCAAGAAGTGTTTACGGGGGCTCAGGACACCGGCTCCGGTCATTCTTGTGTGATTGGCACAGGGGGGTTCACGAACTCAGCGGTCAAAATTGCCAAGTCGACTGGCGTAATATTGATGGATGCACGCGAAATTGAGTCTTTTTCCGAACTATTCGGCTTTGTTCCGAGCAGGGCCGTGGATCCTGATCGGGACGATACTGAACTTGTAGACGTCGAGCAGACGTCAATCCGGATTATTTTTCCCGGCGAGGTAGGGAGCCTTATTTGCTCTTTAGTCGTCCATTACTTAGAGACTCAAGGCCCTGAGGAGATGGGTATAGACGCAGGTACCGTAGAGTACTTGATTGATGAGATGGGTGGGACGACAGACGATACAGTTATCGAAGTTGATAGGATCACTGCGGGCAGAATTCTATATATCGCCGCTATCACCCTGAAGGCAGAAATCTACTTGGATACTACGAACGCAGAAGTGCTCAAGCGGAGCCGCTTCTATGATAGGAGCCTAATCGACCGGTCAATGGATGAGGTTGTGCTTCTAGAAAGATTACTCGCTGGCACCTTTCGCGGGAATGCCCACAAATTTCTGTCCGATAAGGTCGAAGATCTCGGCCCTATCCTGAAGGAGTTTATTGGCGTGAAAGTAATCGAAGTTCTTGTTAATCGGCCGTGATCGGTTAATTTTACACTCTTCATAAGTACTAGGTGGAATCTAAGTTATATGATGCTGGAATCGATAATTGAAATTAATGTTACTTGCGGGAGTTGCTTTGCAACCCATTTGCAGGTGCTGTGCGTATGACCTGCCGCCGGCCCATACCCCCGCATTGGGACCCCAGTGTCACAGAATTATAAACGCGATGCCAGATCACGCATGCAGCGGTCGAGGCGTTAAGCTCACCTTAACCAATTCGGGCGCGTCGGGCGGTGGTCGCGCCGGGTAGGTTGTAGGCCGATCCCGACCCGCTGACGCGGGCACCCAACCCCACCAGCAGCGATCCCGAGACAGCAAATCATCCGTGTCAGGAGGTCGCGACGATGGTGTGTCAGGTGCGCTGGCAGGGCGGTGCAGTGCCGCTGTCAGGCGGCGGGGTGGTCCTTAAGGATACGGTACACGCTGGCCCGGCTTATCCCGACGACCTTCGCGGTCTCGTCAGGTGTCAGTCCGCGTGAACGTGCGCTCAGGACCTTGTCTGTCTTGGCGCGTGCGGTGGGTGCGCGACCCTTGTACTTGCCCTCCGCCTTGGCCTTGGCGATCCCATAGGCGCGGCGCTCCGCCAGCCGGTCGCGCTCGAACTGGCCCACTGCAGCCATCATGCGAACTAGGAGCATCTGGACAGGGTCGGACGGGTCCAGCGGGTTGGGGGAGAGGTCTGGCAGGTGCCAAATGACGTGAGGATTGTCGCCCTTGGTGATGGCCGCGTCAGCGGCTATCAAGTCCCGGAAAGCCCGATCCATCTTTGCGGCGCAGATGCAAATGCGCTTTGTTTCATTGGCGTTCTGAGCCGCTTCGCGCATCATGGCATCGAAGACAGGGCGCTCGCCACGGGTGCTGGCCTCTTCCTCGAAGATCCGGGTGCAGCCCAGCTCTTTCAGGACTCGGTGCTGTTCTGCCCATCCTGCGGCCTGTGTGGCGCGATCTACGCTGACCCTCACGTATCCCCATTTTTCCATGGCGTGACTCCTGTCTCATATGACTCCGTGAGGAATGAGATAGTCTCACATGGATTATTCCACAAGCCTTATGAGACGGATTCCTACGGGAATCTCGCATGCCGCTAGGGACGTCCCTAATGAGACTCGCCGCTGGACAGGGTCGACTTAGATGTTCATGTTACGTTCTCTTCGATGGGTTGATGATGTATGTGATCTGGATCGAATGTCGCTGCGGCCATGTAGGAGCTGTGCAGTCGGAGGAGGCGGTGCGCCTTACCCGTGAGGACCTCTTGCGCCGGTCCCGGTGCGGGCGGTGCAATACCTTCGGGGCGGTCGAGGTGCGACGGGGGTGGGCCTGTGTCGATCCCCGCCATGGCGATCATGGGCCAGACGAATAGGCCCGAATCGGACCTAAAATGTTGCATGGGCGACGGTCGCCTGCCGCTGGGAAGGCAATCTCAATCCTCGAAGTGCCGCCCGTCAATTGCCTTCGAGTATCGAAGAAACGCCGCGATACTATCGAAGATGAACCTAGCCTCCTCCATCTCAACAAGGTCAGGGTTGTCATGCGCAAATGACTTATCGTTTCGAATGCTGTTCATCGCTTCGAAGACGCTGATCGAACTCTTCATGATCCGTTCGGATATCTGGTTAAGGTTTCTTTGCTCTTGCAGGAGCTTTACGTATTTCCCTACACGTGAATGCAATGGATCGTCTTTGCCGCACTCGCCCCCGTGTTTCCTGACGAGCGAAGCGAAGCGCTTCATGCAGTAGGTGTGTAGACGGTCGAGGGCCGCTTGAGGCTTTTTCGCTTCGAGGTCCCTTTTGATAGAAGCAACCAACTCCTCCAAGGTTTCACTTGGCTCAAAGGTCTCAATCGCAGACGTGTCGATTGCATCCGACTTACCCTCAAACAGGGCAACAATCGAGAAATAGTTCTCGCGGAGGCGCTCTTCTACGTCACCAGACTTTCCGTGGTAGGTAGATCCCCTGTATTCCCAAAGTTCGCGTAAGGTCTTCGCCACCAAAGCCGGTTGCGCTCTTTCGATAAAGGATCGGAGCCGCTTTGCCTTCGAAGAGCCTCGCGAAGAAAAAAGGGAGCTGTTCACCTCAGGGTCGATCCCAACAGTCTCGTAGAAGAAGTCATTGAAGGTCCGGTCGCTGAAATCGAGGACGTAGCCGCTCTCCATGCCGAGCGCATTCTCAAAGTCCTGCCGATGGCGACGTGGGATTAACTGCTCGTATGTTTTGGAGCGCAATTCAGTTGCCTCAAAGTTTTTTCTCTACCAGAAGGCGTCAGATATGACGAAGGCTTGCATTCCACAAGGCGATGCCCGCTTACGGGGGATGAGTGCGAGACGGTAGAAGAGGTAGGCATGGACGAAACAAGGGTACCGACACTGAAGGACGTGATCGGCAGTTGGTTTCGCGCCTTCGAGACAACGATGGCGTTCATCTTCAGGTCGGAGATGGTCAACAACCGGGGTACCGACAACCAGTAGAGGCCTACCCCGCTGACGCGGGTGGGCATGCCTCGGACAGGGCGCTGTCGGTCAGGGTCGCGACCACGGCGCTTGGCAGGCGGGCCACCATTTCTTCCGTCATCGCGATCCCTTCGCGGCGGGCATCGGCGATGATCTTGGTTGATACGGCTTCGAACCGGGCGGCGTCGCGGCCCTTCAGAGTTGTGTGATCCATGGGGCTACGCGGCCTCCTGATTGATGTTGTTGAGGTTGAATCGGGGGTCCCACCGCGCATGGCGCAGGGCGAACCCGCTGGCGATCTCTTCGAACTTGGGCGGGGTGGCATCGGGGTCGGGGTGAAGCAGGAATATCAGCGTCTCACGCTGCAGCGGCAGAAGGTGATGAAGAAGAGAGAGGTACGGCGCGAGTTCGTCGCTTCCGACCAGCGTGTCGCACAGGGCGGCGTCGAACAGCTTCCGCGCCCTGAACAGTCGGGCACGCTGACCTTGGTCGAGCGCAGCGTTCAGGGTGGTGGCAACCGTGATCGGGTCCGGCCCCACGTCGAAGGGGTCGCTGGACGCCTTGCACCCGCGCAGAAGTCGTGGCCAACCTGCCGCCCGGTCGGGGGCGGGAACGGTGGGCAGCACCGCCGCCAAAGGATACCGGCGGGGCCAACTGTCAGGGACGTAGACGGATGATTTCAGCCTTTCGCAAGCGGTTGCGCGGCGCACGGACAGGCAGTCGGCATAGTCCGACTGGTAGATCGTAAGCATGGTCAAACCTTTCGGGGATATACGAAAAAACATACTTGACTTTTACGCAAGAGTCAATATCGCGACCCTAGAACGGTCACGAATTGGATCGACGACCCCGACAGAAATTCTGTCCGAAAGGTAAATATATCGCTTGTTTACAGTGATATAGGGGGCGACTACAGGTGGCGCAAAAATCTGTAGGAGGCCCGAATCATGCTGAACCACCCACCGCTCAGGACCCTGACCGACGCCGAGCTGGACCAGATCCGCGACGAAGCATCGGCGCTCATCAACACTGTCGATGACGTCGCGATGGAGCGGGTCTTGAAGGTCGAAGCCGAACAGGCTGCCAAGCGCGCAGAGCTGGGAACGAAGGCCCGCTAACGCGGACAAGCGCTGATGATGGCCCCCAAACGTCGATATCAAGCGGCCATTCGCAGATCGGCGTGTGCCTACCGGAACATAAATGAAATCTTCATGGTGAAGTACTCAGGCAGCGTGGGGCATGGGACTCGCCGCCGCATACGAAGGCGTCGAAGGCCGACTGGACCTCCGGGGCGCTGAAAAAGTATATCACCTCAACTGCGGACAGAGCGCCTAAAACGAAAAAGAACCCCTTTCTCAAAGCGGACATTCTGGTGAGTACGACAATGCTCAACATGACTAACATCCCTATGGCGAAATAGGATAAAAGGCCCGGCCCAAACAAGATGGCAATCAACGCGAATAAGAATCCATCTAAGCATCCGAATACTACTCGCGTTGAAAAAGCGGCGATTTGTAGAAAGCCCTGATGCGTGCCCCACTCCGATCTGAGTATAGTATACGACCAAACTGGTCCGAGCGATGCGCCGATGATGACGGCGTTGATTATCTCTGGTGGGATGCTTGGAAAGCCAATTAAAGTTGCGATAGCAGCTCCCAACTGTGCCGCGATAGCGTTCCAGCGCATGAGAATTTGATTAACTAATGCTGTTAGATCAAGAACTGAAAACGGCAAGTAGCTAGAAAGAAAAGTGAGAAGAGCCATGGCAAAGGCCGCGCCGCGAATGAACTGCGAAGTTTTAAATAGCTGTCGCATACGACCCATCTCCCATTTTTTCGTTTTTCGCTCGACACCACGGGTCAGGCGATACGCACCGTAATGATTTATCGATGGGCAAACAGATACGTCTATACCTACGCATTGCCAAACTGCCGCATCCGTACATTGATTGAGTTGGATTCCATCTCGCTGTCGGTTTCGTCTAGTGGAATTGTTCGGCGTACCGCAGCAGTATAGCCCGCCCGGGGCCTTTTCTGGTGTAGGAAGTAGGCGAGGTGCGCCCGTCAGGGGGCCGGGCGCTCAATCACCCCTTGTCGCGATCATCCGGCGAAAAAGTAGGTTCATCTAGAATGTCTGCCTTTTCCAAGCTGTCACGGTACCAGCGCCCCAATTCGGTGGGGGTCATCGGTCCGCCATGTTCAGCGTCTCGGAGAATTGCTCGCATTTCTTTCTCATGATCGGTGTCAGACGCTTCCCTGATTTTCCGGAAAGCTCTGTCGTGGGCGGATTCGCCTGTGATGTAGTCCGCCCACAGTCCCATGACTTCACGACGAACCTGAAGCATATCGGACCGGAAGTAGGCCGCCTGCACCTTGCTCTTCGTCTGGTGCGCGAGGCACATATCGGCGGTTTGGATGTCGCAGATGCCGTTTTCCAGCGCCCAGTCGGTGAAGGTGGACCGAAACCCATGCCCCGTCGCCGGGATGCCCTTCCGCTTGAAATAGTTGGTAAATGCGTTTTCCGAGAGCGTCGGATTCTTCTGCTTGTAGTCGCTGGTAAACAGGTATCCTGAGTCGTCCCGTTGTCCCTGTAGCAACGGCAATGCTTGAGGAGGTAAGGGCAACCGGAAGGGTTGTTCGGTTTTCATTCGTTCGGGAGCCAGCGTCCAAAGCATCGCCTCGGTGTCGAACTCTTCAGGCTTGGCGAAACGCACCATCGCTGTCCGGGCTACCGTCAGAAGCATCAACTGCAGGGCGCGGCCCATGGACGTGTCGGGGATTTCCTTGAACATAGCGGGCACATCCTGCCACGGCAGCGCTCTATGGGAGACCGCCACGTGTTTCGGCTTGCCCAGCTTGGCACGTGCCGCTTCCAGTTTGGTCAGGTCAAACGGCTCCATTTCCGATTTTCCGTAGCGCAGGATCTGGGCCATCCGGCTGAAGGCCTTTTCGGCGGTGGACCGCTTTTTGTGCCAGAGTCCTTCATGTTGGAAATTGGCAACGATGTCATCGACGGTCAGGTCGCGGAGAGTCTTTCTGCCCAGACGGGGTAGAACGTGCAGCTTCACTGGTGACCACCAGCGCCCCGCGACGCCACCGCCCTTCAACTCGTGCTGACGCACGGTGTCGAAATACTCCTGTGCGATAGTTTCCAGCGTCCGCCAAACATGCCGTTCCCGTCCTTCCCGTTCGCGCTTTACCGCGACAGGGTCTTTACCCTCAGCCTTCTGCGACCTGTAGAACATGTGGAGTTCGCGAGCACGCTTCAGGGTAATGGACGGATAGCCGCCCAGACCTATCGAGGTCTCGCGCCCGTGGCGGGAGTACTTGTAGAGCCACTGAGCGCTTTCAGGGCTGGTGACCTTGAAGGTCAATCCCCCCCCCGTCATGGATGGACTTACGCTTCCCTGCCAAGAGGGCGGCGCGTATTTCGCGGTCGGTAAGCTTGTGAAGGGCGATCCCCGATCCGTAGCCGAGAACGTACACGTAATCCAGATATTTTGTACCCGGATTTATACCCGTTTTATGCTTCTCTGCCCCCGATATATCCCGATAAATAACTGTTATATATAGGTAAAAAATTTAGGTTAGGTGCGCACCGCCCGCACCATCCGATCCTGTCTCATGCTCTGCCCTGAGAAATCAGTCCCGTACCCTCACTCGTCCGGGGCCAGCAGGCCGAGCCCGCGCAGGTAGATGCCGATTCCCGACTCCAGCAGATCCTCGGGCGGGAAGGGCACCTGCGTCCCGGGCGAGTTGCGCGCGAAGAGCTCGACCACCCCGTGGGACATGGCCCAGACATGCGCGCTGAACATCTGCGGCGGCGGGCGCTTGCCCTCGGGGATACGCTTCGACAGGGCCTCGGCCGCGCGTTCCAGCACGCCGCGCGCGCGCGCGGCCGCGCGGTGCAGATCCGGGTTGCGGGCTACCGCCACGCCGGATTCGAACATGGCGACGTAATGCCCGGGATACTTCCGGGCGAAGGCCAGGTAGGCGCGGCCCGTGGCCTCGAACGACGACAACGCCGAGGGTTGGCCGGATTCGTAGGCGTGCTCCATCAGGTCTCCGAAGATCTCGTAGCCCTGTCGCGCGCATTCGGCGATCAGCTCGTCGCGGCCTTCGAAATGGCGATAGACGGCGGCGGGGGTGACGCCCGCGTTCTTCGCCGCCTCGGACAGGGTGAAGCCGGTCGGCCCCTTGTCGCGGATCAGGTCGAGCGCCGCGTCCACCAGGGCCTGGGCGAGATTGCCGTGGTGGTATCCGCGCTTAGCCATTGTCGCCATGGGGCCAGATCCCGGGGCCGCCACAGATCGACGGGTCCGGCGACGACGAGACCGACGGGTCCTTGCCCGCGAAGTCCACCCGCGACAGCACCGACCGGATCGCGGCAAGGCGGGCGCGGCGCTTGTCATCGGCGCGGATCACGGTCCAGGGGGCGTGGTCGCTGTGGGTGCGGGCGAAGGTCTCGCCGATGGCGGACGTGTAGGCATCCCAGCGCTTCAGCCCCTCGACGTCGATCCAGCTGAGCTTCCATTGCTTCAGCGGATCGCCTTCGCGGGCGAGGAAGCGGCGCAACTGCTCGGCCCGGCCCACGTTCAGCCAGATCTTCACCAGGGTAATCCCGTCGCCGACCAGCATCCGCTCGAACGGGCCCACCTGGTCGAAGAACCGCGCCCGCTGTTCGTCGGAGCAGAAGCCGAAGACCTTCTCGACCACGGCGCGGTTGTACCACGACCGGTCGAAGAGCACGATCTCGCCCGCCGTGGGCAGGTGCCGGACGTAGCGCTGAAAATACCACTCGCCGGCCTCGGTTTCGGTGGGTTTCGGCAGGGCGACGACCCGGGCCACGCGGGGGTTCAGGTTCTCGCGGAACCGCTTGATGGACCCGCCCTTGCCGGCGGCGTCCCGGCCTTCGAACACCACGCCCACGCGTTTGCCGGCTTCCTTCACGTCGGCCTGGAGCCGGGCGAGCTGATGCTGGAGCGCCTCGAGCTGATCCTCGTAGTCGTCCTTGTCCATGCGGCGGTCGTAGGGATAGCCGGGGTCGATCACGTCACCCTTGCGCAGGTCGTGCAGGGCTCCGCGCAGGGGCTCTGGGGCCTCGGTTTCGTGAAAACGGCTGATCGCACCGTCGAAGGGCAGGGTCATGGGCGGCACTCGGCGTGTCATCTGGGTCAGCCGACCGACCCTAGGCGCGGCGGGCGGGATTGGCAAACGGCGGGTCTCGCCGCCGTGCCGCCATCCGCAAGATCGTTGCGCCGGGGCCATGCCATGTTTCTAAAGGTGTCTTACCTTCGGGGCCGGGACTTTCACAGCACCCCGGCCCGGCGGGCGGCGCGGTCGATGGCATCGGCCACCGCCTCGGCCGCCACGTGGTGGGGCATGTGGCCCACGCCCTCGAGCCGGGTGAGCCGCGCGCCCGGCACCTGCTCGACCAGCCCTTCGGAGTGGATGTCGATGGGCACAACGTCATCGGCGGTGCCGTGCACGATCTCCAGCGGCAGGTCCAGCTGGCCATAGCGCGGCTGCATCTCGACCACCTGAGGCCGGAGGGTGTTCACCTGTCGCGCATTGGCGCGGAACGACGCGGGCCGCAGGGTGAGCGGCGCGCCCACGTAGTCCAGGTAGCCCTCGGGCGGGTCCTGGGGCGCGAAGATCGACGCCACCGCGTCGCGCACGAGCCCGTCCGTCGCGAAGGCCGAGATCAGCGGGACCACCGTGCTCCCGCCCAGTTTCGATCCGTTCACGGTGTAAAGCGGCCCCAGCCCGCCGGGCCAGGGCTGCGTCGCGCCCGAAATCACCACCGCCGCGGCCGGTGCATGGTTCAGCGCCCAGGCCATGGTCACCGCGCCGCCGTAGGAGTGGCCCGCCACCACCGGCCTTTCGACGCCGATCGCCCGCGCCGCACCGGCCAGAAGCGCGGCCTGGCTTTGCGGCGTTTCGCCCCGGTCGCCCCAGGGGCCGACGAGCGCCGGGTCGACCTGGGTGTAGCCCAGGCCCGGGCGGTCGAAGACGGTGACGCGGAACCGGTCGGCCATGCGGTCCGCGAAGGCGAAGGTGAAATCGCGCAGGTTGCCGGAGGCGCCGTGGATCAACACGAGGTCCGGGCCCTGTCCCATCTGGCGGTAGTGGACGCGGCGGCCATCGACCTCGACGAAATCGCCCAGCGGCGGGAATGCCGCCTCGGCCCGGTCGACGCGGCTGTCGATGCGCCGGTCCACCAGCGCCGTGCAGCCCGCCAGCAGCAGGCCCGCGACGGCGAGCTTACCGACCAATTTCGGAAGGGTCATAGGGAACGCTTTGGTAAATTTCGTTGATCCAATTGCCATATAGAAGATGGGCATGGGACCGCCAGCGGTTCAGCGGCGTCTTCGTCGGATCGTCGTCGGGATAGTAGTTGTCGGGAATGTTGATCGGCGTGCCGGCGGCGACGTCGCGATCGTATTCCTGCTTCAGCGTGTCGTCGTCGTATTCGAAGTGGTTGAAGATATAGGTCGCGCGGTGGCCGGGATCCTCGACCAGGGCGGGCCCGGCCACATCGCTGGTCAGCAGCGTCCGCAGCCCGGGCGCGCGGTCGATATCCTCCTGCCGCATCTCGGTCCAGCGGCTGACCGGGATCACGCAATCGTCCGAGAACCCGCGCAAAAGCGGCGTGGTGGTGTCGAGGTTGCGGTGGCGGAAACACCCGAACAGCTTGGCGCCCAGCAGATGCTTCGGCACGCCGTGGAAATGGTTGATCATCGCCATGCCGCCCCAGCAGACGCCGAAGGTGGCGTGCACGTTGGTCTGGGTCCAGTCGAAGACCTGGCGCAGCTCGTCCCAGTAGGTGACATCGCCGAAATCCAGGTGCTCGATCGGGGCGCCCGTGATGATGACGCCATCGAACTTCTCGTCGCGTACATCCTGGAAGGGGCGGTAGAAGGTCTCCATGTGGTTGGCGGCGGTGTTGCGGGTCTGGTGCTCGGTCATCCGGATCAGCCGCAGGTCGATCTGGATGGGCCCCGCGCCGATCAGGCGGGCGAACTGGTTCTCCGTCTGGATCTTCTTGGGCATCAGGTTCAGCAGCCCGATCTTCAGGGGCCGGATGTCCTGGCGCGCCGCCTCGGCCTCGCCCATGACCGCGACGCCCTCGGATCGAAGGACGTTATAGGCGGGCAGGTCTGAAGGCAGTCGGATCGGCATGGGGCTCTTTCGCGCGGCGAAGGTCGGGACGCATTAGCTAGGGTGGCGGTGCGCCATCCTCAAGCCGTGGCGCGTGCGTCGATGTGACGGGCGACCAGGTCATCGAAGGCGGCCGGGTCGCGCAGCCGGGCCACGTCGTCCGCGTCGATGGTGATCCCGCGCTCGGCCATGGCGGCATAGCGCGGCTGGCGATGGGCGAGCGCGCGGGCATAGGTCCAGCGCACGAAATCGTCCGGGTTCACGCGGTCGGGCGGATCGCCGCTGAGCGCGCGGTAATCGCTCCAGGCCTGCGCCAGGAATTCGGGCTGGTAATACATGGGCTTGGGCGCCCGGTCGAAACGGCGGACCAATTCGGCCGTGTGATCTTCGCTGCCCTTCAGCCAGACCAGCAGCAGGTTGTCCTCGAGCAGTTTCAGCGTCGGATCCTCGGGGTCGTCGGGATCCACCACCTCGCAGATCGACCCCGAGGTGTCGCAGACGAAATTGCCGTAGCCGTAGATGTCCTGCGCGCGCTGGATGAAGCGCACGGTGTCGGCCATGGCCAGGATCTCGGCCTCGCGGTGCTGGGCCTGCCGGGCCGAGTACTCGGTGAAGGGCAGGCCGCCCAGGTCCGGGTTGCCCGGCTTGCCGAGATAGGTCGACAGTGGCGCGAGGTTGTCGAAGGTGATGTTCGACGCCACGTAGATCGAGTCGCTGAGCAGCAGCTCGCGCAGCAGCGGGACCTTCATCGCCTCGCGCTTGAAATTGTCGGCGATGTATTCGCCCATGTAACGGGTGCCGATGCGGTAATCGACCGAGTAGTGGAACCACCCGCCCGCGTCGCGCAGCATGGTCGACAGGTAGGTCTTGCCCAGCCCCGACATGCCGAAGAACAGCACCCGTTTTTGCGGCGCATCGCGCCATTCCTGTCCGGTCTCGTAGATCATGGCGGCCTCATATCCGGTGGGGGCCGGGCTGCCTAGGCCCGCCGCGCACGAAAAAGGCCCCGGGCGCGCGCCGCGGGGCCTTTCCGTTGGTCCGACAGGGATCGGATCAGAAGCTGTAGCCGACCGAGAAACCGACGGCGAAGACATCGTTATCGGTGAAGTTGGCGCGCGCCGTGTCGGGCGTGCCGGTTTCGGGCATGGCATCGCCCAGCTTGGCGTAACGCACGCCGCCCGACAGGTTGAACTGCTCGGTCACGTCGTAGCTGAGGCCCAGCGCGATGGACTTCACGCCGTTGGTCGGCGCGAGCGGCGACACCAGGTCGTCGCCCGAACGCTCGTAGCCGAAGGCGATCGAACCGCTCAGCTTGTCGGTGAAGCGGCGTCCGACGCCGATGTTCAGCGCGTAGCCGTCGTCGATGTCGGTCAGCGAGTCGCCATCGACCACACCGTCCTGGATGGTGTCGAAGAAGGTCGGCGAAACGATCGTGTCCTCGTACCAGGCATACCGGACCGAGCCGAAGAGCAGGGTGTCTTCCATGATGCCGGTCTGGAAATCGAGGTTCAGCGCCTCGGGCGTGTCGACCTTGGTGACCGAGGTGGTCGAGAAGGGGTTGATCGGCAGGCCCAGCGCCGCGGCCGGCAGAGCGCCGACGCCGACGCCGTTCAGCGTTTCCGACGTGGGCAGGTCGTGCGACGTGCCGCTGAAATAGGTCAGGGCGACGCGCAGCGCGATCTCGGGGCGTTCGTAGGCGGCACCAAGGACGTATCCCAGGTCACCGTCCGAATCGAACTGGGCCCGGTAGCCGTTCAGGGGACCGTAGGCCGCGCCGCCCAGGGTCACGTCTGCCTGGATTTCCTGGTAGCGCAGACCGCCGTGCACGCTGAAGCCGTTGTTCAGCTTGTAGCGGGCCAGCGCCTGGATCGACCGGCTGTCGACAACCGCCCGCGTGCCGCCGAGGGCGACCGAGCTGGTCGGATAGTTCACGTTCGAGCCATAGGGCTGGTCGAAGTTCAGCGAGAAGGACAGCTGGTCGTTCAGGTCGTATTTCACGCCCAGGCCGACCTGGGAGAAGTTGTTGGCAACCTCGCCGGTCGCGCTGCCGCCGAAGGCGGCGACATCGTTGCCGTCCACCGACGGGAACACCCGGCCGAAGCTCAGCTCGGCGTAGTTGCCATCTTCGAACAAAAGGGTCACGGGCTGGCCAGAGCGGTCCAGTCCCAGCGCGCCGGCCATGGCGGGCGCGAGTGCGAGCACGGCGACAGTGCCGAACAGCTTCTTCATAAGGGTCTCCTCCCAGACGCGATATACGTGCGGTTGTCCGGTTTTATGTCGCCTCCGCCTGCGCGGCGATACTATGACCCCACGTCAGAAATCGCGGACCCTTGAAGATTTGCAACTATGCAACAGCTGCGGTGCGGCGCGCGCGGTTCTCGACCCAGATATTCACGTAATTGGCGCCGAAGATCAGCGCGGCGCCCAGCAGGACGTAGCCGTCGAACGGCTCGCCGTAGAACATCATCCCGATGGTGGCGATCACCGGCAGCCGCAGGAAGTCGAAGGGAATCACCAGGGTCGCCGGCGCGATGGACAGCGCGCTGGTCAGGCAGAAATGCGCCGCAAGGCCGGCGCAGCCGATCAGCACCAGCCAGGGCGCGGTGGCGGGCGAGGGCAGGGCCAGGTCCCCGTCCCAGCCCGCGCAGACCAGGCCGAAGACGGCCTGGATCACCGTCAGCCAGAACAGGATGCAGGTGATGGTCTCGGTCCGGGTCAGCACCTTGGTGAAGACCGCCGAGCCCGCGAACCCGATCGCCGCGCCCGCCGCCGCGATCTGGCCCACCCCGATCCCGTCGACATTGGGCCGTGCCACCACCAGCACGCCGACGAACCCGATCAGCGCCGCCAGCATCCGCATCCGGGTGAGCCGCTCGCCCAGCAGCAGCGGCGCGGCCAGCGCGACCCAGATCGGCGACGTGAACTCCAGCGCGAAGACCTGCGCCAGCGGGATCACCGTGATCGCGTAGAACCACAGGTTCTGGCCCGAGAAGTGAAAGACGTTGCGCACCACGTGCAGGCCCATCCGGCGGGCGCGCACCTGGTTCAGCGTGCCGGCCAGGCGCGCCACCGCCACCACCAGCACGATGCCGATGAACGAGCGGTACATCATCAGCTCGAAGGTATCGAGCTCGATGGACACCGCGCGTCCCGCCACCGCCATCGAGGTGAAGGACACGATGGCGCCCGTCATCCACAAGGCCGCCCGCATCGTTTGCGGCGCCGGCGTGTCGGTCGCGGACAGGGTCATGGCTGCACCTGGAATGGGACGCTCATGGCGGCAGATGCACCTATCGCGCGCACAAATACAAGGCAGACTGACGACAGCCACGCAGACCAAGGCTGTGGACGAGAGACCCGCACGCTGTCTTGGCTCAGGCGGCCCCGGTCCGCGCGGCGACTATTCCCACTCGATGGTGCCCGGCGGTTTCGAGGTGATGTCGTAGGTCACCCGGTTGATGCCCGGCACCTCGTTGATGATGCGCGTGGCGGTCTCGCCCAGGAAATCGTGGCTGAACGGGTAGTAGTCCGCCGTCATCCCGTCGACCGAGGTCACGGCGCGCAGGGCGCAGGCGAAATCGTAGGTGCGCCCGTCGCCCATCACGCCCACGGTCCGCACCGGCAGGATCGCCACGAAGGCCTGCCAGATCTCGTCGTAGAGGCCGTGCTTGCGGATCTGATCGATATAGACGGCGTCGGCCTCGCGCAGGATCTCGAGTTTCTCGCGCGTGATCTCGCCGGGGCAGCGGATGGCAAGGCCGGGGCCGGGGAACGGGTGGCGGCCGATGAAGTGCTTGGGCAGGCCCAGCTCGGCGCCCAGCGCGCGCACCTCGTCCTTGAACAGCTCGCGCAGCGGTTCGACCAGCTTGAGCCCCATCTTCTCGGGCAGGCCGCCCACGTTGTGGTGGCTCTTGATCGTGACCGACGGCCCGCCGGCGAAGCTGACGCTTTCGATCACGTCCGGGTACAGCGTGCCCTGCGCCAGGAACTTGGCGTTGGGGATCGTGTCGGCGTGCTTCTGGAAAACGTCGATGAACAGCTTGCCGATGGTCTTGCGCTTCTGCTCGGGGTCCGACACGCCGTCGAGCTGGCCCAGGAACAGGTCGCGTTCGTCCGCGTGGATCAGCGCCATGTTGTAATGGTCGCGGAACATGGTGACCACTTCCTCGGCCTCGCCTTTACGCAACAGGCCGTGGTCCACGAAGACGCAGGTCAGCTGGTCGCCGATGGCCTCGTGGATCAGCACGGCGGCGACGGAAGAATCCACGCCGCCCGACAGCCCGCAGATCACGTGGGCGTCGCCCACCTGTTCGCGGATCGCGGCGATGGCCTGGTCGCGATAGGCTTCCATGGTCCAGTCGCCGGTGAAGCCCGCGATCCGCACGAAGTTCTGGTAGAGCCTCTTGCCGTTCGGGGTGTGATGCACCTCGGGGTGGAACTGCACCGCGTAGAAGTTGCGATCGGTATCGGCGGTCACGGCGAAGGGGGCGCCGGGCGAGGTGCCGCAGACCTCGAACCCGGGGGCAAGCCGGGCCACGTGGTCGCCGTGGCTCATCCAGACCTGCTCGCGTCCCTCGGTGAACCAGCCGTCCAGCAGCTTGGTCTGCTCGTCCGCCTTGGTGACGTAGGCGCGGCCGAACTCGGCGGTGCCGTGGCCGCGCTCCACGTGGCCGCCCAGCATCTGCATCATGACCTGCTGGCCGTAACAGATGCCCAGGACCGGCACGCCCAGCTCGAACACCTTGGCGGGCGGGCGCGGCGCGCCCTCGTCGCGGACCGATGCCGGGCCGCCCGAGAGGATCACGGCCAGCGGCGCGAATTCATCCAGGAACGCGTCGGTGACCGCCTGGAATGGGTGGATCTCGCAATAGACGTTCAGCTCGCGCAGGCGGCGGGCGATCAGCTGCGTCACCTGGCTGCCGAAATCGACGATCAGCAGCTTCTGGTGGTCGGCCTGGTGGGCGGGGGCGATGGGCGTGTCACTCATGTGACGGCTCGTAATCCAGCCCGGCACCCCGCGCAAGCGCGCCGCCCCGCGCGATGTCGTTTCCAAACGCGAAAGGACGCAAACCGGCGATGACGGAGGCACGGCGTGCACTAATCAGGGCGCAGAACGCCGAAAAGGAGTCAGCCCCATGAGCGATACAGCCACCCGCAGACGCAGCCGCGGGGCAGGGGGCGGCGCCGCCCGCCGGGCCGAGCGCAGCGCGATCAGCTTCGAGACCGCGAAGTTCATCACCCGCAACGTGCCCAATTACGAGGTTCTGACGCCCGAGGCGCTGGACATCATCGAGGCCAACGCCGAGACGCTGCTGGAAGAGATCGGCGTCAATTTCGTCGAGAACCCCGCCGCGCTGGATCGCTGGCGCGCGGCCGGCGCGATGGTCGAGGGCGAGCGTGTGCGCTTTCCGAAAGGCATGGTGCGCAAGCTGTGTGAAACCGCGCCCGAGACGTTCATCCAGCACGCCCGCAACCCCGAGCGAAGCGTCGAGATCGGCGGGCGCAACCTGGTCCTGGCGCCGGTCTACGGCCCCCCCTTCGTGCGCGACGGGGACAGCGGCCGCCGCTATGCCACCATCGACGATTTCCGCAAGCTGGTGAAGCTGGGCTACATGTCCAAGTGGCTGCACCATTCCGGCGGCACGGTGTGCGAACCCACGGATATTCCGGTGAACAAGCGCCACCTGGACATGCTGCTGGCGCACATGACGCTGTCCGACAAGCCGTTCATGGGATCGGTGACCGAGCCGGGCCGCGCCGAGGATTCGGTCGAGATGTGCCGCATCCTGTTCGGCGAGGACTTCGTGCGCGACAACTGCGTGCTGACATCGCTGATCAACGTGAACTCGCCCCTGACCTTCGACGCCACCATGATGGGCGCGCTCGAGGTCTATGCCGCCGCCGGGCAGGCCTGCATCCTGTCGCCCTTCATCGTCGGCGGGGCCATGGCGCCCGTGACCGTCGCGGGCACGCTGACGCAGGTGCTGGCCGAGGTCATGGTGGGCGTCGCCTATTCGCAGCTGATCCGGCCCGGCGCGCCCATGATCGGCGGCTGCTTCGTCACCTCGATCGACATGAACTCGGGCGCCCCCACCTTCGGGACACCCGAGGCCTCGCTCATCACCTATGGCGCGGGTCAGCTCATGCGGCGGCTCGGTCTGCCCTATCGCAGCGCCGGGTCGTTCAACGACAGCAAGCTGCCGGACGCGCAGGCGGGGTACGAATCCGCGAACTCGCTGAACGCGGGGCTGATGGCGGGGGTGAATTTCATGCTGCATGCCTGCGGCTGGCTCGAGGGCGGGCTGGTCACCAGCTTCGAGAAATTCGTCATCGACGCCGACCAGCTGGGCGTGCTGCACGGCATCGCCCAGGGCGTCGACATCAGCGAGAACGGCCAGGCCATGGATGCCCTGCGCGAGGTGGGCCCGGCCGGGCACTTCCTCGGCTGCGCGCACACCCAGGCGAACTTCAAGACCGCGTTCTGGCGGACCGAGATCTTCGACCACAAGCCCTACGAGACCTGGGCCGACGAGGGCGAGCGCGACACCCGTGCCTTCGCGACGGCGCTGGTGGCCAAGCGGCTGGCCGACTACCAGCAGCCGGCGCTGGATCCCGAGATCGCCGCGCGGCTGGAAGCCTTCGTCGCGCGCCGCAAGTCCGAGATGGCCGACGCCTTCAGCTGAGCGATGCGGCGGCCGGGGCGGTCGCCGCCGGCTCGGCCAGCAACGCGATCAACACCTCGACGTGCCGGCCGGCGCTGTAATCGGCCGCGCGATCCGTCCGCGCGGCCTCCAGCTCGGCCTCGAGCTGCACGAGCTCGGGCAGATAGTTCATGTCGTCCAGCGGCGCGGCCAGTCCCAGGATGCGGGGCAGGGCGGCGGCGCGGTTGTATCCTTGCAGCCCGAACCGCGCGGCGCTCAGCAACAGGCGGGGACGGCGAATCTGGGGCAGGTGGGTCTGGTCGGTCATGGCGGATCTCCGGGATTTCTGGATACCGACTAGTATCGCCAGCCCCCGGGGCTGTTGCGCCCGCACCACAACACCCGCGCGGAAGCCTAACCCAAGGTTAACAAACCAAGGTGAAATTGAGGCAATCGACCAGCCCGTTAACACTCTGCTAATCGTTTCAACTAACGGTTGCGGAGTGGCGCCGACATAACCTTTGAAAATCACGGGTCTATGCCGGGCGGGATGGTTGTGCTGAACCAGGGGAAAGACATGACGAAAGAGGCGCACGGTTCCTTCGGGGGCTGGGTTCCGACTGCGGCGCGCGTTTACTTGCAGCACGTTGTCGACGGCAAATCGATCAGGGCCTTGGCGCGCGACGCCGACTGCCATGCCTCGACGGTCCTGCGGCAGGTGCGGCGGTGCGAGGAATTGCGTGACGATCCCCTTATCGACCACGCGCTGCGGCGACTGTCCGTCCAGCGTTCCCGGGGCAGCCACCCCGGCAAGCCGGCAAGAGACGTTACCATGAAGCACGACAAGACGATCACGACCTCGCCCAAGCCGACCGCCCCGGTCCAACCGCCCGAGATCTACAACGCCGCCCGGCGGGTGCTGCGCCGAATGGCCGAACCCGGCGCCTGCCTGGCCGTTGCCGAAGGCATGGAGAAGGCCGTGGTCGTGCGCGAGACCGACGACGGGCAGACCATCCGCACCGCGGTGGTCGACACCCCCGTGGCCGAGGCGCTGGCGCTCGCGGGCTGGATCGCGGCCGAGGACACCGGCCGGATCACGCGGTATCGCATCCGTCCGGCGGGCCGCGTGGCGCTGAAGGACATGCTGGACCAGGTCGAGGCGGGCCTGCGCGCCGACGACGCGGAACGGGATGGCGAGGACACGCGCGGCACCGGCGCCCGCTACGGCGCGCCGGAAAGCCCGCTGATGATGCTGTCCCGCCGCCGCGACAAGAACGGCCGGGTCTTCCTGACGCCCGACCTGGTGCGCGTGGGCGAGCGTCTGCGCGAGGATTTCGAACTGGCGGGCCTGGAGGCCGACACGGATCGCGACACGTTCGATGCCTTCATGGCCGAGCCGTCGGCGCCGACCCTGTCAGCCGATGATCTGCGGGGGCCGGGACCAAAAGCCGCACGCGCCCGCCTGCACGCCGTGATGCAGGACCTTGGCCCGGGTCTTGGCGATGTCGTCCTGCGCGCCTGCTGCCTGCTGGAGGGCATGGAGCCCATCGAGCGGCGCATGGGCTGGGCCGCGCGGTCCGGCAAGATCGTGCTGCGCATCGGGTTGGAACGGCTCAAGCGTCACTACGTCGAAACCCAGGGAAGACTGGCCCCGATGATCGGCTGACAGCCACTTCGCGCAGCATTCCGCCCATCATCTTGTCACCCCTTGCGCAAGGGGCTAAGCGCAATGGCATATTCGGGTTGGCAAGCGACCTGGTGCCAAGCGGTTAGGTTTAAAGGGTGAATGCTGGACATGAACGACATCGCCGTCGATCCTGAAACGGTCGCGAACCGCCATCGCCTGGCCGCGCTGCGCAGTTTCGCGATCGACGGCGTCGATGACCGCAAGCCCTTCGACGACATCGCCCGCATGGCCGCGACCCTGACCGGCCAGCCCATCGCCATCGTCTCGGTGGTCGAATCCGAGCGTCAGTGGTTCCTGGCGCGCCACGGGCTCGAGCTTGCCGAGACCCCGATCGAGCAATCGATCTGCCGCCACATCATCCACCTGGACAGCGTGTCCGTCATCGAGGACACGCGCACCGACCCCCGCACCCGCGAAAACCCGCTGTGCCTCGGGGACCAGGGCATCCAGTTCTACGCGGGCGCGCCGCTGGTCACCGATACCGGCCAGCGCCTGGGCGCGCTCGCGGTGCTGGGGCATGCGCCCTCGTCGCTGACCGGCTTCCAGACCGAGCTACTCGAGATGCTGGCGCGGCAGGTGATGGCCCAGCTGAACCTGCGCCGCGCGCTGCGCCGGTCCGAGATGATGCGCCGCGAGGTCGATCACCGGGTCAAGAACTCGCTTCAATCCGTGGCGGCCATGACCCGGATCCAGGCCCGCGCCGTCACATCGGACGAGGCGCGCGAGGCGTTGGAGAATGTCAGCCGGAGGATCAACACGGTCGCCGCGCTGAACCAGCAGATGTATCGCTCGGGCAGCGACCGCGAGGCGCTGATGCAGCCCTTCATGAGCTCGATCTTCGACCTCATGCGCGACGGGCTGCCGGACCGCATCACCCTGAGCGTCGACGTGGACGAGATCACGCTCGACTCGCGCAAGGCGGGGGCGGTGGCCGTCATCGTGAACGAGTTCGTCACCAACTCGGTCAAGCACGCGTTCAACGAGGAGGCGGGCACCGTCACCGTCAGCCTGAAGAACCGGCCGGGCAACGAGATCGAGCTGATCTGCCGCGACGACGGCCCGGGCCTGGGTGAGGTGCTGCCGTCGGACCGGCTCGGCCTCGCGATCATCGACTCGGCCATCGACCAGCTGAACGCGGTGAAGACCGACATGGAAGGCCCCGGCCACGGCATCCGGGTCATCCTGCGGCCCTGATCCGGCGCGCCCGCGCCCGCGCGGGCCATGCAGGTGCGGCAAGGCGGTCATGTCGCACCGTCGACGCCTTGGACATGGGCGCGCGAATACCCTAGTTACCTTGGCAAGGAAGGACTTATCCATGCCACGCGACCTCAAGATTCCCGATCAGCGCCACCCCGAGAAGGCCCGCAAGCCCGAGACCCCGCGCCTGAAGAAGCCGGACTGGATCCGGGTCAAGGCGCCGTCCGGCAAAGGCTATTCCGACACCAAGGCCATCATGCGCGAGCATAACCTCGTGACAGTCTGCGAAGAGGCGGGCTGTCCCAACGTGGGCGAATGCTGGTCGCAGGGTCACGCCACCATGATGATCATGGGCGAGATCTGCACCCGCGGCTGCACCTTCTGCAACGTGGCCACCGGTCGCCCCGACGCGCTGGACGTGTTCGAACCGGGCCGGGTGGCGGACGCGGTGAAGAAGCTGGGCCTTAACCACGTGGTCATCACCAGCGTGGACCGGGACGACGTGGATGACGGGGGGGCCGAGCACATCGCCCAGACCATCCGCGCGACCCGTCGGCAGTCTCCGGGCACCACGATCGAGGTGCTGACGCCCGACTTCCTGCGCTGCGGTCCCGAGGCCCTGGAAACCGTGGTCAAGGCGCGGCCCGACGTGTTCAACCACAACCTCGAAACCGTCCCGGGGCTCTACCCCGAAGTGCGGCCCGGTGCGCGGTATTTCCACTCGCTGCGCCTGCTGCAACGGGTGAAGGAGATGGACCCGACCATGTTCACCAAGTCGGGGATCATGGTGGGTCTTGGCGAAGATCGGCAGGCCGTGATGCAGGTCATGGACGACATGCGCGCGGCGGATGTCGATTTCATCACCATCGGCCAGTACCTCCAGCCCACGTCCAGGCACCACGCGGTCGCCCGCTACGTCACGCCCGAGGAATTCGCCGGCTACGAGAAGGCGGCCTGGGGCAAGGGGTTCCTGATGGTGTCGGCCACGCCGCTCACGCGGTCGAGCTATCACGCGGGCGATGATTTCGCCCGGCTGTCGGCGGCGCGCCAGGCGAAACTGGGCAACGGCTGAGAACGCTGACCGGCCTTGCCGGGCTGCGTCCGAGATTTCCCGGCTTCATGACAGATCGAGAGCGGCGACAGGCAAGGCCTTCGCCGCTTTCGCGTCTTTACGGTCATGTCGTGAAGGGGGAAGGCCGCCGGGTTGCCGGTGTCACGCCTCCTTGGCCGGATGTGACACTGCGGGCCGGTCAAACGCGCCCGGTCAGAGACACCTCTTCCACGGCCTGTCAGACCAAGGACGCCAACGAAAAAGGGCCCGGCGCAATGCCGGGCCCCAATCTGTTGGCGGGACAGGTCGGTTCAGCTGCCCCAGCTGCGCACCGGACCGCAATCCATGTGCACGAAATTCGACGAGGTATAGCGCCCGACGCCCCCGGCGGCGCAGGCCGACGCGGCGCGGTACATCTGCGCGACCGAGCGCGAATTCATCCGCAGGTCGGCGGCTTCGCCCTTCAGGTGGCGCGAGTTCTTCGCCACGCCCGACGAGCGGCTGCGCAGCATCGCGTTGGTCTGGGGCGAACGATAGCCCGAGATCAGCAGGTACGATTCGGTCGTATCCATCAGGTTGTGCGCGGCGGCCATGATGTCGAGCGTGCGGGTGTCGATCGACTTGACCTGGTTGTTCCGCCAGTCGCGCATGACGTGGTTCACCTCGGCCAGCGCGTCCTTGATGTAGCTTCCCTCGATCCAGTAGATCGTGTCGAGGCTCTCACCGGTCCGGCCGTTGTAGATCTTCAGCCTGCGAATGTCGCCCGCACCACGCAACAATCCGAAAGCGTTCGAATAGGTGGGTGCCGCTGCCAGAGCCGTTGCTGCGAATGCACCCAGCAAGCCGCGCCTGGTCATGCCAGTCGTCCGTGAAGTGTCCATGAAGGTAACGTCCCGTTTTTAAGTTGCCCTGCCAGCCCCGTTGGTCGGAGCTTGGTCTTTGCCTCTGCAAGACGAGTCATGGCACAAAGCGGACCGTTCAGAAAGGCCCCGAAAAGCCAAACGCCATTTGGTTCCATAATTCGGCAGATTCTTGCTTAACTCCGCTGCGTTACCGTAAGGTGAAAAAAACGTATCAAAATGTTGCGCGGACATCACTTTCGAAGATGTGAAATGACATGGCCGCCAAACCAAGATCTTGTGGAACCAAACGCCGTCGATCAGGTGTTTGATTGGAGACAGAAATTTTGACGATGGGATATCGCCTATGCGTGCTGCCTTGATGACCCGCGGCCTGGTGGCCGGTTTCGCGATCTACGCCGGTGTGGCCGCCCTCGCGCCTGCCGCCGTGGCGCAGGTGACCGCCTTCAAACAAGCCGTGGCCGTGGCCGCCGCCGAGGATGACGACCTCGCCGCCTTCTACCGCGACGGCGGCTACCAGCCCATCTGGGTCGGCGACGACGCCGATGACCGGGCCCGGCGCGAGGCACTGCTGTCCATCGTGGGAAAGGCCGACCTGCACGGCCTGCCGCGCGGACGCTACGACGCCGACACCCTGCGCGACCTCATGACCAGCGCCCGCAGCGAGCGTGACCGCGGCCGGGTCGAGGTCGAGCTCAGCCGCCTGTTCCTGCGCTTTGCCACCGATCTGGAAACCGGCATCCTGACGCCCGCGCAGGTCGACAACAACATCAAGCGCGAGGTTCCGACCCGCGACCGGCTGGAACTGCTGCGCGCGTTCGAACGCGCGCGGCCAAACACCTTCCTCAACAACCTGGCGCCGGCCTCGGCCGAATACACGCGGCTGGTGCGCGAGAAGGTCAAGCTGGAACGCCTGATCGCCGATGGCGGCTGGGGCGGCCCACTGACCGTGGGCAAGCTGTCGCCGGGCGACACCGGCGATGCGGTCATCGCGCTGCGCGACCGGCTGATCGCCTTCGGCTATCTCGACCGCAGCGACACGCGCCTGTTCGACGCCTCGATGACCCGCGCGGTCGAGCAGTTCCAGGCCGATCACGGCCTGGTCCAGGATGGCATCGTGGGCGGCGACACGCTGACCGAGATGAACCGCAGCCCCGTGGACCGGCTGGGCCACATTCTTGTTTCGATGGAACGCGAGCGGTGGATGAACCGGGACCTTGGCGACCGGCACGTGTCGGTGAACCTCACCGATTTCCGCGCCAAGATCATGGTCGATGGCGAGATCTTCTTCCAGACCAAGTCGGTCATCGGCAAGGACCAGGACGGTCGCCGCACGCCCGAGTTCTCGGACGAGATGGACCACATGGTCATCAATCCCAGCTGGTACGTTCCCCGCTCGATCGTGGTGAACGAATATCTGCCCCAGCTGCGGCGCAACCCCTATGCGCTCAGCTACATGGAAATCACCGACAGCCGCGGCCGCAAGGTCAACCGCGGGCGGGGCTTCAGCCAGTACACCGCGCGCAGCTTCCCGTTCTCCATGCGCCAGCCGCCGAGCGACCGGAACGCCCTGGGCCTTGTGAAGTTCATGTTCCCCAACAAGTACAACATCTATCTGCATGATACCCCTGCAAAAAACCTGTTTTCGCGCGACGTGCGGGCCTTCTCGCACGGCTGCATCCGGCTGAACGACCCGTTCGAATTCGGCTATGCCCTGCTGTCCATGCAGACCGACGATCCCGAGGGCGAATTTCAACGTCACCTGCGCTCGGGCCGTGAAAGCCGCGTGAACCTCGAGAACCCTCTGCCGGTGCACATCATCTACCGCACGGCCATCGCCAAGCCCGAGGGCGGCATGGAATACCGCCGCGACGTCTACGGTCGCAACGGTCGCGTGCTGGCCGCCTTGATGCGCGCCGGGGTGGTCCTTCCGGGGGCGCAAAGCTAGGGTCCGGCCCGACACACCGGAGGATCCCATGCAGCTGACACTGGCCGCAATCGCGAGCGGGCTCGACGCGCGTCTCGAAGGCGATGGCGATGTCCCGATCACCGGCGCGGCCGAACCCGCCGACGCGGGCCCGGAAGACTTGGCGCTGGCCACGGCGCCGAAATACGCCGAAGGTCTGTCCAAGGGCCGCGCCCGGGCGGCGATCCTGTGGGAAGGGGCCGACTGGCGGGCACTGGGGCTTGACGGCGCGCTCTACGTTCAGCGCCCGCGCGTCGCCATGGCACACCTGAGCGCGCTGGTGGATCCTGGCCCCGAGATCGCGCCGGGCATCCATCCCACCGCGATCATCGATCCCGAGGCCGAGATCGGCAGCGACCCCGCCATCGGGCCCTTCGTGGTCATCGGACGCGGCGCGCGGATCGGTGCGCGCGCGCGGATCGCATCCCACGTGAGCATCGGTGTGGACAGCCGGATCGGGGCGGACGCGATCCTTCATCCCGGCGTCCGCATCCAACACGGCGTCAGCATCGGCGACCGTTTCATCGCCCAGCCGGGTGCGGTGGTCGGGGCGGACGGTCTGTCTTTCGTGACCCCCGAGCAGTCGGGCGTCGAACGTGCGCGCCAGTCGCTCGGCGATCAGGGCGAGATCAAGGGGCAAAGCTGGACGCGCATCCACTCGCTCGGCGGCGTGACCATCGGCGACGACGTGGAACTGGGGGCCAACACAACCATCGACCGTGGCACCATCCGGGACACGCGGCTGGGGGACGGCTGCAAGCTGGATAACCTCGTGCATATCGCTCACAACGTGGTCATGGGGCGCGACTGCCTCTGCGCGGCGCAGACCGGCATCGCCGGCTCTACCGTGATCGGCGATCGCTGCGTCTTCGGCGGGCAGTCGGGCGTCGGCGATAATCTGAAGGTCGGCGACGACTGCATCATCACCGGCGGCACGGGCGTGTTGTCGAACGTGCCCGCGGGCCGCGTCATGGCCGGGACGCCGGCGGTGAAGATGGACGCCCACGTGGAGATGTACAAGGCGCTGCGCCGCCTGCCACGCCTGCTGGACCGGCTGAAGCCCGGTCAGAAACCGGTTTCAAATCCGCCCGACAGTGACTAAATCAGCCCCGTGACCAAAGGGGCGATCGCATGGCCGACGACGTGAAAACCAAGGTGATCGAGATCCTGGCCGAGCAGGCCGTGCTCGAACCCGGGGATATCGCCATGGACCAGACGCTGGAAGACCTGGGCATCGACAGCCTGGGCCTGGTGGAGTCGATCTTCGCCATCGAGGAGGCCTTCGACATCTCGGTGCCGTTCAACGCCAACGACCCGCAGGCGGGCGATTTCGATATCTCGTCCGTTGCCGCAATCATCGGCGCGGTCGAAGGTCTCGTGGCGGCGCAGAAGGGGTGAGGCGGGTCGTCATAACGGGTGCCGGGACCATCAACGCGCTTGGCGCGTCGGTGGCAGAGACCCTGGAGGCCATGCGCGAAGGGCGCTGCGGCATCGGCCGGCTGGATATTCGCGACGTGGACCGCCTGACCGTGCAGATCGGCGCGCAGGTGCGCGACTACGACGAAGCGGCCCATTTCAACCGCCAGCAGATCGCCCTTTACGACCGTTTCACGCAGTTCGCGCTGCTCGCGGCGGACGAGGCCATCGCGCAATCGGGGCTGACCTTCGAAGGGCCGCTCGCGGCCCGCGCGGGCGTGGTCATGGGCACCTCGGGCGGCGGGCTGAACACCCAGGATGAAAACTACCGCGCCGTCTACGAGGACGGGAAGAACCGGGTGCATCCTTTCGTGGTGCCCAAGCTCATGAACAACGCGGCCACCAGCCACGTGTCCATGCAGCACAACCTGAAGGGGCCAAGCTTCACCGTCGCCACCGCCTGCGCGTCCAGCAATCACGCTATGGGCCAGGCCTTCCAGATGATCCGGGCGGGCATGACCGACGTGATGGTCACCGGCGGGACCGAGGCGATGCTGTGCTTCGGCGGGGTGAAGGCGTGGGAAGGCTTGCGCGTCATGTCCAAGGACGCCTGCCGCCCGTTCTCGGCCACGCGCAACGGCATGGTTCAGGGCGAAGGCGCCGGCATGTTCGTCTTCGAGGAATACGAGCACGCGCGCGCCCGCGGCGCCGAGATCCTGGCCGAGGTCGCCGGCTTCGCCATGTCCTCGGACGCGTCTGACATCGTCATGCCGTCGAAACAGGGCGCCTCGCGCGCCATCGCGGGCGCCGTCTCCGACGCTGGCATTCCGCTGGAAAGCGTGGGCTACATCAACGCCCACGGCACCGGGACGGCGGCCAACGACAAGACCGAATGCGCCGCGGTGGCCGACGTGTTCGGGCACCACGCCAATGACCTGATGATCTCGTCCACCAAGTCGATGCACGGGCACCTGATCGGTGGCACCGGCGCGGTCGAGCTGCTGGCGTGTCTCATGGCGCTGCGCGACGGGGTGGTGGCGCCCACGATCGGCTACGAAGAACCGGACCCGGAATGCGCGCTGGACGTGGTGCCGAACGAGGCGCGTGAGGCACGGGTGGACGTGGCGCTGTCCAATGCTTTCGCCTTCGGCGGGCTGAACGCGGTCCTGGCGCTCAAGCGGGCCTGACGCCGCCGGTTCGCGTATCGTCTTTCGCAGGAGTGGGTTCGACCCGCGCGGTCCAGGGGATCGTGCCGCCGTTCGGGGTTGCGCCGGGCCGCCCCCGTGACGGGCGGCCCGATCAGCGGGATCAGTTCGTGTTCGCTTCTGCCACCGCTTCATAGCCCGCGGTGAAGCCCGACAGGGACACCGTCAATTCGATGGTCTGGTCGGGGGCCGCGGCGGGCGCGATGGTCAGGGTGCCCTGCGCGCCGCGCTTGAACGACTCGACCTCGGCGCCGGTCAGACCGATGCGGGAAAAGCAGCCGGCAGCTGCGCAGAACTCGAACGGGTAGCGCTTGGCCTGGCCGCTGTCGATCTGCAGTGTCAGCGCACGGGTCAGCAGGGTTTCCAGCGGCGTGATGATCGTGGCACCGGCCTGCGCCTCGCGGCCCGGGGGCAGGGGGAAGACGCTCATTTCGGCCACCGCGTTGCCGTCACTATCGCGCAGCAGCTGGTAGAGCTGGCACGGATCGCTGCCATCCTCGGTGCGGATGCAACGCTGCTGCCAGTCGCCGAACTCTCCGGCGGTGTAGGATCGGCCGGGGGCGTTCTCGTCCTCGACCGGGGCGCCCATCGACAGCCCGTCGGTGCCCGAGGGTTCGACCACCTGGGGGGCGCTTTCGGTCTCGGCGCCGTCGGTGGCGGCCGCGTCGTCCTGGGCGTGGGCGCCGAAGGGCAGGGCCAGCAGGGCCGCAAGCGACAGGGAATACATCAGTTTCGGCATGGGACTTCCATCTTTCGTGTCTGGTGTGCTGGCGCAGGCCATAGCAAATCCGGCCCGGGGTGTCAGGCCCGTTTTCCAAGGGGCCGGACACGAAAAAGGCCCCGGAAACGGGGCCTTTGACGCTGGTGTTATCTCCCTGCTGGACTGGCCAGCCTGTTATTGCCGAGGACGCTAGAAGCAATTGCATAGTCCGTCAACTGACATTTTCGCGCAGCCATGACCGGATTTTGGGCAATTTTCCTGCGATCCGCAGCCTCAACAAGAAAAGGGCCGCGCCGGGTGCGGCGCGGCCAGTCCAACAGGGAGAAACCGATGCGGTGACCCGTGGCGGGCCAGTCATCGGTGCCGTCAGACTGGCACGATCGGGTTAAGCATGTATTGCTAACGCAAATACGACGAACACGGGGGCGTGATCATGGACGATATCTTTGTCGGGGGCGGCGGCGAGGGATACGGCACGCCCCAACCCCTTCTGCGGAAATACGCCAACCGCCACGGCCTGATCGCGGGCGCGACGGGCACCGGCAAGACGGTCACCCTGCAGATCCTGGCCGAGAGCTTTTCGGCGCGCGGAGTCCCGGTGTTCCTGGCCGACGTGAAGGGCGACCTGTCGGGCCTGGCCTCCGCCGGGCGCGCGGATTTCAAGCTGCACGAGGCGTTCACAAAGCGCGCGGCGACCATCGGGTTCACCGATTATGCCTATGACGCCTTCCCGGTGACCTTCTGGGATCTGTTCGGTCAGAACGGCCATCCCGTGCGCACCACCCTGGCCGAGATGGGGCCGCTGCTGGTCAGCCGGCTGCTGGACGCGACCGAGGCGCAGGAGGGGATCATCAACATCGCCTTCCGCCTGGCCGACGAACAGGGCTTGCCGCTTCTGGACCTGAAGGACCTTCAGGCGCTTCTGGTCTGGGTGGGCGAGAACGGCGACGCGCTGTCGCTGCGCTATGGCAATGTCAGCCGGGCGTCCATCGGCGCGATCCAGCGCCGGCTGCTGGTGCTCGAGAACCAAGGCGGCGCGCAGCTCTTCGGAGAGCCCGCGCTGGAGCTGTCGGACATCATGCGCACCGATCCCGACGGGCGCGGACGGATAAACATCCTGGACGCGGGCACGCTCATGTCCTCGCCCAAGCTCTACGCGACCTTCCTGCTGTGGCTTCTGTCCGAGCTGTTCGAGGAGCTGCCCGAGGTCGGCGATCCGGACAAGCCCAAGCTGGTCTTCTTCTTCGACGAGGCGCATCTGCTGTTCGAGGACGCGCCCAAGGCCCTGGTCGACAAGGTCGAACAGGTCGCGCGGCTGATCCGCTCCAAGGGCGTCGGCGTCTATTTCATCACCCAGGATCCCGACGACGTGCCCGAGGATATCCTGGGCCAGCTCGGCAACCGCATCCAGCACGCGCTGCGAGCCTTCACCGCGCGGGACCAGAAGGCGCTTGCCCGCGCCGCGCAGACCTACCGCTCGAACCCGCGCTTCGACACCGAGGACGCGATCCGCGAGGTCGGCGTGGGCGAGGCGGTCACGTCGCTGCTGGCGGACAAGGGCGTGCCGGGCGTGGTCGAGCGCACGCTGATCCGGCCGCCGTCGGCGCAGCTGGGCCCGATCTCGCAGGCCGTGCGGCGCGAGGTCATGGACACCTCGCCCATCGCAGGGAAATACGAAGCCGTGCGCGACCGCGAAAGCGCCTTCGAGATCCTGAGCGCGCGCGCCGACAAGGCCGCCGCCGAAGCGGCGGAAGCCGAAGCCGAGGAAGAGGCCGCCGCCGAGGCGGAGC
Source organism: Palleronia salina (assembly GCF_900141995.1). Classification (GTDB taxonomy): domain Bacteria; phylum Pseudomonadota; class Alphaproteobacteria; order Rhodobacterales; family Rhodobacteraceae; genus Palleronia; species Palleronia salina. The sequence goes on along the minus strand of NZ_FQZA01000001.1, from coordinate 306,941 downwards.
GCGAATACCGCGCGGCCCGACGCTATACCGGGCAGCAGGTGAAGCGATCCACCTCGCGCCGGTCAAGCAGTCTCGACAGCCTGGGCGAGGCGATGACCAAGGCGGTCATCAAGGAGCTGGGTGGAACCACCGGGCGCCGCCTTGTCCGTGGCATCCTCGGCGGCCTGTTCCGCGGGCGCTAGGCCTGCGGCATGGAAGAACACGGCCACAGCCCCGAGGAGATCCGCACCCGCATCGGCGCGCCACGCGGCCGCGGCTACCTGCGCGACGTGGTCTACGGTGCCATCGACGGCGGTGTGACGACCTTCGCGATCGTGGCGGGCGTGGCCGGGGCCGGGCTGTCGCCGCTGGTGATCGTCGCGCTGGGGCTGGCGAACGTGTTCGCCGACGGGTTCTCGATGGCGGCGGGCAACTATTCCGCCACCAAGTCCGAGGTCGACGACATCAGCCGGCTGCGCGCGGTCGAAATGCGCCATATCGCCACCGACCCCGAGGGCGAGCGCCGCGAGGTCCGCGAGATCCTGCGCCAGAAGGGCCTGTCGGGCGACGTGCTCGAGGAGGCGACCGCGCAGATCACATCCCGCCGCGAGCCCTGGCTGCAAATGATGCTGGAAGGCGAATACGGGCTGGGATCGGTCGCGCCGCATCCCATGCGCGCGGCGCTGGCGACCTTCGCGGCCTTCCTCGTCACGGGCATGGTGCCGCTGCTACCGTTCCTTTTCGGAATGGAGGACGCCTTCCGCGTGTCCAGCGTCGCGACCCTGACGGTCTTCTTCGCCATCGGCGGGCTGAAAAGCCTCTGGTCGCTGGCGCCCTGGTGGCGGTCGGGCCTCGAGACCCTGTTGATCGGCGGGGCTGCGGCGGCGGTCGCCTACGGGATCGGATCGCTGTTCTAGCGCGCGGGCTCGATCCGCGTGACGCCCACGGCGGCGGCGCGCGCCAGTTCCGGGTCGAGCGTCATCGGAATGTATTCGCCGCGGCGCCACAATTCGCCCAGGTCGTCGTAATGCCGCGACAGCGGGTGGCCCGATTGCCCGGTCGAGATCACGAAAAGCGACGAGTCGGGATCAGCGAAATCGTAGATCCCGCGATAGCCCGCCGCGCTCACGTTGCGGAACGGGTTCGGCCCATCGCCCGCCGTGCGGCCCCGTTGCAGCGTGTTGTCCCCGCCCGAGGTGGACTGGCGGATGTTGAACAGCCACGAGAGGCCCGAAACTTCGCCCAGAACGGGATGCTCGTGCACCGCCTCGTGCGCGTCGCCCCAGCGCAGGGATTCCAGCGCGGTGCCATAGCGCTCGGAGATCCAGATCAGCGCGTCGTCCAGCGCAAGCCGCGCCATGTCGGAACAGGTCTCGACCCGGGCCGACTGCACCACGTCGCACCAGACAGACGCGCCGTTCACGTCGCGGTAGACCCGCTCGATGAACAGGGGCTCGAGCCGCGCGAATTCATCGGCGAGCGGTCCCAGCTCGTCTGTTATCAGGCGCGATTGCAGCGCGCGCATCCAGGCGGCGTAGATCAGCGGCTCGGGCAGGTGTTCGTTCATCTCGCCGTTCCAGCTGGCCACCAGGTCCAGCGCGCGCTGGCGCAGCCGTTCGGGCGTGCCCTCGGGCGCGGCCTCGCCCGTGAACCACAGGTCCGCGCCGATCAGCGGCAGAAGCGACCGGGCGGTGAAGCTGACGGTGTCGAGCTGCGCCTCCATGAAGGACTCGCGGGTGTGGACTTCGCGGCTTTGCATCAGGCGCCGCCAGCGCTGGACCCGCTGGGTGTCGCCCCAGGAATACGAGACATGCAGCGGGAAGGGCCGGTCCACGGTCTTGTTGTTGGTGTTGCCCACGATGCCACCGGCGGGCCCGACGAATTCGGGATTGGTGGTATAGGGCAGGCGGCCGTCCCAGCGGTTGTCGGCGATCCAGCCCGGCGTGGGCAGGCGGCCCTTGGACTGGTGGCCGTCGGCGCGGCGCGGGGCGGCGCCAATCATCTTCATGCCCACCGTTTCGCGGTCGACCAGCGTCAGGTTCTGACTGGGGGCAATGAAGCCTTCCATGGCGTCGATGGCATCGGGCACCGTCTTGGCCTTCAGCAGCTCCAGCCCGGCCGAAACGGAAGTGTCGGCGGGCGACAGCACCGTCCAGCTGACCGACGCGACGTGACCCGGCGGCGTGATGGTCTCCAGGTCGAAATGGCGGCCGGGCAGGACCGGGCCGTTATCGGACCACCGCAAGGTCAGGGTGATCGGCTCGGCATCCTTGATGAGCACGATGGAGGTCCGTTCGCGCAGCGGCTTCCAGCCCTCGGGCGTCAGGACCTCTTCGGGGTTGTCGGGGTTCAGCCGCTCGATATGCACATCGACATCGTCGAGATAGGACGAGGTCAGCCCCCAGCCCAGTTCCGACGACCGGCCCAGCAGGATCGACGGCACACCGGGCAGGCTGCCGCCGATGACGCCGCCCGATTCCAGCTCCAGCCGCGCCAGGTACCAGACCGACGGCGCGGTCAGGCCCAGGTGCGGGTCATTGGCCAGAAGCGTGCCGCCCGAGGCCGAGCGACTGGTGTCGGCGGCCCAGGCATTGGACGCGCCACCCAGGCCCAGCGGCTTCACCGGATACAGCGGATCCTCGGGCGGCAGGGACGCCAGCCGCGTGCCCGGCGCGTCCTCGGCCCCCGGCACAAGCGACGCGTATTCGGGAAGCGTGGCGATCCCGTTGCCCGCGGGGCTGGGCATGATGTCCTCGACGCGTGGGTCGTCCATCTGAAGCGACACGCGGGCGCGCAGGACTTCGTTCGGAAGGTGCGAGTTCAGCTGCAATGCCATGAGCTTGGCCAGCGCGATGCTGTCGGCGGGCTGCCACGGCGCGATCTGCGGCGAGAACAGGAAGAACTCGGGCGCGCCGCGCCCCATGGCGCCGTCATTGACCTGCGCCAGCCACGCGTTGACCCCGTCGGCGTAGGCGCGCAGCGCCTCGGTCGCGTAAGGCGTCTGCACGTCCACCGAACGAGTCGCGAGGTTGTAGAGGTCGAGCCGGCGCAGCAGCTCGTCCGTGCGCACGGTCCGCTGGCCGAAGATCTCGGACAGACGCCCCTGGGCCGTGCGCCGCAGCAGCATCATCTGCCACAGCCGGTCCTGCGCGTGGGCGAACCCCAGCCCGAAGAAGACGTCCGGATCGCTTTCGCCGAAAACATGGGGCACGTTGGCGTTGTCGCGCACGATCTCGACCGGGCCGGACACGCCGTCGAGCCGGTAGCTGGCGTCGTAGTCGGGCAGGGACCGCGACGCGAACCACAGGGCGATCACCACGGCAAGGATGGCGAGGCCGGCCAATGCCAGAAACAGCCTCAGCGACCAGCGAAAGATCGATGCCATTGTGCCCTTGGTCCCCCCGTGCGCGTGCGGTGGGTATTGGATCGCACCGCCCCAAGCGTTAGCTAGCCGCATAAGATATTTGAAAGCGGAGGTGAAGGCATGGCGAAAGTAGCGTTTCTGGGACTGGGCGTGATGGGATACCCGATGGCGGGGCATCTGGCCGCCGCGGGGCACGAGGTCTGCGTCTACAACCGGACCGAAGCGAAGGCCGAGAAGTGGACCGAAGAGCATTCGGGCACCCACGCATCGACACCGGGCGCGGCCGCGGCGGGCTGCGATTTCGTGATGGCCTGCGTTGGCAACGACGACGACCTGCGTTCGGTCTGTCTTGGTGAAGACGGCGCCTTCGCCGGAATGACGGGCAACGCCATTTTCGTCGACCACACCACCGTGTCAGCCATGGTCACGCGTGAGTTGGCCGCCGAGATACCGGGCCGCTATGTCGACGCGCCGATCTCGGGCGGGCAGGCGGGGGCCGAGAATGGCCAGCTGTCCATCATGTGCGGCGGCGACGAGGCGGCCTTCGCCAAGGCCGAGCCGGTGATGGAGGTCTATTCCAAGATCTGCCGCCGGCTGGGCGACGTGGGCGCGGGCCAGATGACCAAGATGTGCAACCAGATCGCCATCGCGGGCCTCGTGCAGGGCCTGAGCGAGGCGCTGCATTTCGCCCAGACCGCCGGGCTCGACGGCCGCGCGGTGGTCGAGGTCATCAGCCAGGGCGCCGCCGGCAGCTGGCAGATGTCGAACCGTTACGAAACCATGCTGGACGACAAGTTCGACCACGGCTTCGCCATCGACTGGATGCGCAAGGACCTGGGCATCTGCCTGGCCACCGGCGACGAGATCGGGGCGGCCCTGCCGGTGACGGCGCTGGTCGACCAGTTCTACAAGGACGTGCAGAACATGGGCGGCGGGCGCTGGGATACCTCGGCGCTGATCAAGCGGCTGGCGGCCTTGTCGAAGGACTGACGCGCGACAGATTGCGAAACGAGAACGCCCCGGCCATCGGCCGGGGCGTTTTTCTGTCAGGATGCCCGGGGCCGGGTGGTCAGATCACCATGACGTCCAGCGGCGGGAAGCCGTTGAAGCCGACCGAGCTGTAGCTCGAGGTATAGGCGCCGCAATTGCGGATCACGACGCGGTCGCCGGCGCGCAGGCTCACGGGCAGCGAAACGGGACGCTTTTCGTACAGCACGTCGACGCTGTCGCAGCTGGGGCCCGCAAGGATGCAGGGGCCGGCCTCGTCGCCATCGCGAGCGGTCTCGAACTGGTAGCGGATCGCCTCGCCCTCGGTCTCGGCCAGGCCCGAGAAGCGGCCCACATCCAGATACACCCAGCGGTGCAGGTCGTCGTCGCTCTTGCGGCTGACCAGCAGAACCTCGGCGGCAATGGCGCCGGCATCGGCCACCATGCCGCGACCCGGCTCGGCCATGATCTGCACGGCGTCGCCGAAGCGCGCGCGCACCTGGGCCATCACGTCGCGCGAGTAGGCTTCCAGCGGGTCCACGTCGTCGCCGTGGAAGGCGGGAAAGCCGCCACCGATGTTCAGCAGGCGCAGGTCGAAACCGGCGGCGCGGACGGCGTGCCAGGTGGCGGCCACCTGATTCAGCGTGTCGGACCACATATGCGCGTGACGGGTTTGCGAGCCCACGTGGAACGACAGCCCGATGGCATCGAGGCCCAGATCGCGGGCATAGGCCAGCAGGCCCTCGACCCGGGCGGGCGCGCAGCCGAACTTGCGGGTGAGCGGCCAGTCGGCGCCCGTGGGTTCGACGATCAGGCGCAGATAGACCTGCGCACCGGGCGCATGCTCGGCGATTTTCTCAAGCTCTTCCTCGGCATCGGCGGCGAACATGGTGATGCCCGCGCGATGGGCGAAGGCGATGTCGGTCGCGCGCTTGATGGTGTTGCCGAAGCTCACATGCTCGGGGCGGGCACCCATGCTCAGGCACAACTCGATCTCGCCGCGCGAGGCGGCATCGAAATGGCAGCCCAGCATCGCCAGGCGCTCGATCACCTGGGGTGCGGGGTTGGCCTTCACGGCATAGTGGATCGACGCATCGCCCAGGCCGCGCTGAAGGGCCTGGAAGTTCCGGGACACGATGTCCAGGTCCAGGACCAGAGTAGGCCGGTCAAACGTGGTCGCGGCGATGGCCGCGTCCAGACGGTCGGTGATGGAATCGGTACCGCGCAGAGCGCGGTCTGTGGCAAGGGCGGTCATGGGCATCTCCAGTGGACCCGGAGGGACTGGTTCAGCCCCCCGAAAGTGACAGCGGAGACGTTACCGTCGCTGCGTGAGGGCAATGGCCCGAACAGAGGCGCGTGCGTTGGCGTCTTGGTCGCGCATATGAGGCCCAACCGTCGTTGGATCAAGGGGAAATTTCCTTCGATTGCCCGAAACTTCCGCATGCCCGACAGGCGATGCAGGCAGGTCACGGCGCACTGGCGATTGACACCGGGCGCGGGGCCGTTACCTGAGGCGTCCATGTCAAAATCCGGCTTCATCACCATGGGCGGCGCGCCCGAAGGGTTCGACGCGCGCCTGGTCCTGTCCGAACTGGCGAAGGCCGATGGCGCGCTGGTCCACGTGGCGCGCGACGACAAGCGGCTGGCGGCGATGCAGGCCGCGCTGGCCTTCTACGACCCGTCGCTGCCCGTCTTCACTTTCCCCGCCTGGGATTGCCTGCCCTACGATCGCGTGTCGCCCAACGCCGACATCTCGGCCGCGCGCATGGCGACGCTGGCGGCGCTGGTGCACGGGATGCCGAAGCGCTTCGTGCTGCTGACCACCGTGAACGCCGCGACCCAGCGGATTCCGCCCCGCGACGTGCTGAGCGGCTCGGCCTTCACCGCGCGGGTGGGCGACCGGATCGACGAGGCCGGGCTGCGCGATTTCTTCGTGCGCATGGGGTTCACCCAGGCCCCCACGGTGATGGAGCCTGGCGACTACGCCATTCGCGGCGGCATCATCGACGTCTGGCCGCCGGGCGAGGGCGGTCCGGTGCGGCTGGACCTGTTCGGCGACGTGCTGGACGGCGCGCGCCGCTTCGACGCCGTCACCCAGCGCACCACCGAGAAGCTGGACCAGGTCGAACTGGCCCCGGTCAGCGAGGTGATCCTCGACGATGCCGCGATCACCCGGTTCCGCCAGGCCTACCGGATCGAGTTCGGGGCAGCTGGCACCGACGATCCGCTCTACGAGGCCGTGAGCGCGGGCAAGAAACACGCGGGGATCGAGCACTGGCTGGGCTTCTTCCACGACCGGCTGGAGACGCTGTTCGACTACCTTCCGGAGGCAGCGATCACACTCGATGATCAGGTCACGCCCGCCCGCGTCGCGCGGTGGGAAATGGTCACCGACGCCTACGACAACCGCCGCGACGCGATGACCAAGAAGGGCCGGGTCGATACCGTCTACAAGCCCGCGCCGCCGGAGCAGCTGTACCTGGACGACGACGCGTGGGAGCAGGCGACCGAAGGCCACCGCACCATCCGCTTCCATCCGCTGGCGCAGGCGTCGGGGCCGAACGTCGTCGACGCGGGCGGCCGCATCGGGCGCAATTTCTCGCCCGAGCGCCAGCAGGAAAGCGTCAGCCTTTTCGGTGCCTTGGCGGACCACATCAAGGCGAAACGCAAGGATGGGCAGGTCATCGTTGCCTCCTATTCCAGCGGTGCGCGGGAGCGGCTGGCCGGGCTGCTGGAAGACGAAGACGTCGACGGCGCGACCGAGATCCGCGACTTCCGCGACGTGCCCGAGGGCAAGGGCGGGCTATACCTGGCGGTCTGGGGCCTCGACCACGGGTTCGAGGGGCCGTACGAGGACGGCCGCCTGACGGTGATCTCGGAACAGGACGTGCTGGGCGACCGGCTGGTGCGCAAGACGCCCAAGAAGCGCCGGGCCGAGAACTTCCTGACCGAGGCGCAATCGCTCAGCATCGGCGACCTGATCGTCCACGTGGACCACGGCGTCGGGCGCTACCAGGGGATGGAGGTCGTCTCGGCCCTGGGCGCCGCGCATGAATGCCTCCTGCTGGAATACGCGGGCGGCGACCGCCTGTATCTTCCCGTCGAGAATATCGAACTCCTCAGCCGGTTCGGCCACGAGGAAGGAATGCTCGACAAGCTGGGCGGCGGGGCCTGGCAAGCCAAGAAGGCGCGCCTGAAGGAACGCATCCGCGAGATCGCCGACCGCCTGATCCGCGTCGCGGCCGAGCGGCTCTTGCGCAAGGCCCCGGTGCTGGATCCGCCCGACCACGCCTGGGAGGATTTCAGCGCCCGCTTCCCCTATGACGAGACCGACGACCAGATGTCGGCCATCGAGGACGTGATGGGCGATCTGTCCTCGGGCACGCCCATGGACCGGCTGATCGTCGGCGACGTGGGCTTCGGCAAGACCGAGGTCGCCATGCGCGCCGCCTTCATCGCCGCCATGTCGGGCGTGCAGGTGGCCGTGATCGCGCCGACGACCCTTCTGGCGCGCCAGCACTACAAGTCGTTCAGTGAACGCTTCAAGGGCTTCCCGATCGAGGTGCGCCAGCTGTCCCGCTTCGTGTCGAAGAAGGACAGCGACATGGCGCGGCAACGGATGGCCGATGGCGGCTGCGACATCATCATCGGCACCCACGCGCTGCTGGCGAAATCGGTGAAGTTCAAGAATCTCGGCCTGCTGGTCATCGACGAAGAGCAGCATTTCGGCGTCAGCCACAAGGAGCGCCTGAAACAGCTGCGCACCGACGTCCACGTCCTGACCCTGACCGCGACGCCCATCCCGCGCACCCTGCAACTGAGCCTGACCGGCGTGCGCGACCTGTCGATCATCGGCACGCCGCCCGTCGACCGCCTGGCGATCCGCACCTACGTGTCCGAATTCGACGTGCTGACCATCCGCGAGGCGCTCCTGCGCGAACACTATCGCGGGGGGCAAAGCTTCATCGTGGTCCCGCGCATCAAGGACCTGGCCGAGATGGAGGAGTTCCTGAAGAACGAGGTGCCCGAGATCACCTATATCGTGGCCAACGGCCAGATGGCGGCGGGCGAGCTCGACGACCGCATGAACGCCTTCTACGACGGCGCCTACGACGTGCTGCTGGCCACCACCATCGTCGAATCGGGCCTCGATATCCCCACGGCCAACACGATGATCGTGCACCGCGCCGACATGTTCGGGCTGGCGCAGCTCTACCAGATCCGGGGCCGGGTGGGGCGCGCCAAGACCCGCGCCTATGCCTACCTGACCACCAAGCCACGCGCCAAGCTGACCCCCACGGCCGAGAAGCGCCTGCGCGTTCTGGGATCGCTCGACAGCCTCGGGGCGGGCTTCATGCTGGCCAGCCAGGATCTCGATATCCGCGGCGCGGGCAACCTCGTGGGTGAGGAGCAATCGGGCCAGATCCGCGAGGTCGGCTACGAGCTTTACCAGTCCATGCTGGAAGAGACGATTTCCAAGCTGAAGGCGGGCGAACTGGAAGGCATCGACGGCCTGGGCGAGATGGGTGAATGGTCGCCCCAGATCAACCTGGGCGTCGCCGTGCTGATCCCCGAAGACTACGTGCCCGATCTCGACGTGCGACTGGGGCTCTACCGCCGCCTGTCGGACCTGACCTCGAAGGTCGAGCTGGAAGGCTTCGCCGCCGAGTTGATCGACCGCTTCGGCAAGCTCCCGAAAGAGGTCAACACGCTGCTGCTGGTGGTGCGCATCAAGGCCGAGTGCAAGCGCGCCGGCATCGCCAAACTCGATGCAGGGCCGAAGGGCGCGACGATCCAGTTCCACAACGACAAGTTCGCGAACCCGCAGGGCCTGGTGAAGTTCATCAACGACCAGAAGGGCCAGGCCAAGGTCAAGGACAACAAGATCGTCGTGCGCCGGGACTGGAAAAAGGACAGCGACAAGATCAAGGGCGCCTTCTCGATCGCCCAGGACCTGCGCCGCGCGCTGGACGTGGGCCAGAAGACGCCCGAAAAATCCTAGCTTTCCACCGTGCGCCGCATGAGCAGGTAGGCCAGCGCCGAACAGACGCCCGTGCCGACATAAAGCGGCATGGGCGAGCCGTTGAAGGCCAGCCCGATCGGCACGGCGATGACCACGCCCAGGATCGTCGAGATCGCGCCGATCACCGACGCAGCCGTCCCGGCGATATGGCCCAGGGGCTGCAGCGCCAGCGAGTTGAGATTGCCGAAGGTCAGGCCGACCATGAAGAAGACCGACACCGACCAGGCGAAGAACACCGGAAACGCCGCCTCGGCGGGCACCAGCCCCGCCACCTCGGCCGCAACCAACACCAGCGAGATCACCCCCTGCGCCGCGTAGGCCGTGATCGCCAGGCGCCGCATGCCCAGCCGCATGACCAGCGCCGCGTTCACGATCGTGCCCGTGCCGGCCAGCAGGGCGGTGGCCATGAACCAGAAGGCGAAGCTGTCCGCCATGCCCAGCGACTGGTCATAGATCGGCTGGACCGAACTGATCAGCGCGAACATCTGCCCGGTGCCCAGCGTCAGCACGGCGATATAGAGCCGCACCTCGGGCCGCCGCAGCGTCTCCTTCAGCGCGAGCCACACGATCCCGATACGCAGCGGGTGGCGCCCCTCGCGCGGCAGGGTCTCGGGCTGGCGCAACGCCAGCCAGGTGCCGCCGAACAGCGCGAAGATCACGAAGGCCCAGAAGATCGCGCGCCAGCCGAAGCCGTCGATGACCAGGCTGCCGGCCGCCGGGCTCATCGCCGGCACGAGGATGAAGATCATCATCACGAAGGACATGATCTGCGCCATTTCGCGCCCCTCGAACCGGTCGCGGATCATGGCCTGGCTGACGATCCGCGGCCCCGCCGCGCCCAGGCCCTGCACCACCCGCGCGGCCATGAGCGTCTCGAGCGTCTGCGCCCGGCTCGCCAGTGCCGCGCCCAGGATATACAGCCCCAGCCCCCCGAGGATGCCCGCCTTGCGCCCCACGGTGTCCGAGATCGGCCCGGCGAATAGCGTGCCGACCCCCATGCCGAAGATGAACGAGGTCACCACGAGCTGCGCGCGGTTCGGGTCGTCCGGGGTCAGCGTGCCGGCGATCTCGGGCAGGGCGGGCAGCATCGTGTCGATGGAAAACGCCAACGTGGCGAACAGGACGGCAACCATGGCCACGAACTCGACGCGGCCCGGTTGCGTCAACGAATTTTGGGACATCAAAAGAACCTGACTTGCGACGCGTAGTCCCCGTAGTCGGGATGCCTGCGCGCCATGAACCGATCCTCCACGTGGCTCGCATAGATCAAGGCGGCACTGCCGGCAACCGCCGCCAGCCCGGCCCAGGCCGATCCGCCCAGAAGGGCCAGGCCCAGGAGCGACAGGACCTGGCCCGCGTATTGCGGATGGCGCCGCCGGGCGTAAGCGCCCGTGGTCACCACACCCACGTCCCAGCCGCTGGTGCCCTTCAGCCCCAGGTCGGTGATCCCGCGCCCCTGCACCCACGTCGCCGCGACCGACAGCGCGACGCCGCCCACGCCCCAGCGCAGCCACGCGGGCAGGTCCAGCGCGTTCCAGTCCGCCGTCGCGGTGCGGATGAGCCCCATGTAGATGGCGATGGTCAGAAGCCAGGCGGCGATCCCGGTGATCCAGTTGCCCCGCGCCGGCGGCCAGATCTGGGCCATGCCCCTGTCCGACACGAACAGCACCACGCCCCACAGCGCCGAAGCCCCCAGCGACACCAGAAGCCAGGTGACCATCACGCGGCCCGCCCCGGCTTCATCTTTCCGCAAATACCTCCGGGGGAGTCCGAAGGACGGGGGCGGAGCCCCCCCCATGGCGGCGGTCTCATTCCGCGTCGGCCTCGGCCTCGGCGGCCTGGCGCTCGAGATCGTCCAGCACGTTGTGCCACAGCTCGGGCGGCTGCGCGCCGGGGACCGCGTGGCGCTCGGCGATGATGAAGGTCGGCACGCCGGTTACTCCGCGCGCGCGGGCGTGGGCGTCGCGCGCCGCGATGTCGGCGCGGTCGGCATCGCTATCGAGCAGCCGCGCGGTCATCTCGCGGTCCATGCCCACGTCGCCCGCCAGGGCCAGCAGCGTGTCATGGTCGCCGATGTCGCGGCCCTGCATGAAATACGCGTTGAACAGCGCGGCCACCATGGCCGCCTGCCGCCCCTCGAGTCCCGCCCAATGGATCATGCGATGCGCGTCCAGCGTGTTGGGCGTCCGCTCGATCCTGTCGAAGGCGATGTCCAGCCCGGTGGCCTCGGCGGCCTCGACCACGGGGGCATAGGCTTTCACCGCGCCCTCGCGGCCGCCGAACTTGGTCTCGAGATAGTCGCGCCGGTCCATCCCCTCGGGCGGCATGTCGGGGTTCAGCTGGAAGGGGTGCCATTCGATGGTGAAGGGGTGGTCGGGCCGGTCCTGCAGGACCTGGTCCAGCCGGGTCTTGCCGATCAGGCACCAGGGGCAGATGGGGTCCGACAGGATGTCGAGCTTGATCATGGGGCGCGCTCCGTGTCTGTCCGGCCCGGCGCGCGCGGGGCGCGGCGGGCCTTCGTTGACCGCCTATGTAACCCTTGAAGCGCGCACCGCAACAGGATGACGACCACGTTGCGGCCGCATCATCTTTCCGGAAAGACGCATGGCGGGACGCGGGACTCCCGCGGACGACGCCCGATCAGGTATCGCGGCCGATGGGGCGCGCCGTCTTGTTGTCGTCGCCGAAATCCTTGTCGTCGGCATAGACGTCTTCGCCCACGCCGATATGGGCGGCCGAGGCGCGGATGTTGTCGCCATCGCGGGTCTCGTCCATCACCGCGTCGGCGGGCGCCGCGCCCTGTTCCCAGGCGGTCAGCTGCTCATTGGCCTCGGCGCGGGTCAACTCGTGCCGCTCGGCCAGGTAATCCACCAGCCGCTCGCGGTTCCCGTCCAGCGCCAGCAGGTCGTTTTCCTCGGCCCGGTCCCAGCGCTGCATGATCGGCGCGATGAAGGCGGGCCAGTCGCGTTTGATGGTGTCCCATTGCATGGCAGGTCGTCCCCTTTGCGTGATGTGTCACGGGGGAAATGCGGCGCCGGGCCGGTGGTTCCGCGCGATCAGAAGGGGGCGGTCGCCAGATCGACGGTCATGTGCGCCATGTCGGCGGCCACGCGCACCGGGGTGCGGACCAGCGCGCAGCCCGACAGGGCGACGACCATCACGGCGAGGATCAGCTTAGTCTTCATCGTACCACCATACGTCGGGAAGGAATCCGAGGTAATCCCCGTAGGCGGGAAGGGTCTCGGGATAGTGCAGATCGGCATCATGGGCGATCAGGCTGTCGGGGCGGAACCACAGCGGGATCACGTAGCGCCCGGAGGTCAGCACCCGGTCCAGCGCGCGCACGGCGGCCACGTAATCTTCCTGGCTGGGCGCCGACAGCATGGCGTCGATCAGCCCGTCGATGGCCGGGCTGCGGACGCCCATCCAGTTGCGCGAGCCTTCCTGGTCGGCCGCCTCGGACCCCCAGTAATACCGCTGCTCGTTGCCGGGGCTGAGGCTCAGGGCACGGCTGTACTCGGTCATGTCGAAATCGAAGGCGTCGGTGCGGGACTTGAACTGCGCGTCGTCCACCAGGCTCACGCTGGCCTCGATCCCCAGCCGTTCCAGCGCCGCGGTGTAGATGTTGATGGCCTGCCTCGTGCCCGCGACGAGGTCGCCATTGGCCAGCAGGATCTCGAAGGACATCGTCTCGCCCGCATCGTCGACCAGCGCGCCGGTGCTCCGGTCGATGGTCCAGCCCGCCTCGGCCAGCAGGTCCATGGCGCGGGCCAGGTTGGCGCGGTTGCGCTCGGACCCGTCACCCTCGGGCTGGGTGTAGCCCTCGATCGCGCCGGGCAGCAGGTCGTCGGAATAGGGCTCGAGATATTCGAGGACGCGGCCCGAGGCCGGGCCGTCCTCCATCCCGAGCACCGAGTTCGAGAAGTAGGACGTGACCCGGGGCAGGCGGCCGTCGTTCAGCACCTGGTTGATGAACTCGTAATTGAAGGCGGTGATCAGCGCCTCGCGCACGCGCCAGTCGTCGAAGGGCGCGCGGCGGGTGTTCATCACGAAGCCGTAGATGCCCGAGGGCCGTTCGTGCGGGATGACCGATTTCTCGACCTCGCCGTTCTGCACGCGCGGGAAATCGTACTGCGTTTCCCATTTCTGCGCGTCGGCCTCGCGCATGATGTTCAGGGCGCCGCCCTTGAACGCCTCGAACATGGCGGTGCTGTCGCCGTAGAACTCCATCCGGATCTCGTCCAGGTTGCCCTGGCCGTTCATGAAAGGCACGACGCCGTTGCCCCAGTAGTCGGGGTCGCGGCGCAGGGTGACATGGCGGCCCGGCTCGAAATCGGTGACCACGTACTCGGCCGACGAGATCGGGATCTCGTCCACGCCCGAGTCGGTGAAATCCTTGCCCTCCCACTGGGCCTTCTTGAGGATCGGCCGCATCCCCATGATCAGCGCCAGCTCGTCGTTGCGCTCGGAGAAGGTGAAGCGCACCGACCGCTCGCCCGTCTGCTCGGCCGAGGCGACCTGCGCCCAGGTGCCGCGATAGCGGGGGTGCCCCTCGGTGCCCAGCGTCTCATAGGACCACAGAACGTCCTCGACCGTGACGGGGCTTCCGTCCGAGAACCGCGCCTCGGGGCGCAAGGTAAACTCGACCCAGGAGCGGTCGGGCGCGGTCTCGATGGACTCGGCCAGCACACCGTACAGCGTGAACGGCTCGTCGTAAGACCGGCCCATGAGCGATTCGTGCGCCAGGAATCGCAGCTGCCAGGGGGTTTCGCCCTTCAGGATATGCGGGTTCAGGCTGTCGAAGGTACCGACCTCGCCCTGCACCAGCCGCCCGCCCAGCGGCGCGTCGGGGTTGGCGTAGGGCAGGGCGGTGAAGCCCTCGGGCAGGGCCGGTTCGCCATACATCGCGATGCCGTGGCTGGGCTCGGCCGCCGCGGGGCTGGCCAGCCCCAGGCAGATCGCGGTTGCCGCGCCGGCGAAGGTGCGGGAGAGTATTGTTTCCATTGGGGAACCTGTCTGCTGCGCCGTTTCTTGTTTGGCCCAGATTACGGGGGCTTGCGGCGAACAGCAAACTTTTTGGATTTGATCTGCGCGGAGAATGGCGTATAAGAAGGACACTGCTCGATAGGTTTCTTGCCTGTATGAAACCTGCCTCAATAACTTAACGCCCGCCTTGCGCGGGCGTTTTTTTATTGGCTTCAAGCTGACTCCTAGGTCCTTGGCGCACCACGATTTTTGGACGAATCGCCGGTTTCGTGAACCAAATCGGGCTGGATTCGCTTAGTTTGCAGGTGCAGAAACGCGCCAGCGAAGTTTTGCAGACAGGAATTCGACATGCAGCTGAAGGGCAAGACCGCCGTCATCACCGGCTCGAACTCGGGAATCGGGCTGGGCGTGGCGCGCGAACTGGCGCGCGCGGGCGCCAACGTGGTGCTGAATTCGTTCACCGACCGCGACGAGGATCACGCGATTGCGCGGGAAATCGCCGACACGTTCGGCGTGACGGCACGTTACATCAAGGCCGATCTCAGCAAGGCCGACGAGGCCCGCGCCCTGGTCGAGCAGGCGGGCGCCTGCGACATCCTGGTCAACAACGCCGGCATCCAGCACGTGGCCCCGGTGGACGAGTTCCCGACCGAGAAATGGGACGCGATCATCGCCATCAATCTCAGCTCGGCCTTCCATACCACAGCCGTGGCGCTGCCGATGATGCGCAAGGCGGGCTGGGGCCGGATCGTCAACATCGCCTCGGCCCATGGCCTGACCGCGTCGCCCTACAAGTCGGCCTACATCGCCGCCAAGCACGGCATCGTCGGGCTGAGCAAGACCGTCGGGCTGGAAACGGCGCGCGAGCCGATCACCTGCAACGCGATCTGCCCCGGCTACGTGCTGACACCGCTGGTCGAGGCGCAGATCCCGGACACCGCCAAGAAATACGACATGTCCGAGGACGAGGTGAAGCAGAAGGTCATCCTGGAGCGCCAGCCCAGCAAGGAATTCGCCACCGTCGAACAGGTGGGCGGCACGGCCGTCTTCCTGTGCTCGGACGCGGCCGCGCAGATCACCGGCACCACGATCAGCGTGGATGGCGGCTGGACCGCGCTGTGATCGAAGGGCGCGCCCGGGTCGTCGGGCGCGCCATGGGTATTTGTTGAAAGATGAAGCAGGGGCGGGGCGCACCGCCCCGGACCGGGGGCGACATGACGAAGCCACGGATCAATCTGGCCCTTCAAGGTGGGGGCGCGCATGGCGCCTTCACCTGGGGTGTGCTCGACCGCATCCTGGAAGGGGGCGAGGTCGAGATCGCCGGTATTTCCGGCACCTCGGCCGGGGCGCTGAACGGCGCGGCGCTGAAGGCGGGGCTGCTGTCGGGCGGGGCCGAGGCCGCGCGCGAGAACCTGGCGTGGCTCTGGGGCCGGATAGGCGCGTTGGGCAGCCTTGACGGCACGCCCTGGGTCAACGCCCTGCTTCCGTCGACGCCGTTCCTGGGCCGCGCGATCGAATATTCGCCGGGCTATGCCATCGGCGACTGGCTGGCGCGGGCGACCAGCCCTTACGGGTTGGGGCCGTTCTACGTGAACCCGCTGCGTTCGATCCTCGAGGACCTGCGCTTCGACGAGGTGTGCAGCGTGGCGGGCCCCGACCTGTCGGTCTGCGCCACCAACGTGCGCACCGGCAAGATCCGCGTTTTCCGGCGCGGCGAGATCGGGGTCGACGCGCTGCTGGCCTCGGCCTGCCTGCCCACGCTGTTCCGCGCCGTCGAGATCGCCGAGCCCGACGGGACGGTCGAATCCTACTGGGACGGTGGCTATTCCGGCAATCCCGCGCTGTTCCCGCTTTACGAGCCGCATCTGCCCGACGACGTGGTGATCGTGAACATCAATCCGCTGGAGCGGGCCGAACTGCCCTATACGGCGCAGGAAATCCTGAACCGGGTGAACGAGATCAGCTTCAACAGCGCGCTTCTGTCCGAGCTGCGCGCCATCGCCTTCGTTCAGCGCATGATCGCCGAGGGAAGCATCCCCGAGGGGCGGATGAAGCGGGTGCTGGTCCACATGATCGCCGATGACGATACTATGACCGACCTGTCGGTGGCCACCAAGACCGTGCCCCAGCCCCTGATCCTCGCGCGGCTGAAGGCCGCGGGGCGGGCGGCGGCCGAAAGCTTTCTCGACGCGCACATCGACAAGCTCGGGCAGGCATCCTCGGTCAACCTCGCCGAGATGTATGGCTGATCACTCGGCGGCGTGGGCGGGCTGATCGGCCGGCCGGGTCGGGTCTTTGGCGTTCGGGTAGACGAGCCCGGCCGAGATCACCAGCTTGGCGGCGTCCTCGACGCTCATCTCCAGCTCGATCAGGTCCGAGCGGCGGGCGAAGAGCAGGAAGCCCGAGGTCGGGTTCGGCGTGGTCGGCAGGAACACCGCCACCTTCTGCTCGGTCGACGGGATGCTCTCGTCGATCTCGCCCCGCGCGTCGGTCGAGATGAAGGCGACGGCCCACAATCCCTTGCGCGGGTATTCCAGCAGAACGGCGCGGTCGAAGCTTGTGTCGGACTGGGCGAAGACCGTCTCGGCGATCTGCTTCAGCCCGTTATAGACCGACCGGACCACCGGCGTGCGCGCCACGAGGCTTTCTCCCCAGCGCAGCAGCGACCGGCCGATCAGCCCCTTGGCCAGCCAGCCGATCAGCACCGTGAAGACCAGGAAGAACACCACGCCCACGCCGCGCAGGTTGATGCCGATATACTGCTCGGGCTTGAACCGGTTGGGCACGAAGGGCAGCACGAAGCCGTCGACCCAGCCGATGACGGCCCAGATCAGCCAGATGGTCAGGCCGATGGGCGCGATCACGACGAGGCCCGTCAGGAAATTCGCGCGCAATCCCGCGAACAGCGACTTTCGCTTGGGCGGCTCGGGATCGGCGGGGAAATTGCTCATGAACGGGCCCTGATCGGTCTCGGCCTTTCTTAGGGGCGGTGCGAAACAGGCACAACCGCGATCACGCCACAGGCCCCCCCGCGCGGCGCAGGGCGCCAATTTCCTGTGCAATTTCAGCGGCCAGACGCGCGTTGTTCAGCACCAGCGCGATATTGGCCTCGAGCGACCGGCCCTCGGTCAGCTCGAAGATCCGCGCGAGCAGGAAGGGCGTCACCGCCTTGGCCGCGATGCCTTGCGCCGCCGCCTCCTCCAGCGCTTGGTCGATCACGGGGGTCAACGCCTCGGCCGGGATCTCGTCTGCCGCGGGAATCGGATTGGCCACCAGCTGTCCGCCGGGCAGCCCCATGGCGCCCCGCATCACGTGGGCCGCAGCGATCTCGGACGCGCGGTCCATGCGCAGGGGCGCGGGATGGGGCGAGCTGGCCGACCAGAAGGCCGGGATGCTGTCCTGTCCCACGGCGATGACGGGCACGCCCAGCGTCTCCAGCACCTCCCAGGTCTTGGGCAGGTCGAGGATCGCCTTGGCCCCGGCCGCGACAACGGTGACGGGCGTTTCGGACAGCTCGCGCAGGTCGGCGGAGATGTCGAAGCTGTCTTCGGCGCCGCGATGCACACCGCCGATTCCGCCGGTGGCGAAAATGTCGATGCCCGCCAGCCGGGCGCCGATCATGGTCGCGGCCACGGTGGTGGCGCCGGTGCCGCCGGTGGCCATGCAGGCGGCGATGTCGGCCCGGCTGAGCTTGGCCACGCCGTCGCGCTGCGCGAGATCCTCGAGCCGCGCGTCGGTCAGCCCCACGTGCAAGGTCCCGTCGATCACCGCGATCGTGGCCGGCACCGCGCCGCCCGCGCGCACCGTCTCCTCGACCCGGCGCGCGACGTCCAGATTCTGCGGCCACGGCATCCCGTGGGTGATGATGGTGGATTCGAGCGCGACGACCGGCGCGCCGGTGCGCAGCGCGTCGGCGACCTCGTCCGACTGGATCATGGGCAAGCTCATTCCGGATCATCCCCTGCAACGAAGGCGGCCGCCGCCACCAGCGCGGCATCCAGCGTCGCGCGACCGGTCAGGCCACGCAGCTCCGCCGCGATGTGGGCGGCCATGAAGCTGTCGCCGGCGCCGGTCACGCGCGCCACGGTGACCTCGGGCGGCGTGGCGGTGACGCAGAGTTCGGCGTCGGCCATGGCGGCGGGCCGGGGCCCGTCGGTCACCAGCGCCCGCGCGGCGCCCCGGACAACCAGCGCCTGCGCGGCCGCCGCGCTGTCGGCCGGGGTTTCGCCCAGCAGCAGGCCGGCTTCTTCGAGATTGACGTAGAACGTCGCCTTCGGATGGCGCAGCAGCGGCAGCAGGCGCAGCGCCTTGCCGGGCGAGGCGGGCGCCACGCGCAGGTCGGCCGCGGCCAGCCACGGGCCCTTGGCGATGGCGGTCAGCAGGTCCTCGGACAGGTTGCCGTCCAGCGCGGCGCAGCCGGTATAAGGCGCGTCCTCACCGCCCAGCCGCCCGTCCAGTAGCGGCGCCAGGATCTTGTCGCCCGCCGCTTCGAGCGAATGAGCATCGGCGATGGCCGCGACCAGCCCGCCCGCGCCCTCGATCGCCATGTAGCGGTCGGTTGGCAGGTCGTCCGAGACGTAGACCATGTCGCAATTGATCCCGCGGGATCGCGCGGCGGCGAGGATCGCGTCCCCGTCCATGTCGCGGCCCACGGCGCTGAGCAGGGCAGGGGACAGACCCAACCGCACCAGCCCCATCGCCACGTTCAACGCCACGCCGCCCGGATCGCGCGTGATCCGGCCCGGCACGTCGTTGCCGATGGCCAGCGGCCGCGCCGTTCGCCCGATCGTGTCCCACAGGACCGATCCGATGCACAGAACCGAAGTCTCCATGATCCACCTGTTGATCCAGTCGGCGGGCGGGCGCAAGGGAAACTGGCCAAGCCGCGCGATTGCAGGTGCGACGGTGCGCGCGCGGGCTTGCATTCCGGGCGAATCCGCCGTAACGCAGCCGCACTTCGCAGGCGGAGCTCGGGTCTATCGGGGGAGACATCCCCGGAGATCCACCGGTTGGCCCATCCGGGCTGAACAGCACCGCCGAGGCATGAAACCGGAAAAGGATAAGCAAATGGCTCTTCCCGAGTTCTCTTTGCGTCAGCTGCTGGAAGCTGGCGTGCACTTCGGTCACCAGACCCAGCGGTGGAATCCCCGCATGGGCGAGTTCATCTACGGCGACCGCAACGGCATCCACATCATGGACCTGACGCAGACCGTCCCGATGCTGGACAAGGCGCTGCAGGTCATCCGCGACACCGTGGCCAAGAACGGCCGCATCCTGTTCGTCGGCACCAAGCGCCAGGCCCAGAAGCCCATCGCCGACGCCGCCGAGCGCTGCGCGCAGTATTACATGAACCACCGTTGGCTGGGCGGCACGCTGACCAACTGGCAGACCGTGTCCAAGTCCATCGCCCGCCTGAAGGAAATCGACGAGCGCATGGCCGAGGGCGCCGAGGGCCTGACCAAGCGCGAGCGCCTGTCGATGGAGCGTGACCAGGCCAAGCTGAACGCCTCGCTGGGCGGTATCCGCGAAATGGGCGGCGTGCCGGACCTGCTGTTCGTCATCGACGTCAACAAGGAAGACCTGGCCATCGCCGAAGCCAAGAAGCTGGGCATCCCGGTCGTGGCCGTGGTCGACACCAACTGCTCGCCCGATGGCGTGGACTACATCATCCCGGGCAACGATGACGCCGCGCGCGCCATCGCCCTGTATTGCGACCTGGTGAGCCGCGCCGCGCTGGACGGCATGTCGGCGCAGCTGGGCGCCGCCGGTGTCGACGTGGGCGCCATGGAAGACGCGGGTGAAGAAGTGGTCGAGACGCCCGCCAACGCCGAGGACACGCTCGAGATCAGCGACGAGGCCGTCGCCAACGACGCGGTCGCCGAAGGCGCGCCGCTGGATCTGGACAACAAGGAAAAGGGCGAGGCGTAAGTCCCCGCGTTCCTTGCAAATCTTCAGGGGCGGGCAGGGGTCCGCCCCGTTCATTTCAAGACTTGAGGAGAGCCCGAGATGGCGATCACCGCAGCAGACGTGAAGAAACTCCGCGAAGCCACCGGCGCGGGCATGATGGATGCCAAGAAGGCGCTGACCGAAACCGACGGCGACATGGAGGCCGCGGTGGACTGGCTGCGCACCAAGGGCCTGGCCAAGGCCGCGAAGAAGGCCGACCGCACCGCGGCCGAGGGCCTGGTGGCCGTGAAGGTCGATGGCGGCAAGGGCGTCGCGGTCGAGCTGAACTCGGAAACCGACTTCGTCGCCAAGAACGCCGAATTCCAGCAACTGATCGGTGACATTGCCGGCGTCGCGCTGACCGTCGATGACGTGGCCGCGCTGTCAGAGGCCGACATGGGCGGCAAGCCCGTGAAAGAGCGGATCACCGACGCCATCGCCAAGATCGGCGAGAACATGACCCTGCGCCGCATGGAAGTGCTGACCGGCGAAAACGTGGCCGCCTACGTCCACAACGCCGCCACCGACGGCATGGGCAAGATCGGCGTGCTGGTGGCCTTCACCGGCGACAACGCCGAGGTGGCCCGCCAGGTCGCGATGCATATCGCCGCGGTGAAGCCCGCGTCGCTGTCCGAGGCCGATCTCGACCCGTCCGTGGTCGAGAAGGAAAAGCAGGTGCAGATGGAAATCGCCCGCGAATCCGGCAAGCCCGAGCAGGTCATCGAGAAGATGATCGAAGGCCGCATGAAGAAGTTCCTGAGCGAGGTGACCCTGGTCAACCAGGCCTTCGTGGTGAACCCCGACCTGACCGTCGGCGCCGCCGCCAAGGAAGCCGGGATCGAGATCACCGGTTTCGCCCGCGTCGAAGTGGGCGAGGGGATCGAGGTCGAGAAGGAAGACTTCGCCGCCGAGGTCGCCAAGGCCGCCAAGGGCTGATCCGCACGACATGCCAACGGCAAAGGGCGCTCCGGTCGGGGCGCCCTTTTTCAATGAGTAATCAGAAATTTACAGCGCATTTCGCGCCCTCAGCCACGCGTCGCTATATGCCGCAACGCCAGCAGGTATCCGTCCGTGCCGCAGCCCACGATGACGCCGTCCGCGCGGCCCGAAATGTGGGAATGGTGGCGGAAGGCTTCGCGCTTGTGAATGTTCGAGATGTGGACCTCGATCACCAATCCGTCGAACAGGTTCAGCGCATCCAGGATCGCGATCGAGGTGTGGCTGTAGGCGCCCGCGTTGATGACGATGGCATCGGCCGTGCCGCGCGCGTTCTGGATCATCGTCACCAGGTCGCCCTCGGAATTCGACTGCGCGCAGTTCACGCTTAGCGACAGCTGGTCGCCAAGCTTGCGGCAGGCGTCTTCGACATCGGCCAACGTCTGGCTGCCGTAGATCTCGGGCTGGCGGGTCCCGAGGGTATTCAGGTTCGGTCCGTTCAGGACCAGCACGGTTTTGGACATTGGGGGCGCCTTGCGATTGCGTTCCCGGACTTATCGGAAGTGCGATGGTGCGATGCAAGGGCGGACGACAGGGCGACCGCTCGGCTGGTCGCGCCGCGTTGAAGGCACAACAGCGTGGGGTCGGGATCGGTGTAACGGTTTGCCGCTGTGCACAGGATCACCGGACGGAGAAATCACCGCTGGTAAGGGCGCAGGGGCGTTCGGCGCTGTAGCCATGCATAAGTCGTATAATCGTGATTATGTAAATTATCCGATCGGTGCGAACGGTGCCCCTTGGCCGGATTCCCTCAATAATATCAGTCACCTGCGCAGCCCTGCGCATGTCACCCCAGCGCGTATCCCGCGCCGCGCACCGTGCGGATGGGATCCGGCATCGCGTCGGCGCCCAGCGACTTGCGCAAGCGCCCCACGTGCACGTCCACCGTGCGGCTGTCGACGTAGATGTCGCGCCCCCAGACCCGGTCCAGCAGCTGTTCACGGCTGAAGACGCGGCCAGGACGCTCCATGAAGGTCGACAGCAGACGAAACTCGGTCGGTCCCAGTTTCAGCTCCACGTCGCCGCGGTGCACCCGGTGCGTTTCGGGATCCAGCGTGATGTCGTCGAACTGAAGGATCTGACCGACCGCCGCCGGACGCGTGCGGCGCAGATGCGCGCGCACCCGTGCCATGAGCTCGGCCACCGAATACGGCTTGGTAACGTAATCGTCGGCCCCGGTCTCGAACCCGCGCACGCGGTCGCTTTCCTCGGTGCGCGCCGACAGCATGATGATCGGCACCTCGCGGCTTTCGGCACCGCGTTTCAGCTGGCGGCAGACCTCGATCCCCGAGACGCCCGGCAGCATCCAGTCCAGCACCACCAGGTCCGGCGTGCTGGCGCGAAACACCTCGAGCGCCTCGTCGCCGCTGGCCGCGCGGGATACGGAATATCCCTCGGATTCAAGGTTGTAGGCCAGGATTTCACGCTGCGAGGACTCGTCCTCGACGATCATCACGTGGGGTGCGTGCTGGGCGGCCATGGTCAGACATCCAGCGGCGCGACCGAGGTGATATCCCCCTTGCGGCGCGCGTCGTCCGGCGTCTGGCCGGTCACGGTATAGTAGATCTGGTCGGCGATGGACGTGACGTGGTCGCCCATGCGCTCGATGTTCTTGGCGATGAAATGCAGGTGCATGCAGGCCGTGATGTTGCGCGGATCTTCCATCATGAAGGTCAGGAATTCGCGGAACAGCGCGTTGTACATCTGGTCCACGTCCGCGTCGCGGTCGCGCACTTCGAGCGCGGCCTCGGGGTCGCGCTGGATGTAGGCATCAAGCACGTCGTGCAGCATGTGCTGCACCTCGCGCGCCATGCGGCGGATGGATTGCGGCGCGCCGTCCTGGGTCGGCAGCTGGTTCAGCACGACCGTGCGCTTGGCCATGTTTTTCGCATAGTCGCCAATGCGTTCCAGGTTGGCGCTGATCTTGATGACGCTCAGGACCAGCCGCATGTCCGACGCGATGGGCGCGCGCAACGCCACCAGTTTGGCGGCTTCCTCGTTGATCTGGTCTTCCAGCGCGTCGATGGCCTTGTCGCCCTCGCGCACCTTCTGGGCCAGGTCCTCGTCGCGGCTTTCCAGCGATTTGGCGGAGTCGAGGATCGCTTCCTCGGCCAGGCCGCCCATCTTCATCAGCAGCGCCTGGAGAGCTTCGAGATCGCGGTCGAAGGCAGAAGAAATATGTGTGTTGTTCATGGCCTAGCCGATCCGTCCGGTGATGTAGCTTTCGGTTTTCGGGTCTTTCGGGTTGGTGAAGATCTCGTCCGTGTCGCCGTACTCGATCAGGTTGCCCAGGTGGAAGAACGCGGTCTTCTGGCTGACGCGGGCGGCCTGCTGCATCGAGTGGGTCACGATCACCACCGAGTAGTCGCGGCGCAGCTCGTCGATAAGCTCCTCCACCTGCCCCGTCGCGATGGGATCGAGCGCCGAGCACGGCTCGTCCATCAGCAGGACCTCGGGCTCGGTCGCCACGGCCCGCGCGATGCACAGGCGCTGCTGCTGGCCGCCCGACAGGCCTGTGCCGGGCGCGTGCAGGCGATCCTTCACCTCGTCCCAGATGGCGCCACGGCGCAGCGCGCGCTCGACGATATCGTCGAGATCACCCTTGTTCTTCGCCAAGCCGTGAATTTTCGGACCATAGGCCACGTTGTCGTAGATCGACTTGGGGAACGGGTTTGGCTTCTGGAACACCATGCCGACCTTGGCGCGCAGCTGCACCGGGTCGACGCGGGCATCGTTGATATCCTCGCCGTCGATCCGGATGTCGCCGGTGACCCGCGCCACGTCAATCGTGTCGTTCATCCTGTTGATACACCGCAGGAAAGTCGACTTGCCGCAGCCCGACGGGCCGATGAAGGCGGTCACCGTCTTGTCCAGGATGCTCACGTCCACGTCCTTGATGGCGTGGGTGGTCCCGTAATGCACGTTGACGCGCTTGGCTTCGATCTTGATGTCGTCGGCGGTCACGGCGCTCTCCGATGCACGATTGTCATACATGGCTTACTCCTTTTACCAGCGCCGCTCAAACTTGCGGCGGAGGAGGATGGCGATGGCGTTCATGGCGAAGAGGAACACCAGAAGAATGATGATGCCGCCCCAGGCCCGTTCGTAATAGGCAGGGTCGGCGCGCTTGGCCCATTCGTAGATCTGCGCCGGCATGGCCGAGTTCGGATCCAGGAAGCCCGAGGCCACGCCGTCGGGATAGTTGGTCGCAATGTAGCCCACCATGCCGATCAGCAGCAGCGGCGCCGTTTCGCCCAGGGCCTGCGCCAGGCCGATGATGGTGCCGGTCAGGATGCCGGGCATGGCCAGCGGCAGCACGTGGTGGAACACCGCCTGCATCTTCGAGGCCCCTACCCCCAGCGCCGCGTCGCGGATGCTGGGCGGCACGGATTTCAGAGCCGCGCGGGTCGAGATGATGATCGTGGGCAGCGTCATCAGCGTCAGGACAAGCCCGCCCACCAACGGGGCCGATTGCGGGAACTCCATGAACTGGATGAAGACGGCCAGCCCGAGGATGCCGAACACGATGGACGGCACGGCGGCGAGGTTCGAGATGTTCACCTCGATGATGTCGGTCAGGCGGTTCTGCGGCGCGAATTCTTCCAGGTAGATCGACGCGGCCACGCCGATGGGCAGCGACAGGCCCAGCACCACCAGCATCATGAAGAACGAGCCCAGCATCGCCACGCCCATGCCGGCCTGTTCCGGCCGCGACTCGGACGCGTCGGCGCCGAAGATGAAGTCCCAGTTGAAGCGCTTGACCACGTCGCCCTCGGCGCGGAGTTCATCAACGATATCAAGGTGTCCCGCGTCGATGTTCTTGTCCCGCGCGACGCTGTCGCGGGTGACGCGGTCCTTCAGGTACCCGTCCACCCGGCTGGAGGCGAGGATGTTGAAGGTGACCGTCTCGCCGACCAGCTCGGGGTTCGCCAGAACGCGGTCGCGCACCTGCGCCACCGCCGCGGCCGAGAACAGCGCGTCCATGTCGCCGGGGTCGATCTCGGTCTCGATCCCGCGCTCCTCGACCAGCGCCGCCATGGCGTCGACGACGATCGGCTTGTAGGTGAAGGTTGTGGCCGAGCCCATTTCCTCGGGGTCGCGGTTGCCGTTCGGGTCCACCGCCTCGGGGTTCAGGTAGACGGGCACCTGGATGAAGGTCTGCTGGAACGCGGTCACGCCGTTCAGAAGGATCGAGCCCAGCAGGACCACGAGGCAGGCGATGCCGGCCAGGATGGCGGCGATGCCGTACATGCGGAACCGTTTCTCGGCCGCGTTGCGCTTCTTGGTGCGGTCGTCGGTGGTGATGATCGACTTGCCCGCGGGGCGCGCGGCACCGCTGGACGGGATCTGGGTCGCGTCGGTCATTCGTACTGCTCCCGGTATTTCCGCACGATATAAAGGGCGAAGACGTTCAGTCCCAGCGTCAGCACGAACAGCGTCATGCCAAGCGCGAAGGCCACCAGCGCCTCGGGCGACGAGAAATCGGCGTCGCCGGTCAGCTGGCTCACGATCTTGGCGGTGACGGTGGTCATCGCCTCGAACGGGTTGGGCGAGATGCGGGCCGCGGCCCCTGCCCCCAGCACGACGATCATCGTCTCGCCGATGGCGCGGCTGGCGGCCAGCAGGATGGCGCCCACGATGCCCGGCAGGGCGGCGGGCAGCACCACCTGGCGCACGGTCTCGGACTGCGTGGCGCCCAGCCCGTAGGAGCCGTCGCGCATGGACTGCGGCACCGCGTTGATGATGTCATCGCTCAGCGACGACACGAAGGGGATCAGCATGATGCCCATGACCAGCCCCGCGGTCATCACCGCCGTGCCCGCCTGCATCCAGCCAAGGCCGCCATCGCCGAAGACCACCATCAGCGCGGGGCCGACCGTCAGCAGCGCGAACAGGCCGTAGACGATCGTCGGAATACCGGCGAGAATTTCCAGCGCGGGCTTGGCGATGCCGCGCACGCGCGGGCTTGCGTATTCCGACAGGTAGATCGCGGCCATGAGACCGATGGGCACCGCGACCGCGAGCGCGATCAGCGAGATATAGAGCGTGCCCCACAGCAGAGGCAGGATGCCAAGGCTCGATCCGCCGCCGAAGGACGGAAACCACGTGGTCGAGAAGAAGAACTCGGATGCGGGATAGATGCTGAAGAACTCGATCGTGTTGAAGATCAGCGACAGCACGATGCCCAGCGTCGTCAGGATCGCGATGCAGGCCGCGCCAAGCAGCAGCGCCAACACGCCCTGCTCGACCACGTTGCGGGCGCGGAATTCGCCATCGGTCTCGCGATAGGCCCAACCCAGCCCCAGCAGAAGCACGGCCAGCACGGCGACGCTGCGCAGCGTGTCACCGGTGGACGACAGAGCGCGATAGCGCTGCGCGGCCCGCAGCACCGGCTCGGACACCTCCGAGCCGAGCGCCACGCCCGCCGCGCCCAGACGTTCGCGCACATTTCCGTCGCCCGCCGCGATATCAGTCGCCTCGCTGGCCGTCATCGTGCCGGTGGCCACGGCGGTATCCAGCCCGTCCGCGACGCGGCGCACGTCGACCATGACCAGCCCGAGATCCCGCGCCTCGGAGACGGCTAGATCCGACACGATCGAGGACACGCGCCACTCGACGAACAGCGGCTGCGCGATCAGCCAGAAAACCAGCAGCCCGAAGGCCGGCACCGCGCCTTTCAGCGCGACGTTCATCCCGTAGAAGTTGGGCAGCGAATGCAGCCTGCGCTTGTCGCCGCCCACGCTGGCGACGGCCTTCCTGCGGCCCAGCACGTAACCCGCGGCACAGAGCAGCGCGATGATGGCGAGCGTCCAGTAAAACGGCATTGGCGCGATCTCTCCGGCTTCGGTCTTCGTAAAAAAGTGACGGGGCGACCATCAGGCCGCCCCGCGTTTGCCTGGGTCAGGGCATGGTCTTAGGAACCGGTGCCCATGGTGGTCTCGTTCTCGATCTTGGCCTGGGTCTCGGCCAGTTCGGGATCGGGCACAAGGCCATAGTCGGCCAGCGGGCCGCCGTTGCCGGCAACTTCGTTGGACACGAAGAACGAGGCGTATTCCTTCAGGCCGGGGATCACGCCGATATGGGCCTTCTTGATGTAGAAGAACAGCGGACGCGACACGGGGTATTCACCGGTCGAGATGGTGTCCACGGTGGGCTCGACGCCCGACATGGTGGCGACCTTCAGGGTGTCGGTGTTGTTCTCGTAGAACGCCAGGCCGAACACGCCCACGCCCTCGGGGTTCGAGCTGATGCGGGCCAGGGTTTCGGTATAGTCGCCGTCGATGTCGACCGACGCGCCATCGGTACGGACCGCCATGCAGGCGGCTTCGGTGGCGTCTTCGTCCATGCCCATGTCCATCATGGCCTGCATGGCGCCGGTGTCTTCGCAGCCCTGAAGCAGGACCTTCTCTTCGAAGACTTCGCGGGTGCCGTGCTTGGTGCCGGGGATGAAGGCGGCGATGTCGACGGCGGGCAGATCGCCGTTCACGTCCGACCACTGGGTGTTGGGGTTGGCGACCATGGCGCCGTCCTGCGGCAGCTCGGCGGCCAGCGCCTGGAACCAGTCGGAAGGCTCGAACGCGTTGAAGGCCGGGCCGTCGATCTGGCTGGCGAAGACGATGCCGTCATAGCCGATGCGGACTTCGATGATCTCTTCCACGCCGTTGGCGGCGCAGGTCTCGACCTCGCCGGCGCGGATCGCGCGGCTGGCATTGGCGATGTCGATGGTGTTTTCGCCCACGCCCTCGCAGAAGCGCTTGAGACCGGCCGACGAGCCGCCCGATTCCACGACCGGGGTCGGGTAGTCGAAGTTCTCGCCGAAGGCTTCGGCGACGATGGACGCGTAAGGCAGAACGGTGGACGAGCCTGCGATTTGAACGTTGTCACGGCTCTGCGCGATGGCGCCGGTGGCAGCGGCGGCCAGGATCGCGGTGCTCGCGATGGTCAGTTTGGTGGCAGACATGGAAGCTCCTGTTTCTCCGATGGACGCCGCTTCGCTGCGGCGTTGGGGCCGGATTTAGGCGCGCCGCGCGTCACATTTGTAACGCCGATGTAACAGTTCCATGACAATCACGGATCCGGGGCGAATTTCGCCGGCAGCAGGACCGAGAACCGGCTGCCCTGCCCCGGCTGCGACGACATCCGCAGCCTTCCGCGATGGCGCGACACGATATGCTTGACGATGGCGAGCCCCAGCCCGGTCCCGCCGACCTCGCGCGACCGGTGGGTATCGACGCGGTAGAATCGCTGGGTCAGGCGCGGAAGGTGGATGCTGTCGATGCCCGCGCCGTTGTCGGTCACGTCGACGCGCACGCCCGGTCCGCGCAGCGCGGCCATGCGCGGGTCCACGACCATCTCGATGCGCACCCGGTTGCCGCCGTACTTGATGGCGTTCTCGACCAGGTTGCTGAAGACCTGCCGCAACTGGTCCTCGTCGCCCTGCATCGTCACGGGCATCTCGGGCCGTTCGAAGGAGATCTCGACATCACGCTCCTGCGCCTGGCTCGACAGCAGCGCGATGGATTGCGAAACCACGGCGGTCAGGTCGACCTCGCCGGTGGGCCTTAGCCGCGCATCGGCCTCGACCCGGCTCAGCGACAGCAGGTCACTGACCAGGCGGTTCATGCGCTGCGCCTCGGCGGCCATGGTCGACAGGAACCGCTCGCGCGCCGCGGCATCGTCGCGGGCCGGGCCTTGCAGCGTCTCGATATAGCCCAGCAGCGCCGTCAGTGGCGTGCGTAGCTCGTGGCTGACATTGGCCACGAAGTCGCGCCGCATCTGGTCGGCATCCTGCGCCGCCGTCCGGTCCTCGAAACTGACCAGCAGACCGGTGCCCGCCACCGCCACGTGGGCGGCGAATGTCGTGTCGTGGTCGCCATCATGGCTGAAATACTCGACGCTGCGCGCGACGCCGTCCCGCATCACCGTCTCGATCGCGTCTAGCAGCGCGGGCTGGCGCAGCGCGGTGATATAATGGCGCCCCTCCAGCCCCGCGCCCAGCAGGTGGACGCCCAGCGTGTTCATGGCAAGGATCCGCGACCCCTGCCCGATCACCAGCGCGGGCAACGGCAGGGCGGACAGCAGGTCGGCAAGATCCTCGGACGTCATGGCTCAGGCCGCGGCGGCCCGCACCGCAGCCTCGAACTCGCGGCACAGCAGATCGGCCGGCTCGACCCCCACCGACACGCGGAAAGAACCCTCGGACAGGCCGAGGGCCGCGCGGCCCTCGGGCGTCAGGGCCCGGTGCGACGACGTGGCCGGATGGCTGAGCGTGGTGCCGATATCGCCCAAGGTCGGCGCGAAGGCGATGTTGCTGGCCGCGCGGACCAGCTTGTTCGCCGCCTCCCGGCCGCCCGCGATCTCGAACGTCACCATGTTGCCCGTGCGCTCACCCAGCAGGCTGGCGACGCGGTTGTGGTCCGGGTGGTCGGGACGGCCGGGATAGATCACCCGCTCCATCCCCGGCAGGCCGTGCAGGTGGTCGGCCAGGGCGCGGGCGTTCTCCTCGGCCCGGTCATAGCGCAGCTCGAACGAATAAAGCCCGCGTTCGGCCAGCCAGCAGTCGAAGGGACTGGCCGTCAGCCCCAGCGTCTGGGCGAAGCCCAGCATCGCCTCGTTCAGGGCGGCGTCACGCGCGCCGACCCAACCCAGCGTGGCGTCGGAATGACCCGCCAGCAGCTTGGTGACCGAGTGAATGACGATGTCGGCGCCGTGGTCGAACGGTTTCACCGCACGCGGCGTGGTGAAGGTGTTGTCCACCGCCAGAAGGATACCACGCGACTTGCAAAGCTGCGCGATCCCGTCCAGGTCCGCCACCCGCAGCGTGGGGTTCGACACGACCTCGATCAGCACCATCCGGGTGTTCGGGCGCAACGCGGCCTCGATCGCCGCGACGTCGGTCGGGTCGGCCAGCGATGTCTCGATCCCCATGCGCGGCAGCTCGGTCGACATCATGCGCAGGGACCGGCCGTAAAGCTGGTTGCCGCCCAGCAGGTGGTCGCCCGCTTTCAGGTGCGCCAGCAGTCCCGCCGTCACCGCCGCCATGCCCGAGCCCACGGTGATGCCGCCCGTGCAGCCTTCCATGCCGTCGATCTTGGTGGCCAGCACGTCGGCGTTCGGGTGCCGCTCGCGCGCGTAGGAATAGCCCGGGGCGCGCCCTTCGTAGAGGTCGTCCAGCCGGTCGGGGCTTTCGGCGGCATAGACGACCGACGGCTGCAACGGCGTGCCGACCGCGCGGCTGGAGCTTTCGGGCCAGGGGGTGCGGCGCACCAGCGTGTCGTCGCTCATTTGCCGTCCTCCAGCAGGGTCAGTCCCTTGGCATAGCGCGCAGCGTTTTCCTGGTAATGCAGGGCCGAGGCTTCGAGCATCTTCTCGCCCTCGCCGTCCACCTGCCGCACGATCTTGCCGGGCGCGCCCATGACCAGGGAATTGTCGGGGATCTCCTTGTCCTCGGTGATGAGAGCGCCGGCGCCGATCAGGCAGTTGCGCCCGATCCTGGCGCCGTTGAGCACTGTCGCCCCCATGCCGATCAGGGAGTTGTCGCCGATGGTGCAGCCATGCAGCATTGCCTTGTGACCGATGGTGCAGTTGCGCCCGATGCTCAGCGGAAAGCCCATGTCGGTGTGCAGCACGCAGTTTTCCTGGATGTTCGAGCCCGCGCCCACGCGGATTTCCTCGTTGTCGCCGCGCAGGGTGGCGCAGAACCAGACCGAGGATTTGCTTTCCAGCACGACCTTGCCGATCACGTTGGCGTCGGGGGCGACCCAGACGGTGCCGTCGGGGTCGATCATCGGCGTGTGGCCGTCCAGGTCATAGATCATTGGCTGTCCTCAAACTCGGATTGAAGCTTGCGCACGTGGTCCGTCAGGCGCGGCTGCTGGGTGCGGCGCAGGCGTGCGGCGGTGATGATGGATTTCAGGTGCGTCTCGGTCTGTGCCAGGTCGGCGTTCACCAAAACGAAATCGTAGCCGTCCCAGTGGCTGATCTCGTCCCAGCTTTTCTGCATCCGCCGCGCGATGGTCTCGGCGTCGTCCTGGCCGCGCGATTCCAGCCGGCGCTTGAGCTCGGGGATCGACGGCGGCAGCAGGAAGATCGACAGCGTGTTGGTGTTCAGCGACGAATTCCGGATCTGCTGCGCGCCCTGCCAGTCGATGTCGAAGAGAACGTCCTGCCCCTGCGCGATCGCGGCCTCGACCGGCCCCTTGGGCGAGCCGTAGAAGTTGCCGAAGACATGGGCGTGTTCCAGCATCTCGCCCTCGGCCACCATCTGCTTGAATCGCTGCTCGGTGACGAAATGGTAGTCGCGCCCGTCCACTTCTCCGGCCCGCGGGGTGCGCGTGGTGGCCGAAACCGAGAAGCGGATCGTCGGATCCCAGGCCCTGAGCGCGCGCGCCAGCGTGGATTTGCCAGCGCCCGAGGGGCTGGAAAGGATGATGAGAAGTCCCCGGCGCGGGGCAACGTCGGCCATGGCTCGGATCACTCCAGGTTTTGGACTTGTTCGCGCATCTGATCGATGACGGTCTTGAGCGCAAGGCCCGTGGCGGTCAGCGCGGTGTCCTGCGACTTGGAGCACAGGGTGTTGGCCTCTCGGTTGAACTCTTGCGACAGGAAATCGAGTTTCCGGCCCACGGGCGCGTCCTGTGCCAGCATCTCGCGCGCCGCCGAGACATGGGCGCGAAGGCGGTCGATTTCCTCGGTCACGTCCCCTTTCACGGCCAGCAGGGCGAGCTCTTGGGCGACGCGGTCCGGGTCGGCGCCCGGCGCGCCGTCCATCACCCGCGCCAGTGCCGCGTTCAGCGCCTCGCGTGCGGCGCCGGCGCGGTCCGTGGCCTGCGCGGCGGCAGTCTCGACCAGGCCGGCGATCTCGTCCAGTTGCGCGGCCAGGACATCCGCGATGGCCGCCCCTTCGGACGCGCGCATGGCAAGGAAGAGCGGCAGCACGTTGCCGGTGAAATCCGCCACCAGCGCCTCGCGCAGTGCCGCGATTTCCTCGGGCGTCGACTGGACGGGGCCTTTCGACTGCGCCAGCGCCATGACATCGGCGGCGCGCGCCGCGGCCAGCGACATCCCCTGCTGCGCCGCGCGCGCCTCGACCGCGCCGATCTGCGCCAGCGCCGCGTCCAGCGCGGCCGGGTCCGGCCCATCGCCCCCGGCGGCCTCGCGCGTCAGGCGCAGCGACAGGCTGACCGATCCACGCGCCAGCGCCTGTTGCAGCGCACCCCGCAGCGCGGGATCCAGACCGTCGATCCAGTCGGGGGTGCGCGGCCGCAGGTCCAGCCCGCGGGCGTTCACGCTGCGCAGCTCCCACGTCCAGGAAAACGGTCCGTGCGCGCCGGTGCCCGAGGCATAGGCCGTCATCGACTGGGGCATACCGGTTAACCTTTTGCTCTCTTTTTGTACCAAATTGCGCGGGCTTCGGTGTAGTCTGACAGGTATCGGACGGCCCCCGCGCCCGAGCGATACCAGAGCCAACCGGCCGTCACAATGACGGCGCCGGGACATGGCAAACGTTGAAAAAGGCCAGCGCCATGACGACCAGCAGCGATGACACCGTCGTTCCCATCGGGCGACCGCGACAGGCGGATCCAGCCGCACCCGGATCGCCCGACGCGGCACAGCGCCCCGACCCGTTCGTGACGCTCGAGCGGTACTGGCTGCGCGTCGCGGCGGGCCGCATCATGCCCCACCGGGACGAGATCGACCCCCGCGCGCTGAGCGGTATCCTCGACCGCGTCTTCCTGCTGGAGCGGATGGCGCCCGGGGTTGCGCGGTTCCGGCTGGCGGGCGAGCGGCTGAACGGCCTGCTGGACATGGACATGCGGGGCCTGCCGCTGACCAGCCTGTTCTTCCCGGCCTCGCGCGATGGCGTGAATTCGTCGGTGCGCGCCCTGTTCGACGACCCGGCGCGGATCGACATGACGCTGGACGGCCCGCGCGAAGGCCGCAGGGGGCGCGTGGCGGCCCGTCTGCTGATCCTGCCGCTGCGCGACCGGGACGGCGCGGTGACCCGGGCCATCGGTTGCCTGTCGGCGGGTGGCGCCACGATCAAGGCGCCGCAGCGGTTCGATATCGTCGCCGAAGCGCGCCAGACGCTGTTGGGCTATGGCACCCTGCCCGACCCCGCGGTGCACGCAACGAAAGACGCGCCGAACCCCATGGGGCCGGCGCGTCCTTACCTTCGACTGGTCGTCGACAACATTTAAGCCCGGGGCCGTCGCGGCCCCGGCCCCGGATCAGCCCGCCGCACGGGCGCGGGCGGCGTCGCCCCGGCTGCGCAGGAGTTCCGCCACGAGGAAGGCCAGCTCCAGCGCTTGGCTCGCGTTCAGGCGCGGATCGCAGGCGGTGTGGTAGCGATCCGACAAATCCTCGTCCGTCACGGCGCGCACGCCGCCGGTGCATTCGGTCACGTCCTTGCCCGTCATCTCGAAATGCACGCCGCCGGGGATCGTGCCCTCGGCGTTGTGGACCTCGAAGAACTCCTCGACCTCGCGCAGAACGCTGTCGAAGGGCCGGGTCTTGTACCCGCTGGCCGACTTGATCGTGTTGCCGTGCATCGGGTCGCAGGTCCACACCACGTTGGCGCCCTCGCTGCGGACGGTCTCGATCAGGCGCGGCAGGTGATCGCCCACCGTCCCGGCCCCGAAGCGCGAGATCAGCGTCAGGCGGCCCGCGTCGTTGCGGGGGTTCAGCGTCCAGATCAGCCGCTTCAGGTCGTCCTCGGTCATGGACGGCCCGCATTTCAAGCCGATCGGGTTCGACACGCCACGGCAGTATTCCACGTGCGCGCCGTCGGGCTGCCGGGTGCGGTCGCCGATCCAGATCAGGTGACCCGATCCGGCAATGGTCGCGCCAGAGGTCGAGTCGACGCGAGTCAGCGCCTCTTCGTATTCCAGCAGCAGCGCCTCGTGCGAGGTGTAGAAATCCACCGTCGACAGCTCGGCGTTGCGGTCGGCGGTGATGCCGGCGGCGGTGATGAAGTCCAGCGTGTCCTGGATGCGGTTGGCGATGTCCCGGTACTTGCCCGCCTCGTCGTCATCGGTGAAGCCCAGGGTCCACGCGTGGACGCGGTGCACGTCGGCGAAACCACCCTTCGAGAAGGCGCGCAGCAGGTTCAGCGTCGCGGCTGCCTGGGTATAGGCCTCGAGCATCCGGTTGGGATCGGGGATGCGCGCCTCGGGCGTGAAGTCGAACCCGTTGATGATGTCGCCGCGATAGCTGGGCAGCTCGGTGCCGCCTTGGGTCTCGGTGGGCGCGCTGCGCGGCTTGGCGAATTGCCCGGCCATGCGCCCGACCTTCACCGTGGGCACCTTGGCGCCGTAGGTCAGCACCATGGCCATCTGCAGCATGACCTTGAACGTGTCGCGGATGCTGTCGGCCGAGAACTCGGCGAAGCTTTCGGCGCAGTCGCCGCCTTGCAGGAGGAACGCCTCGCCCCGCGAAACGGCCGCCAGTTCCTCGCGCAGGGTCCGCGCTTCGCCGGCAAAGACCAACGGCGGGAACTTCGACAGGCGCGACTCGACCGCCTGCAGCGCGGCGGGGTCGGTATACTCGGGCATCTGGATCCGCGGACGGCTGCGCCAGGAGGATTTCTGCCAGTCTGCCATTGGGCGTTCCTTTCGTCGAATTGCCGGGCGTGTATAGGGCGATCAAACGGCATTGCAAACCGGCAAAAAGCCCCTGACGTGCCGTGGCGGCATCGTCGTCTCTTGCGCCTCCCCCGCAACGGTGCTTGGCTCACCTTCGGTCCACGGTCGAAGGCGGCTTTGAATGGTTGAACACCCGGTTTCCAGCACGGCGCCAGACGAACCCGCGCGCAACGTCGCCTTCCTGCTGCTTCCGGAGTTCTCGCTGTTGGCCTTCGCCAGCGCGGTGGACTGCCTGCGTATCGCCAACCGGCTGTCGGGGCGACGTCTTTACAACTGGCAGATCGTATCGGACGGGGGCGCGCCCATGGCCTGTTCCGCCGGCACCCGCTTTGCCGTCGACGGCGACCTGCCCGAGTTGCCGCGCGACACCCTGATCGTCGTGTGCGGTGGGCTCGGCGTGGCGGCGGCCAGCAGCAAATCGGTGCTGAACTGGCTGAGACGCGAGGCCCGGCGCGGCGCGGCGGTCGCGGGGCTTTGCACCGCGTCCTACACGCTGGCCCGCGCGGGCCTGCTGGACGGCAAGCGCGCCACGATCCACTGGGAAAACCACGACGGCTTCGCCGAGGACTTCCCGGATGTGACCCTGGGCAAGGAGATCTTCACCATCGACGGCGGCCGCATGACCGCGGCCGGCGGCACGGCGTCCATCGACCTGTTCCTGAAGCTCCTGGCCGAGCATCACGGCCCCGACCTGGCCAACGCGGTGGCCGACCAGCTGATCTACAACACCATCCGCACCGATCAGGACACCCAGCGGCTGAGCGTGCCCACGCGCATCGGCGTGCGGCACCCGAAGCTCGCCCAGGTCATCGGCGTGATGGAAGCCCATATCGAGGACCCGATCAGCCCCGCGACCCTGGCCCGCGACGTGGGCATGAGCACGCGCCAGCTCGAGCGGTTGTTCCGCCGCTACCTCGGCCGCAGCCCCAAGCGGTATTACATGGAATTGCGGTTGCAGAAGGCGCGCAACCTGCTGATGCAGACCGAGATGAGCGTCATCAACGTCGCCCTGGCCTGCGGGTTTTCCAGCCCCTCCCATTTCTCGAAATGCTACCGCGCGCATTACGACACCACGCCCTACCGCGAGCGCGGCAGCCAGCCGTCGCGCGTCTAGCGAAAGTGCACCCTGCCCCTGCGGCAACCGGCAGGGTCATTGCCAAGCGCCGACCTTGCTGGCAATCATCGCGGCACAAACACGAAAAAAGACAGGGAGTCTTTCACCATGAAGAAGTTTCTGATGGCCACGGCCATGGGTACGATGGCCGCCACCGGCGCCATTGCCGCCGAGCATGAAGGCCCGATCAAGATCGGCATCATCCTGGGCTTCACCGGCCCCATTGAATCGATCACGCCCGGCATGTCCGACGCCGCGCAGCTGGCGATCTCCGAAGTGAACGAGGCCGGCGGCATCCTGGATGGCCGCATGCTGGAAGCCGTGACCGCCGACAGCACCTGCGTCGACGCCGCCGCCGCCACCGCCGCGGCCGAGCGTCTGGTGACCTCGGACGGCGTGGCCGGCATCATGGGCGCCGATTGCTCGGGCGTGACCGGCGCGATCCTCGCCAACGTCGCCGTGCCGAACGGCATGGTCATGATCTCGCCCTCAGCCACGTCGCCGGGCCTGTCCACCGCCGAGGATAACGGCCTGTTCTTCCGCACCGCGCCGTCGGATGCGCGCCAGGGCGAAGTGCTGGCCAACATCCTGTCCGACCGCGGGGTCGAGTCGGTGGCCGTGACCTATACCAACAACGACTACGGCAAGGGCCTGAGCGACAGCTTCATCGCCTCGTTCGAGGAGGCCGGCGGCAGCGTGACGCTGAACGCGGCGCACGAGGACGGCAAAGGCGACTACTCGGCCGAAGTCGGCGCGCTGGCCTCGGCCGGTGGCGACGTGCTGGTCGTGCTGGGCTACGCCGACCAGGGCGGCCTGGGCATGATCCGCTCGGCGCTCGACTCGGGTGCGTTCGACACCTTCATGATGGGCGACGGCATGTATGCCACCGCGCTGCTGGACACCATCGGCGACGCCATGAACGGCTCGTTCGGCGCCGTGCCGTGGTCCGAGGGGGAAGGCACCGAAGCGTTCGCCGCCAATGCCGAAGCCGCCGGGTTCGACCCCGCGACCTCGTATACCCGCGAAAGCTATGACGCGGCCGCGCTGCTCGCGCTGGCCATGCAGGCGGCGGGCTCGACCGACCCGAACGAGTACAAGGACTCGATCCTCGAGGTGGCCAACGCCCCGGGTGAGCAGATCCTGCCGGGCGAGATGGAGAAAGCGATCCAGATCCTCAGCGAAGGTGGCGACATCGACTATGTCGGCGCGACCAATGTCGAGCTGATCGGCCCGGGTGAAGCCGCCGGCACCTACCTGGAATACACCGTCACCGACGGTGCGTTCGAGCAGCAGCAGATCCGCTGACGCGACTGCCGACCGCAGACACGAAACGCGAAAGCCCGGCAAGCATGACGCTTGCCGGGCTTCCTTTGACAGGGCCAGGCCAAGTGATCCGTAAGGGACGAACCGGATCCCCAGGGGAGCAGGGACATGACCTCCGGTGGGACCGGCAGTCAAACCACTTTTGCAGCTTTCGCGCTGTCACTCGGGCAACGTGCAATGGCCGGGCCAGTTCCCCCTCGGGCTGCATAATGACGCCCCTTTCGGGATGGCGCAGGCCCCCTGCCCAATGACCGCATCCGCGCTGCCCGTCATCGCCATTCTCGCCGCCGGCGGGTCGACCCGGATGCGCGGCCGAGACAAGCTGCGCGAAACCGTCGGTGGCATGCCGCTGCTGCGGCTGGTGGCGCGGCGCGCGCTGGAAACCGGCGCGCCGGTTCTCGTCACCTTGCCCGTGACCCGTTCGCGTGACGACGCGTTGGAGGGGCTGGCGGTGGATCTGGTGCGCGTCCCCGACGCCGATACGGGCATGGCGGCGTCGTTTCGCGCGATCGCGCCCTTGGCCGAAGGGCAGGCCGTGATGGTGGTCCTGGCGGATATGCCCGACATCACCGCCGCCGACATGCGCGCCCTGATCGCATGGTGGCAAGGCGCCCCCGACACGCCGCTGCGTGCCGCCACCGCCGACGGCCAGCCCGGCCAGCCGGTGATCTTCCCCGCCTCGCTGGTCCCCAGCTTCGCCGAATTGCAGGGCGATGCGGGCGGGCGCGCGTTGTTGTCGGGACAGAAGGTCGAGCTGCTGCCGCTGGCAGGCGACCGCGCCGTGACCGACCTGGACACGCCCGAGGCCTGGGACGCGTGGCGCGCCCGGACCGGTCAGCCGCGATAGGCGCTCCGTGCGCTAGTCGATGACGCCTTCCTGGTGCATCGCCCGGGCCCAGAGCCACAGGATCAGCGACAGCACCGTGGCGCCGACCATGACCCAGACACCGACCGGCCCCACCAGTTGAACCAGGGACGGGTCGGCCGAGATCGCCAGCCAAAGCGTCAGAACCAGGGTCGCCAGGAAGCTCGCCGCCAGGATCAGCGGCGCGAAACCGGTGCGGAACGCCATCAGAAGGACCCCCGCGAGGCCGGCCCAAACCGACACGGCCCAAACGGCGTCGACCCAGTCCGGCATGGTCGAGATGAACTGGCGCTGCGTTTCGGTCGCCATGGACATCCAGAACGCAAGATCCAACTGCGTGGCGGTGTAATCGATCACCCCGAACAGGTGCCAGATCAGGGCAATGGTCAGGACGGGCCAGAAATGCCAGGGCGTGGGGTGAAACATGGAAAACTCCGGGTCAGGTCGGGCTCAATCTGCCCTGCCCTGTCCCGAACGTCCAGATGCCGCGCTCAGGCGCCCGCGACCAGCTGCGCCTCGAAACGCTTGAGCACGCGGCGCGCGGGGGCGCCGTGGCCGTGGACCACGCGGCCCGGCTCGGCGGTTTCGGCCCAGGTGCCGTCGGTCAGGATCACTTCGTGGAAATCGGTGAAGATCGCGACGAAGCCGGCCGCCGGCGCCTCGGCCCAGTCGAAGCCGGGCTGGCCCACCATGTCGGCGGCGGCGACCAGGACCTCGGTGTCGTCCAGCAGCAGGTTGGCCCGCTCCGAGCAGATCAGCAGGCGGTAATCGGCAGCGACGACCATGTCCTGCATCGGCAGGCCGTGACCCAGGGCGCCCTTGGCGATGCGAACGGCCGATTTCTCGGCGGTGGCGGCTTCGATGCGCTCGATCCGGCGGATCGGCTGGGCGCCGTTGTCGCGGGTGAAGACCTTGTCGCCGACGGCCAGGCTGCCGGCCGGCTTCTCGCCCGCCATGGTGGCGACCAGGGTCTCGGCCGAGATGCCGATCATGCGACCGCGGCCTTCGGCGATCTGGCGGTCGGTGGCGATCTTGCGGGCTTTGGCGGTCGAAACGGTCATACTGGTCTTCCTTCACTTGGTCCGCCGGTTCGGGCGATCCGCTGAAACTTGTTGCCTTGTTTTAGCCAAATTGGGCGGACCGAGCCAGAAAAGTGTCACGATTGTGGTCGGCGCGGCGCCGCATTCGGCCACATTTGACCGGATCCGGCCACAAATCGGACCGATTGGACCGGGCCATCGCGACAGTCGAAAGGGAAGGAGGAAACCGGAAAGCCGGGGCAAACAATCGCATATTTCCGCCACATTCGCGGAAACGAACAAAACCGCCCGGATGGGCGGCTTTGTTTCAGGATCTCATGCTCGGGATTCGAATCGAGGCCGTGCTGGCGCGGCGGAGGACACCGTTTTCGGGCGCTCGATTCGCCTTGGTGCCGGGAATGGGGCGGAAAGAAGGCCCCCTGCCCCGGTCTGCTCAGCCGCCGAGCAGCCGGGCCTCGCGGCGCGTCAGCACACGGCGCACGGGGGAAAAGCCATCCATGCCATCATGCCCCCTGAGATCGGGGAAGATCTCGAAGATGGCGTCGCGCTGGCGGCGATCGAGGCCGCGCAGCGTATAGTCGCCGGCCTGGAAGCTCTCGGACCACAAGCCGTCCGACAGGACCAGCTCGTGCTTCGCGAACATGAAGTGGATGTAGGTCACCGATTTCACCTTGGCCTGGGTGATCCCCGGCTTCCACGTCAGGTGCCGGGCCGCGGCCATGACCTCGGTCTGCGGGAAATGATGGGTGACGTAGAGATCGTTGAACAGGACCCGGTGATTGGGGCTGAGCAGCATGTCACGTGCCGGGCGGCCCGGCCCGAGGCAGCCGGCGCGCAAATGCACGGGCCGCATGGCCGGCTGCGCGCGCAGATCCTCCTCGGTGAGGGTGGTCTTGCCCACCCAGCGCACCACCTGCATGCCGCGATCGCGCGTGATGACGCGATCACCGGCCCGGAGCGTCTCGACCCGGCGTTCGCCCTTGCCCGTGGCGATCACCGTTCCCGGCGTGAAGCACGGCAGCACCCCCTCGATATCCGCGAGGCTCAGCTTGACGGCGCTATCGGCGTTCACGGACGGATCCTTGACCCGTCGCCGCGTCACACGCGGTGTGCGCCCCGTCCGAAACTCGGCCAGCCCGTCCTTCGTCACCGTGTCGCGGCGTGCCCGTGTCTGGACATCAACCACGGACGTCGACTTCGATTTATCGTCGGATCGCATCATTTCGGAGGCTCCTGCAGTTCTGCATTGAAAGCGGCACCTCAAGACTTGGAACTCGGTACGCGGCACATGCCGGAAAGCGCCTTCTATAAATACAACCTGAGGGAGATTTCTCGCCTATACAAGAAGATAATGCGTGATTTGGCGCGACCGAATACAATCAATGGGTGTGCGCCGGACTGGGTAGAAAGTCGAAACAGAGGCCGCTTGACGCTGCGGAAAATCTGGGCGGACCGGGGATATTGCAGCCCGGTCGCGCGCGCTCGTTCACTACTACTCAAAAGCCCGGACTTGGGCTCAACCCTGCAGCAGCTTGACCTCGTGCCGCTTCAGCGTCCGGCGGGCCGACTGGTAGCCCTCGATCCCCTCGTGGTTCTCGAGCTCGGGGAACAGCGTCAG
Source organism: Palleronia salina (assembly GCF_900141995.1). GTDB lineage: Bacteria > Pseudomonadota > Alphaproteobacteria > Rhodobacterales > Rhodobacteraceae > Palleronia > Palleronia salina. The sequence goes on along the minus strand of NZ_FQZA01000001.1, from coordinate 266,057 downwards.
GATCTCGGCGCGTTGCACGTCGCCGATGCCCTTCATGCTGTAGTCGCCGGGCTGGAAGCTTTCCGACCAGGTACCGTCCGACAGCACCACCTCGTGCTGCTGGAACATGAAGTGGATGTAGCTAACGCCCAGGGCCTCGACCTGGTCGACGCCGTCGGTGTCGATCAGGTGCTTGGCCGCGACCAGGACCTCGCGCTCCTCGAAGTAAAGCGCCGTCTTGTCGTTCGCGACCAGCATCCGGTGGTTCGGGCTGACCAGCATGTCCCGCTCGGGCAGGCCGTTGCCCAGCGACCCGGCCTGGATCAGCACCGGCTTCAGCTCGGGCTGGCGCATCAGCTCGCCACGGTCCAGGCGCTTTTCGCCGATCCAGCGGATCTCCTGGATGCCGTTGTCGCGGGTGATGACGCGGTCGCCCTCGCGCAGGTCCTCGACCCGACGCTCGCCCTTCGGCGTCGCGATCAGCGTGCCGGGGGTGAAGCAGGGGATGATCTTCTCGATGTCGTTGTAATTGATGTTGAACGACCGGCCGTCGGTCGAATTGACGAGGCGGATCTGGCCGGAATAGCTGGCGATGCCGTTGTCGTTACCATCGGGATTCTGCGTCTGGAGGTCGATCTCGAACCCCTGCGCCAGGACCTGGCGCAGATCGATCGCATCGCCGGTCACGCTGTTGCCGCCATCGATCAACAGGTCGCCGCCGTTGACGGTGCCGGGGAGCGGGATGAAGGTATCGTTCCCGTCATCACCGTACAGCTTGTCGTTCTCGCCATAGCCGACGAGCGTATCGTCCCCCGCCCCACCGGACAACTGGTCGGTGTCGTTCAGCCCGGTGCCGGCATCGATGTAATCGCGCCCGTCGCCCCCGAAGAGCCTGTCGGCACCCGACCCGCCCGCGATCTCGTCGTCGCCGTTTCCGCCGTCGATCAGGTCCGCGCCGGCACCGCCGTCGATCGTGTCATTGCCGCCCAACCCGTTGATCGTGTCATCGTTGCTGGTCCCCGGAAGCGAATTGTCGCCGCCATCCCCGTTGATCAAAGCCATCGCACCGCCCCCCAAAAGCGTCCGCAGCTGAATCCAGCCCCGATAATACCCGGGATCGCCCCGCGTTCACGAATTATGCCGTGAACACGGCAATTTAGCGGCGGCGGCAAGGCAGATAACGATCAATTCCATCGGAACCGCCGGTTTTGTTGCCAGACTGCGAAAAAAGAAACCGGCCGACCGCATAAGCGGCCGGCCGGCGTGATTCGCGTGTTTGGCCAGATGGTTTCTAGCGTGTCAGCAGCTTGGCCTCGTGCCGCTTCAGCGTCCGGCGGGCCGACTGGTAGCCCTCGATCCCTTCGTGGTTCTCGAGCTCGGGGAACAGCGTCAGGATCTCGGCGCGTTGCGCGTCGCCGATGCCCTTCAGCGTGTAGTCGCCGGGCTGGAAACTTTCCGACCAGGTGCCGTCCGACAGCACCACCTCGTGCTGCTGGAACATGAAGTGGATGTAGCTGACGCCCAGGGCCTCGACCTGGTCGACCCCGTCGGTGTCGATCAGGTGCTTCGCCGCGACCAGGACCTCGCGCTCCTCGAAGTAAAGCGCCGTCTTGTCGTTCGCGACGAGCATCCGGTGGTTCGGGCTGACCAGCATGTCCCGCTCGGGCAGGCCGTTGCCCAGCGACCCGGCCTGGATCAGCACCGGCTTCAGCTCGGGCTGGCGCATCAGCTCGCCGCGGTCCAGGCGCTTTTCGCCGATCCAGCGGATCTCCTGGATGCCGTTGTCACGGGTGATGACGCGGTCGCCCTCGCGCAGGTCTTCGACCCGACGCTCGCCCTTCGGCGTCGCGATCAGCGTGCCGGGGGTGAAGCAGGGGATGATCTTCTCGATGTTCTCGAAGGTCAGGGTCCCGGTCTGCTTGCCGGCAGCATCGAAGAACTGGATTTCGCCGTCGATCCCGTCATTGGGGCTGTCGCCGTCGATGGTGTCGCCGGGATCGTCGTCCTCGGTGACGTTCACCAGCTTGTAGCTGCCGCCGTTCAACGACCCGGTCAGGTCGAGCACGTCAAAGTCGTCGCCGCCCGAACCGCCGAGGATGCTGTCACCCACGGTCACGTTGGAGAAGGTATCGCGGTCGTCGCCACCATCCATCGTGTCCGGGCCGTTCCCGCCCGAGATCTGGTCGTTGCCCGTGCCGCCGGTGATCACATCGCCGCCGCCGAAGCCGTCGATCGTATCGTCGCCCTCGCCGCCTTCGATGGTGTCGGCGCCCGTACCGCCCTGGACACTGTCGTTCCCGGCCCCGGCATCCACGAGATCGTTGCCGCCGCCCGCGTCGATGGTGTCATCGCCGCTGCCCGCGATCAGCGTATCGTCGCCCTGGCGACCCGACAGAAGGTCGTTGCCGTCGCCGCCCTCGATGTAGTCATCATCCTGACCACCGTAGAGGACGTCGTTCCCCTTGCCGCCCGACAGGTTGTCGTTGCCACCGCGACCCGCGAGGGTGTCGTTGCCGTCACCGCCCACAAGCGTGTCATCGCCATCGCGCCCGGTCAGCAGGTCGTCGCCCTGCCCGCCGGTCATGAAGTCGTTGCCGCCGCCGCCGATGATCGTGTCGTTGCCGGCATTGCCGATCAGGCTGTCATCGCCATCGCCGCCTTCGATCGAGTCGTTCTCGCCGTCGCCCTCGATGGTGTCGTTCCCGGCGCCGCCCAGAAGCGTGTCCTCGTTGCCGCCGCCGATGATGCTGTCATCGCCGTCGCCACCCTCGACCAGGTCGTTGCCGAACCCGGCATTGATGGTGTCGTTGCCGTCACCGCCCAGCATCGTGTCGTCACCGGTGCCGCCATCGAGCGAGTCGTCGTCGATGCCGCCGTCGATGAAGTCGTTGTCGGCGCCGCCGAAGATGGTGTCGTTGTCATCCTCGCCGTAGAGCACGTCGTCGCCATCGCCGCCGCGGATCAGGTCCGTGCCATTGTCGGGCTGCGGATCGGTCGCGTCCGGCTCGTTGCCGACCACGCCGGGCGGAACCGGCGTCGGGCCGTAGCCACCGTAGATGGTGTCGTTGCCGTCGTTGCCGTCCAGCGTATCGGCACCGTGACCGCCGATGATGCTGTCATTGCCGGCACCGCCGGTGACCTCGTCGTCGTCGATCCCCGCGTCGATGACATCGTCGCCACCGCCGCCGATGATGGTATCGGCATCGTCGCCCGTGGTGATCGTATCCGCACCGTCGCCGCCGTCGACGAAGTCGCGGCCGTCATCGGGATTGGGATCGCCAGACCCGAAGAACGGGTTGGGCGAGCCATCGGCCAGCTTCGGCTGGTCGTTCGGGTAGTCCGACAGCGTGTCGGTGCCAGCGTCGATCAGGTCGTCGCCATCGTTGCCGAAGATGCTGTCCGAGCCCTGCACGTCGGTGATCGTGTCGTTGCCCGCACCGCCGATGACGGTGTCGTCGTCGATGCCCGATTCGATCGAGTCGTCGCCGAAGCCGCCTTCGATGCTGTCGGCGTCATCACCGGTCAGGATCGTGTCGTTGCCGGCGCCGCCGAAGACCGTGTCCCGGTCGTCGTTCGGGTTGGGATCCTGGTCGAGCGGGAACGGCACCAGGGGCACATCCGCGTCGATGGCACCGTTGGGGCCCGAGGCGTCGATGTAGTCGTTGCCCTGCCCGCCGTCGATCTCGTCGCTTCCGGCGCCGCCGGTGATGCTGTCGTTGTCGGCACCGCCGGCCAGCACGTCATCCCCGTCATTGCCCGAGATCGTGTCGTCGCCCGCGCCACCGGCGACGGTGTCGTCGCCCTCGTTGGCGTGGATCGCGTCGTTGCCGGTGCCGCCGGCGATCTCGTCATCGCCCTGGCCACCGGTGACCGAGTCGTCGCCAACGCCGGCATCGATCGTATCGTTGCCCTGGTTGGCATTGATGGTGTCGTTGCCGGTGCCGCCGGTGATCAGGTCGTTCTCGGTGCCACCGTTGATGCTGTCGTTGCCGTCGCCGCCGTCCAGCGTGTCTTCGCCGGCGGCGCCGCGCAGGGTGTCGTCCCCCGCGCCGCCCGAAAGCGAGTCGTCACCGGGGCCGCCGTCGAGCGAGTCATTGCCCTCGCCACCCGACAGGGTGTCGTCGCCAGCCTGGCCGCGCAGCGTGTCGTTGCCGTCTTCGCCGTTGACGATGTCGTTGCCGTTGTCGGCTTCGACCAGGTCGTCGCCGGTGCCGGCGGACACGGTGTCGTCACCCTCGAGGCTGCGCACGGTGTCGTTGCCCGCGCCGGCCTCGACGACGTCGCCGTCGGTGCCGATCGGGTTGCCGCCGATGATCACCTGGTCGGGCCGGTCGATGAGATCGCCCTCGGGGTCGCCCGTGTAGTCGAAATCGATCAGGTCACCGCCATCCGAGCCTTCGACGATGCCGTCGGGCAGGATCGTGTTGTTGACCTTGACGGTCGCCGTGCCGGTATCGGTCTTGCCGGCCGGATCCGCGACCACGTAGTCGAAGGTCTCGGTGCCGTCGAAGCCCGTATTGGGCGTGTAGGTCACGGTGCCGTCGCCGTTGTCGACCACGGTGCCGTTCGCGGGCTGATCGAAGCTGACCAGCGTCAGTTCGGACGTGTCGTTGTCCACGTCGGTGTCGTTGCCGACCAGGTCGATGACGACCGCCTGGTTCTCGTCGGTCTCGGCGAAGTCGTCCACGGCCACGGGGCCGTCGTTCTCCGGGTTCACCGTGACGGTGACGGTGGCGGTATCGGTTTCGCCGGCCTCGTCCTCGATCGTGTAGGTGATCGTGTCCTCGCCGAAGAAGTCCGGGTTCGGCGTGTAGTTCAGCGTGCCGTCGCCGTTGATGATGACCGAGCCGTTGGCCGCCGAGGCGGACGTGACGGTCAGCGTGTCATCGGGCAGGTCCGGATCGGTGTCGTTCGCCAGGACGTTGATGTCGGTCGCCACGTCCTCGTCGGTCTCGGCCACGTCGTCCACCGCGTCGGGGCCGTCGTTCACCGGGTCCACGGTCACCGTGACGGTGGCGCTATCGGTCAGGCCGTCCGCGTCCTCGATCGTGTAGGTGATCGTGTCCTCGCCGAAGAAATCCGGGTCCGGCGCATAGTTCAGCGTGCCGTCGCCGTTGATGGTGACGGTGCCGTTGTCGGCCGAGGCGCTGATGACGGTCAGTTGGGAGTCGAGCCCGTCGGGATCGGTGTCGTTCGCCAGGACATTGATGTTGTTGACCGGCGTGTCTTCCAGCGTGGATGCCGTGTCGTCGTTGGCCTCGGGGGCTGCATCGCGACCGATGAAGGTTTCGATCTCGAAGAAGTCGAAGCGCCCGGTTTCATTGCCCGACCCGTCCAGAAGGACGACGGTGCCGTCGAAGCCGTTGCCGTTGCTGTCGGGACGTTCGTCGATGATCTTGTAGTTGCCGATCCCGCTCAGATCCAGCGTGTCGCTGTCGGTATTAATTGACGGATCGTTCGAGAAGCCACCCGAGCCGCCATCAATCGTATCATAATTGGAACCGCCGAGGATGGTATCTTGGTCTGCCCCGCCAAACAAGTAATCCTTTCCATCTCCAGCACCGCCGTCCAGAAGGTCACGTCCGGCGCCACCGTCGATCGAATCGTCACCCTCGCCGCCGTCGATCGTGTCGTTTCCACCTTGGCCGAAAATCGTATCCTTCCCTTCATCGCCGGAAATGGAGTCATCGCCGAACACTTCGTCCGCAGAGTCCGCCGCATCGTCGCGAACCGTGGCACCGTTTTCCAGAGTGGCACCCTTTAGCGTCGCGAAACCGGCCTGGTCGCCTAGGACCAGCGGCGCCGAGCACGATGTGTGAATATTCATGCTCTGCAGCAACTGACCGCCAGCCTGGTCGTAAACCTTGAAGAAGGTCTCGCTGTCGAACTTCTCGCCATCGGTCGTAGTCGCAGTGAATTCATCTCCAATCTTGACGGATCCCTCGAACAGGACCACTCCGTCCTTGTCGGTGACCACGACATAGCCGGTGTCGTCGCTATCGCTGCCCTGCACAGGCCCGATCTTGTGCTTGTCGTCAGTGAAGCCACCTTCGACCGTTGACGACGGCCCGTTATAAAGAAAAGTCAGACTGGTAGGCTTCCCACCGTCCGCATCGCACAAGTCCGCGCCATGGCTTTGGCCCGTTTCTCCATCATCGCCATAGATCAGATCGTCATCCAAGCCGCCGTGGATGGTATCGTTTCCACCTTGGCCGAAGATCGTGTCCTTCCCTTCATCGCCGGAAATGGAGTCATCGCCGAACACCTCGTCCGCAGGGTCCGCCGCATCGTCGCGAACCGTGGCACCGTTTTCCAGAGTGGCACCCTTTAGCGTCGCGAAACCGGCCTGGTCGCCTAGGACCAGCGGCGCCGAGCACGATGTATGAATATTCATGCTCTGCAGCAACTGACCGCCAGCCTGGTCGTAAACCTTGAAGAAGGTCTCGCTGTCGAACTTCCCGCCATCGGTCGTAGTCGCAGTGAATTCATCTCCAACCTTGACGGATCCCTCGAACAGGACCACTCCGTCCTTGTCGGTGACCACGACATAGCCGGTGTCGTCGCTATCGCTGCCCTGCACAGGCCCGATCTTGTGCTTGTCGTCAGTGAAGCCACCTTCGACCGTCGACGACGGCCCGTTATAAAGAAAAGTCAGACTGGTAGGCTTCCCACCGTCCGCATCGCACAAGTCCGCGACCTTCTGGTCAGGGCCGGCATCACCGTAGATAAGATCGCCGTAGTCGCCACCAAGAATGGTGTCATCCTCATCTCCACCAATGAGAGTATCGTTTTTCTCACCGCCGGTAATCAGGTCTTTACCGTCGCCGCCGAAAACAAGGTCCTCAGATCTGCCGCCATGCAACTCGTCGTCACCGTCGCCGCCGTAGACGGTATCCTTGCCGTCGCCGCCGAACGCCGTGTCGTTGCCTTTGCCGCCGTCAATGTAGTCGTCGCCAGCTCCGCCTTCGAGCAGGTCGTTACCCATGCCCTCTTCGGGCGTAGTTACTTCATTGATAGGGTTGAAGGCGATATCGGTGATGTTAATGCCGCTGTCGGCATCATTGATCTGTTCGTGAACAACGCTGATCTTGGTCACCGGACCGGGAATATTGACCAACACCGAATAGTAGTCGCTATTATCGTCCTTGTACCCGCCCTCGGACGTAACCGTGCTGCCATTCTGTGTCAGCTTGTCACCGGCCTCTAGGGTCACCGACACCGGCCCATCCGGACCTTCGGCGAGAATCGTAACACGGCCACCGCCATCAATGTCGTTGATCCGGAATTCGACGTTCGCCACTTCGGAGTCGAAGGTGAAGTCGTACTGGTACTTGTCACCGTGGTCCTGGAGATCGGATTCGAACGAGCTATTCTCGCTGACCGCCGCATCCAGATCGTCGGTGTTCTGGTGGCTCGTTTCGTAGGTGTTGCGAACGTCGTGGTCCCAGTCCTTCAGCTTCGTCTTGGTGAAGGTCACGTCGACGTCGCCGGTATCCTGGGTGAAGTTCTGGACGTGGTTGTTGTCGCCGAAATTCGGACCCTTTCCCCAGTCGAACAGGGCACGATCGCCAAGCTGCGCTCCGCCATCGCCGACACCATCGCCCATCAGAGTATCGTTGCCTTCGCCCCCTATCAGAGTGTCGTCGTCATCGCCGCCATTCAGCAGGTCGTCATACTTTCCACCGTCCAGAAAATCGTTCCCATCCCCACCGAAGAGGGTGTCTTTACCATCGCCGCCGGACAAGGAGTCGTCACCGACATCGCCATACAACGTATCCTCCCCTTTCTCGCCCATCACGGTGTCATTGCCTTTTCCAGCAAGGACCAGGTCGTTGCCGGCCCCTGCCCGCACGATGTCGTCGTTGCTGCCCACGTTGCCCAGGATCGCGTCATTCGCGTCGATACGATCACCATCGGGATCACCGGTGTAACCGGTGTCGATCACGTCATCGTTTTCAGTGCCTTCGACGATACCGTCTTTGCCGGATCCATAGGTCATCTCAATCATCTCCATCTGGGACGCCGTCGCAAAGCGACACGCCCGGGCGTACTGCCAGACGTCCTGCGTACTGCTGGACGACTGATCCTGACCGCGATGCGGCCGGCTAAAATGTCTTGTGTTGTCGTGGGTGAAAAACTTCCCCCAGAGCAGACACGTTTCGCACTTCGGTCTGGCTCAGCCCCAACCTCGATGCCGGACGTCCCCCAACGCCCGATCGGTTTCCCGATGCATTTGTTCTACCAGATTGCCCCCCACCTCCTAGCGAAAAGAGGCGAAATCCTGTCGCCGCCTCGAACGACCGTACGGAATTTCGGCGTCCGGGACGAAGCGGGCCCTGGGTGGGATTGTTCGGTAGATGAACGCAGTTTCGGGGCATTTTCCGTGATTTATTGAAAAAATCTCCGGTTTTCGGCGGGATTGAAGAGATTGGCCAGACAATCGCAGCGCGAGCAAGACCCATTGTTTCCGGAAAATTTCACCCCCGGATGCGCAATCGGGTCAGCACTATGGCGTAAACATGGCAAGCGGCCGCCACGCGGATTGTCCTGTTGGCGCGGACGATTCATCCCCCGGCCGCAGATTGTTCGAGGAGCGTGAAGAGATTCACGAATCGTTAAGTCTCGGAGACCAACCTGAAGATCGGAGTCTGCAAGGCGATAGCGCATGAATCGCCGGTTTGGAGGCCTTTTGTCGCAGCGTCCGGCAGGGGCCAATCGATCCGCGCCCCGTCGATGTCCACCGTGACGGACTCGGAGGCCACGGAAACGATCCGGGCCGGGAGGACGGCCGGCGCGTCGGTCACCCGGGGGCCATCGCCCCCCAGGAACGTTGCCCGTCCCGGCGCGACCACCAGCCCCCAGGGTTCGTCCTCGCGCGCGGCGAAGGGCATCGGCACCGTCTGTCCCGCCACGTGCAACGTCGCGCCCGCCCCGTCCCGCGCGACCCGGCCGGGAATCAGGGCCGTGTCCATGGCGGTGTCGCTGATACGCCCGCCCGCGATACGCAGCTGGCGGTCGGCTAGCGCGAGGCTTTCGTTGGTGTCGTGGGTGACGAACAGCGCGGGGCAGCCCGCCGACCGGATCGCACGGGCCAGGTATGGCAGGATGTCCCGCTTCCGGGCAGGATCGAGCCCGGCCAAAGGTTCGTCCAACAATAACAGCCGCGGACGCGCCGCGAGCGTGCGCGCCAGGGCCACGCGCCTTGCCTCGCCCCCCGACAATGTGTCCGGCGCCCGTGAGATGAGTGGGCCCACGTCCAGCGCCTGCACCACGCGCTCGACCTCGGGCCCGGGCGTGCCAGCACGTTGGGCGCCGTAGGCGATGTTCTCGGCCACGCTCAGGTGCGGAAACAGCATCGCACCCTGGAAGACGAGTCCGACCCCGCGCCGGTGGGCCGGCAGCGGATCCAGCCGGTCGCCGTTCAGGGTGATGGGCCCCGTCGCGGGCAGCACGCCGGCCAAGGCCCGCAGGAGGGATGTCTTGCCGGCCCCGGAGGCGCCCACCAGTGCAGTCACACCACGCGCGGGCAGATCGGCCCACAGCCGCAGATCCAGCCCGGGATGCCGGATCGTCAGGTCGAAGGACAATCCGTCAGACACGCCAGCGGCTCCGACCCACGCCGTAGACGAGCACCAGCACCGCGAAGCTGCTGACCAGCAATCCGGCAGACAGGATATGTGCGGTGCGGTATTCCAGCGTTTCAACCGCCGAGTAGATCTCGACCGAGATCACCCGCGTGCTGCCGGGGATATTCCCGCCTACCATCAACACGACGCCGAATTCCCCCAGCGTGTGGGCGAAGCTCAGAACCCCCGCCGTGAGCACGCCACGCCGGGCCAGCGGCAGCGCCACGCTGCGGAAGGCGTCGAAGGGCGCGGCGCCCAGCGTCGCGGCGGCCTGCATCATGCCGCTGGGCAGCCCGGCGAAGGCGGTTTGCAACGGCTGCACCGCGAAGGGCAGTGAATAGAGGCATGAGGCAACGACAAGCCCCGCGAAATTGAAGGTCAGCGTGTCGCCGGTCAGACGCAGCCAGAAACCGCCAAGCGGGGCATCGGGGCTCATGAGCAGCAGAAGGTAGAAGCCGAGAACCGTCGGCGGCAGCACCAGCGGCAGCGCGGTCAGCGCCTCGATCAACGGTTTCAGCCGGTTGCGCGTGTTGGCCAGCCACCATGCCAGCGGCAGCGACACCGCCAGAAGGATCACCGTGGTCACGGCCGACAGCCGCAACGACAGCCAGACCGCGTCCCAGATCATCGCGCGGGCACGTCGTAGCCGTGATCCACGAGGATCGCCGTGGCGGTGTCGGAGCCGAGCCAGTCCCAGAACCGCGCGGCGGCCGGAACCTCGGCCGCGGACGCCAGCCACACGGCATCCTGCGCGATGGGGGCGTGCAGATCATCGGCAACCGCCAGGACGGACACGTCGCGCCGGGCCCGCAGGTCCGGCAGCAGCGACGCGGCCAACAGGCCATAGTCGGCATTGCCAGTGGACAGCCAGACCGCCACCTGCCCCACGTTTTCGGCCAGGAGCGGCTGGACCGCGTCGAGACCCAGCCCCCAGGCCGCGAGCGTCTCGACCGCCGCCACGCCGTAGGGCGCCAGCGCCGGATCGGCCAGCGCGATCCGTTGACCCCGCAGAAGATCGACGGGCGCGCTTTGCGGATCGACCCCCTCGGGCGCCACCAGCACCAGCCGCCCCAGCGCGTAGGGCTTGCTGGCCCGGCCAAGCCCCTCGCGCATGAGCCGCTCGGGCCGCGCGCTGTCGGCCGACAGGAAGATGTCGAAGGGCGCGCCGCGCGTGATCTGGACGTAAAGCTTGCCCGTGGCGCCATGCGCGATGCTGACCGCATCGCCCGTCTCATCCGTGAACGCGCGCGCCAGCGCCTCGGCCGCTGGAAGCGCATTGGCCGCGACGGCCAGACGGACGGTGTCGGCCAGCGCCGTGACGGGCTGAGCCAGAAGCCAAATGATCAGGAATAACCGCACCATGGGCCGGTTAAGCCCGAGCGCTGGCGGGGATGCAATAGCGACGAAAGGGCGTGGGATGATGGCGGACCATAGAGGATTCGAACCTCTGGCCTCTGCCTTCGGAGGGCAGCGCTCTATCCAGCTGAGCTAATGGTCCTTGGCGCCTTCCCTAACCGGGTCGGACTGCTTCGACAACTGCAAATCGCGGCAGGACGCGTCGGGCCGCACGGCGAAGTGGAAATCGGTGCGCAACCGTGCTACAACCTCTGCGTGCGCAATTTTCGCGCCTTCATTTGACGATTGCATTTTTAGCATTCTTTTCAAATCAAAGGATATTTCCATGACGAACATGGCTCACGGACTCTCCCGAATCGATACGTTCCTGCGCGACTGTCTTGGCGGTCACGGCACCAATGCGGCCCCGCTGCCGCAGACCTTCGGCTATCTTTTCGAGGCGAACCCCATCACCGGCAACCTCAGCCGTAAGACGATCGTCGACGGCTTCGACGCGCTGGTGGAAACCATGCGGAGCGACAAGGTCGAGGATGGTCCGGCGGATGCGGGGCAGACCTTCTTCGGTCAGTTCATCGACCACGACATCACGCTGGACACGACCAGCGCCATCGGCCAGCGGATCGACCCGCGTTCGGTGCGCAACGTGCGCACGCCGAACCTGGATCTCGATTGCGTCTACGGCGACGGCCCCGAGGCCAGTCCCTACCTCTATTCCCACGATCACGAGGGCTTCATGCTGCTGGGCCGGCCCGACAGCCCCCATGACCTGGCGCGCAACTGCCATGGCCGCGCGCTGATCGGCGATCCCCGCAACGACGAGAACATCATCGTCAGCCAGGTGCATGCCTCCTTCGTGATGCTGCACAACATCCTGATGACGATGCTGGAAAACGACGAGGCCGCGGGCCACGACATCCATGCCTGCGCTCAAATGGGTGTACGTCGGGATGTCTGGCACGAGGTCATCCCCGAGGCCATGGTCGGATTCGAAGAGGTGCGCCGTTTCATCCGGCTGCACTACCAATGGCTGGTCCTGAAAGACTTCCTGCCCAGCTTCGTCGAGCAAAGCGTCATCGACGAGGTGCTGGCCCACGATCCCTTCCACGACCGGGGTCCGATCATGCCGGCCGAGTTCTCGGTCGCGGCCTACCGGTTCGGCCACGCCACGGTGCAGGCGAAATACGACCTGAACGCCGACAAGACCGGGGTCGGCCTGTTCACCATGGAAGGGTTCGGTCCGCGCGATGCCGCGAACGATCTGGAAATGGCGCGGTTCTTCGGGGCCGACGCGCAGAAGGCCCTGCCCGTTGGGATCAAGATGGCCAAGACCCTGTTCGAACTACCGAACTCGGTGGTGGCGAAGCCCCTGATGTGGGCCGACTACGAGATCCCGCTGCCGCAGGCCAAGAAGCTCGCCCTGCGCAACATCCTGCGCGACCGCACCGCCATGCAGGTGATATCGGGCCAGCACGCGGCGGCGCGGCTGGGGCTGGACGTTATCCCGGCGCCCGAGGTGCTGCAGGACCATCACATCGACAAGACCCCGCTGTGGTTCTACTGCCTGCAGGAAGCCTCGACCTTCGGCAACGGGCGGCTGACCGGCGTTGGCGGGCGCATCGTCGCCTCGGTCCTGATCCGCGCGATGAAGCTCGACCCCGAAAGCGTGCTGAACCTGCAGGGCTTCACGCCGTGGTCGGGTTTCGGCGATCACTTCTCGATGGCGTCGCTGATGCAGTTCGTCGAGACCCATCGCGACGATGTCGCCCATCGCGAGGATCTTTACTGCCACTGACCTCCATGCGGCCCGGGTGTGCGCCCGGGCCGTGCCGTCAGGCGAACAGGTCGTGGCAGAGCTCCAGACCGTCGACCAGCGCGTCCACGTCGGCGCGCGTGTTGTAGACGGCGAAGCTTGCCCGGGTGGTCGCGGCGACGCCCAGGTGATCCATCAGCGGGCCGCAGCAATGCTGGCCCGCGCGCACCGCGATCCCGCGCTTGTCCAGAACGGTCGAGATGTCGTGCGGATGCGCCGCGCCGTCCAGCGTGAACGAGAAGATCGCGCCCTTGCCCGGCGCGCTGCCCTGCACGTTGACCCAGTTCAGCCCCGCAAGCCGCGACTGGGTATAGTCGCGCAAGTCCGCCTCGTGCGCCGCGATGGCGTCCAACCCGACATTGGTCATCCAGTCCAAAGCGGCACCCAGCCCGATCTGCTGGACGATACCCGGCGTGCCCGCCTCGAATTTCATCGGCGCATCGTTGTAGTCGATCCCGTCGCGGCGCACCTCGCGGATCATGTCACCGCCGCCCATGAAGGGGCGCATCTCGGCCATGCGGTCGGGGTGAACATAGATGCCGCCGGAGCCCGATGGCCCGTAAAGCTTGTGGCCCGTCACCGCGTAGAAGTCGCAGCCGATATCGCTCACGTCCACTGGCATGTGCACCGCCGCCTGGCTGCCATCGATCAGGGTGGCGATCCCGCGCTCGCGCGCCGCGCGACAGATGGCCTTCACGTCCACCACCGTGCCCAGCACGTTCGACATGTGGGTCATTGCCACCAGCCGGGTCTTCGGCCCCATGGCGTCGATCACCGCCTGCGGGTCCAGCGACCCGTCGGCTGCCGGCTCGATCCACTTGATGACCGCGCCCTGCCGTTCGCGAAGGAAGTGCCACGGCACGATGTTGGCGTGGTGCTCCATCACCGACAGGATGATCTCGTCACCCGGCTCGAACCGCGGCATGGCCCAGGCATAGGCGACCATGTTGATGCCCTCGGTCGTGCCGGTATTCATCACGATGCTGTCTTCGGAGGCCGCGTTCAGGAAACGGGCGAGCTTGCCGCGCACGGACTCGTAATTCTCGGTCGAGATCGTGCTGAGCGTGTGCAGCCCGCGATGCACGTTCGCGTAGTCCTCGGCATAGGCGCGCGTGATCGTGTCGATCACCACCTGCGGCTTCTGCGCCGACGCGCCACTGTCGAGATAGACCAGCGGCTTGCCGTTGATCTGCCGCGACATGATGGGAAACTCGGCGCGGATCGCGTCAACATCGAACATGGAATACCTCCTACCGGGGGACAGTTATGCCCACCAGCGTCAGCAAGAAAGAGAGGCCAAGTGCCACACCCACCATGACGAACAGGATCATCCCGAACACCCGGCCGAGGCTGGTAAAGCCGTGAAGCTCGGCGATGAAATTCGTCAGCAGCCAGAAGAACAGGACCATGCCCAGAAGCGTCAGGGCGGATCCCAGCACGGGCAAAGCCAGCAGAAGCAGCATCTGCACCAGCTGCACGCCGACCATCATGACCTGGAGCCACGTGACCGCCAGGATCGCGCCATTGAAGCTGCCAGTGCCCTTGAACTTCTTGCCGACCCAATCGATCAGGAACACCGACACCACCAGGACGGCGAACTGGATCAGCCCCACCATCAGCGGCGAAAGGGTGATGATTTCCTCGGGCGGCACCTGTTCGCTGCCCGTGACCTGGACGACGAAGACGGCGTTCACGGCCACCGAAAGGATCAGCGACAGCACCGCGACCAGCGTGAGAGCCTGCCACAGCACGTCGCGCGGCAGACCCATCTCGAGCAACACGCGGAAGGTCGGGCGCGGCGCGCGCAGGGTGCTGACCACGAGCTGACCCAGCGTGGCGGGAGACATCAGGTTCATGCGGTTCTCCCGAACTCGAACGTGTAGAGCCCGGCGAGCCACAGCACCAGGAACGCCACCAGCGCCACGATGCCGGTCAGGTCGAGCGCAGGTCCCGGCCCGATGAAGCCCGCGACCAGACCCCAGAGCAGCCAGAGCGGCGCGGCCGCGAGCAACCCCCAGAACAGGGCCATCCGCGACTCGAGCCAGCTGGCCCGGCCACCGAAGACCCGCGCGACCAGGTGGCTGATCGCCGCCAGGCCGTACATCGCCAGCGGCGCGATGAAGAGCCACCCCAGAAGCGCACCGCCGAGAAGCATGTTCAGCTCCTGCCCCGACAGATGCGCCTCGCGCGACAGGCGAGGCCATTGCGCCACGAAGATCAGGGCACAGGCCAGCATCAGCGTGACCAGCGCCCGCGCCTCGCCCCGGCCGTCGCCACTGCCGTGAAGACGGCGGCGCAGCACCGGGCCGGGGCCACGATAGCTGGCCAGGATGTCTCCGGTCAGGGCCACCCGGTCAGACCGCGTGCCGGCCCAGCCAGGCGGCGAGACGTTCGTTCAGCTCGTCGGCCAGCGTCTCGTCCTCGATCTCCTGCAAGGCCTCGGCCAGGAAGGACAGGACGAGCAGGTCCTCGGCGCGCGGCTTCGGCACCCCGCGCGAGCGCAGGTAGAACAGCGCATCCTCGTCGATGGCACCGGTGGTGGAGCCGTGCGAACAGGCCACGTCGTCGGCATAGATCTCGAGCTCGGGCTTGGCCAGGAACTGGCTGTCGTCGTCCAGCAGCAGCGACTGGCTGATCTGGTAGCCGTCGGTCTTCTGCGCGTCCTTCTTCACCAGGATCTTGCCCTGGAACACGCCCACCGCGCCGTTCTTCAGCACCTTCTTGAACACCTGGCGGCTTTCGCAGCGCAGCGCGTCGTGGGTGACGAACACGGTGTCGTCGTGGTGCACCGGGTCGTTCTTGCCGTCGCCGATCGCGGCGCCCGCCACGTGGGCCACGGCGTCGTCGCCGGTGAAGCTGACGATCTGTTCGTTGCGGCTGAGCGCGCCGTTCAGCGACAGCGTGAAGCTCTTGTAGGTCGACCGCGCGCCCAGCTTTGCGAAGGCATGGGTGTTGGTGCGGCGGTCGTGGTTACGGCCCTGGTCGCGGACATGGTGCAGCGTGGCATCGTTGGCCACGTCGACCTCCATCACCGTGTTGCAGCGGGCGCCGGGCGCGCCGACTTCCAGCAGCGTCAGTTCGGTGTCCGCGTGCAGACGCACCAGGTGGTGCAGGACCGGGTCGCTGTCGTCACGCTCGTGGACATAGCGGATCAGGATCGGCGTCTCGACCTTGTCGGTCACGTCGATGATCAGGCCATCGGTGGCGAATGCGGTATTCAGCGCGGCCAGCGGACGCTGGACCGGCGTTTGACCCTCGAGCTCCAGCTTGCCGTAAAGCGCCGAGGCCCAGTCGATATCGTTGTCCTGCGACACGGCCAGGCGCGTGATCGCGACACCCGCGGGCAGATCGCCGTCCGAGGCGTCGGCGTCGAACACGCCATCGCGGAACACGAGCGTGCAGGCGCCCTTGTCCGAGAAGACGGGGTTTTCGTCGCTTTCGTCCATGGGCGCCGCGGCCGGAGCCTCGGGCGCGATCAGGTCCTTCGGGCGGGTGAAGCGCCAGTATTCGTCACGGGGCTGCGGCAGGCCCATCTGCACCAGCCGTTCGGCCGCGTCCTGGCGCGCGGCCAGGCTCCAGCCGCCGCTGACGGGGATCTCCAGATCGGCGAGCCGTGCGTCGGTCGCGTCCTGTTTTGCCTTGGGAAGGGCCATTACGCACCCTCCGCCAGCAGGTCGCCATAGCCGTTCTTCTCGACTTCCAGCGCAAGCTCGGGCCCGCCGGTCTTCACGATGCGACCGTCGGACATGATGTGCACGACGTCCGGCCGGATGTGGTCCAGAAGCCGCTGGTAGTGGGTGATGACCAGGAAGGCGCGGCCTTCGTCCCGCAGCGCGTTCACGCCCTGGGCCACCAGCTTCATGGCGTCCACGTCGAGACCCGAGTCGGTCTCGTCCAGGATGCACATCTTGGGTTCCAGCATGGCCATCTGCAGGATCTCGTTGCGCTTCTTCTCGCCGCCCGAGAAGCCCACGTTGACCGGGCGCTTCAGCATGTCGGCGTCGATCTGCAGGTCCTTCGCCTTGGCGCGCACCATCTTCAGGAAATCGGCCGAGCTGACCTCGGGCTCGCCGCGCGCCTTGCGCTGGGCGTTCAGCGCCGTGCGCAGGAAGGTCATGTTGCCCACGCCGGGGATCTCGACCGGGTACTGGAACGCCAGGAACATGCCGGCGGCGGCGCGCTCCTCGGGGTCCATGTCCAGGATATCCTCGCCTTCCAGCGTCGCGCTGCCGTCCGTCACCTCGTAGCCGTCGCGGCCCGACAGCACGTAGCTGAGCGTCGACTTGCCGGACCCGTTCGGCCCCATGATCGCGTGCACCTTGCCCGTCTCGACGGTCAGGTCCACGCCCTTGAGGATCTTCTTGTTTTCCTCTTCCAGCTCAACATGCAGGTTCTTGATCTCAAGCATCGTCATCATCTTCCTTCGTCTGCGGCGGCGCTCACGCCGCGGTGTTTTCCGGCGGGCCCGCGCGGGTCCCGCGTCTTGGGGGCGTCCTAGCAAGGACGCGCGCGGGCCGAAAGGCACCGCGAAATCTCGTGGCCGGCTTTCAGGCCGCCTGGTCGGGCAAGCGGTCCACGTAGCTCTGGGCCGCGTTGCCGTCGATGGATCCGCGCGCCACCAGCAGGTCGAGGCAGCGCACGGCAAGGTCGAAACTTTCCAGCACCGCGTCCGACAGGATCGCCAGGTGCTTCAACTGTTCATCCGGCACCGCCTCGGGCACCATGATGTCGCGGACGAACGCCGCGTCCCCGTCAATCAATTGGTTGCCGTGACGGCGCTTGTGAAGGCCGGTATTCATGCCGCCCCGCAGGGACAGGGCCTTCATGTGAAGGAACTTGTGCAGCATCAGCCCCGCCGCGCGCAGGGCCGCCATCTGCGCGTCGAGTAGAGGCTGGTCTTCGTAGATGGGCAGGAACCCCACCTCGGTGATCACGACCGACGTCCCGCGCAGCCGGTTGGCCGCGCCCTCGAACACAAGCAACTCGCCGCCCTGCACGTCGATCTTCAGCAGATCGAACGCGTCGGGGTCGGACAGGTCGTCCAGCCGTACGGTGTCGACATCCACCCTTTGCTCGACCGTGGCCGGCTTCGACATGCGTTGCAGGTAGGCGTGGGTGCCCGCGGCCGGCTCGAGCAGCGATGTCAGCGACGGCATCCGGCACACTTTCAGCGTGCGGCGGGCGCCATCTCCCACGGCATGCGGAAGGTAGGTCTCGTTCTCGCGGCTTTCCAGCCGGGCGAACGCCGTGGGGTCCGGTTCGAACCCCCAGACGTGGCAGCCGCCCATGTCGCGCAGGTTGGCATAGGGGTTGTCGTTGATCGGGTTGGCGCCGACCTCGACCACGCGGGTCGGCCGCTCGGGCGACAACACGGCGATCAGGTCGCCGACGCGGTCCGCGTCGAAATGCCGTTGCGCAGCCCCCGCCATGTCAGCGCCGGCGCCTGTCTCGCAGAAACGCGAAGGCCACGACCCAGCCGACGAACGCCGACACGAGGGCGGCGATGACGACCCGCGGCAGGCCGCCCGCCATCCACCACGACGCGGACAAAAACAACCCCATGACGGTGGCGACGCCGATGATGACGCTCGCGATCCATCGCTTCGATTCGGGGACGCGGATCCGGTCGAGGCCGCTCATGCAGCGGCCCCCGACGGGATCAGAGAGAGGCTTGCCTGTAGCTGCCCATGTCGACCGGCAGCTCGAACTTCATGGAGGTGGCCGTCTCGGGGAAATACAGCGTGGCCCACAGCTCGGGCGCTGCCTCGGCAAGATGCGTCTCGCCCACCAGCATCGCCAGGAAGCCGGCGGCCAGGGCGATCTGCAATTCCGGCTTGTTGAGGCGCAGGGCGATCATGGCCAGCACGGCCAGCACCGCGCCCAGGCCCACGCCGCCCAGCAGAAGAAGCGTCGCGGCCAGCAGGTAGTCCAGGCTGTAGACGACCGGCTCCAGCCGCGCCGACAGGATGTTGCCCGCCAGCAGCGCGGCGCCACCGGTGATGCCGCCCACGAGAACGCGAACCGGCGTCACTGCTGCCGCCACGGTCGGCAGACGCAGCTGCGCCCCGCCCTCGGGCAAGGCCGAAAGCTGGCAAGTCATGGTGCCCGCGGCGCCCGACCGAATGGCTGCGATCCGTTCCTCGAAAGACTTGTTCCGCGTCGCCACGTGAACCCTCACTTTTTGCCGACCCTGCCCTTTCAGACAGGATTGACACTGATTCCGCAGTGAGGCGAAAAAATGGCGGTCGTGCGGAATTCATCCGACGGACCCCTCCAAGCTGATCGCGACAAGCTGCTGGGCTTCCATGGCAAATTCCATGGGCAGCGCCTGCAGGACCTCCTTGCAGAAGCCGTTCACGATCAGAGCCACGGCCTCTTCCTCGTCCAGCCCGCGGCTTTGGCAATAGAACATCTGGTCGTCGTCGACCTTCGAGGTCGTGGCCTCGTGCTCGACCCGCGACGAGTTGTTCTTGACCTCGATATAGGGAACCGTGTGCGCGCCGCAGTCGCCGCCGATCAGCAGGCTGTCGCATTGCGTGTAGTTCCGGCTGTTCTTGGCCTTCGGGTGCATGGAGACGAGACCGCGATAGGTGTTCTGCGCGTGTCCCGCGCTGATTCCCTTGCTGACGATCCGCGACCGGGTGTTCTTGCCCAGGTGCACCATCTTGGTGCCGGTATCGGCCTGCTGCCAGTTGTTGGTGATGGCGATCGAGTAGAACTCGCCCTGGCTGTCGTCGCCGCGCAGGATGCAGGACGGGTATTTCCAGGTCAGCGCCGAGCCGGTTTCCACCTGGGTCCAGCTGACCTTCGACCGCGCACCGCGGCAATCGGCACGCTTTGTGACGAAGTTGTAGATGCCGCCCTTGCCGTTCTCGTCGCCCGGATACCAGTTCTGGACGGTCGAGTATTTCACCTCGGCATCGTCCAGCGCCACGATCTCCACCACGGCCGCGTGCAGCTGGTTGGTGTCGCGCATGGGCGCGGTGCAGCCTTCCAGGTAGCTCACATAGCTGCCTTCGTCGGCGATGATCAGCGTCCGCTCGAACTGGCCCGTATTCTCGGCATTGATGCGGAAATAGGTGCTCAGCTCCATCGGGCAGCGCGTGCCCGGCGGGATGTAGACGAAGGACCCGTCGCTGAACACGGCCGAGTTCAGGGTCGCGAAATAGTTGTCCTGCGTCGGCACGACGCTGGCCAGGTACTTCTTCACCAGCTCGGGATGCTCGCGGATGGCCTCCGAGATCGAGCAGAAGATCACGCCCGCCTTCTCGAGCTCCTTCTTGAAGGTCGTGCCCACCGAAACCGAGTCGAAGACCGCGTCGACGGCGACCTTGCGCTCACCGTCCTTGGCCTCGGCCGGGGCTTCGTCGGCGCCCTCGACTCCGGCCAGGACCATCTGCTCCTTCAGCGGGATGCCCAGCTTCTCGTAGGTTTCCAGCAGCTTGGGGTCGACGTCGTCCAGCGACTTGGGCTTTTCCGTCATCGAGGCCGGCTTGGCGTAGTAATACTGCTCCTGGTAGTCGACGGGCGCGTAACGCAGCATCGACCAGTCGGGCTCTTCCATCTTCTGCCAGCGCGCGAAGGCCTCCAGCCGGAAATCCAGCATCCATTGCGGCTCGTCGTTGCGCTCCGAGATCAGGCGCACGATGTCTTCCGTCAGGCCCTTGGGCGCGAAATCCATCTCGATCTCTGTGTTCCAGCCGTGCTTGTAGGTGCCCGACAGCTGGGCCACGGCATCGACCGTCTCCTGGTCGACGCCTTCCTTGGCCTTGTCCTGCAAAGTGGTCATCTCGGTCATCGTGATCTCTCCTTCTCAGGCGGCGCGCGCCCGGTATTTCTGGTGGGCGGCGCTCCATGCGTCGACGAAGCGCGCCATGTCATCCTCTGTCGTGTCCGGCCCGATCGAGACGCGCAGGGCCGATCCGGCCGCCGTCGCGTCGAACCCCATGGCCGCCAGCGTCCCGCTGCCGCGCAGCTTGCCGCTGGAACAGGCCGATCCCGCGCTGACCGCGATCCCCGCCAGGTCCATCTGCATGACCTGCGTCTCGCCCTTCCAGCCGGGGGTGACAAGGCAGGTCGTGCCGGGCAGGCGTCGCGCCCCTTGCCCCACGAATGTGGTGTGCGGGGCCGCATTGTCCAAGGCCGATTCCAGCGCGTCACGCCGACGCGCCACGTCATCCCAGAGACCGGCGGCCAGGTCGCGCGCGGCCGCCTCGGCGGCGGCGCCGAAACCCGCGATGGCCGCCACGTTCTCGGTGCCCGACCGGCGCCCCATCTCCTGCCCGCCGCCGCGGATCTGCGCGGCCAGGTCCAGCCCGCGCCGCAGCACCAGCGCGCCGACCCCCTTGGGCCCGCCGATCTTGTGGGCCGAGACGAAGGCCATGTCGGCGCCGGACCAGTCGAAGGCGAAGGGCAGCTTGCCGAGGATCTGCGTCGCGTCGACGACCGCGATCCCCTCGGGCAGGTCCTGCACGATCCCGGTCTCGGAATTGGCGGCCTGAAGCGCGCTGCGGCCCGGATCGGTCACCGTCACCGCACCCTGGGCATCCACGGCCAGCGACGGGTCGCACCAGGCCAGCACAGCCTCGTGCTCGACCGGCGCGCAAACGAGGCCGCGCCCTGCGCAGGCCAGCGCCGCCGCTTCGGTCGCGCCCGAGGTGAACACCACGTCGGCCGCCATGGCGCCCAGGGCCTCGGCCACCTGCGCGCGGGCCCGCTCGACGATGGCACGGGCGGCACGCCCCTCGGCGTGGATCGCCGACGGGTTGCCCGCCTGCCCCAGCGCCGCGACCATGGCCTCCCGCGCCTCGGCGCGCAGCGGCGCGCTGGCGTTCCAGTCGAGATAGCTGCGGTCGCTCACGCCCGTCCCCGCTTCATCTTTCCCCAAATACCTCGGGGAGCCGCGCAGCGGCGGGGCAGCGCCCCATATGGCGCGCGATCAGGTCTCATCCACGACCTCGAACAGGTTCGGCACCGCCGGACAGGGCGCAAGGCTGTTGTCGACCACGTCCGACAGGCGCGTCTGGTGCAGGAAGACGTAAACATGGGCGCTCAGCCCTTCCCACAGCCGGTTGTTCAGCGATTGCGCCTTGGTGCCCGAGGTGCCGCCCGACACGCCCGCGCCCAGGTGCATGGCGCTGACCGTCTCGTCCACGGCGCCCAGCACGTCCGCGACCCGGATCTCGGAGGCCGGACGCGCCAGCTTGTATCCGCCGCCGGGTCCGCGCACCGATTCCACCAGCTTGGCGCGGCGCAGCTTGACGAAGAGCTGCTCCATGTAGGCCAGCGAGATCTTTTGCCGCCGGCTGAGTTCGGCCAGCGACACCAGCGCCCCGTCGCCCTGCAAGGCAAGGTCGCTCAGTGCGACCATCGCGTAACGCCCCTTGGTGCTCAGCTTCATACGATCCTCAAACGCCCGTGACAGTTGACGTTCTGACGAACGCCCTCTACCTGCTGACAGACTTGGCGACAGGCCCGGCCCGGCGCCAATTTAGAACGTTTCTAAGGTGGCAGACGCTTTCCGTCAACTAAGCCCGGCCCACCGCAGACAAGAAAGATCGTGCGCCCATGCCCGAGGTTATTTTTCCCGGCCCCGAAGGTCGCCTGGAAGGTCGCTATCACCCGCAGAAGGTCCGCGACGCGCCCATCGCCATCGTGCTGCACCCGCATCCGCAATTCGGCGGAACGATGAACAACCGGGTGGTCTACAACCTGCACTACGCGTTCCTGAACCTCGGCTTCACGGTCCTGCGCTTCAACTTCCGTGGCGTGGGCCGCAGCCAGGGCGAATACGACCAGGGCGTGGGCGAGCTGTCGGATGCCGCCGCGGCGCTGGATTACCTGCAAAGCATGAACAGCAACGCCAAGCATTGCTGGGTCGCGGGCTTCAGCTTCGGGGCGTGGATCGGCATGCAGCTGCTGATGCGGCGGCCCGAAATCACCGGCTTCGTGTCCGTCAGCCCGCCGGCCAACATGTACGATTTCAGCTTTCTCGCCCCCTGCCCCAGCTCGGGCCTGATCATCAACGGCGCGAACGACCGCGTCGCCCCGCCGAAGGACACCCACACGCTGGTCGGCAAGCTGCACGAGCAAAAGGGCATCACCATCACCCACGAGGAGGTCGAGGGCGCCGGCCACTTCTTCGAGGATCCGCACATGGAGCCGATGATCGGCACGGTGCAGGATTACGTGAAGCGGCGGCTGACCGAGAACTCCCGCTGATCGACGGCCGGGCCACCCGGCCCGGTCAGTGCAGGGTGTCGGAGAACACGTTGATGACGACGACACCCGCCAGGATCAGGGCGAGCCCCGCCAAGGCGGGGGCGTCCAGGACCTGGCCCTGCCAGATCCAGGCGACCAGCGTGATCAGCACGATCCCCACGCCCGCCCAGATCGCGTAGATGATCCCCGTGGGCATCACCCGGATCGGGATCGACAGGCAGTAGAACGACCCCACGTAGCCGACCACGCACAGGATGCTGGGCAGCAGCCGCGAAAAGCTGTTGGACCGCGCCAGCGCCGTGGTCGCCATCACCTCGAGCACGATGGCCGTCATCAGGAACAGGTAGGCGCGCGTCATCGACGCGCGCCCTGCCATGCGATCCCTGCGGACATCAGCCCACCAGCTTGGCGGTGATCTCGACCAACCTTCGGGCCTGGAACGAGATGGACCGGCGATGCACGTCCTCGAACTCGCCCGCAGCCTTCGAGAAGCCGTAGGGGTTGCCGTTATCCTCGAATTTCACGCCGTCGGTATAGCCCGGCGCGACGATGATCGTGCCCCAGTGCATCGCGGTGGTGTAAAGCGACTGGAGCGTCATCTCCTGCCCGCCGTTCGGCGTGTTGGACGATGTCGTGGCGGTGAAGGTCTTGTTGGCCAGGGCGCCCTTCTGCCACAGCGCGCCCAGCGTGTCGAAGAACACGCGCACCTGGCTGGCCACGACGCCGAACCGGGTGGGCGCCGAAACGAAGTAGCCGTCGGCCCATTCCATGTCGTCGGGCGAAACCTCGGGGATGTCCTGCATCTTCTCCAGCTGCGCCTTCCAGGCGTCCTGCCCCTCGACGACCTCTTTCGGGGCCGTCTCGGCGAAGCGGCGCAGCCGTACGTCGGCGCCCGCCTCTTTCGCGGCCTCGGCGGCGGTCTGCGCGACCGTGTGGTTGGTCCCGTAGGTTGAGTAGAACAGGATCAGGATTTTCGGTGTGCTCATGGGAATGCTCCTTGGTTCGAGCCGTCTGCTCGGTCGATGTTATGTGCCATAGATCGGATCTGCCGGCCCGGTGTCATCCTTCGCCGATGAACATCGCCTGTGCGAATGGGCGCGACAGTGAGCAGACGGGGCCCTAGCGCTTGATGATGATCCAAAGCGCGTGGACGATGCCGGGGATGTAGCCCAGGATCGTCAGCAGGATGTTGATCCAGAAATGCTTGCCCAACCCTTCCTGCAGGAACACGCCCAGGGGCGGCAGGATGATGGCGATGATGATGCGAATGATATCCATGTGTTTCTCCTTCCCCGCCAAGACGTGTGGCGGACCGATTCGTTCCGGATCGCGTCGGTATACATCCGCATACAATTATTTTCTTTCAGCGCGCCGCCGTTTGGTCTAAGACCGGCGCAAATCCAGATTTCAGCGAGGATCCCATGTCTACGACCCCGGATATCGTCTATACCACCGTCGACGAGGCGCCCGAACTGGCCTCGGCCTCCCTTTTGCCCATCGTCCGCCGTTTCGCGCTGGCCGCGGGCATTTCCATCGACACCAAGGACATCTCGCTCGCCGGGCGGATCCTGGCGGCCTTCACC
Organism: Palleronia salina; assembly: GCF_900141995.1. Lineage (GTDB taxonomy): Bacteria > Pseudomonadota > Alphaproteobacteria > Rhodobacterales > Rhodobacteraceae > Palleronia > Palleronia salina. Next base: position 241,482 of record NZ_FQZA01000001.1, on the reverse strand, counting down.
GACCATCCCGACGACCTGGCCTGGTTGGGCGACTGGGTGAAGACGCCCGAGGCGAACGTCATCAAGCTGCCGAACATCTCGGCCTCGGTGCCGCAGCTGGATGCGGCCATCAAGGAACTGCAGGCCCAGGGGTTCGATATCCCCGACTATCCCTACGATCCGCAGACCGACGCCGAGAAGGCCGCGCGCGCCAAGTACGACACGATCAAGGGCTCGGCCGTGAACCCCGTCCTGCGCGAAGGCAACTCCGACCGCCGCGCGGCCCCGGCCGTGAAGAAATTCGCCCAGAACAACCCGCACCGCATGGGCGACTGGTCCAGCGACAGCAAGACGCGCGTCGCCTCGATGGAGGACGGCGACTTCTTCTCGAACGAGGCATCGGCCACGCTGGACGGTGCCGCGACCGCCAGGATCGTGCTCGAGACGGCCAATGGAGAAACGGTGTTGAAGGACGGCGTCAGCTACCCCGCCGGGACCGTGGTCGACGCCACCTACATGAGCGCCGACAAGCTCGACGCGTTCCTCATGGACGAGATCGAGAAGACCAAGGCCGACGGCACGCTGTTCTCGCTGCACATGAAAGCCACGATGATGAAGGTCTCGGACCCGATCATCTTCGGCCACGCGGTGAAGGCCTGGCTGAAGCCGGTCTTCGACAAGCACGGTGCCAAGCTGGACGAGTTGGGTGTCGACCCCAACGGCGGCCTCGGCGCCCTGCTGGCAAAGGTCGAGGGCCACGACGAGATCATGGCCGATATCGAGGCCGTCCGCGCGGAACGTCCGCCCATGTACATGGTCAACTCGGACAAGGGCATCACCAACCTGCATGTGCCCTCGGACGTCATCATCGACGCGTCCATGCCCGCGCTGATCCGGGACGGCGGCAAGGGCTGGGGCGCGGATAACGGCCAGCACGACACCACCTGCGTCATCCCCGACAGCTCCTACGCGCCGGTCTACGATGAGACGATCAAGTTCTTCAAAGAGAACGGGAAACTCGACCCGGCCACCGCCGGAACGGTGCAGAATATCGGCCTGATGGCGCAGAAGGCCGAGGAATACGGCTCGCACCCGACGACCTTCGAGATCCCCGAGGCCGGCACCGTGAAGATGGTGCTGGAGGACGGCACCGTCCTGCACAGCCACACGGTCGGCAAGGGCGACATCTGGCGCGCGGCCTCGGCCCGCAAGGCGCCGATCGAGGACTGGGTGAACCTGGCCATCGACCGCCAGCGCGCCACCGGCTACCGTGCCATCTTCTGGCTGGACGAGAACCGCGCCCACGACCGCGAGCTAATCGCCTACGTCAAGCCGATCCTCGAAGCCAAGGGCGTGGCCGACAAGTTCGAGATCATGGCCCCGCGCGAGGCGACCCGCGCCTCGCTCGAGACGATCACCAAGGGCGACAGCACCATCGCCATCACCGGCAACGTGCTGCGTGACTACCTGACGGACCTGTTCCCGATCCTCGAGCTCGCCACCAGCGCCAAGATGCTGTCCATCGTCAAGCTGATGCAGGGCGGCGGCCTGTTCGAGACCGGCGCCGGCGGCTCGGCGCCCAAGCACGTGCAGCAGCTGGTCGAACAGAACCACCTGCGCTGGGACTCGCTCGGCGAATTCTGCGCGCTGGCCGAGAGCTTCAAGTTCTTCGGCGAGGCCCGCGACAACGCCCGCGCCCGCATCCTGGGCGAAGCGGTCGAAACCGCCACGCAGGGCATCCTCGACCACGACCGGTCGCCCTCGCGCAAGGTGGGCGAGCCCGACAACCGCGACAGCCACTACTGGTTCGCGCGGTACTGGGCCGAGGCACTGGCGTCGCAATCCGACGACACCGACCTGGCCGCCGAGTTCAAGCCCATCGCCGCGGCGCTGGCCGAGAACGAGGACAAGATCGTGTCGGAACTGGCCGCGGCCCAGGGCCAGCCGGCCGAGATCGGTGGCTACTACCACCCCGACGCCGACAAGCGCGCGGCGGTGATGCGGCCCTCGAGCACGCTGAACGAGATCATCGGCTGAGATCGAGCCGATCACGGGGCGCCCGGCCAACGGGCGCCCCTTCGCAAATACACGCCCCCGCGCGACCAACGGCCTTGATTGCCCGTTTCCAAGGCATCCGCACAGGAATCGCGCCCTTATCCCGCGAAACCGCGCCGATTGGCCTTGATCCCGCGGCGCACCGGGAAAACTGTCTCCCATGTCGGATGAAAACCTGAAGCACTCAGCGCTGGAAGACGCCCAAGGCCTAGGGCTGGGCGTCTTCCTGTGCTCGGTCGGCATTCACGTGCTGACCCACCTGGGCCTCGTCACGGGGCAAACCGCGGGGCTGGCCGTGATCCTGTCCTACGTCACGGGCTGGAGCTTCGGCGCCGTCTTCTTCGTGGTGAACCTGCCCTTCTACGCGCTGGCGTGGCAGCGGCTGGGGCGGACCTTCACCCTGAAATCCCTGGGCTCGGTGACGGTGCTGTCCATCCTGACCGAGCTCATGCCCATGGGGTTCCGGATCGAATACGTGCAGCCCGCGCTGGGCGCCGTCCTGTTCGGGGCGCTGACCGGTCTGGGGCTGCTGGCCATGTTCCGCCACGGCGGCAGCCTGGGCGGGATCGGCGTTGTGGCCCTTTACGTGCAGGACACCACGGGGTTTCGCGCGGGCTACGTCCAGCTGATCTTCGACGCGGTGCTGTTCTCGGTCGCCGCCTTGCTTTTCCCGCTGTCCATCGTCGCGCTGTCGCTGCTGGGCGCCGTGGTTCTGAACCTCATCATCGCTGTCAATCACCGCCGGGACCGCTACGTCGCCACCTGAGGTAACGAGAGCGGCACGGTATGTGGGACCTGATGATCGCGGCCTGGGAGGTCTTCCCCGAGCCCATGCGCAACCAGATCGAGGGGTTCGGCACCGCGTTCTGGCGCGTCCTGCCGCAGCTGGTGGCCGCGCTCGTCTTCGTGGCGGTCATGTGGGTCGTGATCCGGCTGGTGCAGTGGATCGTGCCGCGGTCGCTGAAGAAGGCGCGGATGCGCCGCGCCCTGCGCGACGTGGTGATCATGCTGCTGACGGTGGGGCTGTGGCTGTTCACGGCCCTGATCGCCATCACCATCGCCTTTCCCACCGTGACACCCGGACGCGCGCTGGCGGCGCTCGGCGTCGGGGGTGTCGCCATCGGCTTCGCCTTCAAGGACGTGTTCGAGAACTTCCTCGCCGGCATCCTGCTGCTGATCCGCGAGCCGTTCTCGGTCGAAGATTACATCGAATGCGAAGGCATCGACGGCCAGGTGGAGAACATCACCATCCGCGACACCCACGTGCGCCAGACGGACGGACAGCTGGTCGTGGCGCCCAACGCCATGTTCTTCAAGAACCCGGTCACCATCCGCACCTCGACCGGCCTGCGCCGCACGACCGTGATCTGTGGCGTGGCCTACGGGGAAGACGTGGACCACTGCCGCACGGTCATCACGGCGGCGGTGCGCGAGGTCGACTCGGTCCGCGATGACGTGCGCGACGTGCAGATCTTCGCCCAGGAATTCGCCGACAGTTCGATCAATTTCGAGATCACGTGGTGGACCGGATCCAAGCCCGTGGATATCCGCCGGTCCCGCGACAAGGTGGTCGCCGCGGTGAAACGCGCGCTGGACGACGCGGGCATCGAGATCCCGTTCCCCTACCAGACGCTGACCTTCAAGGAACCGCTGACGATCCTGCAGCAGACTAAGGACGGCGACCGGGCCGGGCCGGGCTGAGCTATTCGCGGTATCGGGCCGGCAATTCCGCGTTTCGTCGCCGCGCCGCGGCGGAAGTGCTGGTCAAGGACGCGCGCGGGCTGTAAGGCGCGGCCAACCCCTGTTACCTGTCCGCAAAGGCAATCCCCATGGATCTGCGCAATATCGCCATCATCGCCCACGTCGACCACGGCAAGACCACGCTGGTGGACGAGCTGCTCAAGCAATCGGGCGCCTTCCGTGAAAACCAGGCCGTGGCCGAGCGCGCCATGGACAGCAACGACCTGGAGCGCGAGCGCGGCATCACCATCCTGGCCAAGAACACCTCGGTCGAGTGGAAGGGCACGCGCATCAACATCGTCGACACTCCCGGCCACGCCGATTTCGGCGGCGAGGTCGAGCGGATCCTGTCGATGGTCGATGGCGTGGTCCTGCTGGTGGATGCCGCCGAGGGCCCCATGCCGCAGACCAAGTTCGTGACCTCGAAGGCGCTGGCGCTGGGCCTGCGCCCGATCGTGGTACTGAACAAGGTCGACAAGCCCGACGCCGAGCCCGACCGCGCGCTGGACGAGGTGTTCGACCTGTTCGCCGCGCTGGATGCCGATGAGGATCAGCTGGATTTCCCCCATCTCTACGCCTCCGGCCGCAGCGGCTGGTGCGACCCCGAGCTGGACGGGCCGCGCAAGAATCTCGACGCTCTGTTCAACCTCGTCGTGCGCCACGTGCCGCCGCCCAAGCAGCAGAAGCACGCGGATGAAGACTTCACCATGCTGGCCACCACCCTGTCGGCCGACCCGTTCCTGGGCCGCCTGCTGACGGGCCGGATCGAAACCGGCCGTATCAAGGCGGGCGCCACGATCAAGGCGCTGTCGCGCGCGGGCCAGCAGATCGAGCAGTTCCGCGTCAGCCGCATCCGCGCCTTCCGGGGTCTGGATTACACCGATATCGACGAAGGCGTGGCCGGCGACATCGTCACCCTTTCGGGCATGGCCAAGGCCACGGTTGCCGACACGCTCTGCGCGCTGGCCGTTGAAGTGCCGCTGGACGCGCAGCCCATCGACCCGCCCACCATCACCGTGACCTTCGGCATCAACGACAGCCCGCTGGCAGGCCGTGACGGCAAGAAGGTGCAAAGCCGCGTGATCCGCGAGCGCCTGATGAAAGAGGCCGAGCAGAACGTCGCCATCAAGGTCGCCGACACGCCCGGCGGCGAGGCGTTCGAGGTCTCGGGCCGGGGCGAATTGCAGATGGGCGTGCTCATCGAGAACATGCGCCGCGAGGGCTTCGAGCTGTCGATCTCGCGCCCGCGCGTGGTCATGCGCGATATCGACGGCGTCACCCACGAGCCGGTGGAAGAAGCGACCGTCGACGTGGACGACGAGTATTCCGGTGCCGTGATCGAAAAGCTGACGGGCGCCCGCAAGGGCGAGCTTGTCGAGATGAAGCAATCCGGCGCGGGCAAGACCCGGATCGTCGCGCGCGTGCCGTCGCGCGGGCTGATCGGCTACCACGGCGAATTCCTGACCGACACGCGCGGCACCGGCGTGCTGAACCGCGTGTTCCACGCCTGGGAGCCGCACAAGGGCCCGATCCCGGGCCGTCGCGCCGGCGTGCTGATCTCGATGGAGAACGGCCAGTCGGTGGCCTACGCGCTGTGGAACCTCGAGGATCGCGGCGATTTCTTCATCGGCGCGCAGGAGGACGTCTACACGGGCATGATCCTGGGCGAGCACAATCGCGAGAACGATCTCGAGATCAATCCGCTGAAGGGCAAGAAACTGACCAACGTCCGCGCCTCGGGCACCGACGAGGCGGTGCGCCTGACCACGCCCGTCACCCTTACACTGGAACAGGCCATCGCCTATATCGACGATGACGAACTGGTCGAGGTCACGCCCAACGCGATCCGGCTGCGCAAGCGCTTCCTCGACCCGCACGAGCGCAAGCGGCAGGCCAAGGCCGCGGGCTGAGCCGGTGGGAGCGAGGGGCGCTGCCCCTCGCGCTCCCCGAGGTATTTGGGAAAGATGAAGCAAGAAGGGGGACGAGGCGTTTGAACCTGTCCCCCTTTTCATGTCTGGCGGAAGCGTTGGGCGCGGCGCCCTATTCGTCTATCTCGACGATGGAGAGCTCGCGCTCGGCCGCGCCCTTGGCGTAGGACATCGCCTCCTGGTAGGCATCCGAGCGATTGCAGGCCTCGGCCGCCTCGACCGACGGAAAGCGCGCGACCACGTTGCGTGGGCGATCCGGCCCCTCCAGCTGCACGTAGCGGCCGCCGCGGGCGATGAAGACGCCGCCATGCTCGGCGATGGCCGTCGTCGCCCGCCGGGCGTATTCGCCATAGGCGGCGTCGTCGCTGACCTTCACGTGGGCGATCCAGAGTGCGGGCATCTCAGGCCTCCTTCAGCACGGTTTCAACGGCGGCGATGGCGGCGTCCGCGTTCTCGGCGCTGCGCCCGCCGCCCTGGGCCATGTCGGGCCGGCCGCCGCCGCCCTTGCCGCCCAGTTCGGCCACCGCGGCGCGCACCATGTCCACGGCCGACACCCGGTCCGTCAGGTCCTTGGTCACGCCCGCGGCCACCGCCGCCTTGCCGCTGTCGGCCGCGATCAGCAGCACGGCCGCCGATTTCAGGCGGTCCTTCTGCGCGTCGATCAGGCCGGGGAGATCCTTGCCGGTCACGCCTTGCAGCACCTGCGCGGCGAAGGGAATGCCGCCCACATCCCGCGTCTCGATGCCGCCATCCCCGCCGCCGCCCATGGCCAGGTCGCGCTTCAGTTGCGCCACCTCGTTGGCCAATGCCTTGCGCTCGTCCACCAGGCTGCGCACGCGGGCCTCGGCGTCCGGGATCGCGGATTTCAGGTCACCGGCGATGCGCGACAGCGTCTCGGAGCGGCCGATCAAGTGGTCCAGCGCCGCCTGCCCCGTCACCGCCTCGACCCGGCGCACACCCGCGCTGGACGCGCTGTCGGCGGTCAGGACGCACAGCCCGATCTCGCCGGTGCGCGCCACGTGGGTGCCGCCGCAAAGCTCGATGGACCAGTCCCGGCCGTCCAGGCCCTTGCCCGTGTCGGCGCGGCCCATGGAGACGACGCGCACCTCGTCGCCGTATTTCTCGCCGAAAAGCGCCTGGGCGCCCAGTTCACGCGCCTGGTCGGGGGTCATCAGCCGGGTCTCGACCGCGCTGTTCTGGCGGATGAAGGCGTTCACGCTGTCCTGCACCGCGGCCATGTCCTCGGCCGAGAGCGCCGCGTTGTGGCTGAAGTCGAAGCGCAGCCGGTCCGGTGCGTTCAGCGACCCCCGCTGGGCCACGTGGTCGCCCAGCCGGTCGCGCAGGGCTTCGTGCAGCAGGTGGGTGGCGGAGTGATTGGCCCGGATGCGCGCGCGACGATCGGGATCGACCGACAGGCGCACGGGCGCGCCGGGGCGCAGCTCGCCCTCCTCCACGCTCGCGAAATGGATGAAGACGCCGGCCACCTTACGCGTGTCCGTCACCCGCAGGCGCAGGCCCGGCGCGGTGATGGTGCCGGTATCGCCGACCTGGCCCCCGGCCTCGGCGTAGAAAGGCGTCTGGTTGGTGACGACCTGCACGCTGTCGCCCTGCCCGGCGCTCTCCACCACGTCGCCGTCGCGGACCACCGCAAGCACCTGGCCCTCGGCGTCCAGGCTGTCGTAGCCCAGGAACTCGGTCACGCCATGCTTGTCGGCCACGTCGAACCAGACGCTGGCATCCGCCGTTTCGCCCGACCCGGCCCAGGCGGCGCGGGCCTGCGCCTTCTGGCGCGCCATGGCGCTGTCGAAGCCCTCGGTATCCACGCCGCGCCCCCGCTCGCGCAGGGCGTCCTGGGTCAGGTCCAGCGGGAAGCCGAACGTGTCGTACAGCTTGAATGCCGTCTCGCCGGGCAGCGCGGCGCCCTCTGGCAGGTCGACCAACGCATCGTCCAGCAGCTTCAGGCCCCGCTCGAGCGTCTGGCGGAAGCGTGTCTCCTCGCCCAGCAGGGTTTGCTCGATCATGGCCTGGCTCTGGCCCAGTTCGGGAAAGGCCTGTCCCATCTGGCCCACCAGCGCAGGCACCAGGCGGTGCATGACGGGGTCGGCCGCGCCCAGAAGATGCGCGTGGCGCATGGCGCGGCGCATGATCCGGCGCAGGACATAACCGCGCCCCTCGCTCGACGGCAGCACGCCGTCGGCGATCAGGAACGAGGTCGAGCGCAGATGGTCGGCGATCACCCTGTGGTGCACGTTGCCGTCGCCATCCGGGTCGGTGCCCGTCACGCTCGCCGAGGCTTCGATCAGGGCGCGGAACAGGTCGGTGTCGTAGTTGTCGTGCTTGCCTTGAAGCAGGGCCCCGATCCGTTCCAGCCCCATGCCCGTGTCGATGGATTTCGACGTCAGTTCGGTCCGGGTGCCGTCCTCGAACTGCTCGTACTGCATGAAGACGATGTTCCAGATCTCGATGAACCGGTCGCCGTCCTCCTCGGGCGAGCCCGGAGGGCCGCCCCAGACCTCGGGACCGTGGTCATAGAAGATCTCGGTGCAGGGGCCGCAGGGACCCGTGGGGCCGGCGGACCAGAAATTGTCGTCGGTGGCGATGCGGATGATCCGCTCGTCCGGCAGGCCGGCCACCTTCTTCCAGATCGCGACGGCCTCCTCGTCGGTGTGGAAGACGGTCACAAGCAGGCGATCGGGGTCGATCCCGAATTCCCTGGTCAGCAGACCCCAGGCAAGGGCGATCGCCTCTTCCTTGAAATAGTCGCCGAAGCTGAAATTCCCCAGCATCTCGAAGAACGTGTGGTGGCGGGCGGTGTAGCCGACATTGTCCAGGTCGTTGTGCTTGCCGCCAGCGCGCACGCATTTCTGCGCGGTTGTCGCACGGGTGTAGTCGCGGGTCTCGACGCCGGTGAACAGGTTCTTGAACTGCACCATGCCCGCCGCGGTGAACATGAGCGTGGGGTCGTTGCGCGGGATCAGCGGAGAGCTCGGGACATGGGCGTGTCCGTGCTTCACGAAATAGTCGATGAAGCTCGATCGGATGTCGTTCAGGCTAAGCATTCTGGTCGCGGATCCTTCAGGCTGCGGCATTTGGCCGGTCTATCGCCGTGACCCCGCGCGGGCAAGCGGGCTGGAATGCAAAAGGCGCCCCGCGGAGCGCCTTGGCATGGAGATCGCGTGCTGGCCGACGCTTCAGTCGTCCATCAGCGGGTCGTCTTCGTCATCGCTGCTGCCGGTCTGGAAATCCAGCCCGTGGGCGCCGCGGATCTTGTCCTCGATATCCAGCGCGATGGACTGGTTCTCGCGGAGGAATGCCTTGGCGTTCTCGCGACCCTGGCCGATGCGCTCGTCCCCGTAGGAATACCAGGAGCCGGACTTGTCGACGATGCCCGCTTTCACACCCATGTCCAGCAACTCGCCGGTCTTCGAGATGCCTTCGCCGTACATGATATCGAACTCGACGACCTTGAAAGGCGGTGCGACCTTGTTCTTCACGACCTTGACCTTGGTCTGGTTGCCGACGACCTCGTCGCGATCTTTGATCGAACCGATGCGGCGAATGTCCAGACGGACCGAACTGTAGAACTTGAGCGCGTTGCCGCCGGTCGTCGTCTCGGGGCTGCCGAACATGACGCCGATCTTCATGCGGATCTGGTTGATGAAGACCACCATGCAGCCTGTCCGGCTGATCGAACCGGTCAGCTTGCGCATGGCCTGGCTCATCAACCGGGCATGCACGCCGACCGAGCTGTCGCCCATGTCGCCTTCCAGCTCGGACTTGGGCGTCAGGGCGGCGACCGAATCGACCACCACCATGCTCACGGCGCCCGAGCGGACCAGCGTATCGGTGATCTCGAGCGCCTGTTCGCCGGTATCAGGCTGGCTGATCAGCAGCTCGTCCAGGCTCACGCCCAGCTTGCGGGCGTATTGCGGATCGAGGGCGTGCTCGGCATCCACGAAGGCACAGACGCCACCCTTTTTCTGCTCCTCGGCGATGGCGTGGAGCGTCAGTGTCGTCTTGCCCGAGCTCTCGGGGCCGTAGATCTCGATGATGCGGCCCTTGGGAAGCCCGCCGATGCCCAGGGCGATATCCAGACCGAGCGAGCCGGTGGAGGTCGCCTCGATGTCGGGGAACTGGTTCTCGCCCCCGAGCTTCATGATCGAGCCCTTGCCAAATTGGCGTTCGATCTGCGCCAGCGCCGAGTCGAGCGCCTTCTGCTTGTCGGTGTTGCGCTTTTCAGCCATGTCCAGAAGCCCGGTCTTGCCCATGATTTCGGTCCTTATTCCATGTCCGCCCGCGGGCAGCAATGAGATGGTTTGTTCCGTTATTGTTCCTCGCCTTATGGGGCCAAAACGGGAACAAATCAATCCCAATCTTTGCTAGGCATTAAGGATGAACAATCCGTTAACATCAAAGCGGGCGGTTCCGGAGTGACCGTCCGGGCCATCGGCCTTCTGGTGCCCGCGGGACGGCGCGAGATCCCAATGCGGCGAACCGGCCCCGGATTCGCCCGGTGCGGATTGGCAAGAGCGTTCGGGGCGCCGCCCGGCCAAATCGGGATCGGGCCTCACCGCTTCTATCCTTCTTCGAGGTGTATAGGCCGGGACGTTCCAGCGGGCGCTCAGCGTTCGAGATGGGCATCCACGGCGGCGGTGAGGTCGATCAGGGAGAATGGCTTGGGCAGAAAGGTCGAATTGGGAATGTTGGCCTGGCTCTCGGAAAAGCTCTCTTCGGCGTATCCGGATACGAAGATGACACCCGTATCGGGGCGCTCTTCCAACGCCTCTCGGACCCAGCTCGGACCGTCACGTCCCGGCATGATGATGTCGGTCACGAAGATGTCGATCTCCAGCGATCCGTCCGCGGCGATATCCAGCGCGCGTTCGGCGTTCTCGGCTTCGATCACGTGGTGACCGCGCAGCCTGAGGGCCCGGGCGGCGAAGGCGCGGACGGGGGCTTCATCCTCGACCAGCAGGATGCGCGCCTCGCGGTCGGTGGGCTGCGCCCTGACATGAGCGCCCGCGGAGGCGCTGCGATCGGCCTGGCCGTCATGTGCGGGAAAGTAGAGCGAGAACATGGTTCCCTTGCCCACCTCGGATTGAACGAAGATGTAGGCCCCGGTCTGCTTCACGATACCGTATGCCGTGGACAACCCCAGCCCGGTGCCCTCGCCCGTGCGCTTGGTCGTGTAGAAAGGTTCGAAGATCTTCGGGAGCTGGTCCTCGGGGATGCCGATGCCCGAATCCTTCACCTCGACGACCACGTAGGCGCCCGCCGGCATCTCGACCCGGTCGCGCGTGACGGGCGTGTCCAGGCGGACCGTTTTCGCACGGACCTCGACGGTGCCACCTTCCGGCATGGCGTCGCGCGCGTTCACCACGAGATTCATGATGACCTGCTCCAGCTGGCGCTTGTCCGCACGCACCATTTTCAGGTCGGAGTCATTGCGCACCGACAGGGTCACCTTCTCGCCCACCAGCCGGTTCAACAAGTGACTGAGGTCGGACAAGGTATCGCGCATGTCCAGCATCTCGGGGCGAAGGGTCTGCTTGCGCGAGAAGGCCAGCAACTGCCCGACCAGGGACGCCGCGCGATTGGCGTTCTGGTTGATCTGTTCGAGGTCGGCGAAATCCTGGTCGCCGGGATCATGACGGAGCAGAAGAAGATCGCAGTGCCCGCTGATCGCCGTCAGCAGGTTGTTGAAATCATGGGCCACGCCGCCCGCCAGCTGTCCGATGGCCTGCATTTTCTGGCTCTGGACGAACTGCGCCTCGAGTGTCTTGAGCTCGGTCGCGTCGTGCAGAAGGGCCATGATCCGCCGGTCGTGCTCGGGCGCGGCGAGCGTCAGCGTGACCTGCACGAACAAGTCACCCGCCACGCGGGACGCGCGCACAACCTCGGGTCGGTTCAGGGCCCGGCCGGCACGGGCGTCGGCCAGCCATTCGTTCACCTGACGGCCCAGCCCCTCGACCAGGGTCGAAAGCCCGACCCGTTCCTCGGGCCCCAGCGCCAGCAAGTGTTGTGCGAGCGCGTTCGATCGTGCCACCGTCCCGTCGTCATGCAGTTCAAGGATGGGAACCGGGAGATCGTCCAGCGTGTAGCGACCAGGCACTGATGCAACATCCCCGGTTTCGGGCAGGTCGTCCGTTGGTCCGAGCGTTACCTCCACCGTGCCGAGCGCGATATCCCGCGATCGCACGGTGAAGGTCCGGGAGCCGTCGGTCGTTTCGAGCTGGATCGGCAAGCCTTGATCGAGCGCCCCGTCGAGACCGATATCACTCAACCGGACGGGCGGCCCTGCGAAGAGGTCCAGCGCGGCCCCGGACATCCAGAGGATGCTCCCATCCGGATCGCATCGCAGGATCGGATCTTCAGCGTTCGTGCCTTCCGAGTCGCTGCGGACGGTCCAGACCACCCGGTCGCTGCCGATTGCTGTCGCGTGTAGCCGCGCCGCGCCCACCCGCTCTTGCGCCACGCCGTCCGCGCCCGCATCCCCCAGAAGTCTCGCGAGGGTTTCGGCGGGATGGGCCGCGGCGCCCGTCAGCGGCGCCAGAAGCTCCGTCGCCGCGCGCATATCCGAACCGGCCGCATCACGGGCGGCGTCATTGGCCCATAGCAGAACCCCGTCCCCGTCGGTCACGAAAGCCGGCGTGTCGTCATGGGTCAGCAGATCGCGCAGCGTTGTGTCGCGATGTTCCGCAGTCCGCGGTCCGAGGAACAGCAAGGCGGCCAGCATGGCGGCCAGCATCAACAACGCCGCCGCCGCGGAGATAAGCGCCGCACCCGTGACAACGCCCGGCACGATCAGGCCGATCGCAAGCAAGACCGCCCCGACCACGACCACACCGCCCAAGCCCGCCCGGCGAAGGCCGGACGGCGGATCGAACGAGAGACGGAAATCGGACACAACTCGGACCTTCTGCTCGGGGCCGCCTTGTTCGCACGGCAAGGGTTAACGCCCGCTTAATCGCAGTTTGACGGTCAAACGCGACGGCACAAGTCCTAGCGGCGAGTGAAAACAGCCAGGAAGAACCCGTCGCCGCCCTGTATCGGCGTCCATGTCCGCGTGAGGTTCAAGCGGTAACCTTCAACATCGGCGAGAAATTCATCTACCTGGCGATTATTCTCATCATCCAAGAGAGAGCACGTCGCGTAGGCGAGCGAACCGCCCGCCGCGACGTGGCGCGCCGCATCGCGCAGGATCCCGGCCTGAAGCGACAGCACGTCGTCGAGCATGGCACGATCCGCGCGAATCTTGCCTTCCGGGCTTCGTCGCCAGGCGCCACTCCCGGTGCAGGGCGCATCGACGAGAACCAGGTCGAAGGGAGGCTGCGACAACAGCTCGCCGCCGTCCACGAGATCGACGGATTGCCCGGCCCGCCGCGCACGCTCGGGAAGGTCTGCCATGCGTCCCGGGATGCCGTCATGGGCGACGTAGCGGGCCCGGTGCCGGTCGGCCATGGCTAGCGTCTTGCCCCCGCCGCCGGCGCAGTAGTCGAGAACACGCGTGGTGCCGTCGAGCGGAAGCGCGTCGACCAGCGCCTGGCTGGCCCCGTCCTGAAGGTCTACAAGCCCGTCGCGGAACGCCTTCGATAGATGAACCCTGCGCGAATTTTTCGTGACACGTAGGGCGCTTGGCGAGAGATCGTCATCCTGTGTCTCAATGTCCTCGGCACCCAAGGCGGCACGCGCGGAGTCCCGCGATGTGCGGGACAGATTGACCCTCAGAAATACGGGCGCCCGATCCCGCAGGGCCTGCATCACGGCTGCGAAGTCCGGACCGAGACTGGACTGCAGTTCGTCCGCCAGCGTCGGGGGGCAGTCGAGAGACGCAAGCTGAGGGATCGGGGCATCCGTCGGCCGCTCGCCGGCTTCCAGCGGCGCGGGGCCGTAGCCGGCGCCGGTGAAAACCGAGTCCAGCTCCGCTCCGGTGTCGTGCAGGTAGCCGATCATGCGCGCGCGCCCCGTCTCGCCGCCGCCCCGGGCCGCGCTGGACCACCAGCGGCGCAGCACGTCGAACACGAGGTCGCGCACGGCGGCGCGGTCCTTGGACCCCGCGTGGCGCGCGCCGCGGGCCCAGCGGGTCAGGACACGTTCGGCCGGGTCGCCCGCGGCGATCCGGTCGAGGCATTCGATGGCGGTCTGCACGCGCGCGGCCGGTGTCATTGCATCACCTTCGTGCCGCAAGCCATTGGAATATCAGGCGCCGCGGTAGTTCGGGCTTTCGCGCGTGATGGTCACGTCATGGACATGGCTTTCCTTCAGCCCGGCCCCGGTCACCCGCACGAACTGGCAGTTCTGGCGCATTTCCTCGACGGTCGCGCAGCCGGTATAGCCCATGGCCGCACGCAGACCGCCCACCAGTTGGTGAATGATCGCGCCCGCCGACCCCTTGTAGGGCACCTGTCCCTCTACCCCTTCGGGCACCAGCTTGTCCGACGCGGCGTCCTTCTGGAAATACCGGTCGGCCGATCCGCGCGCCATGGCGGCAAGCGAGCCCATGCCGCGATAGGCCTTGAAGCTGCGGCCCTGGTAGAGGATCACCTCGCCCGGGCTTTCGTCGGTGCCGGCCAGCATCGAGCCCACCATGGCGCAGGACGCCCCGGCAGCGATGGCCTTGGCGAAATCGCCCGAGAACTTGATGCCGCCATCGGCGATGACGGGCACGCCGCCGGCCCCCTGCATCGCGTCCATGATCGCGGTCAGTTGCGGCACGCCCACGCCCGCGACGACACGCGTGGTGCAGATGGAGCCCGGCCCGATCCCGACCTTGATGGCATCGGCGCCCGCATCGACAAGCGCCTTGGCGCCATCGGCCGTGGCGACGTTGCCGGCAATGATCTGGACCTCGTTCGACAGGGTCTTGGCGCGCTTCACCGCCTCGGCCACGCCGGCGGAATGGCCGTGGGCGGTGTCGATGACCACCACGTCGACGCCGGCATCGACCAGCGCCTCGGACCGCTCGAAACCCGCGTCGCCCACGGTCGAGGCTGCGGCCACGCGCAGGCGGCCCAGGCTGTCCTTGCAGGCCGCCGGGTTCAGCACCGCCTGCTCGGTATCCTTGAGGGTCAGAAGGCCCGTCAGCTTGCCCTGCCCGTCGGTGACCAGCAGCTTCTCGATGCGGCGGGCTTTCATGAGCCTCTTGGCCTCTTCCAGCTCGACCGGCTCCTGCAGGATGGCCAGCTTGTCGGACGTCATCATGGCGCTGACCGGGGTGCGGTCATCGCTGGCGAAGCGCATGTCGCGATTGGTCACGATGCCGACCACACGGCCCGATCCGTCGACCACCGGGAAGCCGGTGACGCGGTAGCGTTCCTGCAACGCCTTCGCGTCGGCCAGGGTCTGGTCGGCGGTCAGGGTGATGGGGTTGTAGACGATCCCCGACTCGAACCGCTTGACCCGGCGCACCTGCTGGGCCTGCTCCTCGACATCGAGGTTGCGATGGATCACGCCGATACCGCCGGCCTGCGCCATGGCGATGGCCATGCGCTGTTCGGTCACCGTATCCATGGCCGAGCTCAGCAGCGGCACGTTCATCCGGATGTCGCGGGTGGCGTAGGTGCGGGTATCCGCCATCGACGGCAGCACGGTGCTGGCGGCGGGCAGAAGCAGGACGTCATCGAAGGTCAGCGCCTCGCGAATCTCCATTGGGAATCCTTTCCATCGGAGTCTTCGTTTGACGCGTCCCTATTTCACGGACCCAGGGGAAAGGAAAGCCCTCATCCACCCACGGCGCGGCGTGCATCCGCGGCAAGCCCGCGCATGGCCCGGGCCAGCAGGGACATGTCGCCGCCCACGGCGATGAACGTGCCGCCAAGTTCGCGCAGGCGACCGATTTCCGAGGCATCGAAGGTGATCATGCCGACCGCCTTGCCGGCCGCGGCGATGCGGCGCGCGGCGTCCTCGATCGCGTCCTGCACCTCGGGGTGCTTGGGATTGCCCAGGTGCCCCAGCGACGCGGCCAGGTCGGCGGGTCCGAGGAACACGCCATCCACGCCTTCGGTCGCGGCGATGGCGTCCAGGTTGTCCAGCGCGGCGCGGGTTTCGGCCTGCACCAGCAGGCAGATCTCGTCCCCGGCACTGGGCAGGTAATCGGTGTTGGCGCCGAACCGGGTCGCCCGCGACATGGCGGCACCGACACCACGCACACCTTGGGGCGGATAGCGGGTCGCGGCGACCATCTCGGCGGCCTGCTCGGCCGAGTTGACCATGGGGATCAGCAGGGTCTGGCAGCCGATATCGAGCGCCTGCTTGACCATGCGCACATCGCCCACCGGCAGCCGGATCGCGGGCGCGGCGCTGCCCCCCGCCATGGCCTGCAACTGGCTGTGGATGATGGGAATGTCGTTCGGTGCATGCTCGCCGTCGATCAGGCACCAGTCGAAGCCGGAATGGGACGCCATCTCGGCCACCGTCGGATGGGCCGAGGCCAGCCACAGGCCGATCTGCACCTCGCCGCGGGCCAGCGCCGCCTTGATCGGGTTCTTGGGGGCGGGCATGGCGGGATCCTTGCGACTGTGACAACGGCCCGACGCTAGGCCGTTTGCGCCGCCGTGGTAAAGCCGCAATCGCCGACAGGGACGGTCGCGCCATTGGCCGCACCCATAAAAAGACCTTTTTTCCGCAGCTTGCGGGACGGACTTCGCGGGTATCCCGAATCCCACTTGAACCCGTGGTTTTGCGCGACATGATACGATCATCATTGAACGCGGCGAGACAGCCGCCTCTGATAGGGAGAGAGAGATGACCAACATGATGGGCCGCGTGGCCTTTGCCGCGCTTGCGACCGCCTTTGCCACCGAGGCGATGGCGGTGGAATGGAATGCCTCGCTTTGGGGTCAGCGCCGCGCTTTCACCGAGCATGTCGAGAAACTCGCCGAGCTGGTCGAGGAGAAGACCGACGGCGAATTCACCATCAACATCAGCTATGGCGGCCTGTCGAAGAACACCGAGAACCTGGACGGGATCTCGATCGGCGCGTTCGAGATGGCCCAGTTCTGCGCGGGCTATCACCGTGACAAGAACCGCGCGATCACCGTGCTCGAACTGCCCTTCCTGGGTGTCGAGAACCTCGAGCAGGAAGTCGCGGTGTCGAACGCCGTCTACGCGCACCCGGCCGTGGCCGAGGAAATGTCGCAGTGGAACGCCAGGATGCTGATGACCAGCCCGATGCCCCAGTACAACCTGGTGGGCACCGGCGAGCCGCGCGACGAGCTGGCCGATTTCGAGGGCATGCGCGTGCGCGCCACCGGCGGCCTGGGCGAGGCCTTCGCGGCCGTGGGCGGCGTTCCGACCTCGGTGACCTCGTCCGAAGCCTACCAGGCGATGGAATCGGGCGTTGTCGACACCGTGGCCTTCGCCCAGCACGCGCACCTGTCCTTCGGCACCATCAACGAGGCCGACTGGTGGACCGCGAACCTGAACCCCGGCACCGTGAACTGTCCCGTGGTGGTGAACATCGACGCCTACGAGTCGCTGAGCGATGAGCATCGCGAGGCGCTGGACAGCTCGGTGTCCGAGGCGATCGACTACTACCTCGAGAACTACGGCGAGCTTCTGGCCCGCTGGGACCAGGTGCTGGAAGAGCGTGGCGTGAACAAGGTCATGATCTCGCAGGACGAGCTTGCCGCCTTCCGCGAGGTCGCGACGCCGATCCACCAGGAATGGATCGACACCATGTCCGCGCAGGGCCTGCCGGCGCAGGAGCTCTACGACCTGGTCAACTCGACCCTCGAAGAGGCGAAGTCGGGCAGCTGATGCACCGACACGCGCCCGGGATACGGTCCCGGGCGCACGTCTCACCTTTGACCCTTGCGACGCCGCGGCCCCTGATCCGCGGCGTCCGAGCGAATTCGGTACGGGAAAGGGTATGCCATGGCCGGAGCCGCCTCCGTTCTCGAGAATGACAGCACGATCAGCCGGCTCGACCGGAGCCTGTCGGTGCTGGAACGCTTCATGTCGCTGATCGCGGGGCTGGGCGTGTTCGCCCTGATGCTGCTCGCGGTCGTATCGGTCACGGGCCGGCAGTTCTTCAACCGCCCCCTGCCCGGCTACGTGGACTGGATCGAGCTGGCCATGCCGCTGATCGCGTTCATGGGCATCTCGTACATGCAACGCCTGGGCGGTCATATCCGCATGGACATCGTCATCGGGCAGCTGAAGGGCCGCATCCTTTGGGCCGCCGAGTTCATCACGACGCTGGCGATCTTCCTGGTCATCGTGGCGCTGATCTGGGGCAGCTGGTCGCATTTCCTGCGCAGCTTCGACCTGGGCTCGCCGCTCTGGTCACGCGACAGCACCATCGACATCGGCCTGCCGATCTGGCCCGCCAAGCTGATCGTGCCCATCGCGTTCTTCGTCCTGTCCCTGCGGCTCGCGTTGCAGCTCTGGGGCTTCGGCCGGGCCTTCGTGAAGGGCGACCCCGAGCCGGTGGCCGTGCCGCTGATCCTGTCGGCGGCGGAACAAGCGGCGCTCGAGGCGCGCCAAATCGAGGATCGCGACTGATGGACAGCATCGAAATCGGCCTGTGGGTCACGGGCGGCCTGCTGGTCCTGGTCGTCCTGGGCATGCGCGTGGCCTTCGCCGCCGCCTTCGCGGGGCTCGTGGGCCTCATCTGGATCTTCTGGTCGCGCAAGGGCTACGACGCGTCCGAGCTCGGCTGGGCCATGACGGTGGCCATCAAGACCGCGGGCCAGGTGCCCCACGGCAAGGTGGCGAGCCAGGCGCTCAGCCTGATCCCGACCTTCATCCTGATCGGCTACCTCGCCTATTACGCGGGCCTCACCAAGGCGCTGTTCGAAGCCGCCAAGCGCTGGATCGCCTGGGTGCCGGGCGGGCTGGCCGTGTCCACCGTCTTCGCCACGGCGGGCTTCGCGGCGGTGTCCGGCGCATCGGTGGCCACCGCCGCCGTGTTCGCGCGCATCGCCATCCCCGAGATGCTGAAGGTGGGCTATGATCGCCGCTTCGCCGCGGGCGTGGTGGCGGCGGGCGGCACGCTGGCCTCCCTGATCCCGCCCTCGGCCATCCTTGTTATCTACGCGATCATCGTCGAACAGGACGTGGGCAAGCTCCTGCTGGCGGGCTTCATCCCCGGCGTCGTCTCGGCCTTCATCTATGCCGGCCTCATCATCGTCCTCGCGCTGACCATCAAGGGCTTCGGCCCGCCCGTCACCGGCTTCACCTGGCGCCAGCGGATGCAGTCGCTGCCGCCCGCGCTGCCGATCCTGGCCGTGGTCGTGATCATCATCTTCTTCGTCTACAACCCCTTCGGCGGCGACGCCTGGGGCACGCCGACCGAGGGCGGCGCGGTGGGCGCCTTCATCGTATTCCTGATGGCGCTCTGGCACGGCATGCGCTGGCCCGAACTGAAGGACGCGCTGATCGAGACGGCCAAGCTGTCGACCATGATCTTCGCCATCATCTGGGGCGTTCTGATCTACGTGCGTTTCTTGGGCTTCGCCGACCTGCCCGGCGCCTTCGCCGACTGGATCACGTCGCTGGATCAGGCGCCGATGCTCACGCTGATCATGATCCTGCTCGCCTACGCGGTGCTCGGCATGTTCATGGATGCGATCGGCATGCTGCTTCTGACGCTGCCGGTGGTGTTCCCGGCGGTGATGGCGCTGAACGGCGGACCGTTCGTCACGGCCGAGGAGAGCGCGTTCGGCATGAACGGGACCATGTGCGCGATCTGGTTCGGGATCCTGGTGGTGAAGATGGCCGAGTTCTGCCTGATCACGCCCCCCATCGGGTTGAACTGCTTCGTGGTGGCGGGCGTGCGGCCCGACATCTCGGTTCAGGACGTGTTCCGCGGCGTGATGCCGTTCTTCCTGGCCGACGCGGTGACCATCGCGACGCTGGTGGCCTTCCCGTCCATCGTGCTCTGGCTGCCGTCTCTGGCCTGATCCCACGGACACAGCAGGCGCGTGGGCGGATCGCTGACCGCCCGCGCGCCGGTGCCCAGCTTGAAACGGGTCAGGCCCGGGAGGCGGACGAGATCGATCAGCCCAAGATCCATGCGCGTGCAACCCTCGTCCCGCGCCGCGCACATGGCGTGCCACAGAAGCAGGTTGTGGGCCGACGCCCTGCGCCCGGCTGGCGTCGTCTGGCCCAGGTGATAGACCGCCTCGCGCCCGTGGCGCAGTAGGCAGACCCCGGCGATCGGGCCGCCACGTTAAAAGGCGATCCAGCTTTCGACCGTGCCCGGCGACACCCGCTCAAGCTTTGCGAGCCAGCGGTGCGGCAAGGCGCGAAAACCGCGGCGGCGGCGCATCTCGGCATCGCGCCCGAGCAGCCAGTCGGGGCAACCCGGCTCCCGCGTGACCGACAGGCCCGCTCGTCCGGCGCAGGTCAGCCGGTTGCGCCATTTCTTCCGCAGGCCGGCACGCAGGTCGCCCGACAGGTCCAGCACGGCCCTCTGGGAGCCTTGCCGAAGGGCACGCCCCGCATCGGGCGACAGGACGAAGACAGCTCCGGGCCAGGCCAACCGTATCGTCTTCAGCGCGCGCGGCGTGTCTGCACCCCGCAGCCAATGGATGCCGCCCGGCAGCCAAAGCAGGCACAGCGGCCCGATCCCGCGTTCGATCACCTGCGTCACGCCAAGACACGACGCGTTTCCGATCCGCAGGCGGTGCACGGTGGCGCCCAACCGTTCCGCCGCAGCGCCGTAGGCCCACCCCTGCACGAAGGGCGCGTCCACGGTCAAAGCGTCCCAGTCGCGGCGCAGCGGAGGGTCGCGCGTGATCTCCATGGCACCGAGCGTGACGGCAAAGGGTTAATCACCCCCTAACGCGAAAGGGCGGCGCCCGGCGCCGCCCTCTTGCCGATCCTCTCGGCCGGTTCAGTGCTTGGAGATGCTGAAATCCGTCATCGTCGCCGTGCGGGCCAGGCCGCCATCGCGATAGAGCAGCGACACGCCATCCTTGAAGACATGGACCTTGGACGGGTCGGCGCCCAGCTTGACCGTGTTGCCGCGCAGGCCCTTGTGGATGCCCTGCAACTTGGCGATCACGGCGGCGTCGCCCTTTTCCAGCGCTTCCATGTCGGCATTGCCGGTTTCGAAGTAGAGCAGCGTCACCTCGCCAAGCGCCTCGGTGATGTCGACCTTGCCCTCGAAGATGTACTCGCCGCCCCGGGCCTCGACGAAATCCTCGGGCCGCACGCCGACTTTCACCTCGGCGCCCATGTCGGCCTCGGTGGACGGGTAGTCCGACACCGCCGTGCCGCCGCCGTTGATCGCGATGGTCGTCTTTTCGCCGGTGCCGGTGATCTTGCCTTGCAGCAGGTTCATGGCCGGGCTGCCGATGAACTGGGCCACGAACTCGTTCTCCGGCTTCTCGTACAGCTCCAGCGGCGTGCCCACCTGCGCGATGCCGCCGCCCGCCAGCACCACGATGCGGCTGGCCAGGGTCATCGCCTCGACCTGGTCGTGGGTCACGTAGATCATGGTCGAGTTCGGCATGTTCTCCTTCAGCTGCGCGATCTCGATCCGGGTGGCCACGCGCAGGGCTGCGTCGAGGTTCGAAAGCGGCTCGTCGAACAGGTACACCTTGGGGTCGCGGACGATGGACCGGCCGATGGCCACGCGCTGGCGCTGGCCGCCCGACAGGGCCTTGGGCAGGCGGTCGAGGAACGGCTCGAGCTGAAGGATGCGGGCCGCCTTGGTGATGGCCGCGTCGATCTCTTCCTTCGACTTCTTGGCGATCTTCAGGGCGAAGGCCATGTTGTCGCGCACCGTCATGTGCGGGTAGAGCGCGTAGGACTGGAACACCATGGCGATGCCGCGCTGCGCGGGCGGCACGTTGTTCACCACCTGCCCGTCGATCTTCAGCTCGCCGCCGGTGATCCGTTCCAGCCCCGCGATCATCCGCAGTAGCGTGGACTTGCCACAGCCCGAGGGGCCGACGAAGACGATCAGCTCGCCCTGCTTGATGTCGAGGTTGATATCGCTCAGCACCTGGACGCTGCCATAGGATTTGGCGACGTCGGTCAATTTGAGATCGGCCATGAAGTTCCTCCCGTTCTTATTGGCCCGCGACCGCGAACGCGGCACTCCAGGGCGGCAATGTCAGTATTCTGTCCGCGCGATCCGAGGCGAAGGGCGCGCCGTCGTCCAGGTGCCATTCGCCGTCCGGCAATTCGGCGGTCTGGGCCGTGTCGGTCAGGTTGAAGGCGCAGAACAACCGCTCGGACCCGTCGTCGCGGATCAGCGTCAGCACGTCATCGTCGGCGCGCACCACCTTCAGGCCGCCCTTGGCCAGGCTTGGATGGGTCTTCCGGAACGCCAGCATGGTCCGGTAGAAGTTCAGGACCGAGCTGTCGTCGCCTTCCTGAACGCTCACGGCGTGATCCAGGTGCTCGACCGCCACGGGCAGCCAGGGCTGCGCGTCCGAGAACCCGCCGTTCCGCCCCGTGGTCCAGGGGATCGGCGTGCGGCAGCCGTCGCGGCCCTTGAACTTGGGCCAGAACCGCTTGCCGTAGGGGTCCTGCAAATCCTCGTACCGGACATAGGCTTCGGTCAGGCCGAGCTCTTCGCCCTGGTAGAGGCACACGGTCCCCTTCATGCACATGAGCAGCGCGGCATAAAGCTTGCGGGCGGGGACAGTCAGGTTGAACCGCGTCGCGTAGCGCACGACGTCGTGGTTCGAGAACGCCCAGCAGGCCCAGCCATCGGTGACGATCCGGTCGAACCGTTCCAGCACCTGTCGGATGCGGCTGCCCGACGGATAGACGGTGCCCAGGAAGTCGAAATCATAGGCCATGTGCAGCAGGTCGTCGCCGGCGGTGTAGTCGCGCTGCGTCTCCATCCCACGCTGGGATTCGCCCACTTCGCCGACCGAGGTGATCGCCGGGTATTCCTCCATCAGCGCGCGCAGGCGGCGCAGGAAGTCCAGGTTCTCGGGCTGGGTCTTGTCGTACAGGTGATCCTGGAAATTGTAGGGGTTCACGGCCGGCGCCGTGTTCTCGTTCCGCTCTTCCGGGTTCAGGGGCGGGTTGTCGCGCAGTTGCTTGTCGTGGACGTAGAAGTTCACGGTATCCAGCCGGAAGCCGTCCACGCCCTTTTCAAGCCAGAACCGCGCCACGTCCAGCAGCGCGTCCTGCACCGCGGGCGTGTGGAAGTTGAGGTCCGGCTGCTCGGACAGGAAGTTGTGCAGGTAGTACTGCATCCGCTCGCCGTCCCACTGCCAGGCCGAGCCCCCGAAGATCGACAGCCAGTTGTTGGGCGGGCTGCCATCGGGCTTGGCCTCGGCCCAGACGTACCAGTCGGCGCGTGGGTTGTCGCGGCTGGCGCGGCTTTCCTGGAACCACGGGTGCTGGTCGCTGGTGTGGCTGAGAACGAGGTCGATCAGCACCTTCAGACCCAGCCCGTGCGCCCGGTCGATCAGCGCGTCAAAATCGCGGATCGAGCCGAACATCGGGTCCACATCGCAATAGTCGCTGACGTCGTAGCCGAAATCCAGCATGGGCGACTTGAAGAAGGGCGAGATCCAGATCGCGTCCGCCCCCAGCCGCGCGATGTGGTCCAGGCGATGGATGATGCCCGGCAGGTCGCCGATCCCGTCGCCATCGGTGTCCTGATAGCTGCGCGGATAGATCTGGTAGATCACCGCGCCGCGCCACCAGTCCTTGTCCACCGGGCCGTCGGGCCGGGGTGCGGTATCGGCCATTTCCGAAAGAAAGCTCATGGATTACTTCACCGATCCCGCCAGCAGACCGCGCACGAGGAACCGCTGCATGGTGAAGAACACCAGGAGCGGCACGGCGATGGACACGAAGGCGGCGGTCGCCAGGATCCCCCAGTCGCCTCCGCGTGAGCCCAGAAGGTCGTCGGCGATCTTCACGGTCATCACCTTGCTGGCGTCATCGGACGGCAGGAACACCTTGGCCACCAGCAGGTCGTTCCAGGTCCACAGGAACTGGAAGATGCTGAACGCGGCCAGCGCGGGCAGCGACAGCGGCAGGATGATCCGCACGAACAGCTCGAAATCGGTGGCCCCGTCGACCTTGGCCGACTCGATGATGTCGCGCGGCAGGCCGACCATGTAGTTGCGCAACAGGTAGACCGCCAAGGGCATGCCGAACGCCGTGTGCGCGAACCAGATGCCCATGAAGCTCTGGCCGATGCCCAGCTTGTTGTGCAGGTTCAGCATCGGCACCAGCGCAAGCTGCAAGGGCACGACGAGCAGACCAACGACCACCGCGATCAGGACTCCCCGTCCGGGGAAGTCCATCCACGCCAGCGCGTAGGCCGCGAAGGCCGCGATGAGAATCGGGATGATGGTGGCCGGGATCGTCACCGTGAACGTGTTGATGAAGGCCTGGTCCATGTTGTCGGCCGTCAGCACCTGTTCGTAGTTATCGAGCGTGAAGTTCGGTGGACTCGCAGCCGCGAAATACACCCGCTGCCCGCGTGATCCCGGATCCTCGGGCGAGACGTACCGGTAGGTGCCGTCCGCGTTCACCGTCAGCGTTTCGCCATCGCCCAGGTCGGCCTCGGTCCCCGCATCGAACTCGGTCGGGTTGGCGCCGCGCGTGCCGAAGGCCACGACCTCGCCACCGCCCCCGGGAAAATAGCTCTGCGCCTCGGGGTCGTCGTAGATGTTGCCCGTCACCACGAACATGTCGCCGTCGGGCGTGGCCTCGGCCGACGTGCGCCCGCGGGCCGTCAGCTCCACCGCGAAGGGCGCGTTCCACCAGCCGCTGGCCGAGATCTGGTCGCGGTCGCGGAACGACGACACGAACAGCCCGATGGTCGGGATCAGCCATAGCAGCACCAGCAACAGCACCGAGATGTGGGTGGCCCAGGTCAGGGACGATTTCTGTCCTGCGATATTGTCCATTTACTTGCTCCTCCCTCGCGCGGACCGGCTCAGCGCATTTCCTTGCGCGCCTGGACGATGTTCCAGATCATCACCGGCAGCACGATCAGCATGATGACGAAGGCGATGGCCGTGGCGCGTCCGTCGTCGCGGAACATGAAATCCATCATGTAGGATGGCAGGATCTCGGTCCCGAAATTGCCCCCCGTCATGGTGTAGACGATGTCGAACACCTTGAGCACGAGGATGGTGATGGTGGTCCAGACCACGACGATGGTCGCCATGATCTGCGGCACCTTGATCTGGAAGAACAGCTGCCAGGGATTCGCGCCGTCAAGGATCGCAGCCTCGATCGTCTCTTCGGGGATGCCGCGCAGGGCAGCCGACAGGATCACCATGGCGAACCCGGTCTGAATCCAGATCAGGATGATCATCAGGAAGAAGTTGTTCCAGAACGGAATCTGCAGCACGTCGACCGGATCGGTGAAGCCGAGGCTGGCGCGGATCGCGTTGATCAATCCGATATCGGCGTCATTGGCGTAGACGAATTTCCAGATCAGCGAGGCGCCCACGAAGCTGATCGCCATGGGCATGAAGATCAGCGACTTGGCGAGGTTGCCCCAGCTCAGCTTGTCGGTCAGCTGCGCGGCCATCAGGCCGAAGAAGGTCGCGCCCGCCGGCACCACGATGGCCCAGAGGAAATTGTTGAAGAACGAGATGCGGAAATCCTCGGACGCGATCAGCGAGGCGTAGTTTCCAAGGCCCACGAACTCGTCCGGGTTTCGCCCATAGAGCGAGCGGAAGAACGATCCGATCACCGGGTAGACCAGGTAGAGCCCCAGCACGAACACGGCGGGGAACAGGAACAGCCAGGGCCGCACCTGGTTCGCGCGGTTGATGTTCTGGCCCGCCTTCTCGCCCTTGGCCGGAAAGATCACCTTATCCAGCAGAAGGTTGGAGAAATAGAAATAGGCAACGCATCCGCCGACGCCGATGAGGATCGTGATGATCCCTTGCAAGATGACTGGCATCTCGTCTCCCCCCTGTGTCGTGGGCGGCATCTGCGGCCACCCTTGGGAATAGTCTGCGCGCAAGCGGACCCATGAAGCAACCGCCAAGTGCCGGATTTTCGGCGGAATCACGCGGGATAGCGTCGCACCCGGTCGGACGGAAAAGGGCGCCCGGCACGATGCCGGACGCCCCCTGTTTCGCGTCGTCACATGATCCCGCGGATCAGTTCTTCAGGTTGTCCCAACGCTCCTGGATGGCCGTGGCGGTCGCCTCGGCGTCCTGGGTGCCGGTGGTGAACTCGACCATCTGGGTCCAGAAGGCGCCCGCGCCGATCTCGCCCGGCATCAGGTCAGACCCGTCGAACCGGAAGGTCGTCGCGTTCAGCAGGATGTCGTTCGTGGCCCGCGCCGGATCGGACGGGAACACCTCGGGGTTGATCGAGGTCAGCGGCGACAGCAGGCCGCCCTGGGCTGCCCAGATCTCGTGCGCGATCGGCGTCTTCAGGAAATCGATGAAACCGCGGGCGGTTTCGCTGTCCTCGGTGATGGCGAACATGGTGCCGCCGCCCAGCACGGGCGTCTCGCCGCCTTCGGGCGCGGGGAAGTAGAAGAAGTCGACATCTTCACCCACCACGGTGCCTTCGGGGAAGAAGGTCGGGATGAACGTCGCCTGCTTGTGCATGTAGCACTCGGGCGGGAACTGGAAGAGGCCACTCGGGCTGTCGCGGAAATCGGTCGTGGCGGCGGCTTCGCGGCCCCCGTTCACGTAGCCTTCCTGCAGGAAGGTGCCGTATTCCTCGATCGCGGCGACGACGACCGGATCGTCGAACGGCATGTCGTTGGTGACCCAGTTGTCATACTGCTCGGGCGTGGCCGTGCGCAGCATGATGTCCTCGACCCAGTCCGTGGCCGGCCAGCCAGTGGCCGCGCCGGAGCCCAGGCCGATGCACCAGGGCGTCACGCCGTCTTCGGCGATCTGGGCGGTCAGTTCCTTCAGCTCTTCGTAGGTCTCGGGAATCTCGTAGCCCGCTTCCTCGAACTGCTCGGGCGAGTACCAGACCAGCGATTTCACGTCGATCTTGTAGGGGAAGGCGTACATCGCGCTTTCGCCGTCGGGGCCTTCGAAGGTCGCCAGGTCCACCCAGCTTTCCCCGGCCGAGTAGTTCTCGGCGATGAAGCTCGCGGTTTCCTCGTCCAGCGGCGTGATCGAGCCGCGCGAGGCGAGGTCGGCCACCAGGCCCGGCTGCGGGAAGGCGGCCAGGTTCGGGGCCGAGTTCGCCTCGGTCGAGATGACGATGTCCTGCTCGAAGCTGTCCGAGCCGGAATAGTTCACCGTCGCGCCGGTCGCTTCGGCGAAGTAGGCGGCGACCGAGTTCATCAGCTCGGCGTCCGCACCGGTCCACGGACCGGCGATGTCGATGGTTTCGCCGCTATAATCGTTGTTGGCGGCGAATTCCTCGTAGCTGTCCCAGCTGAAGGCGCCTTCGCCCACCGGGAAGACCAGCTCCTGGGCGGCGGCCATGCCGGATCCAAGGGCCATGGTCGCGGCGCTGGCAAGAAGAATATGTCTCATGCAATCTCTCCCAAATTTGTGTCGTGCGCCTTGGGGCGCATCGTTGTGCAGGGGCCGGACAACGGTCCTGCTCCCCCCTTTTCGTCTGCGCTCAAGACAAGCCCAAGGGATGACGGGTGTCAACCGATGGGCCCCGGGACGCCCCTTAGTGACATGATTTTCATCGATTTTCGCCGCAGCGCAGCATCGCGGGCGCAGCGCGATGACCCGCGATCGGCCGGGGCATTTTCTTGCAGCCCCCCGCATTTCCGTCCTATCACGCGAAGGCCCGCGCAACCGCCCCAAGGAAGGCCACACCATGCCCGCATCCCCCGTTCGCACGGTCGTCGCTGATGTCGGGGGCACGAACACCCGTGCCGCGCTGGCGCTGGACGGGGTGGTGCAGCCCGAGACCATTTCCAAGTTCCGCAACCAGGGCCGCGAGGGTCTGGGCGAGATCCTGGGCGCCTTCCTGTCGGAGCAGGGCGTCAGCGACTGCGCGGGCGCGTGCATCGCCATGGCGGGGCCGGTGATGGATGGCGTCGGGCGGCTGACCAACGTCGGCTGGACCATGACCCGCGCCGACCTGGCCGCGTGCACGGGCGCCGAAACGGTGGCGATCCTCAACGATTTGCAAGCCCAGGGCCACGCGGTCGATCACATATCGGACGACAACCTGCGCCAGCTGGTGCCGGGGCCGACGGGCGCCGATCACAACGCCAAGCTGGTCGTGGGCATCGGCACCGGCTTCAACGCCGTGCCCGTCTTCCGCACCGAGACCGGGCGATACGTGCCCCCCTGCGAAAGCGGCCACGTCACCTTCCCGGTGCTGTCCGAGGACGACATGTCGCTGGCCCGCTTCGTGTCGACGGCCCACGGGTTTCCCGGGGTCGAGGACGTTCTGTCGGGCCGGGGCCTCGAGCGGACCTACGCCTGGGCGGGCGGCGAGACCACGCGCAAGGATTCGTCCCAGATCATGGCGGCGCTCGAGCAGGGCGACGACCCGGTGGCGATCCGCGCGGCCGAGGCGTTCGTGCAGGCCATGGGGCGCGTCACGGGCGACCTGGCCCTGACCCACCTGCCCTTCGGCGGGATCTACATGATCGGGGGCATGGCACGCGCCCTGACGCCGCACCTGGCGCGCTTCGGCTTTGACGAGGCGTTCCGCGCGAAGGGCCGGTTCTCGGACTTCATGATGCAATTCGCCGTGTGGGGCGTGGAGGACGACTTCGCCGCGCTCACCGGTTGCGCGCAGCACCTCGAGGGCCTCATGGCCGCCGGCATCACCCACGGCTGAGCCGCTTGCCGCGCCCTATTCGGCGGCCATCTTGCGCTTCTTCAGGGCCCGGCCATAGGGCTCGGGCGGATCGAAGGTCTCGGCGCTGGCCCGGCGCCAGCGCTTGAGATACGTGTCCTCGCGGTCGGTATTCTCGTTCTCGATCAGGTAGTTGTGCTGCATGTAGGGCCAGGCGTCGCTGGCCTCGACCATGGAGCCGTCGGCCTCGCGCTTCATGAAGTGATGGGGCAAGAAATCGCGCGGATCGTCCAGGCCCGCCGCGCCCGCCATCTCGGCCAGCGCCCGCATGGTGTTGCGGTGGAAGTTCGCCACGCGCGGCGCCTTGTCCTTCACCACCAGCGCGCGCTGGCGCACCGGGTCGGTCGTGGTCACGCCCGTGGGGCAATGGTTGGTATGGCAGGCCTGCGCCTGGATGCAGCCGACCGAGAACATGAAGCCGCGGGCCGAATTGCACCAGTCCGCCCCCATGGCGAAGGCCTGTGCGATGTCGAAGGCATGGATCAGCTTGCCACTGGCCCCGATGCGGATGCGTTCGCGGATATTGGCCCCGCGCAGGGTGTTGTGAACGAAGGTCAGGCCTTCGGTCAGGGGCATGCCCACGTGGTTGGCGAATTCCAGGGGCGCGGCGCCGGTGCCGCCCTCCTTGCCGTCGACGACGATGAAATCCGGGTAGATCCCGGTGGCGATCATCGCCTTGACGATGCACATGAATTCGCGCCGGTGGCCGATGCACAGCTTGAAGCCCACGGGCTTGCCGCCCGACAGATCGCGCAGCCTGGCGATGAAGGCGCACAGCTCGCGCGGGGTCGAGAACTCGGGATGACCGGCCGGCGAGATGCAGTCCTTGCCCATGGGGATGTCGCGCGCCTCGGCGATTTCCTCGGTGATCTTGGCCGCCGGCAGCATGCCGCCATGGCCGGGCTTCGCGCCCTGGCTCAGCTTGATCTCGATCATCTTGACCTGGTCGTCGGCGGCCTTCTCGGCGAACTTGTCGGGGTCGAACCGCCCTTCGTGGGTGCGGCAGCCGAAATAGCCCGACCCGATTTCCCAGATCAGGTCGCCACCGCCCTCGCGGTGATACTTGCTGATGCCGCCTTCGCCGGTGTCATGGGCGAAACCGCCCGCCTTCGCGCCCATGTTCAACGCCCGGATCGCCGCCGCCGAGAGCGACCCGAAGGACATGGCCGAAATGTTGTAGAGCGAGGCGTCGTAGGGCTTCTTACAGTCCAGGCCGCCGATGCTGACGCGGAAATCGTGCCGGTCCAGGTGGGTGGGCACGATGGAGTGGGTCATCCACCCATAGCCGCCCTCGTAGACCTTCTGCTTGGTGCCGAAGGGGCGCGCGGCCTCTTCGTTCTTGGCACGCTGGTAGACGATCGACCGGTCCTCGCGGCTGAACGGCTCCTCGTCGTGGTCGGATTCGATGAAATACTGGCGGATCTCGGGGCGGATCTTCTCGAAGAAGAACCGGATATGGCCCAGGATCGGGTAGTTGCGCAGGATCGCGTGATGCGTCTGGCGCATGTCGCGCACGCCCACGGCCGTGAGAGCGCCGAACACCAGGACGCCGAGCCAGGCCCAGCCGGACAGCGGCACCAGGGCTAGACACACCACCGTCAGCGCCGCAGCCGCGGCAAGCGCGCTGAAGCGGCTATAGTTTTCCAGCATCTTCATGGCGGCCGCCTTTCCGAATTGCCCGACATATGGGCATCATGGGTGGGCCACGCCTGCGCTGCAACCGTTGTGATCGGTCACATGCCCCGGGTGAAGACCAGCCCCATGCTGTCGCGCAGGACGATCGGCCCCGAGATGTAATCCGGCCCGATCCCCGGCGTGCGCAGCGCGCAGGTCCAGCCCGCGCCCTTCAGCCCTGGGATCTTCAGGCGCAGCGGGTCGAATTCGCCGGACGGCCCGCCCTCCATATGCGTGATGGTATAGACCTCGCGCCCCTCGTGCTTCCGGTACGAGGTGAACAGCACGCGACCGTCCACAGGCTGCACGTAGTCGAAATAGTCCTCGGGGCCGAGATTCTGCCGCAGCCACCGGTTGGCGCGCCGGAAATTGCGCAGATCCAGCATGAACTGGGTCTGCCGCTCGTCCAGCGCGGACATGGAGTTCGACACGTTGCAGTATTCGTGCATGTCGTCCATCCACGCGCGCGCGATCTTCTTCAGGTCTGACACGGTGAAGGTGCCGGGCCCGGCCAGCGGCGGCTCGACCTGGTTCAGCAGCTTGGCGATGTGGTCAAGGTCGTACTCGGTCACCTCGACCAGGGCGGGCAGGAACTCGAAGAAGCGCGCCAGGTCGGCCCGCGTCTCATATCCCAGCTCTTTCAGGCGGCGGAAATTGCCCGGCACCGAGTAGCGGTACTCGTCCACCTGCCATTTCAGGCTGATCGCCTCCTCGGCCACGACCTTCACACCGTACTTGTCGTCCTGGTTGCGGATGAAGCCCCAGTTCGCCCGCGCGGTGGCATTGAGAAAGTCCATGGGCACGCCCGGCAGCGCGGCGTAGGTCAGCATGGACACCGCCGGGTTGTCGTATGCCTTTTCCAGGATCTCCATCTGGGTATCGCCAAGCCGCGTATTGATATTGAGCTTGGGGTTCACCTGCGTGCCTCGCCGCAGCGTGTCGTGGTTCGCGGTGCCCGAGATCCAGTTGGCCCCCACCGACAGGACCTCCTTGATGCGCCACCACTTCGAAAGCCAGAAGCCGTAGATGAAGGGCGTGTTGTGCGCGAAGGTCAGCGGCCCCCACTGGAACACGTCCGGGTCATCGCGCTGGTTCTCGATCACGGCGCGGTAGGTCGAGCTCAGCTCCCAGTCCTCCTGCGGCCAGGGGCGCCCGTCCTCGAACACGAACCAGGGGTAATACTTGGTGCCCGCGACCTCCTGCACCATGTCGGACATCAGGTCGAGATAGTCGTCGTCGTGGCGGAGCTCCTGCGTGCCGGCGTCCCACCACTTGAAGTCCTGCGCGCCGTCGACGCGCACGCCGTCGGCGCCGAAATTCACCTTGCGGCGCTGCAACTCCAGCATGATCGCGCGGACGGCCGGGTTCTTGTAGTCCATGTTCTGGCCGTACATGTTCGGCCCGGCGAAGAAATGGTGGTTGAGCGCGTCCAGTCCCTGGTTGTCGGAATGGCCGAACACCACGTCGAAGATCAGCTTCTTGGGCCTGGTCGGGAAGTTGTGCAGAACGGTGGCAAAATCCACCAGCTCGTCCGGGCGCCCCGATTCCAGCAGCACCGGGTTCACGGTCGCCATGCCGGAGATGACGATATCGTAGCCCCAGTTCGTGGTGTCGGGCCGCGTCAGGTCGACGGTGATCTCCTCGTCCGTGGCGCCGTCCAGTTCCTCCCAGAAGGCCGGGCCGGTCTCGTAGGTCGTCGTCGGCTCGACCGGCAGAAGCTGCACGGCGTCGTAGCCCATGAAGATCTGGTCCAGGGGATCGAGCGTCAGGTCGTTGGCGACCCGTTCGCCCATACGTTCGAACTGGCGGGTCAGCGCGGCCAGGGTGCCGCCGGCTGTGGCGGTGGGCACGTGGATCTGGAGGATGTTGGCGGGCGGGTCGAACTTGTGCGGCGTGTCGCCCGCGAATTGCGCCCAGTACGCCTTGTCGCCGCGCCGGTCCAGCATGGCCTTCACGTCGTAAAGCTCGGCGGGCGCGAAGGCACCGAAAGGCAGCGACATGGCGAGCGGATCGAGGATCCGGTGCCAGGTGTCCTGCGCGTCGCGCCAGACGAGGCAGTAGAAATCACCGCCCTGTTCGCGGTTGCCCGCCATCATGCCCCTGGCGGCGCAGAAGGTATGCGCCTCGTAGCGCGAGACGGGCAGGTAGATCCGGTCGAACGTGACCTGCTGGTGGGCGCGGGTCAGGTCCAGCGGCCCCTTGGGCGACAGCACTTCCAGGAACACGTCGCCTTCGGGCACGCGCTGGTCCTGCAGCTCGGGCGTCCAGAACCCGAAGGTGGCCACGTCGCCGTCCACCTGCCCGCCCAGCATGGGGGCAATGGCGGTATGGGCGTCGAAGGCCGTTTCCGAGTGGTTGAGCAGTTGGCGGCACTTGTAGGCCAGGCCTTCGGCAACACCCGTCTCGGGGGTCACACGGTCTTTGAGCGGCATATCGTCCCTTTCTCAGGCGCGCACGTCCGGATCGGTGCGGCCCGTGTAATGTTCGATCTTCGCGATCTCGTGGGCGGCGGCGATGATGTCGGCCAGCGCCTCCTGCGTGTCGCGGTCCTTGGCGTCGGGCGCATCGCTCTCATCCTCGAGATAGACACGCAAGGTGGCCCCCACGGTTCCGGTGCCCGAAAGACGGTAGACCACGCGGCCCCCGCCCTCGAAATGCACACGGATGCCCTGTCTTTCGGCAACCGAGCCATCCACCGGGTCGGTATAGGCGAACTCGTCCGCCGATGCGACGGTGCGCCCGGCGACGGTGGTGCCGGCCATGCCTTCGAGCCGGCCCCGCAGGTCGTCGAACATGGCGTTCGCCCGGTCGGCGTCGACCCCTTCGAAGTCGTGGCGGGTGTAGAAGTTGCGACCGTACTCGGCCCAGTGGTCGTGGACGATTTCCCGGACGCCGGTCTCCTTGGCCGCCAGGATGTTCAGCCACAGCAGGATGGCCCACAGCCCGTCCTTCTCGCGGACATGGTCGCTGCTGGTGCCCGCCGACTCCTCGCCGCAGATGGTGATACGCCCGTCGTCCAGCAGGTTGCCGAAGAACTTCCAGCCCGTCGGCGTCTCGTAGCAGTCGAGGCCCTTCT
Organism: Palleronia salina; assembly: GCF_900141995.1. Taxonomy (GTDB): domain Bacteria; phylum Pseudomonadota; class Alphaproteobacteria; order Rhodobacterales; family Rhodobacteraceae; genus Palleronia; species Palleronia salina. Next base: position 208,335 of record NZ_FQZA01000001.1, on the reverse strand, counting down.
TCGCGGCCACCGCGTCCAGCGCGCGGCTGGTAGGCATGGACCGGGCGACGCCGGCAAGCCCGTTGACATAGGCGGGCGCCAGGTGGGCGTTCGCTGCCAGCACGGCCACCGAATCCGAGGGACCCACGTACATGCCGGGCCCGACGATCATGTTGCGGTCGCCGTCGCCGTCGCTGGCCGCGCCGAAATCGGGCGGATCCTCGCCATGCATGATGTCCATGAGCTCCCTCGCCCAGATCGGGTTCGGATCGGGATGACCGCCCCCAAAATCGGGCTTGGGCACGGCGTTGAGGACCGAACCCTCGGCCGCGCCCAGCCTGTCCTCGAACAGCGCCTTGGCGTAGGGTCCGGTCACGGCGTGCATACCGTCGAAGCAGATGCGGAACCCGCCTTTCACCATGCGCTCGATCGCGGGCATATCGAACAGTTGCTCCATCAGTTCGACATAGGCCGAAACCGGATCGACGACCTCGATCACGGTATCCCCCAGGGTGAGTTCGCCGAGATTGGAGAGATCGACGTCCTGCGCCTCGAGAATGTGGTACTGCGTGATCGTCTTGGTGCCCTCGAAGATCCGCTTCATGATCTCTTCGTTGGCCGGGCCGCCGTTCGACTGGTTGTACTTGACGCCGAAATCCTCGTCGATGCCGCCGGGATTGTGGCTGGCGGACATGATAAGCCCGCCATCGGTCTTGCGGCTGCGGATCAGGTTCGACGCGGCGGGTGTGGACATGATGGTGTCCTTGCCCACGATGACCCGGGCCGCGCCCCCGGCCGCCAGCATGCGCAGGATCACCTGCGCGGCGGGCCCGGTGAAATACCGTCCGTCACCGCCCAGGACCATGGTCCTGCCGGCGACCCCGCCGATGGCGTCGAAAATCGACTGTACGTAATTCTCGAGGTAATGCGGCTCCATGAAGGTGCGGGTCTTCTTGCGAAGGCCCGAGGTGCCCGGCTTCTGACCCTCGATGGGTTGCGTGTCGATGGTCAGGATCTCCATGGGTCTCGTCCTCGTCTATTTGCTTTGAGCATAAGTCTGGTGGTCTCAGCCACGGCGTCAAGGTTACCCAGCGCATCCGGCGCCACGCCTAGCGGCCGGCGCCAGTTGGGATGTTCGTGAACGGTGCCCGGCAGGTTCGGCTGCTCGACCCGGCCCAGCAAGTCCTCGATCTGCACGGCAACCAGGCGCGAGGGCGTTTCGGCCAGGAAACGGTGCAGCGCGGCGGCATCGTCGCCGCCCAGAAGACCGGTCAGCGCCGCGACCTCGTCGCGCCGCTGGGCGTGGGCCTCGGCATGGGCCGCGTCGTCGATATCGCCGATGTCACGCCGCCAGTCGATGTCGCGGCCGCGCTTCCAGCCTTCCCACGTGGGCAGATCGTGGGTGCCGAAGCTGGTCATGGCGCTTTCGGGGTAGGTGTCGGCGGCCAAGAAGGTGGCCGTGTCGGCGTTCCAGTCCTGCTGGAACTGCGCCACCCGGCAGCCGAGGATCCCCGCCTCGTGCAGCGCCGATTGCAGGCCATCGGGGATGTTGCCCAGGTCCTCGCCCACGATGGTCGCGCCCACGCGCGCGGCCTCGATCCGGGCGACGGCCAGCAGCGCGTCGCGCGGCATGGCGACGTAGGCGCCGGGCGTGCTGCGGTCCTGCGGCACCCAGAACGCCCGCTCGAACCCCAGGATATGGTCGATCCGCATCAGCCTCGCATGGCGCAGCTGCTGGCGCAGGATCGTGGCCAGCGGGCGAAAGCCCCGGTCGGCCAAGGTGTCGGGGCGCAAGGGTGCCAGCCCCCAGGATTGCCCCTTGGACGAGAACGCATCCGGCGGCGCGCCCAGCGACACGCCCGAGGCGAACAGCGTCGGGTCGGCCCAGGTCTCGGCCCCCATGGGTTGCGTGCCCACGGCCAGGTCCACGTAAAGGCCGAAGCGCATGCCGGCGGCGTCGGCGGCCTTGTGCACCGTGGTCAGGTCGCGCTCGGCCCGCCACTGCAACCACGCGTGGAACGCGATGGTGTCAGTGTTCTCGGCGGCGAAGCTGGCGACCTCGGCGCTGTTCGGATCGCGGTAGGGCGTGGGCCAGTCGGTCCAGTAGGGCCCCAGCGTGTCCGACAGCGCCTGGTGCAGGGCGAACAGCTCCAGCGCCTCGCCCTCGGCCGCGCGCCAGTCGGCGAAGCCCGGTGCGCCCGCGTCGAACTCGGCCCGCAGGGCGGTGCGCCGCGCGCCCTGGTCGGCGGGCCAGTCCAGCAGCTCTCCGCCCGGCGCATCGATCGCCCGCTCGGGCGCGATGTGGGCGACCGACAACCGCCCCCGGTGCGACGGCGAATAGGGGCTGAAGGCCTGCGGATCGGCCGGGAAACCGGCGTGGACCGGGTTGATGCCCACGAAATCGGCCCCCGCTTTCCCGAGCGCAGCCACCGCGGCGGCAAGGTCGGCATAGCTGCCGACGGCACCGTCCTGCCCCAGCCCGTAAAGCGGCAGGGTCACACCCCACCCGCGCGGGGGCAACGGCACCTGACGCGGGGCGACCAGCAGCGTCGTCACCCAGCCTGCGCCATTCAGATCGTGGATGCCCACGGGCAGCGCGCCCGTCTCGGCCCCCTGCCCCTTGCGCGTCTCGCCATCCTCGAGCGTGAGGGTCCAGCCCTGCCCGTCCAGCGCCGCCAGGCGATGCGCGGTGTCGGCGTCCAGAACCAGCCAGCGCGGCAGCGGCCTTGCGGCGTCGGCGGCATCGAGCATGTCCAGGTGCCGCGCGGCCGCCAGCGGATCGGTGGGCGCGCCCATCGCCGCCAGCATGGCGTCGCGTGTCTCGGCGCCCAGGTGCTGACGGCGACCGGTCGTGTCGAGGAAGGTTTCGAGCACGCCGAGCCGCGCCGCCAGCCTGTCGCGCGGGTCGCTCATGACGTGTGGATGTCCAGGACGAAGACAGACACCGACTGTCCCGGGATCTTCACCTGGTCCGACACGACGTCTGTCTGGCGCCCTCCGCGCGCGGTATCCACGCGCCAGACCCAGTGGGTGTTCTCGGGCGGATCGGGGATGACCATGTCCACGGCGCCACCCGCGTTGAACACGGCGAAGATCGCCTGCTCGGTCTCAGCGTAATCCGGGGTGCCCGAGGCCATCCGCAGCTCCATCGCGACGCAGGACAGGTCGGGATCCTGCCAGTCTTCATCCTGCATCTGCTGCCCGTCGGGCCGCCACCAGAACAGGTCGTCCAGCCCGTCCTCGCGCCGCTGGGCATGCAGGAACAGCTTCTGCCGCAGCAGAGGGTGGTTCTTGCGGAACGAGATCATCAGCCGGGTGAAATCGTGGAACTCGGCGTCGAAGGATCCCCAGTCGATCCAGCTGATCTCGTTATCCTGCGAATAGGCGTTGTTGTTGCCGGATTGCGAATTGCCCATCTCGTCGCCCGCCAGGATCATCGGCGTGCCCTGGCTGAGCATCAGCGTGGCCATCATGTTGCGCCGGCGGCGGGCGCGGGCGGCATTGATCGCTTCCTTCTCGGTCGGGCCTTCCACGCCCAGGTTGTCGGAATAGTTCTCGCCGTGGCCGTCGCGCCCGTCCTCGCCGTTGGCCTCGTTGTGCTTTTCCACGTAGCTGACCGTGTCCATCAGCGTGAAGCCGTCATGGGCCGTCAGCAGGTTGACCGATGAGGTCGCCGGCCGACTGGAGTGGTCGAATTGCAGCGCGCTGCCGGTCAGGCGGTCGGCCAGCGCCGGCGCCTCGCCCGCGTCGCCGCGCCAGAAGCGGCGCACGGTGTCGCGGTACTTGTCGTTCCATTCCATGAAGGGCGGCGGGAAAGCCCCCAGCTGGTAGCCGCCCGGCCCGATATCCCAAGGCTCGGCGATCAGCTTCACGTTTCCCAGCACCGGGTCCTGCCGGATCGCGTCGAAGAAGGCCGCGCCGCGGTCGAAGCCGCCCTCGTCTACACGGCCCAGCGTCGAGCAAAGGTCGAAGCGGAAGCCGTCCACATGCATGACCTCGACCCAGTAGCGCAGGGAATCCATGATCATGCGCAGGACCATGGGATGATCCACGTTCACGGTGTTCCCGGTGCCGGTGTCGTTCACGTAGAAGCGCGGGTTGTCGGGCATCAGCCGGTAATAGCTGGCATTGTCGAGCCCGCGGAACGACAGGGTCGGGCCCAGCTCGTTCCCCTCGCCGGTATGGTTGTAGACCACGTCGAGGATCACCTCGATCCCCGCCGAATGGAAGCGCGCCACCATCTGCTGGAATTCGTCGATCTGGCCGCGCGCCATGTATTTCGGCTCGGGCGCGAAGAAACCGATGGTCTGGTAGCCCCAGTAGTTGGTCAGGCCTTTCTCGTGCAGGAAATGGTCGGTCAGGTAGGCATGGACCGGCAGCAGCTCGATCGCCGTGATCCCGAGGTTGGTCAGGTAGTCCAGCATCGGGTCCGACGACATCGCCAGGAACGTCCCCGGGTCGGGTACGTCGGCGCGGCGCTTGGTCAGGCCCTTCACATGCGCCTCGTAGATCACCGATTGCTGGATCGGCGTGCGCGGATGTTCGTCCTCGCCCCACGAGAAGGCGGGATCCTCGACGACCGACCGGGGCATGAAGCGGGCATTGTCGCGCGGGTCGATGACCAGATCCGGGTCCTTGGCTGTCCCGACCTTGTAGCCCATCAACGTGTCGTGCCACGTCGGGTGCCCGGTCAGCCGCTTGGCATACGGGTCCATGAGCAGCTTGTTCGGGTTGAACCGGTGACCCTGTTCGGGGGCATAGGGGCCGTGGGCGCGATAGCCGTAGTGCTGTCCGGGCCGCAGCCCCGAGATGTAGCCATGCCACACGTCGCCGTCGCGTTCGGGCAGGTCCACCCGGCCCGTTTCGGTGCCATCGGCATCGAACAGGCACAGCACCATCCGTTCGGCATTTTCGGAAAAGACGGCGAAATTCACACCATCGCCGTCGAAGGTCGCACCGATGGGGGCCGCGCGGCCCTCGGTGATCGTGATCGGGTTATTCATTATGCGGTTATTAAGCTCCGGTAGAGGTCGGCATAGGCCGCCGCCGATACGTCCCATCCCACCGGATGGCGCATCGCGTTTCGGGTCATCTTCGCCCAAACGTCGCGATCCGCGTAAAGGTCCGCCAGCCGCGACAGCGCCTGCGCCACCGCCTCGGCCGAGCCGGGGTCATGCACGATCCCGGTGGCAACCCCCGCGCGCAGGCCCGCGTCGTTGGCGTCGATGACGGTATCCGCCAAACCGCCCGTGCGTGCAACAACCGGGATGGTGCCATAGCGCAGACCGTAAAGCTGCGTCAGGCCACAGGGCTCGAACCGCGAGGGCACGAGCACGGCGTGGCCCCCCGCCATCATCCGGTGGCTCAGCCCCTCGTCGTAGCCGATGCGCACCGCCAGCCCCTCGTGCCGGGCGCCCGCGACTTCCCACGCACGTTCCAGGTCGCCCTGGCCCGAGCCCAGAAGTACCATCTGCCCGCCGCGTGCGAGAAAGTCGGGCAGTCCCTCAAGCACCAGATCCAGGCCCTTCTGTTCGGTCAGGCGCGAGACGACGACGGCCAGCGGGCCATCGCTGTCGGGCAGGCCGAATTCATCGCGCAACGCACGGGTCGCTTTCTTCTTCGAGGCCGCGGTCTTGTAGGTCGCGATCTCGGGGTCCGTCGCAGGATCCCAGACATCGGTATCGATACCGTTAAGAATGCCCTGCAAATCGGCGGCGCGCGCGCGGATCAGGCCGTCGAACCCCATGCCGAAGGTCTCGGTCTGCAATTCTCGGGCATAGGTCGGGCTGACCGTGGTGATCTTGTCGGACCAGACCAGCCCCGCCTTCAGGGCCGAGATCTGCCCCCAGAATTCCAGCCCGCCCGGGTGGTAATCGTCGAGCTCCAGCTTCAACTCGCCCAGCATCTCGGGCGCGGCGGGACCGGGGAAGGCCACATTGTGGATGGTCATGACCGACGGCACGCCGACCTCCATCCGGTGGAGATAGTAGGGCACGAAACCCGCCTGCCAGTCGTGCCCGTGCACGATATCGGGGCGCCAGTCCCCTGCCCCGTCCCGCGCGATCAGCGCCGCCGCGCGGCTGAGCGCGGCAAAGCGCTGGGGGTTGTCCTCCCAGTCCTGTCCGCTTTCATCCAGGTAGATCCCGTGGCCACGGTCGAATAGGTGATCGGCGCGTAGTACCAGCAGGGGCACGCCGCCCGCCTCGGCCTGGAGCAGCTCGGCTGGCCCGCCGAACAGGTCATCGAACCGTGCGACCGCGGGCGCCTGGCCCGCGCGGTCCATCACCTTGGGATACCCCGGAAGAAGAACCCGCATCTCGACGCCCTGCGGCTTCAGGGCGGCGGGCAGCGCGCCGACCACGTCGGCAAGGCCACCGGTCTTGATGATGGGGGCACATTCCGACGCGACCGACAGAACCTTCATCCATGCACCTCGTGCCACTTGTCGACCATGGGCTTGGTGATCAGCGTCACGCCACCCGGCGAGGTGTGGAAGATCGGCTTGCCGTCGCGATCCAGGTGGTCCGGCGCGTCCTCGGTGCCGATCTTCAGCCCCTCGGGAATGTCGACGCCACGATCGACCACGCATTTCGTCAGCTCGGCCGAGCGGCCGATATTGCAGTCTGGCAGGATCACCGCCTGGTTCAGCTTGGCGTAGCTGTTCGTCTTCACCTTGGAAAACAAGAGCGACTCGCGGATCTCGGTGCCCGAGATGATGCAGCCGCCCGACACCAGCGACGACAACGCGTGCCCGCGCCGGCCCTCGGTGTCGTGGATGAACTTGGCGGGCGGCATGGATTCCGAGTAGGTCCAGATCGGCCAGTTGGTGTCCCACAGGTCCAGATCAGGGTCGAAATTGGTCAGGTCGATATTGGCCTGCCAGTAGGCGTCGACCGTGCCCACGTCCTTCCAGTAGGCGGGCGCGTCCGCGGCGTGGCGCACGCAGCTTTCGGTGAAGCGGTGCGCCTGCGCGTGGCCGTTCTCGACGATGTAAGGGATGATATCGCCGCCGAAATCGTGCTTGGAATGATCGGCCTCGGCGTCACGGATCAGAAGCTCGCGCAGGTAGCTCCACTTGAAGACGTAGAGCCCCATCGAGGCGAGCGTTTCCGTGTCGCTGCCCGGCATCGTGGGCGGATCGGCGGGCTTTTCCAGGAACGACGTGATCTTCCAGTTGTCATCGACGGCCATGACGCCGAAGGCCTTGGCCTCTTCCTTGCTGACGGTCAGGCAGCCCACGGTCACGTCCGCGCCGCTGTCCACATGCTCGCGCAGCATGATCTCGTAATCCATCTTGTAGATGTGATCGCCGGCCAGGATCAGGATGTACTCGATGCCGTAGCTGTCGATGATGTCGATATTCTGGGTCACGGCGTCCGCGGTGCCGACATACCACTTGTCCTCGGCCACGCGCTGGGACGCGGGCAGGATATCGAGATACTCGTTCCGCTCGGCCCGGAAGAAGGACCAGCCGCGCTGGCAGTGCCGGATCAGGCTGTGCGCCTTGTATTGCGTGGCGATGGCCATCTTCCGGATGCCCGAGTTCAGCGCGTTCGACAGCGCGAAATCGACGATCCGGGTCTTCCCCCCGAAATAGACGGCGGGCTTGGCGCGGGTCTCGGTCAGATCCTTCAGTCGCGAGCCGCGTCCACCCGCCAGCACGAAGGCCAGCGTCCTATTCGACAGCCTCGAGTTCGGCTTCTCCATGTCTTTCCCCTCCCTGAAATCATTATCTTTTTCGTATCGTGGGTCAGCCCTTGTCCTTGATGAAGATCTGGGTGCTCAGCGGCGGCAGGTAGACGCTCGCGCTGGCCGGTTGGCCGTGCAGCGGTTCGTCCTTCGCCTCGATCGCGCCCATGTTGCCGCGACCGCTGCCGCCATAGACCTCGGCATCGGTGTTCAGCGCCTCGCGCCAGCGGCCCGCGCTGGGCATGGCCAACGTGTGCGACGGCCGCTCGACCGGGGTCATGTTGCAGACCACGACGACCTCGGCATCGCCCGCGTTGCCGCGACGGATCCACGAGAAGGTCGATTGCGCCGCATCGTTGGCGTCGATCCACTGGAACCCCTCGGGGTCGCAGTCCTTCACGTGCAGCGCCGGCGTCTCGCGGTAGAGCTTGTTCAGGTCGCGGATCAGTGACTGAACGCCGCCGTGCTTGGGGTCCTTCAGCAGGTCCCAGGGCAATTGTTCCTTCTCCTGCCACTCGGTCGGCATGCCCAGCTCGTTGCCCATGAACAGCAGCTTCTTGCCGGGATGGCCCCACATGAAGCCGTAATAGGCCCGCAGGTTGGCGAATTTCTCCCATTCGCTGCCGGGCATCTTCTTCAGCATCGACCCCTTGCCGTGCACGACCTCGTCGTGGCTGATCGGCAGGATGAAGTTCTCGGAAAACGCGTAGTGGATTCCGAAGGTCATCTGGTGGTGGTGGTGCTGGCGGTAGATCGGGTCCTTCTGCATGTAGGACAGGGTGTCGTTCATCCAGCCCATGTTCCACTTGAACCCGAAGCCAAGTCCGCCGCCGTCCACGGGGCGCGACACGCCCGGGAAGCTGGTGGATTCCTCGGCCACCGTCATGATGCCGGGGTGTTCGCCGTAGGCAGCGATGTTGGTCTTTTGCAGGACGGCGATGGCCTCGTAATTCTCGTTGCCGCCGTCCTTGTTGGGGATCCATTCGCCCGCCTTGCGGCTGTAGTCGCGGTAAAGCATCGAGGCGACCGCATCCACGCGCAGGCCGTCGACGTGGTATTCGTCCAGCCAGTAAAGCGCGTTCGACACCAGGAAGTTGGCGACCTCGATCCGGCCGTAATTGTAGATCGCGGTGTTCCAGTCGGGGTGGAAGCCCTCGCGCGGATCGGCGTGTTCGTAAAGCGCGGTACCGTCGAACTTTGCCAACCCGTGCGGGTCGACCGGGAAGTGTCCCGGAACCCAGTCCAGCAGGACGCCCATGCCTTTTTCATGCGCCGCTTCCACGAGGTCGCGGAACTCGTGCGGGGTGCCATGACGGATCGTGGGCGCGAAGAGACCCACGGGCTGGTAACCCCACGAGCCGTCGAACGGGTATTCGCTGACCGGCATGAACTCCAGGTGGGTGAAGCCCAGGTCGGCGGCGTAATCCACCAGCTCCACCGCCAGTTCCTGATAGGACAGCGACCGGCCGTCCTCGGCCATGCGCCGCTTCCACGACGGCAGGTGCACCTCGTAGACCGAGATAGGCGCCGCGCGGTCGTTTCGCTGGGCGCGGCCCTTCATGTACTCGGCATCCTTCCATCCGTAGCCGCGCAGGTCGCGCACGATCGACGCGTTCTCGGGCGGATGCTGGCTGCCGAAGCCCACCGGGTCGGCCTTCAGCGGCTGAAGATGCCCCTCGGGGCCGACGATCTCGTACTTGTAGGCCTCGCCCTCGCCGATATTGGGGATGAAGATCTCCCAGATGCCGGTGGCGCCGCGGGCGCGCATGGCGTGGCGGCGTCCGTCCCACTGGTTGAAGCCTCCGACCACGCTGACGCGGCGCGCCGAGGGGGCCCAGACCGCGAAATGGGTGCCGTGCTGGCCTTCGTGCTCCATCACGTGGGCGCCCAGGACGGTCCAGATCTTCTGGTGCGTGCCCTCGCCCAGAAGGTATTCGTCCATCTCGCCCATGACGGGGCCGTAGCGATAGGCGTCTTCGTATTCCCAGACGTTGCGGCCCTTCTTGCCCTTCAGCCAGTAATGGCCATCGCCGGGCGCGGGGCCGGTGAAGACATCCGTGCCGTCGACGCGGGACAGCTTGTGTTCGCCGGTCTGGTCGACGGCGAACAGGTCTTCGGCGCCGGGGTCCAGCGCCGTGACATGGCGCTGCCCACCTTTGACATGCGGCCCCAGGACCGAGAACGGATCACGGTGCTGACCGTTCTGAACCTTGCGGGCATCCTCAAGGGAAATGGCGGCGGGGGGTGTGTCTGCGGTGCTCATGACCAATAGGTTAGGCCATCCACCCTCAGACTCAATCCCCCGCCACGGGCCTTATTCGGCGGCCAGCGCCTCGCTGTACCAGACGTCGCGCATGTAGCCACGAATGGTCCGGTCCGAGCTGAACCAGCCCGACCGCGCCGTGTTCAGCACGGCCATACGCGTCCAGGCATCCTGGTCGGCATAGGCTTTCTCGACCTCGCGCTGGGCGCGGTAGAAGTCGGTGAAGTCCGAGGCGACGAGGAAGTAGTCAGGCCCCGACACGTTGTCGACGATGCCTTCGAAGCCCGGCCCGAAAGTGCCCGAGCGGATGGCGTCCAGGGCGCGTTTCAGGCGCGGATCGGCGTCGATGGCCTTCTGGGCGTGGCCCTCGACCTCGCGCCGCTTCACCACCTCGTCGGCGGTCATGCCGAACAGGAAGAAGTTCTCGGCGCCCACCAGGTCGCGGATCTCGACATTCGCGCCATCCAGCGTGCCGACCGTCAAAGCGCCGTTCAGGGCGAACTTCATGTTGCCGGTGCCCGACGCTTCCTTGCCCGCCGTCGAGATCTGTTCCGAAAGCTCGGCCGCCGGGATCAGCCGCTCGGCCAAGGTGACGTTGTAGTTGGCGGGATAGGCGACCTTCAGCAGGTGACCGGTATCGGCATCGGTGTTGATGACCTCGGCCACCGCGTTGATGAGGTGGATGATCTCCTTCGCGAACACGTAGCCGGGCGCGGCCTTGCCGCCGAAAATCTTGACCCGCGGCACCCAGCCGGCGCCCGGATTGTCCTTGATTTCCTGCCAGTGGGCGATGGTCTCGATGATGTTCAGGTGCTGGCGCTTGTATTCGTGGATGCGCTTGATCTGCACGTCGAACATGGCGTCGGGGTCCACGTTGGTGCCCCGGTCGCCCAGGTAGTTGGCCAGGTCCGCCTTGTTGGCGCGCTTGGCCGCGGCGAAAGCGTCGCGGAAGGTCTTGTCGTCGGCCATGGGCTCGAGCTTGCTCAAACGCTCCAGGTCGTCGACCCATCCGTCGCCGATGGCCTCGGTGATGAGCGCGGACAGCCGCGGGTTGGCCGACAGCACCCAGCGGCGCGGGGTCACGCCGTTGGTCTGGTTCACGATCCGGTCGGGGTGGAGGCGGTGCAGTTCCTCGAACACCGTTTCCTTCATCAGCTCGGTATGAAGCGCCGAGACGCCGTTGACCTTGTGCGCCATGGCGAAGGCCAGCGGCCCCATCAGCACGTCGCCGTCGTCGGTCATGGTCACACCGCGCGACGGATTCTCGCGCGCGTGGGCCGCGTCGATTTCCTCGATCAGCTGCATGTGGCGGGGCAGCAGGTCGCGCATCAGCCCCTCGGACCAGCGTTCCAGCGCCTCGGGCAGCAGGGTGTGGTTGGTGTAGCTGAGGCAGCCGCGCGCGATCTCGATGGCCTTCTCGACCGGCATGCCCTTCTCGTCGGCGAGCAGGCGGACGAGCTCTGGGCCGGCGATGGCGGGGTGCGTGTCGTTCAGCTGGATCGCGACCTTCTGCGGAAGAAGCTCCAGGTCGTCGTATTCGGACTCGAACCGGCGCAGGATGTCGCGCAGCGATGCGGCGGTGAAGAAAAACTCCTGCTTCAGGCGCAGGCGCTTGCCCTCGTCGGTGGTGTCGTCGGGATAGAGCACGCGGCTGATGGTGCGGGCCAGATTCTCGGGCTCGGCCGCACCGTAGTAGTCACCCGCGTTGAACCGGTCGAGGTCGAAGACCTGCTCGGGCTTCGCCGCCCACAGCCGCAGCGTGTTGGCCCAGCGGCCCTCCCAGCCAATGATGGGCGTGTCGAACGCCTCGGCGATGACCGCTTCGGACGGGGTCCACACGGTCTTGCCCCCCAACTCCTCGACCGAACCGCCGAAGCCGATGCGGAACGCGGCCTCGGGACGCTCGAACTCCCACGCGTGGGGCTGCGTCAGCCAATCCTCGGGGCTTTCGATCTGGCGTCCTTCGTGGAAGCTCTGCTTGAACAGGCCATGCTCGTACCGGATACCATAGCCGTAGGCGGGGCAGCCGATGGTCGACAGCGACTCGAGGAAGCAGGCGGCCAGACGGCCCAGGCCACCGTTGCCGAGCGCGGCATCGGGTTCGTCGCCCAGCACGTCGTCCAGCGACAGGTCGTTGGCCTTGAAGGCGGCCTCGGCCTCGTCCATCAGGCCCAGGTTGACCACCGCGTCTTCCAGAAGCCGGCCGATCAGGAATTCCATCGACAGGTAGTAGACGCGCTTGCCCTTCTGGGCATAGGTCGCGCGGGTCGAGGCGAACCACGGATCGACGATGCGGTCGCGGATCGCATAGCTCAGCGCCAGCCGCCAATCGGTGATCTGCGCGTGCCCGGCATCCTTGCCCAGGCTGTATTTCAGGTGATGCTGGATGTCGTCGCGAAGGTCGGTCTTGGTGGGCATGGGACCCCCCTTTGGTTGAAGGACCGCTGCGGTCCGGGACAATTCTGTTTGCGGTAACGCGCACCGCGTCGACGAACGAAATGCACCCGTCGGCGCATGCTTTCAAGTTCGAAGCCCGGCAAATGCAACTTGGCGTCATATCGCCGCAACATTTGCCCACGCCTTGGGCGGGCGGCGATCACCGGGCCGGGGTGTCGAGCCCCAGCCGGTCACGGACGAAGGCCAGCGCGACGCTCAGCCCGTCGGGCGCGATGCCGTGGGCGGTGCCCTCCATCACGTGGGCGTAGACGTCGAGCCCCGCGTCCTGCAACGCCTGCGCCGCCTCGGGCAGGGATTGCGGCGGCACCACGTCGTCCTGATCACCGTGGATCAGCAGGACCGGCGGTTTGGACTTCAGCTCGGCCTCGAGGGTTTCGGGGCGCAGCAACCGGCCCGAGAAGCCCACCAGCGCGGCCACCGGCGCGTCCCGGCGCAGCGCCACGTGCAGCGCCATCATCGTGCCCTGCGAAAAGCCCACCAGCACAAGCTGGTCGGCGCCGATCCCCTCGTTACGCATGAGATTGTCGAGATAGGCGTTGAGGTCATCGACCGCCGCGTCCATGGCCTGCTCGGCCTCGACGGGGTCGGACCCGTCCAGCCACGGGATCGGGAACCACTGGTAGCCCATGGGATTCATGGCCGAGCGTTCGGGCGCGTCCGGCGCGACGAAAACGGTATCGGGCAGGTGCTCGGCCAGCGGCTCGGCCAGGCCCAGCAGGTCGGCCCCGTCCGCGCCGTAGCCGTGCAGGAACACCATGACCGATCCGGTCTGCCCGGATTTCGAGCCGCGCCGCTTGCTGTCCAGGATGCGTGTCATCGGATGCCCTCGCGTGATTTCTCGTGCGCGTAGTAGGCCCAAAGCCCCCGCGCCGCAACGCCCCGCCAGGGCGACCAGTCCTCGGCCATGTCGCGCAGGGCGCGTTCGGTCGGGCGCTCCGGCAACTCGAACAGCAGGCGCGCGCTCTCCTGCAAGGCAAGGTCGCCCGCCGGAAACACGTCGGCCCGGCCAAGCGCGAACAGCGCATAGATCTCGGCCGTCCAGACACCGATCCCCTTCACCGACACCAGCGTGGCGATGACCTCGTCGCTGGGCGCCCGCGACAGCGCGTCGAAATCGATGCCCGCCTCGGCCAGCGCGCGCAGGTAGCGTTGCTTGGGCCGTGACAGCCCGCAGGCCTTCAGCGTCTCGTCATCGGCGGCCAGCACGGTACCCGGGTCATGCAGGCCCGCCGCCTCGACCCGGCCGCCTATGGCCGCGGCCGAGGCGACGCTGACCTGCTGGCTGACGATGGCCTGCACCAGCGCCGGAAAGCCCCCGGGGCGCAGCCGGTCCGGCCATGGCCCCGACAGCTCCAGCGCCCGCGCCCAGGCCGGATCGCGTTCCGCCAGCCACGCCGCGCCCTCGGCCACGCAGGCCGGCCCCTCGATCACCCGCTCAGGCAAGGCGCCGGGCCCATCTCAGTGCCGCGGCCACCGATGTCAGCTTGTCGCATTGGGGTTGCAGGGGCCGCCGGATCATCGCCACCGGCAGACCCAGCTCGCGCGCGGCGTCGAGCTTCGAGCGGCTGGCGCTGCCGCCCGCGTTCTTCACCACCAGCCAGTCGACGCCAAGCCGTGCAAACAGATTGATCTCGTCCTCGAGGCTGAACGGGGGCCGTCCCACGATCCATCCGCCCTTGGGAAACGGAAATGTATCGGGCGCGCTGTCGATCTGGCGGGCATAGATCGTCCGGTCGCTCAGGTTATCGAACAGGTGCAGCGTCTGCCGCCCCGTGGCCAGGAACACGGTGGCGTCTTCGGGGATGTGGCGCGCGGCGTCGGTCTCGTCGTTCAGGAAATGCCAATCGTCGCCGTCGTTGGGTTGCCAGGCGGGACGCAGGAGTTGGGCGTAGGGCATGTCCAGCTCGGCGCAGACCTCGGCGCTGCGGTGACTGATGCGGGCGGCGAACGGGTGGGTGGCGTCCAGCACGGCGCCGATGCGCTCGCGCTGAAGGTAGTCGATGAACCCCTCGCGCCCGCCGAAGCCGCCGATCCGCGTCGCCACGCCCAAGGGCTGCGGCGCCCGGGTCGCCCCGGCGAGGGACGCGATCACCTGCAACGAGGCCTGCCCGCCCAGGGCGGCGGCCAACTGGCGGGCTTCGTTGGTGCCCGCAAGCAAAAGCAGTCGCAGCATCGCCGTCAGGCCCGCGCGAGGATCAGGCCGGCGCGGTCGCACACGACAACGTCGATGACGATGGGGGCGTCTTCCATCATCCGCTTCAGTTCCCTTTCCGCCGTCCGCGCAACGTGATCGGCCAGCGGCTGACCGCAGATCTCGTAGGCTTCCAGCATCGTGTTGGCTGAGCGCAGCCTAGGGCATGCAACCGCATACGCAAGCCGGTCGAAGTCCACCTGGCTGCGCGCGGAGTGCAGGTCGTGCGCGCCCTGCCCCAGCTTGGCGAGCTTAGCGATGCCGCCGCCGACGGTCAGCCGGTCGACCGGGTGGCGGCGCAGGTACTTGACCATGCCGCCCACGAAATCGCCCATGTCCAGCATGGCATGGTCGGGAAGGCCGTAGAGCTCCTGCACCGCCCGTTCCGACTGCGCGCCGGTGCTGCCGGCCACATGGGTCAGGCCGTCCGCCCGCGCGACGTCGATGCCGCGATGAATCGACGCGATCCACGCGGCGCAGGAAAACG
This sequence comes from Palleronia salina, assembly GCF_900141995.1. Taxonomy (GTDB): domain Bacteria; phylum Pseudomonadota; class Alphaproteobacteria; order Rhodobacterales; family Rhodobacteraceae; genus Palleronia; species Palleronia salina. The sequence continues at coordinate 193,269 of NZ_FQZA01000001.1, read as the reverse complement.
GCCGCACGACCCCAGTCGTCCCGAGGATCGACAGGCCGCCCTCGATCCCCAGCCGCGGGTTCCAGGTGCGACGCGCGATCTCGGCCCCGCCGGGCACGCGGATCGTGATGTCGATATCGCGGGCCCGGCCCAGTTCGGCTGCCAGTGCGTCGACCTCGGCGGTCATCATCCGGCGCGGCACCGGGTTGATCGCCGCCTCGCCCGCCGGGATCGGCAGGCCCGGCTTGGTCACCGTCCCCACGCCCTCACCCGCGAAGAACCGCACGCCCGCGCCGGCCTCGCCTTGCGTGACGCGCGCGACGATCAACGCGCCGTGGGTCACGTCGGGATCGTCGCCCGCGTCCTTCACCACGCCCGCCTCGGCCCAGCCGTCGTCCGCGTCGCGATGGGCCAGTTCGAAGACCGGCACCTCGCCGCGGGGCAGCACGATGGATACCCGGTCCGGGAACGCACCCGCCCAGAGCCGCCGCAGCGCGCCCTGGACGGCGGCGGTGGCGCAGGCGCCTGTGGTCCAGCCGCGGCGCAGGGGGCCTTCGGGTTTGCGTGTCATCGCGCGGGACTATGGCCGAAGGTGGAAGGCGGCGGAAGGGTCGCATTCCCGCCGCGGCGCGGCGCATTTCCGCTTCCCCTCGCCCCCCGCCCGCGCGATAGGGTGAGGCATGACCGACTCCCTTCCCCATGCGCCACAGGGGTGGCCCGCCTTCCAGCCCGGTTGGGTCTGGCTCTGCGGGGCCGGTCCGGGTGACCCGGGCCTTCTGACCCTGCACGCGCTGAACGCGCTGCGGCAGGCCGATGTCGTTGTCTACGACGCGCTGGTGGAACCGGCGATCCTCGATTGGGCGCCGGGGGCCGAACACATCTACGCGGGCAAGCGCGGCGGCAAGCCGTCTTCGGTGCAGCGCGACATCTCGCTGCGGCTGGTGGAGCTGGCCCGCGCGGGCAAACGCGTGCTGCGGCTGAAGGGCGGCGACCCCTTCGTTTTCGGGCGCGGCGGCGAAGAGGCGCAGACGCTGGTGCAGCACGACGTGCCGATCCGCATCATCCCCGGCATCAGCGCGGGGATCGGCGGGCTGGCCTACGCGGGCATTCCCGTCACCCATCGCGACGTGAACCAGTCCGTCACCTTCGTCACCGGCCACGACCAGTCGGGCAACACGCCCCAGACGCTGGACTGGGCCGCGATCTCGCGCGGGAGCCAGGTGATCGTGATCTACATGGGCATGAAGCACATCGGCCAGATCGCGGGCGCTCTGCTCGACGCCGGGCGCGCGCCGTCCGAGCCGGTCGCCGTCGTCACGCAGGCCACCACGGGCGACCAGCGCGTGGTCGAGACGACGCTGGCCCGCTGCGCCGACGATATCGCGGCCGCCGCGCTCGAGCCGCCGGCGATCATCTGCGTGGGCCGCGCCACGCTGATGCGCCAGGCGCTGGACTGGCAGGCCATGGCCGCGGGCGCCGCGCCGCGCAACACCGATCCGCTGGACCGGGGGCGCCCAGCCGAAAGCGCATGACCGGCCGGGGCCTGATCCTGGCCGCGCCCGCCTCGGGCAGCGGCAAGACCACCGTGACCCTGGGCCTGCTGCGCGCGCTCCGCCGCGCGGGCCATGCCGTGCGCGGTGCCAAATCAGGCCCCGACTACATCGATCCGCGCTTTCACGAGGCCGCCTGCGGCGCGCCCAGCCCCAATCTCGACGCCTGGTCCATGACGCCCGACCGGATCGCCGCGCTGGCGGCGGGCGACGGTCTGCTGCTGATCGAGGGCGCCATGGGCCTTTTCGACGGCGCGCCGCCCACGGGGCGCGGGGCAACGGCCGAGCTCGCCCGGCAACTGGATCTGCCGGTGGTGCTGGTGGTCGATGCGGGCCGCATGGCGCAGTCGGTCGCGCCGCTGGTCGCGGGCTTCGCGGGGCACGACCCGGCCGTGCGGGTGGCGGGCGTCATCCTGAACCGCGTCGGCAGCGAAAGGCACGCGGCCATGCTGCGTACGGCCCTGGAGCGTATCGGGATGCCGGTGCTGGGCGCGATTCCGCGTGCCGAGGCGCTGTCTCTCCCGTCCCGCCACCTCGGCCTGGTGCAGGCGGGCGAGCATCCCGACATCCGCCGCTTTCTCGATGCCGCCGCCGACCGCATGGCCGATGCGGTCGACCTCGACGCGCTGGCGGACTTGGCAAGCCCCCTGCCCGCTCCGCCACCCGTTTCCCCGGGGATTGCCCCCGCCCGCATCGCCATCGCGCGCGACGCGGCCTTCAGCTTCACCTACCCGCACCAAATCGACGACTGGACCCGCGCGGGCAGCCGGATCGACTGGTTCTCGCCGCTGGCCGATCAGGCGGTGCCCCCCGCCGACCTGGTCTACCTGCCGGGCGGCTACCCCGAACTGCACGCCGGGCGAATCGCCGCCGCGACCACCTTCCTCGGGTCCCTCCGCGCGGCAGCCGAGCGGACCGCGATCTACGGCGAATGTGGCGGCTACATGGTGCTGGGCGAGACCCTCACCGATGCCGACGGGGTGCCGCACGCCATGGCCAATCTTCTGGACCTCCGCACCAGTTTCGCGCGGCGCAAGCTGTCGCTGGGCTACCGGACGCTGGACTGCGCGGCCGCCGCGGGGCCGTGGCAAGGCCGGCTCAACGCCCACGAGTTCCACTATGCCACCACCGAGCGCGCCGAGGGCACGCCGCTGTTCCGCGCCCGCGACGCCGAGGGCCGCGACCTCGGGCCCATGGGGTTGCGCCGGGGGCACGTCTCGGGATCCTTCGCCCACGTGATCGACGCGGCATCCATCGCGGCGGCTGATGGGGACGATCACCTGTCCTGACTTCCCCACCGCGGGCTTTCGGGATACGGCACATCCATGACCGAAGATGCCCCCCACGCGACCGCCGTTCGCAACGTCGTCATCCTGACCGCCGCGCAGGCGTTCCTGGGCGCGCAGATGCCCATGATCTTCGTGCTGGGCGGGCTGGCGGGGCAGTCTCTGGCCTCGAACCCGTGCTTCGCCACGCTGCCGATCTCGTTGATCGTGCTGGGCTCCATGCTGTCGGCGCAGCCCATGGCGTGGCTCATGCAAAGCTTCGGGCGCCGCGCGGGATTCTTCCTCGGCGCGCTGGGCGGCGCCATGGGGGGGGCGGTGGGCGCCTACGGGCTCTACCTGGGGTCGTTCCCGGTGTTCCTGATGGGCTCGCTCTTCACCGGCATCTACATGAGCGCGCACAACTTCTACCGCTTCGCCGCCACCGATACCGCGTCCGAAGCGTTCCGCCCCAAGGCGATCAGCTACGTCATGGCGGGCGGGCTGGCCTCGGCCCTGATCGGTCCGCAACTGGTCAAGCTCACGGCCGATGCCATGGTCGTGCCCTTCATGGGCACTTACCTGGCGGTGATCGGCGTGAACCTGGTCGGCGCGCTGCTGTTCTTCTTCCTGCGCATACCGCGCCCGCCCGTCCCGGACGAAAACAGCCCCAAGGGTCGCACCCGGTGGGAGCTTCTGACCACGCCGCGCATCGCCGTCGCCGTGATCTGCGCCATGGTCAGCTACGCGCTGATGAACCTGGTGATGACCTCGACGCCGCTGGCCGTTGTCGGCTGCGGCTTCGACAAGGCCAACGCGGCCGATATCGTATCGGCCCACGTGCTGGCCATGTACGCCCCCAGCTTCTTCACCGGCCACCTGATCGCCCGCTTCGGGGTCGAGCGGATCGTGGCGCTGGGCCTCACCCTCCTTGCGGCGGCGGGCGCCGTGGCGCTTGCCGGCGTCCAGCTCGAGAACTTCTTCCTCGCGCTGGTTCTGCTGGGTCTGGGCTGGAACTTCGGCTTCATCGGCGCCACGGCGATGCTGGCGGGCGCGCACCGGCCCGAGGAACGGGGCCGCGTACAGGGCATGAACGACGCGCTGGTCTTCGGCTGCGTGACCTTGGCCTCGCTCAGCTCGGGCGGGCTCATGAACTGCGCCGGCGGCACGGCACAGCAGGGCTGGACGGCGGTGAACCTCGCCATGATCCCGTTCCTGGTGGCGGCCTTCGGCGCGCTGGCCTGGCTCTGGGCCCGGCGCAAGGGCCTCGCCGCCTGAGCCGGAAGCGGGTCCGAATTCTCCCGGACCCGAACCAGCTTCATCTTTCCATAAATACCTATATTCCGCGGCCGGCCGCCCCTAGGCCGACGATCGGTCCGAAGGGCTACCGCAGGCCGCCCACCAGCCGCCGCCACCGCTTGCCGAATTCCGAAACCGTCAATCCGCCGTCCCGGACCCGCGCGGGGTCCTGCACCACCGCCTTCAGCAGGGCCACGGCATCCGCCGCAGACAGCGTGGCGTGCCGGGCGGGTTGCGACAGGCGCAGGCCTTTCACCCCGTCCAGCGCCTCCTCAGCCAAAGCACGCAGGGCGTCGTCGCTGTCGTCCACCAAAGGCGCCATGTTGCGCGCCCGCATCTCCGGCACCGCCTGGAACCACCGCGCGAGCCCGTCGGCGAAGGCAAGCTTGCGCACCGCCCCCTCGTCCGTCGCGCCCAGCAGATGCGCGGCGGACCACAGCAGGTTGCCCGAGCTCGCGTCGATATGGGCGCGGAACTGCGCCTCGCTCAGGAACGGCTCGCCTTCGATGTCCCAGCGCCGCGCGTCGGCGATGCGGGTCAGCGTCTCGCAGGTGGGCGCGTCGAGGATGGCGGCCAGCGGCTCGACCACCTCGTGCCGGCGGGGCGTCTGGCCGGTGCGGATCTCCTCCAGCGCGTCCCGCCACCATTGCAGCCTTATCTCGGCCAGCATCGGCTCGGACGTGACATAGGGCGCGCGGGCGATCTCGAGGTTGTAGGCGAAGATCGGGAACAGCACCGCCCGCGCATGCGGCGGCGCGGCCATGGCGGCCAGGAACCGGTCGGGATCGCCGCTTTGCACGGCGGCGGCGCAGGCATTCACACTCATGGCGAGACAGGTAGGCGTCGGGCCGCGTCCGTCACGCGGTCGCCGTCGCCCCGGCGTCGCGGATCAGCTTCCACTGCACCGCGTCCAGCAGCGCCTCGAAGCTCGCGTCCACGATGTTGGGCGACACGCCCACGGTGGACCAGCGCCGGCCATTGCCATCCTCGCTGTCGATGATGACACGCGTCACCGCCTCGGTCCCGCCCTGGGTGATGCGCACCTTGAAATCCACCAGCCGCATGTCGTCGATGGCGTCCTGGTAGGGCCCCAGGTCCTTGGCCAGCGCCTTGGACAGGGCGTTGACCGGGCCCCGGTCGCTGCCGGTCTCGTCCAGGCTTTCGCTGACGCTCAGCTTCTTCTCGTCGCCGATTTTCACCACCACGACCGCCTCGGACAGGGTGATCATCCTGTTGTACTTGTTCTTCCGCCGCTCGACCGTGACGCGGTAGCGCTTGACCTCGAAGAAGGCCGGCAGAAGCTTCAATTCGCGCCGCGCCAGCATCTCGAAGCTCGCCTGCGCCGTGTCGTAGGAATAACCCTCGGCCTCGCGCGCCTTGATCGTCTCGAGGATGCGACCCAAGGCCGGATCGCCCTTTTCGACCTTCAGGCCCATCGCCGTCAGCCGGGCGCGCAGGTTCGACTGGCCGGCCTGGTTCGACATGGGCACGATGCGCGCGTTGCCCACCGTGGACGGGTCCACGTGTTCGTAGCTGCCGGGGTTCTTGGCGATGGCGCTGGCGTGCAGGCCCGCCTTGTGCGCGAAGGCCGAAGCGCCCACATAGGGCGCGCTGGGGCGCGGCACGCGGTTCAGGATGTCGTCCAGCGCGCGGGACATCCGGGTGAGCCGTTTAAGACCCTCGGCCGTGACGCCGGTGGCATAGCGGCTGGCGTAGGGCTCCTTCAGCAGCAGCGTGGGGATCAGCGAGGTGAGGTTGGCGTTGCCGCAGCGCTCGCCCAGGCCGTTCAGCGTGCCCTGCACCTGCCGCACGCCGGCATCGACGGCAGCCAGCGCGCCGGCCTCGGCCATGCCGATATCGTTGTGGGTGTGGATGCCGAGCCGGTCGCCGGGCAGGCCTTCGGCCCCGTCCGTCGGCGCGATCAGGTCGCGCACCACGTCGCCGATCCGCGTGGGCAGCGTGCCGCCATTAGTGTCGCACAGCACGGCCCAGCGGGCGCCCGCGTCCAGCGCCGTGGCGATGCACCTGCGGGCGTAGCCAGGGTCGATGGCGTAGCCGTCGAAGAAATGCTCGGCATCGAACAGCGCCTCGCGGCCCTGAGCCACGATATGGGCGATCGAGGCGCGGATGTTCTCGAGGTTTTCCTCAAGCGTGATCCCCAGCGCCTCGCGCACCTGTTTCGCGTTGGTCTTGCCGACGATGCAGACCGATTTCGTCCCGGCGTTCAGGACCGCGGCCAGCACGTCGTCATTGGCGGCCGAGCGTCCGGCCCGCTTGGTCATGCCGAAGGCCGTCATCGTGGCACGGGTCTGCGGCACCGTCTCGAAGAACGCGCTATCGGTGGGGTTCGCGCCCGGCCAGCCGCCCTCGATGTGATCGACGCCAAGGTCGTCCAGCATCGCGGTGATCCGCAGCTTGTCGTCGGTCGAGAACTGCACGCCCTGGGTCTGCTGCCCGTCGCGCAGGGTCGTGTCATAGAGGTAGAGGCGGTCGGTCATGGCGTGCACCGATTGTTCGAAAGGCAGGGCACGTAGCCCGATCGTTCGTGCCAGCGGCACGGACAGCCCACGGTGAACACGATCGCCATCACACCCCGTCCAGCTTCTCGGGCGCGAAATCGGCCGTCGGCAGCAGCTCCACGCTGTCCTTCGACATCCGCACCTCGACCCCCGCCGCCAGCAGCGCGGCCTTCATCCGGTCCAGCTCGGCGAAATCCTTGGTCGCCATCGCCGTGGCGCGGGTCTCGCGCAGCCGCTCGGCCAGCGCGCTCAGGTCCGTCTCCGGGGCGGCGGCCCAGTCCCCCATGGCGTCGTCCAGCAGCCCCAGCATCGCCGCGCCGGCCTTCAGTGCGCCGGCATCGCCCGCGCGCGCGGCGGCGTGCAGGCGCGTCAGCGCCTCGGGCGTGTTCAGGTCGTCGGCCAGCGCCTCGACCACAGGCCCCGCGTCCCCCGCCGCCGCATCGCCCGCGAGGTCGCGCCAGCGCCGCAGGGTCGCCTCCGCCTCGCGGGCCTTGGCATCAGTCCAGTCCATGGGCTTGCGGTAATGTGTCGACAGCATGACGAAGCGGATCACCTCGCCCGGAACGCCGCGATCCAGCAAGTCGCGCACGGTGAAGAAGTTGCCCAGCGACTTGGACATCTTCTTGCCCTCGACCTGCAGCATCTCGTTATGCAGCCAGACCTGCGCCATCCGGGCCCCGCCATGGGCGCAGCAGCTCTGGGCGATCTCGTTCTCGTGGTGCGGAAACATCAGGTCGTTGCCGCCGCCGTGGATGTCGAAGCTTTCGCCCAGCAGGTCCGCCGCCATGGCCGAGCACTCGATATGCCAGCCCGGCCGCCCGACACCCCAGGGCGAGTCCCATCCCGGCTGGCCGTCGCCCGACGGCTTCCAAAGGACGAAGTCCATCGGGTCTTCCTTGTAGGGCGCGACCTCGACCCGCGCGCCGGCGCGCATGTCGTCGACCGACCGGCCCGAGAGCGCACCGTAATTCTCGTAGGACCGCACGCGGAACAGCACGTGCCCCTCGGCCGCGTAGGCGTGCCCCTTGGCCACCAGGTCCTCGATCATCGTGACCATCTGGGCGATGTAATCGGTGGCGCGCGGCGTGTGGTCCGGCATGAGGTTGCCGATGGCGGCCATGTCCTCGAAATACCACCCCGTCGTCTCGGCGGTGATGTCGCCGATGGACCGACCCGTCTCGGCCGCGCGCGCGTTGATCTTGTCGTCCACGTCGGTGATGTTGCGCACGTATGTGACATGCTCCGCGCCGTAGACCTGCCGCAGCAGGCGGTAGAGCACATCGAACACGATCGCCGGCCGCGCATTGCCCAGGTGCGCGCGGTCGTAAACCGTCGGCCCGCACACATACACCCGCACGTTCCGCGGATCGAGCGGGGTGAGGTCTTCCTTGCGGCGGGTTGCGCTGTTGGTCAGGCGGATCGAGCTCATGGGCGCCTCTTGGCAAGTCTCGGCCCACGGCGCAAGTCCCGCGGCGCCTCGCGCGCTCTCACGCCCGCCACCGGCCCGACGTCCGTCACGGTGCGCGCCCCAGGCTTTCACCTTTCTCCAAATACCTCGTGCCGGACACCACGACCCGCGCAACATTCCCGTTGCAGAACCCGCCCCGCCGCCGCACCCTCGCCCCGTCAGGCAGAGGGAGGCAGACATGATCGAGGAACCCGTCAAGCTGGTGGTGAAACGCGACCGCCCGCGCCCCACCGAGGCCCAGATCGCGGCCTTCCAGGACACGCCCACCGGCTTCGTCGTGGACGCCATGTTCGGGCGCGGATCGCTGGACACCCGCATCGCGCCGCTGGACCGGCATCGTCACCGGGTAGCCGGGCCCGCGCTCTGCGCCGAGAATCAGCCGGGCGATATCCTCGCCACGCTGGCCGCCCTGAACTTCGTGCGGCCCGGCGACATCCTGATGGTCGGGGTGGCGGGCTGGCAGGGCTGCTCGGCCTCGGGCGACCGGGTCTGCGGGATGGCGAAGAACGGCGGCGCCGTTGGTCTCGTCACCGATGGGCCCCTGCGCGATCTCGAGGGGATCGAGGCGGTGGGCCTTCCGGCCTGGTGCACGGGGCTGAACCCGGGCTCGCCCTTCACCACCGGCCCCGGCACGGTGGGCGGCGCGATGGCGCTGGGCGGGCAGCACGTCGCCACCGGCGACATGATCGTGGCCGACGCGGACGGCGTGGTCGTCGTGCCCTTCGACCAGATCGACAGCGTGATCGCCCGGCTGGACGCCGTGCGCCATTCCGAGACGTCGCTGGATGCCGAGGTGCAGGCCGGCCTCAAGGTCCCGCCTGCCATCGTCGAACTGGTCGGCGGCCCCGAGACGCGCCATGAGTGATCCGGGCGCGGTCTTTCGCGCCCTGCACCGCCCCGGCGACCCGTTCATCCTGGCCAATGCCTGGGACGCGGGCTCGGCCCGGATGCTGGCGGCGCTGGGCGCGCGGGCCATCGCGACCTCGTCGGCGGCGCAGGCGTTCACGCTGGGCCTGCCGGACGGCAGCCTCACCCGCGACCAGGCGCTGGCCCACGCGCAGGACCTTGTGGCCGCGACCCAGCTGCCCGTGTCGGGCGATTTCGAGGATGGCTGGGGCGACGCACCCGAAACCGTGGCCGAAACCGTGCGCCTGGCCGCCGAGGCGGGCCTGGCCGGCATCAGCATCGAGGATACGCCCCATCCCGACGCGGCCCATTACGACCGCGACCTGGCCATCGAACGCATCCACGCCGGGGCCGCCGCGGCGCGTGCGCTGCCCCGCGACTTCGTCTTCTGCGCCCGCGCCGACGGGGTGATGAACGGCCGCTACGACCTGCACGAGGCGCTCGCGCGGATCGCCGCGTTCGATGCCGCCGGTGCGGATGTCCTTTACGTGCCGCTGCCAGGCGACCTGGCGGCGCTGGAACGGGTCTGCACCGCGACGTCGAAACCGGTGAACGTGCTGGCCGCCGGTCCCCTGGCCCGGCACGACCGCGCCGCGCTGGCGCAGGCCGGCGCCGCGCGCATTTCGCTGGGATCCGCGCTGGCCCGCGTCACCCATGCCGCGATCCGCGATGCGGGCATCGCCATGTTCCGGGACGGCGACTTCACGCCGCTGACCAGGGGCATGCCCGGCGCCGAGGTGGATGCCATGTTGACGGACACCGGCCCCCGGACATGAAAAAGGGGCAGGCCCCGCGGCCTGCCCCTTTTCAACGCGAAAGATCGATCGATCAGAAGCGGTAGCCGAAGCGCGCCTGGACGGTGGTCGCATCCACGTCGATGCCGCTGTTGTCGAAATCGTCGAATTCGTGACGCAGCACTTCCAGGCCATAGTGGAAGCGGTCGGACACGGCATAGTCGACGCCGACACCGTACAGGTAGCCGTTGTCGCTGACGCTGGCGCCACCGACCTCACCCGAGGCATAGGCCGCACCCACGGTGCCGTAGAACAGCGCCGCGCCGGTGCCGTAGCCGGCCTTCACCTTCAGGCGGTGCACGCGGTCGATGAACGCGGTCGGTTCGTCGTCGAAATCGGCGGCGTTCAGGTCAAGCTCGGCGCCCACGACGGTGTTGCCGAAATCGACGTTGTAACCGGCGAACACGCCGGCGATCGCGCCGTTCGGGTCGGCCACGGTGCCGATATCGCTCGAGCCATAGCCCAACGAGGTACCGGCATAGGCGCCGGTCCAGTCGGTCGAGACCGGCGGCAGCGGGGCCAGCGGCTCGATCGGCGCGGGGGCGGTTTCGATGCCACCGGCGAACGCGGTGGAAGCCGCGACGATCGCGGCGGCGGAAACAGTCAGCAGTTTCATATCTGCTCCTTCATGGTTCAATGCTGTGGTGCGAGGCGCTGCTGCCTTCTTACACGCAGATCGTTCGGCGACCCCGCCTTCTCAATACGACATCTATGACGCGTGGCGGTCGCGGCAAATATCTGCCCCGGACTTCGCCAAAACAAGCGGTGTTTTGCTCAATTCTAGGCGAGTGCCACCTATTTGCATCGCCTATTCTCCTGCTTTTTCGGCAAGATCCAGCCACTCTTCCTCGGCGGCCGACAATTTGTCCTGGCACGACGCCAGCGCCTCGGTCGCCTTGCGGAATTTCACGGGGTCGGCGGTGAAAAGTTCGGGGTCGGCCAGCAGGCCCTCGAGCTTGGCGATTTCCGCCTCGATCCGGGCGATCTCGTCCGGCAACGCGTTCAGACGATGCGATTCGGTGAAGCTCAGCCGCGAGGCCTTGCCGCCGCCCGTGGCGCCCTTGTCCTTCCCGCCCCCGCCGCCGTTCTGCGGCGCCTTTCCCGGCGATTGCGGCTTCGCGGCCGGCTGGGGCGCGGCGCGGTCGGGCCTTTGCGCCTGGTAGTCGCTCCAACCGCCGGCATAGATCGTGGCGCGGCCCCCGCCTTCGAAGGCGACGGTCTGGGTGGCGACCCGGTCCAGGAAGTCGCGGTCGTGGCTGACCAGCAGGACCGTTCCGTCGTAATCGCCCAGCACGTCCTGCAACAGGTCCAGCGTCTCGATATCCAGGTCGTTCGTCGGCTCGTCCAGCACCAGCAGGTTCGACGGCTTCGCCAGGATGCGCGCCAGCAGCAGGCGCGCGCGCTCGCCCCCCGACAGCGATCGCACCGGCGCGCGGGCCTGGCTTTCGGAGAACAGGAAATCCTTGAGGTAGCCCACCACGTGGCGGGGCTGTCCGCGCACCATGACCTGGTCGGCCGCGCCGCCCACGCGCATCTCGGGCGTGCCGGTCAGGCTTTCCCACAGGGTCATGTCCGGGTCGAGCTGCGCGCGGGCCTGGTCGAAGACGGCGATCTCAAGGTTGGTGCCATGCTGCACCTCGCCCGTGTCGGGTGACAGCTCGCCCGTCAGCATCTTCAGCACCGTGGTCTTGCCCACGCCGTTGGGCCCCACGAAGGCCACCCGGTCGCCGCGCTGGATGCGGATGTCGAAGGGGCTGAGGATTGTCCGGTCGCCGTAGGATTTCGAGATACCCCGCGCCTCGATCACGCGCTTGCCGCTGCCCGGCGCCGTGGCGGTGTCCAGCGCGGCCGCCCCCTGCCGCCGGATCATGTCGGCGCGCTGCTGGCGCAGGTCCTGCAAGGCGCGCACCCGGCCCTGGTTGCGCTTGCGCCGGGCGCTGATGCCCTCCACGGCCCACCGCGCCTCGGCCTTGATCTTGCGGTCGAGCTTGTGGCGCTGGATGTCCTCTTCCTCCCAGGTGGCGTCGCGCCATTCCTCGAAGGCCTCGAACCCCTTTTCCTGCCGGCGCACCGCGCCCCGGTCGATCCATAGCGTGGCGCGAGTCAGCGCCTTCAGGAACGCCCGGTCGTGGCTGATGAGAACGAAGCCCGCCCGGCTGGATTTCAGCTGGTCCTCGAGCCAGGCGATGGCCTCGATATCCAGGTGGTTCGTGGGCTCGTCCAGCAGCATGAGCTCGGGCGCCTCGGCCAGCAACTTCGCCAGCGCCGCGCGCCGCCGTTCGCCGCCGCTGGCCTTGGCCGGGTCGGCGGCAGGGTCGAATTTCAGGCCCTCGGCCACCATCTCGACCTTGTAGGCCTCCGCCGCATCCAGCTCGCTCGCGGCGAAGTCGCCCAGCGTGGCGAACCCGTTCATGCTCGGGTCCTGCTCCATGTAGCCGACGGTGGTGCCGGGCGGCAGCACGACGTCCCCCCGATCGGGCTCGACCAGCCCGGCCATGACCTTCATCAGGGTCGACTTGCCCGAGCCGTTGCGCCCCACCAGCGCCACCCGGTCGCCGGGATGCACCACGAGGTCGAGATCGTCGAAAACCGGGTTCCCGCCGTAGGTCAGCGAGATGCCATTGAGCTGGAGAAGGGGTGCGCGCGCCATGGCCCGCAGGTAGGCGCAGCCGCCGGGAAGGTCAACGCGGCACGCGCGAACATCCGTCGTGGACCGGCGCGGCTGCGGGCCGGACGGCCCCGCCCCATCACTGGTCTGCAAAGACTTCGGCCCGACGGCGCAACCGGCGCGACCCGTCAGCCTGTCGCCGCCAGCGACCGAAGACGGCGCGCCCGCGCGGGCGGAATCCGCGCGGTCTCGACCCCGGTGAAGACATGCAGCGTGCCCATCCCGGGATCGATCACGGCGTGGTCGGACACCCAGCCGCCCATCCCCAGATAGGACCGCATGAGCGTCGGCATGGCCTGCAGCGCCGCGCGCGGATCGATGGCCGGCGCCAGGTCGTCGAACCGGACCACCGGGCCGCGGCCGGGCGTGGGGCGCCACCGGTCGGGGCCGCGATATCGCGCGCCCAGCAGCGACAGCGCCGCGGCGTGAGGCGCCGGGTCGCAGCCCGCGAAGCTGGTGCACCCGAACAGAAGCCCAGCGTCATCACGGTCCACCAGCCGGGTGATCCCCGCCCAGGCCAGCCGCAGGATATCGGGGTCGCCACCGCCCGGCGCGATGCAGAACCGGCCCAGCTCGATCAGCGGGGCCGAGAAGGCCGACAGTTTCGACAGGTCGTAGAACTGGCCGGCGTAGCTGGCATCCGCAAGCTCGGGCCCCCGCAGGCTGAGCGCGCGGAAGGCGGCCACGGGCGCGCCGCTGACGCTGTCCTCGATGGTGGCGTGGGTGGCGCGGGCGTCCACCGCGTCGGGGCCATCCCGGTCCACGGGGAAAATCCGCGCACGCAGCGCCATCGCCCGGTCCAGATCGCCCGGCGCGCGCCCCGATCGCAGGCGCAAACGCCCTGTCTGAAGGTCGATCATGGCGAGCCGCGGCGCCCCTCACCCCTTGGATGGTCAGGTGACGTGTCTATCTATTGGCCAAGGATTGCAACCATCGGCCGCCCGGCCACCGGCGCGCGCGGCCCCGACAGGAGACACCGAAGGACCGTCATGGAGAAGATCGAGAAGACCGACGCCGAATGGCGCGAGCAGCTGACGCCCGAGGCCTACAAGGTCACCCGCAAGCACGGCACCGAACGCGCAGGCACCCACGAGGATTTCCCGGACGGGCCCGGCACCTATAACTGCGTGTGCTGCGGGCTGCCCGTGTTCGACCAGGACCACAAGTTCGAAAGCGGGACGGGCTGGCCGTCCTTCTACAAGCCCGCCGACGACGCGAATGTCGAGACCTCGGAAGACCGCAAGTTCTTCATGGTCCGGACCGAGGTGCATTGCGCGCGCTGCGAGGCGCATCTGGGCCACGTTTTCCCCGATGGCCCCAAGCCCACGGGCCTGCGGTATTGCATCAACGGCGTGGCGCTGGATTTCGAGCCGTCGCGCTGAGGGGTCACGCGCGTCGCCCCCACGGGCGGCGCGCGGCGCCTCACTCGAAGAAGTCGGCGGCGTTGAAGTTGCCCAAGTTGCCGAACAGCTGACGCAGGAAGCCCACGCCCTGGACATTGGCCTCGGTCACGCGGCGCGACAGGCGCACGACGCGACCGTCCTCGAGACCGTAGCGTTCGATGTTGCTGACGGTACCGCCACTGTTGAAGCTGACGGCGACGACCTCGCGGTCGATCTCCTCGGGCGCGCGCCAGCCGTAGTTGCGAAACCGGCTCTGCACGTAGTACCAGCCGCTGTCGTCGAGAACGCCCATGCTCGTGGGCCGCCCGATCGTCTGCGTCACGTCCTCCTGGGTCGAGACGCCCACGTCCAGTTGCGCCAGGTCCTGATCGGTCGGCACGTATCCATGATTGCGATAGACGGCCGTGCAGGCGGCCAGCGCCAGCACCAGACCAAGCGCGATACCGCGACGCAGTGCTGCTGCCATTCTCGTCCCTGCCCCTTGTCCTGCCGAGACGCCTCGGCCTATTCCGGTGACAGGTAACGCAAATCCACCGCGCACTTCAAGAATGGAGACGCGAATGCCCCAAACACCCCATGACGGCGCGAAGGTGACGTCACGTTCCCTGCGCCTGGCGCGGCTCGACCGCACGCATCCGCACGCGTTCGAACTGGTGCCCGACGCCGACACCCGCGCGGCCCTGGCCGACGAGCTGGACCTGTCGGCGCTGCGCAAGCTGCGCCTGACGGGCGCGCTTCATCCCGAGGGGCGCGCCGACTGGCGGCTCGAGGCAACGCTGGGCGCGACCGTGGTGCAGCCCTGCGGCATCACGCTCGAGCCGGTGACCACGCGCATCGACCGCCCGGTCGCCCGCCGCTACATCGAGGCCTTCCAGCAGCAGGATCTGCCGGCCGAACAGGAGATGCCCGAGGATGACAGTCTCGAGCCGCTGCCAGACACGCTGCACCTCGACAGCGTCCTGATCGAGGAGCTGGCGCTGTCCATCCCCGCCTTCCCGCGCGCCGAGGGGGCCGAGATGGGCGATGTCGGCGCGACGCCGCCGGGGGCCGAGCCGATCCGGGACGAGGACACCAAGCCCTTCGCCGGGTTGCGCGACGCGCTGAAGGGCGACGACTGATGGGACGCGCGGCCCGGATCGCGCGCCGCAGTTTCCTCATCGGCAGTGCCGCCCTGGCGGGTGGCGTCGCCTTCGGCACCTACCTTGTGGTCCGCGACCCGGAAAACCCGCTCGAGGCCAGCGCCGGTCCGGGCGAGGTGCCGATCACCCCCTACGTGCTGCTCGACGCAACCGGCGTCACGCTCATCACCCCGCGCGCCGAGCTGGGACAGGGCGCGACCAGCGTTCTGGCGGCCCTCCTGGCCGAAGAGATGGACCTGGACTGGCGCGCCATCCGCACGCTGCACGGCCCGCCCTCGCCGGCCTACTGGAACGGCGTCGTGGCGGGCGAAGGACTGCCCATCGCGGCCACCGACGACAGCTACCTCGCGCAGGCGGGCCGCGGCATCGGCGCGGCGGCGGCCAAGGTGCTCGGACTGCAGATCACCGGCGGATCGTCCACCGTGCCCGACGCCTACGACAAGATGCGCGCCGCCGGCGCAGTGGCCCGCGCCACGCTGCTGCGCGCCGCCGCGGCCGAGACCGGGATCGACGCGGGCGACCTGCGCACCGAGGCCGGACAGGTGGTCCTGCCCGACGGCACCGCCCTGCCCTATGGCGCGCTGGCCGGCCGCGTCGCCGAGACCGATCTGCCCGACCGGGTGGCGCTGAAGGATCCGGACGATTGGCGGCTGCTGGGCAAGTCGTTCCCGGGTCTCGCGCTGCGGGACAAGGTGACGGGCCGGGCGCGCTATGGCATCGACTTCTACTTGCCGGAGATGGTCCATGCCGCGATCCGCCAGCCGCCCTGGCCGGACGCGACGATCGGCAATCTCGACGACAGCGCGGCCCGTGCGGTGCGCGGTGTCAGCGATGTCTTGCAGGTGGGCGGCTCGGTGGCTGTCATCGCCAGCGGCACCTACCCGGCGATGAAGGCCGCGAAGCTGTTGCGGATCGATTGGACGGCCCCCTCCGGCCCGCGCGAGGACAGCGGCGACACACAGGCTCGCCTGACGGCTGCATTCACCGGCGACGCCCGCGACAGCCGGCTGCGCGATGACGGCGACGTGGATGATGCATTGGCCGCGGCGGCCGAGCCTTGGGACGCCGAGTATTTCGTCCCCTACCTCGCCCACGCGCCGCTGGAACCCATGAGTGCCACCGCGCAGCTTGCGAACGGCAAGCTGCGGATCTGGACCTCGACCCAGGTGCCGTTGATGCTGCGCGACAAGGCCGCCGAATCGCTCGAGATATCGCCAGAGGACGTGGAGGTGACCGTGCTGACCGGCGGCGGGTCCTTCGGGCGGCGGCTCGAGCTCGACTACGCCCTCCAGGCGGTGCGGATCGCGCCCCACGCCGAGGGGCGCCCGGTCAAGCTCACCTGGACCCGCGAAGAGGACATGACCCACGACTTCCCGCGCCCGGCCGCCGTTGCGCGGGCACGGGGGGCCGTCGACGATGGCGGCATCGGTGCGCTGGACCTCGCCATCGCCGCGCCGTCGACCGCCGCGTCGCAGATGGGCCGGCTGGGATATCCGGCCATGGGGCCGGATGTCGCCATCGTGGCCGGTGCCTGGGACCAGCCCTTCGCGATTCCCGCCCTGCGGGTCACCGGCTACCGCGCGACCGAGACCGTCGGCGTCAGCTCGTGGCGGTCGGTGGGCGCATCGGCCAACGCGTTCTTCCACGAATCCGCGTTCGACGAGCTGGCCCATGCCGCCGGGGCCGATCCCCTGGAAGAACGCCTGCGGCTGTGCAGCGATCCGGCCTCGGCCCGCGTGCTCGAGGCGGTGGCCGAGCTGTCGGGCTGGGGCACCGATCTGCCCGCGGGGCACGGCCGCGGGCTGGCCTTCTGCCTGTCCTTCGGCGTGCCCACTGCACAGGTGGTCGAGGTCGCCACCACCCCGCGCGGCCTGCGGCTGGTGGCGGGATACGCGGTGTCCGAAATCGGCCGCGTGCTGAACCCCGACAACGTGGCGAACCAGATGCAGGGCGGCATGGCCTGGGGTCTGGGCCACGCGATGTTCGCCAAGCTGACCTATCGCGACGGCGTGCCCGAGCAGGACAATTTCGACAGCTACCGCGCGCTGCGGCTGCCCCAGTGCCCGCCGATCACCACGCGGGCGCTGGAAACGTCGGACCATATCCGCGGCATCGGCGAGCCCGGCGTGCCGCCCGCGGCCCCGGCCCTGGGCAACGCGATCTTCGCCGCGACGGGACAGCGCATCCGCGCCCTGCCCTTCGCCGATCACGTGACCTTCGCCTAGCCTTCGAAGACCAGGCCCACCGCCTTGCAGTCGGGATAGACGTCCGGCTTTTTCGAATGGACACGGGCGTGGCGGACGCCCTCCATCGCCGCGATGGCGGCATGGATCCGGGTCGTCAGTTCCTCCTGCGTGGCAACCCGCGTGCCGGCATAGCCGCGGATCAGGTCGGCCACCCGGTCGTAGTCGAAGTAAAGATCACCATCGGCCGCCGCGACCTCGACATCGATCTCGGCCGAGACGAGGACCCGCTGCATGGCGTCCTTCTCGAACTGGTGGATGCCCAGGTACATCTCGATCTCAAGCTCTTCCAGCAACACCTTGAAGCGCGTCATCCCGCCTGCCCCTCCTTCACCAGGAATGCCACGTCGCGCGGCAGCGCCCACAGGGCCTGCCCGCCGTCCAGCGTCACGATCTGCCCGTTCGCGGCCCCGTCGTTCCACAGATATTCCACCGTCGCGGCGATGTCCGCCGGGCTGACCCGCCGCTTCAACGGGTTGATGCGCGACGATTTCACGAAATTCTCTTGGCTCTGCTTGCCCGAGATCAGCACGATGCTGGGCGCGATGCCGCAGACCCGTGGCCGCCCGTCGAAGCGCAGGGCCAGCATCTCGGTCGCGGCCTTCAGCGCGGCCTTCGACACGGTGTAGGTGAAGAAATCAGGGTTGAGCGCGTCGAGCTTGTTGTCGAGCATGTTGACGATCAGCCCGTGCGCGTTGTCGCCCTGCGCGTCCATCGCCTGCGCGAGGAAGACCGGCGCGCGCAGGTTGACCTCGAAATGGGTGTCGAAGCTCGCGTCGGTCAGGTCGGTGATGTCGTCGTTCACGAAGCTCGAGGCGTTGTTGAGCAACAGGTCCACAGGCCCGAACGCCGCGCGCGCCCCGTCGAAGACCGCGTGGCAGGCCCGCTGGCTGTCCAGCGCGCCCTGCACCAGCGCGCAGACCTTGCGGTTCCGGTTCAACTCCTCGGCCAACGCCTCGGCCTCGGTGGCCGAGCTGCGGTAGTGGACGACGACGGTCCACCCGAGCGCGGCGAAATGCCGGGCCACGTCGGCGCCCAGCCGCTTGGCGCCACCGGTGATGAGAATGTTAGGCATTGTCGAAGGGCCGGGCGAACATCTTGGGGCTTTCCTGCAGCAGGGCGCGGATCATGAACATCAGGTCCTGCGCGAAATAGACCTTTTCCGAGGGATTCCAGACCGTGTCCTCGGCCAGCCGGGTGGAGGCCACCAGCACCACGTAGGTGCGTCCATCGACCACGCGGATCAAGGGCTCGGGATTGAAGGCATAGGCGATGCCGGTGCGTCCCTCGGGGCCCTGCGCGCCCGCGTCGCGCGCCTGGATCTGCTCGACCTCCAGCGTGTGCTGGAAATGGCTGCGCAGGATGCCGGCCGGGTCCAGCGGCGTGCCGTCGGCCTCGGCCATGCGCGCCAGGTGGTCGTGACGGAAAGCGATGTTCACGTTGGCGCGCTTCACGTTCAGCTCGACCCGCAGGCGGATATGGCCGCCCGCCTCGCCCGGCAGGCTGATCCGGTAGTCGGCGTGGCAGCGGCCCCGGCTGTGATGCAGCTCGACCTTGGCCAGCGCGTCGGGATCGGTGCGCGGCGACCACCGGCGCGACGGGAAAGCGCGCCACTGGCGGTCCTCCTCGGGCAGAAACTGCAACTGGTAGGGGATCGTGCGGGTCAGCACCCGCTCGGTCCGGCGGCGGATCGAGCGTTCACCGAAGGACGCCCCCAGCGCGATGATGCAGACCAGCAGCAGCGGAAAGACGATGCCCAGCACGTAGGCGCCCGCCTCGACCCAGTCGGGGCTGGTATCCTCGACCAGCGCGCCCCAGAACAGCAGCATCGCCACGCCCAGCGTGCCCGCCACCAGCAGCCCGATCAGGACGCGCACCCAGACGGGAATGAAGATGATCTGGACCTGGTTCGCGATGTTCATGTCGTCCCGCCGCGTCGTCTTTCGATGTCCTTGGCCACGATGACGCCATCGGCCAGCGCGGTCGCCACGCAAGGATAGCCGCGACCGTTCACGTCGCCCACGGCGTAAAGCCCGGGAAGATTGGTCCGGCACACCGCATCGACCACCAGGTGACCCGCCGCATCGGTTTCGATCGTGCCGGGCAACGTGGGCACGGCGGGCGCCCAGCCGTAGCAGACCAGCGCGCGGTCGAAGCGATGCGCGCCGCCGGACCAGTGCACCGCGCCATCCTCGACCGTGTAGGCGCCCGTGTGCCTGTGCGCCGCCGGGATCGCGTCCCACAAGTCGTCACGCGCGCGCCGTGTCCGGGCGAAAAGGTGCAGCGAGGCGGGATCGCGCGCCGACAGGATCGCGTGCGCCTCGCAGGCCGCGTCGCCGCCGCCCAGGATCACCACGTCCCGCCCGCCGATATCGTCCAGCGCCGCGGTGCCGACCAATCCGATCTCGACCCCCCGCAGCGACTCGAGCCCGCCGGTCCGCTCGCGCGTGCCGGTGGCCAGGACGACTGTTCCCGCCGAAAGCGTGCCGCCCTCGGCGAGCGTCAGTGCGAAACCGTCCGGTGACGCCGACACGGCAGTGCAACGCGAGCCGACCACGCGACAGCCCTGGGCCGACAGGTTGTCTTCGATGTTGCGCGCCACCGACCGCGCGGCGGTGGTCGCCTGGACGACCGCGAGCCACGAGTTGGTGAAGGGCGAGCGCGCCTGCAAACCGCCCAGGGTCCCGGGTTCGAGCAGCAGGCAATCTATGCCCAGCTTGGTCAGCCACAGCACGCACTGCGCGCCGGCCGGCCCGCCGCCGACCACGGCCACCTCGACCCGGTCAGGCAGGGTCATGGTCAGTGGGTCGCTGGGCGGGCCAGATCAACATATGTTCCGGAAAAAGGGGGAAATGGTGGGTGATAACAGATTCGAACTGCTGACATCTTCGATGTGAACGAAGCGCTCTACCACTGAGCTAATCACCCGTTGGGCCGCCTTCTAGCCGCCCGCGTCGGGGTCTGCAAGGGCTTCCGTTTCGTCCAATGACTGCGACGAGCGGCGCAGTTTCAGGGTCAGCGCCTGGCCGTTCGGAAGGTCCTTTTTCTTCTGCACCTTCACCTTTCCGAAGGGTTGCAGGTTCAGCTGTTCGCCGTCGCTCAGCGCCTGACCCATGACGGCCAGCATGGCCTCGACGATCGGCTTGGCCTCGGGCTTCTTCACGCCCGCCTGCGCAGCGACACGTTCGAGCAGGTCCTTCTTCTTGATCTCGGGACCGTCGGCGACCTTCTGCGCGGGCTTAACCAGCGACGGCGGCGGGGCCTCGGGCACGCTGGCCAGTTCCGGTTTGGGCGGTGTGCCGGGCTTTGGCGCGGCGGACTTGCCGCCGGTGGCCCCTTTCGTCGGTCGTGCCATGGTATCCTGTCATCCCTGTCTGGTTTGCGCGCAGGTTAGCCGCTGTCGATGCGCCTGTCATCGGCCGAGCGGCCCGGACCCTCACATTCCACCCTGAGACGAGAACGGGCGCCCGAAGGCGCCCGTTTGGTGGTCAGTTTGCCGGTTCCGTCAGTGCGCGGTGGGCGTCGCGGCCGGGTCCGCACCGGGCGCCAGGCGCGCCTGGGCATCCGCCGCTTCCTGGTCGGCCTCGCCCCATTCCACCGCTTCGGGTTTCGCGGTCAGGGCGTGCTCCAGCACCTCGGAGACGTGGCGGACGGGGATGATGGTCAGCCCTTCCTTCACGTTGTCCGGAATGTCGGCCAGGTCCTTCTCGTTCTCCTGCGGGATCAGCACCGTCTTGATGCCACCGCGCAGGGCCGCGAGCAGTTTCTCCTTCAGCCCGCCGATGGCCGAGGCATTGCCGCGCAGCGTGACTTCGCCGGTCATGGCGATGTCCTTGCGCACCGGGATCTGGGTCAGCACCGACACGATGGCCGTCACCATGGCCAGGCCGGCCGAGGGGCCGTCCTTGGGCGTCGCGCCGTCGGGCACGTGGACGTGGATGTCCAGCGTGTCGAATTTCGGCGGCTTCACCCCGATCTGCGGGCTGATCGACCGGACATAGCTGCTGGCCGCGTCGATGGACTCTTTCATCACGTCGCCCAGCTTGCCGGTGGTCTTCATCCGGCCCTTGCCCGGCAGGCGCAGCGCCTCGATCGACAGAAGCTCGCCGCCGACGCTGGTATAGGCCAGCCCGGTGACCACGCCGATCTGGTCCTCTTCCTCGGCCAGGCCATAGCGATGCTTGGGCACGCCCAGGAAATCGGCCAGGTTGTCCTCGGTCACGGTGACCTTCTCGGCTTCTTTCTTGACGATCATCGTGGTCGCCTTGCGGGCAAGCTTGGCCAGCTCACGCTCCAGGTTCCGCACGCCCGCCTCGCGGGTATAGGTGCGGATGATGGCGGTCAGCGCCTCGTCGGTGACCTCGAACTCGCCCTTTTTCAGGCCGTGGTTCTTGACCTGCTTGCCCAGAAGGTGACGGCGCGCGATCTCGGCCTTCTCGTCCTCGGTGTAGCCCGCCAGCGGGATGATCTCCATACGGTCCAGAAGCGGCCCCGGCATGTTGTAGGAGTTCGCCGTGGTCAGGAACATCACGTTGGACAGGTCGTATTCGACCTCGAGATAGTGGTCGACGAAGGTGCCGTTCTGTTCAGGGTCCAGCACCTCGAGCATCGCAGAGGCCGGGTCGCCACGGAAGTCCTGTCCCATCTTGTCGATCTCGTCGAGCAGGATGAGCGGGTTCGTGGTCTTGGCCTTCTTCAGCGCCTGGATGATCTTGCCGGGCATCGAGCCGATATAGGTCCGGCGGTGGCCGCGGATCTCGGATTCGTCACGCACGCCGCCCAGCGAGATGCGGATGAATTCGCGTCCCGTGGCCTTGGCGACCGATTTGCCCAGCGACGTCTTGCCCACGCCCGGAGGGCCGACGAGGCACATGATCGGCCCCTTCAGCTTCTTCGAGCGCTGCTGCACGGCGAGGTACTCGACGATCCGCTCCTTCACCTTCTCGAGGCTGTAGTGATCGTCGTCGAGGACCTTCTGCGCGCGGCCCAAGTCCTTCTTCACGCGGGACTTGGTGCCCCACGGGATCGACAGCATCCAGTCGAGGTAGTTGCGCACCACCGTGGCCTCGGCCGACATGGGCGACATGTTCTTCAGCTTCTTCAGCTCGGCCTCGGCCTTCTCGCGGGCTTCCTTGCTGAACTTGGTCTCGGCGACCTTCTGCTCCAGCTCGGCCACCTCGCCGGCACCGTCCTCGCCGTCGCCCAGCTCCTTCTGAATGGCCTTCATCTGCTCATTCAGGTAATATTCACGCTGGGTGCGCTCCATCTGCGACTTGACGCGGGTCTTGATCTTCTTCTCGACCTGCAGGACGGACATCTCGCCCTGCATCATGCCATAGACCTTCTCCAGCCGTTCGCCCACGTCGAGCGTTTCCAGAAGCCCCTGCTTCTGTTCCACCTCGACGCCCAGGTGACCGGCCACGAGGTCAGCCAGCTTGGCGGCCTCGCGCGTCTCGGACACGGCCGACAGGGCCTCTTCGGGGATGTTCTTCTTGACCTTCGAATAGCGCTCGAACTCTTCGCCGACCGACTTGGTCAGCGCGCCAACGGTCTCGGGCTCGCCCGGGGTCTCGGTCAGCGGGGTGGCCGTCGCCTCGAAGAAACGCTCGTTCGGCACGTAGGCGTCGATCTTCACGCGGCCGCGGCCCTCGACCAGCACCTTCACGGTGCCGTCGGGCAGCTTCAGCAATTGCAGCACGTTGGCCAGGACGCCCACGCGGTAGATCCCGTTCTCGTCGGGTTCGTCCTGGGCGGCGTCGATCTGGCTGGCCAGCAGGATCTGCTTGTCGTCGGCCATCACCTCTTCCAGGGCGCGCACGGATTTCTCGCGGCCCACGAAGAGCGGCACGATCATGTGGGGGAAGACCACGATGTCGCGCAGCGGCAGGACTGGGTAGGAATGCTCGGTCATCTTTGTATCCTTCTTGGCAGGAACGAACGATCCCGCTTGGGCGGCGATGCTGTCGTTCCCCGGTCTTCCGTTATCTGGGGGCGGCGTGGGGACGCTTCAACCAGGGTGAGACCCGTGATGACGCTGACTGTGACGCCTGCGCGCAGCGGTCGCAAGGGCCCCTTTGCCTCACCCGTCGCCCGGGGCCGGTTCGGCGGGGCGCAGCAGGACGGTTTCGGTCAGGTAGAGGGTCGCGCCCTCGTTCTGGAGCGTCAGTTCGGTGATCCCCAGCAGCCGGTCGGTGAAGTAGGCGACGATCGTGATCGTCCCCTCGACCCGGGTGCCGCCCTCAATGCCGACGGTGCCGCTGAACTGCGGCAGGCTTTCGGGGCCGCAGGGCGTATCGGACAGGAGATCCGCAAGCACGGCGTTCTCGGTCGTGTCGAGCACGTCGTCCACCCGGTCGACATTGTAGGGCAAGGGCCGGGCGCGTCGCAGGTCCAGCGGCGCGATGCCGAGGTTGTCGAGAAAACCCGTGGTCATCGCAAGGCCCGGGTCACCGGCGGCCAAGCGCACCCGGATCTCTCCCGGCGCGCGAATCCGAGCGGTGTCCAGGCTGACGATGGCCTGGCGCGGCTCACCCGTCCAGGTGCCGGCCAGGAGGTCTGCCAGCGCGTCGTCCGGGGCCTCGCACAGCGACGTGGCGTCGGCCGCCGGTGCGGCAAGAACGATCAGCAGCGCGGCGACGACGGCTTTCATAGCGGCGCGATATCCCCCTCGGCGCGGGTCGCGTGGAAATCGGCCTCCCACGCGGCGAAGCGGCCGGCGGCGATGGCGTCGCGCATGCCCTGCATGATCTCCTGGAAGTAATGCAGGTTGTGCCATGTCAGCAGCATGCCCGAGATCATCTCGCCGGCGCGAAACACATGGTGCAGGTAGGCGCGGGAATAGCCGGTGCAGGCCGGGCAGGAGCAGCTTTCGTCCAGCGGGCGGGGGTCGTCGGCGTGCCGGGCGTTCTTGATGTTGACCACGCCGCGCCGGGTGAAGGCCTGCCCGGTCCGCCCCGAGCGGGATGGCAGCACGCAATCCATCATGTCGATGCCGCGCTTGACGGCGCCCACGATGTCGTCGGGCTTGCCCACCCCCATCAGGTAGCGCGGCTTGTCCGCCGGCAGCTGCGCGGGGGCGTAGTCCAGCACGCCGAACATGGCCTCCTGCCCCTCGCCCACGGCCAGGCCACCCACGGCGTAGCCGTCGAAGCCGATATCGACCAGGGCCTTCGCGCTCTCCTCGCGCAGATCGGGCTCGAGCCCGCCCTGCTGGATGCCGAACAGCGCGTGGCCCGGCCGGTCGCCGAAGGCATCCTTCGACCGCGCGGCCCACCGCATGGACAGGCGCATGGAGCTGGCGATGCGGTCGCGGTCCGCGGGCAGCGCGGGGCATTCGTCGAAACACATGACGATGTCGCTGCCCAGCAGGCGCTGGATCTCCATGCTGCGCTCGGGCGTGATCTCGTGGCGCGAGCCGTCGATATGGGATTTGAAGGTCACCCCCCGCTCGGTCAGCTTGCGCAGGTCGGCCAGGCTCATCACCTGGAAGCCGCCGCTGTCGGTCAGGATCGGCCGGTCCCAGTTCATGAACCCGTGCAGCCCGCCCAGCCGGTCGATCCGCTCGGCCGTGGGGCGCAGCATCAGGTGGTAGGTGTTGCCCAGCAGGATGTCGGCCCCGGTGGCGCGCACGCTTTCGGGCAGCATCGCCTTGACCGTCGCCGCCGTGCCCACGGGCATGAAGGCGGGCGTGCGGATCTCGCCGCGGGGGGTATGGATGGTGCCGGTGCGGGCGGCGCCGTCGGTGGCGTGCAGGTCGAAGGAAAAGCGGGTCATGGCCGGCGGTCTAGGCCGAAACGCGGGCGCGTGAAAGGCGGATCGTGGCGTGGGTGGCGGGCGGCGGATGAGTATTTGAAGACCAGTGATGCCGCCATCGGCGCGTCAGGCCACGGCGGTGAACAGGTTGATCCGCGCCGGAACGTGAACCGCGCCGTCCGCGGCTTAGGGCGCGAAGGCCTGCGCGATCCGCCCGGTCACGGCGGCGCGGGTGGGCTTGTCGGCCTGGTAATGTCCCAGCACCGAGCTGGCGCCGCCGACCCGGGTGGCGTTGTAGGCGACCTGTTCCAGCGTGCCCGGCTGCGGCAGGGCGATGTCGAGCGCCCTGCCCCGGGCCTCCTGCCAGCCGGCCGCCCGCATCAGCGCCACGGTGCCATCCACGTCCCGCAGCCGCATGGGCCCGGGCGCGTCGGGATCGCTGTCGAGCGGCCCCGTGGCGGCCACGGCCAGCGCGCGCGGGACCGAGAACCACGGGTTCACCTCGGACGCGGCCCAGGTGGCGAAGGCCAGCCGCGCACCGGGCCGCGCCGCGCGCCGGAGATTGGCGAGCGCGGCGGTGGTGTCGGTGAAGAACATCATGCCGAACTGCGACGCGATGGCATCGACCGGCGCACCGGGCAGATCGTCGGTCTCGGCATCGGCGAGGGAATAGTCGGCATTTCCGGGCGCCCTCGCCCGGGCGGCGGCGAGGAACGCGAGCGAGATGTCGATCCCGTGCACCTGCCCGGCGCGCGCGGCCAGCACCCGGCTGAGCGCGCCGGCCCCGCAGCCCACGTCCAGCACCACCGCCCCCGACAGATCCCCCAGCGCGTCGGCCACGGCGTGGGTGACGGGCGTGAAGGTCGCGTCGAGGAACGGCGCCATCTCGACCCAGCGCGCGCCCACGTCACCGCCCCAGAACGCCTTTTGCGTCTCGTTAACCATGGCATATGACCAGAGCGCGGCGCGGCCCGCCAGACCTTTCCCTGTGGCGGCGGCTGTGCGACAGAGGCGCCGCAGAAGCAGGAGGCGCATATGTCTGAACCGCTGAGACTGGGTTGGGAAGAATGGGTGAGCCTGCCGCAGCTGGGCCTGCCCGCGCTGAAGGCCAAGGTCGACACGGGCGCCAAGACCAGCGCGCTGCACGCCAGCGATATCGAGCCCTTCGGCACCGCCGCGCAGCCCAAGGTGCGATTCCTGATGCACCCGATTCCCAGCCGGCCGGAGCTCGCCATCGCGTGCTCGGCCCCGGTGACCGACCGGCGCGAGGTCACCAGCTCGAACGGCGAGACCGAGCTGCGCTTCGTCATCACCACCAAGATGCGCGTGGCCGACCGCGAATGGCCAGTCGACATGACACTGACCGACCGCAGCTCCATGCAATACCGCATGCTGCTGGGCCGTCAGGCCTTCAACGACGACGTCATCGTCACCCCGAACGAGTCGTTCTGCCAGCCCACGCTGAGCTATGATGTCTATTCCTCGGCCAAGGTGCGCGAGGTGGCGCCCGACCGCGCGCTGCGCATCGCGGTTCTCAGCCGCGAGAACAACTATTCCACACGACGGCTGGTCGAAGAGGGCGAGCGGCGCGGCCACACGGTCGAGGTGATCGACACCCTGCGCTGCTACATTGCGCTGAACGCCATGGCGCCCGAGGTCCATTACGACGGCAAGCGCCTGCCCCGCTACGACGCGGTGATCCCCCGCATCGGCGCGTCGATCACGCCCTATGGCACCGCCATTATCCGCCAGTTCGAGACCATAGGAACCTGGTGCATCAACGGCAGCGCGGGCATCACCGCGAGCCGCGACAAGCTGCACGCGCACCAGGTGCTGGCGCGCCAGAAGATCGGCATGCCCGCCACCGCCTTCGCCGCCTCGCCCAAGGACACCGGCAGCCTGATGGCGCTGGCGGGCGGCGCGCCGATGATCGTGAAGCTGCTGGAATCGACCCAGGGCAAGGGCGTGGTGCTGGCCGAGACCAAGAAGGCCGCCGAATCCGTCATCACCGCCTTCCGCGGGCTGCGGGCGAATTTCCTGGTGCAAAGCTTCGTCAAGGAAGCCGCGGGCGAGGATATCCGCTGCCTGGTGCTGGACGGCCGCGTGGTCGCGTCGATCAAGCGCACTGGCGTCGCGGGCGATTTCCGGTCCAACCTCCACCTGGGCGGCGCGGCGAAGGCGGTGAAGATCACCCGGGCCGAGCGCGACACCGCGCAACGGGCCGCGCGCGCCTTCGGCCTCGGGCTGGCGGGCGTGGATCTCCTGCGCGCCAGCGACGGGCCCAAGGTGCTGGAGGTCAATTCCTCCCCCGGCCTTGAAGGGATCGAGGGCGCCAGCGGCAAGGACATCGCCGGCGCGCTTTACGACATGGTCGAGCGCCGCGCGCGGCCCGTCCCGGTCCGCCGCAGCCGCAAAAGCGCCGGCACGGCGGGAACCTGACGGACGCCAAGGCGCTTTGCGTATCATGGGGAGACGGATCACCACCGCCGTCGCGCTGGTCTGCGCGATCGTCATCGCTGCGGCCTGGCCCGCGTCCGCGCAGGATGGCGAGGGCCCCGTCGGCACGTATTTCCAGCTGGAATCGCTGAATACCGGGCTTGAGAACAGACCCGATTACCTGGAACTTTCCACGCCGCAGGGGGCGATCGAGACGTTTCTCGACCTCATCGACGTGGGCGATCCCGCGGTGGCCCACGTGCTGAACATGAACGGGCTGGACGCGGTGAACCAGCCCGTTCTGGGCCCCCGGCTCGCGCGGCAGCTGGCCTTCGTGCTGGACCGTCAGGCGCTGATCTCGTGGCGCCTGCTGCTCGAGCGGCCGGACGCGCTCAACGCGCAGCAGGCCAGCTCGGCCACCATGTCGGGCGAGCCGCGGCGGTCGATCCTTCTCGGTGTGCTCGACGACGGCCCGCGCGAGGCGGCGGTTCGGCTCTCGCGGGTGCGGGTGGGCGATGCCGAACCGATCTGGATCTTTTCCCGGCGCACCGTCGACCAGATCCCGGATCTCTACGCGCAATACGGGCCCTCGTGGCTCGAGAACGTCATGCCCGACGTCCTGAAGCGCGAGACCTTCCTTGGCCCCGAGCGGTGGGAGCTGATCGGAATCCCGGTGATCGTGGCGATCACCCTCGTGTCGGGACTGCTGGCCTATCGCGGGTTTCACGAGCTCGACCGCTTTGCCAACTCGTACTGGAGCCGGATCACCCTGCGCGCCTTGCGCTGGCCGCTGATCATATTCGTGGTGACCACGGTCCTGCTGATCGCCGCCATGCGCGTCTTCACCGTCTCGGGAATGGCCGGCGCCATCCTGACCCCCTTGACCGTTATCGGCTACACGACCGCCGTTCTGCTGTTCGCGCTGGAGGTCATCGACACGGTTCTGGACCGCATCGTGACCTTCGACAGCGAGAAGCTGGCCGACCCCGACAATTCCACGATCCGCAACCTGGCGACCGTGATGACGGCGGGCAGGCGGGCTCTCATCGTGATCGGGCTGATGATCGCGGCCGGCGTCGTCATGTCGTCAGCCAACCTGTTCCGGTCCCTGGGCTTCTCGCTGCTGGCCTCGGCCGGCGCGCTGACACTGATCCTGGGCTTCGCGGCACGGACGGTGCTGGGCAATATCCTGGCGTCCTTGCAGATCGCGCTGAACCGCTCGGCCCGGATCGGCGACCAGCTGATCTTCGACGGCACCTTCTGCAACGTCGAGCGCATCCATTTCACCTTCGTCCAGCTGAAGACTTGGAACGGCCAGCGCAAGGTCGTGCCGGTCAGCTATTTCGTGTCGAAGGAGTTCGAGAACCTATCGATGGAGGACGGGGCCTCGATCCGCTTCTCGGTGCTGACCTTCGCGCAGGAGGCCGATGTCGATGCCCTGCGTGACGAGTTCATCGCCCTCTGCGAGGAGGACGACCGGGTCGAACCAAAGGACCGCGTCAAGGTGATCGTGCTGGGCCAGGACGCCTTCGGCCAGCAGGTCCGCTTCGAGGCGCCGATTCCCGACCAAGGTGAAGCCTGGGCGACCGAATGCGACCTGCGCGAGGCCATGCTGAAAGCCGCCCGGCGTCTCGAGGACGAGACCGGCAAGCCGGTGCTTCCAAGCGTGGGCATGGACGACGCGGCCGCCTGACGGGTCTGGACGGCGCGCGGTGCAATCCTTATGTCCATTGTCGGAATTCAACGAAGGATCGCCCCATGGACGACCAGCCCGACAGCCCGCAGATGGAAGGCGCACCGCTCATCAAGCCGTCTTCGACCGAGCACCCGTTGCACGAACAGGTGGTCGAGGCCTGCCGCAGCGTCTATGACCCGGAAATCCCGGTGAATATCTATGACCTGGGCCTCGTCTACACGATCGAGATCAACGAGGCGAACGAGGTCAACGTCATCATGACCCTGACCGCGCCCGGCTGCCCCGTGGCGGGCGAAATGCCCGGCTGGGTCGCCGACGCGATCGAGCCGCTGCCGGGGGTCAAGCAGGTCGACGTGGCCCTCACGTGGGAGCCGCCTTGGGGCATGGACATGATGTCCGACGAGGCCCGACTCGAGCTCGGCTTCATGTGATCGGCGAAGGGGCGCGCATTGTCACGCCCCTGTGATCCTACTGTCGTCATGGCGTTTCAGACGCGACATCATCTTCGCGGTGATGTTGCCATTTGAAAGGTCCCGACGATGACGAAACCGATCCTTCCCGCCCTGCTTCTGGGCGCCCTGTCCCTGCCCGCCTTCGCCGAATCCCATATGTCGGGCCCCGCGCTGACCTATGGCACCCGGCCCGCGTTCCTGGTCGACAAGCTGCCCGAGGGCGAACTGAAGACCAAGCTCATGTCCTGCAAGGGCCAGACGCCGCAGGCCACGAAATTCTCGGTCGGCCACCGCGGCGCACCGCTCATGTTCCCCGAGCACACGGTCGAATCGAACGTCGCCGCCGCGCAGATGGGCGCGGGCATCCTCGAATGCGACGTGACCTTCACCGCCGACAAGGAACTGGTCTGCCGCCACGCGCAGAACGACCTGCACACCACCACCGACATCGTGGCGACCGACCTGGGCGAAAAGTGCACCATGCCCTTCACGCCCGCCGAGGGCGACAGCGACGCCGCCGCCGAATGCCGCACCTCGGATCTGACCCTGGCCGAGTTCCGCACCCTGTCGCCCAAGATGGACGCCGCCGACGCCTCGGCCACCACCCCCGAGGGCTACCTGGGCGGCACCGCCGATTTCCGCACCGACCTCTACGTGCCCGGCGCCATGCTGATGACGCATGCCGAGTCGATCGAGCTGTTCGATTCGCTCGGCGCCGACTTCACGCCCGAGCTGAAAAGCCCGTCGGTCGAGATGCCGTTCGACGGTTTCAGCCAGGAGGACTACGCCCAGAAGCTGATCGACGAGTACAAGGCCGCCGGCATCGACCCCTCGCGCGTCTGGCCGCAAAGCTTCAACCTCGACGACGTGCTCTACTGGATCGAGGCCGAGCCCGAGTTCGGCGCGCAGGCCGTCTACCTGATGGATGAGTACGACACCGAGGGCTACGACCCCATGGACGCCTCGACCTGGCCCAACTCCATGGCCGAGCTGAAAGAGATGGGCGTGAACTACATCGCCCCGCCGCTCTGGATGCTGGTGACGGCGCAAGACGGCGAGATCGTTCCCTCGACCCTCGCCATCGAGGCCAAGGCCGCCGACCTGGGCATCATCACCTGGACCCTCGAACGCTCCGGCCCGCTGGCGGGCGGCGGCGGCTGGTATTTCCAGTCGGTGAGCGACCTGATCGACGGGGACGAGGATTACCTCACCCTGCTCCACGTGCTGGCGCAGGACGTGGGCGTCGAAGGCGTGTTCTCGGACTGGCCCGCCACGGTGACCTATTACGCCAATTGCTACGGGCTCTGAGACCCGTCATACCTTTTCATGACGACAGGCGGGCGGTCCCTTGGGGCCGCCCGAATTTTATCCGCATCAAGGGGGGCCCCCATGGTCAGCGAGCGCGAGAAAATGGTGTCGGGTCAGCTCTATCACCCGGGCGACCCCGAGCTTGCGGCCGCCCGCACCCGGGCCCAGGGCCTCATGCGCGCCTACAACCAGACCATCGTGGGCGAGGACGCCCGCGGCCCGATCCTCGCGGCGCTTCTGGGCAGTCACGGCGCCGCGCCGGCGCTCCGGGCGCCCTTCTACGTGGATTACGGCTTTAACATCCACCTGGGCGACCAGGTCTTCGCCAATTTCGGCTGCTGTTTCCTGGATGTCTGCGAGATCCGCATCGGCCACCGCGCCGCCATCGGGCCTTACGTGCAGCTGCTGACGGCCGACCATCCGCGCGAGTCCGAGACACGGGGCCAGATGCTGGAAAACGGCGCGCCCATCACCATCGGCGAAGACGTGTGGATCGGCGGCGGGGCCATCGTCCTGCCGGGGGTCACCGTGGGCGATGGCGCCATCATCGGCGCGGGCGCGGTGGTCACCCGCGATGTCCCGGCGGGCGCCACGGTCAAGGGCAATCCGGCCCGTTAGGGCGCGTCCCTGGCATCACTGGTCCGAAAATACTCGAACGGCGCGCCGTTTCGCCCCCTTGAGCCGTCCCCGCTGCACGCTTACCTTTGGGACAAGTCAACAGGAGCGCACCATGTTCGCCATTCCCGGCAAGCAGGCCGTCACGATCACCCCGGCCGCCGAACGCCAGATCTCCAAGCTCATGTCCCGCGACGGCCACCAGGGCCTGCGCATCGGGGTCAAGAAGGGCGGCTGCGCGGGCATGGAATACACCATGGACTACGTGACCGAGATCGACACCCATGACGAGGTGGTCGAGCAGGGCGACGCGCGGGTGATGATCGCGCCCATGGCGCAGATGTTCCTGTTCGGCACCGAGATAGATTACGAGATCAGCCTGCTGGAATCGGGCTTCAAGTTCCGCAATCCCAACGTGGCCGACGCCTGCGGGTGCGGCGAGTCGATCAAGTTCAAGGATATCGACGAGCTCGCAGCCGAGCGCGAAAGCTGACGCGGCCGCGAATTTCGACCCGAAATTCGCCCGGATTCTCCTGGAAAATCATTGCGTTGAGGGGCGCGGTTACTCCGCCGCTTCGGACGTCGCCTCGGACTCGATCTGCTGGGCGCGTTCCTCGACCTGCTCCACGATATGATCGATCATCTGGTCGTTCGACATCTTGTGGCTCTGCTTGCCGGCCAGGTAGACCATGCCGGACCCCGCCCCGCCGCCGGTGAACCCCACGTCAGTCATCAGTGCCTCGCCCGGTCCGTTGACCACGCAACCGATGATGCTGAGCGACATGGGCGTCTTGATGTGCGCCAGCCGCTCTTCCAGGATCTCGACCGTCTTGATGACGTCGAAGCCCTGCCGCGCGCAACTGGGGCACGAGATGATGTTCACGCCCCGGTGCCGCAGCCCCAGCGCCTTCAGGATCTCGTAGCCCACGCGCACCTCTTCCACCGGATCGGCGCTGAGCGACACGCGCAGCGTGTCGCCGATGCCCATCCAAAGCAGGTTGCCCAGCCCGATGGCCGATTTCACCGTGCCCGCGTTCAGGCTACCCGCCTCGGTGATGCCCAGGTGAATCGGCGCATCCGTGGCTTCGGCGATGCCTTGGTAGGCGGCGGCCGACAGGAACACGTCGCTGGCCTTCACGCTGATCTTGAACTCGTGGAAATCGTTGTCCTGCAGGATCTTGATGTGATCGAGCCCCGACTCCACCATCGCGTCGGGGCACGGCTCACCGTATTTTTCCAGCAGATCGCGCTCGAGACTGCCGGCGTTCACGCCGATGCGGATGGAACAGCCATGGTCCTTCGCGGCGCGGATCACTTCCTTCACCCGCTTCTCGTCACCGATATTGCCCGGGTTGATCCGCAGGCAGCCGGCGCCGGCCTCGGCCGCCTCGATCGCGCGTTTGTAGTGGAAGTGGATGTCGGCGACGATCGGCACGGGGCTTTCGCGGCAGACCGTTTTAAGCGCGGCGGTGGCGTCGGTATCGGGGCAGGACACGCGGACGATGTCGGCGCCCGCGTCGGCACAAGCCAGCACCTGGTTCAACGTCGCACGCGCATCGCCCGAGTCGGTATTGGTCATCGTCTGGACCGAGATCGGCGCGTCGCCCCCCACGGGAACGTTGCCCACCATGATCTGGCGCGACTTGCGGCGATAGATGTTCTTCCAGGGACGAACGGCGTTCAGCGACATCGATTGGCTCCGGCAGGATGCGTTGCCCCAGACCTAGTGGCCCCCGAGGCCGATGCCAACCGCTACCAGCGCGTTGACCGCCGCGCGCGGCGCAGGGTCACTCGGTGCCGTCGCTCTCGGTCGCGCCGGGCAGCTCGGGCTGGGCCGACATCTCGGCCACGACGCGGGCCAGCGCCTGGTCCGCGGCGATGTCGGCGGTCTGGTAGGTCTCGGTCAGGTTCTGTGCGCTCAGCGCCAGGTTCGACGTGATCTGGCCGCTGGACCCTGCGGGGCCGTAGGCCGTGCCGTTGACCGAGAAGTAGATCGCCCCCGACTCGCCCGTGCGCAGGGTCGCCGGCTCCTCGGTCGCGGGCAGCGTGAACGTGTCACCTTCCTGCATGATCTGTTCGTAGAGCGTCGTGCCCTCGGCCGAGCGCACCCGCACCCAGCTGGGTCGCACGGCGACCAGGACCACCTCGGGCGTCCCGTCGGCCAGCACCTGCACCCCGGCCGAACCGCTCTCGTCTCCGGTCCCCGCTTCGGCGACCTGGGCGGCGGCCATGTCGGGGCCGCGCACTTGCGTGCTGTCGCTTCCGGGCTCCGCCGGGGCCTGCGGCGATGCGCCGGCGACCGTGGTCGGCGCCGTGCGCGCACGGTCCGACAGCGCGCCGAACTCGCGCGGGTCGAGATTGGCGATCGGTCCGTCGCGGGCAACCATGACGGGCACATCCAGAGCCTGCGGGCGGTAGATGCGGTCGAAATTGTCAGGTGCCGCCGTGGCCAGCTCGGTCGGGTCGTCCTCGGCCGGTGCGGCGGGACGGGCGCTGTCCAGCGGGTCGATATCCGCCACGACCTCGGGCGCCTGGTCCACGGGAACCACCTGCACGCGCTGCACCTCGTTCAGAACGGCATAGCCACCGTAGCCGATCAATCCGATCAGGCCGAAAAGCACGGCGATGGAGCCGATGGCCCCCGGCTCGATCCGCGACAGCAGGCCGTCGCCCTTGGGCACGAAGCCCAGCGGCGAATCGAGGAACGGATCGCGGGTCGAGTTCGTGACCCGCGGTTCGCGGCGCTTGGACGATGCCGCCTCGCTCATGCCGTGGGCCGTCTCGAAACCGGATTCGACGCAGAACGCCTTGAAGGCCCAGTCGGGGTCGAGTTCCAGGTAACGGGCGTAGGAACGGACGTAGCCGGCGATGAAGCCGGGCGTCTCGAAGGCCGAAGGGTCTGCGTTCTCGATCGCGGCGATATAGGTCGCCTTGATCTTCAGTTCGCGTTGGACGTCGAGAAGGGATTTGCCGAGCGTCGCGCGTTCACCGCGCATCACGTCGCCAAGGCGCATGTCGAAATCGTCGAACCCCTTGATCTCGGCGGGTTCAGTATCGGGTTGGCGATTGCGCCCTATCATGCCCGTCCCCTCGTCGCTCCATGCACTTCATCTGACCGGATCAACGGCATCCCGACCGCGATTCGACCCTATTGTGCCTTTTGACAACGAAATAACACAGAATGGAACGTTCTGGATAACTCTTTGTGGCGTCAAGCCGATAAATCGGCGCGATTTAGCGCACATTGCGCCCAAAGCGTATCCATCGCGTTAACCAAAGCATCCATTTCCCGCGGCCCGTGGACCGGCGACGGGGTGAAGCGCAGCCGCTCGGTCCCGCGCGGCACGGTCGGGAAATTGATCGGCTGGACGTAGATCCCGTGATCCTCCAGCAGCATGTCCGACATCATCTTGCAGTGCACCGGGTTGCCCACGTGGACCGGCACGATGTGGCTGCCGTGGTCGATCAGCGGCAGGCCAAGCCCCTTGAGCCGCGTCTTGAGAATGCGCGCCTGGGTCTGGTGCGCATCCCGAAGCGCCTGGTCGTGCTTCAGGTGACGCACCGAGGCCGCCGCGCCGGCCGCCGTGGAGGGCGTCAGCGAGGTGGTGAAGATGAACCCGGGCGCATAGGACCGCACCGCGTCGCACATCTTCTCGGAAGCAGCGATATAGCCACCCATGACGCCATAGGCTTTCGCCAGGGTGCCGTTGATGATGTCGATGCGCCCCGCCAGGCCGTCCCGCTCGGTCACGCCGCCGCCGTGCGGGCCGTACATGCCCACGGCGTGAACCTCGTCGATATAGGTCAGCGCGTTGAATTCATCGGCCAGGTCGCAGATCTCGGCGATGGGTCCGAAATCGCCGTCCATAGAATAGACCGACTCGAAGGCGATGAGCTTGGGCACGCTCGGATCGTCGGCCTCCAGCAACTCGCGCAGGTGCGCCACGTCGTTGTGGCGGAACACCCGCTTGGCCCCGCCATTGCGGCGCACGCCTTCGATCATCGAGGCATGGTTCAACGCGTCGGAATAGATGATCAGTCCGGGAAGGATCTTGGGCAGCGTCGAAAGGGTCGCATCATTGGCGATGTAGGCCGAGGTGAAAAGCAGCGCCGCTTCCTTGCCGTGGAGATCGGCCAGTTCGGACTCGAGCGCCTTGTGATACACCGTCGTGCCCGAGATGTTGCGCGTGCCGCCCGATCCGGCGCCCACGGCGTCCAGCGCCGCGTGCATCGCCTCCAGCACCACCGGATGCTGCCCCATGCCAAGATAATCGTTGCCGCACCAAACGGTTACGGGGCGTTCTGTGCCATCGGGCCGGGTCCAGGTGGCGTGGGGGAAATTGCCCCGCTCGCGCGCGATGTCGATGAACGTGCGATAGCGTCCTTCGTCGTGCAGTTTCTGGATCGCGGCGTCGATATCTGTTTCGTAGGACACAAGCAGTCTTTCACATTTCTCCTGTCGCTTAGATAGGCCAATTCGCCGCCGGGGCACAGACCCGATTTCCCGGATCAATCGTCGCACTGGACTGTGACGACCGGGCTGTTACGTTCGCCGCTCGTATTTTGCCGACCGGAGCCCGCGATGAGCCTCGACGCCGTATTGTCCCGTATCGATGCCGATCTCGGCGCCGCGACCGACAGGTTGCTGACTTTCCTGAGAATTCCGTCCATCTCGACCGATCCCGCCTACAAGGGTCAGGTGTCCGAGGCGGCGGATTGGCTGGTGGCCGAGCTGGGGCAGATCGGCGTCGACGCGACCGCCCACAAGACGCCGGGCCACCCGATGGTGGTGGGCCATGGCGGCGACGGCGGGCGCAGCCTGCTGTTTTACGGTCACTACGACGTGCAACCGGTCGATCCGCTCGAGCTGTGGGATCGCGACCCTTTCGACCCGGCGATCGAGGACACGCCGAAGGGCAAGGTCATCCGCGGCCGCGGTGCCTCGGACGACAAGGGCCAGCTGATGACCTTCGTCGAGGCCTGCCGCGCGTGGAAGGCGGTGCACGGCACCCTGCCCGCGCGCCTGACCTTCCTGTTCGAGGGCGAGGAGGAATCGGGCTCGCCCTCGCTCGTGCCGTTCCTGGAGCAGAACCGCGATCTGCTGGCCGCGGACCTGGGGCTGATCTGCGACACGGCGCTTTATGGACGCGACACGCCCGCCATCACCACCATGCTGCGCGGGTTGCTGGGCGAGGAGATCACCGTCACGGGCCCGTCGCGCGACCTGCACTCGGGCTCCTACGGCGGGCCCGCCATGAACCCGATCCGCGTGCTGGCCAAGGTGCTGGCCGGGCTGCACGACCTACAGGGCCGCGTCACCGTGCCGGGCTTCTACGACGACGTGGAAGAGATCTCGCAGCAGGTGTCGCAGCAATGGGATGCGCTGGGTTTCGACGCGGGCAGCTTCCTGGGCGAGGTGGGGCTGAGTTCCCCCGCGGGCGAGGCCGATCGCAGCGCGCTGGAGCAGATCTGGGCGCGCCCCACCTGCGAGATCAACGGCATCAAGGGCGGATACGCCGGGGCGGGCTTCAAGACCGTTCTGCCCAGCCAGGCCAGCGCCAAGATCAGCTTCCGCCTGGTGGCCGCGCAGGATCCGTTGAAGATCCGCGAGAGCTTTCGCCAGATGGTGCGCGACGCGATGCCCTCCGACTGCACGGTCGAGTTCCACGGCCACGGCGCGGCCCCGGCCAGCCGCATGGATATCAGCGACCCGGCCTTCGAGGCGGCGCGCCAGGCGTTGTCGGGCGAATGGCCCAAGGACGCGGCCTATGTGGGCGCGGGCGGCTCGATCCCCGTGGCGGGCCACTTGCAGCAGATCCTCGGCATCGACTCGATGCTGATCGGGTTCGGCAAGGGCGACGACCAGATCCATTCGCCGAACGAGAAATACGACCTGGAAAGCTTCCATCGCGGAATGCGGTCCTGGGCGCGTATCCTCGACGCGATCTCCTGAGGCTTTCGGCCAGAAAACCATGTCCTGGAAGGGGCTTGCATGAAGATCATCATCGATACCGACCCAGGCCAGGACGATGCCGTGGCCATCCTGCTGGCGCTGGCCAGCCCCGAGATCGAGGTGCTGGGCATCACCGCCGTGGCCGGCAACGTCCCGCTGGAGCTCACGGCGAAGAACGCCCGCATCGTCTGCGAATTGGCCGGCCGGACCGAAGTTCCCGTCTTCGCGGGCTGCGCCGCTCCGCTGATGCGCCCGCTGGTCACGGCCGAGCACGTCCATGGCCGCACGGGGCTGGACGGGCCGGTGTTGCCCGATCCGCAGATGCCGCTGCAGGATGCCCACGCGGTGGATTTCATCATCGACACCCTACGGGCCGAGGGACCGGGCAGCGTCACGATCTGCCCGCTGGGGCCGCTGACCAACATCGCCATGGCGCTGAAGAAGGCGCCCGACATCGCCGACCGGATCGCCCGCATCGTGCTGATGGGCGGCGCCTATTTCGAAGTCGGCAACATCACCCCCGCCGCCGAGTTCAACATCTATGTCGACCCCGAAGCGGCTGATATCGTTATGAAATCCGGTGTTCCGCTGACCATCCTTCCGCTGGACGTGACCCACAAGGCGCTGGTCACGAAAGAGCGGAACGACGCCTTCCGCGCGCTCGGCACGCCGGTGGGCATCGCCGTGGCCGAGATGACGGATTTCTTCGAGCGTTTCGACCGCGAGAAATACGGCAGCCACGGCGCGCCGCTGCACGACCCCACGGTCATCGCCTGGCTTCTGAACCCCGACCTTTTCACCGGGCGCGAGATCAATGTCGAGATCGAAACGCGGTCCGATCTCACCCGCGGCATGACCGTCGCGGACTGGTGGCGTGTCACCGAGCGCGCGCCCAACGCGCTTTTCATCGAGGATCTGGACGCCGAGGGATTCTTCGGGCTACTGACCGAGCGATTGGCCCGATACTAGGCCGCCGCGAAAGGCCCCATCCCGATGACTGCCAAATTGCGCCTGGCCGCGCCCGAGGATGCCGCCAAGCTGGACCGCCTGATGGCCGCCTGCCACGACGAGACGGGCTACGCCATGGACGAGGACGCGCGCAGCGCGGCGCTCGAACCGCTGCTTGCGGGCGACGTGCCGGGGGCCGCCTACCTGATCGGACCGCCCTCCAGCCCCGTGGGATACGTGCTGTTGCGCTTCGGATACTCCGTGGCCCAGGGCGGCATGGTGGCCGATATCGACGAGATCTACATACGCCCGCCGGTCCGCAACCGCGCCATGGCGAGCGAGGCGGTCAACAGCCTGGCCCGCAACCTGCGCAACCTTGGCATCGCGCGGCTCACCGCCCGCCTGGACGACGCGGCGCCCGATGCGCTGTTTCGGCGGCTGCTGTTCAAGGGCCGGTCCGAGCAACGGCTGGACCTGGCCCTTTGACCCACTTCGCGCATCGCCTTCAAAGCGCGATGCAAGACGCTGATTTAATTACAGAACAAGCGATATCACGATGATCATGATAAGCGTGTAAAGCATGATGCCGCCGCCGATCAGAACCGTCGGGAAGTTCCGCGTGACCGAGGCGCGCGTCATCTGCCGCGCCTGGTTCAGCAGGTCGGGCCACGTGTAGCTGACGAAATCGCCCTGCGTGAACACCGCCTTGATCCGTCCGTCGGCATCGACGACGGGAAGACGGCGGAACCGCTCGTTCGACATGATGCGCAGCCAGTCGACCACGTCGTCATCCTCACGGGCGAGCCGGGGTTCCTTGGTCATGATCTCGTGCAGCTGGGTCGCCTTGGCGTCACGGCCCTGGTTCACGATCTTGCGCATGACGTCGCGCTCGGTCACGACGCCGATCACCTTGTCCTCGGCGTCCACGATCATGACCGAGCCGTAATTCTTCTGGCACATGGCGGCCACGGCATCGCTGACCATCTGGTCCTTGGTCATCGTCAACGGCTTGGGTTTGGAGTCGTACTCGGCCCGGTCCTTGATCCGCATGCCGCCTCTGTTCTCGGCTTTCATGGCGTCCTCCGTTCGTCGTTGATCCGCGTTGGTGAAAAGACGTAGGGCAATCGCCCGCGCGGCAAGTCTTTTCGATACGTCCGCAACTGCTTAGGTCCATGGCAAGGAGATCATGATGCACCTGCCATTCGACAACACATACGACGCCCTGCCCGACCGGTTTCACAGCCGGCAGCCGCCCGTTCCGGTCGCGCGGCCCGACCTGGTCGCCGTGAACGACGCGCTGGCCGCGAAGCTGGGCCTGGATGCCGAGGCGCTGCGCACGCCCGAGGGCGTGGCCATGCTGGCCGGCAACACCGTGCCCGAGGGCGCCGCCCCGCTGGCGCAGGCCTATGCCGGGCACCAGTTCGGCGGCTGGGTGCCGCAGCTGGGCGACGGGCGCGCGATCCTGCTGGGCGAAGTGCTGACCGACACGGGCCGCTACGACATCCAGTTGAAGGGCGCGGGCCGCACGCCCTTCAGCCGCGGTGGCGACGGACGCGCCTGGCTGGGCCCCGTGCTGCGCGAATACGTGGTGAGCGAGGCGATGGCCGCACTCGGCATCCCCACGACCCGGGCGCTGGCCGCGGTGACAACGGGCGAGGATGTCCTGCGCGAGGCGCCCCTGCCCGGCGCCGTGCTGACCCGCGTGGCCCGGTCGCATATCCGCGTGGGCACGTTCCAGTATTTTGCCGCCCGCCGCGATACCGAGGCGCTGGAGCTGCTGACGCAACACGTGATCGACCGCCATTATCCCGGGGCCGGCGACGCCTGGGGCCTGCTCGACGCCGTGATCGGCGCGCAGGCCGACCTGGTCGCGCGGTGGATGGGCGTGGGCTTCATCCACGGGGTCATGAACACCGACAACATGGCCGTCTCGGGCGAGACCATCGATTACGGCCCCTGCGCCTTCATGGACGACTACGATGCCATGCGCGTGTTTTCGTCGATCGATCGCGGCGGGCGTTACGCCTATGCCCGCCAGCCGGACGTCGCGGCCTGGAACCTGGCGCAATTCGCATCGGCCCTGCTGCCCGTCCTGGGCGACGAGGAGACGGCGATCCCCCGCGCGACCGAGATGATCCACGGCTTCGGCGCGCGGTTCCAGGACGCGTGGCTCGACGTGTTCCGCGCCAAGCTGGGGCTGGCCACGGCCGAGGAAGACGACCCGGACCTGATCGAGGGGCTGCTGGACCGCATGGCGGCCGCACGGGCCGATTTCACGCTGACCTTCCGGGGTCTCGTGGACGGCAGCGCGCGCGAGCGCTTCGGCGATCCGGCCGCGTTCGACCAATGGGCGCAGGCCTGGGAGGCGCGGCTGGCGCGCGAGGGCACCGATGCCACCACCGCCCGCGACCGGATGCGGCGGGCCAACCCCGCCATCATTCCGCGTAATCACAGGATCGAACAGGTCATCGCCGCGGCGGTGACAGGCGACTACGCGCCATTCCACGCGATCAACGCGGCCCTCGCCTCGCCCTTCGACGATCATCCCGCCTTCGCCGCGCCGCCACTGGAGGGCGAGGTGGTCACGGCGACATTCTGCGGCACCTGAGCCGAGGCTTGCCCGGAGGTACAAATGCAAACGCGGGACGGCTGGGATGCCGCCCCGCGTCGCCATTCTAGGCTTCTTGACCGTCAGTCGGTGGTCGTGACCTCGTCCATCACCACCATTTCGCCCTGCCCCGTCGCCGGGATCTGGTCGATCAGGTCCATGCCCTCGGTCACGCGGCCCACGACGGTATAGTCGCCGTTCAGGTGCGGGGCCGGTTCGGTCATGATGAAGAACTGCGAATTGGCGCTGTCCACCGAGTTGCCCGAGCGCGCCATGCCGACGACACCCGGCTCGAAAGCGATGTCCGAGAATTCCTGCGCCAGGTCCGGCAGGTCCGACCCGCCATAACCCGCGCGGGACATGTCGCCGTCGGCGCGGCCGAACTGCACGTCGCCGGTCTGCGCCATGAAGCCGTCGATCACGCGGTGGAACACCACGCCGTCATAGGCATCGCGATTGGCCAGCGCCGTGATCCGCTCGGCGTGGTTGGGCGCCACGTCCTCGAGCAGGTCGATCCGCACGGTGCCCTCGACCCCGCCCGACAGCGAGATCTCGATCCCCGACGCCGCGGCCGGGCCGGCCGCGAGACAGGCAAGAAGGATCAGGCCCTTACGCATCGGCGGCCACCTTCACGCTCAGCATGCGGTCGGGGTTCATCGGCGGCTCGCCGCGGGTGATCTTGTCGACATGCTCCATCCCCTCGATGACGCGGCCATAGACGGTGTATTGGCCGTTCAGGAAATGGTTGTCGGAAAAGTTGATGAAGAACTGCGAGTTGGCCGAGTTGGGGTTCGACGAGCGCGCCGCGCCCAACGTGCCGCGATCGTGCGGCAGTTTCGAGAACTCGGCCGGCAGGTCGGGATGCTCGGATCCGCCGGTGCCGGCCAGGCGGATGT
Source organism: Palleronia salina (assembly GCF_900141995.1). GTDB lineage: Bacteria > Pseudomonadota > Alphaproteobacteria > Rhodobacterales > Rhodobacteraceae > Palleronia > Palleronia salina. The sequence continues at coordinate 151,375 of NZ_FQZA01000001.1, read as the reverse complement.
TGAAATCCTTCTCGGCATTGCCGTTCGACACGTCGCCGGTCTGCGCCATGAAGCCGTCGATCACGCGGTGGAACACCACGTTGTCATAGGCGCCTTCGCGGGCCAGCGTCTTAATCCGGTCCACGTGCTGCGGCGCCACGTCGGGCAGCAGCGCGATGGTCACGGGGCCGTCCTTCAGCTCGATGATGATGGTGTTCTCGGGGTCCTTGATCTCGGCCATCGGGGGATCCTTGCTTGGTCTTCGGGTCGCGCGGACCCTAGTCGTGACGCGCGGTGTTGGGAAGCGGAAAGCCATCGCGGGGGCGGTTGCGCGCCGGTCCCGATCACGCGATGACTAGACCGGTTCTTGATGCAGGAGGCCCCGATGGGTTGGAAGACGCTCGACGACATGGATCTGGACGGAAAGCGCGTGCTGGTGCGCGTGGATATCAACGTGCCGGTCGATGACGGGCGCGTGACCGACACCACCCGGATCGACCGCATCGTGCCCACGGTGAACGATATCGTGAACGCGGGCGGCATCCCGATCCTGCTGGCCCATTTCGACCGGCCCAAGGGCAAGGTGGTGCCCGAGATGTCGCTGAACCAGGTGGTGCCGGCGTTGCAGGAAGTACTGGGCCGCGACGTGACCTTCATCGACGGTGACTACGGCGACCGGGTGGGCCAGCTGGGCCAGGGCGATGTCGCGCTGCTGGAAAACCTGCGCTTCAATCCAGGCGAAGAAAAGAACGACGATGCCTTCGCCGGGCGCCTGGCATCGCTGGGCGATGTCTACGTGAACGACGCGTTCTCGGCCGCCCACCGCGCCCACGCCTCGACCGAAGCGCTCGCGCGCAAGCTGCCGGCCTGTGCCGGGCGGCTCATGGCCGAGGAACTGGGCGCGCTGGAAAAGGCCCTGGGCGACCCCGAGCGTCCGCTGATGGCCGTGGTCGGCGGCGCCAAGGTCAGCACCAAGCTCGACCTCCTGGGCAACCTGGTGCGCAAGGTGAACCACCTGGTGATCGGCGGCGGCATGGCCAACACCTTCCTGGCCGCGCAGGGCATCGACGTGGGCAAGTCCCTGGCCGAGCACGACATGACCGGCACGGCGCGCGATATCCTCGACCGCGCCGACGAGGCGGGCTGCGAGATCATCCTGCCGCAGGACGTGGTCGTCGCGCGCGAGTTCAAGGCCGGCGCCGACAGCGAGGTCGTCCCGGCCGACAAGTGCCCCGCCGACGCCATGATCCTCGATACCGGCCCCGACTCGGTCGAACGCATCGGCAAGGCCATGGCGAACTGCCGCACGCTGATCTGGAACGGCCCCCTCGGCGCGTTCGAGATCGCGCCCTTCGACGTGGCCACCAACCAGGCCGCGCGCATGGCCGCCGACCAGACGAAGGCCGGCAACCTCGTGTCGGTCGCGGGCGGCGGCGACACGGTGGCGGCCCTGAACAAGGCCGGCGCTGCGGGCGATTTCACCTACATCTCGTCCGCGGGCGGCGCGTTCCTGGAATGGATGGAAGGCAAGACCCTGCCGGGCGTCGCCGCGCTGGAGGACTAGGCGCCGATGCGCGCCGCCGGATCACGCCGCGGCGCGCGTCACCTCGCCCAGGGCCTCGAGCACCAGGTGCCGATCCGCACCCGGGCGGCTCGCCCCTTCGGACAGGACACGCCGCCACCGCCGCGCGCCGGGCTGGCCGGTGAACAACCCCAGCATGTGCCGCGTGACCTGCCCCAGCTTGCCGCCCGTCGCGATGTGGCGGTCGATATAGGGCAGCATCGCGTGCACGACCTCCTCGCGCGTGGGCGCCGGGGCCGTTCCGCCGAAGATGCGCTGGTCGGCCTCCAGCAACACCGTCGCGGGGTCGTGGTAGGCGGCACGTCCGACCATCACGCCGTTAAGCCCGCGCGCCAGATGCGTCTCGACCTGGTCGAGATCGGTGATGCCGCCGTTGATCGACACGTGCAGGTCCGGAAACGCGGCCTTCATCCGGTGGACAAGGTCGTAATCCAGCGGCGGCACGTCGCGGTTTTCCTTCGGGCTGAGCCCCTGCAACCACGCCATGCGCGCGTGGATGGTGACCCGGCGCACGCCCGCCGCGCGGATCTTCGACAGGAAGTCCGGAAGCACTTCGGCGGGCCGCTGGTCGTCGACGCCGATCCGGCATTTCACCGTGACCGGCAAAGGTTGAGCCGCGATCATCGCGGCGCAGCACTCGGCCACCAGCTCCGGCTCGCGCATGAGCACGGCACCGAACCGGCCCGACTGCACCCGGTCCGAGGGGCAGCCGACATTCAGGTTGATCTCGTCATAGCCATGGTCCGCGCCCATCCGCGCCGCCCGTGCCAGCTCGTCCGGCTCCGAGCCGCCCAGTTGCAGGGCCACGGGATGCTCCTGCGCGCCGAAATCCAGCAGGTGCGTCGCCCCGCCCCGCACCAAGGCGGGCGCCGTCACCATCTCGGTATAAAGCAACGCGCGACGCGACAGCTGCCGGTGAAACGTCCGGCAATGGCGGTCGGTCCAATCCATCATCGGGGCGACGGACAGCTTGGCGTGGTCGTCCAGGTGCATTTTCGAACTCGATCGATTGCGGCGCGTGCGAATGGGCGAGGGCTTCGTTCCGGAAGCGACCCTTCGAGGTCACCGCACATAGGCGCTCTCGCGTCGAAAATCCAGCGGAGGAGATCCGGCTGGCGGGGTATGGCGCCCCCACTCGCACGAGACGGAAGTCAGGCGGCCGACCGTTTACCGACGGCCAGCGCCCGCCACGCGTCGTGTTGGGACAGGAAGACCTGGCCGTTCAGCTGGTCGAGGAAGTGCGAGCGACGCAGGCGGTCCATGACCGGGCCCTTCACCTCGGACAGGTGCAGGCCCACCTCCATGTCCTTCAGGCGCTGGTTGATCGCCTCGAGGCTTTCCAGCGCCGAATAGTCCACCTCGTTCACCGCCGAGAACTGCAGCACCACGTTGCGGATCGTGGTGCCCGTCGTCACCCGCCTTTGCACCAGGTCCTCGAGGAAGCGCGCATTGACGAAATACAGGCTCTCGTCGACCCGCAGCGTGACCAGCGATGGATCGGTCTCGACGGTGTGGCGGTGGATGTTGCGGAAATGCTCGGTGCCGGGCACGCGCCCGACCTCGGCCACGTGGGGGCGCGATGTCTTGTAGAGATGCAGCAGCACCGAGATCGCCACGCCGGCCGCCACGCCGATCTCGACGCCCAGGCCCAGGGTCAGCAGGATCGTGACGGCCACCGCGCTGAAATCGGCGCGGCTATAGCCCCAGGTCTTCTTCAGGATCGACGGGTCCACGAGGCTCAGCACCGCGACGATGATGGTCGCGGCCAGCGTGGCGTTGGGCAGGAAATACACCAGCGGCGTCAGGAACAGCGCGGCGAAGGCAAGGCCGATGGCGGTGAAGGCCCCCGCCGCCGGCGTCTCGGCGCCCGCGTCGAAATTCACGACCGAGCGTGAGAAGCCACCGGTCACGGGAAAGCCACCGGTGAACGCCGCGCCCAGGTTCGCGGCGCCCAGGCCGATCAGTTCCTGGTCGGGATCGATGCGCTGGCGCTTCTTGGCCGCCAGTGTCTGGGCGACCGAGACGGATTCGACGAAGCCGATGACCGAGATCAGGATCGCCGGGACCAGCAGCGCGCCCAGAAGGTCGGGATCGAATCCCGGCAAGGTCAACGGTGGCAGGCTTTGCGGCACCTCGCCCACGATGCGCACGCCGCGGTCGGCCAGCCCCAGGGCCCAGACCGCGACGGTGGTCGCCACGACGGCCGCGACCGGGCCGGCCTTGGTCAGGATATCGGCCGGCAAGGACGGCACGCCCAGCCCGCGCAGGGTGGGCTTGAGGTTCTTGCGCGTCCAGAACAGGAACGCGGTGGCCGCTACGCCGATCAGGACGGTGATCCAGTTCACCTCGGACAGGTTCGAGAGCATCGAGCCCAGCATTTCGGGCAGCGTGTGCCCGTGCGCGGTGACCCCCAGAATGTGCTTGAGCTGGCTGGTGGCGATCAGAAGGCCCGACGCGGTGATGAACCCCGAGATGACGGGATGGCTGAGGAAATTGGCAAGAAACCCCAGCCGGAACAGACCCATCAGCACCAGGAACCCGCCCGACAGGAAGGCCAGCGTCAGCGCGGCGACGGCATAGCCCGCGGTCCCCTGCTCGGCCACCTGCCCCACGGCGGACGCGGTCAGCAACGACACCACCGCGACCGGCCCCACCGCCAGGGCGCGGCTCGTGCCGAAAATGGCGTAGAGCACGATCGGCGCGATCGAGGTGTAGATCCCGGCCTGCGGCGGCAGCCCCGCAAGCAGCGCGTAGGCCAGCGATTGCGGGATCAGCATGATCGTCACGATCACCGCGGCGATCAGGTCGTTCGACAGGGCGCGCCGGTCATAGCTCCGGCCCCAGTCGAGAATTGGAAGGTACTGTCGGAAACTCGGCATCGTGCACTCACAGTCTGTAAAGGGCGGTCAGGGGCGCGCAGGGCCCCCGACCGCCACGGTCGGGCCGCAAAGGGAGAGTCCGGCCCGAATGAAGGGGCCGGTCACTCGGCCGCGACGTTCAGTGGCTCGGGCCTGGCCATCCATTCCTTGCCCTTCAGCATCGCCTGCCAATAGATCGGCGGAAGCAGGCGCTCCTTCAGGAACCAGGCCGCGCGCGACGGCTTCGTTCCATCCAGAAGCGCCTTGGGGAAGGATGGCTTCAGCGCACCGCCATACCCGAACTCGGCCAGCACGATCTTGCCCCGCTCGACGGTCAGCGGGCACGAACCGTAGCCGTCATATTGCGCCACCGCCGAACGGCCCGCGATGTCCGCCACGATATTCGCGGCCACGGTCGGGGCCTGCTTGCGTGCGGCCGCGGCGGTCTTGGCATTGGGCGCGTTCATCGCGTCGCCCAGCGACCAGATGTTGTCGAACGCCTTGTGCCGGAGCGTCGCCTGGTCGACATCGACCCACCCGGCCGCATCGGCCAGGGGTGAGACGCGGATGAAATCGGGCGCCACCTGCGGCGGGCACACGTGGATCATGTCGAAATCGACCGTGACCTCGGCCGGCGCGGTTTCGGGCTTTGCCACGCGGAAGGTCGCCCGCTTGGCCGGTCCGTCGACAGCCACGAGGTCGTGGAAGAAATTCAGGGTCGCGTCGTATTTCTCGACGTAGCGCATGAGCGCGGGCACGTAATCCTTGACCCCGAACAGGACGCCGCCCGCGTTCATGAACTGGATGTCGATATCCTTCAGCACGCCCCGCCGGAACCAGGCGTCTCCCGACAGGTACATGGCCTTCTGCGGTGCGCCCGCGCATTTGATCGGCATGGGCGGCTGGGTGAAGATCGCCCGGCCCTGTCTCATGCTCTTGACCAGCTCCCACGTGTAGGGCGCGAGGTCGTATCGGTAGTTCGAGGTCACCCCGTTCCGGCCCAGCGTGTCTTCCAGCCCTTCGACCTTTTCCCAGTCAAGCTTGAGCCCCGGGCAGACGACCAGCCGGTCGTATTTCACCACGCGGCATCCGTCGAGGATGACGGCATCGTTTCCGGGCTCGAAGGCGGCGACGGCGGCCTTGATCCAGTGCACGCCCTTCGGGATCAGGCTGCCCATGGTCTTCGCCGTGCTTTGCGCGTCGAAGATGCCGCCACCCACCATGGTCCAGCCGGGCTGGTAGTAATGCACATCGGCGGGGTCGATCACCGCGATCTCCAGCCCCGGCTTCCGGGCCTTCAGGCTGGCGGCGACCGAGATGCCCCCGGCCCCTGCCCCGACGATGACCACGTCGAAATGCGCGTCGCCGGTGTCGGTGGGCGTCCTGCCGCCATTGGCGATCCGGCGGGCGACGCCGTTCATGTCGTAGCCTGCGGCCTTGGTCGCCGACAGGATCTCGGGCATGGGCCGCTTTCCGGCTTCGCGGAAGGACCAGAGCGTGGCCGACCGCGTGCCGCTGCGGCAATAGGCCAGCACGGGGCGCTGCAGCTCGGCCATGGCGGTGCCGAACGCGGCCACGTCCGCGTCGGTGACCATGCCCGACGGGACCGGGACATAACGGGCCTCGATCCCCGCCTCCCTGGCGGCCGCCGCGATTTCTTCGAACGACGGCTGATCCGCGCCCTCGCCGTCAGGGCGGTTGCAGATGATCGCGCGGATGCCCGCCGCCTTGAGGGCCGGCATGTCGCCGGTCGCGATCTGCGGGCTGACCGAGAACGTGTCGGTGATCTTATTCATGTCCATCTGGGGCTCCTCCGTGCCTGCCCGTGGCGGGGGTGAAAGGCCGCTCACCCGCCGGGACGGATGAGCGGCTGGCGGTCGCTTACAGGCCGTTGATCGGCACCTTCAGCATCGGGTTGCCGTCCTTGTCGCGCGGCACTTCGCCGGCGCGCATGTTCACCTGCAGCGACGGGATGATCAGCCTGGGCATGGCCAGCGTCGCGTCACGCTCGGTCCGGAACTTGACGAATTCTTCCTTCGTCTTGCCGCCACCCACGTGGATGTTGTGGGCCTTTTCGTCGCCCACCGTGGTCTCCCACTGGATGTCGCGGCCATTGGGGCCGTAATCGTGGCACATGAACAGCCGCATGGCGTCGGGCAGCGCCAGGACCTTCTGGATGCTGTCGTAGAGCTCGCCCGCGTCCCCGCCCGGGAAATCGGCCCGGGCCGATCCGCCGTCGGGCATGAACAGCGTGTCGCCCACGAAAGCCGCATCTCCCATGACATGCACCATGCAGGCCGGCGTATGGCCGGGCGTGTACATGGCGAAAGCGGTCATGTTGCCCACTTGGTAGGTGTCGCCATCCTCGAACAGCGCATCGAACTGCGATCCGTCGCGCTGGAACTCGGTGCCCTCGTTGAACACCTTGCCGAAGGTGTCCTGCACCACCATGATCTTCGATCCGATGCCGATCTTGCCGCCCAGCCTGGCCTGGATATAGGGCGCGGCGCTCAGGTGGTCGGCGTGGACATGGGTCTCGATGATCCACTCCAGGCTCAGCCCCTGGCGCTCGACCTGGCGGATCAGTTCGTCGGCGTGATCGTAGGTGATGCGCCCGGCGGCGTAGTCGATGTCCATGACGCTGTCGACGATGGCGCACGCGTTCGAGGACGGATCCTTCACGATATAGCTGATCGTGTTCGTGGCCTCGTCGAAGAAGGCCTGGACGTCCGGCTTGATGTCCATGTTCACGGGATAGGTGGTCATTTCATCTGCTCCTTCTTAGGCGGGCGGGCCGTTCTTGGCCCCTGCCCCTTTGCATCATCATGTCGTGGACCGCGGCCTCGCCGCCTGTCGCCTTCTTCATGCCGAGACCCTCCGGACGAATGGCGCCGTCGTGCCCCGCGCGATCAGGAGCCCCGCCACCACTGCGGCGACGAACAGGAAGACCTCGACCCGGCCGGTGCCAAGCGCGGGCAGCGAACCGCCCGGGCAGAATCCGGCGATGCCCCAGCCGATGCCGAAGACGGCCGCGCCGCCGACGAGTTTCGCATCGATGGCGCGCGCGGTGGGCAGGCTGAAGGCGCTGTCGAAGACCGGCGCCGCGCGGCCGAAGACCAGCTTGTAGCCCAGAAAGGTCGTCACCAGCGCACCGCCCATCACGAAGATCAGCGACGGATCCCACGCCCCGGCGATATCGAAGAAATTCAGGACCTTCGCCGGGTTGGCCATGCCCGAGATCGAGATGCCGACCCCGAAGACCAGTCCGACCAGGTATGTTGCGAGAAGTTTCATTCTCAGCCTCCGATCACGTGCCGCAGGACGAAGACCGTCGCGAAGGTGAACGCCATGAAGGTCACGGTTGCGACGATCGAGCGCGGGCTGAGACGGGCCATGCCGCATACGCCGTGCCCCGAGGTGCAGCCCGACCCCCAGGTCACGCCCATCCCGACGATGATGCCACCGATGACCAGCGCCCCCGTCGAGACGGGGACCTCGACCGCCGGCATCTCGCCCATCACCAGCCAGATGGCGGCCGGGCCGGAAACCATGCCGGCGAGCAGGGCCGCGCGCCACGCGAACTCGGCGCCCGAGGCCGGGAAGATGACACCCGACAGCACGCCGGTCGCGCCCATGACACGGCCGAGCGTCAGCATCAGCAGCGTCGCGGCCAGGCCGATCAGGACGCCGCCGGCCAGCGACGCCCACGGGGTGAAAACGGTCTCGATCATCAGCAGTCCCGGCAGGTCTTGAGCCCGACGACGCTGTAAAGCGGGCAGTTTCCGACAAGCGCCGTCAGCGTGAAGATGCCCGCGACGACGATGGCGCCCCAGAACAGGATCCCGTGGCCCAGCATCGGTGTGGCGAGGGCGAGGATCAGAAGGACGGCGGCAACGATCAGGCGTGCGCCGCGGTCGAGTTTTCCCATATTCGTGGACATGTCTCTCTCCATCCAGAATCGATGGAACAGACATGGCACGGGTCGGTCGTGATCCTTGGTGACTTGGTCACAGACTCCGGGAAAAAACCGGCCCGATCGCGCGTCAGACGTGCGCGCCCGCCGATTTCACCAGCCGCGCCAGCCCTTCCTTGCCGGTCAGATGGACCTCGCCGCGCGATTGCTCGACCCAGCCGCGGCGGTGGAATTCCGACAGCGTGCGCGAGATGACCTCGCGCGCCGTTCCCAGTTCCGTGCCGAGCGCGGCGTGTGTGGCGTGGACCACGCCCCTGTCATCCGCGAGCTCCAGCAGACGCGCCGCAAGGCGCACATCCATGCGCTGGAACACGATGTCGTCGATCAGGGTGAACAGGTCCGTGATGCGGCGCGAATAGGCGGTGAAGACGAACTCGCGGAACACGGGCGATTTGCCCACCAGGCTGTCGAAGGTCTTGCGCGGGATGGCGACGGCGCGGACATCGGTCTCGCTGATCCCCTCGGCCGCGTAATCCTCGAAGGCCAGCATGCAGGCCGTGGTCAGCACGCAGCTTTCGCCCGCATGGACGCGATACAGGAACACGTCCCGCCCCGTGTCGGATTTCTGCTGCACCTTCACCGTCCCGTCGAGCAGCAGCAGCAGGTTGTCGGCCGTCTGCCCCGGCGCGAAGATCTGCGCACCGGCGGGCGCCGTGACGATCTGGCTTCCGGCCTCGAGCTCGGCCCTTATATCGGCGGGAAGCCGGGTCAGGCCGGGGAACGTGTCGATCCAGGTGTCGGGCATGGGCGGCTTGTCCTCGGGCGGTGTGGGGGGCGGCGCGGCGGGCCGACAGGATCGGTCTCCATGCTGCACGCCGCGGGGCCGACTTCAAGGATCGGGATCATCCGCGTGGCGGTCTCGGCACCCTCCGCCGGCCGTCTCCGCGGACCCGCTCGCCATTAGCCACAAGGTTGATTGGCGGGCCACCCTTTCGACCACGGCAACCTCTTCCTACGTGAATCCATAGGCAAAGGAGGAGAGCATTGACCGACAATCCAACCCGACTCCCGCCCATCGACCCGGACCGCGCCGCCATCATCGCGCGCGCGGGCGGCACGATCGACGCCCTCGACCCGATCGGCGCCGCAGTTTCCGGCATCGACCTGACCGCCCCCGAGGCGATCCCGCCCGAGGTGGTCGAGGCGCTCGAGCACGAGATGGCCCATCGCGGCTTCATCGTCTTTCGCAACGAATCGGAACTGTCGCCCGACGACTTCCTGCGCGCCAGCGTCCTGTGGGGCGGGCGCGAGCTGCACAGCACCCACGGCGTCCACCCGCAGACCCCCGGCGGCAACCCGCATATCTTCCGGCTGTCCAACGACGAACGCCACGGCATCCCCGATGTCGGCCCGCAATGGCACAACGATGGCAGCTTCCTGCCCGCCACCTTCTCGCACGCGGGCTATCACATCATCCGTCCGGCCGAGAACGGCGGCGGCACCCATTTCGCGCACCAGGGGCTGGCCTTCGACGCCCTGCCCGCCGACAAGCAGGAGCGCTGGCAACGCCTGTTCTCGGTCAACTCGGCCTCGGGCGTCGTGCATCCGCTGGTGCACCGGCACCCGGTCTCGGGGCGCAACTCCATCTGGCTGCACCTGGGCATGACCGGCGCGGTGCTCGAGAAACTTCCCGACCAGGACGGCTTCCGCCTGCTGACGGCCGACGAGCTCACCGCGCTGTGCCAGGACTACAACGCCATCCTGAACGCGGGCTTCGAGAACGGCTATGCCGCCGCGTTCGAATACGGCGAGAACGATTGCGTCTTCATCGACAACCTCGCCGTGGCGCATCGCGCATCGCCCGAGGCGCATATGCCGGTGGAGCAACAGAGCCTGCGCATCATGCACCGCAGCACCGTCAAGGGCGCGCAGGACCTCGCCCCCCGCTTCGGCCTGCCCCAGCACGTGCCCATCGACGGCCCCACCCCCGACGCCCGCGGCGTGTGGCAGGGCGGCGGCGTCGGCTTCCGCTGGAGCGCCGACATCCCCATGCGGAACTGAGCGGGTGGGCGCAATTGGCGCGGGTGGACATTGGTAGGCTCGCCAAGGGCCATCCCGAGAGTCGATCGGACCTTAGTCAATAAGGCCGATCTAGATCGGCTCTGCGAAAGCTTGCTAGCTATTGAACCGGCTTGCTCTCCGCTGGCGGAAGCTGCTCTCATTCGCCTTTGGCGATAAGTTCTTTCTTGGACGCGGCTAGCTCTTCGATCTTAGCGAACGACACTCAGCACGCTATTGCACCAGCAGCCCGAAGGCTAGGTGACGCAGGTAGCTCGTTTAGTTGGAAAATTTGGCTCCGGCGGTAGGGATCGAACCTACGACCAATTGATTAACAGTCAACTGCTCTACCGCTGAGCTACGCCGGAACACGAGGGGGCGTATAGCAAGGGTGTTCGGGGGCGACAAGAGGTCCGGGAGGAAAAAGTCACGGGCGGTGGAACATCGTCTCGGCATGGATCGGCCCCTCGGCGGAGACCTCGTTTTTGCCATGCAGGTCAATCAGATGCGCGAGGACGTTGCGCGCGGCGGCCGGCAGAAGACGGGCGGGCGTGTCGGTATAGATGCGCGCGGCCAGCGTGGCGGCGGTCAGCGGCGCGGGCCCCAGCGCGTCGAGGATCTGCGCCTCGCGGCCCTTGCGGTGGGCGATGAGCCAGTCAAGCCGTTGGACCGGCGCCTCGACCGGGTCGCCGTGGCCCGGGTGGAACCGCGCCCAGGGGGTTTCGGCCAGCCGCGCGACGGACGCCATGAACTGGGTCATGTCGCCGTCGGGCGGCGACACGAGCGACGACGCCCAGCCCATCACCAGGTCGCCGGTGAACAGCGTGTCGCCCCAGGCGAAGCTCAGGTGGTTCGACAGGTGCCCCGGCGTCCAGAGCGCGCGGATCGTCCAGCCCTCGCCGCGAACGGTATCGCCATCCGCCAGCGTTTCGTCGGGCCGGAAGGCATGGTCCACGCCCTCGCCCCCGCCCAGATCGCCCAGCCGCTCCATCACCGGCGCGCGGCCCGCATGGGCGGGACCGAAGCCCAGGATCGGCGCGCCGGTGGCCTTCGCCAGCGCGCGGGACAGGGGCGAGTGATCCAGGTGGGCGTGGGTCACGAGGATGTGGCTCACCCCGTCGGGACAGGCGGCGAGGATCGCGTCCAGATGTGCGGGATCGTCGGGCCCCGGATCGATGACAGCACGCCTGCCCTCGCCCACCAGATAGGTATTGGTGCCCGTGTGGGTCATGGGCGACGGGTTCGGCGCGCGCAGCCGGCGCAGCCCGGGCCCGAGCGTGAACGGCGCGGCCATGGCCTTCCTCCTGTCTCGTGGACGCAGTAGCGTGGCCAGCATGACAGTCGATGGTCTCAAACGCTATGTCCCCCGGTCGCTCTACGGACGGGCCGCCCTGATCCTGCTGCTGCCGGTCATCACCATCCAGCTGGTCGTGTCGGTCGTCTTCATCCAGCGCCTGTTCGAGGACGTGACCGAGCAGATGACCACGAATGTCGCGCTGGAACTGTCGCGCCTCGTCACCCTGATCGAGGAAGCGCCGGACCTGGCGGAGGCCCGCGACCACGCTGGCCAGCTGGCGCGGTCGCTGAACATCGACCTGGTCCTGCCCGACCCCGACCCGGTGACCGAGGACGCGCGCCTGTTCTACGACCTGTCGGGGCGGTTGGTCCTTCCCACGCTCCACGACGATCTGCCGGGCATCACCGGCATCGACCTCGCGCGCGACGACGGCGCGGTGTTCCTCAGCATCGACACGTCGAAAGGGCCCGTGGGGCTGAGTTTCGACCGCGACCGCGTGTCGGCCGAGAACCCGCATCAGCTGCTGGTTCTTATGGTTGGCACGTCGATCCTGATGACGGTGATCGCCTACCTGTTTCTCAAGAACCAGCTCAGACCGATCAAGCGCCTCGCCGCGGCGGCCGAGGCCTTCGGGCGCGGCCGGCTCCAGCCCTATCGCCCCTCCGGCGCGACCGAGGTGCGGCAGGCGGGGGCCGCCTTCCTCGACATGCGCCAGCGGCTCGAACGGCAGATGGAGCAGCGGACGCTGATGCTGTCGGGCGTCAGCCACGACCTGCGCACGCCGCTGACCCGGATGCGGCTGAGCCTGTCGATGATGGACGATCCCGAGGCCCCTGCCCTGCTACGCGACGTGGACGAGATGCAGCGCATGCTGGACGCCTTTCTCGACTTCGCCCGCGACGGCACGCTGGACGATCCGACGCTGGTCGACCCAGCCCTGCTGCTCCAGGATCTGGTCGAGAACAGCCGCCGCGCGGGACAGGCCGCGCATATCCACCGCATCACCGGCTCGGGCGAGGCCCTGCTCCAGCCCGTGGCGATCAACCGCGCGCTGGAGAACCTCGTGGGCAACGCCGTCCGGTATGGCAGTCGGGCCGAGCTGTCGCTGTCGCTGACCCCCAAGGCGCTGGTCTTCACGGTTGAGGATGACGGCCCCGGCATCCCCGAGGCGGCCCGGGACGAGGCGATGCGCCCCTTCGCCCGGCTGGATGCCGCGCGCAACCAGAACGCGGGCGGCGGCGTGGGCTTGGGCCTGAGCATCGCCATGGACATCGCGCGACAGCACGGCGGCATCCTGCGGCTGGACCGGTCCGAGCGTCTGGGCGGGTTGAAGGCGGATATCGTCCTGGCGCGGTGAAATTTTAGGCGACTATCAATTCGAGAGAAAATGTATTATGTGATATTTATTCCAGTGGGGAGGAATGACCATGAAACTGATCTCGATTTTCGTTGCAGCCGTTCTCGCGTTCGGGGCGCCCATGGCGGTGGCCGAAACGCACAACAATTCTGCAAGCGAGCTTGCCCCGGGACAGAGGACGAAGGCGTCGCCGCGCGACGATAACGGCAAACGGTACGCGCCGGGGCAACGCGCCAAGAGAACGAAAGCCGACGACAACGGCTCGCGCTTCGCGCCCGGACAAGGCAAGTAGGCACTGCCTTACGCTCGCATCGCCCTCAGGAAACGAGGCCGGCACCCTTCCCGTGCCGGCCTCGACCGGTCAGCCGGGGACAGAGGATCGGCTTACGCGTGATGGGTCGCGGACGGCAGCCTAACCAGCGCCGCGAGTTGAAAATCGTCGAACGGGGTACGAAAGCCGGACTGATAAGCGCGCGGTGCTCGCGCAGGAAAACGGCGGGTTACCGTATCGAGCCAAGCCACGGCGACGGTCCGCTCCGACAGGGCGGGCGTTCGTTTTGACACCGAACTAGGGTCGGTATTCGCCAGCCGCGAGAGCGGCGCGCCTTGGGACGAGACCGCGCGCCAACTGCCCACGACCTCGTCGGTCGAGACGATCACGGCGAGCGGAGCGACCCTAGTCGACGCCGCGAAAGCCCTGCGCCACCACGAATTTCTCGGAACTGTCCGACCGGCTGCTGGGCGGTTTCATGTGGGCGACCTTGGCGAAGCGTTGTTTCAGGATCTTCTGCAGATCGCCCTCGGCGCCGCCGGCCAGCACCTTGGCGACGAAGGTCCCGCCCTCGTCCAGCACGTCGAAGGCCAGGTAGGCCGCGGCCTCGCACAGCGCGATGATGCGCAGGTGGTCGGTCTGCTTGTGGCCCGAGGACGCGGCCGCCATGTCCGACATGACCACGTCGGCCCGCCCGCCCAGCAATTCCTTGACCCGGTCGTCGGCGCCTTCATCCATGAAATCCATCTGGTGGATCTCGGCGCCCGGCACCGGCTCGACCTCTTGCAGGTCCACGCCGAGGATGCGGCCCTTGGGCTTGCCCGGCGTGTCCCCCAGCGCGTTGATGCGCGGCACGGCCACCTGCAACCAGCCGCCCGGCGCGCAGCCAAGGTCCACCACCCGCGCGCCGGGGCGCAGGAAGCCGTACTTGTCGTCCAGTTCCATGATCTTGAACGCCGCGCGGCCGCGATACCCCTCGGCCTGCGCGCGCTTCACGTAGGGGTCGTTCAGCTGCCGCTGCAGCCAGCGGGTCGACGAGGACCGCCGCCCCCGCGCCGTCTTCACCTTCACGGTCAGGTCGCGCGCGCCGCGGCCGCTGGTCTTCTTGGCCATGATCGCCATCCTTCCGCCCGCGCGGTCGCGCGAAACAAATCGTTGAAAATCGAACCCGGCCGGGCGTCCATGGGGATACCGCAGACGAAGGAGTTCGCACCATGCCGTATTTCGATCTTTTCGTGGCCGCCGTTCCCAGCGCCGACAAGCAGGCCTATACCGAGTTCTGCACCAAATCGCACGCCTATTTCCTGTCCATCGGCGCCACCGGGGCGGTCGATTGCTGGGGCGACGATGTCCCCGGCGGAGAGCTGACATCCTTGCCCATGGCCGTGAAATGCGGGCCGGACGAAACCGTCGCCGCGGGCTGGATCGTCTGGCCCGACAAGGCCACGCGCGACGCGGGCTGGAAGAAGATGATGGAGGACGATCCCGAGATGCAGATGCCCTTCGACGGCAAGCGCATGATTTTCGGCGGTTTCTCCGAGATCGCCACCAGCGCGGCCTGATCTGGGCGCCGGGTCAGTAGGGGCCGTCCTCCAGCACGCCGTCCGCCGACATCTGGGCGTAAAGCAACCCTTCACGCAGGCCGCGATCGGCCACGCTCAGCCGGTCGGTGGGCCAGACCCGCAGCAACGCCTGCAGGATCGCCGCACCGGACATGATCAGCGCGTGGCGGTCGCGTCCGATGCGCGGATCGGCGCGGCGCCCCTCGGGGCCGAGGGTCAGGTAATCGCGGATGACGGCGTCGATTTGCGCGCTGGTCATGCGCAGCCCGTCCACGCGGTTGCGGTCATAGCGACGCAGGCCCAGGTGGCTGGCCGCCACGGTGGTGACCGTCCCGCTGGTGCCGATGATCTGGAAGCCCTCGCGCTTCTGCTCGGTGGCGTAAGGCGCGAAATTCACGAGGTTTTCCTCGAAGAACCAGCTCATCAGCGCGAAGCGGGCGGCGTCGTTCTTCACGTCGTCGAATTGCTCGCGCAGGGTGGCGACACCCAGAGGCACGCTGATCCAGTCCACGACACGCGCCGCCGGGAAGGGCGATCCGTCCGCGGGCTTGAAGCCCGCGTGCAGCCGCATGATGGCGCGGGGCCGTTCCACCCGCGGCACGCGGGTCAGGTCGATCCAGACAAGCTCGGTCGAGCCGCCGCCGATATCCACGACCATCAGCTGTTCGGTCTTGGTGCTGACCAGCGGCGCGCAGGAGATCACGGCCAGCCGCGCCTCTTCCTCGGGCTCGATGATGTCCAGCCGTAGACCCGTCTCGCGCCGGACCATGCGGATGAAGTCGCCCGCGTTGGTGGCACGCCGGCACGCCTCGGTCGCGACCAGCCGCATGTGGCTGACCTTGTGCTTCTGCAGCTTCGACTGGCAGATCCGCAGCGCGTGCACCGTCCGGCGCATGGCGGCGGCGTTCAGCCGCCCGCTCGCCTCGAGCCCCTGGCCAAGCTGCACGGACTTGGCGAAGGAATCCACGACATGGAACTGGTTGCCCTTGGGCTGGGCAATCAGCATGCGGCACGAGTTCGTGCCGAGATCCAGCGCGGCATAAAGCGACGCGGGATCGGGTTTCTGGGTGCCGGGCGGCTCTACCGGTTTCGGGAACACGCCCGCACCTATGGGACGCTTGGGCGCCATTTTCACACGCCCTCCTTTACACTTACCGCAAGCGTAGGCCCCGCGCCCGCACCTTGCAAGCCTTCTCACCGGCCGCGCGCCGCCCTGGCCCGGCCGCACGCCTTCATAATCATGTTGAGCCGAATGACGCGCCCCGCCGCTGGCCATCCCGGTCGCTTGGGCTTACCTCAGGCCGCGTGAGCGACGGGCGCGTCGTCTTGTCCCGACAGGATGTCGAAAATCGGCATTCGGGCGGGGCTGGCGCGTCCTATCGGAAACGGGAAAGAGGAGATCCGACAATGGCCGAGGTGACCATCGTGTACTGGCGCGACATGCCCGCCCAGGTCATCGTCGGACGCGGGCGGCGGGCCACGAAGCTGGCGCTGCCCGAACGGTTCGAACAGGCCATCGACCGCGCCGCCATGAAATCGGGCGCGGCCTCCACCGATGACTACCTCGCCGAATGGCGCAAGGCCCCTCCCTACAGCGTGGACGGCGACGATGCCGATGTCGCGCGGGCCGAGGCCGACCGGATCGACGCCGAGTACGACACCGACCGCCTGAAGACCCTGATCGCCAAAGACGGTTGGGCCTGACCCCTGCCCCGTTTCCCTCGCTCGCTGGAGACCCTGATGTCGCTTCTGTCCTTCAAACGCCCGTCCCCCACCACCAGGCCCGCCCACGGTGCCATGGCGCCGTTCCTCGACGGCTTCTCGATCGAGGTGATGCCGCGCACCGCCGCCAAGATCGACGATTTCCGCGCGATCCTGCCCGAGGGCACCCGCGTCTACATCGCCCATATCGACGGCACGCCCATCGACGACATGGTCGCGACCGCCCGGCGCCTGGCCGACCAGGGCTTCCCGGTCATGCCGCACTTTCCGGCCCGGGTGATCCCCGACCGCGCGACGCTCGCGGACTGGATCGCGCGCTATCGCGGCGAGGCCGGCGTGGACCGGGCGCTGGTCCTGGCGGGCGGCCTGGCGACGCCCAACGGTGACTTCACTGACAGCATGCAGTTGCTGGAAACCGGCCTGTTCGGCGACTTCACCCGGATCCACGTCGCCGGCCACCCCGAGGGCAACCGCGACATCGACCCGTCGGGCGGCGCCGACAACGTGAGCGCCGCGCTGCGCTGGAAGCAGCGTTTCTCGGACACCACCGACGCGCGCATGGCCATCGCGACCCAGTTCTGCTTCGACGCGGCGCCGGTGATCGAGTGGGCCGACAGTCTGCGCGCGGGAGGCATCGACCTGCCCATCCATATCGGCGTGGCCGGTCCCGCCAAGTTGCAGACCCTGATCAAGTTCGCCATCGCCTGCGGCGTGGGCCCGTCTCTGTCGGTGCTGCAGAAGCGCGCCATGGACGTGACCAAGCTGTTGCTGCCCTACGAGCCCACCGACGTCGTGGCCGCGCTGGCCGCGCACAAGGCGCAACACCCCGAGTTCAACA
Source organism: Palleronia salina (assembly GCF_900141995.1). Classification (GTDB taxonomy): domain Bacteria; phylum Pseudomonadota; class Alphaproteobacteria; order Rhodobacterales; family Rhodobacteraceae; genus Palleronia; species Palleronia salina. Next base: position 133,938 of record NZ_FQZA01000001.1, on the reverse strand, counting down.
TCGAAAGCGTGCACTTCTTCCCGCTGGGCGGCATCACCGCCACGGCGGACTGGGCGCGCGACCACGGCGGCCAACGCGCCGCAGCCAGATAGGAAAGCCATGACCCGTACCGTTATCGAGTCGAAGACCAAGACCGTCACCATCGGTTTCGACGAGCCCTTCTGCGTCATCGGCGAGCGCATCAACCCCACCGGCCGCAAGAAGCTGGCGGCCGAGCTGGAGATGGACGACTTCTCGACCGTCGAGAAGGACGCGATCGAGCAGGTCGCCTGCGGCGCCATGGTGCTGGACGTGAACTCGGGCGCGGTCTTCACCAACAAGATGGCCGAGGATCCGCGCTACGCCGACAACAACTTCGTCGAGCCGCAGCTGATGCCGGAACTCGTGCGGCGGGTGCAGTCGCTGGTGGACGTGCCGCTCTGCATCGACAGCTCGGTCCCCGGTGCGCTCGAGAACGGGCTCGAAGCCGCCGAGGGCCGCCCGCTGCTGAACTCGGTCACGGGCGAGGAAGAGCGGCTGGAGCTGGTCCTGCCGCTGGTCAAGAAATACAACGTGCCGGTCGTCGCGATCAGCAACGACGACACCGGTATCAGCGAAGACCCCGAGGTGCGGTTCGCCGTCGCCAAGAAGATCGTCGAGCGTGCCGCCGATTTCGGCATCCCCGCCCACGATATCGTGGTTGATCCGCTGGTGATGCCCATCGGCGCCATGGCCACGGCCGGCCAGCAGGTCTTCACCCTGGTGCGCCGCCTGCGCGACGAGCTGGGCGTCAACACAACCTGCGGCGCGTCAAACGTGAGCTTCGGCCTGCCCCACCGCCATGGCATCAACGCGGCCTTCCTTCCCATGGCCATTGGCGCTGGCATGACCAGCGCCATCATGAACCCCATGCGCGCCGTCGAGATGGAGGCGATCCGCGCCGCCAATTTCCTGATGAACCACGACGACAATGGCTACGAGTGGATCAAGTTCTCGCGCGTGCTGGATGCGGTCGATGGCGGCGAAAGCTTCATCGAGGCCTCGAAGGCGGCGCAGGCCACCGGCGGGGCGCGCGGCGGACGGCGGCGGCGCCGCGGTTAAGCCAATGTTTACCATGCGCCGGTTCAGATCGGGGGATGATGCTATCCCCTCCCAGCCCGTTCGCGGATCATCACGTGGCCGAGTTGTTTTCGGCCAAGGCTGTCGCACGTGGCGGTGTGGTCCGACGGAACCGGGCCTGGGCGGATCGCGAGATCGGGCGCGGCCGGCTGATCGCCGAGGTGCGCAGCCGCGGCTTTCACATGATCGCCTGCGGCCCTCAATACGTGATCATCTGCAATCGCGGCGGCATCGACATGATCTGCTGACCCGAATTTGCGTCGCAAAATCTTCGATATTCTCGAACCTAAAATCGCTTTCCACGGGGAACACGCATGTCTGATCCCTTGGTCGTCTTCATGCCGTCGGGCAAGCGCGGCCGCTTCCCGGCCGGCACCCCCGTCCTGACCGCCGCCCGCCAGCTCGGCGTCGACCTCGACTCGGTCTGCGGCGGGCGGGGCATCTGCTCGAAATGCCAGGTCAGCCCCGGCAGCGGCGCCTTCCCCAAGCTGGGTCTCACGGTGCGCGAGGACGCGCTGAGCCCGTTCAACAAGGTCGAACAGCGCTACGACGACAAGCGCGGGCTGAAACCCGGCCGCCGCCTGGGCTGCCAGGCCCAGATCCAGGGCGACGTGGTCATCGACGTGCCGGCCGGCAGCCAGGTCCACCGGCAGGTCGTGCGCAAGGCCGCGGCCGCCCGCGACATCGTCATGGACCCGGCCACGCGCCTGATGGTGGTCGAGGTCGAAGAACCCGACATGCACACGCCCTCGGGCGATCTCGAGCGGCTGAAGCGCGCGTTGAAGGATCAGTGGCAGGTGGACGGCCTGACCGTGACCCTGCCGGTACTGTCCAAGCTCCAACCCGCGCTGCGCAAGGGCGAGTGGCAGGTCACCTGCGCCATCCACCAAGACCATTCGGGCGCGCCGCGCCTGCTGGACGTCTGGCCCGGCTTCTACGAGGGCGGGCTTTACGGCCTGGCGATCGACCTGGGCTCGACCACCATCGCGGCGCACCTGTGCAACCTGCAATCCGGCGAGGTCGTGCTGAGCACCGGCGTCATGAACCCGCAGATCCGGTTCGGCGAGGACCTGATGAGCCGGGTCAGCTATTCCATGATGAACCCGGGCGGCGACGCCGAGATGACGCGCTCCGTGCGAGAAGGGCTGTCGGGGCTGATCGAGGATACGCTGTCCGAGGCCGGTGTGCCCGCCCGCGCGGCGGTCGAGATCACCGTGGTCTGCAACCCCGTGATGCACCACCTGCTGCTGGGCATCGACCCGGTCGAACTGGGCCAGGCGCCCTTCGCGCTCGCCACCGCCGACGCGCTGACACTGGACGCGGCCGAGCTGGATATCGGCTGCGTGAACCCCGCCGCGCGGACCTACCTTCTGCCCTGCATCGCGGGCCACGTGGGCGCCGATGCCGCCGCCGTCGCGCTCAGCGAGGCGCCGGGCGCACAGGAGGACCTGACGCTCATCATCGACGTGGGCACCAACGCGGAAATCCTGCTGGGCGACCGCGACGGCGTGCTCGCCTGCTCCAGCCCCACCGGCCCCGCCTTCGAGGGCGCGCAGATCTCCAGCGGGCAGCGCGCGGCGCCCGGCGCCATCGAGGCCATCCGCATCGACCCCGAGACGAAGGAGCCGCGCTTCCGCGTCATCGGCTGCGATCTCTGGTCCGACGACCCGGGCTTCGCCGCGGCCACGAAGGACACCGGGATCACCGGCATCTGCGGTTCGGGCATCATCGAGGCCGTGGCCGAGATGCGGATGGCGGGCCTATTGGACGCGGGCGGCCTGATCGCCAATGCCGAACAGGCCGGCACCGACCGGATGCAACCCGACGGGCGCACGCAGGCCTACGTGATCCACGACGACGGCGACCGGCGCATCACGGTCACGCAAGGCGACATCCGGGCCATTCAGCTTGCGAAATCGGCGCTTTACGCCGGGGCGCGGCTTCTGATGGACGAACGCGGCGTGGACCGGGTCGGTCGCGTGGTCCTGGCCGGTGCCTTCGGCGCGCATATCAGCCCGCTGCACGCCATGGTGCTGGGCATGATCCCGGACGTCCCGCTCGACCGGGTGACCAGTGCCGGGAACGCGGCCGGCACCGGCGCGCGGATCGCGCTGCTGAACCTTGCAGCCCGGTCCGAGATCGAGTCGACGGTCCGGCGCATCCACAAGGTGGAAACGGCGATCGAGCCGCGCTTCCAGGAGCATTTCGTGGCCGCCAACGCTATCCCCCACGCCACCGACCCGTTTCCCGAGCTGCGCAAGATCGCGACCCTGCCCGACCCGAGCTTCAACACCTCGGGCCGCGAAGGCGGACGCCGCCGGGGCTGAGCCGTCCGGGGCCGCTTGACGGCGCGCCCGCTTTGGCGCATGGGATGGAGCAAGGCGGGTGTAGCTCAATGGTAGAGCAGGAGCTTCCCAAGCTTAAGACGAGGGTTCGATTCCCTTCACCCGCTCCAGCTTCCCAGATCCACGAGACTGCGACCGCTTGGCCGGTTCGCGCCGATTATTCGGCCCGCTCACTGGCGCGGAGGGATCGGCGCGCCTAGGTTTGTTGCGATAGCAATCCAAGGCGGGAGAACACCATGTCGTTGAAGAATATGGCCGTGAAAATGGCGCTGGCCTTCGCCGCCGCGAAGGGCGTGCAGGCCTACCAGCAGGCGGGCGGCATGGACGGCATCCGCCGCAAGCTCGCACAGCAGAAGGCACAGGGCGGCAGCGCGGGCGCGCCGTCCTCGACCGGCGGGCTCGACGGGCTTCTCGGCCAGTTGGGCCTTGGCGGTGGCGGCGGCAGCGCTGGCGGATCGTCCTCGCTGGGCGGGCTCCTGGGCGGGCTCGCCGGTGTCGCGGGCGGCAGCGCGGGCGCGGGCAAGATGAAGGGCCTGCTCGACACCACGCGCGAGACGCCCGCCGATACGGCCGAGGAAGAACAGGTCTCGGGCCTGATGATCCGCGCCATGATCCAGGCGGCCCGCGCCGATGGCGAGATCGACCAGGCCGAGCGCGCCACGCTGATGGAGATCATCGGCGACAGCGACCCGCAGGAGACGGCATTCATCCAGGCGCAAATGACCGCGCCCGTCGATCCCGAGGCGCTGGCCCGGGACACGCCGCAGGGCCACGAGATCGAGGTCTATACCTCCGCCGTGCTGGCCATCGACCCCGACAACCGCGCCGAGGCCGTGTTCCTCGACACGCTGGCCAAGGGCCTGTCGCTTGGCCAGCAGCAGGTGAACGACATCCACGACGCGCAGGGCAAGCCGCCGCTCTACACGGTCTGAACACGCGTGCCGGTTCCCTACCTCGTCTACGACGTCTTCACCGACCGCCCGTTCGGCGGCAACCCCCTGGCGGTTTTCCCCGATGCCAGCGCGTTGCCGCAGGACCGGCTGCAAACCATCGCGCGGGAGTTCAATTTTTCCGAGACGGTGTTCCTCTTCCCCGCGGAAGACGCCACCGCCCGGCTGCGTATTTTCACGCCCTTGCAGGAGGTGCCCTTTGCCGGGCACCCGCTGATCGGCGCGGCGGTCGCGCTGGGTGATGCGGGCCACGGGCCCCAGCTGTCCCTGGCCCTGCGGGATGGGACCGTGACGGCACAGGTTGCGGACGGGCGCGGGGAGTTCACCCGCACCACCCCGCTCGAGATCCTGCACCGGCCCGACCCGGCCCTGGTGGCCCGCTGCCTGTCGCTGCCGCCGCACTCGATCCGCGGCGCGGTCATGGCGTCGGTCGGGCTGCCTTTCGTGCTGGCCGAGATGACGTCGCTGCAATGTCTCGACGCCTGCCTGACCGACATGGACGCCTTTCGTCGCGGCCAGGCAGCCTATCCGTCTGACTTCGATTTCGCCGTCCTCGCCTACGTGCGCGATGGCGAGCGGGTGGACGCGCGGATGTTCGCGCCGCTCGACAACATCCCCGAGGACCCGGCCACGGGCAGCGCCGCGGCGGCCCTGGGCGCCTACCTGCGCGGCGACGCGGCCGAGCTCAGGCTCGAGATCCGGCAGGGCGAGGCCATGGGCCGGCCCAGCCGCATCGGCGTGGTCGCGACACCGCAGGGTGTCACGATCTCGGGCCGTGCCGTGCGGGTCATGGAAGGCCGGTTGCTGGTCTAGCGGCCGGATTTGCGGTGGTCGCCGATCGCAACCGGCGATAGACAGGGCACGCCTTGAGACGCCGGGGGCCGCATGTCAGACACCATCCTCGACCGTTGCGCCGCGCACGGTCTGCGCATGACCGAACAGCGCCGCACCATCGCGCGGGTGCTCGAGGACAGCCGCGACCACCCGGATGTCGAAACGCTGTACGGCCGCGCCGTCGAGGCGGATCCCAACATCTCGATCGCCACCGTCTACCGCACCGTGAAGCTGTTCGAGGAAAGCGGGATCCTGGAGAAGCACGAATTCGGCGACGGGCGCGCCCGCTACGAGGATGCCGAACGCGATCACCATGATCATTTGATCGACCTGCAATCAGGGGACGTGATCGAATTCGTCGATCCCGAGATCGAGGAACTGCAGGAACGCATTGCAAAGCGGCTCGGATACGAGCTGAAGGGCCACAAGCTGGAGCTCTACGGCGTGCGGCGCCGGAGCTGAGCCGGCCTGCCCCTCCGTTGACCGGGGGGCGGGCGTGAGCCACTGATGGCCATGCGGCGCGCGCGACAGTCGACGGCGCCGCCAGTCTTAACCGATCGACGGGGTCACGATGGACAATTTGCGCGCCATTGCGCTCATGTGCGTGGCCATGGCCTGCTTCGCGATCGAGGACATGGTCATCAAGATCGTCGCGCGGGACCTGCCGACCTGGCAGATCTTCGTGCTGATGGGCGGCGTGGGCCTTGTCATGTTCGCAAGCCTCTGCCGCCGCCATGGCCTGCCGTTGATCTCGCGCGCCTTCCTGCATCCCCTGGTCCTGGTGCGGAATACCGGCGAGATCATCGCCGCGCTGGGATTCGTCACGGCGTTGACGCTGGTCGAGCTGTCGCTGGCCACGGCGATCCTGCAGGGTACCCCGCTTGCGGTCACGGCCGCAGCGGCCCTGGTGCTGGGCGAACAGGTGGGCTGGCGCCGGTGGGTGGCGGTCGGGCTGGGCATGGTGGGCATTCTGATCATCCTCGACCCGTTCGGCGCGGATTTCCGGCCCGAGGCCCTGCTGGCGCTGCTGGGGGTCCTTGGCCTGGTGCTGCGCGATATCGCGACCCGGCGCATCCCGCAGACGATCCCCACCCCGCAGCTGACCTTCTGGGGCGTCTCGTCCTACGTGCTCTGCGGTGTCATCCTGTTCCCCTTCCAGCCCGGCGTGGTGGTGCCCGCGCCCGCGACCTGGGTGGCCCTGGTCGGCGGCGCGGTTATGGGCGCCAGTGGCTACTGGGCCCTGACCACGGCCACGCGCCTGGGCGAGGTCTCGGCCGTCGTGCCCTTCCGCTATACCCGCCTGATCTTCGCCATGGCGCTGGGGGTTCTGGTTCTGGGCGAACGACCCGCGGCCACGACCCTTCTGGGCGCGGCGCTGGTCGTGGGCACCGGCCTTTACACCGTGCTGCGCGAAAGACGGCTGGCCCGCGCGGCCGCCGCCCCCGCCTGTTAGCGCAATAGCTTTCATCGCCACCGGCCCTGCGCTAGGTATCGGGCAACGCAAGCCATACCGACAGGAGAGACCCATGAGCACGATCATCGACATCATCGGCCGCGAGATCATCGACAGCCGGGGCAACCCGACGGTCGAGGTGGACGTGGTGCTCGAGGACGGGACCATGGGCCGGGCCGCCGTGCCCTCGGGCGCGTCCACCGGCCAGCACGAGGCGGTCGAACGCCGCGACGGCGACAAGTCGCGTTACATGGGCAAGGGCGTGCTCGAAGCCGTGGCCGCCGTGAACGGAGAGCTGGCCGAGGGCCTGGTGGGCATGGATGCGACCGAGCAGCAGGCCATCGACGCCACGATGATCGAGATGGACGGCACCGACAACAAGGGCCGCCTGGGCGCCAACGCGATCCTCGGCGTCTCGCTGGCCACCGCGAAGGCCGCCGCCGAATATACCGGCCAGCCGCTGTTCCGCTACGTGGGCGGCACGGCCGCGCGGGTGCTGCCGGTGCCCATGATGAACATCATCAATGGCGGCGAGCATGCCGACAACCCGATCGACATCCAGGAATTCATGATCATGCCGGTGAGCGCGGGCAACATCCGAGACGCCGTGCGCATGGGCTCCGAGGTCTTTCACACACTGAAGAAGGAACTGTCGGCCGCCGGCATGTCCACGGGCCTGGGCGACGAAGGCGGCTTCGCGCCCGAGCTGGGCTCGACCCGCGACGCGCTGGATTTCATCCTGAAATCCATCGAGAAGGCCGGCTACGCCCCCGGTGACGACATCATGCTGGCGATGGATTGCGCCGCGACCGAGTACTACGAGAACAGCAAGTACGAGATGAAGGGCGAAGGCGCGACGCTGAGCTCGGAAGAAAACGTCGCCTACCTTGAAAAGCTGTGCAGCGACTACCCGATCCTGTCGATCGAGGACGGCATGTCCGAGGATGACTGGGACGGCTGGAAGATGCTGACCGACGCCCTGGGCGGCAAGGTGCAGCTGGTTGGCGACGACCTGTTCGTCACCAACCCCAAGCGGCTGGCGGACGGCATCAAGAAGGGCTGCGCCAACTCGATGCTCGTGAAGGTGAACCAGATCGGCACCCTTTCCGAGACGCTCAAGGCCGTCGACATGGCCCACCGGGCGCGCTTCACCAACGTCATGTCCCACCGCTCGGGCGAGACCGAGGATGCGACCATCGCCGACCTGGCCGTGGCCACAAATTGCGGTCAGATCAAGACCGGGTCGCTGGCACGCTCAGACCGGCTGGCGAAATACAACCAGCTCATCCGCATCGAGGAAATCCTGGGCGAAACGGCCGAGTTCGCCGGCAAGTCGATCCTGCGCTGATGCTGGGCGAAGGTCACCACGGCGTCCCGAAAGGCATGCTGGCGGCGGTGGTCACGCATCTCGTGTGCCACCGGCCCGCGCCGGCGCAGCCCGCCCCGGCGGGCGTGCGGTTGAGGCGCGAGACGCGGATGCCGGCGGCCACCTACCGCGACCTGTTCCGTCTGATCGGGCGCGACTGGCTGTGGACCAGCCGCCTGATGCTGGGCGACGACGACCTGCTGGACGTGATCCTCGACCCGAAGGTCGAGCTTTACCTCGTCGAAAGCGATAACGGCCCCCTGGGCATGGTCGAGCTGGACTTCCGCGAAGAGAACAACCCGCAGATCGCCTTTTTCGGGCTGACCCCCGCGGCCGTCGGGCGCGGCATCGGATCGTGGCTCATGCCCGAGGTGCAGCGCCGCATCTTCGACCGCGGCGCCAAGACCGTGCGGCTGAACACCTGCTCGCTCGACAGCCCGAAGGCGATCCCGTTCTACATGAAGCACAGGTTCGAGGCCGAGCGGCGCGAGGTCAACATCTTCCCCGATCCGCGCGCCATCGGCGTGCTGGATTCCGAGGCCGCGCCCATGGTTCCCGCGTTGTGAGCGCGCCCGCCGCGCTGATCTTCGACGTGTTCGGCACCTGCGTCGACTGGCGGGCCTCGGTGGCCCGCGACGTGGCGAACGCGATCCCGTCGGTCGATGCCTTCGCCTTCGCGGACGCGTGGCGCGGCGAGTATGACCCGGCGATGGAGCGGATCCGCTCGGGCGGGCGGGGCTACGTGCCGCTGGACGACCTGCACCGCGAGAACCTGGACATCGTGCTGGACCGGTTCGGGGCCACCTGCCCCGACCCGGACGCACTGAACCACGCGTGGGAACGGCTGGATCCCTGGCCCGACACGGTGGCCGGGCTGACGGCCCTGAAGGCGGGCCACATCATCGCACCCTGCTCGAACGGGTCGATTGCGCTGATGACGCGGCTGGCCAAGTGGGGCGGCCTGCCGTGGGATTGCATCCTCGGGGCAGAGATCGCGCGCGACTATAAGCCCAAGGCCGAAGTCTACCTTGCCTCCTGCGCCGCGCTGCGGCTGACGCCGGGCGAGGTGATGATGGTCGCCGCCCATAACGGCGACCTGCACGCGGCACGGGCGGCGGGGCTTCTGACCGCCTTCGTCCCGCGACCGACCGAGCATGGCACGTCTCAGACGACCGACCTCGCGGCCGAGGGCGACTGGAACCTCGTGGCGCGCGATTTCAACCACCTGGCCGAGCTGCTGTCATGACCGCAGACGAGATCATCGAACGGCTGGACCTGCGCCCTCATCCCGAGGGCGGGCATTACCGCCAGACATGGGAAGGCCCCGAGACGCCGCGCGCCAGCGGGACCTGCATCTACTTCCTGCTTAGGGACGGTGAGGCCAGCCACTGGCACCGGGTCGACGCCACCGAGATCTGGCATTTCTACGCCGGCGCGCCGCTGACCCTGTCCATCGCCGCCGACGAGGACGGCCCCGCCACCGACCATACCCTGGGCCCGGACCTGGCCGCCGGCGCCGCGCCGCAGGTGATCGTGCCACAGGACCACTGGCAGATGGCGCGGGCGCATGGCGGCTGGACATTGGTGGGCTGCACGGTCAGCCCGGGCTTCCGGTTCGAGGGTTTCACGCTGGCGGCGCCGGATTTCGATATTCCGCGCGGCTAACCTTCAGCACCCGAACGGAAAAAGGGCCCCGCGCGGGGGCCCTTCCTCAAGTCGTCTTTCGCAGGCCGGATCAGTTCCAGAAGCCTTCGTCGACGCCTTCAAGCTCTTCCAGCTCTTCTTCGCTGCGGTTGGTGACGTAGCCATAGGTGGCATCGTCCACCGCGACGAGGTTCACCTCTTCGACGGGGATCATCACCGTCTTGTCACCCACGTCGAGGAAGCCGCCGATCTCGGCCACGATGCCGATCATCTGGCCCGATTTGTTGAGGACCAGGTCCTCGATCTCGCCGATATTGGTCCAGTCGCCGCTGACGGCGTCATACATCGACCCTTCGACCCAGTCGTCCAGGCCGGCGGTGGTGTAGACATTGCCGCCGGTGATGTCGCGGCTGCGGATCAGGTCGGCGCTGTCGGCGTTGGCCATCTGGTTGTCGGTGGCGGTCATCGCGCCCTCCGACTGCATGCTGTCGCCGTTTTCCGAGCTGTGGTTCTCGGCGTGAACGCCGGTCGCTGCGAGGCCAAGGGCGAGTGCGGTGGTGGTCAGAATTTTCATTGCTAAACCCTTTCCTGTTTCGGTTTGCTGATCGACCAACGGGCACCCCGCCCGGGGCAGTTCCTGAGGAATCTGCCAAGACCCTGAGAAAAGGGGTTATTTTTCATAGAACCAGGCCCCGCGGCGCCGTCTCGACCCGGACAGGATGTCACAGGACATAATTCGCCGCCGCGCGGCATTGGCACGCGACACCGGCGCGCCCTGCCCTATCTGTCGCTGCAACGCAGAACTCCAAGGCAGCAAGAAAACATGAACGCACGACACACCGAATCCCGCGCCCTGATCCTCGGCGGCACCCAGGGCGTGGGCCTCGCCATCGCGAAGCGGCTGATGGCCGAGGGCTGCGAGCACGTGGTCATCACCGGCCGCGACGCGGACAAGGGCAAGCGCGCGGCGGACGAGATCGGGGCGACCTTCGTTCAGGCCGATCTCGAGGACGTGGCGGGGACCATCGACACCGTGGACCGCGCGGCCGAAATCATGGGCCGGGTGGATACGCTGGTGGTGGCCGGCGCGCTGACCGACCGGGGCACGATCCTCGACACCACGCCCGAGCTGTTCGACCGCATCCTGAAGATCAACACCCAGTCGCCCTTCTTCGCGCTGCAGCGCGTTGCCCAACGGGCGCGCGAGGCCGGCCACAAGGCGGCCTGCGTGAACATCCTGACCATCAACATCCACGGCGGGCAGTCCTTCCTCGCCCCCTACGCCGCGTCGAAATCGGCCCTGGCGCTCATCACCAAGAACGCGGCGTCGGTGCTGGCCAAGGACCACATCCGGGTGAACGGCATCAACGTGGGATGGATGGAAACCCCGGGCGAGGCCGAGGTGCAGAAGAAGTTCCACGGCGGCGACGACGACTGGGCGCAGAAGGCGGCCGAGGGGCGGCCCATGGGCAAGCTGGTGCAGCCCGACAGCGTGGCGGGGCTGACGGCCTACCTGCTCAGCGACGACGCCGGCGTGATGACCGGCGCGCTGATCGATTTTGACCAGGTCGTGCCCGGCATGTATCCCGAGTAGGCTTCCCAGCCGAAGGACCGCAGCCGATGAAGATCCTGGACGGACAGCACCCGTTCTTCCGTCCGCTCTGGCGGCGGGTGGTGGTCACCGCCATCTGCGGGGCGTGGACGGTCGTCGAGCTCGTTTCCGGGAACACGTTCTGGGCCGGGGTCTTCGGCGTCATGACGGCGCTGTGCGTCTGGGAATTCTTCGTGGCCTTCAAAGCCGACGACGCGGACGGCGGTCCGGACAAATAAAAAGGGCCCCCGCGGGGGCCCTGAGTTTCGTTGACCAGGCTCTGTCATTGCTGCTCGATATAAAATTTTTGCCTGTGGCCTGGCCGACGTCCAGGGCGAGCGCACCCGCCCCGTGACCTTACACGCCCGCGAGGGGCGTTGACCGGTGGCGGACACCCTGCCCGCCGCCGGAATTCCTCAGTCTCAGCTACACCCCGACGTTCCGCCGCAGGTGTTACACTTCATGCAGGTGCCGTTGCGCACCAGCGTGTAGTTGCCGCACTCGCCGCAGGGGTCGCCCTCGTAGCCCTGCATCTTGGCCTTGGCGCGGGCATCCATGGACACCGCCGGCTTGGTCTCGGTCGCCACGGCCACCGCCGCGTCCCCGGTGTCGAGCGCGCGCTCCTCGAAGGCCCCGCCCTGCAGGACCACGAAGTCCTTGGGCGCCCGGCCCCGCAGGTACCCGGTCGAGGCGACCTGCCGCAGCACGTCCAGCGGCGAGGCGCCGGCACTGTCGGGCACGTCCGAAAAGTTGCGCTTGCCCTCTTCCTCGCCCCGGCCCAGGTCGTCGAAGCTTTGACCTTCGGGCTTCACATGGGCCAGGTCGCTGCGGTCGAGATAGCTGACGGCCAGCTCGCGGAAGATGTAGTCGAGGATCGACGTGGCGTTCTTGATGCTGTCGTTGCCCTGCACCATGCCCGCCGGCTCGAACCGGGTGAAGGTGAAGGCGTCCACGAATTCCTCGAGCGGCACGCCGTATTGCAGGCCCACCGACACCGCGATGGCGAAGTTGTTCATCATCGCCCGGAAGCCGGCGCCTTCCTTGTGCATGTCGATGAAGATCTCGCCCAGGCGGCCGTCGCGGTATTCGCCGGTGCGCAGGTAGACCTTGTGCCCGCCGACGATGGCCTTCTGGGTATAGCCGCGGCGGCGTTCGGGCATCTTGTCGCGCCCGCGCGCCTTCTCGACCTCTTTCATCACCACGCGCTCGACGATCTTCTCGGCCAGCACCGTTGCCTTTTCCTGGGCGCTGCCGGTGGCGAGGGTTTCCTCGGCCTCGTCGTCATCGGCCACGAGGGCCGAGGCGAGCGGCTGGCTGAGCTTCGAGCCGTCGCGGTAGAGCGCGTTGGCCTTCACCCCCAGCGACCACGACAGCTCGTAGGCGCGCTGGCAATCCTCGATCGTGGCCGAGTTCGGCATGTTGATCGTCTTCGAGATCGCACCCGAGATGAAGCTTTGGGCGGCGGCCATCATGTGGATGTGGCTGTCGACGCTCAGGTACCGCTTGCCGGTCTTGCCGCAGGGGTTGGCGCAATCGAAGATGTGCAGGTGCTCATCCTTCAGGTGCGGCGCGCCCTCCAGCGTCATGGTCCCGCAGACATGGTCGTTCGCGGCGTCGATATCGGCCCGGCTGAAGCCCAGGTGGCGCAGCAGGTCGAAGGACGGATCGGTCAGCTTCTCGGCCGGGATGCCCAGCGTCTCGGTGCAGAAATCGGCCCCGAGGGTCCACTGGTTCATCACGAAGCGGATGTCGAAGGCGGACGGAAGCGCCGCCTCGATCTTGTCGATCTCGGCCTGGCCGAAGCCGTGGCCCATCAGCGACTGGTGGTTGATGCCCGGCGCGTTGCCCAGCGTTCCGTGGCCCACGGCGTGGCTGATGATCTGGCTGATCTGCGCGCTGCCGTAGCCGAGGTTTTCCAGAGCGTTCGGCACCGAGCGGTTGATGATCTTGAAGTAGCCGCCGCCGGCCAGCTTCTTGAACTTCACCAGGGCGAAGTCGGGCTCGATCCCGGTGGTGTCGCAATCCATGACCAGGCCGATGGTGCCCGTGGGGGCGATCACGCTGACCTGCGCGTTGCGGTAGCCATGGGTCTCGCCCAGCGACAGCGCCTCGTCCCAGGCCTGGGTCGCCAGCTCGACCAGCGTGGCATCGGGGCAGTTGTCGTGGTCCAGCGGGACCGGCTTGACCGCCAGCCCGTCATAGCCGCTGGCCTTGCCCTGCGCCGCGGTGCGGTGGTTGCGGATGACGCGCAGCATGTGCTGGCGGTTCTTGGCGTAGCCCGGGAAGGGCCCCAGCTCGCCCGCCATCTCGGCCGAGGTGGCGTAGCTCACGCCGGTCATCAGCGCGGTCAGCGCACCGCAGAGCGCCCGGCCCTGGTCGCTGTCGTAGCCCAGGCCCATGTTCATCAGCAGGCCGCCGATATTGGCATAGCCAAGGCCCAGCGTGCGGAAGTCATAGCTGCGCTGCGCGATTTCCTTGGACGGGAACTGCGCCATCAGCACGCTGATCTCGAGCGTCACGGTCCACAGGCGCGTGGCGTGCATGTAGTCCTCGGCCTGGAACACGCCGTCCTTCAGGAAGGTCAGCAGGTTCATCGACGCGAGGTTGCAGGCGGTGTCGTCCAGGAACATGTACTCGCTGCACGGGTTCGAGCCGCGGATCGGCCCGTCCTCGGGGCAGGTGTGCCAGGCGTTGACGGTGTCGTGGTACTGGATGCCCGGATCGGCGCAGGCCCAGGCGGCGTGGCCGACCTTTTCCCAAAGGTCGCGGGCCCGGACGGTCTTCGCCACTTCGCCCGTCGTGCGGTTCATCAGCTGCCAGTCGGCATCCTCCTCGACCGCCTTCAGGAAGGCATCCGTCACGCGGATCGAGTTGTTGGAATTCTGCCCCGAGACCGAGTTGTAGGCTTCGCTGTCCCAATCCGTATCGTAGGTGGGGAACTCGATACGGTCGTAGCCCTGGCGGCCGTAATCCAGCACGCGCTTGATATAGGTCTCGGGGATCGACACCCGCTTGGCCGCGCGAATAGCGGTCTTGAGGGCATCGTTCTGGGCCGGGTCATAGGCGTCTTCGGCCTTCCCGTCCCAGGATTTGAAGGCTGCGAAGATGTCGTTGAGATATTTCTCGTGCATCTTCGATCCGGCAACGATGCTGGCGACTTTCTGTTCTTCCAGCACCTTCCAGTCGATGAAGGCCTCGATGTCGGGGTGATCCGCGTCCACGATCACCATCTTCGCTGCTCGACGGGTGGTTCCGCCGGATTTGATCGCGCCGGCTGCCCGGTCACCGATCTTCAGAAAACCCATGAGACCCGACGACCGGCCACCGCCCGACAGCGGCTCGCCCTCGGCGCGCAGGCTCGAGAAATTGGTGCCGGTGCCCGAGCCGTACTTGAACAGCCGCGCCTCGCGGACCCACAGGTCCATGATGCCACCGTCGTTCACCAGGTCGTCGCTGACGGACTGGATGAAGCAGGCATGGGGCTGCGGGTGCTCGTAGCTCGACTTGGACTTGGTCAGCTTGCCGGACTTGTAGTCGACATAGTGGTGACCCTGCGCCGGGCCGTCGATGCCGTAGGCCCAGTGCAGGCCGGTGTTGAACCACTGGGGCGAGTTCGGCGCGGCCTTCTGGGTGGCCAGCATGAACCGCATCTCGTCGTAGTAGGCGCGCGCGTCCTCTTCGCTCGAGAAATAGCCGCCCTTCCAGCCCCAGTAGGCCCAGGCGCCGGCCAGACGGTCGAACACCTGCTTGGACGAGGTCTCGCCGCCCATGACGGCGCCGTCGTCGGCCTCGGAGCGCCACAGGAACTCGGGCACGCCACGCTCTTTCACGCGGCGCAGCTTGGACGGAACGCCGGCCTTGCGGAAATACTTCTGGGCGATGACGTCGCTGGCCACCTGGCTCCAGCTCGTGGGCACTTCGACCGCGTCGTTGTGGAACACCACCGTGCCGTCGGGATTGCGGATCTCGGACACCGTCTTGGTGAACTCCAGATCCGCGTAGGCGTCCTGCCCGGCCTTGGTGAATTTGCGGTCGATCTTCATGGTTGTTGCCCCGTCACTCTGGTTTGTCAGCCCGCGGTGATCCGCGTGATTTTTCGTGCAAGCCAGAGGACCGCCCCGGACATGAAGGGGGGTGTGGGCCGGGGATGTGTGCGCATCCGCTGCCCTATGCGTATCCACTATATCTGGTGGTCATCAGGCTTGCCCACACTTGGTGCAGTATCGGGCGTCCTCCGGTCAACGCAAAATTCGCCGTTATTCACAGCAAAAAATGCCAAGAACCTTGATGAATTCGACGACCGGACGGGACTGCCGGAGAAAACGCCGTGTTTATAATTAATTAGACCGAGTCCGTGCAACCCGGGCGGCGGGCCAATCGAATCGACAGGCGCTGCGGAGGGAACGCGGTCAAGGCCGAACTGTGGGGATAACTGCCAGATTTCGTGGCAGCCAAAAAACGCTCCACCAGATGTGGAAGGCGTGGTCGGGGCGATAGGATTCGAACCTACGACCTACGGTACCCAAAACCGCCGCGCTACCAGGCTGCGCCACGCCCCGACGCGGCCTGCATAGACCCACGCCCCAGTGATGGAAAGCGATTATCGCCGCGGCTCAGTCGGCGGAACAGGGCCACGCGGCCGCATCCTGCGGCAAGGCCGCATGGCGCATCTGCGTGCCGGGTTCGATACCGATCTGCCCGGCCATGCCGCCATTGATCTCCAGGACGCTCAGCACCCCGTCGCCCCCCGAGATCGAGGTCTCGTCCAGCGGCACGGCGTTCTCATGGACCCGGGTCACCGTGCCGGTTTCGTCGGCGAAGATGATGTCCAGGGGAATCAGCGTATTGCGCATCCAGAACGACGCGCGGCGCGGGCTTTCGTAGACGAACAGCATCCCTTTCCCGCGCGGCATGTCCTCGACGAACATGAGGCCGCGGGCGCGTTCTTCGGGGTCATCGGCCAGGTCCACCCGGAACGAGGCCTGCCCGAAATCGCCGCGCAGCTCGACCACGCCATCGCGGCAATCGGCAAGCGCGGCAGTGCCCGCCAGAAGCGAGGCGCCAAGCCCGAGGATCAGTCGTCCGAGTCGATTGCGCTTTCCCATAGGCTCACATGCGTCGCGAGACGCCCCCTTTCACCGGTGGCCACGCGAATGGCGACCGCTTCTCCGGGTTGCAGATCCGCCAGCGTCGACCGGTGCAGCACGTCCACGTGGATGAAAACGTCGTCGCTGCTGCCGAACTCGTTGGCGAAGCCGAACCCCTTGGACCGGTCGAACCACTTTACGCGGGCGGGCACAAGGGGGCCGCCTGTCTCGGGCACCGTGGGCTCGGAGCTGGGCGCACCCAGGGGATGGTCGGCCGGGTCCGGCGGTTCGATCTCCAGCACAGAATGGGCCTGCTTGCCGCGACTGGTCTCGATCATCCGGATCCGCACCCGCGCCCCCTCGGCGACCGAGCTCTGCCCGAAATTGCGCAGGACATTGGCGTGGAGGAGGATATCGCCGGCCACGTCGGAGGCGGTGACGAACCCGAATCCCTTCGACGTGTCGAACCACTTGACGTGGCCGATGACGACTTCGCCGTCCTCACCTGCGGTTTGAGTCATCATGTCAAAAGGCGGTTTCTCCGCCATCCCTAGAATTTCAGGTAATTCCCCACTGGTCACGGCAACAAACAAGTAAAGCGTTGGCAGATACTAAGGGAAAAGTCGCTGAGTCCGCCAGTCCCCCGCGCGCGACTCGCGGCTCCAGACTTCACGATCGTGAAGCCGGTGCGCGCCATCTGCCCAAAATTCAATCGTTTCTGGCCTCAGGCGGAAGCCGCCCCAGTGCGGCGGGCGATCCGGATTATCGCCAAGCGTGTTTCGCGCCTCCTCCACTCGCGCCTCAAGCGTTTCGCGGCTGTCGAGCGGGCGCGATTGCAGCGATGCCCACGCCCCCAGGCGCGAGCCGAGATCGCGCGAGGCGTAGTAGGCATCCGACTGCGCGGCCTCGACCCGCGAGACCGTTCCCCGCACGCGAATCTGCCGCCGGAGCGTTTTCCAGTGGATCGCGAAAGCGGCCTTGCCGGACTGCGCAAGCTCCTGCCCCTTGGTGCTGTCGTAGTTGGTGTAGAAGACGAAGCCGTCCTCCTCGATCTCCTTCAAGAGCACGATCCGCACGTTGGGCATGCCGTCCGGGTCGACGCTGGCCAGCGCGATGGCGTTGGGATCGTTCGGTTCGGACGCTTCGGCCGCGCTCAGCCAGTCGCGGAACAGCGCCATGGGATCGCTGGCGTCGAAGATGCTGCGGGTCTGGGTCATCGGAGCGGTCACCGGCGTCTTGAAGGGGTCTGGCAGATACCCTAAGCCTTTTTCGAAGCATAGGAAATGGCAGGGATGGCACCATGGCGAACGATCTGATGGCGGGCAAGCGAGGCCTGATCATGGGCCTGGCCAACGATAAATCCATCGCCTGGGGAATCGCCAAGGCGCTGGCCGACGCGGGCGCCGAACTGGCCTTCTCGTACCAGGGCGAGTCGCTGAAGAAGCGGGTGGGCCCGCTGGCCGAAAGCCTGGGCTCGGACATCGTCCTGCCCTGCGATGTGAGCGACGGCGCCAGCATCGACGCGCTGTTCGACGACCTGAAGGAACGCTGGGGCAAACTGGATTTCGTGGTCCACGCCATCGGGTTCTCGGACAAGTCCGAGCTGCGCGGCCGTTACGTCGATACCAGCCCCGAGAATTTCCGCATGTCCATGGACATCTCGGTCTATTCCTTCACGGCCGTCATGCAGCGGGCCGAGAAGATGATGACCGACGGCGGGTCGGCCCTGACGCTCACCTATTACGGCGCTGAGCGGGTCATGCCCCATTACAACGTCATGGGCGTGGCCAAGGCGGCCCTGGAAGCCTCCGTGCGCTACCTGGCCGAGGACCTGGGCAAGGACGGCATCCGCGTGAACGCGATCAGCGCGGGGCCGATCAAGACGCTCGCGGCCAGCGGCATCGGCGATTTCCGCTACATCATGAAGTGGAACGAATACAACTCGCCCCTGCGGCGCAACGTGACCATCGGCGATGTCGGCGGATCGGCTCTGTATCTGCTGAGCGAGCTGGGCGCGGGCACCACGGGTGAGGTTCTGCATGTCGACGCGGGCTATCACGTGGTGGGCATGAAGGCCGTCGACGCGCCCGACATGAGCAAGATGTAAGCCGCGCGCGGTGTCCCTGCTCGCCTTCCTCGGGGTCGCGCTGGCGCATCTGCTGGCCGCGATCAGCCCCGGCCCGTCCTTCGTTCTGTCGTTGCGCACTGCCATCGGCGAGGGGTTTCGCCCCGCCGCCGGTCTGGCCCTGGGGTTCGGTATCGGCGCAATGCTCTGGGCGACGGCGGCGCTGGCGGGCCTTGCCCTGGTGTTCGAAATCCTGCCGCCCGTTTTCGTGGCGCTGAAGGTCCTGGGCGGGCTGTTCCTGGTCTGGCTTGGCATCACCATGTGGCGCCATGCCCCTGCCCCCATGCCCAAGGTCGACGCGGGCCAGGCCCCGCGCGGCACCCTTGCCGCCATCCGGCTGGGCGTGGCCGCGATGCTGGCCAATCCGAAACCGGCGATCTTCTTCGGGGCGGTTTTCGTGGGCCTCGTCCCCGCAACCGCCGGGGCGTTGGACAAGGCGCTGGTCCTTTTCAACATCCTGTGGGTCGAAACGGCCTGGTACCTGCTGGTCGCCTGGGCGTTTTCGCAGCCTCGGGCGCGCGCGGCCTATGGCCGGGCGAAAACGGCGCTCGACCGCGGCTTCGGTGGACTCCTCGCCGCGCTCGGGGCAAAAGTCGCGCTAAGCTGAGCAAGGGTGACGCAATGACCGAACGACTGCCCCACGAAAAGGGATTCCACGTGTCGTGGGACCAGATCCACCGCGACAGCCGGGCGCTGGCCTGGCGGCTGGACGGGGCCGGCCCCGACGGCAACGCGGGCGACAAGGGGGGCGGCTGGCGCGCCGTGGTGGCCATCACCCGCGGCGGCATGGCGCCCGCGATGATCGTCGCGCGCGAGCTGGACATCCGCACGGTCGATACGATCAGCGTGAAAAGCTACGATCACCAGACCCGCTCGAAAGCCCACGTGCTGAAGGCGCCGGACGCCGAGATGATGGGCGACGGCACCGGCATTCTGGTGGTCGACGACCTGGTGGATTCGGGCAAGACGCTGGAGCTGGTGCGCGAGATGTATCCCAAGGCCCATTTCGCCACCGTCTACGCCAAGCCCAAGGGCCGCCCGCAGGTGGACACCTACATCACCGAGGTGAGCCAGGACACCTGGATCTTCTTCCCGTGGGACATGGCGATGCAGTACGTCCCGCCCTATCGCGGCACCGACTGAGGCCTTGGCCACGCTGCGCGACGCGCGCGACGACGACGCCGACGCGATTGCGCGGCTCTGGCTTCAGGGCTGGATCGACGCGCATGTGGGGCTGGTCCCAAGGGCGCTCGAGGCGACGCGCACCCTGCCCGAGTTCCGCGCCCGCACCCGCGGCCTCATCCCGCTGACGCGGGTCGCCTGGCACGACGGAGCCGTGGCCGGCTTCACGATGGTGAAGGACGACGAGCTTTACCAGATGTACGTGGGCGGTGCCAGGCGCGGCACGGGCATCGCGCAGGACCTGATCTACGATGCCGAGGCGCGTATCGCGGCGACGGGTCACAACGCAGCGTGGCTGAACTGCGCCATCAGCAACGAACGCGCCGCGCGGTTCTATCGGAAATGTGGCTGGATGTACGAGGCCCGCGTGATCGACCATGTCGACACGTCCGCGGGCCCCTTCGCCATGGATCTGTGGCGGTTCGTGAAGCGGCTGGACTAGGCGTCCAGCTCGGCCTTCACGATCTTCTCGATATCGTCGAGCTGGTGGTTGGTCAGGTTCTTGTCGATCTCGGCAATCACCTTGCTCTTGACCTCCTTGTGCAGGTCTTCGCGCAGCTTGCCGAGCACGTTGGGCGCCGCGACCAGAACGATATCCTTGAACGCGCCCTTGTGCGCCCGCTTGTAGAGCATGTCGGACAGGTCCGCGGCAAAGCGCTCCTTCGCCAGCTCGTGCCAGTCGGTATCCTCGAAGGCCGAGCGCTGACCGCCATTGCCGTCACCCGCCATCCCGTCGGCCATGCGGCCGCGACGGTTGGCCGACTGTTCGCGGTCGGGCGGATTCTCCTGCTCTTCCTTAGTGAGGACAGTCAGGTAGGGATCATCGTGGTCGGTCTGGTTCTCGAGGATCAGCGCCTTCTCGCCGTCGGCGATCAGCACCCAGGTGCCCTTGGTCATCCGTGCCATGTCAGTCGTCCTCCCCGGTGCCGTGGTGACCGCCGAGATTGCCCTCGCCCTTCTCGTCGGACTTGGTGACGCGGGTCGCGCCCTCGCCGTGCTTCACGGTGTCTTCCAGGTCGCGGGTGCCCACCTTGCGCTCGAGCTCGCCATCTGCGCGGCCGGAATGCGACGGGGTCGCGGCATCGCCGGTGAATTCTTCGGTCTCGCTTGTGCCGTCCTTGGAACGGTGCCGTTCGGCCATATCGGACTCCTTTATTTGTTCAGTGTATCAACCCTGAACACGGGCCGGAGTTCCGTGGATCAGCCTTCGCTGCGGGCCTTGTCGATCAGCCATGCCAGCGCGTCCGGCGCGCCCACCCGCGCCCGTTGCGCGCCGACTTTCAGGACCAGTGGCGCGGCCTCCTCGACCCGCTCCCACAGCCAATCGGCGGCCTCCGTGCTGTCGGCCTCGGGGGTGAGGATCAGGCTGGCGGTCAGGCGGAAGGCACCCACGCCGTCCAGCGCGGTCTGCATGTCCACCGGCTGGAACGCCACGCCGCCCGGCGCACGCATGGGGGCGCGCAGCACGGCCATGGTCTCGGCGTCGATGGATTCGAAGACGATCAGCATGGGCGTGGCCCTAGCATGGCGCGGAAAGAATGGCGACCGGCGGCCATGGTATGCCAGAGGGCCCCAACAAAAAACGGCCGCACCTCCGTCGGGAGATGCGGCCGCTGTTTTCTCACACCGTGTCGGTGCGGGGTCGTCACATGCGCGAAGCGACGTTTTCCCAGTTCACCAGGTTGTCGAGGAAGTTCGACAGGTAGGCGGGGCGCTTGTTGCGGAAGTCGATGTAGTAGGAATGCTCCCACACGTCGCAGCCCAGCAGCGCGGTCTGGCCGAAGCAGACGGGGTTCACGCCGTTTTCGGTCTTGGTGACCTTAAGGCTGCCGTCGCTGTCCTTGACCAGCCAGGCCCAGCCCGAGCCGAACTGGCCGGCGCCGGCGGCGGCGAAGTCTTCCTTGAATTTCTCGACCGAACCGAAGCTGTCGGACAGGGCCTTCTCCAGCTCGCCCGGCATCTTGCTGTCATCGCCCGACATCATTTCCCAGAACTGGTTGTGGTTCCAGAGCTGGCTGATGTTGTTGAAGATGCCCGACTGCGCGGTTGCGCTGGGGTCGTAGGTGCCCTTGATGATCTCTTCCATCGACTTGCCGTCCCACTCGGTCCCGGCGATGGCCTTGTTGCCATTGTCGACATAGGCCTTGTGGTGGATGTCGTGGTGGTATTCCAGCGTCTCGCGGCTCATGCCCTTATCGGCCAGCGCGTCGTGGGAATAGGGAAGATCGGGAAGTTCGAAAGCCATATCGGTTCCTCCGTTTGCTGTTATTCGTGGCGGCTGTCGGGTGAGCGTGCGGCATCCTGCCGCGGCCCGGCGTCTCATCCGACCAACGACATAGCCCAATCAGGGTTCCGGGAAACCCTCGAAATACCCGACGCGCCCCGCCGGGTCGGCGGCGGTCTTCAGCAGGTCGAAGACGTAGCGCGCGACCGACCGGAAACAGACCAGATCCGCCGTCTGCGCGTCGCGCAGGAAGAAGGCGCCCGGCACCTGCGCCAGCCGCGTGCGCCGCGCCATTCCGACCGGCAGCCCGGCGGGCGAAACATCGGCGGGTGTCAGCTTGGCCAGCGTGTCGCGCAGGGCGGGTCCGGTCAGGCGGAACAGGCTGCGAGCGTCCGACATGTCGTGGACGAGCGCATGGATCCCGGCGAGCTTGCCCTGCAAATCCCGCGCCGCACCGGCCGCATCCGCGTAGGACAGCAGGATCAAAAGCTCGTCCGGCGACATCCAGACGGTCGTCACCTCGCCGCTCCAGGCCGCGTGGAGCGGCGCGGGGATGTCGTGGCCGGTCAGCGCGCTCACCGCGTCGCGCAGGGTCGCGTCGCCTAGGTCACCGCGCAGCGCGATCATGCCCTGCCCCGTCAGCTCGGCCACGCGGATCGCGCCGTCGAAACTTGCGCCGTCCAGCGCCGTGTGCACGTCAAACATCCTGTTTCTCTCCGTTCGGGTCGAAGAACACGGGCGAGCAGATCCGGGCGGGAACCTCGGACCCGTCGGTCATGGCGAAATTCACGACCTCGCCGATCCGGTCCGGCCCGCGTTCGACCAGCGCCATGGCGATGCCGCGGCCCAGCGTGGGCGAATGGTAGGACGACGTCACGCGGCCCTGCATGTTGCGCTGCCCGTTGGCGTTCGTGCCCTCGGCCACCGCGTAGGCGCCATCGGGAAGGACCGATCCGTCGAGCGTTTCCAGCCCCACCAGGCGCCAGCGGTCGTCCGCGGCCAGGAAGCTGCGCTGTTGCCCGCGCTTGCCGATGAAGTCGTCCTTCTTCTTCGAAATCGCCCAGTCCAGACCCAGGTCCTGCGGGATCACGGTGCCGTCGGTCTCGTCGCCGATCATGATGAAGCCCTTCTCGGCCCGCATGATGTGCAGCGCCTCGGTCCCGTAGGGCATGACGCCAAGCGCCTCGCCCGCCTCGACCAGCTTGTCCCAGAGCGCCCGGCCCCGGTTGGCGGGCACCGCCACCTCGAAGCTCAGCTCGCCCGAGAACGAGATGCGGAAGACCCGCGCCGGGATGCCGGCGATGGTGCCGTCCGCCCAGCCCATGAAGGGCAGCGCGTCCTTCGACAGGTCCATGCCGCCAAGGCTGTGCAGCAGGTCCCGCGCCTTGGGGCCCACCACCGCGATCTGGGCGAACTGCTCGGTCGCGTTCAGGGTGAAGACCTTCCAGTCCCACCACTCGGTCTGGAGCCATTCCTCCATGTGGGCATGGATGCGGTCGGCCCCGCCGGTGGTGGTGTGGCACAGGAACGTGTCCTCATCCAGCCGCGCGACCACGCCGTCATCCACCAGGAATCCGTTCTCGTTGCACATGAGGCCATAGCGGCATTTGCCCGGCTTCAGCGTGGACATCAGGTTGGTATAGAGCATGTCCACGAAGCGCGCCGCGTCGGGCCCCTTCACGATGATCTTGCCCAGGGTCGAGGCATCGAGCAGGCCCACGTTCTGCCGCGTGTTCGTCACCTCGCGCTGGACCGCGTCGTGCACGCTTTCGCCCGACCGGGGGAAGGCATAGGGACGGCGCCAGTGGCCCACCGGTTCCCACGTGGCGCCGTGCGCCTCGTGCCAGTCGTGCATCGGCGTGCGGCGCAGGGGCTGGAAGATCTCGCCACGGGCCTCGCCCGCGATCGACGCCATGGAGATCGGCGCGTAGGGCGGACGGAAGGTGGTGGTGCCGACGTTCGGGATCTCTTCACCCAATTCCTGAGCAAGAATGGCGAGGCCGTTGATATTGCTCAGCTTCCCCTGGTCCGTCGCCATGCCCAGCGTCGTGTAGCGCTTGGTATGCTCGACCGAGACGAAACCTTCCTGCGCGGCCAGTTGCACGTCGCTGACCTTCACGTCGTTCTGGAAGTCCAGGAACATCTTTGACCGCAGCTCGTAGGACGCGCGCGCGGGCATCATCCAACACGCGGCCAGCGGCGCCTCGGCCGCGACCTCGACGGCCGGCGCATCCGCCGACACGTCCAGCAGCGCCGCCAGGCGGGCGGTGGCCGAGCCGAGCGCGACATCGCCCTGCAACGTGCCCGCCGCCGCGCCCACGGCAGTGACGAAGGCGGTACCGTCGGCGCCGGTGGGCGCGCGGTCGGGATCGGGGGCGAAATGGGCCTGCGCGGCGTCCCAGGTGTTCTTGCCGCCGCAATGGGACCACAGGTGCGGGACCGGCGACCAGCCGCCGGACATGGCGACCGCGTCGCAGGCGACCTCTTCGGTCACGGCGCCCTCGCCGTCCTGGGCGCAGATCGCCACGCCCTCGACCCGCTTGCCGCCCTTGACCTTGGCGATGGCGGTCCCGGCATCGACCCGGACGCCGCGCGCGCGGACCTGCTCGGGCAGCGCGCCGGTCACCTCGGGCCGCGCATCCACGATCAGCGGCACCGACAGCCCCGCGTCCAGCACCGCCAGCGCGGTGCGGTAGGCGTCGTCGTTGTTCGTGGCGATGACCGTGCGCTTGCCCGGCGCGACGCCGTAATTCACCACGAAATCGCGCAGGGCCGAGGCCAGCATGACCCCCGGCACGTCGTTGCCCGCGAAGGGGATGGGCCGTTCGATGGCGCCGGTCGCGGTCACGATATGGCCGGCGCGGATCCGCCAGAGCCGCTGGCGCGGCCCTTCAGGCACGCCGTGCGAGAGCGTCTCGTGGGCCAGGAGGTAGCCGTGGTCGTAGACGCCGGCGCCCATGGTCTCGCGCCGCATCTGCACGTTTTCCATGGCCGCGAGATCGGCCACGGCCGCGTCGATCCAGGCCTGCGCCGGGCCGCCGTCGATCAGGTCGCCGTCGACCGGCGCGCGGCCGCCCCATTGCGCCGTCTGCTCCATCAGCAGGACGGTCTTGCCCGCGCGGCCCGCGATCAACGCCGCCTGCAGGCCCGCGATGCCGCCACCGACGATGGCGATATCCACGTTGACGTTGAAATGCTCGTAACGGTCCGGGTCCGGCCCCTCGGGCGGACGACCCAAGCCGGCGGATTGCCGGATCACCGGTTCGAACACATGCTTCCAGGCGGGGCGCGGGAACAGGAAGGTCTTGTAGTAGAACCCGGCGGGCAGGAAGCGCGACAGCCGCGCGTTGATGGCGCCCACGTCGAATTCGAGGCTGGGCCAGTGGTTCTGGCTTTGGGCCGTCAGCCCACCCGTGAGCGGTTGTTGCGTGGCGCGCTGGTTCGGCTCGAACCGCTCGCCCCGGCCCACGCCCATCAGCGCGTTGGGTTCCTCCGGTCCGGCGGCCATGACGCCGCGCGGGCGGTGATACTTGAACGACCGCCCCATGAGCATCTGGTCGTTGGCCAGCAGCGCCGAGGCCAGCGTGTCGCCCTTCACGCCCTTCAGGTGCCGCCCGTTGAAGCGGAAGGACACGGGCGTGGCGCGGTCGATCAGCCGGCCGCCGGTGGACAGTCGCAAGCTCATGCCGTCTCTCCGAAGTTGCGCCAGGACCAGCCGGGATGCACGGCGCTGATGGCGTCGCGGATCTGCTGCGGCGGCTCGGTCGTCTGGGCCTTGTAGGTGCCGAAGACCCGCAGCGTCGTGGTCGAGCGGGCGGCGTGGAACCACTTGCCGCAGCCGTGGGAATGGCGCCAGCGCTCGAAATGCACGCCGCGCGGGTTCTCGCGCAGGAACAGGTATTGCTCGAACGTGTCCGCGTCGCTGCCGGGGCCGTGGCGGGTCAGGTGTGCCTCGCCGCCAGCGGTGAGCTCGGTCTCGTCACACTGGACGCCGCAATAGGGGCATTGGAGGGTCAGCATGGGATCAGGTCTCCGGCAGTCCGGGTGGGCGTAAATCGGGTCTCGACGGGCGGAACATGTATCAATGCGCCACCCCCGCCGCGACGCTTTCGTCGATGAAGCGGCCCTCGCGGAAGCGTTCCAGCCCGAAGGCGTCGGTCAGGGGCGAATGGCCCTTGGCCATCAGCTCGGCCATGGCCCAGCCCGAGCCGGGCGTCGCCTTGAAGCCGCCGGTGCCCCAGCCGCAGTTTATGAAGCAGCCGTCCAGCGGCGTCTTCGACAGGATGGGCGAGCGGTCGCCGGTCACGTCCACGACCCCGCCCCATTGCCGCAGCATCTTGAGGCGCGAGATCATCGGGAAGGTCTCGACCAGCGCGCGCACGGTCTCCTCGATATGGTGGAAGGATCCCCGCTGGGTGTAGTTGTTGTAGCCGTCGGTGCCGCCGCCGATCACCATCTCGCCCTTGTCGGACTGGCTCATGTAGCCGTGAACGGTGTTGGCCATCACCACCACGTCCATGCAGGGCTTGATCGGCTCGGAGACCAGCGCCTGCAGGGCGACGGATTCGATGGGCAGGCGGAAGCCCGCCATCTCGGCCAGCGCGCCGGAATGGCCGGCGACGACGATGCCCATCTTCTTGCAGCCGATATCGCCGCGATTGGTGGTGACGCCGGTGACGCGGCCGTCCTGCGACGTGATGCCGGTCACCTCGCATTTCTGGATGATGTGCATGCCCATGGCGCTGCACGCCCGGGCATAGCCCCAGGCCACCGCGTCGTGGCGGGCGGTGCCCGCGCGGGCCTGCCACAGCGCGCCCAGCACCGGGTAGCGCGGCCCGTCGATATTCATGATCGGGCACAGCTCTTTCACGCGCTTGGCGTCGATCCATTCGGTGGTCACGCCCTGCAGCGCGTTGGCGTGGGCCGTGCGCTTGTAGCCGCGGACCTCGTGCTCGGTCTGGGCCAGCATCATGACGCCACGGGGGCTGAACATGACGTTGTAGTTCAGGTCCTGGCTCATGGTCTCGTAGAGACTGCGCGATTTCTCGTACAGCGCGGCCGACGGATCCTGCAGGTAGTTCGAGCGAATGATCGTGGTGTTCCGCCCGGTATTGCCGCCGCCCAGCCAGCCCTTTTCCAGCACGGCCACGTTGGTGATGCCGTGGTTCTTGCCCAGGTGATAGGCCGTGGCGAGACCATGACCGCCGCCGCCCACGATGATGACATCGTAGCTCTTGCGCGGCTCGGGACTCTCCCAGGCGCGGTCCCAGCCCTTGTGCTGGCGAAACGCTTCGCGGGCGATGGCGAAGGCGGAATAACGTGTCATGGTGCGCACACCTTTGGGCTGGGGTCTGGCCCGCTATAGGACGGGCTTCGGGCCTTGTGCGGCAACCCAGCGGCACCTGCAATTCCATTTGCGACATGGCCCTCGCGACGCCGTGACGCGGGCCGGTGCGATCCGGGTTTTACCGGCGCGTGCGATTGGCTATGGAGACGCGGCAAGAAAGGTTCGAAGGAATTCCGTGACGCTGTTCTGGCTCATAACGGGCGCGCTGGTGGTGCTGACGCTGCTGCCGGTGGTCATGGCGCTGCTGCGGGGCGGCGGCGATGGCCGCGGCACGGACCTGGCCATCTATCGCGATCAGCTGGCCGAGGTCGAGCGCGACCTGGAGCGCGGCCTGCTGAGCGAGGACGAGGCCGCGCGCACCCGTATCGAGGTGCAGCGCCGGATGCTGGATGCCGACCGGCGCGAGCGGGGCGTGGTGTCGCGCCTGCCGCGCGGCACGGCGCTGGTCTTCGGCGGGGTGATCGCGCTGTCGGCCGCGGCGGGGACCTTCGCGCTTTATTCCCTGCTGGGCGCGCCCGGCTATCCCGACCTGCCGCTGGCCGAGCGTATCGCGCAGGCCGATGCCGCGCGCGACCGCCGCCCCAGCCAGGCCGAGGCCGAGGCGCAGGCCGCCCCCATGATGCCCGAGCCGCCCGAGCTCGACCCCGATTTCGACCGGCTGCTGACCCAGCTGCGCCAGGTGATGGACGAACGCCCCGACGACCTGCAGGGCTATCGCCTGCTGGCCCGGAACGAGGCCGCGATCGGCAATTTCCCGGCCGCCCGTGCCGCGCAGGAACGGCTGGTCGAATTGCTGGGACCGGACGTCACCGCCGAGGACCTGGCCATGTGGGGCGAGCTGATGGTGCTGTCGGCCGGCGGCTTCGTCAGCTCCGAGGCCGAGGCTGTGCTCGACCGGGCGCTGGCCGCCGACCCGCGCAACGGACGGGCGGCCTATTACAAGGGGCTCGCGCTGGCGCAGATCGGCCGGCCCGACCAGGCCTTCGCCATCTGGCGCGGCCTGCTGGAACGCGGACCGGAAGAGGCGCCCTGGATCGAACCCATCCGCGGCCAGATCGGCCAGGTCGCGGCCGCCGCCGGCATCCGCTACGACGCGCCCGCCCCCGCCGCCCCGCGCGGGCCCACCGCCGCCGACATGGAAGCCGCGGCCGACATGTCGCCCGAGGACCGGCAGGCGATGATCGGCAACATGGTCTCGGGCCTGTCGCAACGGCTGGCGACCGAGGGCGGACCGTCCTCGGACTGGGCGCGGCTGATCGTGGCGCTGTCGGTGCTGGGGCAGACCGACCGGGCGCAAGCGATCCTGGACGAGGCACGCGGCGTCTTCGCTGGCAGCCAGCCGGATCTCGACGCCATCGCCGCGGCGGCGGACCGGGCGGGGCTGTCCGAATGATCCACGACGCGATCGAGAATTTTGCCGCCGCCCTGCCGCCGCGGCGCGCGCTGGCGGGCCTGGACCTGGGCACCGCGACGCTGGGCGTGGCGGTGTCCGACGGGCTGCTGTCGGTGGCGACCCCGCTGCAGACGATCAAGCGCACCAAGTTCACCAAGGATGCCGACGCGCTGCTGGCGATCCTCGACGCGCGCGAGATCGGCGGCATCATCCTGGGCCTGCCGCGCAACATGGATGGCAGCGAGGGCCCCCGCGCCCAGTCGACCCGCGCTTTCGCCCGGAACCTGTCGAACCGCACCGACCTGCCCATCACCTTCTGGGACGAACGGCTTTCCACGGTCGCCGCCGAGCGCGCGCTGCTGGAAGCCGACACGTCCCGCCGCCGCCGCGCCGAGGTCATCGACCACGTGGCGGCGAGCTTCATCCTGCAAGGCGCGCTCGACCGGCTGCGCCACCTGAGAGACACGCCATGAAAGACGACATCCCGCGCCTGCGCAGCGGCATCGAAAGCCCCTGCATCAATATCTGCGTCATCCACCCGGCCGAGCGGATCTGCACCGGCTGCCTGCGCACCATCGACGAAATCGCGCAGTGGTCGCGCATGACCGATGCCGAGCGGCGCACGGTCATGGCCGAACTGCCCGACCGGGCCCTGCGCCTGAAGAAGCGTCGCGGCGGCCGCGCGGCGCGGATGGGCCAGCGCTGAACCCGGGCCGCGCGGGGGCTCTACCCTGCCCGCCCGCCCGCGGCTGGCCGAAAAAGGTATTTCGGGAAAGATGAAGATCGGCCCTACGCGGTTAATTCGCGCCTGTTAGCGTGCTGCAGTTGCCGTCCCCGACCGCTGGCCCTACTCCTATGCGCGACATCCAATCAGGGAGACGGCCATGAAGGCATCGCGCAAAGTCCAGAAGATCCTGTCCAACTACGAGGGCGAAAGCCCGGGCGTGAAGGGCAACCTCTGCCGCATGCTGATGGAGGGGCGCCTGAAGGGCACCGGCAAGATGATCATCCTGCCCGTGGACCAGGGGTTCGAGCACGGACCCGCACGCACCTATGGCCCCAACGCGCCGGCCTATGACCCGCATTACCACTACCAGCTGGCCATCGACGCGGGTCTGAACGCCTTCGCCGCGCCGCTGGGCATGCTCGAGGCGGGCGCCGACACCTTCGCGGGCCAGATCCCGACCATCCTGAAGATGAACTCGGCCAACTCGCTGATGTCGGGAACGGCCGGCAAGGACCAGGCGGTCACCGCCTCGGTCGATGACGCGCTGCGGCTGGGCTGCGCCGCCATCGGGTTCACCATCTATCCCGGCTCGGACGCGCAGCTGGGCATGTACGAGGAAATCGTCGAGCTGCGGCGCGAGGCCGCCAGCGTCGGCATCCCCACCGTGATCTGGTCCTACCCGCGCGGAGAGGCGATCAGCAAGGACGGCGAGACGGCGGTGGACGTGGCCGCCTACGCCGCGCAGATCGCGGCGCTGATCGGCGCGCATATCATCAAGATCAAGCTGAGCACCGATCACCTTGAGGTGCCCGAGGCCAAGAAGGTGTTCGAGGAGCAGAACATCGACATCTCGACCCAGGCCGCGCGCGTGGCCGAATGCATGCGATCGGCCTTCGACGGGCGCCGGATCGTGGTGTTCTCGGGCGGCGCCAAGAAGGGCGAGGACGCGGTCTACGACGACGCGCGGGCCATCCGCGACGGCGGCGGCAACGGCTCGATCATCGGGCGCAACAGCTTCCAGCGCGAGAAATCCGAGGCGCTGGCGATGTTCGACAAGCTGGTCGATATCTACAAGAACAACGCCTGATACATCCCTGCATCGCGGCCCCGATATGGGATTCACAGGGGCCGCGATCTGTGCTTATGTTTCGCCCAAGGCGTCGCGGCAAGACGGCGCCACTGCATGAGGCGACCGATGGCACATCCCCGCAAGCAGCCCGCGCTGGGCCTTCTGATCTATTTTATGCTGACCTTCGTGCTGGGGTTGTATTTCGCCTTCGCGTCGGTGCAGGGCGATTTCGGGCTGCTGCGCCGGATGGAGATCCAGGCCGAGCGCAACCAGCTTGAAACCGACTACGCTCAGCTGCGCGCGCAGGTTGCCGAGATGCGCAACAAGACGCGGCGCCTGTCCGACCGCTACCTCGACCTAGACCTGCTGGACGAACGTGCCCGCGACGTGCTGGGCATGGTGCGCAACGACGAGATCATCCTGCGCTGAGCGCGGGCGGGCTCAGCCGCCCGCGAACAGGTGATCCATCACCACCGACGGCTGGGCGCAACCGGCCTCGCCCACGATGCGCGCGGGTACGCCCGCCACGGTCTTCATCGGCGGAACCTCTTCCAGCACGACAGACCCCGCCGCGATGCGCGAGCAGTGGCCGACCTTGATGTTGCCGAGGACCTTGGCCCCCGCACCGATCAGCACGCCGTCGCCGATCTTGGGGTGACGGTCTTCCTCTTCCTTGCCGGTCCCGCCCAGGGTCACGGAGTGGAGCATCGAGACGTTGTCGCCCACGGTCGCCGTCTCGCCGATCACGATGGAATGGGCGTGGTCGATCATGATGCCCTTGCCCATGCGGGCCGCCGGGTGGATGTCGACGCCGAAGACCTCGGACACGCGCATCTGCAGGAAGTAGGCCAGGTCGCGACGCCCTTCTTTCCATAGCCAGTGGGCCACGCGGTGGGCCTGCACGGCCTGGTAGCCCTTGAAGTACAGGATGGGCTGCAGGAAGCGGTGGCAGGTCGGGTCGCGCTCGTAGGTGGCGACCAGGTCGGCGCGCCCGGCCTCGGACAGGCCCGGGTCCGAGGCATAGGCCTCGTCCGCGATCTCGCGCAGGATCTGCTCGGACATCTCGCCGGAGCTGAGCTTGAGCGACATGCGGAAGCTCAGCGCCGAGGCGATGGACTTGTGGTGCAGGATCGACGAGTGGAACAGGCCCCCGAGAACCGGCTCGTCCGCCGTGGCGGCCTCGGCTTCCGAGCGTATGCGTTCCCACACGGGGTCGATGGCGGTGATCGGGTTCGGTTTCAGGCTCATGCCGGGCCTTCCTTCGCAGCGGACGGTTCCATGCATATAGGAAGGCGGGCGCCGCGGGAAAATGATTTCTCGCGACGCGCCCGATCAAGGCACGCGATGGTTACCGCGCACTGGGTCTTCAGCCGGAGATGTCTAGCGCCGCGAAAGGCCCCGCCCCCCAGGCGCGCGACAGTTGTGCAACGCGGATCTGAGCGCGGCCGGGCCCGGCATCGGCGGCCCGCTCGGCGGCGCCGTAGGTCCAGCCAGGTGACGCTGTCTCGACGCGCCGCAGCACCGCGCCGTCGCGCAGGATTTCGACGGTGTAGGCTTCAGTCTCCTCGCCCAGCGGCACGTCGATGCCCTGCCAGCTGTCGCCGTCGATCCGCGTGCGCCGGGTCCAACTGATGTCGAGGTCGCCGTCCCGCTCGTGAAGGCGCAGGTGAACCGGGCTGAGCGGCCGCAACCCGATGCCCGAGAACGCACGGTTGGCCTGCCGGTAGCTGGGGTGGTCCAGAGGCCGCTCCACGGGACCCGCCCGGTAGTATTTGGGCAGACCGCGGTCCGACAGGGGAAGGTCCAGCTGCACCATCCGCGCGTTAAGCATCACCACCGCGCTGCCGGCGGGCCAGACCGGCGGCGTCACCGCGTCGGTGCCCCGCTGACCGCGCAGCCGGAACGACAGGTCCCACGTGCCCGGGCCGACCAACGTGGCGTCGCGGAATTGCAGGATCTCCCACAGGTCATCGTCGCCAGTCCCGATGGCCATGGCGTTCGCGCCGTTGAGAAACGCCTGCGGTGTGGCGCTGGACAGCTGCCCCCGCACCAGCCGCACGCGCAGCGCGGGGCCGCGGTCGGGCCGGCCCGATGGCGCCCGGGCGAGGTCGGTTTCGGTGACGCCCACCGTGGCGGGTTGTTCGACCGTGGTGTTCAGCCTGTAGCCCGTCTCCTCGCGCGAGGAATAGACGGCCAGCCCCTGCCCCCACGGCGCGGCGCTGGCGGCCAGCCATGGCGCGTGGGGCACGCTGTCTTCCTTCAGCAGCGGCAGGTCCAGCATCAGCAACACGGGCGGCGGCGGCGCGCGGTAGGGGCTGACCGTGACGGGCCCATCGACGATGTCGGAGGGCGCGTAGATCTCGGGCTCGACCCGGACGGCCTGTAGCAGTTGCAGGCCAGACTGCTCGACCCGGTCGATGCGATACTGCCCACCGGCCGTGGCGATGACGTCGCCCGCCCCGAGATCCAGCCGCGAGGGCGGCAAGGCCAGGCGCAGCCGGTCGCGGCCCACCCGCGCCTCGGCCAGCCAGCGTTCGGTGATGGCGCGCCCCTCTGCGCGGCTCAGCAGCAGGGGAAGTTCCGTCTGCGCCGTGCCGTGGCTGCGCGTGTCGGGAAAGACGGCCTCCGCCGTGGCGGCGTCGAAATCGCCGTCCGCCCCCACGAAGAGCAGCTTCAGCCGGCCGACACGCTCGGGCTCGGGCGCGCGCAGGGCCAGGATGTCGCCGGGCAATTCGGGCGTGACGGCGACCTCCTCCGCGGTCACGGTGGCCGTGGCGCTGCCCGTTCGGGTGCGGAACCGCAGCGCGCCGCCCCGCTCGATGGCGTCGAACCCGTAGGCGAGCATCGGCGGCTGCAGGGCCGACCGCGCGTCCGAGATGTCGGAGACGATGTATCCGCGCAGCACCCCTTGCAGCGCGGTGGTATCCAGGCGGTCCAGACCCGCCCGCGCGCAGATCTCGGTCACGACAGACGCGATCGTGCGGTTGCTGGACCGGCCGGTGATCCAGTGGCCCCGGTCATAGTTGGCCGCATCGGCCCACAGCGCCGCGTCGCCGGGAAAGGCCGGGAAGGGCCGCGCATCCCAGGCCCAGACATGGGCCCGCGACATGTCGACCATCGGCCCGCCGTAGAAGGGCGACACCGGGTTGTTCGCAGGGTCTTCCCAGAACGTGTGCATGGCGCGCAGGTACTGCACCTGGATGAAGTCATCGCGCTGCCCGTTCGAGAAATGCGGCAGGGCCGACTCGGACGATTTCGGGT
Source organism: Palleronia salina (assembly GCF_900141995.1). Taxonomy (GTDB): domain Bacteria; phylum Pseudomonadota; class Alphaproteobacteria; order Rhodobacterales; family Rhodobacteraceae; genus Palleronia; species Palleronia salina. Next base: position 100,242 of record NZ_FQZA01000001.1, on the reverse strand, counting down.
CGAGGAACTTGTTGGGCTGGTTGGTGCCCTTGTCGATCGCCGCGCAACCCAGTTCGGTGAACCAGATGGGTTTGCTGCGGGCCACCCAGGCGGTCGGGGCCACCTGGCGCACACCGCCGATCCGTTCGTGATGCGACAGGCCCCACCAGTTCGCCAGGTCCTTGTAGCGGTAGACCCAGGGCTCGCCGAAGGTGCCGTCGGTGATCGGCGTGCGCTCCCGCGCGGCGCGCGCGTCGTCCGAGGCGTAGAACCAGTCGTAGCCCTCGCCGCCCTGCACGTTGGCCATGAGGTAGTCGACGTTGTAGATCGACCCGGCCGCCGCGTCGGCCTCACCCTCGGTGCCGCGCCAATCCGACAGCGGCATGTAGTTGTCGATGCCGATGAAATCGATGTCGTCGCTGGCCCAGAGCGGATCGAGGTGGAAATACACGTCGCCCGATCCGTCCTGCGGCTGGTACCCGAAATACTCGGACCAGTCGGCGGCATAGCTGATCTTGCAATCGGGCCCCAGGATCGCCCGCACGTCCGCCGCCAGCCGGATCAACTCGGCAACGGCGGGAAATCCGGCGGCGCCGCGGATCTGGGTCACCCCCCGCATCTCGGACCCGATGCAGAACGCGTCCACGCCGCCGGCCCGCACGCACAGATGCGCGTAGTGCAGGATGAAGCGGCGATAGCCCCAGGCATCCGGATCGGGCCCGAGATATTGGATCGGGTCGGCCTGCGGGTCGTCGGCCGGTTCCCCCTGGGCATAGGGATTGATCGGGACGAAGCCGCCGTCGAGCGGCGCGGTGGCGGCGGCCTCGGACGTCTGGTGGCCCCCGATCGAGAAATCCGAGGCTTCGGCCGTTCCGAAGAACGCGGCCACCGCGTCATCGGCGGCGGCGCTGCCATTGGGGCTGCCCGCCTGCCCGGGGGCCAGCGGCAGAGTGATGCGGCCTCGCCAGGGCAAGGCAGGCTGCTCGGCGGCCCCGTAGGGATCGGGCAGGCCGTTACCCTCGTCCTGGTCCATCAGGATGAAGGGATAGAAGGTCACCGCCTGCCTCGCCGCCCGCAGGGCGCGGATCGCCTCGATCACCGAGGCGTCGGCGGGCGTGCCGCCGTAGATCGCCTGCCCGTCGCGCCGGGCCAACACCTCCGCGTCGGACCGGCCGATGCCACCGGCGCGCCAGGCCAGCTCCTGCCCGTCCGCGGCGGCCTGGTCGACCTTGGGCCGGACCTCGCACCGATCGCAGCGCAGGTCGTTGCCGAACCACGACACCACCAGCGACGTGGCCGCGCAGCGCGGCAGCTCGCCCGTCAGCGCATCCAGCGAGGCGGCGAAATCGGTCTGTCCGGTGGGGGTGTTGACGTTGGCGTATCGGCTGGTGCCCGGATCGTTGCCGATCCGCACCGGCGTGGTGGCCAGCGCGTATTCCCCGGTGCCGGGCATTATCGCCACGGCGCGGACATGGCTGCTGAGGTCGCGGCGCGGGCCGTCGGCGTCCGCCTGCTCGGGGCGGATGACCTCGAAGCTGAACTGCGGGATGCGGTTGCCGAAGCGGCCCAGGGCCAGGTCCTCGATCACCACGTAGGCAAGGCCGCGATAGGCCGGCACGACATCCGGACCCAGCTCGGCCTGCATGCGGGGATCGGGCTGTTGGTCGGCGCCACCATCGTAGACCCGCATGGTCAGGCTGCCGGGCTCGATCTCCTGCCCGTCGGCCCAGATCCGCCCGACGCGCCCGATCACGCCCTCGCACAGGCCCAGGGCCAGCGACACGCTGTAGCTGTATTCGCGGACCTCGGGAGCCTTCGGCGCGCCCTTGCCGCCGCCGCCCGACACGTTCACGTCCTCGACGAAGTCCGAGCACCAGATCACCTGCCCGCCCACGCGCATCCGGCCGAAGACGCGGGGAATCGCGCTGCCGGACCCGGCGCCGGTCAGGCGGAGTCGGTCCACGCGCCCGGTCTCGACCGGCTCGCTGCCGCCGCCCAGGATCGACTGGTCGATGACCCGGCCCAGCGTGGCGCCCACCGCGCGGCCGATCACGACCGAGCTCAGGCCCAGCACGCCGCCGCCCAGCGACGCCCCGGCCGCCGCGCCCACCGCGGAAAGAACGATCGTCGCCATCAGGTGTCTCCTTCGGGAAAGGTGAAGCGCGCCACGACACGTCGACGCCACGGCGCGCTCAGCGCATTCTCGACCACCGCGTGGCCGGCAAAGGCATGGATGAAGGTCGGCGCCGCGCCGCCCTGCCCCACGATGCCCAGGTGCTTGGCCACGGCGCCGTCGCGCATGCGAAACAATAGGACTTGCCCCGGCGCCGGCGGTCCGGGCGGCGCATCCCGCAGATGGCGACGCGCCGCACGCCACAGATCCTCGCTGCGCTGCGGCTCGGACCAGTCGGCGGTATAGGGCGGCGGGACCAGCGGTTCGGCCCCGATCACGTCACGCCAGACCCCGCGGATGAGGCCGAGGCAGTCGGTGCCAGCCCCGCGGGTGCTGGCCTGGTGGATGTAAGGTGTCCCGATCCAGGCTCGGGCGGCCGCGACGATGGGCGCGCTCATGGGGATGTTCCTCCGCCACGCCGCGGATACGCCATCAGCCAATCCTCGCCGGGCAGGTGCGGGAAGCCCTGGAAGTTCACCAGGTTGTTGAATTTCACGCGGCAGGTCTCGGCTCGCTTGTCGCAGCCCGCCTCGAGCCGCACGCTGTCGCCGGGGGCGAGGCCCGGACCGATGCTGTCCCACAGCTCGATCTCGCGGCCCCTATCGGTGACGCTGTCGCGCTTCACGATGCGCACCGCGCCCGACGCCGCGCCGGAGAGCACCACCAGCCGCCCCCGCTCGAAGAAGCGCGGCGCGAAGCCGTCGAGATCGCCGGGACCAAGCAGCCGGCCGTTCGTGATCGTTTCGACGGTCGCCGCCACGGCCAGCCCCAGCGCGTCGAGATCCACCCGGCAGGTGGCGTCCCCCAGGACCGCCGGGCACGGCGCCTGGTAGGTGCGCCCCTGCGGCTGGTTCAGCGCCTCGGTCAGTCCGCGCAACTCGGCGCGGAAGGCGCCGCCCGACCGCTCGATCTCGCCCAATGTCCCGGCAAAGACGACCTGCCGCGCGCCGGTATCCGTCCAGTCCACCAGCCAGGCCTCCACCTCGGCCCCGTCGAACCGGCCCGCGAGGATATCCGCCGCGGTCACGCCCGCGTCGCTCAGAACACCGACCGCTTCGGAGTTGTCCACCGACAGCCCGGTGCTGTGCTCGAACGCGCGCGCCGACAGCCCGTCCGACGCCGCGAAGTCGGTTCCGTCGAAGGTCAGCGGCAGGTCATGGTCGGTGAAACCGAAGACCCGCCCGTCGCGGCGGATCACGCGCCAGCAGCGGCAGACGGTGCTGGCCCCGCCACGCAGGCTGGTTAGCAGATCGGGATTGAAGCCACTCATTGGCGCACCTCGATGACGGGAATATCCGGGATCTCTCCCGCCTCGAATGTCGCGACCGAGGTAACGATGCGGTCGGTATCGAAGCGTGCAGGCACGTCGAATGCGAAGCCGGCGGTGATCAGCGCGCCGGCGGGCGGCACGTCAAACAGGGTCACTGTGCCCGTCAGCGCGTCGAGCTCGAAATCGACGCCCTCGCGCAGCGGGTCGTGTTCCATTCCGACGGTCACGGTCCCCGGCACCGGCTTGGTGATCGGCCGGCGATAGGCCGCATCGCCCGCGCCGTACACCTTGCTCAGCTGAAAGACATTGCCCGCGCCATCGGCCACCGCCAGGTCCTGGTCCAGGTAATCGGGATCCTTCGAGGCCGGGCAGGACTTGAAGTCCGCCCAGTCCTTCCAGCGGAACGCCCTCAGCGGCCCGCGCCGCGCCTCGAAGAACGCAACGACCTCCTGCACGTCGTCCAGGGATCGCAGCCCGAGCCCTGCGTCATAGCGCCGGCGCGAATGGATCCACGGCGTGTTGCGTTCCTCGTGACCGTTGGCCAGCGTTGCGATCTCGGTGCGCCGCTCGGGGCCACACAAGGCGCCGAAGCTCAGCGAGACGGGAAATCGGACATCGTCGAAGGCCATGGGATCCTCTCATGCGGTCAGGTCGGACGGGATGTGCGCAGGGTGCACGGGGCCGGGTTGGCCCCGGGCTAACCCTGCGTGCGGAGGTCTCAGCGGTTGCGCTGACCCTGGGACAGGGCGCGGCCCATGCGGGCGGCGATCTGGCTCTGGCTGCGGCGGAATCCTTCGACATCGGGGGTGCTGACATTGATCGTCACCTGCACGGGGCGGCCGCCGCCGCTGGCCGCGACGCCCAGCCGTCCGTCGGCCCCACGGGTCAGCGGCATGATCGCCTCGGGCCCCGCCTCGCCCATCAGGCCGGCGCCGCCGCGCATGGGAAAGGCCGTGGCGCCGGACACGACCCCGCCGCCGGCCTGCGGCAGCGCGCGGCCCTGCGAGAAGGCGCCCCCTTCGGCAAAAGGCATCAGCCCCGTCACCATCCCCTCGACCCCCGTGGCCAGAACGCCGCCGACGTGCCTTGCCACGGGATTGATCGCGGCGTTGTAGGCGGCGTTCACCATGGACTGGGCCACGCCCTGCAACGCATCGCTCAGCTTGGCGCCGTCATACACCAGCCCCTCGAAATTGCGCTTCAGCCCGCGCGAGATGCCGCGCGACAGCGTTCCCACCTCGCGCGAGGTGTCGGCCACGGTGGACCCCATGGCGCGCAGTTCCGCGTCGAAGGCGGCCAGCACGGCACGGGTGCCGCCCACCGTGTCCTCGATGGACAGGAACATTTCCTCGATCTGGTCGGGGTCGGATCGGTAGGTCATGGGGACTCCTTCGGGTCATCGGGAAAGGCGGCGGAGAGCTCGGCCAGGCGGCTGCGCCCCAATGGCGCGGCCAGGCGGTCCTCGCCCAGCATCACCATCAGTTCGGCCGGGCTCAGCGCCCAGAACTCGGCGGGCCGCAGAGCCAGCCCGTGCAGTCCGGCGCGCATCAGACCCGGCCAGTCCAGCCGCGGCCCGCTCATGCGCCCGGCGCGCGGAAGGCGCGGGCCAGAAGTTGCCCGGCGGCGGTGGCGGCGGCCATGGGCCCGCCCTCGATCTCGACGGTCAGCAGGTCGCGCGCCTCGCCTTCCCAACCGCCGCCGCGCAGCCCCGCGGCGATCAGCGCCAGCGTGTCGCGGGACGAGAACGCCCCGCTTTCAAGCCGCGCCACCAGGTCCGGCAGGCTGTCGTCGCCCAGGGCCTCTTCCAGCTCGGCCAGCGCGCCCAGGGTCAGCTTGGCCACGTGGCGCCGGCCATCCAGGACCAGCGCGACTTCGCCCGCATGGGGGTTGGCCATCATAGCGCCGTGAACAGCAGGCTGCCCGCCGAGGCGAGGCTGATCTCGTAGGTCGCCTCGCCGTCGTAGCTGCCGGAATATTCGATCGCGGTGATCTGGAACTGTCCCTCGACCACCCCGAAATCCGGGATCACGATCTGGAAGCGCGGCGTCTCGCTGTCGAAGAAGACCTGGCGCGCACGTTCGTCGGTGGCGTCGTCCTTGAACACCCCCGCGCCCGAGATCGTGGCCGACTTGACCCCGGCCCCGCCGAGGATCTCGCGCCAGCCGCCGACGCTGTCCAGGGTGGTCACGTCCACCGTTTCGGCGTTGAAGGACATGCGCGTGGCGCGCAGGCCCGCGACGGTCTCGAATTGCGACTCGCCGTTCATGTCGAGTTTCAGAAGAAGGTCCTTGCCGTTCTGTGCAGCCATGGGATGTGCTCCGGTCGTCAGGGTTTCAGTTGTCTTCGGTGCGCGCGCGAAAGCGCAGGTCGATGCGGCGCTGGGTGTCGCTGCCGGTCCGCCGGGCCTGGGCGCGCAGGAACCACAGCCCCACGACGCGGCCCCGGCCCAGGCTCAGCGGCGACAGCAGAAGCGCGTCGGAAATCGCGGCCGCGGCGTCCTTGGCCGCGGCGAAGCCCGGCCTGTCCGACACGACGGTGATGGTGAAATCGTGCCGCGCGCCGCCGCCGTCGCGGTCGGACCGGTCGCGCGCGATCTCCTCGCCGATGGCGACGTACAGGGACGGGACGCTGCCGGGCGGCACGGCGTCGAAGACCGCGTCACCGACGATGGCGGCAAGCCCCGCGTCGCCGGACAGCCGCGCGAAGACCGCGGCCTGCAAGGGGGCGGACAGGGCATAGGTCATGGCGCGACCTCCTCGTCGGCGAAGATGTCCAGGTAAAGCGGGCCGTCGCGCGACTCGGTGACCGCGCGGATGTCGAAGACCCGCGTGCCGTCCCGCAGCCTCTGGCCGGCCAAGGGCCGCGACGCCGCACCCTGCGGGGCCGCGCGCACCGTGATGCGATAGCCCACGCGGCTCAGGCTCAGCTCGACGCCCGCGGCCAGCCGGCCGGTCCGGGGGGCCACCCGGGCAAACAGGTCGCCAAGGGCCACCCAGTTTCGGGCATAGCCGCCGCGCCCGTCTGCCGTGGTCTCGGGCGCTTCCAGCGTCAGGCGTCGGTCAAGGATCACGCCGCCCATGTCACATGCCCCCCAGCAGTCGGTGCGGGCGGTGCGGCGCCAGCAGCGCCTGCACCCCCGGCGGCACGGTGCCCTCGGCCGCCCGGTCCTCGTATCGCGCGGCCGCAAGGCTCAGCACGGCCAGGGCCAGGTCCGACGGTGCGTCATTCCAATCATCGGCAAAACCCGCGCGGAAGGTCACGGCCGCGCTGCCGCCCACGGGGATCTGCGGCAGAACGAAGCCCCGCGCCACCAGCGCCGGGCGCTGCGCGTCCCGGGCCACCCGGTAAGCGTCGGGCGCGCTGGCCTGCGCGCTGCCGTCGATATCGGTGATGGTCAGCCCCTCGACCGACACCAGCGGACCACGGGGCAGCACCTGCCGGCCCGGGTCCCGCTACGCATGGGTGGTCCAGACGAAGTCGCGGATCAGAACCGCCTTGGCGCAAAACCGCTCGACCTCGGCCAGGCTGGCGCGCAGCACCTGCTCGAGCAGGGCATCCTGCGCGGTGTCATCGGTGAAACCGGTGCCCAGGCGCAGATGCGCCCGCAAACCGGGAATGGGCAGCCGCGCGGTGCTGAGCGGCGTGGGCTCGACAAGGTACATCTGCTGTCTCCTGAAGATGGGGGCGCGGCGTCCGGCCGGTGTCGTAGGGTGCCCGCCCCTGCATCGCGCAGGGGCGGGCCGCCCGGATCAGGAGACCGCGAACTTCAGCAGCTTGATCGCCGCGAAGTCGCTTACGTCACCGCCCACCCGCTTGGTCGCGTAGAACAGCACGTGGGGCTTGGCGCTGAAGGGGTCGCGCAGGATGCGCAGGTCGGGACGCTCGGCCACGGTGTAGCCGGCCTGGAAGTCGCCGAAGGCCACGGCCATGGCGCCGCTCGAGATGTCGGGCATGTCCTCGGCCACCAGCACGGGGTAGCCCAGCAACCGCGCCGGCTCGCCCGCGGCCAGCCCGTCGGACCACAAAAAGCGGCCGTCGCCATCCTTCATCTTGCGCACGACGCCGGCGGTCTTCGAATTCATCACGAAGGTCGCGTTCGCGCGGTACTCGGCCCCAAGGGCATAGACCATCTCGACCAGCGCATCGGCATCGCCGAAGGCCCCGTCGACACCGGTGGCCACGTAGCCCAGGCTGTCCCAGGCCCACGATCCGTTCTCAACCGCCGCGTGGTCGAGGAAACCGCGCGGCTTGTCCACGCCGTCGCCGCTCACGAAGGCCGCCGCCTCGGCACGGGCGAACTTGTCGGCGATCTTGCCGGCCAGCCAGCCCTCGATATCGAAGGCCGCGTCGTCCAGCAGGCGCTGCGACGCCTTGGGCAGGGCCGACAGCTCGTGCAGGGGGATGGTGATGCGGTCGACCTGGGGCGTCGCCGTCTCGGACGGGCTGGCGGTCTCGGTCGACCAGCCCGCGCCCATGTCGGTGGTATCGACCAGCACGTCGAACGACGTCGCTTCGACGTTGACGACATTGGCGATCCGCCGCACCGACGCGGTGGAGCGCAGGACCGAACGGACCGTGTCGCTGGTCACCGGATCGACCAGGTAGCCGCCATCGCCGGCCACCGCCGTGTTCAGCGCCTTGCCCTCAAGCGCCAGTCCCCGCAGCGCGTCATCGTCGCCCGAGCGGACATAGGCCTCGAACGCCTTCTGGTGGGGCGCGGCCTCGTCGGCGGCGGTGGACAGGACGGGGCGGCCCGTCAGGCGGGTCTTGCGGTCAAGCTGGGTCATGCGGTCTTCCTGTTGTTGCATCCGGGTCGTCATCTGGGCCTGAAAGCCCCTGAGATCGCTGACGAAATCAGCCATCGCGCTTTTCATTTCGGTGGTGGCATCGGGCAAGGCGCTGCCCTGCCCGGCCGAAGCCGGGGTGTCGGTCTCGCTCATCTTTGGTCCTTTCCGGTGGGGTTTGGTTTACGGGGCCGTCCGGCCCAGGGCGGCCGAAGCGCCGCGCAGCACCTTGGCCATCTCGCGCAGCGGGTCGGACGTGGGGCCCTCGCCCTTCACGCCCGCGACCCGCGCCTCGGGCAGCATGGGGAAGGTCACCAGCGACACCTCCCACAGCTCGAGCTCGGACAGCAGCCGCCCGGCGGTGCCGTCCTTCGTGGCCCGCTTCGTGCGATAGCCGATCGACAGTCCGTCGATGGCCCCCGCGGCGATCAGCGCCGCCGCCTCGCGCCCGCGGTCCAGGTCGGTCAGGATCCGGCCTTTCACGAACAGCCCGACGGCGTCCTCGTGCACCTCGTCCCAGACGCCGATGGGCTGGGCCGGGTCGTGCTGCCACAGCATCTTCACCTGCCCGCCCCGCGCCGACAGCGCGGCCAGCGACGCGGCGTAGGCGCCGGGCGCCACGGTGTCTCCGCCCTGGTCGCGGGCCCCGAAGACCGAGGCATAGCCTTCGATCAGGTGCCCGTCCGTCAGTGTCATGCCGGTCGCGCCGGCGCAGAACTTGTGTTCCAGTGTCATCGCAGGATCCCCCTTCATTCCGCGGCCAGCCCCAGCAGCGCCCGTTTCTCGGCCTTGCTGAGGAAGTCGGCCTCGGCCACGCGGCGCCACTGCGCCTCGCGCTCCAGCGCCAGCGCCGGCACCTGGTCTAGATCCACGCGAAGCTCGGCCGCCTCGCCCGCGAAACCCGACAGCCAATGCCCCAACGCCCCCGCCACGCGGTTCGCCATGGGCAGAACGGTCAGGCGGAAAAAGGCGCGATTGGCCTCGGCGTAATTGGCGTAGGTCGCGTCGCCGGGAATCCCCAGCATCATCGGCGGCACCCCGAAGGCCAGCGCGATGTCGCGCGCCGCGGCGTCCTTGGTCTTGTGGAATTCCATGTCCGAGGGCGAGAAGCCCATGGGCTTCCAGTCCAGGCCACCCTCCAGCAGCATCGGCCGCCCGGCGTTGCGCGCGCCCTGGTGGTGCGCCTCCATCTCGGACACGAGGCGGTCATACTGGTCCGGCGCCAGCATCCCGTCGCCCCCCTGGTAGACGATGGCGCCCGAGGGCCGTGCGGCGTTGTCCAGCAGCGCCTTCGACCATCGTGCGGCGGCGTTGTGCACGTCCATCGCGGTGGCCGCGGCCTGCATCGGCGACAGGCCATAATGGTCGTCCTGCGGGTGGAAGGCCTTCACGTGGCAGACGGGCGAGACACCGTCCTCCACGCGGAACCGGTGCTTGCGGCCGCCCACAGCGTATTCGTAGGCAACGGGCCAGCCGTCGGCGCCGGGCACCACGCTCATCCGGTCCGAGCGCAGGACGTGCAGCTCGACCGGCAGACCGCCCTCGCCCACCGCCTCGACATAGCCGTCGCCCGACAGCAGCAGCTGGCCGAAAAGCGACTCGAGCCATTCCGACCGGCCCTGCGCCGCGTTGGGCCGTGCCACGAGCTCCAGCAGGGGGTGGCGGTCATACCGTCCGGCCGAACCGTGCAGCACCAGCGGCAGCGCTGCGGCCGCCTCGGCGATCAGCTTCACGCAGCGAAAGCCCACCGGGTTGCCGAGAAACCCGTTCCGCGTCAGCGACCCGGTGTCGCGCGGGCTCCAGGCCACCCGGCCCGCGCCGCCGTAGGCGATGCCGGGCGGGGTCAGGCCGCCAGTGGCGCTGGCCTTCGTGGCCCCGGGCGCATCCGCCGCGCGTTTGAGAAAGTCGAACATGGCGTCTCCTCGTCTGCTGTCCGGGCATGGCTGGCCCGCCGTCGCGCGGGGGCGTGCCCCGGCGACCTGTCATCGTCGTCGTCCTGTCTGCGGGTCGCGGGGTTCAGCCCCGGCGCGGGGCTAGACCGACCTCACCTGCGGCGTGGCACGCGGCTGTCCCAGCATCAGCTCGGTCAGCGCCCAGACCAGCGCGTCCACCCGGTCGGGGCTGCCCTGGCCGTGAAATCCCGATATCGCCATCTGGCACATCTGATCCTCCAATTCCGCGTGCAGACCCAGATGCGCCACGCGTCCCTGTTCGTAGAGGGCGGCCACCGGCTCGGCCCGAACAGACTTACCCCGGCTGGCGTGAACGCCGCGGTAACTCACCGTACGGTCCTCCTGGCGGATGATCTCCTCGACCATGTCGCCGCCCTGGTTGACCTCGGCCACCAGGCGGTCGGCGTCGTGGCGGTGATAGGCGGCAATGGCCGCGCGGGCCCAGCCATTGGGGCCAAGGCCCTGCACGCTGCAATCCTCGATCACCACGGCGGAGCCATCGGGCAGCACGCCGGCCACGACGATGCCGCAGGTATCCGCGTTGCGCCCGCCCGTCACCGGCGGGTCCACGGCGACCACGACACGGGCGGCTGCCGGGTGCTCGGACACGCGGGTCCCGTCGATCATCGCCCGCGTCCACAGCGCGCCGTCGACCTCGTCCAGAAGGCAGCCCTGAAGCTCCTGCTGGCCCAGCCGCGTGTCGCCATAGCGCGACAGGATCTCGTGCAGGAACGACGCCGCCAGGTGCGCGCGGTTGTCCAGCGTGGTGGCGTGGGTCGTCACCGTCGACGGCATGTTCAGAAGCCGTTTCAGCACGCCCACGTTGCGCGGTGTCGTCGTCACGCATTGGCGCGGGTCATCGCCCAGCCGCAGGCAGAATTGCAGCATGTCCCACGTCTCGTCCGCGCGGCGCCACTTGGCCAGCTCGTCCACCCAGGCCGCGTCGAATTGCGGGCCCCGCAGCGCCTCGGGCTCCTGCGCGGAATACGCCTTTGCCTCGGCGCCGTTGGGCCAGACCAGCCGCCGCTTGCCCGCCTCCCAGACCGGGCGGCGGTCGGGCGGCGCGCAGGCCAGGATGCCGCTGTCGCCGAACACCATCACGTCGCGCACCTGGTCGAAGGTCTCGCCGACCAGCGCCACGCGCCGGGCGCGCCCGGGGTCGGTCGCGCGGTTGCCCTCTACCTGCGCGCGCACCCATTCGGCACCCGCCCGTGTCTTGCCGGCACCACGCCCGCCCAGGATCACCCAGCTGCGCCAGTCGCCCTCGGGCGGCAACTGGTGGTCCATAGCCCAGAACTCGAACAGGTAGGGCAGCGCCAGAAGCGCCTCCTCGCCGAGATCAGCGAGGAAGGTCTCCTGCGTCTTGCGCGGACCGGATGCGATCAAGGCGGCGCCCGATTTCAGCGCGTGCGGCTTCCATGTCGAAGGAGCCGTCGTCGCCGGCTCCGGCCTGGCGTTTCCAGAAATCATCGAGTCGTTTCCTTTCGTCGTAGACGGTCTGCACCGAGCGCGAGACCATGGTGACCACCCGCCGGAACTCGGCCTCGGAGTAGCTTTCCGAGGCGCGAAGCGACGCCCGCATCTCGTGCAGGTCGAGGATGACATCCTCGTAGTTGGCCACCGCCACTTTCAGCAGACGCTCGGGGTCGATGTCGCAGCTGCCCGCGATGGACTCGCGATCCCGTGTGGCCATAGGGCTGTCTCCCGCGGTCTGGATCCCTGAACGCGAAACGGCGGCGAACCGATCAGGTCCGCCGCCGCCCATGCATCGCGTTCCTTGCGATCACACTCGCAAGAACTGTTTAAGAGGGGATGTCAGCTCCGCGCGGTCAGTTCGACTGCCGCTCGGCCTCGATGGCGCGCCAGCGCGCCACGTTCTCGTTGTGCTCCGCCAGGGTGCGGCCGAAGGCGTGCCCGCCGGTGCCGTCCGCCACGAAATACAGCAGGTCGGTTTCGTCGGGGTTCAGCGCCGCCTCGATGCTGGCCAGGCCGGGGTTCGCGATGGGCGTCGGCGGCAGACCGTCGATCTGGTAGGTGTTGTAGGGCGTCGCGGCATCCAGCTCGCTGCGGCGCAGGCCACGGCCCAGAACACCCTCGCCGTTGGTGATGCCGTAGATCACCGTCGGGTCGGTCTGAAGCCGCATCCCCTCGCGCAGGCGATTGACGAAGACGCTGGCCACCTGCCCGCGCTCTTCCGGAACACCGGTCTCCTTCTCGACGATGGACGCCATGGTCAACGCCTCGGCGGGCGTGTCGTAGGGCAGGCCCTCGGCGCGGTTTTCCCACGCGGTGGACAACCGGTCGCCCTGCCGTTCCTGCATCAGCGCCAACAGGTCCTCGCGGATGGCGCCCGGCCGCACCTCGTAGCTGTCGGGCGCCAGCATCCCCTCGGGCGGCACGCCCGCAACCTCGCCCGACAGGAAATCGGCGGCTTTCAGCGCCTCGACCACCTGCCACGAGGTCACGCCCTCGGCCATGGCGATGCGGAAGCGCGTGTCGTTGCGGTCGGCCACCTCGGTATAGGCTTCGGGCGCCTCGGCTTCGGCCGCCGGATCGAACTCGGCCACGATGTCGAACCGCCCCGTGGCCGGGTCCAGTTCGCGTACGCGGATCTCGCTCTCGGTCACGCCGATGCGGTACACGACCTCGGTCCCGCAGGTGCTTTGACCCTCGGCGGTGATCTCGCCCACGATATCGGCCATGGAGGCGCCTTCGCGGATCAAGAAGCTGCCCGCTTTTAGATCGTCCGACCGTTCGGTGTAGGTCGCGCCCAGCCGCATGATCTGCGGTGTGTCGACCGCACCGCGGGCCGCCAGCTCTTCGCTGACGCGGCGCATGTTCGATCCGGGCTCGACCCTTAGGCAGATCGCCTCGGCCAGGGGCCCCGGCTGCTCATAGGCGCGCTTGCCCCAGGCCACCACGCCACCCACCGCCAGAAGCGCGACGATCAGCAGCGACAATCCGTTGGCGGCGACGTGTTTCCACATCAGGCATCGACCTTTCGCATGATGAGGGCCGCGTTCGTGCCGCCGAACCCGAACGAGTTCGACAGGACGCAGTCGATCTTGCGTTCGACCTTCTTCAGCGGCGCCAGGTCGATCACGGCGTCCTCGGGGGGCGACTCGAGGTTCAGGGTCGGCGGAGCCACCTGGTCGCGCATGGCCAGGATGCTGAAGATCGCCTCGATCGCGCCGGCCGCACCCAGAAGGTGCCCGGTCGACGACTTGGTCGACGACATGGTGGCGTTCTTCGCCGCGTCGCCCAGCAGGCGCTGGACCGCGCCCATCTCGATCGTGTCGGCCATGGTGCTCGTGCCGTGCGCGTTGATGTAGTCGATCTGCGACGGGTCGATGCCCGCGCGCTTCACGGCCGCGCGCATCGCGCGCTCGGCGCCCTCGTGGTCGGGCGGCGGCGCGGTGATGTGGTGCGCGTCGCCCGACAGACCATAACCGATGACCTCGGCATAGATCTTGGCGCCCCGCGCCTTCGCCCGGTCGTAATCCTCCAGGACGACGACACCCGCGCCCTCGCCCATGACGAAGCCGTCGCGGTCGGCGTCCCAGGGGCGGCTGGCGCGCTCGGGGTCGTCCTTGTGCTTGGTCGACAGCGCCTTGCAGGCGTTGAACCCGGCGATTCCGATTTCCGAGATCGGGCTTTCGGTGCCGCCCGCGACCATGACGTCGGCATCGCCCAGCTGAATCAGCCGCGCGGCATCGCCGATGGCGTGCGCGCCGGTGGAACAGGCGGTGACGACGGCGTGGTTCGGGCCCTTGAAGCCATGCTTGATGCTGACCTGTCCCGAGACCAGGTTGATCAGCGCGCCGGGGATGAAGAACGGCGACACGCGGCGGGGGCCGCGTTCCTTGATCATCACGGCCGTCTCGGCGATGGATTGCAGCCCGCCGATGCCTGAGCCGATCATCACGCCGATATCCAGCTTCTCTTCGTCGCTGGCATCGCCGATTCCGGCATCCGCGATGGCCTGGTCGGCCGCCGCCACGCCGTAGAGGATGAAATCGTCGACCTTGCGCTGTTCCTTGGGCTCCATCCACGCATCGGCGTCGAAGGTGTCATCGGATCCGTCGCCGCGGGGGACTTCGCAGGCGTAATCGGTGGCCAGGTGCGAGGCGTCGAAGCGGCTGATCGTCCCCGCCCCCGACTGCCCGTCCAGCAGCCGCCGCCACGTGGGCTCGACCCCGCAGGCCAAGGGGCTGACCATTCCCAGTCCGGTCACAACTACGCGTCGCATGGGCGCTCCTCGATCGATCTTGCCGTATTTTTTGCCTGATACACGGCCCGTCTTCCCAAGGGAAGGGTCGCGGGCGATCCCCGCCGATCCCGGCTCAGGCTTGCCGGATGTCGTCAACAGACTGGGGGAAAACGCAAAACGCGCCCGCCGGAGATCCGGGCGGGCGCGCAAAGAATACGTTGGGCGACAAGCCTCAGACGGCTTCCTTGATGAACTTCACGGCGTCGCCGAAGGTCTGGATGGTCTCGGCCGCATCGTCGGGGATCTCGATGCCGAATTCCTCTTCGAACGCCATGACCAGCTCGACGGTGTCCAGGCTGTCGGCGCCCAGGTCATCGATGAACGAGGCGTTCTCGGTCACTTTTTCCTCTTCCACGCCCAGATGCTCAACCACGATCTTCCTGACGCGCGTCTCGATATCGCCTTCGCTCATACTGTATCCTCTTGTCCTTTTTCGGGGCGTCGCCCGCTTAGTGGTTTGGCCGCTTGCGGCCCTGGATGGGTTCAGGTCATTTCGCCGCATTGCCATGGGCGCCGCCGACCGGAAGGGCTCGAAGCCGCCTATAGCATAGGATATTTCCGAGGCAAACGCCTAAGCCGCGTGTGAAACCGCGGCTCAGACCATCGCCATGCCGCCGTTGACGTGAAGTGTCGCGCCCGTGACATAGGCCGCCTCGTTGCTGGCGAGGTACAGGACCGCGGCCGCGATCTCGTCCGGGGTGCCCATGCGGCCGACGGGAATCTGCGCCAGCATGCCCTCGCGTTGCTTGTCGTTCAGCTTGCCGGTCATGGCCGTCTCGATGAAGCCCGGCGCGACGCAGTTCACGGTGATCCCGCGGCTCGCGACCTCCTGGGCCAGCGACTTCGACATGCCCACCATGCCGGCCTTCGCGGCGGCATAGTTGGCCTGCCCGGGGTTGCCCGTCTCGCCCACGATGGACGAGATGTTGACGATCCGGCCCCAGCGCGCCTTCATCATGCCGCGCAGGCTGGCCTGGCTCAGCTTCATCACGGCGGTCAGGTTCACGTCCAGCACCTGCGCCCAGTCGTCGTCGCCCATGCGCATCATCAGACCGTCGCGGGTGATGCCGGCGTTGTTGACCAGGATGTCCAGCGATCCCATGGCCTCGGCCGCCTGCTTGGGCAGGGCCTTCAGCGCGTCGTCGTCGCCAAGATCGCACGGCAGGGCGAAAGCGCCCTCGCCCAGCTCGGCCGCCAGGTCGTCAAGCGGCCCCTGGCGCGTCCCGGACAGGCCGACCTTCGCACCGGCGCCATGCAGCACCCGTGCGATTTCGCCGCCGATCCCCCCGGAAGCGCCGGTCACCAGCGCCGCCTTGCCATTCAAATCAAACATCTCGTCCTCCCTCTTGCCTTCGGCAGAGCGTCAATTCCCCAACGCCGCCCCTACCTCGTCGGCGGTGCCGACCTGGCGCGTTTCAATGGCCCGGTCGATCCGCCGGATCATTCCCGAAAGCGCCTTGCCGGCACCCACCTCCCAGATTTCCGTCACGCCGTCGGCGCCCATCCGCTGAACGCTCTCGCGCCAGCGCACCGACCCGGTCACCTGCTCGACAAGCAGGCGGCGGATCTGGTCGGGATCCTGCACCGGCGCGGCGGTGACATTCGCAACGACCGGAACGGCCGGCGCCGCGATGCTCACACCCGACAGAGCGTCGGCCATGGCGTCCGCCGCGGGCTGCATCAGCGCGCAATGGAACGGTGCGGACACCGGCAGCAGCACGGCGCGCTTGGCGCCCGCCTCCTTGGCCAGCTCAACCGCGCGCTCGACCGCCGCCTTGTGGCCCGAGATCACGACCTGGCTGGGATCGTTGTCATTGGCCGCCTGGCAAACCTGGTCGCCCGCCGCCCGGTCGGCCACGTCACGCGCCGCCTCGAAATCCAGGCCCAGAAGCGCGGCCATGGCGCCCTCGCCCACCGGCACCGCCTTCTGCATGGCGGTGCCCCGCAGGCGTAGCAGCCGCGCGGCGTCGGCCACGCTGAGCGCCCCGGCCGCCGCCAGGGCCGAGTATTCGCCAAGCGAATGCCCCGCGACCATCGCGGCGCGGTCCATGGTGAAGCCCTCGGATTCCAGCGCGCGTAAGGCGGCCAGCGACGTGGCCATCAGCGCGGGCTGCGCGTTCGCGGTCAACGTCAGGTCGTCGGCAGAGCCGTTCCAAATCAGCTCGCTCAGCTTTTCCCCCAGCGCCTCGTCGACCTCGTCGAAGACCGCCCGCGCGGCAGGAAAGCTGTCGGCCAGGTCGCGGCCCATGCCCACCGTCTGCGCGCCCTGTCCGGGAAAAACCAATGCCAACGCCATGCAACTGCTCCGTTCCGCGATAATTCCGCACCGCATAAACGTTGCGTCACCCGGGCGCAATCATTGCCGATCCGCGCACAGACGCTCTGCGGTCGGGCGCGTTGCGCGCGCGGTGCAGGCGGCTAACTTCCCGGCAAACTTCGTTCGGAGCACCGAAATGCAACTGGCCAATACAGACGTTACCTACGGAACGATCACCAAGACCTTCCACTGGCTGATCGCCCTTCTGATCCTCACGAACATCCCGCTGGCGTGGTTGGGCGAGAATCTGCCGGACCAGACCTCGCAGGACATCGCCCGGCTGTCCGTGATCTGGTCCACGCACAAGACCATCGGCGTGGCCGTGTTCTTCGTGGCGCTTCTCCGCATCCTCTGGGCTTTGACCCAGCCCAAGCCCGCGCCGGTGCATCCCGACCGCCGGGCCGAGACGCTTCTGGCCGAAACCATTCACTGGTGCCTTTACGCCGCGCTGGTGGTGGTGCCGCTCTCGGGCTGGATCGGCCACGCCGCCAGCCAGGGCTACGCGCCCATCTGGTGGCCCTTCGGCCAAAGCCTGCCGCTGGTCCCCCGCTCGGACGCGGTGGAAGAGGCAGCGAAGCTCACCCACTGGCTCTTCACCTGGATCCTGATCGTGTCGCTGGGCCTGCATATCGCGGGCGCGCTGAAGCATGCGCTGATCGACCGCGACGGCACCCTGTCGCGCATGTGGTTCGGGCGGGCCGACCTTGGCCGCATCGCCCCGGCCGAGCATCCCGGCGCCGCCATGTTGCTGGCCGCCACGATCTACGTCTTCGGCGGCGTGTCGGTGCTGGCGCTGGCCTATGAACCCGTCGAGGCGCCCGAGGTCGCCGAAGCCGCCCCCGCCGCTGAAACGGGCGGCAACTGGCAGGTCGAAAGCGGCGATATCGGGATCACGGTCCAACAGATGGGGTCGGCCATTCAGGGCGGCTTCGCCGACTGGACGGCCGAGATCGACTTCACCGAAGAGGCGCAGGACGGCACCCACGGCACGGTGACGGTCGAGATCGACATCCCCAGCCTCACGCTCGGGTCGGTCACGTCGCAAGCGCTCGGGCCCGATTATTTCGCGGCCGACGACCACCCGGTGGCGGTCTTCGAGGCCGCGATCCTGCCGGCGGAGGATGGCTACCTCGCCGAGGGCACGCTGTCGCTCGCCGGGCAGGAATCGCAGGTCGACCTGCCCTTCACCCTGACCATCGACGGCGATACTGCCACGATGAACGGCACCACGACGCTCGACCGGCGCAACTTCGGGATCGGCGACAACCAGACCGATCCCGGCACGCTGGGCTTCACGGTCGATGTCGACATCGCGGTGACCGCCACCCGCGCCGACTGACGGCGGGACATGGCGGAGTCGAAAAAAGCCCGGCGAAATCGCCGGGCTTTCTTTTTTTGGAGCGATGAGCGCCGGTCTTACGACGCGCTGCCTTCGGCCTGCATCGCCTCGATCGAGATCTGCACCTGCACCTCGTCGCTCACATAGGGCGCGAACATGCCGACGTTGTAGTCGCTGCGCAGGATCGTCGTGGTGGCGTCGAAACCGGCCCACGGCTTGCCTTCCATCGGATGCTCGCCGGCCTGGTTCAGGGTGGCTTCCAGCACGACTTCCTTCGTCACGCCGTTCATCGACAGGTCACCGGTGATGTTGGCGGTGCTGTCGCCGGTCACCTCGATCCCGGTCGAGGTGAAGGTGACCATGTCGCCTTCCTCGGCGCCGAAGAAATCGTCGGACATGAAGTGCTCGAAACGGCCTTCCCAGCCGGTGAACATCGACCGGACGGGGAACGAGACCTCGACGCTCGAATTCGCGGGATCTTCCTGGTCGAACTGGATGTCGCCCTCGAAGCCCGAGAACATGCCCCAGGTGGTCGAGAAGCCCAGGTGCTCGTACGAGAACAGGATCTGGCTGTGGCTGCTGTCGAGCTCGTAGGCGACGGGCTCGGCGATGGCGGCGGGGGCGGCAAGGCCAAGGGCCAGCGCGGTCGTAGTCAGAAGACGGGTCATGAAAACCTCCTTGAATGGACGACGGTCTGTCGATGCACCGACAGCTAGTCGAAGCCGGGGGAGGCTCAATTCAGCATGGGATCACAAGTTCTGAGCGGTGGCGCACACTTATCAGCCGAAGCTGCGCGCCTCCCGTATCCGCGCGCGACCTACCAGCGATGTCAGCATGGCCTCGGTGGTCCGGACCGACGCGCCGCTCAGCTGCGCGTGCAGTCGTTCCAGCGCCGGGTCGTCGTCCGACCCCAGGTAGATCGCGTCGCGGCCCTCGGCCAGGCGGGCATACAGATGGCTGGCCGCCCGGCCCTCGCGCAGGATGAAGAAGCTTTCGATCCGGCATAGCGGGATCCGTTCGATCACCTGCGGGGCCCCGTTGAACGCCGATTGCACGATCTCCAGCCGACCGGCGCGCCGGTCGATCCGGGCCGCGACCTGCACGCCCTGGCGGGCGGCACGGGCCAGAAGGGCCGCGGCCCAAAGGCCGGCGATGCTGACTGCGGCCTTCAGCACGATCAGGGGCGCCTGCCAGACGGCACCCGGCAGCACCCACATGCCGATCGCCATGGCCCCGAGTCCCGCGGCCGCAACCAGCATGCCGCCCTCGACCATGCGTGCGTTCCGGGTGATCCAGGTGTCGCGATGCAGAACGACCGCCTCCTCGCATTTCTCAAGCCGCAGGTGTTCGACCATGCTGCGGTTGTAGTGTCTCTTGAGAAACGAAAGGATCATGCGCGCACCCCGACTGGTCACGCATCGGTTTTCCGCGCCAATTCGGGCGCAACTTTGACGGTCGCAAAGCTTTTGCAGGACGCCTGCCTCGGGCCTTGCATCGCGGGCCGAAGGGCTCTATGTCCCGGCCACTTCCGCGAAGACGATGAACGGCGCAGCCTCTCGTGTCCGGGGCGCGGAAGCCTCATATCCCGGACTTTGAAATGCGCCCGCAACAGAACTGGAAAGTCCATGCCCCTTTACGAGCATGTCTTCATTTCCCGTCAGGACCTGTCGAACGCGCAGGCCGAGGGACTCATCGAACATTTCGGCACCGTGCTGTCGGACAACGGCGGCAAGCTGGTTGATCAGGAATACTGGGGCGTCAAGACGATGGCGTTCAAGATCAACAAGAACCGCAAGGGCCACTATGCCTACCTGCGCACCGACGCCCCCGCCGAGGCCGTGCAGGAGATGGAGCGCCTGATGCGCATCCACGACGACGTGATGCGCGTCCTGACCATCAAGGTCGACGCCCACGAGGAAGGCCCCTCGATCCAGATGCAGAAGCGCGACGACCGCGACGACCGCCGGTCGCGTCGCTAAGCCCAGGAAAGGACAGAACACATGGCTGCAAAACCGTTTTTCCGCCGCCGCAAGGTCTGCCCCTTCTCGGGCGACAATGCACCCAAGATCGACTACAAGGACACGCGCCTGCTGCAACGCTATGTCAGCGAACGCGGCAAGATCGTGCCGTCGCGCATCACCGCCGTCTCGGCCAAGAAGCAGCGTGAGCTGGCCCGCGCCATCAAGCGCGCCCGCTTCCTCGCCCTGCTGCCCTACGCCGTGAAATAAGGAGGACGGACCATGGACGTTATTCTTCTCGAACGCGTGGCGAAGCTGGGCCAGATGGGCGACGTGGTGTCCGTCAAGGAAGGCTACGCGCGCAACTACCTGCTGCCGCAGAAAAAGGCGCTGTGGGCCTCCAAGGCCAACGTCGCCGCTTTCGAAGACCAGAAGGCGCAGCTCGAGGCCCGCAACCTCGAGACCAAGAAAGAAGCCGAATCGCTGGCGACCAAGCTGGACGGTCAGCAGTTCGTCGTCATCCGCTCCGCTTCGGACGGTGGCGCGCTCTACGGCTCGGTCTCGACCCGTGACGCCGCCGATGCGGCGACCGAGAACGGCTTCGACATCGACCGCAAGCAGGTCGCGCTGTCGGCCCCGATCAAGGAGCTGGGCCTGCACGACGTGATCGTGACCCTGCACCCCGAGGTCGAGGTGACGATTCAGCTGAACGTCGCCCGCAGCCCCGAGGAAGCCGAGCTTCAGGCCCAGGGCAAGTCGATCCAGGAGCTGGCTGCCGAGGAAGAGGCCGCCGCCGAGTTCGAAATCCAGGAGCTGTTCGACGACATCGGCGCCGCCCAGCTGGACGAGCTGGAAGAGCCGGTCGAGCAAGAGACCGACCAGCCCGCCACCCAGGACAAGGCCGAGCTGGACGAGAAGCTGAACGACGACGACTGATCGTCGTTCCTTCCGGAGTGACAACGCCGCGCGGGCCCTCCCGCGCGGCGTTTTCCGTTTCCGAGCAGCTGCTTAAAGGAAATCCACGATCCCGCCTTCCACGCGCAGGCTCGCACCCGTGGTGGCTGCGGCCTGCTCCGAGCAGGTGTAGACGATCATGTTCGCCACCTCCTCGACCGTGGCGGTGCGCTGGATGATCGTCGTCGGGCGTTCCTGCTGCGCGAACCGCGCGCCGGCCTCCTCGATGCTTTCCCCGGTTTCCTTCACGTTCTCCTCGATCATCGCCTTCACGCCGTCGGACAATGTCGGCCCCGGCAGGACCGAGTTGACCGTGACCCCCGTCCCGGCCAGCCGCTTGGCCAGCCCGCGCGCCAGCGCGATGTCGGCGGTCTTGGACACGCCGTAATGCACCATCTCGGTCGGGATGTTGAAGCCCGACTCGGACCCCAGCATCACGATGCGCCCCCAGCCGCGATCGACCATGCCCGGCGCCAGCGCACGCGACAGGCGCATGGCGCTCATCACGTTCACCTGCCAGTGCCGGTCCCAGATGGCGTCGTCGGTCTCGAAGAAATCGACCGGCTGAAAGATGCCGGCGTTGTTCACCAGGATATCGACACGCTCGACGTCGCTGATCAGCCGGTCGCACCCTTCGGCAGTGCCCAGGTCCGCGGCGTAGGCGCTGCCGCCGATCTCTTTCGCGCGGGCGTCGGCCTCGGCCGCGTCGCGGCCCGTCACGATCACGTGGGCGCCGGCGTTCGCCAGCCCCTGCGCCGTGGCCCAACCGATGCCCTTGGTCGATCCGGTCACCAGGGCGCGCTTGCCGTCCAGGGATATTTTCATGCTCCGCTCTCCGTTCTGACTGTCTTTGCAGCCCGACGTGGCGCGGTGGCGCGGTTTGCCAAGGCGAAGCGCGGCCCGGCAAGCAAAAAGGCGCGACCCAGCGGGCCGCGCCTTCTTGGATTCATCGAAGCGGTGTCGCTTACGCCGCGGCCTCCTCGGCCTCCAGCTGTTCGACCGCCTTCTCGAGCTCTTCCTTGCTGACCTCTTTCTCGGTCACGTCGGCCTGGTCGAAGACGTAATCGACGACCTTGTCCTCGAACAGCGGCGCCTGCAGCTGCTGGCGGGCCTGCGGGTTGTTCTGAACGAACTCGAAGAACTGGCGCTCCTGGCCCGGGTACTGCCGCGCCTGGTTCATGACGGCCTGCGTCATCTCGGCATCGGTGACCTGGATCTCGTGCTTGCGGCCCAGCTCGGCCAGCAGCAAGCCCAGGCGCACGCGGCGCTCGGCCAGCTTGCGGTGCTCGTCCGTGGGCTCGATCTTCTCGTGATCGTGGCCCTGCACGTCGGGGTTTTCCTCGTGCCACAGCTGGTGGGCGATCTGGTCGGCCTCGGCCTGCACCAGGCTCGGCGGCAGGTCGAAGGACACCTTGTCGTCCAGCTGGTCCAGAAGCTGACGCTTCATGACGGCGCGCGCGGCCTGCCCGTACTCGGCGCCCAGGCGCTCGCGGATCTGGCCCTTCAGCGATTCCAGGTCCTCGGCGCCGAACTGCTTGGCCAGCTCGTCGTTCACCTCGGCCTTGGCGGGCTTCTTCACCTCTTTCACGGTGCAGGCGAAGACGGCTTCCTTCCCGGCCAGGTGCTCGGCCTGGTAGTCGGCGGGGAAATCGACCTTCACCTCGACCTCTTCACCGGCCTTGGCGCCCTTCAGCTGATCCTCGAAGCCGGGGATGAAGCTGTTCGAGCCCAGCACCAGCGGGTAATCCTCAGCGGTGCCGCCTTCGAAGACCTCGCCATCGATGGAGCCGGAGAAGTCGATCACGACCTGGTCGCCATCGGCGGCCTTGCCCTTCTTGGTCTCGAAGCTCTGGGCGCTTTCGGCCAGCTTTTCCAAGGCTTCGTCCACGGCCGACTCGTCGGGGGTGACGACCATCTTTTCCAGCTTCAGCTCCGAAGCATCGAACTCGGGGATCTCGGGCAGCGCCTCGTAGGTCATCTCGACCTCGATATCGTCGCCTTCCTTCCAGTTCTCGTTGGTCATCTTGACGTCGGGCTGGGCGGCCGGGCGGTCGCCGCTTTCCTCGAAATGCTTGGACATGGCGCCGTCGACGGCTTCCTGCATGGCCTCGCCCATCAGGCGCTGGCCGAACTGCTTCTTCAGCAGCGCCATCGGCACTTTGCCCTTGCGAAAGCCCTTCATCTCGACTTCGGGCTGGGCTTCTTTCAGCTTCTCGTCGACCTTGGCGTTCAGCTCGTCGGCGGTCACGGTGATGTGGTAGCCGCGCTTGAGGCCCTCGTTCAACGTCTCGTTGACCTGCATTGTGCCTTTTTCCTCTTCCATGCTTCTGGTGCGGGTGAAGGGACTCGAACCCCCACGCCTTGCGGCGCTTGGACCTAAACCAAGTGCGTCTACCAGTTCCGCCACACCCGCAAAACAAGGGGGCAGCCGACACGGCGCCCCGCAAAATTCGCGTCTCTCTAGCAAAGGCGGTTTGCGGATGCGAGCGGAAAAAACGTACCGAAAAAGGGCCGCTCAACGAATTTTTGACACATTTGCGCGCAAGAGAGGGATCGAGGCAAGACAAAGGACAGTGACATGGCACACGAGATCCCAGGAAAAGCGGCCGGCAAACAGGCCCGGGCGGGATCCACGCAAGCCGGTCTGGCGGCAGGCACGCGCGTGATGACGTTGGACGGGATGATCCCCGTGGAATTCTTGACACCGGGCGACCGGGTCGTGACGCGCGATGGCGGCATCAGCGTGCTGCGCGGCGTGAAGGTGACCGTGCACACGGATGTGCGCCCGGTGACGATCTCGGCGTCGGTGCTGGGCCATGACCGCCCCGAGCGTGACATGACCGTCGCCCCCGATCAGCCGCTGCTGATCCGCGGCTGGAAGTCCCGCGCCCTCTACGCCGCCGACAGCTCGCTGGTCCCCGCGGCCCGCATGGCCGACGGCCAGTACATTACCGTCGCCGACGCGCCGCAGAGCCTGCGCAGCTTCCAGCTCGTCTTCGATGCCGAGCACATCATCTATGCCGAGGGCGTCGAGCTGGCGATGACCACCACCGTGGCCGACATCGCCGCCTGATCGGCGACCACGCTCCGGCTTGTTCCAACCCCGGCGCGCCGCCGGGGTTTTTGCCGTGTCGGGCGGTCCGGCGGGTCGACGCTTTCAGCCCCCGGCCCCCAGCGCCACGGCCAGATCCGACGGCATGGACAAGGTTCCGCCCCCCACAGGCGCGGGCACCCCGGTGGTGCCCGGCGCCGAGGTGGGCCATCCGCGCACCACCCGCACCCCCAGATAGGCGAAGGCCTGCGCCTCGAGCATGTCGCCGTCCAGCCCCACCGCCTCGACCGGCGCGACGGGGCAGTCGCACCCCGCCTCCAGCATCCGCATGAGCGTCGCGTTGTGCCGGCCGCCGCCGGTGACCAGCAACCGCGCGGGCGGGCTGGGACAGTGTTCGAGCCCCAGGGCGACCGACGCCGCGGCCGCGGCCGTCAGGGTCGCCGCCGCATCGGCATCGTCCAACGCGGCGACCGCGTCTCCCAGCCAGGCGAAATCGTTCCGGTCCAGCGATTTCGGCGGCACCTTGCGGAACCACCCGTGCGCCGCCAGCCGGTCCAGCACGCCCGCATCGGCGGTGCCCTGCGCGGCCAGGGCGCCGTCCTCGTCCAGGTCGACACCGCGACGCGCCTGCATCAGGTCGTTCAGCGGGGCGTTGGCCGGCCCGGTATCGAACGCCAGGCATGCGCCCGGGGCCGACGGGTTCTCGATCGACGGGTCGACCCAGCTCAGGTTGCCGACGCCGCCAAGGTTGACGAAGGCTAGCGGGGCCTCGGCCCTGGCCCATCGCGCGCAGGCGTGGTGGAAGAACGGGGCCAGCGGCGCGCCCTGCCCGCCCATCTCGACATCCGCGCTGCGGAAATCCCACACCACCGGGCAGTCCAGCACATGGGCCAGCAGCCGCCCGTCGCCGATCTGGCAGGTCCCGCGCCCGCCGGGGTCATGGGCCGTGGTCTGGCCGTGATAGGCCACCAGCTGCGCCCCGGTCATCTGCGACAGAAGCTCGGCATGGGCGGTCTCGACGATGGCCGCGGCGTCGTCCAGCCCGTCCCACCGGCCCATCGCGGCGCGCAGCACCGCGCGCTCGTCGGTGTCGTAGGGGCGGTAGTCGCTGTCGCCGAACTGGAAAATCCGTGCGCCGTCGGTCAGCACCATGGCCGCGTCCACGCCGTCCAGCGAAGTGCCCGACATCGCCCCCAGCGCCCAGAACGGCCCCTGCTTCAACGCCGACTTCAACATGGGTTTTCCTTCCGCAAGAGCCCCGATATACGAAGCCGTGCCGCCAAGGATGGAGCGATTTTTCATGACCTACCAGCCGAAATCCGACTTTCTGCAGGTGATGATCGCCCGCGGCTTCCTGGCCGATTGCACCGATTACGAAGGCCTGGACGACGCCCTGACGGCCGGCATCGTGCCCGCCTATATCGGCTATGACGCGACCGCCAAGTCGCTGCATGTCGGCCACCTGCTGAACATCATGATGCTGCGCTGGTTGCAGAAGACCGGCCACAAGCCCCTGACGCTCATGGGCGGCGGCACCACGAAGGTGGGCGACCCCAGCTTCCGCGCGGACGAACGCCCGCTGCTGGGCCCCGACCAGATCGACGCCAATATCGAGGGCATGAAGGGCGTGTTCGCCAAGTACCTCCAGTACGGCGACGGTCCGTCGGACGCGCTGATGCTCAACAACGCCGAATGGCTCGACGATCTCAATTACCTGGAATTCCTGCGCGACATCGGCCGCCATTTCAGCGTGAACCGCATGCTCAGCTTCGAAAGCGTGAAATCGCGGCTCGACCGGGAACAAAGCCTGTCCTTCCTGGAATTCAACTACATGATCCTGCAGGCCTACGATTTCCTGGAACTCAACCGCCGCTACGGCTGCCTGCTGCAGATGGGCGGCAGCGACCAGTGGGGCAATATCGTGAACGGCATCGACCTGACCCGCCGGGTCAGCGACGCGCATATCTTCGGCCTGACCTCGCCGCTGCTGACCACGTCGGACGGCCGCAAAATGGGCAAAAGCCAGGGCGGCGCGGTCTGGCTCAACGCCGACATGCTTTCGCCCTACGAATTCTGGCAGTTCTGGCGCAACACCACCGACGCCGACGTGGGCCGCTTCGCCAAGCTCTATACCGAGCTGCCGGTCGCGGAATGCGACCGCCTGGGCGCGCTGCAGGGCTCCGAGATCAACGAGGCCAAGGTCATCCTCGCCAACGAGGTCACCGCGCTCTGCCACGGGCGCGAGGCCGCCGAGGCCGCCCACGCAACCGCCCGCGAGGTGTTCGAGCGGGGCGGCGTCGGCGACGACCTGCCCACTCTCGCCCTGCCCCGCGCCGAGGCCGATGGCGGCATCTCGGTGGTGCAGCTGATCGTGCGGGCCGGGCTCGCCAAGTCCGGCAAGGACGCCAAGCGCCTGATCGCCGAAGGCGGCGCGCGCATGGACGACGCCCCGCTCAGCGACGCGGGCCTCATGCTCGACAGCGCCACGCTCGCCCGGCCGGTGAAACTCAGCGCCGGCAAGAAGCGCCACGCGCTCGTGACCATCGCGCCGTGACCGGCTTCATCTTTCCCCAAATACCTCCCAGGGGGGCGGCCGCAGGCCGCGGGGGGCAGGCAGCCCCCCTCCACCAGACCAGAAAGCGCTGAGATGCCCACCGTCCTCGACAAGATCAAAGCCTACAAGCTCGACGAGATCGCCGCCCGCAAGGCCGAGCGGGACCAGACCGCCATCGAGGACGAGGCCCGCTCCGCACCGCCCGTGCGCCCCTTCGCCCAGGCGCTCAGCGCGGCCACGCGCGAGGGCTACGGCCTCATCGCCGAGGTCAAGAAGGCCAGCCCCTCCAAGGGCCTGATCCGCCCCGATTTCGACCCGGCGGCCATCGCCGCCGCCTATGCCGAGGGCGGCGCCACCTGCCTGTCGGTCCTGACGGACGCCCCCAGCTTCCAGGGCCACGAGGACTTTCTGATCGAGGCGCGCAAGGCCTGCGAGCTGCCGGTGCTGCGCAAGGATTTTCTCTACGATCCGTGGCAGGTGGCCGAGGCCCGCGCCATGGGGGCCGACTGCATCCTGATCATCCTGGCCAGCGTCGATGACGGCCAGGCGGCCGAGCTCGAGGCGGCGGCGCAGGACTGGAACATGTCGGTCCTGATCGAGGTGCATGACCGCGCGGAGCTCGACCGCGCGCACAACTTGTCCTCGCCCCTCATCGGGATCAACAACCGCAACCTGCACACCTTCGAGACGACGCTCGACACCACCCGAGACCTGGCGCGGCGCGTGGACGCCGACCGGCTGATCGTGTCCGAATCCGGTCTCTTCACCCCGCAGGACCTGTCGGACATGGCCGAATACGGCGCCCGTGCCTTCCTGATCGGCGAAGCGCTCATGCGGCAGGACGACGTGGCGGCGGCGACCCGCGCGCTGCTCGCCGATCCGCTGACGGCGGGCACCCACTGATGGCGCTCACCCATTTCGACGGCGACGGCAACGCCCACATGGTCGACGTGTCCGACAAGCCGGCCACCGCGCGCGAGGCGCGCGCGACCGGGTGGGTCAGGATGACCCGCGAAACGCTGGACATGATCACCGACGGCCGCGCCAAGAAGGGCGATGTCCTGGGCGTCGCGCGGCTGGCCGGCATCATGGGCGCCAAGCGGACGTCCGACCTCATCCCGCTCTGCCATCCGCTGCCGGTGACCAAGGTCGCGCTCGACCTGGCACCCGATCCGGAACTGCCCGGCATCCGCGTCACCGCCACGGTCAAGACGGGCGGCCAGACCGGGGTCGAGATGGAGGCGCTGACGGCCGTGTCGACCGCCTGCCTCACCGTCTACGACATGGTGAAAGCGGTGCAGAAGGACATGGAGATCGGCGGCATCCACCTGACCTTCAAGGACGGCGGCAAGTCGGGGCGGTTCGAGGCCCAACCGTGATCAGCGTCGCCGAGGCGCTCGACCACGTCTTCTCGCTCGTCGCGCCGCTGCCGTCCGAGACCGTGGCCCTGCGTGACGCGCTCGGCCGCGTGCTGGCCGCGACGCTCAACGCTCGCCTGACCCAGCCGCCCTTTCCGTCCGCCGCCATGGACGGCTTCGCCATCGCGGGCGACACCGCCGCGCCCGGTGCCACCTATCGCGTGGTGGGCGAATCCGCCGCCGGACACGGCTTCGGGGGGACTGTCGGCGCGGGGGACTGCGTGCGCATCTTCACCGGCGCGCCGCTGCCCGACGGAACCGACCGCGTCATCATCCAGGAAGACGTCGCCCGCGACGGCGATCGCATCACGCTGGGCGACCGGCTGGACACGGGCCACCACGTCCGCGCCGCCGGCCAGGACTTCCGCCAGGGCGACGCGTTCCAGCCGCGCGGGGCCCTTCGCCCCGTCGACCTGGCCCTGATCGCCGCCATGGGCCACGGGCAGGTCACCGTGACCCGCCGCCCCGAGGTCGCGATCATCGCCACCGGGGACGAGCTCGTCGCTCCCGGGGAAACGCCGGGTCCCGACCAGATCGTGGCGTCGAACAACCTTGGCCTCGCCGCCATGATCGACCGCGCCGGCGGCCGGGCGCGGCTCCTGCCCATCGCGCGCGACACCACAGCCTCACTCGACACCGCGTTCGAACTGGCGCGCGGCGCCGACATGGTGGTGACCATCGGCGGCGCCTCGGTGGGCGACCATGACCTCGTGGCGCAGGTGGCCGAGGGTCGAGGATTGGAGCGGTCGTTCTACAAGGTCGCCATGCGGCCCGGCAAGCCGCTCATGGCCGGCCGGCTCGACGGCGCGCCGATGCTGGGACTGCCGGGAAACCCGGTGTCGGCGCTGGTCTGCGGCCAGGTCTTCGTCCTGCCGGCGTTGCGGGTGCTCATGGGCCTGCCCGCCGCGCCCGCGCCCCGGCAAACGGTCCCGCTGGGCACCGACCTGCCGGCTAACGGCCCGCGCGAGCACTACATGCGCGCCTCCTTGCAGGACGGACGCGCCCACGTGGCGGACCGGCAGGACAGCGCCCTTCTTTCGGTGCTGGCCGGGGCCGACGCGCTGGTGATCCGTCCGCCGGACGATCCGCCCCGCGGCGCGGGCGACACGGTCGAGATCATCGCGCTCTGACCGCGCGGCGAAACGTTGACACAAAGCGGGAACAGTATTAGAACTTTGGGGGAACAGGAAATTCACCCCAAGGATGCGCCCCGCCATGCTGACCCGCAAGCAACTGGAATTGCTCGATTTCATCAACAAGCGGGTGCAGCGCGACGGGGTGCCGCCATCCTTCGATGAAATGAAGGACGCGCTGGACCTGCGGTCGAAATCCGGCATCCATCGCCTGATCACCGCGCTGGAAGAACGCGGCTTCATCCGCCGCCTCGCCCACCGCGCCCGCGCGATCGAGATCGTCAAGCTGCCCGAGGCCTTGGAACAGGCTGGCGCGAAGGCGGACGACCCCGGTTTCCAGCCCCGCGTCATCGACGGCGACCGCCCCGACATCCCGCCGCCCGCCCGCGCCCAATCGGTCAGCGCCGCGGCGACCGAGCTGCCCGTCATGGGCCAGATCGCCGCCGGTGTCCCGATCGAGGCGATTTCCCACGCGTCCCACAACGTCGCCGTGCCCGGCCACATGCTGTCGGGCCGCGGCCAGCACTACGCGCTCGAAGTGCGCGGCGACTCGATGATCGAAGCCGGGATCAACGACGGCGACGTGGTGGTGATCCGCGAAACCGCGACGGCCGACAACGGCGACATCGTGGTCGCGCTGATCGAGGATGAAGAGGCGACGCTCAAGCGCTTCCGCCGCAGCTCGGGCCGCGTCGCGCTCGAGGCCGCGAACCCGGCCTACGAGACGCGGTTTTTCACCGAGGACCGCGTGCGCGTGCAAGGCAAGCTGGTGGGCCTGATCCGCACTTATTGAGCCGTTTTCGCCTCGATCCAAGCGATTTGCCCATCACGCGCGACGACAAGCTGACCGGCGGCCTCATGGCGTGATCTGCGCCTGGAGAGAACCTTCGTGTGCCGGACGCCCCAGTTCAGGAAGATCCTCCAACCACGCGCCACCACGGTTCCAGGGCCGCCGTCCGGTCACGTGGCGGGCCGCGACCAGTTGCGCGCCGCCCGCGTCCAGCCAGATCGCCAGCGCGCCGGTGCGGCGCAACAGGTCCTCGTCGATCACGCGGCATCGCCCGGGCAACCCTGGAATGGCGCGGCGCAGGACAACCACGTCGTCTCGCGCGCAAGCGGCGCGGGCCCGCGGGGGCGCATCGCGCCCCATGATCTGGGTGACCGCGAAGTCCGCGCGCCGGAACGTCACCGTGTCCGACGCGTCCCACAGGGCCGCGGCCTCCTGATCGGGAACCATGCCGTCATTCTCCAGCCAGGTCCGCGCGGCGAAGCCGTCGCCGCGCGGCTTGGACAGGATCCGCCCGTCCTCCTGCCAGGCCCCGATCAGCCCGCCCGTTGGCGCGATCAGGAAATCCGGACGCTCGGCCCCCGTCCACAGGATCATGGCCGCGACCGCTGGGACAAGGCCCGCGAAGCGCGCGCGGCCCTGCCACAGCACCAAGAACAGCATCCCGAGGCTCAGCAAGGGCAGCACTGCGCCCGGCGGCGCGATCACCCGCGACACGGCATGCGGCCAGTCCGAGACCGTCTGCGCGACCCACAGGATCCAGCCGATCGCCGGCGCCATGACCTCCAGCCCGACCCACGACAGCCCGAACGGCGCCAAAACCCCTGCCAGCAGGGCCGCAGGCATCACCACCGCCCCCATGAGCGGCACGGTAAGCACGTTCGCGACCAGCCCGTAATGGGGCACCATGTTGAAATGGCTCGCGGCATAGGGCGCGGTGGCCAGCCCCGCCACGCCCGAGGACAGCACCACGGCAACGGCGGCCTTGACCCA
The DNA here is from genome assembly GCF_900141995.1 of Palleronia salina. Taxonomy (GTDB): domain Bacteria; phylum Pseudomonadota; class Alphaproteobacteria; order Rhodobacterales; family Rhodobacteraceae; genus Palleronia; species Palleronia salina. Next base: position 69,309 of record NZ_FQZA01000001.1, on the reverse strand, counting down.
CCGTCCCCCGCCGGACGGACCGTGGTCCCGCCACGCGCGGAAAGCCGCGACTAGCGCCGTTGTGGCGGCGAAGGACATCTGGAAGCCGGGCCGCGTCAGCGCCTCGGGCCGGAGGACGAGGATGATGGTCGCCGCGACGGCCACCGCGCCCAAAGTGATCGCGCGCCGGTCGAGGCACACGGCCAGCAGCATCACCGCCGCCAAGACGAAGGCGCGTTGCGTGGCGACGTTTCCGCCCGACAGCGCCAGGTAGAAGGCGCCGACGGCCAGCGCCCCGACGGCGGCGTATTTCTTGATCGGCCGGCGCAGCGCCAGGCCCGGCACGGCGGCAAGCAGCGCTCGGATCGCCGAGAAGGCGACGCCGGTCATCAGTCCCATGTGCAGCCCCGAGATCGCCAGCAGATGCGCCAGGTTGGCCTTGCGCAGGGCCTCGAGCGTCTCGGGCGGGATCGCGGCGCGGTCGCCGGTGGTGATGGTCGCGGCGAAGGCCCCCCGCGCGCCCGACAGGACCGCGCGGACATGTTCGGCGATGGCGTGACGCAGGCGCCCGACGGGCCGGTCACGCGCCGTGTCGTCCCACAGCAAGGCGGGCGTGCGCGCGTAGCCCACGGCGCCAAGCCCCTCGAACCAGGCCATGCGCTGGAAATCGAAGCCCCCGGGTTCGACCGGGCCCTGCGGCGGACCCAGGTGGGCGGTGACGAGCAGGACCTGCCCCGGCCGCGGATCGATCCAGCCCTGCTGCCCGTGGAGCGAGACGCGCACCCGGCGCGGCGTGTCCGCGGGCGCCACGCGCTCCAGCACGATCCGGTCCAGCGTCAGGCGCGGCTTGTCCGAGGCCGAGCGATCGATCTCGACGATCCGCCCTTGCACCGGCCCGTAATAGCGCCAGTCGAGCACCGGCGCGGCGACCGTGGCGCTGCGCAGGCCCGCAAGACAAAGGCCAGCCAGGACCAGCGCGACAGCGGCCAACCATGGAAATCGCCAGCCGCCGCGCCAGATGATCCACAGACATAACGCCAGCGCGCCCGCAAGACCGGCCCATCCTGTCACGCTTGGCTCGACCGGGAGGACGAAGTAGATCCCGACACCGACCCCCAGGAAAACGGGCACCCAGGGCATGAGAGCGCCGCGCTGGCCGTCCAGCCGTAGCACCGCCCACAGCCGATCTGTCGGGCCCGGCGCCACACTTGCCTCCAAATCTGCGATTGACTACACCGCCGCCAATGTCCCCCTAAAATGGTTTACCAATGGTTAACGCGTCACCGTCGACTGGTCCCGTGGTCACCCGCTTCGCACCCTCGCCCACCGGCTTCCTACATATCGGCGGCGGACGGACGGCGCTGTTCAACTGGCTTTTCGCCCGGGGCCGCGGGGGCAAGTTCCTGCTGCGCATCGAGGATACCGACCGCGCAAGATCGTCGGCCGAGGCGACCGAGGCGATCTATGCCGGGCTCCGCTGGCTGGGGCTCGACTGGGATGGCGAGCCGGTCAGCCAGGCGTCGCGCGCCGACCGCCACGCCGCAGTGGCGCAGGCGATGCTGGACAAGGGCAGCGCCTACAAGTGCTTCTCGACGCAGGAAGAAATCGAGGCGTTCCGCGAGCAGGCTCGTGCCGAGGGTCGCAGCACCCTGTTCCGGTCGCCCTGGCGCGACGCCGATCCCGCGACCCATCCCGACCAACCCTATGCCGTGCGCGTGAAGGCCCCGCTCGAGGGCGAAACGTTGATCGCGGACCGGGTGCAGGGCGATGTGACGATCCGCAACGACCAGCTCGATGACATGATTTGTTTACGTTCCGATGGCACGCCGACCTACATGCTGGCCGTCGTGGTCGACGACCACGACATGGGCGTCAGCCATGTCATCCGTGGGGACGATCACCTGAACAATACCGCCAGGCAGATGCTGGTCTATCGCGCCATGGGGTGGGACCTGCCCACCTTCGCCCACATCCCGCTGATCCACGGCGAGGACGGCAAGAAGCTGTCGAAGCGCCACGGCGCCCTGGGGGTCGAGGAATACGCGGCCATGGGCTATCCGGTCGCGGCCATGCGCAATTACCTGGCGCGGCTGGGCTGGAGCCACGGCGACGACGAGGTGTTCACCACCGCGCAGGCGACCGAGTGGTTCGACCTTGGCGGCATCGGCAAGTCGCCCGCGCGGCTCGACTTCAAGAAGCTCGGCCACATCTCGGGGCAGCACATGGCGATGCTGGAGGACGACGAGATCCTGCAAGGCGTGCGGGATTACCGGGCGGCCGCCGGGGAGCCGCCGCTGGACGACGACGCCATGGCCGACCTGGCCCGCGCCCTGCCCCTGACCAAGGGCAGCGCCAAGACCTTCCCCGAACTGCTGGAAAAATCGGCGTTTTCCATGATCCACCGTCCCATCGTGCCCGAGCCGAAGGCCGCGAAGGCGCTGGACACGGTATCCCTTGGCATACTGGCTGAATTGACGCCGCACCTGCAAACTGCTAGCTGGGAACGCGACACGCTCGAGGCGGTCGCCACCCGGATCGCGGAAGCGCACGGCGTGGGTCTGGGCAAGGTGGCCGGGCCCCTGCGCGCCTCACTGGCCGGTCGGACGGCCACCCCCAGCGTCTTTGACATGATGGTCGTGCTGGGCCGCGACGAAACGCTGGCCCGCCTGGACGAGGCCATCCAAAACGGACCGCAAGGCCCGGAAAAGAACGGTTGAACGATCGGCCCCATGGCCGATCCGCTCAATATAACAAAGGGAGTTCTGGCATTGGCAGACGAACAGAAAACCGCGAAGCTGACCCTGGGCGACAAGACGCTGGACCTGCCGGTGCTCAGCCCCACGGCGGGACCGGACGTGATCGACATTCGCAAGCTCTATGCGCAGGCGGGCGTGTTCACCTACGACCCCGGCTTCACCTCGACCGCGTCGTGCAGCAGCACCATCACCTTCATCGACGGTGACAAGGGCGAATTGCTGCACCGCGGCTATCCCATCGACCAGCTGGCCGGAAAATCCCATTTCCTCGAGGTCTGCTATCTCCTGCTTTACGGCGAACTGCCCTCGGCCCCGCAGCTCGAGGATTTCGAGCATCGCGTGACGCAGCACACCATGCTGCACGAGCAGATGATGAACTTCTTCCGCGGCTTCCGCCGCGACGCGCACCCCATGGCGATCATGGTGGGCGTGGTCGGCGCCATGTCGGCCTTCTACCACGACAGCACCGATATCGGCGATCCGTGGCAGCGCGAGGTCGCGTCGATCCGGCTGATCGCCAAGATGCCGACGATCGCGGCCTGGGCCTACAAATACTCCATCGGCCAGCCCTTCGTGTACCCGCGCAACGACCTGGACTATGCGTCGAACTTCCTGCGCATGTGCTTCAGCGTGCCGGCCGAAGACTACGTGGTGAACCCGATCCTCAGCCGCGCGATGGACCGGATCTTCACGCTGCACGCCGACCACGAGCAGAATGCCTCGACCTCGACGGTCCGCCTGGCGTCGAGCTCGGGCGCGAACCCCTTCGCCTGCATCGCCGCCGGCATCGCCTGTCTCTGGGGTCCGGCCCATGGCGGCGCCAACCAGGCCTGCCTGGAAATGCTGCGCGAGATCGGCACCCCCGACCAGATCCCCGAATACATCGCGCGGGCCAAGGACAAGAACGACCCGTTCCGCCTGATGGGCTTCGGCCACCGCGTCTACAAGAACTTCGACCCGCGCGCGCGGGTGATGAAGGAATCCGCGGACGAGGTGCTGGACCTGCTGGGGATCGAAGACAACCCGACGCTCCAGGTCGCCAAGGAGCTGGAAAAGGTCGCGCTGGAAGACCCGTATTTCGCCGACAAGAAGCTCTATCCCAACGTGGACTTCTACTCGGGGATCATCCTCGACGCGATGGGCTTCCCCACCGCGATGTTCACCCCGATCTTCGCCCTGGCGCGGACCGTGGGCTGGATTTCCCAGTGGAAGGAACAGATCAGCGATCCGCAGCTCAAGATTGGCCGCCCGCGGCAGCTGTATCTGGGCGAAACGGCACGCGACTACACCAACGTCGAGAACCGCTGAGCCCGCGCCTATGGGCGCCTGGGCGCGAAATTGTCGCGAGAACGGCGGCCTTGCCGCGAAATCGTTGCTTATGATCCCATGGGCGCCTTCGTGGCGCCCATTTCGTGACCGGTTTGGGCACCAGCCTGCGCGCAGTTCAACAAACTGCGGAGCACGCGATGTCAGACACTTCCCGAAGCATGACCTTCACCATCGAGGGTGATGTGAGCGTCCGGATCACCGTGACCGAAGATGGCGCCGGCGGCCTCGTCTTCGATCTTGCCGTGATCGACGACACCGGCCTGACCGCCGACCTGAACGGCCTGTTCTTCGATTTCGGCGACGCGGCCCTGGTCGACGGGCTGCTGGCCGACGGTGCCGAGATCACGAAAACCGCGTTCGAGTACGACGGCGTCGACAACCTGGGCGGCGGGGTGTGCATCAAGGGCGACCTGGTCAACGACACGGACCTCTACGATGCGGGCGTCCGGCTGGGCACTTCGGGCATGGCCAAGGACGACATCCAGACCACCAGCTTCACCCTGACCCACGAGACCGACGCGCTGACCCTGGAGGACGTGGCGAACATGGACTTCGCTGTCCGCCTGACCTCGGTGGGCGAAATCGATGGTGACCGCGACGGGTCGCTCAAGCTGGGCGGCACCTCGCCCGATGCGCCGGCGGATGACAGCGGTGTCGGTGACGGCGGTGGCGATTACTCCGGAGACGATACGCTGCCCGACGATCCCGACACGTTTCCCGACTTCCCCGATGACGGCGGTGAGCTCGGCGCGGATGACGAGTTTCTCTTCGATGATGGCGGTGAACTCGACGGTGGCGATCCGTTGCTCGACGGGCCGGGTGACGATGGGCCGCTTCAACCGCCGGCCGACGACCCGCTTCTGTCCGACCCCGCGCTGACGGACCCGGCGCTCGAGGATGGCGGGATGTATTACGAGGACATCTCGATCCTCTGAAACGCGGAAACCGGCCCCAACTGGGCCGGTTTCCTTTTGCCGGGGCACCTGCCCCAGGGGATCAGGGCCGCTCAGGCGGCCTTGTCCTGCGCGTCGATATCGGTGCCGTCGGGCAGGAACGGGTAGTCGATATAGCCCCGCTCGTCCCCGCCGTAGAAGGTATCGGGATCCTGCGCGTTCAGCTCGGCGCCCACGCGGAACCGCTCGGGCAGGTCGGGATTGGCGATGAAGTCGCGCCCGAAGGTCACGGCGTCGCAATGGCCCGACGCGATTTGCGCGATGGCGTTGTCCTTATCGTAGCCGCCATTCCCGATGTAGAATCCGTCCCACAACTTCCGCAGGCGCTTCAGCGCCTCGAACGTCTCGTCGGCGACATCGGCCCCCGGGAACTGCTCGACCACGTGGATATAGGCCAGGCGCTTGTCGTTCACCATCTTGTAGACGGGGGTGAAATGCGCCTCGGGGTCGCTGTCGGACAGGTCGTTGGTCTTGCCGAAGGGCGACAGGCGGATACCGATGCGGTCGCGCGGCCAGACGGTGGCCACCGCGTCGATGACTTCCGACACGAAGCGCATCCGCTTCTCGGGGCTGCCGCCGTAGTCGTCGTCGCGATCGTTGATCCCGTCTTTCAGGAACTGGTCCAGCAGGTACCCGTTCGCGGCGTGGATCTCGACGCCGTCGAATCCGGCCTCTTTCGCCCGCTCGGCCCCGTCGCGGAACTGCTCGACCGTCTCGCGGATCTGCTCGATGGTCATGGCCTGCGGCTCGGAGCAATCCTCGAACCCATTCTCGGTGAAGGTCTGCTGCTGGGCGCGGACAGCCGACGGGGCCAGTGGCTTGGCGTTGTCCGGCAGAAGCGAGCTGTGGCTGATCCGGCCCACGTGCCAGAGCTGCAGGAAGATGCGGCCGCCCTGGGCATGGACGGCGTCCGTGATCTTGCGCCACTCGCGCACGTGGGCGTCGGTGTGGATACCGGGCGTGTCCTTGTACCCCTTGCCCATGACCGAGACCTGCGTCGCCTCGGCCAGGATCAACCCGGCGCTGGCACGCTGCTTGTAATAGGTCTGGGCCCAGGCATTCGGGGTGCCGTCGGCCTGGCTACGGTTGCGGGTCAGCGGCGCCATCAGCACCCGGTTGGGCAGCTCGATCGCACCCATGGTGGCGGGATCGAACAAGGTTCGTGATTCGGCCATGGTCATCGGTCCTTTCGATGATTAGAAAAGCTTCACGCAAGGAACGTTGGCCACCGCGTGCCGTTCCCAACAGACCACTGCACTGACCGCGCAAGCGATCTGCGAAAATCCACATATATCTTCGTGAAAGGGCCACGATGCGCCTGAACGTCAACGCCCATCTGGATTATGGCATAGACACGCCCGCCGACCTGCTGGTCCAGATCGAGGCGGCCAACCTGCCCGGCCAGTCGGTCATCGATCCGGTCTTCGATCCGGGCGAGACGGGCCACCTCCACCGCATCGCCGCCGAGGACGATATCGGCACCCGTGTCTGGCTGCATTGCCGCCAGAGGCTGCGCTGCCAATACACCGCCACGGTCGAGATCGACCGCGCCATTCCCGACCTGCCGTCGCTGCAACAGGACCCCGTCCACACCCTCCCGCACGAGGCCGTGCGCTATCTCATGTCGTCGCGGTTCTGCCCTTCGGACGAGTTCCAGAGCTACGCCGCCGACACGTTCGGCCACCTGCAGGGCGGCGCGGCCATCGCGGCCATGTCGTCGTGGATCCAGGAAAAGTTCATCTACACGCCCGGAGCATCGTCGGCGTCGACCACCGCGGTGGACACGTTCGTGCAGCGCCGCGGCATCTGCCGCGACTACGCCCATGTGCTGGTCGCGCTGGCCCGTGCGGCGGCGATCCCCGCGCGCATGGTCAGCTGTTACGGGCTGAACGTGACGCCCCCCGATTTTCACGCCACGGTCGAGGTCTGGCTGGACGGCGGCTGGCACCTGGTGGACCCGACGGGCATGTGCCGCCCCGACGAGATCGCCATCATCGGCGTGGGCCGCGATGCCGCCGACATCGCGTTCCTCACCAGCTACGGCTGGGTCAACCTGATCTCGCAGGGCGTGTCGGTCACGACGGCCTAGCGACCCTCGTAATCCGGCGCGCGTTTTTCCAGGAAGGCCATCACGCCCTCCTGGAAATCGCGGGTCACGCCGCATTCACCCTGCAGCGATGCCTCGAGGTCCAGTTGCTCGGCCAGGCCGTTGTCGTATGTGGCGCGCAGGGCCTTCTTCACGTTGCGATAGGCCACGGTCGGCCCGCTGGCCAGGTGCGCCGCACGGCCCCACCAGTGGTCGCGGAACCCTTCATCCGGGACTGCTTCCCAGATCATGCCCCAGTCGGCCGCCTGCCGCGCGCCGATCGGCTCGGCGAACAGGGCCGCGCCCATGGCCTTGGCGAACCCCATCTGGCGCGGCAGCCAATAGGTGCCGCCCGCGTCCGGGATCAGCCCGATCCGGGTGAAGGCCTGCAGGAAGACAGCCGAGTCCGCGGCGATGACCACGTCCGCCGCCAGCGCGAGGTTCGCCCCCGCGCCCGCCGCCGGACCGTTCACCGCGCTGATCGTGGGCAGCGGGCAGTCGTAGATGGCCTTTAGCATCGGCTCGTACTCGTCGCGCAGCACGCGTTCGAGGTCGGCCTGGTTCAGGTTCACCCGGTCGCCCAGGTCCTGCCCCGAGCAGAAGGCACGCCCCTGCCCGGTCATGACGATCGCCCGCGCGTCTTCGCCCGGGTTGCGGAAGGCGTGCAGAAGCTCGGCCCGCATCTGAGAGTTCAGCGCGTTCATCTTGTCGGGACGGTTCAGCGTGATGACGGCGACGCCGTCGCGCAGGGACAGGCGGATGGTCTGGTAGTTCATGGCGGCTTCCTCGGGCGTGTCGCGTCCTTGATGGCACGGCGCGTCAAAGGGGGGAAGTGTGACGCCCGGTCAGAGCCTGCGGTTGTCCCCCATGAGCGCGTCCAGCCGCGCCTGTTCCTCGGGGCTCAGCGCCTCGGGGGGCGCGGCATCCTCGGGGCGGCGCCGGCGCAGGTAGCTCACGGCGATCAGTCCGCCGCCCAGCACCATCACCGGCCCTGCGAGCCACAGCACGAGGTTCGCGCCCCGGAAGGTCGGCTTCAGCAGCACGTACTCGCCGTAGCGGGTCACGAGGTAGTCGATGACCTCTTCGTCGCTGTCGCCCGCCACCAGCCGTTCGCGCACGGCGATGCGCAGGTCCCGGGCCAGATCGGCGTTGGATTCGTCGATATTCTCGTTGCGGCAGACGAGACAGCGCAGCCCCTTGGACAGCTCGCGCGCCCGCGCCTCGAGCGCGGGGTTCTCCAGAACCTCGTCGGGCTGCACGGCCAACGCGGGCAGCGGTGGCATCAATGCCAGCCAGACCAGGACGACAAGCCGCTTCATTCCGCGGGAACCCCGGCAGCGGGCGCCCGGGCGGCCCCCGCGGCGACACGGTGGCGCCGGTCCGACAGGCTCAGGCAGCCGCCCAGGGCCATGATGATGCATCCGGCCCAGATCCAGTTCGCGAAGGGCTTGATATAGGTGCGCACGGCCCAGCCACCGTCCTCCTGCGGATCGCCGATCACGACGTAGATGTCGCGAAGGATACCGTTGTCGATGGCGGCTTCGGTCGTCGGCATCTGCGCCACGGGATAGAACCGCTTCTCGGGTTGCAGCGTCGCGATGGTGCGATCCCCGCGCGAGACCTCGATGGACGCCATGGTGGTCTGGTAATTCGGGCCGCGCCCGCCCCGGACCTCGTCCAGCGCGATGGTGTAGCCGGCAACGTCGTAGGTGTCACCCACATCGGCCACGCGGATATCCTCGACCTGCCACGCGGTCAGCGCGCAGATCCCGAACAGCGTCACGCCAAAGCCCGCATGAGCCACCGACTTGCCCCAGTCGGCGCGCGGCAGTCCCTTCAGGCGGCGCAGCTTGGCCGAAAGGTCGCGGCCCTTGCCCGCGCGCTGCCACAGGTCCGCAACGACCCCGAGACCGACCCACGCGGCCAGCACCGCGCCGATCGGGGCCAGCATCGAGCCGCCGGTCTGCAACACCCACACCAAGGCCCCCAGCGCCACCGACAGGGCCAGAGCGCCCCAGAGCGGCGCCATCACCCGGTCCATCCGGGCGCGTTTCCATGGCATGAGCGAACCCAGCGGCAGCAACATGGCCAGCGCCACCATGAAGGGCGTGAAGGCCGCGTCGAAGAACGGCGCGCCGACGCTCAGCTTGCGGTCGAAGGCCATCTCGGCCACCAGCGGCCAGACCGTGCCCACGAAGACCACGAAGGCGGAGACCGCCAGCAGGACATTGTTGGCAACCAGCGCCGCCTCGCGGCTGGCCAGCGCGAAGACGCCCTTCGCCTCGAGCACCGCCGCCCGCGCGGCGTAAAGCGTCAGGGCGCCGCCCATGAACAGCCCGGTGATCATCAGCAGGTACACGCCCCGCTCGGGGTCGTTGGCGAAGGCATGCACGCTGGTCAGCACGCCCGAGCGCACGATGAACGCCCCGATCAGCGAGAAGCCGAAGGCGAGGATCGCCAGCAGGATGGTCCAGCTTTTCAGCGCCTCGCGCTTTTCGACCACGATGGCCGAGTGCAGCAGCGCCGCCGAGATGAGCCACGGCATGAAGCTGGCGTTCTCGACCGGGTCCCAGAACCAGAAGCCGCCCCAGCCCAGCTCGTAATAGGCCCACCACGAGCCCAGGGCGATGCCCACGGTCAGGAACAGCCACGCGGCCAGCGTCCAGGGCCGCACCCAGCGGCCCCACGCGGCATCGACGCGCCCCTCGATCAGGGCGGCCACGGCAAAGCTGAACGCCATGCTCAGCCCCACGTACCCGAGGTAAAGGAACGGCGGGTGGAACGCCAAGCCGGGATCCTGCAGAAGGGGGTTCAGGTCCTGCCCGTTCATGGGCGGCGTCGCCAGCCGCGAGAACGGGTTCGACGTGAACACCAGGAAGCTCAGGAACGCCACGCTGATCGCGCCCTGCACCCCGATGACGCGGGCCCGCAGGCTGGGCCGCAGGTTGCCGCCGAACACCGCCGCCATGGCCGCGTAAAGCGCGAGGATCACGCACCACAGCAGCATGGACCCCTCGTGGTTCCCCCAAACGCCGGTGATCTTGTAGATCAGCGGCTTGTCGGTATGGGAATTGGCCGTCACCAGCCGCAGCGAGAAGTCCGAGGTCACGAACCCGTAGGTCAGCGCCGCGAAGGCGAACGCGAGACACAGGAACTGTCCGTTGGCGGCGGGTCCCCCGGCGGCCATGGCACCGGGCCAGTTGCGCGAGGCGCCCACCAGCGGAACGACCGTCTGAACACAAGCCAGCACGAGGGCCAGAATCAGGGCGAAGTGACCGAGTTCGATAATCATGGCCGGACCATACAGATGGCCGGGGCCAAGGCCAATGCGGCACCCACGCCGCAGGGATCAGATCACCGTGTGGACCAGGCCCGCGAGCGCGACAGAGAGTAGCGGGATAGCGATGGCCAGCCCCTGCGGCAGCTTCAGCGACCGCCCGATGACCAGGAAATGAAGGACCGCGCCCGAAATGTGCAGCGCGACGCCAAAGGCGAGGCCGGGATGATCGGGGATCGGGCCCGCGGCCCCCCACTGCGCCGCGCTCCACCACCACAGCAGGGTGCCCGCGGTCCCGGACCAGCTCAGCACCATGCCCAAGGCCAGGGGCGTCGCGTTCGAGCGCCACAGCCACGCGAAGGTGACGGCGATCAGCGCGGCCATCAGCGCCATGGCGCCGCCGACCAGCAGGTAGGCGGCGCCATCACCAAGGGCCGCCCTGCCTACGGACAGCAAGACCAGCACGGTCAGGACGAGAAAAGCGGCGGATTTCATGGTCTCGTCACCTCGCGCAGCGCCCGGTCCAGCCGCTCGGCGGCGGCGCGGTTCCGCTCCAGATCGCGCGTCAGCCGCCAGCCCCGCAGAAGCGCGCGCAGCCACCGACGCATCACAGGCCACCCTTCGCGCCCAGGACCGTCCCCCGCACGAGGGCCGTCATCTCGACCAGCACCGCGGTGTTCTTGTTCAGCACCTGTCGCGTGGCGGCGTCCTTCTGCCCGTCGCGGTAGAGCAGGTAGAACACCAGCACGACCCACGGGCCGTCCTCGGCGATGAGCTTCATCATCAGCTCAACCGGCACGGGCGGCCCGCCAGTCGTCCAGCGCGGCGTTCCCCTCGGGCGCGGGCGTTCGAGCGGCCGCGGCACGCAGCAGGGACCGCCGGAATTGCTGCCCCTTCACCTGGTGGCGCGCGCCGAAATAGAACGACACGATCGCCCCCAGCAGCCACCATAGCGGTTCGGGCACGGAGGCAAGCCCCGCCATCCGGGCCGAGAACCAGACCGGGTCGATCATGGCGGCCACGAACAGCCCCAGCGTGCCCAGCGCCATGGCGGGGCGCGGCACGCGGTTCACGCCGTCCATGAACCGGTCGAAACCGCCAGACGCCTCGCGGTCGAACTCGGCCGAGAACTGCTCCAGTACGGCGCGGCGATGGTCGGCGTCGCGGGTGGCGCGGCCCTCGGCGTTTTCGCGAAAGACCTCGATCGTGTCGCGCAACGCGTCGTTGCCCGCACCGAACAGCAGGCTCATGGCGCGGTCGATCATGCCCATGACGCCACCCGTGCGCGGTGCTCCGCGTCGCTGAGGTGATAGCGGGGCGAGACGAAGTGCTCGGCCCGCGTGATCCAGCCGCCCTTGCCGCCGTCGCGCCGTCGCGCGAACTTGCGCAGCGACGGCCGCGCGTCCCCCAACCCGTAGTAGTAATTCCGCCGCGCGATCCCGTAGGCATCGCGCAGGTGGTGGGGCGCCTGCGCATGCGCCAGCGCGGCAGCGGCCGCCGTGCGCGGGCCGATGATGCCGTCCACCGCCACCGGGTGCCCCATGTCGCCGAGCAGCCGTTGCAGGATCTTCACCGCGTTGGCGCCCGCGTTGACCTGCATGTCGAACACGGTCGCCTGCAGGCTTTCGGGCAGCCGGTCGAGACCCGGTTTCGCGAAATAGTCCCGCAGGAAGATCTGGCGCGCCTGGTCCCGGCCCACGGCACGGACGTCAACGGCATCCACGTCGCCGTCGCCGTCCAGGTCAAGCCCCAGCCGACGGAGCGTGCCGATGGTCACGCCATGCTTGGTGGCGCCGCCGGGATCGTCCGGGTCGTTCACGAAGCCGCCTTCGCGGGCCACGATCTCGTCTGCGATGTCATGTATGCTGCGCATGGGCTGTCCTCGATCAGGTCGGGACAGACCATCGCGCGGCCCGGGTTAATTCGTGGCGACGCCTGCGTTCGGATCCTGGTAGACGCCCTGTTCCTTCAGCGCATCGACCACTTCCTTGGGCATGTAGGATTCGTCGTGCTTGGCCAGGATCTCGGTCGCCTGGAAGGTGCCGTCGACGAAGCGGCCCGTGCCGACCATACCCTCGCCCTCGCCGAACAGGTCGGGCAGCACGCCGGTATAGGCCACGGGGATCGTCGCGGCGCCGTCGGTCACTGCGAATGTGATGGTCTCGCCCTGCCCGCGCAGCAAGCTCCCGTCGGCCACGAGGCCGCCGATGCGGAACACCTCGTTCGGGGCCGGCGGCGCCTCAGCCACCTGGCTGGGCGAGCGGAAGAAATTGATCCCGTCGCGCATGGCATAGCCGATCAGCGCCGTGGACACCACGAGCGCCATCATCCCGATGGCGATCACCTGGATGCGGCGCTTCTTCTTCAGCGTGGTCAGGGCCATGTGCGTTCCTTCACCGGATTGATCTACGATATAACCCTCGAAGGGCGCCCGTGGAAGAGTCCGGCGCAGGGTCGCGACATCATGGACCGGGTGACGGGCCCGTCAGGGAAACACCGCGGGCGCGGTCAGGCCCTCGGTCTCTGGCAGACCCAGCATCAGGTTGGCGTTCTGGAGCGCCTGGCCAGAAGATCCCTTCGCCAGGTTGTCGAGCGCGCAGAACACGATGGCCCGGCCCGCGCGGCGGTCGGGGACCACCGAGATATGGGCGTAGTTCGACCCGCGGACGTGCCGTGTGGACGGCAGCTCGCCCATGGGCAGGACGACCAGGAACGGCTCGTCCGCATAGGCGTCGGTGAAGGCGGCGTGCAGCGCCGCGGCGTCGCCCTTCACGTAGACGGTGGCGAGGATACCGCGGTTCATGGGGATCAGGTGCGGCGTGAACTGCACCTGCACCGGGCGGCCGGCGATGGCGCTGAACTCCTGGTCGAATTCGCCCAGGTGGCGGTGCGTGCCGCCGGCGCCGTAGGCATGGGTGCCCTCGCTCAACTCGGCGTGCAGCAGGATCTCCTTGGGCGACCGCCCCGCCCCGCTGACACCGGCCTTCAGGTCGATCACGATGTCGTCGAGATCGATCAGCCCCCGTTCGATCAGGGGCCGAAGCGCGTATTGGCCCGTGGCGGCGTTGCAGCCCGTGCCCGCCACCAGCCGCGCGTCACGGATGGCGTCGCGGTAGAACTCGGTCAGGCCATAGACGGCGGTCTCCTGCAGGTCTGTCGCGTCGTGCGGCTTGCCGTACCATTTCTGGTACTCGGCCGGATCGCGCAGACGGAAATCGGCGCTGAGATCCACGACCTTCACCCCCGCCGGCAGGGTCCGGATCACGGCCTGCGACGTGGCGTGTGGCAGCGCGCAGAAGACCAGGTCGATGGTGTCGAAATCGATCTCGTCGATCGTGACCAGGTCGGGCAGGTCCAGGTGGCGCAGGTGCGGGAACACGGCGCCCATGGGCTGCCCCGCCTTGCGGTCGGCGCTGAGCGCGGCGATCTCCAGCCCCGGATGGGTGGCGATCAGCCTGACGAGTTCGGCGCCGGTATAGCCCGAGGCGCCCAGGATGGCGATCTTGTGGCTCATGTGGTGGTCTCCAGGTCTTCGGGACTGCGCTCGGCGGTCCCCGTCGGATCATCGCGGATGATCTCAGGCCGCTTCGAAGGTGATCTGTCGCTTCAGGAACTGGGTGGCGCGGCTCGACACCCGGCGCGGATCGCCGGTGGTCAGGAACCGGGCCGCCCCGGTGCCCGCCATGCCGGGATGACGCTCCAGGTAGTCGGCCAGACTTTCGGCCACCAGGCTGGCCTGGCTGAAGACCGACACGTCGGGGCCCAGCGCATCCTGGAAGGTCTCTTCCATCAGCGGGAAGTGGGTGCAGCCGAGGATCGCCGCCTGCGGGCGGGGCATCTTGCGTTTCAGCGCGTCCACGTGGCTGCGCACCAGCGCCTCGGCCAGGATCATGTCGCCGTCCTCGATGGCGTCCACGACGCCGCCGCAGGCCTGCGCCTCGACATCCACGCCGATGGCGCGGAAGGCCAGTTCGCGCTGGAAGGCACGGCTGCTGACGGTGGCGGGCGTGGCGAACAGGGCCACGTGCTGCACCGCCACCTCGCGCGGGGGCGAATTGTCGCCCCACTGCCGTTCGGTCAGCGCCTCGATCAGCGGGACGAAGACGCCCAGCACGCGCTTGTCCTTGGGCAGCCAGGTCTCCTGCATCCGGCGCAGCGCGGCCGCCGACGCGGTGTTGCACGCCAGGATGACCAGATCGCAGCCCTCGTCGAACAGCCTCTGGGTCGCCGCGGTGGTCAGCTCGAAGATGTCGTCCGAGTCGCGCACGCCGTAGGGCGCGTGGGCACTGTCGGCGAAGTAGACGAAGGGCACCTCGGGCAGGCGTTTCTGCACGACGTCCAGGACGGTCAGCCCGCCGATGCCGCTATCGAAGATCCCTACCGCCATGGGGCTTTGCCTTGTATCGTGTCTCGAACTCGTAGCCGTATCCGCGACTGCGCAGCGGCCGTGGCGACAGGGCATAGGTGCTGTCCCGGAGAAAGTCCATCATCGCCCGCGGGTCGCCCGCCCGCGCGTCCAGCTCGTGGCGCGGGATGGGCCGGCCGACGCTGATCCGGCACGGGGCATCCACCCGCGACCGGAACTCCTTGATCAGCAGCGCCAGCCGCAGCGTGGGATGAACGTGGCTTGCCAGCTGGAACAGCCGCGAGTTGGTCCCGTCGAAATAGATCGGCACCACGGTCGCCTGCGACTTGGCGATCATCCTGGCCGTGAAGCTGCGCCATTGGGGATCCATGGGCGCGCCCAGCGGCCGCGCCGAGGTGGCCACCGTGCCGCCCGGAAACACGCCGATGGCCCCACCCTCGGCCAGGTAGCGCAGCGCCTCTTTCCGCGTGGCGATGTTGACGGCCTGGGCATCCTTGGTCTCGTCGAAGGACACGGGCAGGATGACGCGATCCAGCGCCTCGGCGCGGCGGAACACGCGGTTGGCCAGGATGCGAAAGTCGCCGCGAATGCCTGCGAGGATGTGGCCCATCATCAACCCGTCGAGAATGCCGAAGGGATGGTTCGCCACGACGATCAGCGGCCCCACGCGGGGAATGTCCTCGAGCGCGCCCTGGACGACCTCCAACGACAGGCCGTAGCGGTCCACCATGACCTGCCAGAAGTCCCGGCCCGCGGCGACGTCGTCACCGTATCCCTTGGCCCGGCGAATCAGCGACAGCCGCCCGGTCGCGTTCTCGATCGTTCGCACCAGCGCCCGCGCGCCGCGCGACCGGACGGAACTGGCATAGGAAATGTCGCGCGTCACCTCGCGCCGGTCGGTCCTGCTGTGCTGCGACACGCCTGGATGTCCTGCTCTGCCCGCGACCCTTATTGCGCCGCATGCTGCACTGGGGCGGCACCCTTGGCAATGGCCTCCAGCAGCGCGTCACGGGTCGCCTCGGCGCGGGTGGCGTTCGCCTCCTTCACCGGGCCGAAGCCGCGGATTTCAAGCGGCAGGCGCGCCAGGGCGATCACCGCGTCGCGGGAGGTTTCGAGCTTCGGAAGCACCCGGTCCAGGTCCGCCTCGTACTGCTTGATCAGCCGCCGTTCCATCCGCCGCTCGGCGGTATAGCCGAACGGGTCCAGCGGCGTGCCCCGCAGGACCTTGCCACGCGCGAGCATCGGGTAGACCCGCTCGATCCAGTCCCCGAAGGCGCGCTTGCCGGGGCGTCCATCGTGGCCCTGCTTCGCCACCAGCGGCGCGGCAAGGTGATAGGTCGGCTGGGCCTTGTCCCCGAACTGCGCGCGCACCTTGGCGCGCGTTCCCGACAGCAGGCGCGCGACCTCGTATTCGTCCTTGTAGGCGAGAAGCTTGTGATAGCCTTCGGCCACGGCCTCTTTCAGGCCGCGGTCGGTGATCCCCTCCAGCCGCTTCAGGTATCGCCGCGCCAGCCGCTCGCCCTGGTAGGCGCGGAGGTGGTCGGCGCGGAAGGCGATCCGCTCGTCCAGCGATTTGGGCTTTTCCACGACGTTGGGCCGCAGCACCCGCGCGACGCCGTCGGGGTTCAGGGCGGCCCACCGACCCAACGCGAAGGCCCGAAGGTTGTCGTCGACCGCGGCGCCGTTCAGACGGATGGCCCCCTCGATGGCGTCCAGCGCGATGGGAAGGCGCCCGCGCTGCCAGGTCGCGCCGAATACCATCATGTTGGAATAGATGCTGTCGCCCATGAGCGCCGCGGCCAGCGCCGTGGCGTCGAACATCTGCACGTCGTCGCCCAGCCGCCGCGTGAGCGCGAGGCCCAGGTCCTCGCCCGGGATGCGAAACCCCGGGTCGCGGGTGAAATCGCCGGTGATTATCTCGTGGCTGTTGACGACACCGCCCGTCCGGCCGGTGCGCATGAGGCCCAGCGTCTTGGCCCCCGCGCTCACCACCAGGTCGCCACCGATCAGCGCGTCCGCCTCGCCCGCCGCCACGCGGATGGCGCTGATGTCGCCGGGCGTGTTGCCAAGGCGGCAGTGGATATGTACCGCGCCACCCTTCTGGGCGAGGCCGGCCATCTCCATCATCCCCGCGCCCTTGCCGTCCAGATGCGCGGCCATGGCCAGCACCGCGCCGATGGTGACGACGCCGGTGCCCCCCACGCCGGTGATGACCACGTTCCACGTCCCGTCGATGGCGGGCAGATCGGGGGCAGGCAGATCGCCGATCTCGACCTCGGCCGTCGCCTCGCGCCGGATCTCGGCGCCCGAGACGCTGACGAAGGACGGGCAGAACCCCTGCAGGCAGCTGTAATCCTTGTTGCAAGAGGACTGGTCGATGGCGCGCTTGCGGCCCAGCTCGGTCTCGACCGGGACGATCGAGACGCAGTTCGACTGCACGCCGCAATCGCCGCAGCCTTCGCACACGTCGGTGTCGATGAAGATGCGGGTGTCGGGATCGGGAAACAGGCCCTTCTTGCGGCGACGCCGCTTTTCGGCCGCGCAGGTCTGCACGTAGACGATGGCGCTGACGCCCCTGGTCTTGCGCATCCGCTCCATGACCTCGGGCATGGCGTCGCGTTGGTGCCAGCCGATGTTTTTCGGGAAGGCGTCGCGCGCCGGTTCTTCCTTGGGGTCGAAGACCACGTCGATGGTCTTCACGCCCGCGGCCTGCAACTCGCGCACGATCCTGTCGGGGCCAAGGCCGCCGTCGTTGCCCTGCCCGCCCGTCATGGCCACGGCGTCGTTGTATAGGATCTTGTAGGTGATGTTCGTGCCGGCCGCGACGGCCGCGCGGATCGCCATGATACCCGAGTGGTTGTAGGTGCCGTCGCCCAGGTTCTGGAACACGTGCTCGGTGGTCGAGAACGGCGCCTCGCCGATCCAGTTGGCGCCCTCGCCCCCCATATGGGTGAAGCCGCTGGTGTCGCGGTCCATCCACTGGACCATGAAATGGCAGCCGATCCCGGCATAGGCGCGGCTGCCCTCGGGCACCTTGGTGGACGTATTGTGCGGGCAGCCCGAGCAGAAATACGGCAGCCGCGACGCGAGCTCTTCCGCGTTGTCGGCACGCCGGCTGTCCTTCAGCATCCGCATCCGGCCGCGCAGCTCGTCGCTGTCGCGCCCTTCCTCGATCAGCACGTCGCCCAGGATCGTGGCGATCTGCACCGGCTCCAGAGCGTATTCGACCGGGAACAGCTCGACCCTCTGGCCGTGCTCCCAGCTGTCGCTTTTGTGCCAGCCATAGACCCGGCGGCCGCGGCGGTCGTCGAACAGCGCTTCCTTGATCTGGACCTCGATCAGCTTGCGCTTTTCCTCGACCACCACGATCAGGTCCAGCCCCTCGGCCCAGTCGTGGAACCCCGCCATGTCCAGCGGCCATGTCTGCCCGACCTTGTAGGTGGTGATGCCCAGCGCCTCGGCCCGCCCGGCGTCGATACCCAGCAGGCCCAGCGCATGGGTCAGGTCCAGCCAGTTCTTGCCGGCGGCGACCAGCCCGATCTTCGCGCCCAGTTTGCCCCAGACGCGGTGGTTCATGCGGTTGGCGTGGGAAAACGCCTCGGCCAGCCGCCGCTTCCAGTGGATCATGCGGTGTTCCTGCGCGATCCAGTGGTCGCCCAGCCGGATGTTCACCCCGTCCTCGGGCAACTCAAGGTCCGGGGTGACGAACCGCATCCGGTCCGGCCGCCCGTCGATCACCGACGTGACCTCGACCGTGTCCTTCATCAGCTTCAGCCCCGCCCAGACGCCCGCGTAGCGCGACAGCGCGAAACCGTAGAGCCCGAAGTCCAGTATCTCCTGCACACCCGCCGGCGACAGAACCGGCATGTAGGCGTCGACCATGGCGAAGTCGGACTGGTGGCAGGTCGTCGAGGATTCGCCCGTGTGGTCGTCGCCCATGGCCATGATCGCGCCGCCATGGGGCGATGTGCCGGCGAAATTGGCGTGGCGCATCGCGTCGCCCGACCGGTCCACGCCCGGACCCTTGCCGTACCACAGTCCGAAAACGCCGTCGTACTTGCCCTCGCCGCGCAGTTCGGCCTGCTGCGCGCCCCATAGCGCGGTGGCGGCCAGGTCCTCGTTCAAACCAGGCTGGAAGACGATGTCGTTCTGGCCCAGAAGCTTGCCCGCCCGCGACATCTGCATGTCCACGGCCCCGAGGGGCGACCCGCGATAGCCGGTGACGTAACCGGCCGTATTCAGACCCGCCGCCCGGTCGCGGGCCTTCTGGGTCAGCATCAGCCGCACCAGCGCCTGCGTGCCGTTCAGAAGCACATCGCGCTTGGTCAGATCGTATCGATCCTGCAAAGTCACATCGTGACGCATGAGCGGCCCTCCCTGCCTCATTTTAAGCTTAGGTCAAGAAATCTGACCCAACAATTCACATTTCGTGGTTCAATAAGATTGATAAAGCCCTGCCTCCGGACCTAGTTGAGGCGCACATGAATACATCGTTCTGATAGGATCCCCACCATGATGGACTGGGACAAACTGCGCGTCTTCCACGCCGTCGCCGATGCGGGCAGCCTGACGCACGCGGGCGACGTGCTGCATCTCAGCCAGTCCGCCGTGTCGCGCCAGATCCGGTCGCTGGAAGAGGCATTGGATACCACCTTGTTCCACCGTCACGCCCGGGGCCTGATCCTGACCGAACAGGGCGAGCTTCTGCACGACGCCACCTCGTCCATGAACCGCCGCCTGGAAACGGCCGCCGCCCGCATCCGCGACAGCCGCGAAGAGGTCTTCGGCGAACTGCGGGTCACCACGACCACGGGCTTCGGCACCCTTTGGCTGGTGCCGCGCCTGCCCAAGCTCTATGCCCAGTATCCCGAGCTGAAGATCGACCTGATGCTCGAGGAACGCGTGCTGGACCTGCCCATGCGCGAGGCCGACCTGGCCATCCGCATGAAAGAGCCCAGCCAGGCGGACCTGATCCGCAAGCGGCTGAACACCGTTCGGATGCGGCTCTATGCCATGCCCGACTACCTTGAACGGGTGGGCACGCCCGAGACGCTGGACGACCTGCCAGACCACCGCCTGATCTCGATGCACAACACCGCCACGCAGGTCGCCGCGGGCGAGGTCCTCGTCCAGAGCCTGATGTCCATCGGCATCCCGTCGACGCTGACGGTGAACAACTACTTCGGCGTGTTGCAGGGCGTGCTGGCCGGACTGGGGATCGGCGTGCTGCCCGATTACGTCATTGCCGATTTTCCCGCCATCAAGCGGGTGCTTCCCGATGTGGAGTCGGCCGAGATCCCGGTTTATCTTGCGTATCCGGAAGAATTGCGTAATTCCAAGAGGATCGTCGCCTTCCGCGACTTCGTGCTCGAGGAGCTCGCGCTCAGCGCCAAGGTTCTGGAAAGCATGGGTGCGCAGCTATGACCTGACGTCATAGCGGCAATGCAATCTCGCCTTTCAATATGTTCTTGCCGGGTGCCGTCACCCGGCCTAGATGCCGTTCTGAAAGCAGCGACGATATGCTCTCGCTTCTTTTACCTCCCTGTTGGACTGGCCGGGCTTTTCAGCCCGGCCTTTTTTTGTGCGCTTGGGCCTGTGGGCCGCTCCCGCTGGAATTGCGCTGTCCGCCAGACATGCCGCCATGGGATGATCGATCCCCGGTAGATGCGACCCCAGTGCAAGTAACGATTTCCACCCGAAAGCTGCGCCGAGACGCCATCCTGTGGGACGCCATACTCGAGCCAGATGAAACGATGGTGTGGTCTGGCCGGCCGGATTACGGCCGAAAACTGCACCAGGCGATCGGGGACGAACGGGTTTTGCACGGATCGATCGCTGTCGGCATCGCAGTGATTTGGGCCGTCCTGCCCCTTCTTCCCGAGGGCGGCCACGTCGGACAGAGAGCCGCTATCGGGATCTGCGCGGTATCAACCTTGCTGATGTTATTGTTTGCGCTTGCTGTCGCGGTAGGGCGTACCGACCATCTGGGCCGGGTCCATTACGCCGTGACAGACTGTCGGGCGATCGTGTGTCACGACGTAAAAACCTTGACGCTGACACGACGCGCCCGTTTGATCTGCTGCGCATTGTCCCAAACTTTTACCTACCCGATCTCCGACACGCGGCCCCATGCGTCGGTGCGAGTCGGGTCGGAATTTGCGAGACATCCGACAAGATATTCGGGCGTAGAGCCAATCCTGTTCGAGCAGGTCGCAGATGCTGAGCACGTCCGCAGCGTTCTTTTCGCTGCCTCCGAGGCTTCAGCGCGAAGAGGAGGCTGATCGCGAGCGTGGCGCGCCCAGGCCACATCCTGCCGCGCCTCCCGCTTTTCACGGCGACACAGATGACATAAACACCCGCCAACCGCCGCGGAGACCCCATGCCCGAGCCTGCCATCACCCCCGATCTCGTTGCCGCCCATGGGCTGAAGCCCGATGAATACGACCGAATCCTCGACATCATCGGGCGCGAGCCGACCTTCACCGAGCTCGGCATCTTCTCGGCCATGTGGAACGAGCACTGTTCCTACAAGTCGTCCAAGAAATGGCTCCGCACCCTGCCGACGACCGGCGAGCAGGTGATCTGCGGACCGGGCGAGAATGCGGGCGTCGTGGATATCGGCGATGGCCAGGCCGTGGTCTTCAAGATGGAAAGCCACAACCACCCCTCGTATATCGAGCCCTACCAGGGCGCGGCGACAGGCGTTGGCGGCATCCTGCGCGACGTCTTCACCATGGGCGCGCGGCCCATCGCGGCGATGAACGCGCTCAGCTTCGGGATGCCCGACCATCCCAAGACCCGCCAGCTGGTCCACGGCGTCGTGGAAGGCATCGGCGGCTACGGCAACTGCTTCGGCGTGCCCACCGTGGGCGGCGAGGTTCGGTTCGACCCCTCCTACAACGGCAACTGCCTGGTGAACGCGTTCGCCGCCGGCCTGGCCGATGCCGACAAGATCTTCTACTCGGCCGCCAGCGGCGTGGGCATGCCGGTGGTCTACCTGGGCGCGCGCACGGGCCGTGACGGCGTGGGCGGCGCCACCATGGCGTCGGCCGAGTTCGACGACACCATCGAGGACAAGCGCCCCACGGTGCAGGTGGGCGATCCCTTCACCGAGAAGTCGCTCATGGAGGCCTGCCTCGAGCTCATGCAGACTGGCGCCGTGATCTCGATCCAGGACATGGGGGCCGCGGGCCTCACCTGCTCGGCCGTGGAAATGGGCGACAAGGGCAAGCTGGGCATCAAGCTGAACCTCGACGCCGTCCCGGTGCGCGAGGCGAACATGACCGCCTACGAGATGATGCTGTCGGAAAGCCAGGAGCGGATGCTCATGGTCCTGCGCCCCGAGAAGGAGGCCGAGGCAAAGGCCGTCTTCGACAAGTGGGACCTGGATTTCGCCATCGTGGGCGAGACCATCGCCGAGGACCGGTTCCTGGTCATGCATGGCGGCGAGGTGAAGGCCGACCTGCCGCTGGCGACCCTGTCGGGCAGCGCCCCGGAATACGACCGCCCGTGGGAGGAAACGCCCCCCTCAACGCCGCTGACCGACGCGCCCAAGATCGACCCGATCGAAGGGCTGCGCGCGCTGATCTCGCACCCCAACTATGCCGCCAAGCACTGGGTCTACGAGCAGTACGATACCCAGGTGATGGCCGACACCGTGCGCGGCCCGGGCCTGGGCGCGGGCGTGGTGCGGGTGCACGGCACCGACAAGCTGCTGGCCTTCACCTCGGACGTCACCCCGCGCTACGTGGTGGCCGACCCGGTCGAGGGCGGCAAGCAGGCGGTGGCCGAGGCCTATCGCAACCTCGTCTCGGTGGGCGCGCGGCCGCTGGCCACCACCGACAACATGAATTTCGGCAACCCCGAAAAGCCCCGCATCATGGGCCAGTTCGTGGGCGCCATCAAAGGCATCGGCAAGGCCTGCGCCGCGCTGGACATGCCCATCGTCTCGGGCAACGTGTCGCTTTACAACGAAACCGACGGCAAGGGCATTTTGCCCACGCCCACCATCGGCGCCGTCGGGCTGATCGATCACGAGGATGACCTTATCGGCGGCGTGGCCCAGGCGGGCGACCTCGTGCTGTCGCTGGGCAAGACCGAAGGGCACCTGGGCCGCTCGGCGCTGCTGGCGACGGCCTTCGGCCGGCACGATGGCCCGCCGCCGCCGGTGGATCTGAAGACCGAGCGCAAGAACGGCGATTTCATCCTGCAGAACCGCGACTGCATCACCGCCTGCCAGGACGTCTCGGACGGCGGCATCGCCCTGGCCGCCTTCGAGATGGCCGAGGCCGCCGGCATCGGCGTGACCATCGACAAGAAACGCCGCACCGCCGGGTTGTTCGGCGAGGACCAGGGTCGCTACCTGCTTGCGTGCAGCTTCGACCAGGCCGAGGCGCTGATGACGCGGGCCTACAAGATGCAGGTCTGGCTGACGGTGATCGGCAAGTTCGGCGGCGACCAGGTCACCCTGGGCCGCGCCTCGGCGCCCCTGGCCGAGCTCGCCGCGATCTATCGCGGCGCCTTCGCCGACACCTTCGCCTGAGCCTTGCTTGCGACCACGGCCCGCCCCACTTACGTGATAGAAGAACAACCGACCAAGGACGCCGCCATGCCCATCGACGCCCACCAGATCGAAACCATGATCCGCGAGGCCTTTCCCGAAGCCAAGGTCACCGTCCAGGGCGACGACGGGGCCCATTTCGCGGCCGAGGTGATCGACCCGTCCTTCGCCGGCATGAACCGCGTGCAGCAGCAGCGTGCCGTCTACGCGGCGCTGAAGGGCAAGATGGACGGCCCCGCGGGCGAGCTGCACGCGCTGGCCCTGACAACGCGGGCGCCGTGAGCGCGGGACCCTATACCCTTTCCGCCGTGCTGGGCCTCCTGATCCTGGCGATCCTCGCGGTGCGCGCGTTCATCGTCATGCGCGCCGAGCGCGACGACCGGCGCGGATCGGACCCCGGCACCGGCTACCACGTTCTGAAATCCGAGTATTTCTCGGGCATGGGCGGCGGCCAGTCCCGCGAATACAAGGTGCCGCGCGATCCGCAGGAATACGCCCGGCTGTTCGTCCCCAAATCCAAAGACACCCAAGACCCAAAGGACACCTGACATGACTGCCGAAACCCAGATCAAGGAAACCGTCACCAACAACGACGTGGTGCTGTTCATGAAGGGCACCAAGTCCATGCCGCAATGCGGGTTCTCCAGCCGCGTCGCGGGCGTTCTGAACTTCATGGGCGTCGATTTCGCCGACATCAACGTGCTGGCCGACGAGGAACTGCGCCAGGGCATCAAGGACTATTCCGACTGGCCGACCATTCCCCAGCTTTACGTGAAGGGCGAGTTCGTGGGCGGCTGCGATATCGTGACCGAGATGACCCTGTCGGGCGAGCTGGACGAGCTGTTCCAGAAGGAAGGCGTCAGCTTCGACAAGGCCGCGGCCGACAAGATCCGCGAAGCCAACACCTGATCGGCCTGGCCCGGGGCCGATGCCCCGCGAATGCAAAAGCCCCCGCCGGCCATCACGCCGCGGGGGCTTTTTCACTTCGGGAAACCGCGCAGTCTCAATCCTCGGGCGCGGCCTTGGTCTCGACGGCGTCCGCCAGGGCTTCCGAACGGGCGGCAAGCTCGGCCATGGTTTCCAGCACCGAGGTGGGGATCACCGGGACCTCGACCTTTTCGGCCGCGGGCGGCGGCGCGCTTTTCAGGGCGGCCAGTTCGGCGCGCAGTGCTTCGATCTCGGTGTCGCGGGCGCGCATCTGCTCGTCCAGCCCGGCGGTCTTGTCGGCCAGCATCAGTCCCGCCATCAGAAGCATGCGCGACTCGGGCAGCCGACCCGCCTGCGCGCTGAGCGTGCGCGCCTCGGTATCCAGCATCTCGGCCGCCGCGTGCAGGAATCCCTCTTCGCCGGGCTGGCAGGCAACCTCGTAGTCGCGGCCGCCGATCGTGACTTTTTCCTCAGGCATTGTGTGCGGCTTCCTCTGTCGCGGTGGTTTCGGACAGGGCGGGCTCGAGCAGGCGCACGATGGCGTCCAGCTCGGCACGGTCGCTGGCGCGCACCTGCCGCAGGGCGTCAAGCTCGGTCTGCAGCGCCGTGTTGACCAGCGAGTCGTCCCCCATGGCCTTTTCGTTCGCCTCGCGCAGGGCCGCGTTGCTGTCGCGCAGGGCGTCGTTCACGGCCTTCAGCTGCGCGCGATCCTCCTCGGTCTTGCGCAGGAGGGTCCGCAGCTCCTCGAGCTCGGCCCTGAGCTTTTCCTCCTGCGCCTCCGAGCGGTCGCGATTGGCCTGGATACGCTCCTGCAGCTGGGCGTTCAGCGCGCGCTCGGATTCGAGCTCGCCCTGCGCTGCAAGCAGCTCGGGGCTCGGGCCCTCGTCGGCGGGCTCGGGATCGGGACGCGCGGCGTCCAGCTTGTCCAAGCCCGCGCCGATCCGCCCCAAGGCAGCCGTGATCCGCCGCTGAAGCTCGGTTACGTCCTGCATGGCACGCGGTCCTTTCTGCTCGTCCGCCGGTGTCGGCGCTATTTTGCGATTCGGGCGCTTGGGTTCAAGTAAATCGCATAAGTCGCCGGGAATCAGCCCCAAAAGGCGCCCATGCCCCCCTGCCCACGCTTGATCTTGCCCCCGGTGCTGGTATCGATGCGCCGACTGCACGCCCAGACGCCGATAGGAGGACACCCATGGATCTCGACACGCTGCGCGACGCCCACCCCGATCACTGGAACCGGGCCGCCGCCCTGCGCTTCCTGGCGATGGACGCGGTCGCCGCCGCGAATTCGGGCCACACCGGGATGCCCATGGGCATGGCCGACGTGGCCACGGTGCTGTTCTCGAAGCACATGAAGTTCGATGCGAAGGCGCCCGACTGGGCCGACCGCGACCGCTTCATCCTGTCCGCGGGCCACGGCTCGATGCTGCTTTACGGGCTGCTCTACCTGACGGGCTACGAGGACATGACCCTCGATGAGCTGAAGAATTTCCGCCAGTGGGGCTCGAAAACCGCGGGGCACCCGGAATACGGCCACGCCAAGGGGATCGAGACCACGACCGGCCCGCTGGGCCAGGGCATCGCGACCTCGGTGGGCTTCGCCATCGCCGAGGAAAGCCTGCGCGCCAAGTTCGGCAAGAAGATCGTCGACCACCATACCTATGTCATCGCCGGGGACGGCTGCCTGATGGAGGGTGTCAGCCAGGAAGCCATCGCGCTGGCCGGTCACCTGAAGCTGTCGAACCTGATCGTCTTCTGGGACAACAACGACATCACCATCGACGGCAAGGTCAGCCTGGCCGACAGCGTCGACCAGGTGAAGCGGTTCGACGCCGCCGGCTGGCACACCCAGTCCATCGACGGCCACGACCCCAACGCCATCCACGCCGCGATCCAGGCCGCGAAGAAGGCCGGCAAGCCGTCGATGATCGCCTGCAAGACCCATATCGCGCTGGGCTCGTCCGCGCAGGACACCGCCAAGGGCCACGGCGCGCTGACCGACGAGAAGCTCATCGCCGACACGCGCGAGGCCTATGGCTGGAGCCATGCGCCCTTCGACATCCCCGCCGACATCAAGTCGTGGTGGGAAGAGGTCGGCCGCCGCGGCGCCGCCGAGCGCGAGGCCTGGAACGACCGCGTCGAAAGCCTGGGCGCCGGCAAGCGTGCCACGTTCGACCGGATGATGTCGGGCGAGATGCCGAAGAAGCTCGCCGGCACCATCCGCGCGCTGAAGAAGCAGGTCAGCGAGACCGCCCCGAAGGTCGCCACCCGCAAGTCCAGCGAGATGGTGCTCGAGGTCATCAACCCCGTGGTGGGCGAGACGCTGGGCGGATCGGCCGACCTGACCGGCTCGAACAACACCCTGACCGCCGACCTGGGCATCTTCACCGCCGAGGACCGCAAGGGCCGCTACATCCACTACGGCATCCGCGAACACGGCATGGCCGCGGCCATGAACGGCATCGCGCTGCACGGGGGCCTGCGCCCCTATGGCGGCACCTTCTTCGTCTTCACCGACTACGCCCGCCCCGCCGTGCGCCTGTCGGCGCTCATGGGCAACCCGGTGATCTACGTGATGACCCATGACAGCATCGGGCTGGGCGAGGACGGCCCGACCCACCAGCCGGTCGAGCACCTGGCCACGTGCCGCGCCACGCCGAACACGCTGGTCTTCCGCCCTGCCGACACGGTCGAGACCGCCGAGGCGTGGGAGCTGGCGCTGACCACCACCGACAAGCCGTCGATCCTGGCGCTGACCCGGCAGGGCCTGCCCACGGTGCGCACCGACCACAAGACCCGCAACCTCGTGGCCCAGGGGGCCTATGTCCTGGCCGAGGCAGAGGGCAAGCGCCAGGCGGTTCTGCTGGCCTCCGGCTCGGAAGTGTCCGTCGCCATGGCCGCGCGCGAGGCGCTCCAGGCCGAGGGCATCGGCACCCGCGTGGTGTCCGTCCCCTGCATGGAGCTGTTCTGGCAGCAGGACGACGCCTATCGCCGCAAGGTGCTGCCCGCATCCGCCGTGCGCGTCGCGGTCGAGGCCGGCGTGCGCCAGGGCTGGGACGGCATGCTGCTGGGCGAGCGCGGGCGCGAGGCAAAGGCCGGCTTCGTCGGCATGGACAGCTTCGGCGCGTCCGCCCCGGCGGGCGAGCTGTTCGAGAAGTTCGGTATCACCGCCGATGCCGTGGCCGAGAAGGTGAAATCGCTGCTCTGAGGGCGGCAGGGCCCCTGGCCGGGCGTCATGGGACCCATACTGCGCAAAAAGGAGAAGGTCCCGGTCACCGCGCCGGGGCCTTTTTCGTCTGCAACGGCCCGTCGGCGATCGGGCCGCCCCTCACGCTTGCGTCAGAACCGCACCAAACGGGTGGTCCGCGCCGTGCATCGCCTAGATGCTGACCCAAGCTTGGAGGAGCCTTATGCGACACACCCTGACCCTCGCGACGCTCGGCGCCGCGTTCGCCCTGCCCCTGGCCGCGGCCGAGATCCCGTTCGACGACCAATGGCGCGAGCAGACCTTCCCCTTCCAGCCCGCCAACGAATACGCGCTGAACGGCGACACGCTGGGGGTGAGTTCGGAGGGGACGGTGTCATTGGTCTATCGCCGCACGCCGGAGGTGCCCGACGCGACCGGCGCCAGCTGGTCCTGGACCGTGACCGAAGGCGTGCCGGCCACCGACCTTGCGCAGAAGGGTGGCGATGATCGCAACCTGGCGCTCTATTTCGTGTTCGCCGACGACGCCACGGCCGAGGCCCTGCAGGGCGCCAGCCTGCGTCGCCTGCTGGGCGCCGAAGCCGCGCGGATCCTCGTCTACGTGCGCGGCGGCGACGTCGCGCCGGGCACGATGCAGGACAGCCCCTACCTGGGCGAACGGGGCAAGACCATCGTGCTGGCGGAAACCGGCACCGGCAGCCAATCGGAACGGGTGGATTTCGACGCCGACCTGCAAAAGGCGTTCGGCACCCGGCCGCCGCGCCTGCTTGGCGTGGCCGTCAGCGCCGACAGCGACGACACCGACAGCGTGATCGACGCCACGATCTCGGGGCTGTCGCTGGAGTGAGACCGGCATGGGGGCTCTGCCCCCGTCCGCTGCGCGGACTCCCCCGAGGTATTTCGGGAAAGATGAAGCAGGGGCGAGACGGCTGATCGGCCGCGCCCCCCGGGATGGTCGTCAGGCGCCGTGGCGCTGAAGCCAGCCGACCAGCGACGCGGTGGAGGCGTCCTTGTCGTCGGCCGACGTCTCGCCCGCCACGACGGGCTCGAGCGCCTTGGCGAGTTCCTTGCCGAGCTCCACGCCCCACTGGTCGAAGGAATTGATGCCGAGCAATACGCCTTCGACGAAGACCCGGTGCTCGTAAAGCGCGACGATGGCGCCCAGGACCTCGGGGGTGAGCTTGGGATAGACCAGCATGGTCGAGGGCCGGTTGCCGGGGAACACCCGGTGGCGCGCCTGGCGTTCGAGCTCGTCGCCCGAGAACTTGTCCTTGATGAGCGCCTTTGCCTCGTCCAGCGAGCGGCCCTTCATCAGCGCCTCGGCCTGGGCCAGGCAGTTGGCGATGAGCAGGCGGTGCTGGTGCGGCAGTTCGTGCTCGAACCCTTCGGCGCCCACCATGAACTCGCAGGGGATGATGCGCGTGCCTTGGTGGATCAGCTGGTAGAAGGCGTGCTGGCCGTTGGTGCCCGGCTCGCCCCAGACCACGGGGCCCGAGTCGACCGGCAGGTCGGCGCCGTCCATGGAGACGCGCTTGCCGTTGCTCTCCATCTCGAGCTGCTGAAGGTAGGCCGGCAGCCGGTTCAGCCGCTGCTCGTAGGGCAGGACCGCGCGCGTGGCGTGGCCGCAGCCCTGGTTGTGCCACAGGCCCGTCAGCGCCAGCATCACCGGCATGTTTTCCAGCGGGTCGGCGGACTTGAAGTGGATATCCATGGATTCGGCCCCGCGCAGGAAGGCGCGGAAGGCTTCGGGGCCGATGGCGATCAGCAGCGACAGGCCGATGGGCCCCCACATGGAGTAGCGCCCGCCGACCCAGTCCGCGAAGCCGAACACCCGGGTCTCGGAGATGCCGAAGGCCGCCGTCTTGTCCTGGGCCGTGCTGAGGGCCGCGAATTGCGCGGCCGGGTCGCGCACCCGCTCGGCCATCCAGGCCTTGGCGGTGGCGGCATTGGTCATGGTCTCGATCGTGGTGAAGGTCTTGGACGCCACGATGATCAGCGTCGTCTCGGGGTTCAGCGGGCCGAGGATGTCGGCGATATGGGCGCCGTCCACGTTGCTGACGAAATGGCAGCGCGGCCCGTCGTGGTAGGGCGCCAGCGCCAGCGTCGCCATGGCCGGGCCCAGGTCCGAGCCGCCGATGCCGATATTGACCACGTCGGTGATCGCCCCGCCCTGCCCGCGGAAATTGCCCTCGCGCACGGCGCGGGCGAAGCCTTCCATGCGGGCGAGCGTGCCCAGCACCCGTGGCATGACGTCCTGCTCGTCGATCATGACGGCGCCGCCAGACAGGTTGCGCAGCGCGGTGTGCAGCACGGCGCGTCCCTCGGTCTCGTTGATGGCGCGGCCCTCGAACATGGCGCGCCGCTTGTCCGAAAGACCCGCCGCATCGCACATGGCCAGGAGGTGGTCGCGATCCGCATCGGTCATGGCCGTCTTGGAATAGTCGAAGCGCATGCCGCAGGCCTCGACCGCGTAGCCGTCGGCGCGCTCGGCGCTCATCAGTTCGGGAATCGATCGCCCGGCGGCCGCCTGGCCCTTCTGGGCCAGCGTGCTCCACATGTCCTTCATGTCTTTCAGTCCTCAGCCCAGTGAACGGTTGCGTCGCGCAGGATGGTGGCGATGGGTGCCTCGCGCGGGGACAGCCGCGCGGCCTTGTCCAGCGCGCGGCGTTTCTCGGGCCCCGTGATCAGCACGTGGGTCGACAGCGCCCCGCGCAGCACGGGCCCGGTCAGCGTGATCCGCGGCTCGAGCCCCTCGGGCGCGTCGACCTCCATCACCGGCGGCGCGTCGGGCGCCAGCGCGGCGTCGAGCTGCGGCGCGCCGGGGAACAGCGACGCGCAATGCATGTCGGCGCCCATCCCCAGCACCAGGATCGACAGCGGAAGCTCGGGCGCGATGCGCCGCGCGAGGTCATCCATGCTGGTGTCTTCGTCGGGCACGAGGCGCACGAACGTGGCGCGCGCGGCCTTGTCGGTCAGCAGGCGCGAGCGCAGCAGCCGCTCGTTCGAGCGTTCGTGATCGGGCGGCACGCGGCGTTCGTCGGTCAGCAGCACGTGCACCCGGTCCCAGTGCAGATCGGCGCCGGCCAGCGTGTCGAAGGCCGGTCCGGGCGTGCTGCCCCCCGGCACGGCGAGCGAGACGTGGTCATGGGCGGCGAGGCAATTGCTGATCTCGCTGGCGAGCTTGTCGGCCAGCGTCATCATCATCATCTCGGCGTCTTGATACTCGATCAGATCCATGGGGCATCCTTTCAGCTGCAAAGCTAGCAGGCTGGGTCGGGCGATCCAATGGGGCGCGCGGAGATCGCCCGGCGGGTCCACGCTGTTTCGCGTCGGGTGCCGTCTTGTCGAGGGCACGAGCGGCGATCGCCGGCCGCGCCGGGCCGGGGGGCTCCGCCCGTTCGCCCCGCGATCGCTCCACCGAAGCGATCGCCGGCTGCGCCGGACCGGGGGGCTCCGCCCGTTCGCCCCTCGATCGCTCCACCG